>NZ_PVYW01000017.1 GCF_003001675.1 Cohnella sp. SGD-V74 | reverse complement strand
CTCTGGCCATAAAATATCCTCCCCCGAATTGATTCTGAGGAGGATTATCTCATGGTTGCTGCAAAGAACGAAGGTGGGTAGGGTTTGACGCTTACGCTTAGAGCGAGCGGTGAATGTGGGTGAGGGCCAATGTTGTTTGATTAAGCGTCGGGATGCCCAAGGCCAACAAGGTGCCTTGGCGACATACGCTCGGCACCGGCGGAGAGGCCCCAAGGCCAATAAAGTGCCTCGGAGCGTCGGCGCCAGTTCCGCGAAGGCCAATAAAGTGCCTTGGCAGTGGGTGTCCGGGAGTGAGAGGAAAGTGTCAAGGCCAATAAAGTGCCTCGGAGCGTCGGCCCCGGTCTCACGAAGGCCAATAAAGTGCCTTGGCAGTACATATCTAGGGGCAGTTGGGGGCTATAATTGCTTATCCTGACAACATCCCTCGTATTTAAGGGTTTTTCTCACGAATGCTCAGCCATTCGCAGGATTTCATCGATGTTGATGTCAGATGCGGTGGAGGAACGCGCGAGCGATGGACCGTCTTGACGTGTTCGGGTATGCGGGAACAGAAGGTACGTCATGCCGTACTTTCGCTTGGTGCTCTCCTGCACGCTCCACTTGTTCCTTGGCGGTTCACCCTCCCATGTCTCAACGGGTCATCGCCCTTGCATTCCTTCGTTGTACCTGACCAAGGCGTGGAGACCGATCGTGTTTGGGGGACGGGTCATTGCCCTAGCTGTTGTCAAACTCGGTTCTCTGTGCGTTCTTTGTCGATGAATCCTGCAAATGGTTCAGCATTCGTAAACGGCGGGGTGAACGGGCTGTTACGCGTCACAACAGCGGCAGATCCTACTGCGGCGACAGGTACGTTCCTTCCCCTAAAGCCTTGTCACTCAGGCGGCAGACGGCTGCGGCAACGGACTACGGTACGTTTCTCCCCGTTGCACCATGCCAATCACGATGCGTGCCAGCTTCCCGATCAGCTTGACGATGGAGGCCATCTTCGACAGGCCCCGCTGTTGGTTTGATAAGCCCCCTCTTAAGCACCGATGTACGACTTTTCGTGTGCGCGTTGCTGCCGATCTCCGTCGTGGCCTCAGCGGCTTTCGGGAATTGAATCCAACCTGCATCGAGAAACTATGTCGCAATTTTATAGTTTAAATGGCACGAAAACTAATTATAATGGCGATAAAAGTTGTGTAATCTGTCATTGTTGTCGTATATTTTAAGTCAACAGCCAAGGAGGCTTACTATGATTCGGATCGGTAAAATCAGTTATTGGCACGTTCATGCGGACGATTATACGAAGCAGGCGCTGGAGCATCCCGAGACGGAGCTGGCCGCGATCTGGGACGAAGAGCCGGAACGCGGACAAGCCAAAGCCGCGCAGTACGGAGTGCCGTATTACGCGTCGCTCGACGAGATGCTGGCCCAGGACGGCATCGACGCGGTCATCGTGGACGCGCCTACGAATATTCATCGCGATGTGATGGTGAAGGCGGCGAAAGCCGGCAAGCACATTTTTACGGAAAAGGTTATCGCCCCTACGGCGAAGGAAGTATCCGAAATCCTTTCCGCGGTCGGGGAAGCGGGAGTTAAGCTGACGGTTTCCCTGCCGCGCCTCTACGACGGCTATACGCAGACGATCGACCGCGTAGTGCAGAGCGGCAAGCTCGGCAAGCTGACGCTGGCGCGGGTAAGGCTGTCGCATAACGGCGCGACCGCGAACTGGCTGCCGGACCATTTCTACTCGAAGGAGCAGTGCGGCGGAGGCGCTCTTATCGATCTGGGTTGCCACCCGATGTATCTCGTTCGGCGCTTTCTGGGCATGCCCGAGAGCGTAAGCGCGAACTTCGGCTACGTGACGGGCAAGGAAGTCGAGGATAACGCGGTCTCCGTGCTGCGCTATGCAGAGGGCGCGATCGGCATCGTCGAAGCGGGCTTCGTGAACAGCCACTCGCCGTTCTCCATCGAGCTTCACGGAACCGAAGGCACGCTGCTGTTCGGTTTCCCGGAGGAGGTTCCGGTCGTTCGCTACAACGGTGGAAGCGGGCAATGGGAGAAGCTGGAGCTGGACGGCAGGTTGCCTTACGCATTCAGCCAGTGGGTGGATCATATCGAGAAGGGCACGGAAGCGACGGAAAATATCGCGGCGGCTGTCGATCTGACCAAGCTGATGGAAGCTTCGACGCGGTCGGTTGCGGAAGGCCGTCCGATCCGGATCGACGAGCTGGCGGAATAACGGACTACCGGAGGAAAAGAGGGATGGAGCATGCAGGCGGATCATCGCGAGTCGACGACGGGGAAGAAGCCGGCGGACCGCAAAGCGGCCGGAAGCGCGAGTCCCTTCCCGTACGCCCGGATGGCGGAGAGGCAGGACGCGCTGGACCGGCTGGAACTGCAATTTCGTTGGGGCGGATACGGCATTCGCGTGCTGCGCTGTCATCTGGCCTCTTTTCCGCCGGGTCATATCATTAACTTCCATAAACACTCGGAATACGAGTTTCACTATATTCCGAAAGGCAAGGGCAAGGTCATCCTCGTCGATCAGGCTTACGATCTTCACGAGGGGATGTTTTATTTGACCGGTCCGGATCTGGTGCATTATCAGGAGTCGGACCCGGAAGATCCGATGTACGAGCTCTGTCTTCACCTGGACATCGTGCCGCTGGAATCGGATGCCGAACCGAGCGGCTGGGGCGACGAGCTGGAGGCGGCGGAGGCGAGCGAGTGCATCGCCGCGCTGGACCGTCTGCCGATCGGTCCGGTCGTCGACCGGTTTCATGCGATGAGCGGCTTCCTGGAGGCTTACCGGATTTTGGAGGAGCAGCCGATCGGATTTTACACGCTGCTGAAGCAGGCGATCGTGCAGATTTTGCTGCGTACCGTTCGCGTGCTCGACGGGGCGGACGGCAGAACGGGAATTCCGGAGCGGGACATGAGCTTCCACAGGTATCAGTTGGCCACGCAGTACATTCAGGACAACGAGAGCATGCCGCTCTCCCTGGAGCAGGTCGCGGAAGCGATCGGAATTAGTCCGCGGCAGCTTCAGCGCATTTTCCGCAGCGAGGGGCGCACGACGTTCCGCGATTACTTGGAGCATACGCGGCTGACGGCGATCTGTTCGGATTTGCTCCTCACGGACAAGGCGATCGAGGAGATTGCCATCGCTCACGGCTATGCCAATCCGAACTATCTGTATCCGGTGTTCAAGGGCAAATACGAAGTGACGCCGAGCGCTTACCGCAAAATGCATGCCGGAGAGCCTGCTGCGGCGTTCCAATCCAAATGAGAGAAGGAAGCGAGCATATGAGCAAACATTTACGCATTGGCATTATCGGAAGCGGCGGAATCGCCAGAGCCCACGTAGCGGCTTACCGCAAGCTGCCGTTCGTGGAGATCGTCGCGGTTGCCGACGTTATTCCCGGCAAGGCGGCGGAATTCGTAGAGGCGCTGCAATTGGACGGAGCGGCGGCTTACGACGGCCATGAGAAGCTGCTGGAGCAAGAGTTGGACGGCGTCAGCATCTGCACGCCGAACGTCTCGCATCATCGGACGGCGGTCGATTCGCTTAAGGCGGGCAAGCAGGTGCTGCTGGAGAAACCGATGTCCGTCACTCTGGCGGAGGCGTTGGAGATGACGCAAGTTGCCCGCGACACGGGCAATATGCTGACAATCGGATTCCAGCCCCGCTACGATCCGAACATGAAGCTGCTGCAGGATATCGTGCAATCCGGACGTCTGGGCAACGTGTATTATGCCGAGACGGGCGGTGGCCGCCGCCGCGGGATGCCGGGCGGCACGTTCATCAGCAAGAAGCTGGCCGGCGCCGGCGCGATGGCCGATATCGGCTGCTACTCGCTGGATATGGCTCTGAACACGATGGGCTATCCTCGTCCGTTGACCGTTTCCGCGTTCACTTCGAATCATTTCGGCCGCAATCCGCTCTATCATCCGGAGGCTTCCAAATTCGAGGTGGAAGATTTCGGCGTGGCGATGGTGCGTTTCGAGAACGATCTTGTGCTGCAGTTCAAAATCTCCTGGGCGATGCACATGGACACGCTCGGCGCGACGATGTTCCTCGGCACCGACGCGGGCCTCAAGGTTACGTCGGCGGGCACCGGTCCGTGGTCGGGCGTATGGGACGGCTCGGTCGGCTCGATTACGCTGTACCACGACGAATACGGCGCTCATACGCAGACGCCGATTCCGCTCATCGAGCATAAGCTGAACCTGTTCGACGAGAAGGTTCGCGATTTCGCCGAAGCGGTACGGGACGGCCGTCCGGCTCCGATTCCGGGCGAGCAAATCTTGATTCAGCAGGCGATCATCGACGGCGTCCTTCGTTCGGCCGAATCCGGCCGCGAAGTGTCCGTCGAGCTGCCTCGCGACTAAATCGAATCTGCCATTTTCATCTCAACACCCCCCTGCTTCTTTTCCGGCAGGGGGTGTTTTTGTTGCGCCGAACAAAGGCATAGTACCCAAGAAGATCACAAGAAAGAAAGCGTTGACATCAAAATTCAAATTGTATATAATTCTAAATAAAATAATATAATTTATATTATTGTATATTATATTGGGGGCGAGCGAAGCTGGAACTGGTATTGGATGCACAGGCGACTCTCGGCGAAGGGCCATGCTGGGATGATGCATTAAACGGCTTGTGGTGGGTGGACATTCCGGAGAAGAAGCTGCACTTCTTCGATCCCGGCACGGGGCTGAATAGAACCATTCAACTGGAGCAGCAGATCGGAACGGTAGCGCCAAGATCGCCCGAAAGCGTCATCGTAGCGCTGCAGGACGGCATCTATGAACTGGATTTGCGGACCTGCCGTCTCCAGCGCCGTGCGAAGCTGGAGGAACGGTCCGACAACCGCTTTAACGACGGGAAATGCGATCCGGCGGGACGTCTGTGGGCAGGTACGCTGAACATGGGCGGAGAGAAGGGAGCGGGCGCGTTGTATCGTCTGAATGCGGACGGTCCTCTCGAGCCCGTGAAGACGGGCGTAAGCGTATCCAACGGCCTGGGATGGAGTCCGGATCACAGGAGCATGTACTGGATCGATTCTCCGACGAAGGAAGTGACCGAATTCGATTACGATCCGGTTTCGGGGAGCATCAATCGCCCGCGTTCCGTCGTTCGGTTCCGCGAAGGGCAGGGCATACCCGACGGGATGACGACGGACGAAGAGGGGATGCTGTGGATCGCGCATTGGGACGGCGGCCAAGTGTCGAGATGGAATCCCCGGACGGGGGACATGCTGGAGTCGATTCCCGTGCCGGCCCCGCGAGTCACCTCCTGCGCATTCGGCGGACCGGACGGACGGGATCTCTACGTCACGACCGCCAGAATCCGGCTGGACGAACGGACGCTGGGACAGTATCCTCTGTCCGGCGGTTTATTTCGCATTAGAACCCAAGTCAAGGGGATGAGGACGTATGCGTTCAAAGGCTGATCGGGGAGAAGCGCGCTCAGCCGCGGGGGCGGGCGATGACGCTGGGAAACAGCCTGCACCTGGCAGCAGGGCACTGGAGAGCGACGATGTGGCCAGGCTTCGGCGCCAATACCGTTCGACTGCGCTACAAGGAGCAGGACATTTTGCGCTGTCCGACCCATGCGCGCGAGCTTAGAGAGGCGCCGCATCTTTACGGCATGCCCTTGCTTGTCCCGCCCAACCGGGTCGAGAATGGAGCGTTTGCTTTCGACGGTAGGACTTACCGGCTGCAACAGAACGAGCTGCAGCACGGCAATCACATTCACGGCTTTATGGCGGACGCTCCGTTCAGGGTCGTGTGCGCAAGCGGGAACAAGGCGGTGTGCGAGTATGAAAACCGAGGGGAACGCTACCCGTTTGCTTTCCGAATGACGGTCGCCGTTTCGCTGGACGGAAGAGGTTTTCGGCAGGAGATTGTCATCGCGAATACGGCGGATTCTGATATGCCCGTCATGTTGGGCATTCATACCGCCTTTGTCGAGCCGGCGACGTTCTGTGTTCCGATCGGGCGGCGGTGGGAAACCGACGGCCGGCATTTGCCGACGGGAGTTTTGCTGGAGCTTAACGCAAGGGAACGGGAATATCGGCAAGGATGCAGAACAGGCGGCGAGCCGATCTCCGGATTCTACACGGCGATCGGGCAGCAGGCGAGAATCGGGGACTTCAGCTACTGCATGTCGAACAATTTTACGCAGTGGGTGCTGTTCAACGGCGGAGGCGGAAAGGGCTTCCTGTGCGTCGAACCGCAAAGCGGCCCGGTCAACGGGCTGAACAGTCCGGACGGCTATATTCGATTAAAAAAAGGGGAAAGCGTGCGGTTCTGGACCTCCGTTTCCCGAGAAGGAGAATGATCATGGCTAAAGTACAAATCGACGCATCGAAGACGTTAAGAGAGTGGCCGCGTATGGAGCGGTATCAAAACTCGACCCTGCGCTACACGCCGCCTGCCGATTTTCCGGCATTTTGGGCGGAGAGGCACGGACGCCCGCGGATTATGCGGTGCTGGGTAACTCTCGACGAGGTGTGGGACTACCGCACAGACGAGTATTTCTGGAATTATCGAATCGGCGTTAACCGCTATCAGGACGATTCGCTGCACCATGAGTACGATTGGGGTTCCACGGTGCCGTCCGAGGTGAACGTGCGGGACTATTTGTCTGCCCACAGCGAGACAAGCGACGAGATTTTGCTCAATCTGCGCAGATACGAGAAAGAAACGCAGCGCGGAATCGTGTCGTTGGACAAATATGAAGAGGTCGTCGAGAAAGTGATCGAATACTACAAAAACCTGTATCCCAACATTCGCTATATCGAGCCCTGCAATGAGAGCGACTACGACTGCTTTGGCGGAATCGATACGGAGCACTATTACAAGCTGTACGCATGCGCCTACCGGGCGGTAAGGAGACTGAACGAACGCCATTCTTATGCCGTTCCGCTGCTGATCGGCGGCTCGGCCATCAACGCCGTCATGGACCGGCCTCATCTGTGGCGCGAGTTTTTGCAGCAATTGGCCAACGACCGCGACGAGAAACGGCAAATCGATTATTATTCCATGCACGATTACAACGGACATCCGAGGCGGTTAAAGGTGTTTTACGAGATGCACCGTGCGTGGATCAAGGAACTAGGTCTGCCGGAGCTTCCGATTTTCGTCGATGAATACGGTTTCACACAGACAACGGGAATATGGACGGACAGTCTAAGAAACGCGTCCGGGGTCTTGTCGGCGATGATCCTGTCCGCTCAACTGCCGGGCATGCATATTTTTCCTTGGTGCACGTTCCACAACCCGTCCTATCAGATGTCGTTCACCCAATACTTGCTGCTGGAGAATGGGCAATACGCCTCCACGCCCAACGGCAACGCAATGCGCATGCTGAGCATGTTGAAGAAGAACGAGCTGGAGATGCAGGGGGAGCATCAGCACCAGATTGCGGCTACGGGGGATGAAACCGGGTATGCTCTGCTGGCGACGAATCCGACCGATAAGCCTGCCGCAGTAGATCTGATGCTGCGCCATATCCGCCTGGACCACGTGACGATTACGGAATATCGGGTCGACGCACTGAACAACAACCGGCTGACCGGACCGGCCTGCATCGAGCTGGGGCTGACCGATCGTTGGAACGAATGGGTGAAGGGGACGGAGCAGGGAATCGACATCCGGAGCGTGCTGGAGCCTTACGGATTCACGCTATGGCTGGTGGAGCCTTATAAGATCGCCTCTCCGCTTCCGACCACTCGATCCTTGGGGCTAAGCGTCAACGGAGTCCAGTAACAGCAAAGTTGAAAGGGGGAGCCGGATTGAAGGGTTCGACCGGAACACTGAAGCGTCGCGAGGAGTCCGCTTGGCTGCAGAGGCTCGCCGCGATTCGGAAGGATAAGCTGCTTTATTTGATGGCCTTGCCGGGCATTCTGTTTTTTCTCGTCTTTCATTACGGACCGATGTACGGGTTGGTTGTCGCGTTTAAGGACTACAACATTTATCAGGGAATTTTCGCCAGCGATTGGATCGGATTCGCCAACTTTCAGACCTTGTTCGAGATGTCCGGGTTCAGAAGGGCACTGCTTAATACGGTAATCATCGGATTCTATCAGTTGATTTTCGTCTTTCCCGCACCGATCATTCTGGCCATTCTGATTAATGAAGTGTTGCATGCTCCGTTCAAGAAATTCGTGCAAACCGTCATTTATTTGCCTCACTTCGTTTCCTGGATCGTCATCGGCGGCATTCTGTACGCTATTCTGTCGCCGACAACCGGCATCGTCAGGGAAGCGGCCGAATGGTTCGGCCATGACGGAGCGGTGATCAATCTGATGGGCAGCGTCGAATATTTCCGAAGCATTTTGATCGCCTCGAGCATCTGGAAGGAAGCGGGGTTCGGAACGATCCTCTATTTGGCCACGATCGTCACGATCGACCCTTCCCTCTACGAAGCGGCCAAGGTGGACGGAGCGAGCAAATGGCGTCAGCTCTGGCATATTACGCTGCCGGGGCTGCGGACGACAATCGTCATTCTGCTGATTTTCCATGTTGGCAATTTTCTGAACGTAGGATTGGAGCAGGTATACGCGCTGTATAACCCGGCCGTCTACGAGGTCGGAGAAATTTTGGATACGTATTTGTTCAAGTTGGCGTTCGAGAACGCGAAGTACGATCTGGCGACGGCTTCGGGTTTATTCAAGTCGTTGGTGGGGCTGACGCTCGTGCTGCTCACCAACTATACGGCGAAAAAGATTGATAGGGACAGCGGCTTTATTTGAGAGGGGGAACAAGAGGTGAGAAAGAGACAACCTGTCGGTTGGGGGCTCGGATTGCTGTATTTTCTTCTGAGTCTGATCACGGCTGCTACGCTGTACCCGTTTTGGCACGTTCTGATGTACTCCGTCAGCGATCCGAAGCTGGCGATGGGGGGAGGACTGTTCCTGCTGCCGCGCGGCTTTGCGTTCGATTCCTATGAAATGCTGTTTCGCAATTCCTCCATCTTCCATGCGTATTCCAACTCTTTGTTCCGGCTGTTCGTCGGGACGTTAATCAACGTAACGCTGACGGCCATGCTGGCGTACCCCTTGTCGATTCGCAGATTTATGGGGAGAACGCCGATTACGCTGCTGATTTTCTTTACGATGCTCTTTAACGGCGGCATGATTCCGACTTACCTGCTGGTCAACAATCTGGGACTCGTGGATTCCCTGTGGGCGCTAATCGTCCCGTCGGCAATCAGCGCATGGAACTTCTTCATTATGAAAAATTACTTTCAAGGTCTCCCGCCGGAGCTGGAGGAGTCGGCCAACATGGACGGCGCCACGCCGCTGCGCACGTTGTTTTCCATCATTTTGCCGGTTTCGATGCCGGTGATCGCGGCGATCTCGCTGTTCTACGGCGTATGGCACTGGAATTCGTATTTTGACGCCGTGCTCTATCTTCACTCTCAGGATAAGCAGATCCTGACGATTTTCCTGAGATCGATGATGAGCTTCAGCGCGACGGAGTCCACCCGTTCCATGAACGATTCGATGACGATCGCCAACATTTCGGAGGAATCGGTCAAGATGGCGACCATCATCGCAACGATGCTGCCGATGCTGCTGATCTATCCGTTCCTGCAGAAGTACTTCGTCAAGGGGGTGCTTATCGGCTCGGTGAAAGGGTAAGTCCGATTGCAAACGGCAGTTGAAAAAATCCGCTTACGAGACGATTGAGGAGGGGTTATATGTTCACAGGAATGAAATCCGGAACGGCAACTCGCGGTATCGTTGTATGGTTGATCGTTGCGCTGCTTATGGCTGCGTGCGCGAAGAACGAGCCGGCCGCGAACAAAGGGAATTCAAGCGAAAGTCCGAAGGATGCTCCGGTAGTGACGGCATTGATGAACAAGGCGACCGATTTTCCCGAGGACAATCCGGTCATTCAGGAAATCCGCAAACAATCGGGGATCAATCTTCAGGTGCAAACCGTCTCCGTCGACGATTACGAGAAGAGACTGAACACGCTGCTCGTTTCCAACGATGCGCCGGACATTTTCGTCGTTAACGACACGAAGATCAAGGAACTAATCGACAACAAAGCGATCCTTCCTTTGAATGAACTGCTCGAGAAGCACGGCTCCAACATCACGGCGAACAGAGGCGACGATCTGAAGGGCGGCGCTTACGTCGACGGGCAAATCTACGGGATTCCGGAAGGCTTTGCCAGCGGCAACTCCTTGGCGATTCGAAAGGACTGGCTCGATAAGCTGAATTTGCCCGTGCCGACCACGCTTGACGAGTATGGGACAGCGCTCAAAGCATTCGTCAACGACGATCCGGACGGCAATGGGCAGAAGGACACGATCGGAGTGGGCCTGGCCATTCAAGCTATGCAAACCTGGGTGCACATTTTCGGAGCGTACAACGTTCCGATGGGCAGACAGGTGATGACGGACGGTAAAGTCACGCCCTGGATGCTGGCTCCCGGGTACCTGGACGCGGTCAAGTATTTGAACAAGCTGTACCAAGAGGGACTGGTAGATACGGAGTTTTCGACGATTCCGTCCCTGCAATCGTTCCAGAAGCTCTGGAACGGCAAGGTCGGGGCCTACAATTTCAATGCGGACGGCATTACGCAAAACTGGCTCAGCCGTTACGTAGAGCAGCCCGCGCCGGAGTTCGTCTATACGCTTATTAAAGGACCGGACGGTCATGGCGGATACCTCGATCCGAATCTGGCCAACAGCCCCAAATATACGGTCATCTCCAGCAAGGCCAAAGACCCCGAAGCGGCGATGAAGCTGCTGAACTTCCTTGTCAGCGACGAGGGAGACGCGCTGACTTGGGCAGGGGTAGAGGGGATTCAATACCAGTACAAGGACGGCAGCTTCGAGTGGATACCGCCTTACGAGGATGCGGTTAAGCTTCGCGACTCCGGCGGATACGTCTATTCCGTGCTGCTGAACAAAAAAGACGGCATGAGAGAATCGTTGTTCAACGACGCGACCAAGCAGGGCAGGCAGATTGCCGCCGACAACCTAATCGACGAAGTCAGGCTGTTCGCTCTGCCGCAGGTTCAGATCGACAAGGGCACGATTCTGGACGACATGGAGAAGGAGTTCAGAACGAAGGCCATGATGTCGACAGGAGATATCGACCAGATGTACGAGAGCTTTAAGCAGAAATATTTGGCCGAAGGCGGCAGTGAATGGATCGAGCAAGCGACAAAAATCTATCAGGAAGAGCAGGCGGCCAGACAGTAAAGGCGCTTGGAAGGACCCGCGGCCTACGTTGCCGTTGGCGAAGAAAGCCGAAGCCGGCGAGCCATACCGCCGGCCTCGGCCGCGCTCCGGCCCTGGCAGCGGAACGCGCGGGAAGAAGCCTCGCCGAGGAGGATAAAGCATGTTCGAGCTTAACGGAAAAACGGCACTTGTGACCGGCTCCAGCAAAGGCATAGGCAAGGGAATCGCCTTGGGACTGGCCCGGGCGGGCGCGAATGTCGTCCTCAACTCATATACGGCCGAGGACGACCCGGAATCTACGATTCGCCAGATCCAGGATTTGGGGAGAGAGGCGGCATTCTTTCAAGCCGACGTGACGTCGGAGAGGGAGGTTGCGGGCCTGTTCGAGCAAATCGACCGACGCTTCGGCCGGCTGGATATTCTCGTCAACAACGCGGGCACGTCCAGGCCGGAATCGATTCTGGAAACGGAGATCGACAGTTGGCGGCACGTGATCGATACGAATTTGACGAGCTGCTTTCTCTGCTCGAAGCAGGCGATGGAAAGAATGGTTCGCCAATCGTCCGGTCGCATCGTTCAGATCAGCTCGGTAGTGGCGCATCAGGGCGCGATCTTCGGTCACGTTCACTACGCGGCGACGAAGAGCGGCATGCTCGGCTTCACGAAGTCTCTTGCGCGTACGGCGGCGCCCCACGGCATCACCGTAAACGCCGTAGCTCCGGGAATCATCGATACGGAGCTGCTTCGCAGCACGCATGGGCCGTCCCGGCTGGACGAATTGTCCCGGACCGTACCGCTCGGTCTCGGTTCGGTAGAGGACGTTGCGGCGGCGGTCGTCTTTCTGGCCAGCGAGGAGGCGCGCTATTTGACGGGAATTACGATCGATGTCAACGGCGGGCTTTACTACAGATAGATAACCTACAGATGGCGAGGGAACCAGGTGAAAATTACGGATGTGGAGATATATACGGTATATTGCTACCGTACGAATTGGGTTTTCGTAAAGGTGATGACGGACGAAGGCATCAGCGGAGTCGGAGAAGCGACGCTGGAGTACAAGGAGCACGCCGTCGTCGGCGCGATCGAGCATCTGAAGCGTTATTTGATCGGGAAGGACCCGACGCAAATCGAGCTTCACTACCATCAAATGTATCGCGACGCCTACTGGCGGGGCGGGCCGGTGCTGATGTCGGCGTTAAGCGCGGTCGAGGCTTGCCTGTGGGACATTAACGGCAAGGCGCTCGGCGTACCTGTTCATCGTCTGCTGGGCGGGAAGTACCACGACAAGGTGAAGGTGTACGCCAACGGTTGGTTCGCCGGCGCCTCCAGCCCGGAGCAATTCGCCGCCGCCGCAAAGCGGGCGGTGAAGCGGGGGTTCAAAGGGCTGAAATGGGACCCGTTCGGCATGGCGTATATGACCATCTCCAACGAAGAGCTCGACAAGGCGCTGACGTGCATAGACGCGGTACGTTCGGCCGTCGGCCCGGATGTCGATCTGTTTATCGAAGGCCACGGCAGGTTTAACGTGCCTTCGGCCGTTCGGATCGCTCGCGAGATCGAGCCGTTCAAGCCGGTATGGTTCGAAGAGCCGATTCCGCCCGACAATCTGGATGCGATGGTGCAGGTCAAGTTGAAATCCAATGTGGCGATTGCCGGAGGGGAGAGGCTGTACTCCCGACATGCCTTCAGAGAAGCTTTGGAGAAGCGGGCGCTGGACTTCATTCAGCCGGACGTCAGCCATGCGGGCGGGCTGCTGGAATGCCGCAAGATCGCGGCCATGGCCGAAAGCTACTATATTCCGTTTGCTCCCCACAATCCGAGCGGCCCGATCGCGAACGCCACGACTTTGCAACTGGCCGCGTGCACGCCGAATTTTTTCTACCTTGAAATCATGGAAACGGACGTACCGTGGCGGCAAGAAATAACCGACGAGCAACTGGTTTTCGAAGACGGGTACATGCGGATTCCGGACCTTCCCGGATTGGGCATCGAGCTTCGCGCAGACGCGGCGCTCCGGTATCCCTACGAGCCCAAGGATCTGAGACATTATAACGGCGCGCTGACCGATATCCGCCCACCCGAGACAATTCCTTACTTCTAGGAGGCCGTTAACGATGTACGAATTGACGAACGATCACTTAACCGCAAGGTTCGACGAACTGGGAAGGTTAATCTGGCTTTCCAACGGGAAGAAAGCTTACGGAAACGTTATCTCTTCGCCCTCCGAGTCCAGCTTTAAGCTCGTATTCAAGCGAGGGGAGGATTGGGAAAACGCCGTCTCCGGCGGCGATCAGCTCTACAAGGTAACTCAAAGGGGGAACAGTCTGGAATTTGCGGCCGACAGGTTGAGCGTTCGCGGCGCATCCGTCGATATCGGAATCCGTCTTACGGTCGAGCTGCAGCGCGATCGATTGGTTTTCGGGGAGGAGATCGACAACCGCGAAGATGCTTTGATCACCGATTTCGAATATCCGAATATCGGCAATATCCATTCGCTGTCCGGCGGCAAGCCGGCTTTGCTTTGGCCGCAGCAATGCGGGCAGAAGATCGCGAACGTCGCCCAATATTTGGCGGACATGAAGGAGACGCGCGAAAGATATTCCAATACGCTGCGTTTGAACTATCCCGGAGGCCATCCGCACGGCGGAAGCATGCAATGGATGGCGCTGGCCGACGGAGATCAGACGCTGTATTTGTCCGGCCGGGACTCCGAGTTCTATTCCTCCGAGCTGCTGGTTAGAGGAGGAAGGGGATGCTCCGGCGGAGTGGCGCTTTCCGTGGACAAAATGCCGTTCGTCAAGCAGGGGGAAACCTGGACGTCACCGTCCTTCTTGTTGATGCTGTACACCGGAAGCTGGCATCGCGGAGCGCGGGAATACGCGGAATGGTCGACGGCCTGGCGGTACGAAGCGCAGACGCCTCAATGGGTGAAGGACATGAAAGGTTATTTTCTGGTCATCAACAAGCAGCAGTTCGGGACGGAGATGTGGACATACGACGAGCTGCCGAAGCTGTACGAGCTTGCCCAGGCGCACGGCTGCGATACGCTTGGACTGTTCGGCTGGTACGACAGCGGGCATGATAACCAGTATCCGCATGTGGATGCCAGCGATACGCTAGGAGGAGTCGAGGCGCTCAAGTCGAATATTAAAGCTGTGCAGGCTGCGGGCGGCAGGGTTACCTTGTATCAGCAAGGTCATCTGATCGATATTTCGTCGGACTTTTACAAGAACGGCGGGGATCGGCTGGAATCCAGAAGCCGCTGGAACGCGCCCTACTTCGAATTTTACAACAAGTCGCATGAAAGCTCCTTTCAGGCCGGCTTTACGAGCAAATCCTTTTCGATCTCTTGCCCTTCCTGTCCGGAATGGAGGGAATTGATGAAGGACAAGACGGACTTCATCGCGGCGTTCGGCGCGGACGGCGTGCTGTTCGACCAGATCGGAGGCATGCCGGCGTATCCGTGCTTTAACGAAGAGCATCCGCATGCGAAGGGCAAGCCGTCTCTGTCCATGTCCCAGGGCAGAATAAAGCTGCTCGAAGGCATACAGACCCGCACCAAGGAGCTAAACCGGGAATATGCGTTCTTCACCGAACACGTGACGGATTTGTATTCGGGTTACGTGGACTGTCTGCACGGCATGTTCGCCGAGCCTTCCAGAGCTTCGGGCCGGATGGAGACGGAGGCGGACGACGGGAAGGCCGAGCAGTTGAATTATCCGGAGCTGTTCAGGTACTGTTTTCCCGACACGGTCGTGACCATTCGCAATCCTTACCCGTATATCGAGCCGCGCACGGCGAATTACGCGTTGGTCTTCGGGCTGCGATACGAGCTTGAAGTTCGCTACGCGGCCGACCGGGACGATCTTCTGGCCGATCGATACGCGGACTATCGCGAGTACGCGAAACGGGTGACGGAGCTTCGCTCCAGATATTGGCATGTGCTGGGCCGTGGCAGGTTCCAGGATACCGACGGCATCGTGAACCGGACTCCGGCCATCATCGCCAAAGTCTACCGCCGGGACGGGCTGCTTGCGGTCGCGCTGTGGAACGATTCATCGGCCGCCGTTGCTCCCGCGATCGAGGTTCCCGGCTGCCGGCTGGCGGAGGTATCGACGTTGGAGGGAACTTTCGCTTCGATGCCTCCCGCGTTGGCGCCGCAGCAAATTGCTGTGGCATTATATGAAATAGGGGAATGACTGTCAGTTCTATTCGCCGGAAATGAGGGATGGATGTGACCAAGAGCGCTAAGGTTACCGCGTATGCCCAGGTCAAGGATTGGATTAAAGAGAGCATACTTTCCGGAGAGATTCCCGCGGGCTCGCGCATTACCGTGGCGGAAATCATCGAAAAATACGGCGTCAGCCAGATGCCGGTGCGCGAAGCTTTTCAAATTTTGCAGGGAGAAGGATTTATCGAGCTGCTTCCCCACAGGGGAGCGAGAGTACTGTCCCTGACTCCGCAATACTTGGCCAATATCTACGAGATACGCGGTGTCGTGGAAGGACTGCTGGCCAAGCGCAGCATGCCGAATCTGACGCTGTCCGGGCTCAATCGGCTAAAGGAATTGAACCGCCAGATGGAGGCGATGGTAGGCGAGGGTATCGCCGCGGAGGAGCTGGTAAAGCTGGACCGCCAGTTCCATGTCGCCATCTATGAAAACAGCAACAATCCGGAAGGCATGCAGATTTATGAAAAATACGTCGGATTGATCGGCTCGCTCAGGAACAAGTACGGATACGGCACTCAGCGTTTGGGTGATATGGTCAAGCAGCACTGGCTGATGATCGAGGCTTTGCAAAATCAAGATGCCGATACGTTGGTGCAGATCGTCCATGCCCACAGCGAAGGGGCCAAGTTGGACTTGCTGAACGCAATGGAAGCCAAGGGGTGAGCGCGGATGCCGATCCCGGGAGAGCAAATCCTGATCCAGCAAGCCATTATCGACGGCGTCCTTCGTTCGGCTGAATCCGGCCGCGAAGTGTCCGTCGAGCTGCCTCGCGACTAATCGGATAGAGTTTCGTTACAGCGGCCCCTGCCTTCCCGGCAGGGGCCGTTTGCGATGGTTTGGCAGGCGTTCCCTCGCGTCTTCCTCTTCAATTCACCCCCATTCCCTCGACTCCATCTTTTTCGACAAAAAATGTAACTTTTCCCACTTTTCTGCGTCAAATGTATGGAATGGTTTAAGAACGAGGGGGTATCCGCAATCCATGACGGCAATCCGCAATAAACCTATGATCAAATTTCTTCGGACAAGACTGCTGCTGGACGACGCGCGCAGCTTGCTGAAAGGCTGGTACTTTCAATTCGTGTCCCCGGAAAACCGGCTTCCCCGGGATGCGGAGGCGGAACGCGGCGAGATCGTGCTGTCGGAAATCCGCATTCTCATGCAATGGAAGGAAGAGCTGCAGGATCTGAACTACGGCCGGTTCCATAACATGAATTTGGGCTGCCGGATCGTGAACGGGACGGTCATTCCTCCGGGGCGGATTTTCTCGCTTAGAAAATTTCTCAAGGGCGCGACGGAAGAGATGGGCTTCATGCCGGGGCCGATGTTCGTTCGCGGGCGCACGATACACGCCGCCGGGGGCAGCGCCTGCCTGATCAGCACGCTGCTCTTCAACGTCGCTCTCCAGGCGAATATGGACATTCTGGAGAAGCATAACCACAGCGCGGATATGTGGGGGGAAGAGCGATTTATCGACCTCGGTCTGGACGCCACTTACGTCTACGGGCGGAAGGATCTCAAGTTCAGGAACACGCATAGCGCCGATATTCGCATCCTCGCCGAGATGTCCGGCTACGAGCTGCATTGCCGCCTCGTCTCGGACAAGCCTCTTGCCGGAACGACGACGGTCCGCACGAAGTTGCTAAGGGAGCTGCACCCGGCCGGAGCCCCGTCGGAAACTTCCCCGGCGTACCGCAAAGGCTGGATCGTGGCGACGGAGCGATCGTTCCGCGACGAGAGCGGGACGACCGGCACGACGTATTATAAGGAAGAAAAGTACGCTCCCTTTTTCCTGTCCTGAAAACCGATCTCGTCTCTTTACAATAATAGTTGCCTGAAATATAATTGTCGTAGCAACTATTTGGAGATGAGCATAACGGATGAACAATAAGAAAGCGTACGATCTCTGGCGTTCGGCAGGCTTTATGCTGGGGACGTCCTATCGCAAAGTGTCGGCTTTGTTCCAGAGCAGGCTGAAGCCCTTCGAGATTACGCCGGAACAGTGGTCGGTCCTGTACCAGATCCATCTGGAGGACGGCCTCATTCAGAAGGAAATCGCGGAGCGGACGGGCAAGGATCGGCCCACGACGACGAGAATACTGGATCATCTGGAGCAGAAGGGGCTGGCGGACAGACGGACCGGCGATCGCGATCGACGATCGTTCCAGGTAGGCATCACGGACAAGGGAAGAGAGCTGATCCTCAAGACGCTGCCGCTGGAGATGGCGGCGAACGAAGACGTTCGCGGCTGCATGAGCGAAGAGGAATACGATACGTTGATCCGGCTGCTGATCCGAATCGATCATCATATGAAAGACATCTTAGAGAGAGAGTAGGAGAACACATGCAACGCCGGGAAGCGCACACGAAATTGTGGACGAGAGCTTTTATCGCCCTGACGATAAGCTCTCTCTTGTTGTTTCTGAACCTGCAAATGACGCTGTCCGCGTTACCGACCTACGTCAAAAACGATTTCGGCGCGGACGATCTCGCCGTAAGTCTCGTTACGAGCCTGTTCGCGCTGTCCGCGATCGCGGCCCGTTTTCTGACGGCGGCGCTGATGCGCAAGTTCGGCCGGGGAACGCTGCTGTACACCGGGCTCGCGATCGCCGTCGCCGTTACCGGAATCTGCATGCTGGCCGATTCGATCGGCTCGCTGCTGCTCATGCGCGTCGGTTACGGAGTCGGCTTCGGCATGGCGAGCACGATTCTCCCGACGCTTGTCTCGCAGATGATTCCTTCCGACCGGATGGGGGAAGGGATCGGCTATTTCGGCCTGTCCACGAGCCTGGCGATGTCGATCGGTCCGATGATCGGGCTGAACGTGTTCCGCGAGGCTGGCTTTAACGCGCTTGCCTGGGTGGCGGGGGCGACGCTGCTGCTCGCTTTCCCGCTGCTGCTTCTAACGCGATCGGTTCCCGCGAATGATAAGCGCGAAGCGCCGAAGAGCGCCGCAGGCAAGGCGCCGATGAATCGAAAGCTGCTGCTGCCGGCGTTCCTGAACGTTCTGCTCGGCGTCACTTACGGGGGCGTGCTCAGCTTTATCGCCCTGTACGGCGAGTCGGTCGGGCTGGAGCAGGTCGGGCTCTTCTTCCTGTTTAACGCGGTCACGATCATTATCGTGCGGCCTGTCTCCGGCAAGCTCTTCGACCGCAAAGGGCATGCCGCCGTGCTCATTCCCGGCGTCGTCTGCGTCATCGCCAGCTTAACCGTGCTGTCCTATGCGACGACGCTGCCGATGCTCATCGTATCGGCTCTGTTGTACGGACTGGGCTTCGGGGCGATCCAGCCGACGCTGCAGGCATGGATGCTGCGTTCTTCCGCGCCGGAGCAGTACGGAACGGCCAACAGCCTGTTCTATAACGCGACCGACCTGGGCGTTGCCTCCGGGGCATTCGTTCTGGGCGCGATCGCGGCCGCGGCCGGATACGACGAGATGTACCGTTACGCCGCCGGATTTATGGTCTTGTTCCTTGCCGCCTATGGTATAATGCGGGTAATCGAACCGCTAAGCGGAAAATTAAGGCAAGGAAAGAGGGGATTGCGATCAAGTCCTGGCTCAGAGTCGCCATATTCCTCGGAATAACGGCGTTCCTAACCCGCTGGATTCCGTTCTCGGACTTCTTCCGCAACGTGGACACGCTCGTCCACGAGATGTGCCATGCGCTCGTCACCTTGCTTCTGTCCGGTGACGTCCGGTACATTCATCTGTATTCCGATCAGAGCGGACTGACTTACTCCGCGTACGCGGGCCACTGGAAGTCCATTCCGATTTCGCTGGCCGGCTATTTCGGCTCCGCCTTGTTCGCGCTGCTGCTCTTCTTCCTTCATTCCCGGCGCCGGGAGCGGGAAGGGCTCGTCGTGATCGCGACGATCGCCGTGCTCGGCCTCGCGCTGTTCGTCCGCAACGGCTTCGGAGCGGCGTGGTGCGCCGGCTTCGCGGTGCTCACGATTCTGATCGTCGTTCTGTCCCGCCCCGGACTCATTAAAGGCTATTATTTACTCGTCGCATTCATCTGTCTCGTAGAATCCGTCATCAGCGCCCTGGTTATTCTATCGATGTCCTTTCATAACCCGGCAGCCGCGGGAGATGCGACCAATCTGGACAGAGCCACCTACATTCCCGCTCTCTTCTGGGGGCTGCTGTTCGCGGTTTTCTCGCTCGTCTGCGCGCGAAGCTCGATCAAGCTGTTCTACAAGCGAGGCTTCGATTGATCGGGATCGGGCCAGGCTGACCGTATTTCTCCGGACCGGGTTTGCCTGCGGAGTTGTGGCAAGCCGGACATCCCGATACAATAGGAAGCAGACGACAAATTATGCAGGGCGGTGGATTGTTTCCTATGTATCGGAATTTGGAAGAATGCTTGGCGGACCTGGAGCGGCACGGGCATCTGGCGCGCGTCCGCGAAGAGGTGGATCCTTATCTGGAGATGGCCGCCATTCACAGACGGGTATACGACGCGGGCGGGCCCGCATTGCTGTTCGAGAACGTCAAGGGCTCGAAGTTCCGGGCCGCATCCAACCTGTTCGGCACGATCGAACGCAGCCGGTTTATTTTCCGGAATACGTGGGAAGCCGTGCAGAAAGTGATGGTCGTGCGCAACGATCCGATGAAAGCTCTGAAGAGCCCGTTCCAGCACGTCGGAGCGGGCCTTACGGCGTGGAAGGCGCTGCCGCAGAAGACGCCCGGAGGGCTGGCCGTTCCCGCCAACGAGGTGCGAATCTCCGACCTTCCGCTCATTCAGAGCTGGCCGATGGACGGCGGCGCTTTCGTTACTTTGCCCCAAGTGTATTCCGAAGATCCGGACAAGCCGGGCATTATGAACTCGAACCTGGGCATGTACCGCGTTCAGTTGAACGGCAACGAGTACGAGACCGACAAGGAAATCGGCGTCCACTATCAGATTCATCGCGGCATCGGCATTCATCAGGCGAAGACGAACAAGCTGGGCGTTCCGCTGAAGGTCAGCTGCTTCGTCGGCGGCCCTCCCGCGCACACGCTGGCGGCTGTCATGCCTTTGCCCGAGGGACTCAGCGAGATGACCGTGGCCGGAATGCTGGCGGGCAATCGTTTCCGCTACAGCTATTCGGAAGGCTTCTGCATTAGCAACGACGCCGATTTCGTCATCACGGGGGAGATCCATCCGGGCGAGACGAAGCCCGAAGGCCCGTTCGGCGATCATCTCGGTTACTATAGCCTGACTCATCCTTTTCCCGTTATGAAGGTTCACAAAGTGTACGCCAAACCGGGCGCGATCTGGCCGTTCACCGTCGTCGGCCGTCCGCCTCAAGAGGACACTTCGTTCGGACAGCTGATCCATGAGCTGACCGGCGACGCGATCCGGCAGGAGATCCCCGGCGTTCAGGAGGTTCACGCCGTCGACGCGGCAGGGGTTCATCCGCTGCTGTTCGCGATCGGCAGCGAACGCTATACGCCTTACAGCGAGGACAAGCGGCCGGCCGAGCTGCTCACGCTCGCCAACCGCATTCTCGGCACGGGCCAGCTGAGTCTGGCCAAGTATTTGTTCATTACAGCGGAGGACCGGCAACCGTTGGATACGCATCGGGAAGAGGAATTTCTGGCCTACATCCTGGAACGGATCGACTTGCGCCGGGATATTCACTTCCAGACGAATACGACGATCGACACGCTCGATTACTCCGGCACCGGGCTGAATACCGGGAGCAAAGTCGTGTTCGCGGCTTACGGGGACAAGCTGCGCGAGCTGTGCCGGGACGTGCCGGAGGAACTGCGCGAACTGCGGGATTTCGGAGGAGCGAAGCTCGTCATGCCGGGTATCGTCGCGCTGCAAGGACCGGCGTTCTCCAGCTATGAAGCGGCGCAGCGGGAGATTGACGCGCTGTGCGCCGCGATTCGCGACAGAGGGCCGCTGTCTTCCTGCCCGATGATCGTCATCGCCGACGACAGCGAGTTTCTGAGCGCAACGCTGGCGAACTTCCTGTGGGCCGCGTTCACGCGCAGCAATCCGTCGCATGACATCTACGGCGTGAACAGCGGCTACGAGTTCAAGCATTGGGCGTGCGACAACGTCATTATCGACGCCCGCGCCAAGCCTCACCAAGCTCCCCCTCTCGTCGCCGACCCGGCGGTCGAGCGCGGCATCGAGCGCTTGTTCGTTCAAGGCGCAAGCTTGGGCGGCTTGAAGAATCTGTAGCCCGGCGGCCCGCTTGAGGCATGCAAAAAAGGAACCCGCATCCGTCATGGAGCGGGTTCCTTTGTTTTCAGTTCGCGATCGCGCGGCTCAGCTCGGCCAGCTTGACGACCGTATTCCAATTCCTCACGGTCATCGATCGTCCGACCTTCTGCATGCCGTTCGCCAGCTTGGAATCGAGCATGCTCTGCCGGAACAGGAAGTAGATTTCCGATTCGGCGACGGCGTATTCGTCGCGCTCGTCCTTGCTCGCCTCCAGAGTATTCGCCGCTTTCTCCGACAGCGGCTCCGTCAGGAAGGCGATCTGGATCGTCTGCTTCTCCTGAAGCGTTCGCGCATCGTAGGGGCAGCTTGCGATCACGTTCTCCCATTGCGCGGCGGAGCGGATCGCGACGGAAGCCGATATGCCGAACCGGTCGGAGATCGCCTTCTCCAGCAGCGGGCGCAGCTGCGCCTCGGGCTGCTCCGACTCGAACACGACGTTGCCGCTCTGGATATACGTTTTCACCTGCCGGAGTCCGATTTTCTCGCAGGCGTCTCTCAAATCGGCCATCGGCACTTTGTTGTGCCCGCCAACGTTGATTCCTCTGATCAGGGCAATATAGACGGCCACCTTAACTCTCCTTTTAGAGGTTGTTCAAAAAGTCCGCTTTTGATCACGAAGCAACTCGGGAAGCGGATTCGACATCGAATCTTGAATTCAGCCGGTTCTTCCGGTACTCATGTAGGTTCTCCTACACTAAGCGATCGCTTCCTCATCACCAGCCTTCATCCAACCTTCCCGGATGCATGGGCGAGCAGTTCGCCGTAAGGCGAACGACCAGCCTTGGTGCTGAAAACCGGACTTTTTGAACTTTCACTTTTAGCGGGCGAGGGCCGAACGGATCAGCTCCGCCGTCCGGTTCGCATCCACGTTCTCGAACGTGTACTCGCATTTGCTGCGATAAGTCACTTCGTCGGTGTAGCTGTCCAGATAGCGCTGAACGACCTCGTAAGGCATCCCCTTGCTTTCCAGACGCTCGCGAAGCGTTAGTTTGCCCACATAGATGAAAATTCTGACTGCGGCATCGCGATATTGCTTCACGATCGCGTCCGCGCCTTCGCGATTAAGCACGAGGTAGACGCTATTGCCTCCCGCGACCGCGGCTTCCAGCTCGTGGCGAAGCACGCCGTAACGGTTGCCGTTGATGCTCGCGGTTTGGACGAACTTGCCTTCGCTTTCCCATTGATCGAACTGCTCGCGGGCGACGTAACGGTAATCCTTGTCCGGCGAAGCGGGATTTCTCGGCTCGCGCGTCGTGCAGGAGCGAACTCCGGTCCAGCCGAGCGCTTCTCCGACTTTGCGGGCGATCGTCTTGCGCCCGGCGCCGCTTGTTCCCGTGAATATAAAGATGGACGGTCCTGGCATGCAATCCCCTCCTCTCGTTTATATCCTTTATATCGGCAAATTGCCGATCATTCGAGATAGCCAATCGGCGGATGACGGCGTTATTCCTCCGCATCCGTCCGCGGCCAACAAAGGCGAATCGTCGTCCCTCGGCCAATCCCGGACGCCACGCCGATCGTGCCGCCCATCGCTTCCGTCAGCGCCTTCGCTACCGCCATGCCGAGGCCCGTTCCCTCCGGACGGCTGTCGGTGTCCGTTCCCCGGTAATACCGCTCGAACAGCCTTTCCACCGTTTCCTTGTCCATGCCTTTGCCGTCGTCGGCAAATTCGATGATCGCTTCCTCGCCGTTCTCCTTGACCGCTACCTCCAGCAGGATGCCCTTGCGATTGTGGGTCAGGGCGTTGGCGACGAGATTGTCTACGATCCGCTGCATCCAGGGCGCGTAGGCAAGAATATAGACGGGACGCTCCGCCGCCTTGAACCGGACGATCGAGGCTTCGTAACCTGGATGGCCGGCAGCGGCTTCGCGCAGCGCCGCGTCCATGAACCCGTTCATCTCCACCGGGGACATGGAGGGGGCGGCGACGCCGCTGCGCAGACGGTACGTCAGCGTGAGGTCGTTCACCAATCCTTCCAAATAAGAAGATTTGTCCAAAATCACTTTGGCGAACGATCTCACCTCTTCGGGCGTCCACGAATAATGTTCGGCCTCCAGCATATGGGCATAGCCGACGATCGAGGACAAGGGCGTCTTCAGATCGTGGGACACCCCCGCCACCCATTCCTCGCGCAGGCGCTCGGCGTCCGTGCGATAACGTTCGTTGCGCCGGAGCGCGTCCGAGAGAGATTCCATCGAGCGGATGACTTCCTCGTACACTTTATATTTGCGCTTCCGCCCTCCCTGCCGCGTGCGGCTTCTCGCGATCCCTCCCGCACCGGTCGGCTCGGCGTATACTCCCCTGCCGAGAAGCCGCACCCAATTCATGACGTGGACGATCGGCGAACCGATGCGGTGACCGAACCAGATCGCCATCGCCGCGAACAGCAGCAGGGCTGCGGAGATCAGAGCGCCGATCGACTGGATCAGCACGCGATTCTCCGGCGTGATCCAGGGTTGCTTCCCGGGTTCGTTGCCAGGCAGGGGCGAACTGAGCGCCCAGGTGCGGCCCGAAGCCGCATCGTAACGCGTCACGAGCTTGGTGCCGTAGCGGTCCCAGTAGACGGCGCGAAGAACCATTTCCTCCACATTGTAGCTTCCCATAGCGCCTTCCGGTTTATTGAAGAAGGCAAGCTCGGAGCCGTTCTTGTCCACCAGCTGCAGCCACGAGCCGCTCGACTTCAATTCGCGCACCAGCTCTTCCGGGAGAATCAGTGCCGAGCCCTCCTGCCTGCTCTCCCGGATCAGTCGTTCCATCAGCTCATTATCCGTGTCCTTCACGCCGTAGATCAAGGTGTGGATAACGCCGTTCTTCGGCTGGATCCACAAGAAGAGCTGATACGGAAACGGGCTGCTTCCGAGCCAATAAGCCGTCAGCTCGCCGGGACCGTACCGGGCCGGAACGTCCGGAGGGGCGAAGAACGAGTGCGTTACCTCGCCGCGCTCGTCGATTCTCTGCAGCCAGCCTCCGCTTTGCCGCACAAGCTCCAGCAGCTCGGCATCGAACGTCAGTGAGTCCCCGTCGGCCTGGATCGACTGCACGATGCTGTACATGCCCGAGCTGTCGAATTGACGTGCCGCCTCGATCCGGTTGAACCGATCGATCGTCCATAGGACCGTCCCGGTGGCCAATCCGAGCAGCACGGCGCCGACGACGACGAGCCAACCGACCAGACGGAGCGCCAGCCGCCAATTGACGCTCATGGCCGGACCTCTTTTTTCATGAGCTTGTATCCGAGTCCCCGGACGTTCACCAGAAACCGCGGACGGGAAGGATCCGGCTCGATTCTTTCGCGGATACGGTGAATATGCACCATGACCGTATTGTCGTCGCCGATGCTGCTTTCGCCCCATACCCGTTCGTACAGCTCGCTCTTCGTGAACACCCGGTTCGGATTTTTACAGAGAAAGAGCAGCAATTGATAGACGAGTGTCGGGCAATTGACCGGCTTGCCGCCCGTTCGCAGCTCCGCCGCCGCTTCGTTCACCTGGAAGTAGCCGAAATCGTGCACGGCGCCGACGGACTGGGGCGCTGCCGGGGAGCTCTGCGTTTTGCCGGAACGGCGCAAGAGGGAGCGAATGCGGGCGACGATCTCCAGCGGATTAAACGGCTTCGTCACATAGTCGTCCCCGCCGACGGCGAAGCCCGTCAGCTTATCGAAATCGGTGGATCTGGCGCTAAGAAACAAGATCGGGGAGTCCGTCGCGCGGCGAATAAACGGGCAAATATCGAACCCGCTCATCTGCGGCAGCATGACGTCCAGGACGATCGCGTCGTAGTTCTTTCGTTCGCAGGCGGCCAGCGCCTCTTCGGCGGACACGGCTATGTCGATATTCGCGAATCCTTCCTTGCGGAACACCGTCTCCAGCAAGAGAACGATCGCCTGTTCATCGTCCACGAGCAAAATCGCGGCATCGTTCACTATCGTCTCTCCTTCCCGATGTTGTCCATCCGACTATTTTCCCAACCTATTTTATCATTTCGCGGACCGCATGAAGCGGGGCGTTCTATTAACTCTATCTTAATTTTTCAGGATAGAATTAAGCCGGGCATAAGACGCCGTTATCGGGAGGATAAGCTTGCGAAGCTAATCTGAAGACATTAACCGATGAAGGATGTGCCAACGATGAGAATGATCTTTATCGCCTCTGCGCTCGCATTGGGGCTTGCGTTGTCCGGCTGCGCTTCGGGCAAACAGGAGCAAGACATGAAGCCGGAGGACGTTCCGCAGGCGCTGCTGGACAGGAAATACGGGCAAATTCATTCGCGATTCACGGACGGCTTCAAGCAGGCGGTGGGGGAAGCGGATCTTCGACAGGTCGCGGATCAAGTCGTCTCGGATATCTCCTCCTGGAAGCCGATGGCCAAGCAATCGTGGAACGGAGGCGAATACTACGGCTGGGCCGACGATTCCGGGAAGTGGGGATTAATTCTTACGACGGAGGAGACGGGACGCATCGACAGCTTGCTCATGATGCCCGTGCAGCCGGATCCGGATACGGACGCCGCGAGGACGAAATCGGCTTACGGCTTGCCTTTCACTGGAGAATGGACCGTCTTCTGGGGCGGGGAGAACGTGTTCGAGAACTACCATTACGCGGTAGACAGCCAGCGTTACGCCTACGATCTGGTGCAAACCCGCGACGGCTACACCTATCAAGGAGACAAGACGAAGAACGAGAGCTATTACGCCTTCGGCCAGCCGATCGTCGCTTCGCGCGACGGCACGGTCGCGGCGGTCGTCGACGGCATCGCGGACAATGAACCGGGCGGTCGAATGGATCCGGAGAACCCGGCCGGCAATGTCGTCGTCATCGACCACGGCGACGGGGAGTTCAGCATTTTGGCTCATCTGCAAAAAGGGTCCGTCTCCGTCCAAGTCGGCGACAGACTGTCTAAGGGAGACCAGATCGGCCTCTGCGGCAATTCGGGCAATTCCAGCGAGCCGCATCTTCATTTCCAGGTTTCCGACGGGAAGGATTTGTTCGATTCCAAGTCCATTCGCGTGCACTGGGAGCAGGATCGCGAGCTGCGGCAAGGGGCCGTAGTTGACGGAGGCTGATCGCTGCGCCCGGACCCGGCTTCGTCGAGCGGAACCTGACTTCTGTCCAAGCCGATGCTCGTCATCTTTGTCCGCATAATTGGTCAAGTCCCCTCATAGACATGAAGCATGGATTGATTAATGTGCTGAGGGGTGGATCGCATGCATCGTCGGATTTCATGGATCGCTGCCGTCGTCGTAGCGCTGGCCGTCATTCTGGCCGGTTGCGGAAGCAAGAACGCGGAGTCGATCGTGAAGGACCTGGACAAAGTCGTGGACAAAATGGAAAGTTACGAAGGCAGCGGCGAGATGATTCTATATACAGGTCAGCAGCCGCTGGAGTACAAGGTCGAGGTGTGGTACCAGAAGCCGGACATGTACCGGATCGCGCTGACGAACGCGAAGCGCGACATTACGCAGATCGTTCTGCGCAACGAGGACGGGGTGTTCGTGCTCACCCCGCAGCTGAACAAAAGCTATCGCTTCCAGAGCGACTGGCCGGACAATCAGGGTCAGGTCTACTTGTACCAGACGCTGGCGGACAGCATCATCAAGGACAACTCCCGGCAGTTCGCGACCGACAAAGACAGCTACGTGTTCGACGTAATGGCGGGCAACTATCAGAACGGCTCGTTCGCCCGGCAGAAAATATGGCTGTCGCAGGACGACTACGCGCCCAAGCACGTCGAAGTGTCGGACGCCAACGGCAACAAGATGGTCGAAGTCATCTTCAACTCGTTCGAATTCGGCAAGAAGTTCGACAAATCCGCGTTCGATATGAATTCGAACATGGGCGTTGCGCCTAACTCGAACGCCAAGCCTTCGGACGGCAGCGCAAGCCCGGATCCATCGGCTTCTCCGGACGGAAGCGCCGCTCCTGAGTCTACCGCTTCGCCGGATGGCACGGACGCTCCGGACGCGACGGCGTCGCCGGACGGTCAGCCTCCGGAAGAAGGAGAACCGTCTCCCGCGCAGAACACTTCGTTCTCGCTGATCGAACCGGACATCGAGTCGCTGCCGGCAGGCGTGGAGCTGCTCGATCAGATCGATCTGCAACTGGTCGACAATCCGGGCTACATGCTCCGGTATACGGGAAGCTACGACTTCACAATTACGCAAAGTCTGGCCAAAGTCTCGGCGGCGACTTTGAGCGCGGGATACTCGCTCGACCTCGGCTTCACGCTCGGTCACGTGACGGAGGGCGCCGCGAATACGGTGAGGACGCTGACCTGGACGTATGACGGCATCGAGTTCCGCTTGACCAGCGAAGATCTGGAAGATCGCGACATGGTTCGCATCGCCCAGTCGATGGTCGATACGTCGGGCAAATAAGGCAAAAGCGCAACGGGCTGTCCCGCCGGCCGTCGAGAGACGGCCGCGGACAGCCCGGTTTTAATCGGCGGCCCGGTTCCGGCTTCTCTCCGCGGCTTCACGGCTTCATGGCAAAGGTTGCCTGCCCGAATATCGTTGACAGTCCTCCGTTAGCCCGGTAACATTGATTTATTGCAGTTTTTGCGCAGCAGGGTAGGTGAACGGTCCGTGGACTGTTATTACCGGCCGACCGTGGCCGAGATTTCCCTTGACGCCCTTGACCACAACATCGGAGCGTTCCGCGAACATTTGGCCCCCGGCACGAAGCTGCTGGCTTCGGTCAAAGCGAACGCTTACGGGCATGGAGCGACGGAGATCGCAAGAAGAGCGGTAGCGGCGGGCGTCGATTATTTGGGCGTCGCGTTTCTGGATGAAGCTTTGCAGCTCCGGAGAGCGGGAATCGCCGCTCCGATTCTGGTGCTGGGCTATACGCCTCCATCGGGGTATTCGAAGGCAAGGGAACAAGGAATTACGTTAACGTTGTATCGCGACGATATGCTGGAAGCGGCGGCGGATCTGCCGGCTTCCGGACGCAAGCTGAAAATCCATGTGAAAATCGATTCGGGCATGGGTCGTCTCGGCCTGCTTCCGGGTCGGGCGGCGGAGCAGTTTCTGGAGCGCGCGTTCGCGCTGCCCCAGGTGGAAGTCGAAGGGCTCTACACCCATTTCGCCCGCGCGGACGAGACGGACAAAGCGTATACGAGAATGCAGCTGGAGCGCTTCGCCTCCGTGTCCGATTACGCGCGCCGGGCGGGAATGCCGATCGCCATCGTCCATTCGGGCAACAGCGCGGCGGGAATCGATCTGCCGGAACACACGGGCGGTATGCTTCGGCTCGGCATCAGCATGTACGGCCTGTATCCGAGCAACGAGGTCAAGGCGAACGCCGTCGCGCTGAAGCCGGTCCTGTCGCTGAAAACGTCGGTCGTGCACGTCAAGGAACTGGGGGCGGGAGAAGGAATCAGCTACGGCACCCGCTATTTCACCCAGGGCTGCGAAACGATCGGCACGCTGCCGATCGGCTATGCCGACGGCTTCAGCCGGATGCTGAGCGGCAAGGCGGAGGCTCTCGTGCGAGGGCGCCGGGTTCCGGTGCTCGGGACGATCTGCATGGATCAATGCATGATTCGCCTGAACGACGCTTTCGTCCAAGGAGAGCCGGATTTCAAGCCGGGAGAAGAAGTCGTGCTTATCGGCCGCCAGGGCGGCGAAGTCATCTCCGCGGAGGAAGTGGCGGATAAGCTGGGAACGATCAATTACGAGCTGACCTGCATGCTGGCCGCGCGGGTTCCGAGAGTGTACGTCAGCGGCGGAGAGGTCGTATCGGTCGTCAATCCGCTCCTTGGTTAATATTGGATGTGAATTTTGGCCGGCTTCGGCAGGAATGTCGGCGTCCGATCTCGAATAATTCTTACCAGACTCATGCATACTGGAAAAAAGGGTGCTTGTTGGAAAATCTTTGGGGGTGTCCGTTCGGTGGCCAATTTACACAATACGAAACGCATTATGATCAGTCTTCCGGATCATTTGCTGCGCGAAGTCGACTTCGTCGTCGCCAAGGAAAACACCAACCGCAGCGAGATCATACGCCAGGCGATGAAGCATTACCTGGTCGATCGCAAGAAGCGGCTGATTCGCGACGCGATGCAGCGCGGGTATTTGGAAATGGCTAAAATCAATCTGCACATGGCATCGGAAGCGTTCCATGCGGAAGAAGATGCGGACAACATACTGGGTCGCCTCGTAAGCGGGGTGTAAACGTTGATCGTGAAACGCGGGGATGTGTTCTATGCGGATTTGTCGCCGGTCGTAGGCTCGGAGCAGGGCGGAGTGCGCCCGGTTTTGATCATTCAGAACGATATCGGGAACCGGTTCAGCCCGACGGTGATTATCGCGGCCATAACGGCGCAAATCCAGAAGGCGAAGCTGCCGACCCACGTTGAAATCGAAGCGAAAACCCATGGCATGGAGCGGGATTCCGTCATTCTGCTCGAACAGATCCGCACGATCGACAAACAGCGGTTGACGGACAAAATCACGCATTTGGACGACGAGACGATGCACAAGGTGAACGACGCCTTGCAGATCAGCGTCGGCCTTATCGACTTTTAAAAGCGGAAATTCGGACAGGAACTGCCTGGGTTCGGGCGGTTGCCTGTCGTTTTTGTGATTTCTAATCCAGAGGAAAACGGAGCGTGTCGTACATGGCGGATTTGGCGAAACAATTGGATAAATACGCGGAATTGATCGTTCGCGTAGGCGTTAACGTGCAGAAGGGCCAGGAGGTATTCATGATCGCCTCGATCGAGATCGCCGAGCTGGTGCGCCGCGTGGCGGCGCAAGCCTACGAGGCGGGCGCGAGCAACGTCCACGTCGACTGGTCGGACGAAGCGCTGTCCCGACTGAAATACGAGAAGGCGGCGGACGACGTGTTTACCCGTTTCCCGGAATGGGAGACGGCGAAGAGGAATGATTTTGTCGCGCGCGGCGCGGCCTTCATCTCCTTCTCCTCCCCGAATCCGGACTTGCTGAGGGGCATCGATCCTTCCCGCATCGGCCATTACCAGAAAGCGGCGGGCCAAGGGCTGACCGAGTTCAGAAGAGCGATTCAATCGGACAAGGTGAGCTGGACCGTCGTTGCGGCGTCGACGAAGGATTGGGCGGTCAAAGTGTTTCCGGACAGCGCGTCGGAGCAGGAAGCGGTCGACAAGTTGTGGACGGCGATCTTCTCCGCGGTGCGCCTCGACGCGGCCGATCCGGTGAAGGACTGGGCGGAGCACGATGCCAATCTGCACAAGAAGAGCGACTGGCTGAACGAGAACCGGTTCGCCAAGCTGCATTACCGCGCCCCAGGCACCGATCTGACGATCGAGCTGCCGGAGAAGCACCTCTGGGTGGCGGCGAGCAGCATCAACGAGAACGGCGTGCCGTTCATGGCGAACATGCCGACAGAGGAAGTGTTCACCGTGCCGCTGAAGACGGGCGTGAACGGTTACGTCTCCAGCACGAAGCCGCTCAGCCACGGCGGCAACCTGATCGACGGCTTTAAGCTGACGTTCGAGAACGGACGCATCGTCGGCGTGGAGGCGGAGCAGGGCGAGGAGAACTTGCGCCAGCTCGTCGAGACGGATGACGGCGCGCATTACTTGGGCGAAGTGGCGCTCGTGCCGCATGAATCCCCGATCTCGCAATCGAACGTGCTGTTCCTGAACACGCTGTTCGACGAGAACGCGTCGAACCATCTGGCGATCGGCAGCGGGTACGCCTTCAACGTGGAGGGCGGCAAGAAGATGACGCCCGAGGAGCTGGCCGCAGCCGGCGTCAATTCGAGCATCGTGCACGTCGACTTCATGATCGGCTCCGCCGACATGGACATCGACGGCGTTCGCGCCGACGGCACGGTCGTCCCGGTATTCCGCAAGGGCAACTGGGCGTTCTGAGCTGAGGCGGACGCACGACGAATAGAAACGGCGTTGTCCCATAGCGGGGCGTGCAAGATTATCGATGAAAAAAGAGTGGCATCTATCTCCTGGAGACTGCCTCATACGGTCCTGAAATTACCCTGTCACGGGTTTACCATTTCAAATTTCAGGATCGTATAGCATCGGAAGGAGATAGATGCCCGTTACCATGCATCCATCGATAATCGTTCGGTACGACTCATTTTATTTATAGGACAGTCTCGTTTCGATTATTGCGCGGCATTCGCTGTTGCCCGCTCGTCCATCATGTCGGCAATGTCCTCGATCTGCCCCATGACCGAGATCGGATCGGAGAAATAGAAGCGGTAGCCGTCGATTTCGTACAGTTGATTGCTTTTGACCGCCGGCAGCGTTCCCCAGATCGAGTCGCCGGCGTAGTCGAACGTCTCGTTCTTGGCGTTCACCGCCATGAAAATATGCTCTCCGGCATACTTGTCCACCACTTCGCTCGAAATCCTCAGCCAGCCTACCTTCGGATCTATGTCTTTTACGACGTTCTCGTTCATCGGCATGCCGAGCTCTCCGTGAATGGTTTTCCCGGTATAGGCGCTTCCGTAAAGGGTAACCTCCTTGATGATGCCTCCGTCGAACACGGTTACCGTCTCTCCGTCTTTCAAGTGAGTCTTCACCCGTTCCTTCGCAGCCGCCAGCTTGTCCTCGAACGTTGTCAACCAGGACGAAGCGTCCTCCTGCTTGCCCAGAACCTCGCTCAGTTGCTTCACTTGCTCGCGGACGTTGGAGTTATTTTCGAGGTAGACGGTCGGGGCGATCTTGGAATACGCCTCATATTTGTCGGCATCTCCCGTAACGATAAGATCGGGATTAAGGCCAACGATAGCTTCCAGATTGTCGGATATGTCGGCGATTCCCGCGACCTGGTCTTCCAGGTAAGGGTTCTCCAGGAACATTCGGTTGGTTCCTGCAGGCTTCACGCCCAGCGCCAACAAGTAGCCCAAATAGAAATCGGTAACGACCCGCTGCGGTTCGGTAGGAACCTCGACCTCTCCCATCGGCGTCGCCACCAGCCGCGTGCTTGGTTCGCGGGCAGAATCGCCGGAGTCGGTCGCTCCCGAAGACGCTTGGGACGGGGATGCGCCGGGAGACGCGCTGGGAGTTGCATCGTTAGCGGCGTTGCTGCCGCAGCCTCCGATCAGCAGACCGAAAGCAAGCAGCAGGCTGGCCGGTACCATCATCGAATTTTTGAACATATTTGCAGACCCTCCGCTTTCATGTTGACAATGATTCTCATTATCACGATTAGCAATATAGCATGGCTGCTGAGGGTCGACAATGGGATTTCTCCCTTCCGATAATGTAACATCCTCCTGTTGAAGCAATTTGCGGTACCGCTGCGGGGACATCCCCTTGTGCTTTTTGAAGGCGTTGCTGAAATAGTAGGCGTCCTGGTACCCGATCGCGGATGCGATCGTTCGCAGCGGAAGCTTCGTCTCGGCGAGAAGTTCGCACGCCTTGTGAATCCGCAAGCGAATGAGACAATCGATTGGGCCGCGATTCAACACCTGCTTGAAACAATTGGAGAGATGGCCGGGGCTTCGGTTGACCGCAAGCGCGAGCGTATCCAGCGTATGAGGTTCGGAATAATGCTTAAGCATGTATTCCAGAGTCATTGTGACCAGTTCGGCAGGACTCGTCGCCTTGGACGGCGCGGGTCCGCAATGATACTGCTCCAATGCGTGGGACAGCCATTGATAGAAAACGCCTTTGAGCTGCAGCGATGCCGGCTGTTCCGGGAGATCCGGGAGCAGGCTCAGCCTGAGCATCTCGGCGAGGAGATCGTAGAGGGCCACCGGTTGATGGGGAATCACGGAGTAGACCGCTTCGAATGGATTGCATTTATCCAGCAGTGGGAGCAAATCTTCAGGCAACGGTGTCTCCAGGTCGGCTTCGTAGCCCGCGATAATAAACTCGGCGCCGTCTATTCCGGCGTTGACCTCGCAATAGCTTTTGCCGGGCGCATGAATAATGTGGATGTTGTTCGCTGAATAGGTACGCCGATTCAATATAATCAAAGCGTTGCCTCTGCTCATGCAGAGGAAGCTGCCGGATCGGAAGGAGAAAGAACTGCGTCCTCCGGGTTTTAGAGTCATCTTGCGAACTTCGATATGCCGAATATGGACGAGATTCCATAGCCGGATATGTTCGTTCAGGCGCAGCAGCATGACAGCACCCCCGCTTCTTCTGTGATTTATAGTATCCAGCATAGAAGGCAATCCATCGTTCGGTCAACTGCGCAAGGCAAGTCTTCGAGGTTGCCGGTCATACTTCGTTAAGCTTGCCTAACGGAGCGCGGAACGACATAATAAAAGGATGCACAAATAGCTGCGGGGGGCACGAATCGATGAGTGTGGGGAACGAGAACGCGATACAGAATGCGGTACAGAATGCGCAAGAAAGAATGATCAAGCAGATCGCGGGCGAGCTCGGGCTTGGCTTGGGCCAGGTGCGAACGGTCGCGGCTTTGCTGGACGACGGGAATACGATTCCTTTTATCGCCCGATACCGTAAAGAAATGACCGGGGAGCTCGACGAGGTGCAGCTTCGCGCGATCGACGACCGCCGCACGTACCTGAAAGGGCTGGAGGACCGCAAAGGCGAAGTCATTCGCCTGATCGAGGAGCAGGGCAAGCTGACTCCCGAGCTGCAAGCGGCCATCGAGAAGGCGGTTAAGCTGCAGGAGGTCGAGGATCTGTACCGGCCGTACCGGCAGAAGCGCAAGACGAGGGCAAGCGTCGCCAAGGAGCGCGGCCTGGAGCCGCTCGCGTTGTGGCTGCTGTCGCAGCCGAGACAGGGCGACCTGCGGGCGGAAGCGGCGAAATACATAGACGCGGAGAAGGGCGTCGGTACCGTTGAGGAAGCGATCCAGGGCGCCTCGGACATCGTGGCGGAAGGGCTGGCCGACGATGCCGGCATCCGGCGCTGGGTGCGCAAGTTCACGTGGGATCAAGGCGTGCTGATCAGCAAAGCGAAGGACGCGGAAGCGGAGTCCGTCTATGAAATGTACTATCAATATTCGGAGCCGGTCCGGCGTCTGCCGCCGCATCGGGTGCTGGCGATCAATCGGGGCGAGCGAGAGGAGTTTCTGGGCGTCTCGATTGACGTGCCGGCCGACCGGATCGTGGACGAGATCAACCGCAGGACGATCAAGGGGCCGGGTCCCGCTCGGGACACGCTGGCTGCCGCGGCGGAAGACGCGTACAAGCGGCTGATCGCTCCGTCGATCGAACGGGAGCTGCGGGGAGAGCTGACGGAGAAAGCGGAGGAGCATGCCATCGGCATTTTCTCGGAAAATCTGCGCAATCTGCTGCTCCAGCCGCCCGTCAAAGGGAGAGTCGTGCTCGGCGTCGATCCGGCGTACCGGACCGGGTGCAAGCTGGCCGTCGTCGACGATACGGGCAAGCTGCTGGAAGTGGCGGTCACGTACCCGACTCCTCCTCACAACAAGAAAGCGGAGGCGGAAGTCGTCTTCCGGCGGTTGATCAATCAATACGGAGTCGGGCTGATCGTCATCGGCAACGGCACGGGATCGAGGGAGACCGAGCAGTTCGCGGTTGGAATCATCAAAGCGATGCCCGAGCGCGACCTGCAATATTTGATCGTAAACGAGGCCGGTGCGAGCGTCTACTCGGCGTCCAAGCTGGCCGCGGAGGAGTTCCCGGATCTGGACGTGTCGGAGCGCAGCGCCGTCTCCATCGCCCGCCGTCTGCAGGACCCTCTCGCCGAGCTGGTGAAGATCGAGCCGAAAGCGATCGGCGTCGGCCAATATCAGCACGACGTGACGCAGAAGAGGCTGGACGAGAGCCTAACCGGAGTTGTAGAATCGGCGGTTAACCACGTCGGAGTGGACGTCAATACGGCTTCTCCTTCGCTGCTCTCCTACGTATCCGGCATCAACGCGACGATGGCGCGCAATATCGTGAAGCTGCGCGAGGAGAAGGGCAAGTTCACGGAGCGTTCGCAAATCCAGAAGGTGCCGCGCCTCGGCGCGAAAACGTTCGAACAGTGCGCGGGTTTCCTGCGGATCTCGGACGGAGCGAATCCGCTCGACCGGACGCCGATTCACCCCGAGTCGTACGCCGTGGTCGGCAAGCTGTTCAAGGAGCTCGGGCTGAAGCTGACGGATATCGGCACGGAAGAGCTGAAGGCGAAGCTGGCCGAGGTGCGTCTGGAGGACGTGTCGGAGCGGCTCGGCGTCGGCATCCCGACGCTGCGCGACATCGTGGACAGCTTGCAGCGTCCGGGACGGGATCCGCGCGACGAGCTACCGCCTCCGATCTTCCATACGGACGTGCTCGATATCGAGGATTTGAAGCCGGGAATGGAACTGCAAGGGACGGTGCGCAACGTCGTCGATTTCGGCGCTTTCGTCGATATCGGCATCAAGAACGACGGGCTCGTGCACATTTCCCAGATCAGCAACAAATTCGTCAAGCATCCGACCGAAGTGGTCGCCGTCGGTGATACGGTCACCGTATGGGTGCTCGGCGTCGATCTGAAGAAAGGCCGAGTGAGCTTGACGATGCGTCAGCCGTAAAGAACGGAAAGGCTCCGGCCGCTTGGAAGCCAGGCGGCCGGAGCTTTTTGCGAAAAGCATGATTTGCCTCTTGCTCCGGGGGAAGCAATCCGGTACAATTCAAGCAATTGGAGGCGATTGCATGAATCCGGAGAAGTGCGTCGGTTCCTACCATCCCAAGTGGTTCGGGCTGGCGCTGCAGGCGCTTGTGGTCCTCTCGAAGGATTGCATACGCACCTGTCCGAGCGCGGAGCTCGCCAAGATGCTGCAGTCGGAAGCGACTTTGCTCCGACGCATTCTGTCCCTTCTGGCGAAGGGCGGCATTCTGGAAACTCGCGAAGGTCGGGACGGCGGATACCGATTAAGAAGAGATCCGAATTCGATCACGCTGGCCGAGGTGTTCTCGGTTCTTCAAGTTGCCGACCCTCTATGCTCGGGCATTCGGGAGACGGCGGGCGATCACGCCTTCGGCAAGGAGATGAACGTGATTTTCGCCGAGGTGACGGGCGAGATGGATCGCGCCATTTTGCTTGTGCTGGAACGCTACACGATCGGACAGATCGCCGAACGCGCCGGCAGTTTCGCGAGCGCGGCGGCGGATAAATAAGTAGGACAAGACAAATTGGATGGGAAACCTCCAGTAGAAACTAGAAAATAACCCTTTCCGTGGCGCGAACCTGGGAGGGTTATTTTCGTTTTCCTAAATAAGCTTAAGCGAATCTGAACCAGCTCAAGGCCATTCCTTCGCCGAGCGAGAGGGTTATGTCATACCGTCCAGACGGTACGGAGACCGGGCAAACTAATGTGCGCCAGCCATGCGTATTCGCCGGCTCCGGAGCGCCAGCTGGATCTTCGCCAGCCCCGAAGGCGGCACCCCCGTTCGGCCCGCCGGGCAAGCTTTCGACGGCTGCGAATTCGGCAATCCCGTCCGGTCCGTCGAGCCGAAGTCCGACACGGCCGTCCGGATCTCCCGCGATACGCGCCTCGAACTGAACGATCCCGCCCCGGAACAACGCATCCTCAAACCGCAGCCACGCGCCCGGCTTGGCGACCACGGCGGTGCCTCCCTCCGCGCACTCGTCCAAGTAAACTTCGGAGCAATCGTCGTAATTCATCGCGCGAGTACGCAGAGTCGGATCGCGCGGAGGCACCGTTTCCCCGATGACGTCTAGCGTCGTCTCCAGCCTCCAATCCGCCGAAGAAGGACCGGCGGCCAGCGTCCATTGCGCGGTCTCGACGCACCAGCGATCGCGGGTCACGTCCCAGAACGCCAAGTCCAATGCGGCTATGCGGAACGATACGGTAATAGAGCCGCCAGCAGGGATGCGCACGCGCTTAAACGCGAGCAATTGCCGGATCGGGCGCTTCACCCGTGACGAACGGGCCGCTCCATAGAGCTGGACGACTTCGTCGCTGTCGATGCATCCTTCGTTGCGAACCTCGACCTCGACGCCGACCGAGCCGCCTTCCCGCACTTCTCCCGACTCGAGACGGAGTTCCGTATAGCGGAACTCCGCATACGTCAGTCCGTGACCGAACGGGAACTCGGGCTCTCCGTCAAAGTAGCGGTACGTGCGCTGCCCTCGGATCAAGTCGTACTCCATGATGTCGGGAAGCTGCTCGACCGACCGGTGCCATGTCATGTTCAGCCTTCCTGCAGGGGAGACGTCGCCGAACAGGACGTCGGCGATCGCATTGCCCAGTTCGGGACCGGCATGGGAGGTGTACAGAACGGCTTTCGCCAGTTCCTTCGCCTTGCCGAGCGCGAACGGATAGCTGCCGACGATAACGACGATCGTGTTGGGATTGGCTTCGGCCGTCGCGCGAATCAGCTCAAGCTGCGCTTCGGGCAGCTCCAATCCGGGCCGATCGATCGTCTCCTTGCCGTTGACGAGCGGATGGTTGCCGACGAACACGACGGCGGCTTCCGCCTCGCTCGCCGCTTCCCGCGCTTCCTGCAAGCCGTCGGTCGCCAGCTCCGCGTTGAACAGCGCCGGGCGAATCGCTGCGACGTCGGACCGCATGCGCTCCGACGCGCCGTGCTCCTCCGGAGACCCCAGCGTCGAACGTTCCTCCGCTTCGGCTCCATCGACGGTCAGCAGACCGGCGTCCTCCCCGTCTCCGGCAACGCCCACGGCTGCGTCATTCCAAGTTCGCAAGCGCCAGCGCTCGCCATCCGCGCAGCGGTCGATGAGGAATGTCTCCTTGGTGAACCAGCCGAAAATTTCCCTCGAATCAGCCGTCAGATGCGCATCGTCCGTCGTTACGTACAGCCCCGTGCTTGCGGCGACGAGCGTATGCGAGCGCCAGCCCCAATCCGCGACGGCGAACGTTTCCGCCTGCACGGCCGAACTGTCGGCGGCCAGCTTGCCGTCCTCGCGTATGCGAACGTATCGCCCGTTCACGGACAGCCGCACGCGGTCGATTCCCTCCGCATAAGTGACGCTGCCTCCGGACGTTTCCTGGCGCGAGCGGATTCCCTCAAGCGGAGTGACCGTATACGGCAGAGTCCCGCTGTACCAGTCCCGATAGACGATGTCGGCCAGCGGCCCGATGACGGCGATACGGGGGCCCGAACGAGCCGACCCGTCAGACTCCCTCGCTCGACCCGACCCAACCGACAGAGGAAGAGAGCCGTCGTTTTTCAGCAGCACGACGTTTTTGCGAGCCGCCTCCAGCGATACGGCGCGGTGTTCCGGCGCGAGAATGGCCGACTCGCCGATCGAGGCGTAAGGGTTGCGCTCCGGAGGATCGAATTCGCCGAGCCGCATCCGCACGCGGAACGTGTTGCGAAGGGCGTTGTCGAGATCGCTCTCCTCCAGCAGTCCTTCCTTCAGCGCGTCGCGGATCGCCTGCTTCACGATATCGTGGTCGTCGGTAATACTGTCGATGCCGGCCCGGATTGAGGCCGCAACCGCTTGCTTGTAATCCGGCACGTATTTGTGGTCGTTCACCGTCCCGAGCACGTCCCCGGCATCGCTGACGACGAACCCGTCCATGCCCCACTCCCGCTTGACGACTCCGTTAATGTCCGGATTCAGGTTGGCGGGCACGCCGTTGACGGAGTTGTACGACGTCATCATCGACTGCGCGCCGCCTTCGCGGAACGGAATCTCGAACGCCTTCAAGTAGGACTCGCGCATATTGCGAGGGTCGATGCTGACGGACCGTTCGCCGCGCCCGACCTCGTTGTTGTTGCCGATAAAATGCTTCGGAGACGCGACAGCGCGCAGGTAAAAAGGGTGATCCCCCTGGATGCCGCGCACGAGCGCCGCCGCCATTTTTCCCGCGTGAATCGGATCTTCGCCGTAGCCCTCGTCCGTGCGGCCCCACCGCGGGTCGCGCAGCAGATCCACGGTCGGCGCCCACAGCGTCAGTCCGTGCAGAGCCGGATCGCGCGCGAAGAAGCCTCTCGCCTCCGTACCGATTACTCGGCCCACCTCTCGCAGCAGCTCTTCGTCCCAGGTACACGCCAGGCCGAATGGCTGCGGGAACGCGGTCGCTTCCCCAAGCCACGCGATCCCGTGCGCTGCCTCGGTGCCGTGTTTGTATTTCGCGATGCCGAGGCGGGGAACCTCGTCTTGATATTGGCACATCTGGTTGATTTTCTCGCCTAACGTCAGTCGGCTTACTAAATCCCGGACGCGGGTCTCCAAAGGGAGGTCTGGATTGCGGAACGGATAGTCGGTTGCGGACAAGGAAGTTCCTCCATTTCGACGGCGCAAGCCGATAGTTTCCGTTCATTCTATCATTCCGGCAAGGCTCGCAATACCCGGAACATTCGACATAAAATCATATGAACATCAGGAAACCGCTTGCATTGTTCCGAACGCTCGCCTATAACTAGTAGTGAAAGGGGGAGGGCCGATGAAGGGATACGCCAGAAGATTCAACGACATGAAACTGCGCAACAAAATGGTGTGGTCGTATATGCTTTTCTTCATCCTTCCCTTCATGATCGTAGGGCTTTTCGTCGTTCACGAATTTCGTCAGACCGCGCTGACACGGGCGACCGAGCAGTCGGAAAGCACGGTGGAACGGGTCAAAAGCCGCGTGCAGGAGATGCTCGGCGTGCCGATGCTGCTCTCCAACCAGCTTTCGGTGGATACCGATATGGAGGACATCGCGACGACGCGTTACCAGAACGTTTTCCAGGTCGTGGACGCTTACTGGAGCTATACCAAATTCAAAGTATTTCTCGATTTCAATTCCGAGATCACGAGGGTCAAAGTGTACGCGGATAACCCGACGCTCATCGACAACTGGGAATTCACCCCGCTCGACGCCAAAACGCAGCAGACGTTCTGGTACCAAGCGGCGATCGCCCAGACCGGAAGGCTGGGCTGGTATTACTTCCCGAACGAATCGCGATCCTCGTCCAGCATGCTCAGTCTCGTTCGCAGCGTCTATTTTCAGAAAACCCGCTCGGTCGGCTTGCTGCAGGTCGACGTCAATACGAACGAGCTGAATGCGATTATGGCGCAGGAGGAACCGGAGATCGCGCTGGCCGACGAACGCGGGGTCGTCGTCGCTTCCAACCGTCCCGGCATGATCGGCAAGAAGCTGAACGAGCTGGATTGGGGGGAGCAGATCGCTTCTCTGGAACCGGGCAAGTACGAGCTGGCGGTCGGCGGAGTCAGCTCCCAGGTGATCGTCGACGCGCTTAAGCCGGAGAACAGCTACAACGGGCTTAAAGTCGTCTCCGTCTTTCCGGTGGAGAGCATCATGAAAGAGGCGAACCGGATCAGCACGATCGGCTTTCAAATTATGACCGTCGTGTTCGTCGTCTCGCTCGTCCTGATCTACTCGATCTGCACCGTGCTCACGAACCGGCTGCTTAAATTCAGCAAACAGATCAATAAAGTGTCGATGGGCAATTTCAATACGGAGCTGACCGTGGACGGCAGCGACGAGATCGGGCAGATCAAACGGCAGTTCAATCAGATGGTCGGCAGCATTCGCGAACTGATGGACGAGGTCCAATCCTCCCACGAGCAGACCCGCGAGCTGGAGCGCAAGCAGAACGAGATCAAGCTGAAGATGCTCGCGAGCCAGATCAATCCCCACTTCTTGTACAACGCGCTGGAGTCGATCCGGATGAAGGCGCATTTGAAGGGGGAAAAGGAGATTTCCCAGACGGTGAAAATGCTGGGCAAGCTCATGAGGAAAAACCTGGAGCTGACCGGCAAAGAAATCGCGCTGGCCGAGGAGTTCGAGATTTTGCGGTGTTATCTGGAAATCCAGAAGTTCCGGCACGAAGACCGGCTCGATTACGAGCTTCATCTCGATCCTTCCGTGGAGAGGGCGTCCCTGCTGCCTCTCCTGATCCAGCCGCTCGTCGAAAATTCGGTCGTGCACGGACTGGAGAGAGCGGTGGAGGGAGGCACGGTCGTCGTGAGAGCATACCCGGAGGGCGAGCTTCTGCGGGTCGTCGTCGAAGACGACGGCATCGGGATGTCCGCGGCGAAGCGCGAGGACGTGCTTCGCTCGCTCGCGAGCCAGGAAGCGGACAGGATCGGCCTTCATAACATCCAGCACAGGCTGGTTATGACATACGGAGAGCGTTCGGGGCTGACGATCGAGAGCGAAGAACATCGGGGAACGCGCATCAGCTTTTGCATTCCATTGGAGAGGGGGACGGAACATGTATCGGGTCATGATCGTGGATGACGAGCCGTTAATCAGGGAGGGACTTCGGACGATCATCGATTGGCAGGAGCACGGCTTCCAAGTGACGGAGGCGGCAGCCGACGCGCTGGAAGCGCTTCGGAAGCTTCCCGAAGCCGCGCCCCAGCTGATGATCGTGGACATTCGCATGCCGGGAATGGACGGCCTGCAATTGCTGCGCAGCGTTCAGGAGAAGTGTCGTCCTTGCCCGCGGTTTCTTATTCTGAGCGGGCATGCGGATTTCGAATACGCGCGCGAGGCGCTGAAGCTGAAGGTGGACGGCTACTTGCTCAAGCCGATCGACGAGGATGAGCTGGCCAAGCATCTGGAGCAGGTCAAGCGCGCTCTGCAGGAGGAACGCGCGGAAGCGGCGGGAAGATGGGGGCGGGAGAACGCCATCCAGAAGCTGCTGTCCGGGGAAGGGGATGCCGGGGGCACCGCGCCCGACCTGAATTGGCCGTCTTACGAGGTGCTGCTCGTCAAGCTGCTGAGCCGAGGCGAACCGGACGCTTCGGCGGTGGCCCGCATCAAGCGGAGACTGACGGAGAAGCTCGATCAGTCGGACGAAGGGATCGTGTTCTCCGCGGAGCCGTATCTCGGCATCGTGCTGAAGGAAGCGTCCAACCGGTCGTCGACCGGGAGCAAGGTGTATCGCCTGATCGCCGAAGCGTGCGAAGGGACGGATTTCGACGTCGCGTCCGGCGGGGCGGTTAAGACGTCGGCGGAACTGGTCCGGTCGTTCGAGAAGGCGCGGGAGCTGATGAAGCGCCGGTTTCTGTTCGCCGGCGGGAGCATCGTCTTCGACGAACCGAAGCTGCCGGACGGCGCGGCGGACGCGACCGCCGCGACCGAACTGGAGGAGAAGCTGCTCCTCTCGCTCGACGCGGCGAACCCCGATGTCGCCGAAGCGGCGCTGCGCCGGCTCGGCGCGGTCTGGCTGGGAGCGGGCGCGTCCGAGCAGGAGGTCAAGACCGGCTTCGCGGCGCGAATGTCGGCAGCTTTGTCCAAGCTGGCGCAGTCCCGCCCGGAAATTCGCGAATACGTGCAATCGCTCGATTCGGAGCTGGCTTCGCTGTCCGAGGAGTATCGGTATGAGCGGCTGATCGCCCGCCTGGCCTCGATCTGCGGCAAGGCGGCGGAGAAGCTGAGCGTCGCCGGAGCCGGGCCCGACAAGCAGGTGCAGCGCATGATCGAGCTGATCCACCGCAACAGCGCGGACAACTTGAAGCTGGAGGCGCTGGCCGAGGTGCTGGGCTACAACAGCTCGTATCTCGGCAAGCTGTTCAAGAACGCCACGGGCGATTATTTCAACACCTACCTGGACAAGGTCAGAATCGAGAAAGCGAAGGAAATGCTCCGCAAAGGCATGAAGGTGTACCAGGTCGCGGAGCAGGTCGGCTATGCGAACGTCGATTATTTTCATGCCAAATTCCGCAAATACGTAGGCTTGTCTCCCGTCGCATACCGCAAAAACGCCGCCGAATCCCGCTGAGGAACGGCCGAGCGAGGGCGGCGCGAGCAGCAGGCTGACTCCCGGGCCGTTACGGCGACCCGAGAGTCGGCCTTTTCTTTTTCTGCACGTTTGCGTTCGGGACTTGTACATATCGGATTTTCACGTGTCCGATTTTCGCGACCTCTAATTTTCATATGATTATTCAACGAATCCTCCGTGTAGCGGAAAGAATGCGTTTTCATTATGATGGATTCATACAGCAGGGAGGGAAACACATGAAAGCGATGCCCGATCATCAACCGGCCGCGCAACCGCTTGCAGCGCCCGGCAAGGGAGGCGCGCTCCGCCGCGCGTTCAGGAACCGGTACTTGTACTTAATGTCGCTGCCCTTCGTCGCCTGGGCGTTCGTCTTCACTTATTTGCCTTTGTGGGGATGGTTGATGGCGTTCCAGAAGTACAATCCGAAGCTCGCGGTATGGGAGCGCGATTGGGTCGGCTTCGACAACTTCAGAATGCTGTTCCAGGACGAAACGTTCTATCTGGTCATGCGCAACACGCTTGCGATGAGCGTGATGTCCTTGATCGCGGGATTTACGATTCCGATCGTGTTCGCGCTTCTGCTCAACGAAGTGAAGAACATGGCGTTCAAGAAAACGGCGCAGACGATTTCCTATTTGCCCCATTTCGTATCCTGGGCGGTCGTCGCGGGCATCGTATCGAAGATGCTGTCGACGGACAACGGCGCGGTCAACGATTTCCTGATGTGGACGGGCCTGCTGAACGAGCCGGTTCAGTGGCTGGCGAAGGGAGAATATTTCTGGGGCATCGTCACGTTGTCGGACGTCTGGAAGGAAACGGGCTGGAACGCGATCATCTACTTGGCCGCGATGGCCGGAGTCGCTCCGGAGCTGTACGAGGCGGCCAAGGTTGACGGAGCGAGCCGATTAAGGCAGATGTGGCACATCACGTTGCCCGGCATTCGCCCGACGATCATTATCCTGATGATTTTGTCGATCGGCAACCTGATCAACATCGGATTCGAGAAGCAATTCCTGCTCGGCAACAATCTCGTCGTCGATTACTCGAAGGTGCTCGATCTGTACGCGCTGGAATACGGCATCAAGATCAACCGGATCTCGTTCGCGACGGCGATCAACATGTTCAACTCGGTCGTCGCGGTGCTTCTGCTCTTCACGGCGAACGGACTGTTCAAGCGCTTCACGAAAGAAAGCGTATTCTAGGAGGGGACACCATGAACGCTCGCGCCATTCGCAGAGGCGTCCCCGGATCCGAACGGATCGTCGACGCTCTCATCTACGCCGTCCTTATCGTTACGTCGATCGTCACGCTTTATCCTTTTCTCAACGTGCTGGCCATTTCGCTGAACGATTCGACTGACAGCGTGCGGGGAGGCATTACGATTTTCCCCCGGCAGTTCACGCTCGAAAACTATAAAGCGATCTTCACGTACGACACGCTGGCCACCGGATTCAAAATTTCGCTGCTGCGAACGCTCGTCGGCTCCTTGCTCGGCTTGATCAGCGCGTCGATGATCGCGTACACGCTGGCGCGGCGGGATTTTCAAGGACGCAAATTCGTGTCGACGTACTTGGCCATCACGATGTACGTGACCGCGGGACTCATTCCTTTCTACATTCTGATCAAAGATTTGAACATGATGAACACGTTCGCGGTCTATGTTCTTCCCGGCATCGTCAGCGCGTTTAACGTGTTCGTCGTCCGGTCGTTCATGGACGGCATTCCGTACGAAGTGCAGGAATCGGCCAAAATCGACGGCGCCAACGACTTCACGATCTACTGGCGGATCATTCTCCCGATGACGAAGCCCGCGCTCGCCACGATCGGCCTGTTCCTGGCGGTCGGCCAATGGAACGCGTGGTTCGACACTTATCTGTACAACGGCTCGAGCGAGCATCTGACGACGCTGCAATACGAGCTCGTCAAAGTGCTGCAGAGCACGACGAACAACTCGGGCGACTACCGCACGCAGAACATGACCCAGGTCATGTCGACCGTGTCCCCGGACTCGGTCAAGATGGCGATTACGATTTTCGTCTCGGTGCCGATTCTGCTCGTGTATCCGTTCCTGCAGCGCTACTTTGTCAAAGGCTTGACGCTCGGTTCGGTCAAAGGCTGAGCCATACGCTCCGCGCCTTTTTCCGAAGCGGATTTGAAACCGGTATCAGCGGGCCAGCCCCGTTATACGCATATTGCATTCGTACATTATCGAGGAGGGTATACAACATGGCAACAAAGAGAAAATGGCCGAGCCTGATGCTGAGCGCGGCGCTTGTGTCCGGCTTGTTGGCCGCTTGCGGCAACAACGACAAGGAATCGTCCAGCCCGAGCGCTTCCCCGAGCGCACCGAGTTCGAGTTCGGCGTCCGCTTCCCCGTCGGAGGAGAAGCTTCAACCGCTTACGCTCACCTATTACAGCGAAGACGTTAACCCGAACTGGGCGAACATGCAGGACGATCTCGGAAAAGCGATCACGGAGAAAACGGGCATTTCGCTCAAGGCGGAATTCGCCGTCGGCGACGCCGTGCAGAAGTCGGCGCTCATCGCCTCCAGCGGCGATTATCCGGACCTCATCAGCGCGAAAACGAGCATCAGCAAGTTCGTCGACGCGGGCGCCGTCCTCGACCTGACCGATTTGATCGAGCAGCACGCTCCGAATCTGAAGAAGCTGTTCGAAGGTCAGATGAACCGGCTGAAATACAGCGAGTCGGATCAGTCGATCTACGTCATTCCGTCCTACGACGGCATCAACCAACAATATTTCGAAGCCGGCGGGGGCATGCAGCTTCAGCATCGCGTTGTCAAGGAGCTCGGCTACCCGACGATTCGCACGGTCAAGGACTTCGAGAACGCAATCAAAGCCTATCTGGAGAAATACCCTAAGGACGCGAACGGCAACCCGAACATCGGTCTCTCGCTCATCGCCGAGGACTGGCGGATGTACATCGGCGTCACGAACCCCGCGTTCGCGTCGACGGGAGGTTCCGACGACGGAGAATATTACGTGGACATCGATACGCACGAAGTGACGTACCACTTCCGCCGGCCGATAGAAAAAGAGTACTTCCGTTGGCTGAATCACATGAACGCCGAAGGTCTGCTCGACAGAGAATCGTTCGTTCAGAAGTACGACCAATACAAGGCGAAAATCGCAACCGGGCGCGTGCTCGGCCTGATCGACCAGAAGTGGAGCTTCGACGACGGTCAGAAAGCGCTGAAAGCGGAAGGCAAGATGGACCAAGCTTACGGTCACTATCCGGTCACGCTGTCGGAAGAGTACAAACATACGGCATTCTGGCCGACGGGCTTCACGGGAGGCTCCGGCGTCGCGATCTCGGTCGACAATCCGGACCCGGTGCGCACGATCAAGTTCCTGGACTACCTGGCTTCCGACGAAGGTCAAGTGCTCGTAAACTGGGGAATCGAAGGCAAGCATTACAACGTCGAGAACGGCAAGCGCGTCATTCCGGCCGAAGTGAACGACCGCAAAGTGAACGACGCCATCAACTTCCAGAAAGAAACCGGAATTGGCAACTATAATTTGCTCAGCGCCCACTACGGCGACGGCGTTCAGGACTCGACCGGCAACTACTTCACGACGAGATTCCCGGAACAGCTCATCAACGATTACAGCGACGTGGAGAAGGAAGTTCTCTCCGCTTACGGCGCGACGATCTGGAAGGACCTGTTCCCGAAAGAGGAAGAGTTCAAGATGAAGCCGTGGGGCGCGCTCTGGAACATTCCGATTCCGAGCGAGAGCGATCTGGTCGTGTTGGAAGAGAAACTTAAGAACATTACCTGGAAACGCATTCCGGAGGCGATTCTCGCCAAGCCTGAGCAATTCGACGCGCTCTGGGACAAATATTTGCAGGAAATCGAAGCCGCAGGAGTCGAGAAAGCCGAACAGCTTCGGCAGCAGCTTCTGAACGAACGTCTGGCTCTGTGGGGTTCGTGATATAAAGGTAGGCGCCTCGCGACCGGTCTTTCCGACCGGCTCGCGAGGCTTTTTGCGCGTGCTTATCGGGACGGCAATTCCCAGGAGCGCCGACATATTGACAATCGAATTGAAGAAGAATATACTGTGCATTATTCGAAACAGTTTCAAACCTATAACTGTGCTAATGATTGCACAATTAACTTTTTTAAGAAAACGGAGGAAATACCCATGTCAACTACGCAAGCGGTGCAGACCCAGACTCCGAGCTATGCCGAAGTCGTTCAAGGACGCCGTTCGGTTCGCCATTACGACCCGTCCTTTACCATCTCCAGAGACGAATTGAAGGACTTGTTCGCCGAAGCGCTTAAAGCTCCCTCCTCTTCCAACCTCCAGCCTTGGCGTTTTCTCGTAATCGACTCTCCGGAGCTTAAGCAGAAGCTGCTGCCGATCGCGAACAACCAGCAGCAGGTTGTCGACGCTTCGGCCGTCATCGCCGTTCTGGGCGACGTGGAAAGCTACAAGCTGGGGGAAACGATCTACAATCGGGCTTACGAAGCCGGTTATATGCCGGAAGCGACCAGGGACATGTTCATCGCCAATTCCACGAAAATCTACGGCAACCTGCCGCCTGAAATCGCGCGCAAAATCGTCTACACCGACGGAGGGCTCGTCTCCATGCAGATTATGCTGTCGGCCAAGGCAAGAGGCTACGATACCGTTCCTATGGGCGGTTACAACGCGCAGAAGTTCGTGGAGGAGTTCAAGATCGGGGAGCGTTATGTGCCGATCATGCTGATCGCCATCGGCAAAGCCGCCCAGGAAGGCCATCCTTCGGTTCGGCTTACGGTGGACGAGGTCGTCAGATGGAATGAATTCGATTTTTAAACGATTCAGCAAGTATAAAATTCGCTATCCTTATCTGAATCGTCTCCGACAAAACACATTCACCGTCCTGAGGACGACGAAGGCGTTTTTGCTTGGCTACGCTAAAAAAGGATCTCTCCGTTCGCCGCTCGTCGGCTGCGGAGGATCCTTTTTTCGTGAATTCAAGGGGTGGAGCCTGCGGTATCTTTCGTATCCTTGGATTTGTCGGGTTTGCCCCGATAATAAAACCAGCAATCGTTCAGCAGACGGATCTGCCTGCGGTCTTTCTTCTGAAAAGCGGACATTAACTGGTTGCAAAGCCATTGAGGCATTGAAAATCGTCCTCCTCCCATCTCATGCTGTATTGCTAGCATATGGGATTGGGCGGATGACCGTGCAGGTCCGAATCGGATTTGTGCTGGGCTAGAGCAGATCCTCTTCCTCGTACCACTGCTCCAGTTGCGCTTGAAGAGCGCGGATCTCGGTCAGCAGCGCGATCAGCGGATAGGAGCCTTCGCGAATCGAAGCGAATGTGCGCTCCAGCTCGTTCACGTAATGCAATCCCCCGATCGGAGATTGCTTCTCGTCGAGCAGATCGAGCGCGCGAAATTCGGCTATCGCTCTCGGCAGGTTCGGCACGTTGTCCGCGGTCAGCTTGGACAGCTCTTTATGAAGGCGCAGATTCAAGGCGCTTAGCTGGTAAGCGTGGGAAGCGGGCATCTCGACGAAATCGAGATTTCCTTGCTCGTGCTGCAGAAGAACGTAGGACATTTCAGGCATGTAACGCAGTCTCCCCTCAACCATTTCTACTTGACAGTGTAGCCCAATACGGGGCTACAATTCAAGTAGGCCAAGCTCGGACGGGCGGTTTCCGAGACGTGAATTGCAGGGCCGGGGAGGGATTGTCGGCATGAGGGATCAAGAACTGCAGCGGTGGGTCGAGCGCGTGTCCTTGGAATATTTCGACCGGCCGTTTCTGCACAAAGCTACCTTTAACTCGCGGCTTCGCTCGACGGGCGGCCGCTATTTTACGCAAAGCCACAATATCGAGATCAGCCCGCATCAGCTTGAAGCGTACGGGGCGGAAGAGACGGAAGCGATCATCAAGCACGAGCTGTGCCATTATCATTTGCATTTGCAGCGCAAAGGATTCCAGCATCGCGACGCGGACTTCAAGCAATTGCTCGTTAAGGTAGGCGCGACCAGGCACTGCCGCGCTCTTCCCGGGGCGGCGAGACGCCTTCCGGTGAAGTATTTGCTCGTGTGCCAGGCTTGCGGCATGCAATACCCCCGCAAGCGCCGCACGGACCCTCGGAAGTACGCGTGCGGCAAGTGCAGGGGCAAGCTGAAGCTGTTTCATGCGGCTCCCGCGGACGACGCGGGAGCGCGGCGGCTGGGCGATTAAACGGCGGAGGGCGATTCGTTGGCGGAGCTTGGTGCGGATTGCGCCGCTGTCGATCGGCCGCGCACGAAGATCGCGATGCCGAGCAGCGCGAGCGCCATCATCAGCGACCCGGCGCCAAGGCTGGGCACGATATGATCGGCGAAATCCTGCGGCGATCGAATCGCCGAGCCGGATTGGAAGATCAGTCCGCCGATCGCGATGCCGAATACGCCTCCGAGCTCCCTTGTGGCGTTGCCGACGCCGCTTGCTTCCCCCGCCGCGTCTTCGGGGGCGGAAGAGATCAGACCGTGCGAGAGCGGCGTGAAGCTGAGGCCCATCCCGGTACCGGCGAGCATCATCGGTCCGAGCATCGCGACGAACGGGAAGTCGACGCCGCGCGCCTGGATGAGCAGAGCGAACCAGGCCAGAGCGGCGGTCTGGAACAGAAGCCCCGCTATCAGCACGTTGCGATTGCCCAGACGGCTGATGGCGAGACCGGCCAGCGGCGCGGCGATCATCGTCATCGTCGTCCACGCCATCTCCCGCACGCCCGCCTGCAGCGGCGTAAAGCCCTGCGCCTGCTGCAGGAACAAAGTAAGCAGGAAGATTGCCCCGAACACCCCTGCGTTCATCCAGAAGCCTGCGAACGTGTAGAAGAAGTATGCGCGGCTGCGGAACAGATCGAAGCGTACAAACGGCACTTTGCGCGTTTTTTCCCAGAAGTAGAACAGAATGAGCAGCAGCGCTCCAAGAGCAAGCGAACCGACGACGATCGGCGCTCCCCACCCTTCCGAATTGCCTCTCTCCAATCCGAATATCAATCCGAACAGCCCGGAGACAAGCAGAAGCACTCCGGCAGGATCGAGCGGCTTGCGGACGCCGCGGGACTCTGCGAGCCATTTAAAGCCGAACAGGACAGCGAGAATGCCGATCGGCACATTCACGTAGAAAATCATCTGCCAAGGCGCTCCCTCCATAATAAGGCCGCCGACAAGCGGTCCTACGCTGAGGCCGAGCCCGGAAATTCCCGACCATAGGCCGATGGCGGCCGCTCTCTTCTCCGGAGGGAAGGCGGAGTTGACCAGCGTCAGGCTCAGCGGGACGATAGCCGCTCCTCCGACGCCTTGGAGCGCGCGGGACAGAATCAGCGACAGCGACGTTTCGCTGAGGCCGCACAGCAGCGATCCGAGCGAAAAGACGACGACACCGGCAAGAAACACCTTTTTCCTCCCGATCGATTCTCCAAGTACGCTGAACGGAATGAGCAGTACGGCGAAAGCAAGCGTGTAGGCGTTCATGAACCATTCGAGGTCCGACATGGTGGCGTTCAGATCTTTCTGAATAGACGGCAGGGCGACGCCGATGACCAGATTGTCGAGCATGGCCATGAACAGGGCGATACAGGTGACGACTAACAGACGGATTCGCGAAGCTGTGAACATGTGATCTCTCCTTTTTGATAACTTTATTTATTGATAAATAAATGAGTGGCGAAAGAAAACTCCGATTACTCGGAGTCGCACCACGGCGCCAGCTTCGGCAATTCCAACACTTCGGCCAGCGTCCCGATCAGTCCCAAGCTGATAAACATGCTCGCCTGCCATTGCGGATTGGGAACGCCGGCTTTCACAAAACGTTCCACCAGCCGATCGTAGGCGAACGAATATTTTTCCTTCACGAAATTTCTGACGGCCGGTTCCGGCGTCGTGAAGCTTTGCATGAGCAGCAGCATTTCGTTGCGGTGGGATTGGAGCAAGAGCTCGAACTGGCGGCCCATCTCCGTGCTGAGCTGATCGGGAGGTGCGTTGACCGTGAAAAACTGGTTCATCATTCGGTCGAACGCCTTCTCCAAGACGGCCAAGTAAAGCTGTTCTTTCGACTTGAAAAAATGGAATACGTACGGCTGGGTTACGCCTACAGCTTCCGCGACGTGCGCGGTCGTGGTTTTGTAGAAGCCCTGGGAAGCGAACAAGGCTGCTGCGCTCTGCAAGATCTGCTCTTTACGGCTTGCTGCGATTTCTTCATTAGGGCTCAAGGGGGCATCGACTCCGGTTTCTTCGATTGCGGCTGCAATGATTTATTAATCAATAAATATCATAAGGGCGAGCATGAAGTCAACGAATTTCCTAAATGTGGGGCGATTTTTTTACAGAAAAAGGCGGTGGAGAGACAGTGAAAAAAACTTCTGCGAAAGGCTTGACTTAATATCGCCGTCATGATAAATTATTACTTGTCGCTTTTGAACTTTCCCTGATAGCTCAGTTGGTAGAGCACTCGACTGTTAATCGAGTTGTCACAGGTTCGAGTCCTGTTCGGGGAGCCATGGGGAGATACCCAAGTGGCTATAAGGGGCTCCTCTGCTAAGGGAGTAGACGTGTCATGCGTGCGAGGGTTCGAATCCCTCTCTCCCCGCCACCCATGGAATTCATAAAAGACGACTTAAGGAGAGCCCGCGGCCTTGCGCCGGAGGGCTCTTTTTGATTGTTCAGGCGGCGTTGGGGCAAAATAGGCTTTGCAGGCGGTCGGCCTGAGCATGGTTTGATCAGCGTTGATCGACCGTCGGGATGCCGACATCCGGCGGATTTGCTCCCCTCTTTTGGCAGAAATGGAACCGGGGAAGGGGCTCGAAAAAAGAAATAAAAAAAAGTGCGTTTTGACCGAAAAAGGACTTGCCTTAGGCGATTGTTTCAGATATAATAATTTTTGTCGTCTGAAACGGACAGCGCTAAGCGCAAGGGCAAATGGCCTATAATGGCCCCTTGGTCAAGTGGTTAAGACACCTCCCTTTCACGGAGGTAACAGGGGTTCGAATCCCCTAGGGGTCACCATGAGAGCCATTAGCTCAGTTGGTAGAGCACCTGACTTTTAATCAGGGTGTCGTAGGTTCGAGTCCTACATGGCTCACCAGTATTTCTCTGGGAAGGCAGTATCCTTACTCAGACGACGTTCATCATATGCGGTCGTGGCGGAATGGCAGACGCACCAGCTTGAGGGGCTGGCGGTAGCAATACCGTGGAGGTTCGAGTCCTCTCGACCGCACCATAACTAAGAAGCTGAAATCCCTTGTGTGGCCGGGGATTTTTTTTATTTGCGTTTTTTGAGAGCCAGGGAAGAGGAGCGGGGGGAAACGTTTGAAATGCTTCCGTGGTAGCAAGCTGAAAAAAGAGCATCTCCAGAGCGATCTGATCGCTTCAGGAGATGCTCTTGCTCACCGTACGTTGTTGGCCTCATCTGTGCAGTTTAATGCGTCTTTTGCAGTTTCTTTAACTCTTGGACGGACAACCCGGTTGCTTGAGCTACTTTTGAAATATCCATGCCCATTTGAATCAAATTCTGGGCGATTTCCAATTTTCCTTTAGTCTCGCCCTCTGTACGTGCGCCTTCAATCATTGAAGCTTCATCATGAAGCGCCTTTTGTCTCATTTCGTACTGCCTGCGTGCTTCGGCATCTTGACTTAAAAATTCAAGCGCGGTCATCGCCTTGCCCAGAGTAGGTTCATTCACCTTCAACACCTCCCAATTTTTTGTATCCTCACTTTTCAGGAACAGCAGCCAATTGAGCAAACCGCCTTCATCAGGTATGTTTTGTTGATTCAGCTTCGATAGTTCCATGATGTGTATCTCGATGTCATCAATGAAGGTGATTCCGCTTTGGTCTTCTCGGAGATGAAAAACGCTATGGTAACGATCATTAGGTAGAATGGTGAAATTCAGGATATTGATGGTCACACATTTTCGAAGCTTCTTGTATGACTGACCTTCTTCAAGCTGATCTGAGTATTGTTTGCTCCAGTAAAATTTGGATGTCAAATATGGATTGCTTGTCTCGAGGAGAATCCTTGTCTGTGTAAGGGTTCATCAAGATGATTTCGGTCAGAGGAGATTCTCCAGCTTCCGTAAAGGTACGATTGAGGAAAGCAAGCAAGATATCCTTATTTTCTTCGCTGCCGAAGATGCGTTTAAATACGAAATCGTTTTTAGGATCCAGCAGATCGTGCATAGCAATCAACACCAATCTATGCTTACAAATATTATATCATGAATGTAACTGATGAAGCATAATGGCTGTGCAGATAATGTTCTGGTCATCCCTCCGAGGGATTTAATCCTTTGGGGAGAGGGGGGGGGATTCCTCAGTCTGTTCTTGAAAAAGCATTTTACCAAGCCTGACTGCTGCATACCGCCCTCATTGCCATAAAGAAAAGCGTTCAATATAATGAACTGTAAGACTTGTTTCCAATAGATGAAATGCGGAGGACGTTTTCAATGAGTATCGATCTGGCGAAGAAGAACTTCATTGAACTTAAGAAAAAGGCAAATGATGTTGCGTCCAGTCTTGCGCCTTGGAAATCAGAAGGCGAAAGTGGCGTTAGCTTTGGATATATCCGGTTCAATGGCGTCTACGTTCAAAAACGGAACCGTTCAAAAGGTAGTCGAAGAACTTTTGGCTCTGGGCGTTAAGTTTGACGACAATCAGGCTATCGACATTTTTTTATTTGGGCAGCGTGACTATGAAGTCGGAGAACTGGTAGAGTCTAATTTCTACGGATATGTGGATAATAAAATCGTTAAAAGTTACCCTCTCGAGAGTGAAACGAGATACGCTGGCGTGATTAATCGGATTGTCAAGAAATATACGACGGAGAAAAAGGGCTTTTTCCGTAAAGCCTCTGCAATCAATGGACCTCTGGAGGAACCGGTATTCGTTATTTTCATTACGGACGGGGATAACCAGGACAAGCCGCAGACAGAGGAAGCGATTCGAGCTGCATCGAAATTGGGGATCTTCTGGCAGTTTGTTGGAATCGGAAGCGCCGGATTTCAGTTCCTTGAAAAGCTGGACAACTTAAGCGGAAGATTCGTGGACAATGCTAACTTTTTCAAGATTAACAATATCTCCAAGATGGATGAAACGAGTCTTTACACCAAGCTGCTTCAGGAGTTTCCCGACTGGATCAAGACGGCAAGAGAGCATCAACTCATTAAGTAGAAAGCAAAGGGGCTTCCCATAAGTAAAAAGAGACGTACCGAACGATTATCGATGGATGCAGGTAATGGGCATCTATCTCCTTCCGATGCTATACGATCCTGAAATGGGAACGGTAAACCCGTGAATAGGTGATTTCAGGACCGTATGAGGCAGTCTCCAGGAGATAGATGCCCTTCTTTTTTCATCGATAATCTTGTACGTCCCTGCTTATGACACAGCCCCTTTGTCTGGAGTCGTGTCGAGGGCAGCTCACAGCTTCCTTAGCTCATGCAGAATATCCTCGGGATCCGGGCGCTTCATGAAATCCGGGTTGACGTACGCGGAACGAATAATGCCCGATTCGTCGATCATGAAGGTGGAGGGGATGGGGAGAATCCACCGATCGGTCGCGTTGTATTCGGCCAGATTGAGTTGAAACAGATTCGTCATCATCTCCTGAATATAGGGCGGCACATCGTACAAAATATTGTAAAAGGCGGCGACCAGACCGTTCGTATCGCTCAGGACCTGGAATTGCAGCTCTTCCTTCTCTTGCTGGGAAAGCGTGTTGTCCGGGCTTTGCGGGCTAACGGCGATAAGCCTGGCGCCCTGTGCTTCAATTTCCGGCAGCACTTTCTGATACGCCCGGAGCTGCGAGTTGCAGTAAGGACACCAGCCTCCGCGGTAGAAGGTGAGAACGACAGGTCCTTTGGCCAATTCTTCATACAAGTGGACGGGGATGCCCATCGCATTTTTCAGCGTAAAATCTTTCGCCTTCTGCCCCTCCTGCAGGCCATACGGGATTCCCGACTGCTGCTGCTCCCGGATCGAACGGAACATCGCGGCCTGGACTTCTGCGGGCGATTGGGCGATAAACTGTTGTTTCATTTCTTCCAGCGTTTGATTTAAGGACATGAATGATTCTCCTCCCACTTATTTCATAAATCCAACAATCAGAAGAACGATGCCAATTATGATTGAGAAGTAGCCGGCGATTTTTTTGACAGGGCCGCCCCATTTTGCGAATTTGCGCAGAATGGAAATGGAAAAGACGGCAACAGCGATGAGGATCACCCCTTTTCCTAACGAATAGGTCGTCAGGAGCAGCGCTCCGTGAAGCGGACTTCCCTGAAGTGCAATATAGCTAATCAGCGCAAAAAAGATGGGGATGGCACAGGGCGAAATGACAAGTCCGTAAGGAATCCCCAGTTTGAAAGCGGCCGCGTTGCTTGGCGGGAGTTCCGGCCGGCTGAGCGGCTTCTGGAAAGCAGGCATCGCGAACGAAATGACGCCAAGCAACTGCAGTCCAGCCGCTATGTCGAAGAGGGGCGGAACCCAGGTTAGCAAACGATATTTCTCAACAAAAGGCAGGAACTGTTGTCCGAGCAGCGCAAATATCAAACCAGTCAACAGTGAAGTGACGACCATGCCCGAGATAAAGTTGATCGCGATCAGGAAGGCTTTTCTTTTATCGCCGGCTGCCCCTCTTTGGACATAACCCGCAAACATGGCAAGCACGGGCAAATAGCAGGCCAAAACCGCGCTCACGATTCCGACGACAAATACAAGGATATAGGTAGCGGCGGAAATTCCGCCCGTGATCGTGAAATGATATAAATCTTCCATTTGTGTCTCCTTTAATTTTGTAGATTCTCTTCAGGTTTGAGCAATTCGTACACACGTTCACGAAGCTTAGCTAGCGAGGGCGGAGAGCCAAATCCCGCTTTTCCATTAATAAGAATCGCTCCAGCGCTGAAAATGTTCAGTTCCTGGAGACGTTCAAACTGCTCCACCACATTTAACTCCCGAGTCTCGATCTGCGGGAATTCCTCCGCTGCTTGCTTAACAAGCTTCAGCGCTTTTTGACAAATGGAACACCCCGGTCCAGCCGATACCACTTCAATCAACAAAAAACCTCCTCCTTCTGTCCCTTCTGTTAAACCTCCTCCATGCCAAAGGAAGATTTGCTTTGATTATAAAGGTCGAGCTGTTAAATCCTTGTTAAGTAAGCGAAGCTCCGAAAGACTGCATGATTTTCCTCGTTTCGCGGAAAAATGTGTGATAATCTAGTGTCATTGTCATGGAAGGAGTGGTGGTATGCGAATCCTCATTGTTGAAGATGAGGAGGATCTTTCACGGGCACTAGCCAAGGGACTAAGGCGGGAAGGTTATGCAGTGGACCTCGCGGTTGACGGGTTAACCGGGTGGGAGCTCGCGGATACCAACGATTATGACGTTATTCTCCTTGACATCAATCTTCCGGAGCTGGATGGCATTTCGCTATGCCAACGCATTCGCCAGTCCTCGCATCATAACGATGTTTTTATCCTCATGCTGACAGCGCGCAGCCATCCGGACGAAGTGGAGGAAGGGCTCGATTCGGGTGCGGACGACTACCTTCGTAAACCCTTTGTGTTCAATGAATTGCTTGCCCGCATCCGGGCGCTCCTTCGCCGGAGTTCGTCCGTGAAAAGCCCGGTCCTGCAGTTCGAACAGCTTACCCTCGATTCGAAAACGAAGGAAGTCTGGTTCGACAACGTTCTTCTTTCATTAACGAGAAAAGAATTCGGGTTGCTAGAATATTTGATGCTGCATCCCGGCGAGGTCATTTCGTCTGAGCGGCTTCTTGAGCACGTGTGGGATATTCATGCGGATCCCCTTTCCTCAACGGTTCGGGTTCACATCAATTCATTGCGCAAAAAGCTTTCGCACTATGATCCGGAGGCAGGAGAAAAGGCGATTCAAACCGTTCCGGGTTACGGTTATAAATGGGCTCTGCCCGCAGCCGGAAAGAAAGAGGAAACGAAATGAGACGATGGAGCCGTCTTTCCCTGCGTTCCAGATTGACGCTGTTTGCGATTGTTCATTTGGCGATCATGATTGTTCTCTATGCGGCGATAGAGTCTTTTTTCTCGACTTACAGGATTGTACCAGAGCTGCAAGGGCGCATAATCAGCTTGCTTGTCGCTTTAGCAGCCATGGTTGTTAGCGCGCAATGGCTCGCCGTGATTGTTCTGAAGCCTGTGAAGCGGATGAGTGAGACAACTGCGGGAATAACGTCAGCCACCCTTCACAAACGGCTGGAAATCGACGAGCTTCACGATGAATTGAAGAAGCTCGGGATCGCATTCAATACGATGATGGATGGGCTGGAACACTCTTTTAAGCAGCAGGCCCGTTTTGTTTCCGCGGCCGCGCACGAATTAAGAACGCCGCTTTCCATCCTGCGCACGAATCTGGAAGTGGCCGGAGACAGCGAAGGTATTGATCCCAGCGAATGGAGAGAGTACAAGGAGACAACGGAGCGGACGCTTTCACGGTTGGAGTCGTTAACGGAGGATTTGTTGCTGCTGGCTGACGGAACGTACGATCGGTCGCATAGCGAACACGAGGTTGTTGAGCTTGCCGACATTCTCGTGGACGTAACTTCATTTATGGAACCGGTGGCAGTCAAATATGGGGTGACGATTCATTTGATGGAGCCCTGTATGGCCTTGGTAAGGGGGGAAGAAAGCTTCTTATTCCTGATCTTTCGCAACTTGCTGGACAACGCCATCCGGTATAATCGGCCGAATGGAAACGTTACGCTGCAAGTATCGCATGAAGATGGACAGGTTGCAGTTCAGGTTTCGGACACCGGAAAAGGAATCCCTGCTCCGTCCAGGGAGCTGGTTTTTGAGCGGTTTTATCGAATCGACTCGTCACGAGCGCGCAGAAGTGGCGGCGCTGGCTTGGGTCTGTCGATTGTTCGCCATTTGCTTGCACTTTTCCAGGGGACCGTTGAACTGGAGACGAGTTCCGACTCGGGAAGCGTGTTTAAGGTCACGTTGATTCGGGGTTGAGAAGCTCGACCTCATGCGAATGGGTTGCGCATATGGTTTTTGTTGCTTAAATTCTGTTTACAGAATAAATCGTCGTGGTATACTTTAGACAGAAGTTCTATTGACTATAGTCAATAGGGTAAATGTAATAAGGAGCCGTGCGCTAACACGACTCCCCACAACAGCCGCTTTTAAGGGCGGTAGGCTTGCGGATAAGTGATTGGAAATAGACCGTTATCCCTGGGTTGAGGGCGGTCTATTTCTTTTGGTTAAACGCTGTGACGATTGCGACAACCAGTGTCAGCAACGCGATAATTAGCGCACCAAAACCGATCATCAACATCAAAGCGTCTTTAACCTCCATGGCATCACCTCCCTTCCGGGAGACTAGCCGACCGCCCTCAAAGCCTATACTGTTGTATGGAGGATTATACCATATTTTGTCGGCGTATTTTTGAATGATTGTAAAATTTTGTTGATAATCATCGAAGATTAAGCTATAAATGTGCTATAGAATGGAGCAATTGGCGTATGATTTTGGACTTTTACGCAATGGTTCCAATGCTTTCAAACAGTACATATGCGTAGAAATAATAATAACTGGAGGATTTCTTATGGATAAAAAATCATTGCGCTATTTAATAGTTGGATTCATATCCGGGGTATTATTAGCAATATCATTTTCTGTCTCTGCCGAACAAATAAAATCAGTTCTTGGAAAAAAGGTTACAGCAGAAAAAAATATAGAAATTGAAAATATGGGTGCTCCTAAAGGCGCAATAGTTGTTGATAATACAACCTACATATCATTGAAACAGGCTAGTTGGATGCTTGGGTTTAAGATCAAAGAAAATTCTAAATCAAAAATTGTTCTTGAATATACTTCAGGTAATTATTTTGGAAAATTAAAGAGCAGCGGATTTGCACAACAAGATTTTATGAACGAGTACACAGACATTTTAAATCATAAAAAGCAAATTGATTCAAAAATTGATAGATATAAAAGAGAGCTTGAAAACAACAATTTGCAAATTAGTAAATACAACGATCAATTGTTAATTGCTAAAAAAGAAGTAGAGTTTGCAAAGGATCAAGATGAGTTGAATTATATTCGTAATAAAATTACAAATATTGAGAAGCAAGTTGCAGAGCAAAATCAGCAGATAAAAGATTATGAACAGGACATTAAATTTCTAGAACAAAGCAATTCAATAATTCAAATCGTACTAAACCACTATAAAAGTTTAGGAAAAGACTTAGGGATACGGTTTTAAGACAAGCGAGAAAAGAATAGATTCCTTCCACCAACCACTCTCTACAGAGTGGTTTTGGTTTGCCACAAATCATCCAACAAGAGCATGTTATACCGATGCCGGACGCTTTTCGCTCTTGATGAATGCGGAGAACTGATCCTATAATACAGGAACGTTAACATTCAGCGGCACAAAGGGGACGATGGCGTGAGAATATTCGCCTTTTGGCGGAAGTCGATACTGATAAGGCTTATTCTTACTTTCTTGATTATTATGGCGCCGTTGTACGCGATCGGGATCAACATGTACATGTGGGGCTTAAACGCGATCAAGGAGGAGATCTCCAATTCCAAAGCGGCGCAAATGTCGTATTATTTGGACAAGATCTCCAAAGAAATTCAAGGCATGAAGCTCGTTCAATCCGATACGCTGTACAACGACGATATTAACCTGCTCGCCAACAACGTTCCGTTCATGAACGCGTACGAGAGAGGTTATTACATGATCAAGCTGCAGCAGCGATTAAGCGCGATCAAAAACGGAAGCGTATACATCGAAAACGTTACCGCATATATCCCGTCGATTCAACGTGCGATTCCCGCCGAAGGAAGCATCGGCGAAATGCAGCCCTCTGACTTGGAGCGGATGCAGCTGTTCGACGATTCAACGCCTTCTCAGTTGATTTATCAAGACAATCATCTGTTTCTTAACGCCTTTTTTCCGCCCAATTACAGCACGTCCGGCTCTCCCCCTCTATATTCCGTCTTGGTCAAGCTGTCCTTGCCGCAATTGAAAGCCTCGCTCGGCTCCCTTAACGCGGATAAGGACAGCGGTTCCTTCCTGCTGGATTCCGGCAAACGGCTGCTGCTGTCGAAAACGCAGGCGACTTTGGCCGAAGAACGCATCAGGTCGCTGATCGACGATCGGGAGAGCGGCAGCGGGACGGTCGAAATCGCAGGCAAGTCCTATTTGTACATTTTCGATACGTCGCCTTATCTCGGGGTTACGCTCGTCAGTTATTTGCCGGAGGACGCTTTCTTCGCAGGACTGGACAAGCATAAAATCTGGTTCTGGATATTGACGACCGCCGTCATGCTGATCGCCGTGCTGTTCTCGCTGGCGATTATTCGATTTCTCCGCAGTCCTCTGCGCAAGCTGCTCGACGGCTTCAGAAGACTCGAAACGGGAGATCTGGACTTTACGATCGGACACCCGTTCGAAGACGAATTCGGCGTCCTGTACCATCGCTTCAACTCGATGCTCGTCCGGCTGCGTTCGCTGATCGATCAGAATTACCGGCAGACCATTATGGTGCAGCGCGCGGAACTGAAGCAGCTGCAGGCGCAAATCAATCCTCATTTTCTCTACAACAGCTTTTTTCTTCTGTATACGATGACGCGAAGGGGCAAATACGAGGAACTGATGAAGTTTCAACTGCAGCTGGGGGAATACTTCCAGTTCCTTAGCCGCAACGCGTCGGACGAGGTCACTTTGGAGCGGGAGGTCAATCATGCCAAAGTGTACTGCGACATCCAGGAGAAACGATTCTCGAACCGGATACGGGTCGAATTCGGCGAGCTGCCGACCGAATACGCAGGCTTGGCGGTGCCGAGACTCATTTTGCAGCCGATCATTGAGAACGCTTTCGAACACGGGCTGGAGAAAATGGAAGAGAACGGGGTGCTTCATGTCCAATTTATCCCCGAACCGCGCGGAATAAGAATCGAGGTTGCCAATAACGGCGAGCCGATGAGCGAAGAGGCGCTTCTGTCGGTCACGGACGAGGCGACAGCGGCGGATTTCGGTCAGAAGGAGACGACGGGGATGCTCAACATTCATCAAAGAATCCGGCTTCGCTTCGGCGAGCGAAGCGGAATTCGGATCGTCAACGGCCCGGATTTCGTGGTCGTCGCGATCCGGCTTGAGGTCGGCGAATAAATTCGGGGAGGAAGGGATGTTCATGCTTACATTGCTTATTGTCGACGATGAGCCGATCATCGCGGACGGGCTGTACGAGGAATTCAAGGAAAACGAGAAGTGGGAGCTGGACGTTCACCGCGCCTATTCCGGCAAAGACGCGCTCGAGCTGATCAGTCGGATGCGAATCGATCTTCTCATATCGGACATTCGCATGCCGGGGATCGACGGAATCGAACTGCTGAAGCAGGCCAAGCGGCATTGGCCGGCATGCAAGGTCGTTTTTCTGACCGGCTACAAGGAGTTCGATTATGCCTACGGCGCTCTGGAGCATGGGGCCGAACGTTACGTGCTGAAGACCGAAGGTTACGACAAAATCGTCGAGGTCGTCGAGGAACTGGCCGTGGAACTGGACCCGTCCCTGCGGATGCTGAGGACGGAAGGACGGGCGATGGAAATCGTGGACAAGGTCAAGAGTTATATCGAAGCGCATCTCCATCAGGACGTCTCGCTGGTGTCGCTGGCGGAAGTCGTTCATTTTAACCCGAGCTATCTGTCCCGTTTCTTCAAGCAGCAAACCGGCCTTAATCTATCCGAATACGCCCAGAACGTGAAAGTGGAACGGGCCAAGCAAATGCTGACCGATCCGAACATCAAGGTCAACGACATCGCCGAAGCGCTGGGGTACGGTTCCTCGTCGAATTTCACTCGTTCGTTCAAGCGAATAACGGGCCTTACACCGCAGGATTACAGAGATGCCGCCAACAGGTAAACAAATGAATGAACTGTAAAGAAATGAAGATATGAAAGTGCTTACAGTTTATTTACAATGAAATTGCAGTCGGCCGCTGTAACTCAACGACGGATAAAAAGGGGAACGGGCATGACAACAAAACGACTTCATAAAGCGCTGTCGGTCGCGATGATCGGCATGATGGCATGGTCGCTTGCCGCGTGCAGCGGTTCGAACGACGACAACCATAAGGGGGCAAGCTCTCCCTCAGCCGGCGGCGCATCGACTGCCGGCGCGGAGCAGCCTGCCGATCCGAAAGCGAAATACGACCCGCCGATTACCGTGACTTCGGTGATGGGATTAAGCGATCAGGTGCAAAAATCGGTGTCGATCAAGCCGGACGTACTGAGCGACAACGTGTGGACGCGCGGTTACGAGAACGATCTGGGCATTAAGATCAATTACCTGTGGACCGTGCCGGGTGCACAGCTGGAACAAAAAATGAACGTATCGATCTCCTCCAACGACTTGCCGGACATTATCCCGGTCAATTCGAGACAGTTCAAAATGCTGGTGGATACGGGCGTCGCCATGGACATTACCGAATTGTTTGATCAGTACGCTTCCGACTTCACGAAGCAGATGATGGAGGCAGACCAGCGTATCGGCCTGTCGCAGGCAACGGTGGACGGCAGGCTCATGGGGCTGCCGCAAATTAACGGCGCGATCGACGGAGCTTCGATGATATGGATTCGCGCGGACTGGTTGAAAAATCTGAATCTGGAGCCGCCGAAAACGATGGATGACGTGCTTCACATCGTGGAAGCGTTTACGAAGGACGATCCGGATCGGAACGGGAAGAACGATACGTTCGGCCTGGGGCTCCAGAAGGATCTGTTCGGCGGCTTTGCCTCGCTGGACGGTTTCTTCGAAGGCTATACCGGATACGCCAACGGGTGGCTGGACGATGGCAGCGGCAATCTTGTCTACGGGGGCGTTCAACCGGCGGTCAGGACCGCTCTCGGCAAAGTGGCGGAAATGTACGGCAACGGCTATATCGATACGGAATTTTCCGTCAAAGACGGGGGCAAGGTCGCGGAGGCGGTAACGGCGGGCAGAATCGGCATGGTCTTCGGTCAGCACTTCCTGCCGTTCTGGCCGCTGCAGGACTCCAAGAACAAAGACCCGAATGCCGATTGGCAAGCGTACCCGATCGTATCCGCCGACGGACAGCAGGCCAAACCGATGATCAACGGATCGTCCGCCACGTTCTACGTCGTGAACAAGAAGATGAAAAACCCGGAAGCCGCTATCAAGCTGTACAACTATTTCTACGCGAAGGACCCGGCGCTCAGCCCCGACTTCGATCCGATCTACCACGGACAGGACAGCAAGCTGGAAACCTATCCGGATCAATTCTATCAATTGGCCGTCATGACGACGTTCTTCCCGCAGCAGAACCTGTTCATTCATCAGAACGTGAGCAAGTATTTCAAGGAGAACGATCAGAGCGTACTCGAAAATTACTGGATTAAGGACAATGTCGGCAACATTGAGAAATATAAGGCCGGAGACAACACGTTGTGGAGCTCCAATGGGTGGGCCGGTCCGGACAACAGCGCCTTCAGCGTAATCGACCATTACGATCGAAATAACCTGTTCCTGAAAAACGGCTACATCAAGGGAGACACGGAGTCGATGACGCAGAAGGGAGCGACGCTGAATCAAATGAGGAGCGAGACATTCACCAAGATCATCATGGGTTCGGCGCCGCTGGACGAATTCGACTCCTACGTGGAGAAGTGGAAAAAGCTTGGCGGAGACGACATCACGAAGGAAGTCAACGCGGCCAAGTAGGCACGCCTGCTCCGCCGGCCGAAGAGGTCCGCTTCGATCGGCCGGCGGAGCTTGAGGAGAGGAATGATGAAGGGAATGGCTTTAACCGAATCCGTAGTTCCGGGCGGCGGTGCAGCCAAGGCTCGCTCTCGCAAAACCGCGAAAATCCGGCAGCAGCTGCCAATGCACGTCATGATGCTCCCCTGCATCCTGTTGGTTGCGGCCTTCAGCTATTATCCGATGATCGGAATCGTGATTGCATTTCAGAATTTTAATCCGACTAAGGGCTTCTTTCATTCCCCATGGATAGGACTCGACAATTTCAAATACATGTACGCAATGCCCGACACGCTGCAGGTGCTCTGGAATACCGTCTTTATTGCGCTGCTCAAAATCGTATTGGGACTGATCGTCCCCGTCGTCTTCGCTATTCTGCTGGATATGATCCGCAGAAGCTTCGTCAAGCGCACCATCCAAACGCTCATTTACATTCCGCATTTCTTGTCGTGGGTCATTCTCTCCGGCATCCTGATCGATATTTTGTCCCCCAGCGAAGGCATCGTCAACGGCTTGCTGAACGCGATCGGAATCAAGCCGATTTTCTTCCTGGCGGACGAGCGCATGTTTCCTTATATTCTCGTGACTACGGACGTATGGAAGGAATTCGGCTACGGCACGATTATTTATTTGGCCGCCATCACTTCGATCAACCCGTCGTTGTACGAAGCCGCCGTGATGGACGGAGCCAGCCGCGTTCGCCAGGTTTTCCACGTGACGCTGCCGGGGATGATGCCGATCATCGTGCTTATGGCCACGCTTAGCCTCGGCAACGTGTTGAATGCGGGGTTCGAGCAGGTGTTCAACCTGTACAGCCCGATCGTGTACAAGACGGGAGACATTTTGGACACGTTCGTCTATCGCATCGGTTTGCAGAACAGCCAATACGGCGTCGCTACGGCGGTCGGACTGTTCAAGTCGGTCGTGTCGTTTCTGTTCATTGTGACGGGTTACAGGCTTGCCTCCAAGTTTGCAGGCTATCGTATTTTTTAAGCAGAGGAGCGAGCGCACTTGCATTCCTATCAAACGTTGAGAGGCCGAATATTCGAAACCGTTAATTATACGTTTCTGATTGGCGCCGCGCTGCTGTGCGTCTTCCCGATCCTCCATGTGCTGGCTGTATCTTTCAGCTCCAGCACCGCGGCGGCGTCCGGGCAAGTCACCCTGTGGCCGGTCGAGTTCAATCTAAGCTCCTACCAGTATGCGTTGACCAAGCCGCAGTTTCTGACTTCGTTCGTCGTTACGCTGGAGCGCGTCGGCCTGGGACTGGCGATCAACATGCTGCTTACGATTTTCGCCGCTTATCCGCTGTCCAAAGAAAAGGGCGAGCTGTACGGCAGGAACGCGTATGCCTGGTACTTGTTCGTGACTATCATCTTTAGCGGCGGGATGATCCCATGGTACATGACGATCAAGCAGTTCGGTCTCATGGGGTCTCTCTGGGCATTAATATTGCCGGGCGCCGTTCCGGTGTTTAATGTCATCATTTTGCTTAATTTCTTCCGCCAAGTGCCGAAGGAGATCGGGGAATCCGCAGTCATGGACGGCGCAGGGCATTGGACGGTGCTGAGCCGGATTTATTTGCCGCTGTCGGTTCCGGCCCTCGCCACACTGGTGCTGTTCACGTGCGTGGGACATTGGAACTCCTGGTTCGACGGGTTGATTCTGATGCGCTCCCCCTCGGAGTACCCTCTGCAAACGTACCTGCAGACGATTATCGCCAGCCGCGATATGTCTTTGTTCGTATCCGCATCGCAGGAGGAGCTCAAGCTGTTGTCGCAAATATCGGACAGAACGTTGAAATCCGCCCAAATCTTCATCGCGGCGGCTCCGATCCTGGCCGTGTACCCGTTTCTCCAGAAGTATTTTATGAAGGGGATCGTTTTGGGCAGTGTAAAAGGCTAGATTCGGCAACACAATTACGATTCGTATGGAGGATGGATGATGAGCAATCGATACGACGTCGCCGCCTACGTGTGGCCGGCGTACACGGGAGATGAGCCGAGAACCCGGATGTTCTGGCCGGAAGGGATCGGGGAATGGCAGTCCGTCAAGAACGCGGTAAGGAAGTTCCCTGGCCACGATTGGCCCCGCCGGCCGCTCTGGGGATACGTGAACGAAGCCGATCCTTACGTTATGGAGATGCAGATCCGGGCGGCGGCGGACCACGGCGTCAACGTGTTAATCTACGACTGGTACTGGTATGACGGACGCCCGTTTCTGGAACAATGCCTGAACGACGGTTACTTGAAAGCCCGCAACAACGACAAGGTGAAGTTTTATTTGATGTGGGCCAATCACGACGTCAACAACACGTGGGATATTCGGCTGTCCGGTGATCAGGACAATATTATCTGGAACGCGGCGGTCGATCGGGCGGAATTCGAGAAGATCGCCGACCGGTTGATCGAGCGTTATTTCTCCCATCCGTCCTACTATCGGCTTGACGGCAAGCCGGTGTTCATGGTCTACGATCTGGCTAATCTAATGAAAGGATTGGGCGGAGCCGAGGCGACCCGTGAGGCGCTGGAATGGTTTCGCGGCCGTGCTGTGGCGCAAGGTCTTCCGGGCCTTCACCTCCAACTGACGATGTGGCGGGAGACGAATTTCAATCTCAGCGGCGTGGACGGGGGACAGACGGCAACGACAAGCGAGACGGCCCGGCTGCTCGGCTTTGACAGCCTCACGCACTATCAATTCGTTCACTTTGTCGACATCGACAGGGAGTACGGGGACATTTTGCCCGACGTGGAGAAGGAATGGGAGCGCATCGATCAAGCTTTCGACATCCCGTATTTCCCTCACGTCTCGATCGGATGGGACAATAACCCGAGGTTCCAGGAGTTTCGCCCCGGCATCGTGAAGGGTAATACGCCGGAGAAAGTCGAACTCGCCTTGCGGAAAGCGAAAGCGTATCTCGATTCCCATCCCGAGCGGGCGCCGCTCGTTACGATCAACAGCTGGAACGAATGGACGGAGACCAGCTACCTGCAGCCGGACGACCTGCACGGATACGGTTATTTGGAAGCGGTGAAACGGGTGTTTACGGAATAATCGCGATCCTCAACGACGAGTAATCGCTATTGCCGCAACAGAAGATGACCCCTTGAGCTTGGCGGCCGGGGAGGTCATCTTCTGCTGTCCTACCAAAGTCTTCCTACCAAAGTATTGAATAGGAAGACGTTTGTAGGTATAATGATCGTGTATTTGACCGAGGACATACCGATAACGGCAAACCCGCTCGAAAGACGGGGGCGCAAAGCTTCAGGCCTAAAGGACGGATTCTGTCCCATGGTAGCTGAGCCGCCGAAAATGACCGGATCTTCCGCAGCCTGCTTACGAACAACATGACCAGACCGTTCCTGATTTCGGAACGGTCTTTTTGCATGGTTACAGGGCCGTGTCTACGATGACCAGATCGAACTGCGCCCTCAGATCGATCTCATAGGGGGATGTTACGGGGGTTCCGTCCCCTTCCCGGATAATTTTGACGATCGGACGCTGGACGAGAGAGGAATCGACCGAGGTGATGACCGCCGTCTGCCCGCTGTTGAGAACGACGCGGCTTCCGACTGGATAGATGGAGATGTGGCCGACGAACAGCTTGACAAGCGATAAGTCGAACATGCGATCTCCGGAGCCGAGCAGAAATTCGACGGCGTCCCTCTTCGTGTAGGAGCTGCGATGGTGCCGCCGGGACACGAGCGCGTCGTATGTGTCGGCAAGGGCAATAATCTGGGCGAACTCGTGAATATTGGAACGGCTGAGCCCCGACGGATAACCGGAGCCGTCATAGCGTTCATGGTGCTGAAGGGCGCATATCGCGGCGGCTCCGGGCAAGTCGGATCGATGGACAAGCATCTGATAGCCTTCGACCGTATGGCGCTCGATAAGCCCTCGGTCGTAATCCGTCAGCCGGCCTTTCTTGGTCAGCAGTTCGTCGGGAAGCTGGGTCATGCCGATGTCGAACAGCAGAGCAGAGACGATCAGATCGTGAAGCGGCTCGATGAAGTATTGTTTGGCGAAGCCGATAATTGCCGACAGGGTAGCGACATTGAGCGTGTGCTCGAACAGCATCGGGTCCTTCATATGAAGCAGGGTCAGCCTGTCTTTAATGAAGCGATGATCGGACAACTCTTCCAGCAGCGTCTGATAGATGCGCACGAAGCGGTCGCCGAGCATCGGCACGGACAGCTGCTGGCGGATGAGCGGATTGCCGATGAGCCTGGCGAACGCTTCGTCGACCGCCTTTTTGGAAGCGGCGGAGTTTCTCTTCCTGTTCGGCCTCTCCTGCGAAGCGGAGGCGGATGAAGCAGCGGCGGGCGATGACTCCGCTCCCTGAGTCCTGGAAGAGGCGTCTTCTTCGACATAGATGTCTGTAATGCCCAGCGTTCGCAAACGTTCGATATATTTGTCGGTCAGCTGCGTTCCGGCGCCGAGCATGACCATCCCGTTTTTGTTCAGCACCGGCTTGGCCAGCGTTTGTCCCGGACGGAGAGTGACGGTTGGTTTCATCGTTTTCGACCTGCTTTCGGTTCGGCGTCTTAACGATAACGCCGTATTTTTTCAATCGCTATTTCCGGAATGGAGAAGAACAGCTCGACGGAGGCCGGGTCGAATTGGAGTCCGCTCTGCTTTCTAAGCTCGTCCATTGCTTCCGCCGCCGTCTTGACCCGATTGTAGGAGCGGGTCTGGACCATGGCGTCGAAGGAATCGAAGACGGCGCACAGGCGCGCCCAAGGCGGAATGCTCTCGCCTCGGAGTCCGTCCGGATATCCCGTTCCGTCCCAGCGCTCGTGATGGGAGCGCACGGTCGCGATCATTCTCGGGTCCCGCCAGCCGAGTCGGCGAACAAGGCGAACGCCGAGGAGCGGGTGCTCGCGAATACGCTCCCGTTCCTGCTCGTCGAGCGGGAGTCGTTTGACGAGCAGCTCCTGCGGGACGAGAAGCTTCCCGATATCGTGAAAGCTGCAGGCGGCCGTGAACATCCGTTCTTCGTCCTCCGGCATTCCGAGCTGCCTGGCGGCGGCTTGAGCCAGCAGGCCTACCCGTACGCTATGCGAGAAAGTCGCGGGATCTTTCCGCAGTCCAAGAGCATGAAGCTCGGAGCGGATCAGGTTCGACATCCTTCAAATCCTCCTTTCTTGTTCTATGGCGGCGGAGCCGCCCGACAAGCGAGGTCGAACAATAGTGATTGTTCGAAGTTCACCGATAGAAAGGAGCCAATGACATGAATGCGGACCGCAAGCTCTCGAACGGAGCGGCTGTGTTGGACGAAGAGCAGATGATCCAGAGCTTCCTGGCCGGGTATCATCGGCCGAATACGATCCGTAATTACGAACGGGCGCTTCGCCGTTTTCGATCGTTCATCGGGGCAACCCCTTTGGGCGAAGCCACTTGGCACGATCTGGAGCGATACAAATCATCCTTGCTGCGGGGAACGTCCGGGAACAAACCGCTGAACGCTTCGACTATCGCCAGCTTGATCGCACCGCTGCGCTCGTTTTACAGATGGGGGAGCGACGCCAATATCGCGTTGTTCTCGCATAATCCCGCCTCGTCCATCCGACTGCCCAAGGTGCGGGTAACGAGCGGGCATCATTTTCTGACCCAGCGCGAGCTGACCGAATTGCTGACCTATTTGAGCGCCAAGAGCGTACGGGAATGGATGATGGTTCTTTATATGGTCATACTGGGACTGAGGGTATCGGAGCTGGTGCAGATGAGGTGGGGCGATGTGGTTACGGACCCGCTGGAGAGCGGCGCGTGGCTGACCGTCGCGGACGGCAAGGGAGGCAAGACGAGGCAGGTGAAAATGCCGGAGGCGTTATGGAAGCTGCATAACGACCCTTCCATCCGGCTGAAGCTGCATGGCGGATCTGCGCATGTGAACCGGCAAAGCCGGGTCTTTCCGATTACGTCCCGTCAGGTAGAGCGCATCGTGAACAGGGCGAGCAGGGAGTGCGGGATTTCCAAGCCGGTGACGCCCCATTGGCTTCGGCATACGAATGCGACCATGGCGCTGCTGAACGGCGCATCGCTTCAACAGGTGCAGCAGACGCTGGGCCACGTGCAGATCAATACGACGCAGCGCTACCTGCACACGGTTGAGTTGATGAAGAAAGCCGCTCCGGATTTCGTGGCCGAAAGCATGCACGGTGTGTTGAAAAATGTATTGTTATGAAAGATTCGGTCGTTTATAATGAGTAACAAAGAAGGGATAATTAAACAAAAAAATGTCGAACAATCACTATTGTTCGACATGATTATCATACCCTATTCGCCGGTCTTCATACATCGGCTCATAGGAAGGCGACGAAGCCGGCGGAGCGAACCCGCCGGCTTTTTTGTGCGCGATTTTCCCGAGCTTGCTTGCGATCAACCGGATTTTGCCGAAGCTTCCTCTTCCTCGCAAGCGCTCGCCGAACGACTCTTGCTGCGCCAGGAACGAAAGTAATGCAGTTTGCACTGGCCTTTGGCGTAGTGCTTTTTCGTGCATCCTCGCGTTTCGCAGAGACGAGCGTAAGGAAGTCTGTTTCTCCCCATTCGTCGATCCTCTCTTTCCTTGCTTCTATCTCAATCCGCTATTGAGCACTGTTCGATAGAATGCTTTCCTATATTGAATAGTAAGGCGTCGAACTGATCAATTTTTGAACAGGCGAACGTCCGGCTGCGGCAGCTGATGCTATGGCCGGTTTTATCGAACGGTTTGTCACAGTTTTGCAACATCCGACAGATTAAACTAACAAGAATGGAGGTTCCATGTAGAAAAATATGTTTACGGAGGAAGGACAATGATGTTAAAACAACGCAGGATACAACAAAAGATTAGCCTACTCATTATAGCGACGTTATTGTTTGCGATACTGCCGCTATCCACGGTTAGAGCGGATGATTCGCCTTTGGCCGGGGATGATACCCCATCGATAACTTCTGCCGTTTATGGAGACCTTTCACAGCTGTTAGGAATCACGATGAGCGATCCGGCTCTTTGGAACGGCGAAGGAACCGTGGACGATCCATATGTAATTACAACCGCCGCTCATTTAAATCAAATGCGCGAGCATCCGAATGCACACTTCAAACTTGGTGCCGATATTAATCTGGATGTACCGCCATACAACGAAGGGGAAGGCTGGGAGCCGATTTCGTCGTTTAACGGTACACTGGATGGGAATGAATTCAAGATTACGGGGTTGTATATTAACCGTCCTGCTGATGAGAATGTAGGACTATTTGGAGTGAGTAGTAATCAGGCTGTGATTTCCAATGTTAGGCTAGAGGATGTAGATGTAACAGGCTATGCTGCTGTCGGCGGTTTGGTAGGATGGAATAGCGAAGGGAGTATTGACAACTCATCTGTGAGCGGCAAGGTGTCAGGAGATTATTCGGTCGGTGGGCTGATAGGTGATAACAGCAAAAATATTACGGACTCCTATGCAACCGCCAACGTAACCGGTGTTGAAAGTGTAGGCGGTTTGGTAGGCTATAATTTTAGCTTTACAACCATTAACAATTCCAATGCAAGCGGTAAAGTGACAGGCAATAAAGAGGTCGGTGGTTTAGTCGGTCGAAATGCAGGAGATATTAGCCACGCCTATGCGAGCGGAGAGGTAGACGGCGGCAATTATGTAGGCGGCTTGGTAGGCTATAATTCTAATGTGGTTAGCAATACTTATTCGAGCGGCAAGGTGACAGGTCACAATAATATAGGCGGCTTGATCGGTTTCAACTCTGGCACGGTTACGAATTCCTACTGGGATATACAGACCTCTGGACAAGATCAAAGCGCAGCCGGTGAAGGAAAAACGACAGAGCAAATGCAGCAACAATCCACTTTTGCCGATACTTGGGAAAACTTCTTTGAAACATGGGCGATAGCCGAAAGTGGAAGCTATCCCATATTGAGATGGGAATTGAATAGAGCGGGACCGCCTCCTTGGAGCGGTGAAGGCAAGGGAACGGAGAACAATCCATTCCTTATTGCTTCAGCCGCTCAATTGAATGAGGTGCGCAACTACCTGAATGCATATTTCGAGCTTGGCGGGGATATCGATCTTAGCTTGGAATACGGCGCAGACGAGGGTTGGGAACCAATCGGGACAACGTCGGATCCGTTTATCGGCATCCTGGACGGCAACGGGTATAAAATTAAAGGGCTGCATATCAATCGTCCTAGTCAAAATGAGGTCGGCCTGTTTGGCGTTGCTGGCAACGGGGCTGAAATCTCGAATGTACGGCTTGAGAATATAGAGGTAACAGGTAATTCTAGTGTTGGCGGCTTGGTCGGGATGAATGGCGGAGCGATAAACAATGTCTATGTGAGCGGAGCGGTAACAGGCAGTGATTGGGTAGGCGGCTTAGCCGGTGCGAATGCAGGGAACATTAGTCAATCCTATGCGAGAAGTCAAGTGGAAGGCGCTAATTTTGCAGGCGGCTTGGTTGGAGCAAACGATGGAAATATTAGCGATTCCTATGCAAGCGGCGATGTCAACGCTTCTAACGGTCATGCAGGCGGTTTGGTCGGTTCTAACGATGGCGGAAGCATCAGCAGCTCCTATGCGGTTGGCAAGGTGACAGGACATGGCGATGTCGGAGGCTTAGCGGGTGAAAATGCGGGTGGAACCGTCACTGCTTCTTACTGGGATAAAGAGACGACAACCCGGACAACAAGTGCCGGAAGCAGCGATGAATACGGGAAGATTACCGTTGATATGAAGCAGCAAGCGACTTTTGGCGGCTGGGATTTCGATCACATCTGGGCGATCGACGAGGGTGATAGCTATCCCTATTTGCAAGCGGATCGCGAAGGTGCGGGATCGCCTTGGACTGGTTCAGGTACAGCGGACGATCCATTTATTGTTAAAACAGCAGCTCATTTCAATCAAATACGCGAGCATCTGAATGCGCATTTCAAGCTTGGTGCTAATATTAACCTTGATGTGCTGCCGTATAACACAGGAGAAGGCTGGGCGCCGATTGATTGGTTTAACGGTACATTGGACGGCAAGGGGTTTAAGATTACAGGTCTATATATTAATCGTTCCAGCGAAGATGTTGTCGGTTTGTTTGGCCACACGGATACTGCGAGTAAAATCTCCAACATAAAACTAGAGGACGTAAATGTAGCGGTAGCCGGTTACGATCTTGTCGGCGGCTTGGTTGGTTATAACCACGGAAGCATCAGTTACTCCTCTGTGAGCGGTAAGGTGGAGGGCCGCAGTAATTCCGGCGGCTTGGTCGGTTATAACAACGGAAATATCAGTTACTCGTCTGCGAGTGGAAAGGTGACAGGCGGTGATGTTCTAGGCGGTTTGGCCGGTGTCAATGCAGGAGACATTAATCAGTCCTATGCGAGCAGTACAGTGGAAGGCATTGCTGCTCTAGGCGGCTTGGTTGGAGTAAGCGACGGAAGTATTAGCGATTCCTATGCAACTGGCGATGTCATCCCTTCTGAAAGTTATACAGGCGGTTTGGTTGGCGGTCTTTATGGCGGTACTTATGGTGGAAGAGATGGAACAATTAGCAACTCCTATGCAGTCGGCAAGGTGGATGTCAGCAGTGGTTATATCGGCGGCTTAGTCGGTGAAAATATAGGCGGCAAGGTCAATCATTCCTACTGGGATAAAGAGACGACAAACCAAACAACAAGTATGGGAAGCCAGCGATCCTATGGTAAGTCTACAGCCGAGATGAAGCAGCAAGCGACTTTTGCCGGCTGGGACTTCGATAACATCTGGGAGATCGAAGAGAATGAACGGTATCCCTATTTGAAATGGGTTGTGAATGCCAATTTAAGCGGCTTGACGCTGAGTGAGGGGACATTAAGCCCGGCGTTCGCAGCAGATACGGTCAACTATCGGACTAACGTAAGAAGATCGGCAAACAGTGTGGATGTAACAGCCACGGCAGCAAGCGGGGGCGCAAGTCTGGAAGTGAACGGGATAAGCGCGATAAGCGGCGTTGCAACAACTGTCCCGCTGCATGCGGGACGAAATACGATCGATGTGGTTGTCACAGCCTACGATGGAACAAAGATGAAAAGGTATACGATCGACATTACAAGGCCAAGTGATGATTCATCCTCATCCGATCAGCCGGCCGCCCAGATCATCAACGTACCGGTAGAAACAGGGGATGTAGGCTCGGCTACAACGGTCATGCAAACGCAAATTACCCGTATTACCGAGCCAAGCGGCAGAGTAAGAGATGAGGTCACATTAACGCCCGATCGAGCGAGAGAAGCGGCGCAGCGTATTGCAGAAGCGGGTCAAACGACGGCTCGCATCATGATTCCGGACGAAGAGGACAGAGTCGCTCAAGTTGGTGTTAACCTTCTAAGAGAAGCAATAAGAGAATTGTTTCATAAAAATGTGAGCCTTGAAATATTCACAGAAAATATAAGGCTTCTAATCCCGCATCGATCCATGGATACTGTTGAAGAGGATTTATACTTCCGCGTCATTCCGTTGAAGGAAAAATCGCAGCGGCAAGAAGTAGAGAATCGTGCAAGATCGGAACGGGTAGTTAGAGAATCGGCAAAGGATGCCAAGGTGACTGTCGTTGCAAGACCTATGACGATTGAAACGAACATGCCGAATCGGCCGGTCACCCTTATATTACCTTTGCGTGATGTTCAGCTCCCATCGAATGCAGCGGAGCGTGCAGCATTCTTGGATGAACTCAAGGTCTTCATTGAGCACAGTGATGGGGAGAAGCGTCTAGTAAAAGGGAAAATCGTAGAATACAAGAATGGTTTGCCAGGTATCGAGTTTGAGGTGAGCAAATTTAGTACGTTCACGATTCTTCATGTGGAAGAGCCTGCTGTGAATTTCCACGAAGCGTATATTCGAGGGTATGCAGACGGAACATTCGGGCCAAGCCGTACCGTGACACGAGCGGAAATCGCGGCGATGATCGCCAGAAATCTGGGGGTTGATGACTCGAAAAAAGCGGCAGCAGCCCCGTTCTCCGATGTATCGGCCTCTCATTGGGCGGCAGGAGCGATTGAATATGTGAAGCGGCAAGGCTTGATGAGAGGGGACGCTGCAGGGGATTTTAACCCGAACGCAGCGATCACGCGCGCCGAAATGGCGGCAATCGCAGCGCGATATAAACAATTTAGGTTAGGAACTGAGGAAGACAGTATTACGGCATTTACGGATATCACAGGTCATTGGGCGGTATTGGAGATTGCGGCCAATAAGCAAGCGGGAATTCTGGATGGCTATGAGGACGGAGTGTTCCGTCCGAACGGAAATCTCACACGCGCCGAAGCCGTCAAAGCGATGAACCGCATGTTTGACCGAGGTCCATTGTATGAAGTGAGCACACCAGCGTTTACAGATGTGAAAGAGACGCATTGGGCATTCCATGAGGTGGAAGAAGCAGCCCGAGATCATTCCTTCACACACAAATCTGAAGGTGGAGAAAATAGGATAAGATAAGCAAGAGTCGTCCTTCGGTCCGTAAAACGGACTTGAGGACGACTTCTTTTCATATATATTAATCCCGATACGAGCGGCGTGAGACTCGAAATCTATCATTTGTTAGCATAAAGTTATGCTATGATAGAAACGAAAAAAACATTCGCGGACAGGAGTGCGCCTATGCCGACGATTGTCAGAGCGCTCGCCAAGCTGTTCGAGTGGCCGGCCAGACGGATGGAGCGGAAGCTGTTCATCGTCTTTTTGTTTCTCGTGCTGCTGCCGGTAGGGGTGATCGGATACATATCTGCCGAACGCTATGCCGATTCGATCGAGGCGAACACGGTCAGTTACGTATCTGAATTGTCCGATGCGATGATTTCGAAGCTGGACGACTATATTCAGGATATGAAAAAAATATCGATCATTCCTTCGTATTTGGACGAGATCCGCACCGGACTGAAGCGTTCGAACGCTTTTTACGAGCAGCGCGACGAGACGGAACGGTCCGAGGGGCAGGAGTCGGCCGCTCGGACCGTCCCCGATAGCATTTTGCCGGAAGAAGAGCTGCTAAGGCTTGAGATTCAGCGGGAAGCGGAGAGCAGCATTTACTTCATGAACAACATCAAGCAAGGAACGAATTCCGTTTATTTGTTCGACCGGTACGGACACTCGTATTTCGCGCTCAAATCTGGCGGCGTGAGGGGCGATCTCGCGCAGATGTACCCGCAGTGGAAGGAGTTGGCGAGAGAGGGGCACGGCTATCCGATTCTCGTCAGCACGCAGGAAGTGTCGGGGAGGCCGAACAACGGGCGGTACGTATTCACCGTCGTGAGGGAAATCATCGACACCTCCTTCGAATCGCTCGGCATGATCGCGGTCGACGCGAACATTACGGTTATCGAAAACATCGTGCGCGATCTGGACAAGACAACGATCGGAACGACGCTGATCGTCGATGAACGGGGACGGGTCATTTTCGACAGCGAAAAGAAGTATTTGACCCAGTCGTATCCGCATGCGGAGCTGCTGGAGCAGGCGTCCGGCCCGGAAGGAAGCTTCCATGCCGTCGTCGACGGACGGCGGATGCTGACGATCTACAAGCGGTCGGAAGAGACAGGGTGGAAAATGATCATCACGGTGCCCGAACGCGAACTGATGGCCGGCGCCGTTCAGACGCGCAATCTGACGCTCTCGACGACGCTGGCGGCGGTGCTGCTCGCGCTGCTCATCTCGCTCGTGCTCATCATCGCGGTGACGCGGCCGCTGCGCTCGCTCGTGCGGCTGATGAAAGTCGTGCAGTCCGGCAATCTGGACGTGACGTTCCCGGTTCGCCGCCCGGACGAGACCGGACTGGTCGGAAGCGCGTTTAACCGGATGCTGCTTCGCGTCCGAACGCTGATCGACGACGTCTACGCGGCCGGTCAACGGAACAAGGAGGCGGAGCTTAAGGCGCTGCAAAATCAGATCAATCCTCATTTTATTTATAACACGCTTGAATCGATCCGGATGACCGCGGTCATGAACGACGATGCGGAAGTGAGCGATATGACGCATCTGCTTGGCAAGCTGTTAAGGTACAGCATCGGCGGCGGCATGGAGACGGTTCCCGCCGCGAAGGAGCTTGAACATCTGAAGCTGTACGTTCAGCTGTTGAATTACCGTTACGGCAACCGGTTTACGCTGACGCTGCCGGCGGAGCCGTTCGACGGCAGTCTTCCGGTCATGAAGCTGCTTTTTCAACCGATCGTGGAAAATTCGGTGTACCACGGGCTGGAGGACGGCAAACCGGTGATGCATATCAGCATCCGCTACGAGCGTGACGGGCAGGAACATCGGTTCACCATCTCCGATAACGGAGCGGGCATGAGCGGAGAAGCGCTCGGGCAGCTAAGGGGCAAGCTGGACGAGCCGCAGTGGAGCCGCATGTCCGCCGCCGGCGAGGAGGACGATCCCCGCGGCATCGGACTTCGCAACGTGCACGAACGGCTGAAGCTGCGCTACGGGGAGAAATACGGCTTACAGGTGGATGCGGAGCCGGGAGCGGGGACGACTGTAACGGTTAGATTTCTTGCGGAAGCTGGAATCGGAAAGGGGAAGACGTTATGAAAATTGCGGTCGTAGACGACGAGGAACGAATTCGCGGCGGGCTTGCGAAGCTGATCGAACAAGCGGGGGAGCGATACGAAGTGGCAGCCGCATGCTCGGGAGCGGCGGATTTGTTCGAGAAGATTGAGGCGGGCATCTTGCCGGAGCTCGTCATAACGGACATCAAAATGCCGGGCATGAGCGGTCTCGAACTGATCGACAAGCTGCGCAGAGAGTTTCCCGGGATAAAATGCGCGGTCATCAGCGGGTTCGACGACTTCGCGTTTGCCAAACAGGCGATGCGCTACGGCGTGGAAGATTATTTGCTCAAGCCGGTCGATCCGCAGGAGCTGTCCGAGATGCTCGCGCGCATGCATGCGGCGATCGAAGAGGAAGCCGAGCGCAGCGCGGCCGATTTCGAGAAACGGCTCCGGCTGCTGCTCGTGCCGGATGAAGAGGCGGTGCCCGGACAGTTTCGGGAAGAAGCGGCGAAGGAGCTGCAGGACCATCCGCTGTTTCGCGAAGCTTACGCGGTCGTGCGCGTGAGGACGGAGCCGGCCGCGCCTCTCAAGGAACTGCACGGCGCGCTGGACGTTGTCGGTCGGCCGTGGACGTCGCTCGAGTTCGGCGGCGGAACGACGGTTATCGTCTCGATTCGGCTGACCGACCATTACGATACGATCCGCGAGCAAGGGCAGACGCTGATGCAGCGAATGTCCGTTCTGCGCCATGTGCGCGTCGGCGCCAGCGAGCCGTTCCGCGGGCCGATCTGGCTGCCGAAGGCGGCCGAACAGGCGGAAGCGGCGCTGCATCGCGCCTGGTTCGAACCGGGCCGACACGCGTTCGCCGATTTTCTGCATCTGGAGAAAGCGGCCGAGCCGTCCGTTCATCCGTTCGTTCTGTTCGATCGCGCGAGCCGGGCGGCGTTGTCGATATCGGACTGGGACGGCGTGCATGAGGCGCTGGTCGGATGGTGGGGCGAGTGGATGCGGGCTTATCCGTCCTGGGAGGATCTGCGGGAAGGCTGCGAGGGTGTCTTCGCGCTGCTTGGCGAGAAGGAGGCCTTCGATCCGCGCCGTTACGCGGACCGGCAAGCGTGCGCGGCCGCTTTCTTCGCCGCCGTTCACGAGAAGTTCCGCCGTTTGCGGGAGCAGCGGCAAGAAAGCCGCGTCGTCGAGACGGTCAAAGCGTATATCGCCAAACGTTATGCCGAGGAAATCGAGCTGTGCAAAATCGCGGAGGCGGTGTTTCTCACGCCGAGTTATTTGAGCAAGCTGTTCAAGACGGAGACAGGGGAGACGATTACCGATTATCTCATCTTCGTGCGCATGGAGCGTGCGAAGGCGCTTCTTCGCGAGCGTCCGTCACTTAAGACATACGAGGTCGGAGAACTCGTCGGTTACACGGATCCGGCTTATTTCAATAAAGCGTTCAAAAAAGCGACCGGCAGCACGCCTAAAGAGTTTCGGGACAGAGTTAGATGAAGACCAAGCGAACAGTCGGATGAAGAGTTAGGTGAAAATTATCCCAAAATAAGACAAGGAAAACAAACGTATTCCCTTAAACGGTTGAACGTTTCATTTTATAATGATGGGGATTGAAAGCGTTTCCTCAGGATCGTGCATCCGCGGACGACATCGGAAAGGGGGCAGGAAAGCCTATGTTCAACCTTAGCTACAAAACGCAGAAATACCTCATCCTGTTCGGGTTTCTAACCCTCCCGCTGGCGCTGATGGCGGCTTTCTCGCTGTATCCCGCCGCGGCGCTGTTTTATTTCAGCCTCACCGATTGGGACGGGGTAGGGTTCGATCAGAAGTTTATCGGACTGGCGAATTACAGGGATATTTTCTCCAACTCGGAAGTGTTCCGGGCCTTTCGCGCCAACGCCTACTACTTCATCGGCGGGCTCGTCCAGACGGCAGTCGCGCTTTACTTTGCCGTCCTGCTGAACGGAAAGCTGAGAGGGAGATACGTTTTCCGGGTGCTGCTGTTTTTACCGTACGTGCTGCACAGCGTGGCGACGGCGATCATGTTCAAAAACCTGTATCACGCGGAATACGGCTCGCTGAACGTCGTGCTGGAGGCGATCGGGCTCGGGTCGTGGCAGCAGGCGTGGCTCGGCAATCCGGACATCGTCAACTTTTCGCTCGCGTTCATCTCGATGTGGAAATATTTCGGCCTGTCCATGGTCATTTTCATCGGGGCTCTGCAGTCAATCCCAGAAGACCTGTACGAAGCCGCGAGCATCGACGGCGCCTCCGGGTGGCAAAGCTTCCGGTTCATTACGCTGCCCAGCATACGGCGCGTTATCGAGCTGATGCTGATCCTGACGCTGACCGGCGCGCTGGAGGCGTTCGATATCCCGTACATCATCATGCTCGGAGCGAACGGAACGTCCACGTTCGTCATCGAGACGGTCGATACGGCGTTCAAGTACCAGAACTTCGGCAAAGCGTCGGCGATGGCCGTACTGCTGCTGTTCATCGTCATGCTCATCATCTTCGTCCAGCGCAAATTCGTGTTCAAGGGGGCGGACTGATCATGAAGCGCAACGAATCCGCCGTCGTTCGGACGTTGAAGTACCTGTCGCTCTCGATGGCCGTTCTGATCGTGCTGTTTCCGATCTATTCGGTCGTCGTCGGCGCGTTCAAGACTCAGGTGGAATATTACCAGTCGGGTCTTGCTTTCCCGGCAGACTGGCTGAATTTTGACAACTTCGCTCGGGTGTTCGAGATCGGGCGGCTTGGGCTCGGCTTTCAAAATATCGCGGTCGTGCTGCTGTTCTCGCTGGCCGGCAACGTGCTGATCGGAACGATGGTCGCGTACTGCCTGAGCAGGTTCGACTTCGCGCTCCGCAAGCCGATATTCGGATTGTACTTGTTCATTCAGGTCATTCCGCTCGTCACGACGCAAGTGGCCACGTTCGGCGTCGTTCAGGCGATCGGAGCGTACAACACGATATGGGCGCCGATATTGCTGTACATCGGAGCGGACGTGCTGCAAATTACGATCTACATGCAATTCATCAAAAGCGTGCCGCGCGATCTGGACGAGAGCGCGATGATCGAAGGAGCGTCGTATTTCAACATTTTCCGGTCGATCATCTTCCCGCTGCTCGGACCGGCTACCGCGACGCTTATTATTCTGAAGACGATCTCGATCTACAACGACTTCTACATTCCGTTCCTCTACATGCCTTCGCGGAAATTGAAAGTCGTGTCCACCGCCATCTACGATTTCGTCGGTCCGAACGCGGCGCAGCTTAACGTCATCTCGGCGGGTATTCTGCTGATCTTCATTCCTACTGTTATCGTGTTCCTGCTCATGCAGCGTTATATTTTCTCCGGCGTGACGAACGGGGCGGTCAAGTAGCGAGCTTCGCTAACGAACAAAGTTGTGTTATGATAACAAAAATGAATTTGTTATCTATGCCTAACGGTCGAAAGCGATGTGAACAAACGGATGTCCAGCAAAGTCACGATGCAGCAAATCGCCGATCATATCGGCGTATCGAAGTTCGCCGTGTCCAAGGCGCTGTCCGGGAAGTCCGGAGTCAGCCGGGATACGCGGGAAAAAATCATCCAGGCGGCGACGCAGCTCGGCTACTTCTCGCAGAAGCGGGCCAAGACGGCCGCTCTGAAGGCGCAGTCGGACAAGGCGGAACGGACCGGAGACAAAGATACGGTTATCGTGCTCATCCCTAACGTACGGGAGCAAAACCGCCAGTCGCTGTATTGGGGCAGAATTATCGACGGCATTGCGGGCGCGCTGGAGGAGCGGCGGCTCGGAATGATGATCGTCACCGAACATATTACCGACAACTTCGCGAAGCTGATCAATCCGGACGGTGTGCTCGGCCTGGTCGGCGTCGGGCTGATCTCCAACCAACTGCTGCTCGAGGTTCGCAATTTGGGCATTCCGTTCGTGCTCGTCGACCATGAGGACGCGCTTATCCCTTCGGATGCCCTGTTCATGAACAACTACGAATGCGAGCGCAGGCTGACGAATTATTTGCTCGGCAACGGGCATCGTTCCTTCCAGTTCGTCGGCAGCGTTCGTTACGCCCGCAGCTTCTTCGATCGATGGCTCGGGTTCCGCTCGATGCTGGAGGAGCAAGGCGTGCCGCTTCATCAGAATCCGGCATTGCTGGAGCTGGAAGGAGAGAATCGGACGGAGCTGACGGAGCGCTTGGGCGTTATCGCGGCGGAGATGAAGGTTTCCGGTTCGCTGCCGACGGCGTTCGTCTGCGCCAACGATTCCCTCGCTTTCTGTGTCATGACCGCGCTGGCGAAAGCGGGCGTTCGCGTGCCGGACGACTGCTCGGTGGCGGGTTTCGACAACATCGAGGAAGCTGCGCTGTCCGATCCGTCTCTGAGCACGGTCCATGTCAACAAGGAAGCGCTCGGCCGGCGGGCGGTGGACACTTTGCTGTGGCGGATCGATCACCCGGACGGGCCGAAGGAAAAAATACTGCTGTCGGGAGATTTCGTGCTGCGCCAGTCGACTGGGCTTGCTCCGGTGTCGCGAATGGAATGATGAAACGAGCGGTGAATCGTAATGTGGATAACCTTGGTTGGTTTGCGTCTTCCAAGGTTATTTTTTATGCGGCAATTGATCTAAATTTATTGTTTTGTTATTATAAATAAAGAAACAATTAGCTAACAAATTAAAATTGCCTAACAAAGGAGGAGCCGATCGAATGTCCGCCTGGAACGAGACGATCAACGGAATGACCTGGGGCTGGACGGGCGTGCGCGGGACATGGACGGGACCGGAAGCCGAGTTCTCGATGGAACGGATGAAGGAGCTCGGAGTAAGCTGGGTTGCCCTTGCGCTGGGCGCGCTTCAAGATACGGCACAGTCGACGGAGATCCATTTCCGCGACGAGCCTACCGTTACGGACGACGAGGTGCGCGCCGCCATCCGGAGAGCCAAGGCGCTGGGGCTCAAAGTCTGCTTGAAGCCGGTCGTCAACTGCGCGGACGGAACCTGGCGCGCGCATATCGGTTTTTTCGCCGACGAGGTGCCGGGGGAGCCGAGCTGGGCCGAGTGGTTCGCGTCGTACGGCGCGTTTATCGCGCATTATGCGCGAATAGCCGAGGAAGAGGGCTGCGAAATGCTGTGCGTCGGCTGCGAAATGGTGCAGGCCGACGCGAGGGAAGCGCAGTGGCGGAAGCTGATTGCCGACGTGCGCGCCCTGTACAGCGGCATCGTCACGTACAACTGCGATAAGTACCAGGAGGATCGGCTGGCGTGGTGGGACGCGGTCGACGTCATCTCCTCCAGCGGCTACTATCCGGTCGGCGAATGGGAAGCGCAGTTGGACCGGATCGAGGCGGTCGTCCGCAAGCACGGCAAGCCGTTTTTCTTCATGGAGGCGGGCTGTCCGAGCCGCGTCGGCTCCAGCTTGAAGCCGAACGATTGGTCGCTGCCCGGCGCTCCGTCCGGGGAAGAGCAGGCGCGTTATTACGAAGCGATGTTCTCCGCATGCCGTCAGCGCCCGTGGGTGCAGGGCTTCATGCTGTGGGATTGGCCGGCCAAGCTGTATGACGCGTCGGACGCTTACGGCAACGACGACTACTGCATGTACGGCAAGCCGGCGGAAGCGATCGTGCGGGATTATTATTCGAACGAGTCGCTTCGCGAGGATCAGGCGGAGCTAGCCGCGGAGCGCGAACGGTGGCGGTCGGAGCTGGAGCAGGAGTTGAAGAGCAATATTCTCGGATTCTGGATCCGTCACGCCCAAGACGACAAGCACGGCGGCTTCGTCGGCGAGATTCGCGACGACATGACGATCGTCGCCGATGCGGACAAAGGGCTCGTGCTGAACGCGCGCATTCTATGGACGTTCGCGTCGGCTTACCGGATATACGGGGAGTCGGTTTATCTGGAGATGGCGGACCGCGCATACGAGGCGCTGGAACGGTTCGCCGATCCGCTGCACGGCGGCCTGTTCTGGATGATCGACGCCAGCGGCTCGCCGACGCAGGACAAGAAGCAGGTGTACGGCCAGGCGTTCGCGATCTACGCATTAGCCGAGTACTATCGGGCGACCGGCGCGGACAAAGCGCTCGTGCGGGCCGAAGAGCTGTACCGGCTGCTGGAGAAGCATGCCTACGATCCGGTTCGCCTCGGCTATGTCGAAGCGCTCGCGCGGGATTGGACGGAGACGGCCGACCTGTCGCTCAGCGGCAAGGACTTGAACGAGCGCAAGTCGATGAACACGCATCTGCACGTGCTGGAAGCGTACACGAACCTGTACCGGGTATGGAAGCCGGAAGGGCTGCGGGTCAAGCTGGCGGAGCTGATCGACGTTCATCTGGACAAAATCGTGGATAAGGGTACGCACCATTTCCGGCTCTTTTTCGACGATGAGTGGGTGTCGAAGTCGGGAGACGTCTCGTACGGGCACGACATCGAAGGAAGCTGGCTGCTGTGCGAAGCCGCGGACGTGCTCGGCGATTCGCTGCGAACGGAGCGGGTTCGGCGGGAAGCGCTCGAAATGGCGCGGGCAACGCTGGAGCAAGGCGTGGATCAAGACGGAGGCGTGTTTAACGAACTGCACGGAGACGGACGTCTCGACGACTCGAAGGACTGGTGGCCGCAAGCCGAAGCGATGGTCGGATTCCTGAACGCCTGTCAGTTGTCGGGAGAACAGAAGTATCTCGATGCGGCGAAAGCGAGCTGGGCGTTCATTCGCGGCTTTATCCGGGACGGCGAGCATGGCGAATGGCATTGGCAGGTAATGCGGACGGGCGAGCCGGTGCCGGGTCACGACAAAGCCGGTCCTTGGAAATGTCCGTACCACAACGCCCGAGCCTGCATGGAAGCGTTGGAGCGGTTGGAGCGCGTGCTTTAATCGCTTGAAGAAATCGCAATCCTCATAATAGAAGGGAATCGGTATCATGAGCGAATTTATGTCCAAGTTGAAAGAGACGGCAGCCGAATACGAAGCGCTGATTCATCAAGAGAACCGCCCCGCAGCTAGCAACGGCGTCTATGCGAGGTACGAGCTGCCGGTGCTGACGGCGGCGCACGCGCCGATCCATTGGCGATACGATCTGAATCCGGAGACGAATCCACTGCTGCTGGAGCGTCTCGGCGTCAACGCCGCTTTTAATCCGGGCGCGATCAAGCTGAACGGCAAGTACGTGCTGATGGCGCGGGTGGAAGGCGCCGACCGCAAATCGTTTTTCGCCGTCGCGGAGAGCGACCGGCCGACGGGGGGCTTCCGGTTCCGGGAATACCCGGTGCTGCTTCCGGAGACGGAAGATCCGGACATCAACGTGTACGACATGCGGCTCGTGCAGCATGAAGACGGCTGGATCTACGGCCTGTTCTGCACCGAGCGCAAAGATCCGGACGCTCCGAAGGGCGACACGTCGAGCGCGGTCGCGCAGGGCGGCATCGTTCGCACGAAGGATCTGGAGTCGTGGGAGCGGCTGCCCGACCTGAAGACGCCGTCCCCGCAGCAGCGCAACGTCGTGCTTCATCCGGAGTTCGTGAACGGCAAATACGCATTCTATACGCGGCCGCAGGACGGCTTCATCGATACGGGCGCCGGCGGGGGCATCGGCTGGGGGTTGTCCGATAGCATGAATCCGGCGGTCATCGACCGCGAGACGATTGTCGACGCGAAAGCGTACCATACGATCAAGGAAGTGAAGAACGGGCAAGGACCGGCGCCGATCAGAACGGATCGGGGCTGGCTGCACATCGCCCACGGCGTGCGCAATACGGCGGCCGGACTGCGCTATGTCGTCTACGCGTTCATGACGGATCTGGCGGCGCCGGACAAAGTCACTTACGCGCCGGGCGGACATCTGATCGCTCCGGAAGGAATCGAACGCGTCGGCGACGTGTCGAACGTCATCTTCTGCAACGGCGTCATTGCCGACGACGACGGCAAAGTCTACATTTATTACGCGTCCTCCGACACTCGCTGCCACGTCGCGGAGACGTCGGTCGAACAACTCGTCGACTATTGCGTGAACACGCCTTCCGATCCGCTTCGCTCCCGCGCTTGCGTCGAGCAGCGCTCCGAGCTGATCGAACGCAATCTGGAGCTGATGAAGCGCCCGGAATACGCGTTTCTGAATCGCTGATTCATCATCGCTTCCTCGCAGAGCCCCTTCCCGGACCTCGTCCGATGGAGGGGGCTTTCTCGTCTGAAGATGTTAGAGACCCAAAAGCCCCGCAGACTCTCGCAATAAGCTCGTCTCACGTGCATGTTGCCGCCGCCGCCCCGCAGGCTCGCGCAATAAGCGCGTCCCGCGTGTGTATTGCCCCCGCCGCCCCGCAGACTCTCGCAATAAGCTCGTCTCACGTGCGTATTGCCCCCGTCTCCCCGCAGACTCGCGCAATAAGCGCGTCCCACGTGCGTATTGCCCCCGTCTCCCCGCAGGCTCTCACAATAAGCCCGTTCCACGTGCGTATTGCCCCCGCAGCCCCGCAGGCTCGCCCAATAAGCCCGTCCCGCGTGCGTATTGCCCCCGCCGCCCCGCAGGCTCACCCAATAAGCCCGCCCCACGAGCATGTGTCCCCCATCCTCATTTGTCACCCTATTTTAGTCATTTGTTAGCATAAAGTGCGACAATAAAAGCAAATAGAGTACATTTCCATTGAGTGGAAAGTGCTTATAATTAGGAAATGTAAGCGATAACACCGCGGACCGGACGACCTTAGCCGGACCGGACCGCCGCAAAACCATTTCGAGTGGGGGTAGAACGAAAGATGAAGATGAAAAAAGCGATCCCGACGGGGTTGACGTTCGTTCTGGCAGCCGGTCTTCTTGCCGCGTGCGGCGGCGGAAGCGGCAATTCGGAGACGCAGGCTTCTCCGAGCGCCAGTCCGAGCAAGAGCGCCGAAGCCAGCCCGAGCCAAGCGGCGGAGGAGCTGGGCGGCAAACTCAAAGTGCTGACCCATCGCACCGACTTGCTGAATGACGGAACGCTCGATCGGTACGCCGAGAAGTTCAAGGAAAAGTATCCGAAAGCGGAAATCGAATACGAGGCGATGACGAACTACGCGCAGGACATCAAGGTGCGCCTGACGACGGGAGAAGCCGGGGACGTGAACATGCTCGACGCCTCGCTGCCGAACAGCGAATTGGCCAACTACTACGAGCCGCTGCCGGACGAACTGACGCAGGATATGTATTTCGCGGACTTGAAGGCGCACGAAGGCAAGCGGTACGGTCTTGCGACAGGCGTCAACACGCAGGGTATCATCTATAACAAAACGGCGTTCGCGCAAGCCGGCGTCGACAAAGCGCCGACAACACTCGACGAGTTCTACGCGGCGGCGCAGAAGCTCGAAGACGCTGGCATCATCCCGCTGTACATGAACTACGGGGCGCAATGGCCGATCGGCAGCTGGGCGGAAGGCTCGGTCAAATATGTGGCCGGCGACATGCTCTACTTCGATCAGTTCGTGACGAAAGACGAAGTGTTCGCGATCGACGGTCCTTGGGGACAATTGATGAACATCGCGCGCAAGTTCGTGCAGGAAGGCTGGGTGGAAAAAGACCTCGCGACGAACAATTGGGAGATGTCCAAAGGCGAGGTGGCGTCCGGCAAAGCCGCGATGTACTTCCTCGGCAACTGGGCGATCCCGCAAGTCATCGGAGCGGGAGCGGCGTCCGAGGACATCGGCTTCTTCCCTTTCCCGTACGACAACAGCGGCAAGCTTAACGCGCCGCTCGGTCCGGACTATTTTATCGGAGTCAGCAAAAACAGCAAAAACAAGGAGCTCGCATTCAAATACATCGAGTTTTTCGTGAAGGAATCCGGCTACGTCGGCTCCAACGGCTTCATGCCCGTCGACAAAAACGCGGTTCCGGAAGTGCCGCAGCTGGCCGAATTCAAATCGCACAATCCGAATTTCCTCGAGGAGGTCGCCGGAGATCCGAAATTCAACGAAATCGCCAACAAAGCGGAGATCGACTTCTTCGGAGGCAAGTATATTCAAGAGCTGATCGTCGCCAAAGACTTGCAAGCCGCCTACGACGCGCTGAACAAAAAATGGGCGGCAGCCCGCAAAGCGCTCGGTTATTGAACGTTTGCCGCTAACGGTTTCGCGCCTTCCCGGACTTGTCCGGGGAGGCGTTTTCGCATGTCCGGGAGGATTAACCCGCTCTTTTCGCGAATACTGCAAGTAGTCTTAATCTAGGAGAGATCGATGTGGAGCATACTCCGATTCGGAGGCTTGAGCTGCTGAGAGGAATCGCGGAGACGATTAACGGCGCGTACGAGATGGAACCTATGCTGGACATCGTGTTGAGAAAGCTGCTGGAATTGACGGGGCTGGAGACGGGCTGGATTTTCCTGATGAAGCCGGAAGCGAGGCGCTACCGGTTCGCGGCGGACGCCAATCTGCCTCCGGCGCTGCTCGTTCAGGACCGGAAACCGATGAGAAGCGGAACCTGCTGGTGCGTGGAAAAGTTTCGCGACGGGCGCCTGAGGCAGGCCGTGAACATACTTAATTGCAAGCGAATCGAGGACTCGATCCGCCTGCGCCGCGGGGATACCGCCGGCATCACCCATCACGCTTCCATTCCGTTAAGAAGCGGCGAAGAGCTGTTCGGCATTCTCAACGTCGCTTCGCCCGGCAAGGTCCGTTTTACTGACGAGGAGCTTGAGCTGCTGCAGGGGATCGCTTATCAGATCGGGACGGCTTTGCACCGGATTCGCCTGTTCGGCAAGGAGCGGAAAAGGGCGGATCTGTTCACCAGGCTGGGGGAGGTCTCCCGGAAGTTCGCGGCGATGCAGCCGGCGGAGGACTCGATCGAGGAAATGATCCGGTTGTCCGGCGAGCGGATGGGGTGGCCTGGTCTTGTTTTGTATATCGACGAAGCTTCCGTCCTTAAGCGCGGCGCGGTATACGCGGGCGAAGGGGCAGTCGGAGAGGATAAAGGAAGACCGGAAGTCGTACCCGAGGAAGCGATCCGGGGCGTGCTCGACCATCATCGGCCGATGATGTGGGGCGATATGTCGCAATCCGGCAGACGGTTCGGGGGAAAATGGCGAAGCGGAGCGGCGGTGCCCATTTTGCTGAAAAGCAGGGTATGGGGAGTTCTGGCGTCCGGCAGTCCGGAATACGACGCATTCGACGAGATCGACGCGGGGGCGCTGGAGGCGCTGGCCGCGCACATCGCGCTCACGCTGGAGACGATGTGGCTGAACGAGAAGAGCCGTGAGCTGACCCGCTGGGAAGAGCGCAACCGCATCGCCAGGGACCTTCACGATTCGGTCTCCCAGATGCTGTTCTCTTTAAGCTTGAATGCCCGCGGGTTGACTCAAGCGCTTCCCGACGCTTCCGAAGGGACGCGGGAGGCTTTGGAGCAGATTCAACGATTGTCGCAATCGGCGATCGGAGAGATGCGGTCAATGATCCGTCAGCTCAGACCGGCGGGGATCGAGGAGGGTCTCCTCACCGGTTTGCAGCGGTACGGCGAACAGATCGGACTGCGCGTGTCTTATCGCTGCGGAGAGTTCCAGGAGCTGCCGGAACGATTGCAGAACGTATTCTGGCGCATCGGACAGGAGGCGCTGAACAATGTGAGCAAGCATTCCGGCACGTCCGCGGCTTCGATCGAGCTGTCCAACAACGAATGGGAAGCGTGCATGACGATTTCGGACGACGGCCCGGGAATGGAAGCGGGCGAGTCGACAAGCCCGTTGAAATACGGCATGCTGACCATGAAGGAAAGAGCGGAGTCCGTGGGAGGAACGGTGACGATCAAGAGCAGACCCGGTCAAGGGACGAAGGTAATCGTCAGGCTTCCCATATAATGAAGAAGAAAGGGGGGCAAGCGCGATGTCCGGCTCCAAGCGGCGCGTGCTTTTGGCGGACGATCATGCGATCGTGCGCCAAGGGCTGAAATATTTTCTGAATTTGCAGCCCGATCTGGAGGTTGTGGGGGAGGCCGCCAACGGCCGGGAAGCGATAGCTTTGGCGCGGGAACTGAATCCCGACGTCGTGCTGATGGATCTGATCATGCCCGTCATGAACGGAATCGAAGCGACGGAGCAAATCCGCGGCGAGCATCCGGGGATGACCGTACTGGTGCTCACGACGTTCTCCGAGAAGGATTACGTCGTATCCGCCATCCGGGCGGGGGCAAACGGATATTTGCTGAAGGACACGGACCCCGAGCGGATCGCCGAGGCGATTCGCCAAGCGGCCCAAGGAGTGCCGCAGTTGGATCCGAACGCGGCCGTCCAGTTGATGTCCCATGTCGCCGCGCCGGCTTCTCCTTCGGCTGCCATGCCCGACAAGCTGACCGAGCGGGAGGCGGAGGTGCTGGGCTTGATCGCCCAGGGGCAGTCCAACAAGGAGATCGCCGCCGCTTGCGGCATTTCCGAGAAAACGGTCAAGACGCACGTCAGCAACATCTTGTCCAAGCTGGGGCTGGCCGACCGCACCCAGGCTGCGCTGTTCGCCGTCAAGAACGGCTTGGCATGATCTGATCTGACCCGATCTAATCGACGAATCTACGACTAAAGTCGTACGACGGATTAAGGACGCGCCAAGCTACGATCAGCCGATTTGCGACGCTCTTGCGAATGGTAATCTGTAAGCAAGAACTTCCAAATCGCAGAATAAGGATGGATGCAGGATGAAAATCGTACTGATCGCAGGAAGCAACAGAAAAAACGCGACGAGCACGCTCTTGTTGAAACATATGGAGGACGTGTTCAGAAGCAAAAACGTCGAAACGACGTTCGTGGACCTTTACGACAAACCGGTGCCGCTCTATTGCCCGGACGACGAGACGCCGGACGAGCGCGCATCCTTCATGATCCGCGCCGTGGCGGAAGCGGACGCCATCGTTCTGGGGACCCCGGAGTACCACGGATCGATCTCCGGCGTGCTCAAGAACGCGCTTGATTATTTAGGTTCGAACGAAGTCGGGGGCAAGGCGGTGCTGTCCGTCAGCTCGTCCGGCGGGGCGGTCGGCGTCAGCTCGCTGACGCAGCTGCAAGCGATCGTTCGCAACCTGCACGGCATCAACAGTCCCGAATGGCTGTCCCTCGGCGGAAGCGCGCGGCAGTTCGGAGCCGACGGCTCTCCGACGGATGCCGGAGTAAGGCAGCGGGTTGTCCGCGTTATCGACGCGCTTACGGACTTGACGTCCAAGCTTCGGCCGGCTGCTCGCGTTCCGCAAAAATAAACATGGAGCAGGTGATCACGGATGGGCGTGCCCGATCATCCGATCGACGCGATTCGGCTGGACCCCAACATGAGCCTGAAGGAGCAAAGTTCGGATCGATTGCGCTGGTTGTCTCCACTGCAGCAACCGTTCGAGGTGACCGGATTTGCATGGTTCGGGGAGGAGAGAAGGTATCGTCGGTTGCCCGGCGACTCCCGGCTGCCGCTTCGCGAGGCGGTCGATCTGCTGGCGGACTGCACGGCCGGCGGCCAAATCCATTTCCGGACGGACTCGACCCGGCTCTCCATCCGCACCCGGCTTGCCGGACCGGCCAATATGTACCATATGCCGGCGACCGGCCAGAACGGCTTCGACTGCTATACAGGAGAGTTCGGAAGCCGGACGTTCATTTCCGTCGCCTCTTTCGACCCGTCGCAGAGGGAGTATGAGAGCATTCTTTACGAAGGGCTTGATCGGCGGATGCGCAGCGTGGCGATTCATTTTCCTCTCTACCAAGGCGTGGAAGAGGTTTGGATCGGCCTCGATCCCGATGCGGAAGCGATCGTCCCTTCCGCCTATCGGTTGAACAAGCGGATCATCTGCTATGGCACCTCGATTACCCAGGGAGGCTGCGCCTCCAGGCCGGGCATGGCTTATCCGAACATTTTGAGCCGCAGGCTTCCGTACGAGTTCATTAATCTCGGTTTTTCCGGCAACGGCAAAGGGGAGTCGGAGCTTGCCCGTCTGATCGCCGAGATCGACAACCCGGGGCTGCTCGTGCTCGATTACGAGGCCAACGTTTCTATTGCGGAGTACAAGGCTGCGCTTCCCGAGTTTATCCGGATTTATCGAGAGCGGCATGCGCGGGTTCCCGTGCTGGTCGTATCCAAAATCCGCTACGGGTTCGAGGGCGAGAAGCCGGAGCATTTTCGCGAGAGGATGGAGCTTAGAGCGTTCGCGTCGGAGACGGTGCGGCTGCTGCGCGCGCAAGGTGACGACCGGATTTACTTTCAGGACGGCGAGGAGCTGCTGGGAGAGCGGGAGGCCGATTATACGGTCGACGGCGTCCATCCGACCGACCTCGGGTTCCAGACGATTGCGGACCGTCTTCAGCCCGCGCTTAATCGAATACTTGACGAATCGATCGCTCCGTAAGCTCGACTTGCGGAGCGTTTTTCTATCCATGGGAGATTAAACATCGGATAGGCCGCGTCCACGGCGAGTAGATACTCTCCAATGGTCGACCGCTTTTTTGTTAAATGAGCATTTACAAGCGGATGGAGGCTATGATATGTTCACTATAATGAAACATTGGTTTTAATGAATAAAACCAAGTGGGAGACATGAATGTGGCCGGGGAGTGGGGAGAAATGGCTCTGCGGATTGCCGTGGCGGGGATTTATCATGAAACGAATACGTTCGCCCCAGGACGGACGGGACTCGCGAATTTTGCGGGCGAACGAGTCGTTGGCGAGGAGGCGTTCCGTCTGCGGTACGGGGGGACGCGCACCTCGATGGGCGGCGTCATCGACGCGGCCCGGGAGCACGGGGCGACGCTTGCGCCCGGGCTGTATACGGCGGCTACGCCGAGCGGGATGGTCGAGTCGGCGGCGGCCGAGGCGCTGATCGGGGACGTCGCGGCTTCGATCGATCCCGGCGCGGATGGGCTTGTGCTGATTATGCACGGGGCGATGGCGTCGGAGCAGTACGCGGATTTCGAGGGCGAGTGTCTGGCAAGGCTGAGGGCAAGGCTTGGCGACGATTATCCGATTGCCATGACGATCGATCTGCACGGCAACATCAGTCCGGAGATGGCGCGCCTGGCCGACATGATCGTCGGTTACGACACGTATCCGCACATCGATATGCACGAGCGGGCCGTGGAGGCGTTCGGACTGCTCGTCCGCAGGATTCGCGGAGAGATTTCCCCAGTGCGAGCCTATGCGCATAGCGGAATGCTCGTCGTGCCGCAGGCGATGATGACGGAAGAAGGCGCCATGAAGCGGCTGATGGACAGGGCGTTCGAACTGGAGGGCGCTCCCGGCGTGCTGAACGTTACTGTGGCTGGAGGATTCCCTTACAGCGATGTGCCGGACGCGGGGATGGCGTTCGTCGTGACGACGGACGGCGATCCCGGACTGGCGAAGCGCTGCGCGGCGGAATTGGCCGAACTGGCCGTCCGCCTGAAGGACGAATTCGCGCTGCGTCATCTGCCGCCGCGGGATGCGATTGAGGCGGCGCTGGCCGAGCCGGAGGGACCGATCGTGCTGGCCGAGGGCTCGGACAACGTCGGCGGCGGCGCGCCGGGCGACGCCACCCATCTGCTGGCGCGGCTGACGAACGTTCCGCGCAAGGCGCTGATTGTCATCCGCGACGAAGAGGCGGTCGGCCGCGCGTACGAAGCGGGAGTCGGAGCGGCGTTCAGAGGCGCGGTCGGCGGGAAGAGCGACGATCTTCACGGCAGTCCTGTGGAGGTAGCGGGAACGGTAAGGCTTCTGTTCGACGGTAGGTATCGCCACATCGGGCCTTACATGACCGGCCAGCAGGCCGACATGGGCCGCACCGCTGTGCTTGAATGCGGGCGGCTGACGATCGTGCTGACGGAGAAGCGGGTCGCGCCCTGGGATTTGGGTCACATTCGCAGCGTTGGCCTGCACCCGGACGATTTCCATATCCTTGTCGCCAAGTCGGCGATCGCTTGGCAGACCGCTTTCGGCCCATTCGCGAAAAGGGCCATTCACGTCGATTCGCCCGGATGCTGCAGCGCAAACCTTGCGCATTTCGAGTACCGCAGCGTCCGCAGGCCGATTTATCCGCTGGATTTCGGCAACAAGAGCGGGGGCAGCTTGGGCAAGGCCGATACAGACAACGAAGCGTACGAAATAGGGGGAGGAATCGTTCATGTCTATTCAAACGGATAGGTCTCGTCAGTTGCTTGCCGAGTCGAAGCTTTATTTGGCCGGAGGCGTTGCGTCGTCTCTTCGGGCGGCGATGAAGCCGACGCCTTTGTTCGCCGTATCGGGCAGCGGTCCGCGCGTCCGGGACGAGGACGGCAACGAGTATATCGATTATTTGCTGGCGTACGGACCGCTCATTCTCGGCCATGCCCATCCGTCGCTGGCCGAAGGGGTAGGCGAGGCGCTTAAGCGCGGCGCGACGTTCGGGTTGCAGCACACCGGCGAGATCGAGCTCGCCAAGCTGCTCGTCGAAGCGCTCCCGTGTGCCGACCGGGTGGCGCTGAGCGGCTCCGGCACGGAAGCGGTCATGCTGGCACTGCGCCTCTCCCGAGCGTATACCGGGCGGCAGAAGGTCGTCCGCTTCCACGGTCACTTCCACGGCTGGTCCGACGCGATCTTCACTTCTTTCCCGAGTCCGGATATGAAGCAGGCCGCCGCCGCAGCCGCAGCGGGAGGCGTGCCGCCCGGAACGGGAGGGCAGAGCGAGCTCAGCTTACAGGACGTCGTGCTTCTTCCCTGGAACGACTTCGATGCGCTGGAGCGGACGCTGCGCGAGCGCAAGGACGAGATCGCCGCCGTCATCTCGGAGCCGATCATGTGCAACAACGGATGCATTCGTCCGAAGCCGGGCTATTTGGAGAAAATGCGCGAGCTGACCGCGGAGCTGGGCATCGTCATGATTTTGGACGAAGTCATTACCGGGTTCAGATTAGGTTTGAGCGGCGCGCACGGCAAGTTCGGCCTCAAGCCGGATCTGGTGACGATCGGCAAGGCGATGGGCGGGGGGATCGCGATCAGCGGCGTAGCCGGCAAGGCGGACATTATGGCGCTGATCGAGAACGGCGCGGTCGGCCATCTGGGTACGCTGAACGGCAACGCCGCAGCGACTTCGGCAGCCCTCGCCACGCTGCGCGAGCTGGCCAAAGACGGAGGCGGCGCCTACGGGCGGATGGAGAGGACGGCCGACCGGTTGGTTGAAGGCATCCGCTCGCTTCTCGCGAAGCACGGAATCCCCGGTCTGGTCAATCAGGCCGGTCCGGTCTTCCATATGATGTTTATCGGGGAAGAGAAAGTGGAGGATTTCGACGCGTTCAACAAAAGGGATGCGGCCAAATACGCGAGGTTCGCGGAACGGATGCTGGAGGAAGGGGTCTTGATTCGGCCCAGCGGATTGTGGTATGTTTCGGCCGTACATGGAGAAGACGAGACGCGGGCAACGTTGGCCGCCATCGATCGGGTTATGGCCGGTCTGCATTCATAGAGATACAGGGGCATTAAGGGGGCAATTGTCTTGAACCAGGATGTCACGGATAAAACGGAACGATATACGATCCAGTCGATCGACAAGGCGCTCGATCTGCTTGAGCTGCTCGCCGAGCACGGCACGCTCAGCCTGATCGAGCTGACCGAGCTGCTGGAGCAGCCGAAGTCGTCGACGTACCGGATCGTGCTGACGCTGGAGAACCGCGGGTTCATCAGCCGCAGCGACGAGGACGGCAAGTACTGCCTCGGCTACAAGCAGTTGATGCTGACGCGCAATTTGCTGGAACGCAGTTCGCTGCGCGCGGCGGCGCTGCCGGAGATGAAGAAGCTGTCCGAGCAGTACGGCGACACGGTGAATCTCGGCGTGCTGCTGGACGGCCAGGTGCTGTACGTGGAGATCATCGAGAGCACCCATCCGCTGCGGATGACCGATTCGATCGGCTCGCGCTCTCCCTTTCACGCGACGGCGATCGGCAAGGCGATCGCCGCCAAGCTTCCCGCCGACGAGGCGCGCAGATTGGCCGGCAGATACGGCCTAAAGCCGCTCACCCCGAATACGATCCAATCGCCGGAACGCTTCGCCGAAGAGCTGCAGCGAATCCGCGAGCAGGGCTGCGCGCTGGATGACGAGGAGATCGTCGAAGGCGCGCGCTGTGTCGCCGCCGCGGTGCTGGACCCGGACGGCAGGCCGGTCGGGGCGATTAGTCTGTCCGGGGCGATGCACCGGTTCAAGGCCGAGCGGCTCCCGGAAATTTCCGCGCAAGTTCGCGAGGCGGCCATGAACGTTTCCCGCAAGCTCGGCTACGCACCACAGTAGCCGAGCTTATCCACGCATCGCCCAAACACCCGTACACGCCTCGTTAGCCGACCGAATCCACGCATCGCCCAACGCCCGTACACGCCTCATTAGCCGACCGAATCCACGCATCGTCCAAACGCCCGCACACGCCTCATCAACCGCCCTAATCCACGTATCACCCAAACGTCCGCACACGTCCATCAACCGCCGCACACTAGTCGACCGTCTCGACGCAAAGCCGCTCAATCGCCGATCGAGTCCAGCAGACCGCCCAGGTCGGCGAGCGGCACGGCCAGGCCGACGGTCCGGCTTGCGCCGTTCTCCTCGGCCAGCTCCGTCGTAGCGTAGATGACGGCGATCGCCTTGCCCTCCCCGTTGATGACCGGGCTTCCGCTGTTGCCCTTGAACACCGGCGCGTCGATCGCCAGGGCGGGCTTGTCCCGTCCCCGGATCGGTACGAGCTCCAGTACGCTGCCTTCGTTCACGATTTGCGTGAAATAGAGCGGGTTGCCGATAATATAGACGTGCTCGCCGGGCTTCCACTCTCGATCGACGGCGATGGAGGGCTGCTCGTACTCGCCCGTATCCACCCGCAACACCGCAATGTCGAGTCCCGGATCGGAGCCGGCGAGCGTGGCCTCGAACGCCCGATCATTTCCCGGGAATTTAACCGCGGTATACGCGCCTCCCTCGATCACGTGATGATTGGTGACGATGTATCCCCCATCCACATGAAAGCCGGTTCCTTTTCCTTTATCCGTGCTGACGAGCACGACCGCTTCCTTGTAGCTTTGCACGTTTTCGCGGGTCGACAGCTCCTTGGATTTGAACAGGAAGGGCAGCGTCGTGCTGTTGTAGATTTGCGGCCAGAACGCCAGCACGTTGCCGAGCAGGGCAAGCACGAGCAGGGAGACGACGACGTTCCGGATCTTCCTGCGCCGGGCGGCGGCCGCCCGCTGAGCTTCCGCGGATTCCTCCTCGTCCTCTTCCCATTCCCAATCTTCCGTCTCGGGATCGTCGTAAGGTTTTTTATCCATGAGCTTCCCCTCCTCGGTTTCTCTACTCTTGTCCAGTTATTGTAACATACGCCGTTGTAGGAAAATGCGGGGCCAATGCCGAATAACATAACAACCTCTTTGTGAAGCGCTTACATTCGAAGTGGAATGGGGATGTCTATGCGGAAAACGTGGTTTGTCCGGCTGCTGCTGTCTTATATGCCGATTTTTCTGATCGTGGTGACGTTCTCGTTCTTCGTGTTTTTTCAGCTGCTGAGCGAGCAGAACCGCAAGCAGGCGGCCAATGCGAACAACCAGCTTTCAATTCAGGCGATGCGCTCAATCGATACGTCGCTGAAGGCGATCGACAGCGCGATTATGCTGGAGATCATCTACAACAAGCAGCTGACCGGTTTCTTCGACGGACGATCGGGCAGCAACGCGTATTTGAACATCAGCGCCGTCGATCAGATGAAAGGGCTCATTCTGTCGTATCCGATCATTGATTCGATCTACTTGTACCGCTTCGAGGACGAATTCGTGCTGAGCACGTCGACGAGCGACAATCTCGACGACTACAAGGATCGTCCGTTTATCGAGCGGCATCGGGGCACGTTGGCGAAGAAATGGACGGGACCGCGGGAATTCAAGGAATTTTCCCTGCTGGACGGCAAGCCCGTCGTCAGTCTGGTCCGAGGCGTGCCGTTCATCGCCAGCAACAAGGGGATGATCGTCGTCAACGTGTCGACGACCGCGCTGCGCAGCATGGTGTCGAGTCTCTACGACCCCGAGTCGAGCTTCATCCGCATTCGCGACTCCGAGGGCAATCCCCTGTTCCCGGGCGAGGAGCCGGAAGCGAAGACGGCGACAGTGTTCGCCGAGCACATATCGAGCTATACGGACTGGTCGTACGAGAGCGGTCTGATCAACGGAAGGCTCGTGCAGTTGGTCTCGTCCCTGTACAACGTCTGGTTCGTCGTCGGTCTGCTGATGATCGCGCTGAGCTTCATTTGGCTCGTCTACGTGACGAGGCGCAACTCCAGGCCGCTGGAGCAGATCGCATCGCGCGTCCGCGGCTATGCGGCCTCCGTATCCGGCGGGGCTTCGCGGGAAGGGGGAGGCGACGAGTTCACGTTCATCGAGACGGCGCTGGAAAATATTATTGAGCAGTCCAACCGCTATCAACGCAAGCACAAGGAGGATCGTCATCTGCATACGAGCAACCTGTTCCACAGGCTGATCGACGGCCATCCCGAGCTAACGCTCGACAGTTGGAAGAACGAGGCCGACCGCCTTCAGCTTCCGGCGCCTTCGGGGGAGCAGCTCGTGTTCGTCGTGGAGATGGACGACTACGCGGAATTTTGCCGCAAATATTCGCACCGCGACCAGAATCTGTTGAAGTTTTCCTTGCGCAGCGTCATCCAGGAGATGGCCTCCAAGCACGATTGCGAGCTGTGGACGGAATGGACGTCGGCGCTCCAGCTCAGCGTGATGGCGTTCCTGAAGCAAGGGGATGACGAGGAACAGAGGCAGGCGATGCTCGACTTCCTCGACCATGTCCGGAGCTGGACGGAGCAGCATCTCAAGTTCACGGTGACGATCGGCATCGGCACTTCGGCCAAGCAGCTCTCCGATATTCCGCAATCGTTCAAGAGCGCCCTCGAAGCGCTGAAGTACAAAATGACGCTGGGCCAGAACCGGCTTATCGACTGCGGGCAGACGTCGACCCAAGGCCAGGTCGAGGTGTTCGCGCACCTGAGCACGATCCGCTCCATCGCGCAGTCGTACCGGCTGCTGGAGGGCGATTGGAAAGGGCGGTTCGACGCCTGGTTCGACGAGATGAAGCAGGGCTTGCTGACGAAGGACGAGATCGTCAATCTGATGAACTATTTCCTCTATTATATGAAGCGCGAGATGGCGGCGACGCCGAAGGAGTTCCAGGACATCTGGGAGACGGACGGCCTGCCGGGGCTTAACGAAATCGTCGGAGCCTGCCATTCGCTGGAGCGGATGAAGGAGGAGGGCGGACGTATTCTGACCGAGCTGGCCGCCAAGCTGCAGGAGGAGCAGGACAAGCGCCAGCATGCCGCGATCATTCGGGAAATGCGCAAATATATCGAGAACCACTATCAAGATCCGAACCTGTCGCTCGAATATTTGGGAGACAAGTTCGGCATCGGTCCGAAATATATCAGCAAGCTGTTCAAAGAACAGTCCGGCGGCAAATTTGTCGACTTCCTCATCGACGTCCGAATGGGGCACGCCCGCCGTCTGCTGGAGGAGACGTCTCTCTCGGTGCAGGAGATCGCCGACCGGGTCGGCTACTTGAACGCGATCTCGTTCAGCCGCGTGTTCCGCCGGGTCGCCGGCTGCTCGCCGAGCGAATACCGCGAAGACCTTGCCAGACGGAGGGCGGAGTGAAAATCGTATGGCGGTGGAAAACGGTTTGGCGGACCAGCTTCCATGCGAGGCAGCCCGGGCGACGGCCCGGGCTGCCTTTTGCGTCCGGCGCGGCGAAAATCGTTCGGCCCTCGATTATTGTTGCTTGCCGCTCCCGCCGAAAGCCGCCTAGAATGGCACTAAGCAACCGCCGACTCGACAGGGGAAGGAGCAACGAGCTATGACCGGCATTACGGAGCAATCGATCGCGGCTCCCCGACTACCGGGGAGAAAGAAACCCGTCCGCAAATCCGCTTACAAAAGAATCAGGCGTCACTGGCAGCTGTACGCGGTCATCGCGCTGCCGATCCTTTATTTGATCACGTTCAAGTACGTCCCGATGGCCGGCATTCTGATCGCCTTCAAAGATTACAACGTCGTTCAGGGCATCTGGGGCAGTCCTTGGGTAGGATTCAAATACTTTAATCAGTTTTTCGAATCTCCCAACTTCTGGCTGTACATCAACAACACGCTCGGCATCAGCTTGTACGGTCTGGCCATCGGATTCCCGGCGCCGATCCTGCTTGCGTTGATGCTGAACGAGGTAGGCAACGGACTGTTCAAGAAAAGCGTTCAGCTCGTCACCTACGCGCCCTACTTCATCTCGACCGTCATCATGGTGTCGATCATCATTATGACGCTGTCGCCGAACGTGGGCATCGTCAGCAAGTTTTTTCAATGGATGGGCGTCGAAAATACAAACTTCATGGGTATGCCGGGTCTGTTCAAATCGATCTACGTCTGGTCCGATGTGTGGCAGTATACGGGGTACGGGGCGATCATCTACATCGCGGCGCTGGCGGGCGTTAATCCCGAGCTCTACGAATCGGCCAAGGTCGACGGCGCGTCGCGGATTCAGAAAATCATCAACATCGACATTCCGAGCCTCATTCCCGTATCGACGATTCTGCTCATCCTGAACCTCGGCAACGTCATGAAGCTCGGCTTCGAGAAGGTGTACCTCATGCAGAACCCGCTGAACCTGCAGACGTCCGAGGTCATCTCGACCTATGTGTACAAGGTGGGGCTGCTCAGCTCCAGCTTCAGCTTCTCGACGGCGATCGGATTTTTCAACTCGGTCATCAATCTGATTCTGCTCATATCCGTCAACTACTTGGCGAGAAGGCTGTCGAGCACCAGTCTATGGTAGCGGGGAGGGAGAAAAGATGTTCAGATCATCCAAGATTCGCGAATCGCAGGGCGACCGGTTGTTCATCCTTGGAATCTATGCGCTGCTGACGGCCGTGCTGCTCGTTATTTTGCTTCCCCTCCTGTACATCGTCAGCTCTTCCTTCAGCTCGCCCCAAGCCGTCATCTCGGGCCGGGTATGGCTGTTCCCGGTCGAATTCACGCTCGACGGCTACACGGCGGTGTTCCGCAATCCGCAGATCGGCACCGGGTATATGAACTCGCTGATCTATGCGGTCGCCGGGACGACGATCAACGTCGTCATGACGGTCATGCTGGCGTACCCGCTGGCCAGAAAAACGTTCTACGGCCGCAACGTCATCATGGTGCTGCTGATCATTACGATGATTTTCGAGGGCGGTCTGATTCCTTACTATTTGCTCGTCAAAAATTTGCAGCTGCTCGATACGAGATGGGCGATGATTTTGCCGGGGGCGCTGGCGGTGTTTCAGGTGATTGTGGCCCGAACCTTCTTCCAGACGACGATTCCGGACGAACTGGCCGAAGCGGCCGAGCTGGACGGGTGCAACGACATCCGCTTCATTCTCCGCATCGTCCTGCCGCTGTCCAAGCCGATTCTCGCCGTCATGTCGCTTATGTACGCCGTCGGCCACTGGAACGCTTACTTCGATGCGCTTATTTTCCTAAGGTCGGCCGACTTGTTCCCGCTGCAGATCGTGCTTCGCAACATTCTCATTCTGAATACGATCGATCCGACGATGGTGTCGAACGTGGACATTTTTCTGGCGCAGCAGGGGCTGAAGGATCTGTTGAAATATTCGCTGATCGTCGTGGCCAGCCTGCCGGTGCTGATCATCTACCCGTTCGTGCAAAAATATTTCGTCAAAGGCGTCATGATCGGCTCCCTGAAGGGCTGACGAATCCGGCGCCGTAAAGGAGGTGAGGCCGGAACAGAGGGCTGCGGGCTTGTTGGCATCGCAAGTGTGATAGAGCACGACCATTAATGTAGATGAAGAGGAGGAGTCATCCGTATGAAGAGACGCAATCGTCGAATCGCTTTCGTGACGGCATTCATGCTTTTGAGCACGCTTATTCTGGGCGCATGCAGCAGCAAATCCGGCAATCCCTCCGCACCGGCCGGCAGTTCGAGTCAATCTCCGCAAGCGAGCGCTTCCCAGTCTCCGGCTCAGGAGGAGTTGTTTACGCCCGTCGGGACGTATCCGATCGTGACCAAGCCGCTGACGCTGAAGATGTTCGCGCCGCAGTACGCCAGCATCGAGAATATGGACACGAACACGTATACGAAATACGTCGAAGAGAAAACGAACATCAACATAGAATGGGATCTGGTGCCGGACAACGCGCTGAACGACCGGAAGCAGCTCATGCTGGCGAGCGGCGACTACCCTGAGGTCATCCTGCACGGCAACCTGACGAAAGACGAGCAGATGAAATACGGCAAGCAGGGCGTGTTCCTGCCGCTGAACGATCTGATCGAGCAATACGCTCCGAACATCAAGAAGGCGATCGAGGACTTGCCATACCTGAAAGGCTCGATCACCGCGCCGGACGGCAACATCTACGCGCTTCCGCAGATCAACGAGTGCTACCACTGCAACTACGCGATGAAGCTGTGGATCAACAAGGCGTGGCTGGACCAGCTCGGGCTGCAGATGCCGACGACGACGGACGAATTTTACGAAGTGTTGAAGGCGTTCAAGGAGCGCGACCCGAACAACAACGGCAAGAAGGACGAAATTCCGCTCACCGGTTCCGACGAGATGTGGGCCGGCAACATCGCGGCGTTTCTGATGAACGCTTTTATTACCGACGACTATGTGGACAAGGACAGCGGCAACTTCCTGTTCGTTCGGGACGGCAAGGTCGACCTGGCCGCGAACAAGGAAGAGTGGAAGCAAGGGCTTCAGTACCTCAACAAGCTGTACGAGGAAGGGCTGATCGATCCCGCCGCCTTCACGCAGAACGCCGACGCCATCCAGCAGCTCGGCAACCGCGAGCCGGACAACATCATGGGCGCGATCACGACCGCTCTGATCAGCTACGCCGTATCGCCGGACGACAAGCATCCGCGGCATAAGGACTACGTGACGCTGCCGCCGCTGAAAGGGCCGAACGGCCTGCAGCAGTCGCTGAACTTCGCGGGCGTCAGCCGGTCGCAGTTCGCGCTGACGAACAAAGCGACGAAGGAACAGCAGATCGCCGCCATCCGGCTGGTCGACTTCCTGTTCACCGAGGAAGCGATCGTCCTGCAGGAGCACGGTCCGGAAGGCAACAGCTGGCGCAAGGCGACCGATGGCGAATTGGGCATGGACGGCAAGCCGGCGAAATACGCGTTTATTCCGAAGGCCGCCGAGAAGACGACGCATAACGACGGCTGGGAGCAGATCGGTCCGTCGCTGCGCACGTACCAGTACCGCGATTCGTGGATGGCTCCCCAGGATCCGCTCGCCGAGGGCGCTTACGAGGTCAGGCTGAAGCGGGAGTCGCAGAAATACGAGGCGTACGCTTCCGACGAGCTGTATCCGAGCAGCGTGTTCATTGCGTTGGAGGATACGGAGATCGCCGCACAGCTCAGGACGACGATCCGCGACTACATCAAGAGCAACATGGCCCAGTTCATTACCGGCAGCAAGGACATCGACAAAGATTGGGACAGTTACGCAAAAGGGTTTGACGGCTTGCAGATCGAGAGATATATCCAAATCTATCAGAACGCGATTGCCGTTCGCTAGGAGACGGGAAGATGGCCGACGAGGAGCAGGTTGTAGAGGCGGGAGTCCATCATTTCAGCAAGGAAGACGAGTGGGTGAAGCAGGAGGACCCGCTGCTGCTCGAGAGGCTGGAATGGTTCAAGGACCAGAAGCTCGGCTTGATGATGCACTGGGGGCCTTACTCTCAGCTCGGCATCGTCGAGTCCTGGGCGCTGAGCGACGACGATGCCGACTGGTCGAGAGAAGGAATCGACTGGGAGACGGACGGGGAACAGCTCAAGCGGGAGTACTTCGGGCTTAACCGGACATTTAACCCGATTCGGCTTCAGCCCCGGGCTTGGGCGAAGCTGGCGGCGGACTCGGGCTTTAAGTATTTGCTGTTCACGACGAAGCACCATGACGGGTTCTGCATGTGGGATACGCATACGACCGATTACCGCGTAACGGGGCCGGACTGCCCGTTCCATACGCACAGGCATGCCGATATTTGCCGGGAGCTGTTCGACGCCTTCCGCGAGGAGGGGCTGGCCATTGCCGCTTACTTCTCCAAGGCGGACTGGCACACGCCGTATTACTGGACTCCGGGCCATGCCCGCGGGCGGGAGATGTGGCGCGGACCGTCGTACGATCCGGCCGAATATCCGTGGCTGTGGGAGAAGTTCGTGCAGTTCACCCACGATCAGCTTGCGGAGCTGCTCACTCGCTACGGCCGCATCGACGTGCTGTGGCTGGACGCCGGATGGGTTCGCTCCGGCGGCCGGGTGAACCAGGATATCCGCTTGGGCGAATTTGTGGACCGCGCGCGGCGGACGCAGCCTTGGCTGCTCGCCGCCGACCGCACCGTCGGCGGACCTTATGAGAACATCGTCACGCCGGAGCAATCGATTCCGGACCGTCCGATGAACATTCCGTGGGAGAGCTGCATTACGATGGGGACGTCGTTCTCGTTCCGCTACGAGGACGAATACAAATCGACGCGGCGGCTCGTTCATATGCTGCTGGAGATCGTCTCCAAGGGCGGCAACTTGGCCTTGAACGTCGGTCCGCAGCCGGACGGCCGGCTCCCGGAAGGGGCGATCAAGCGGATCAAAGAGCTTGGCGCATGGCTGGAGCAATATGGCGAGGGCATCTACGGAACGCGGATGTGCGAGCCGTTCTTCACCGGGGAGTGGGCGTTTACGAGCAAGGGCGACAACGTCTATGGTTTCAGGCTGTATCGGGATGAAAAGGAGCCGGTAACGGCGGAGTTGGTCATTCCGTATGCAAGGGAAGCCGTAGGCGCGGAGGAGCTCGGCACGAATCGCAGATTGGCATTGGAGCGCTGCGACGAGGGGATCAAGGTTCGCTTGCCCGACGGATTCGCCGCCGGTGCAGGCGAGGCTCCGATCGCGCACGCGATTCGGATATTGACTCGGTAGGGCATTCCGGAAATAAGATGCGACCGCGAACGAGACCGATGCAGCCTACCTGCGGCTAGGACATTCTCTACGCGGCCGCTGTAACCCGGCTGAGTGGGGTTGCAGCCTCGTTGAACCGCAGTATGCCGCTGTAACCCGACTGAGCGAGGTTGCAGTCGCGCAGACCCGCAGTTTGCTGCTGCAACCCGACTGAGCGAGGTTACAGCCGCGCGGAGCCGCAGTTTGCTGCTGTAACCCGGCTGAGCGAGGTTGGAGCCGCGCAGACCCGCCGTTTGCTGCTGTAACCCGGCTGAGCGAGGTTGGAGCCGCGCAGACCCGCCGTTTGCCGCTGTAACCCGGCTAAGCGAGGTTGCAGCCTTGTTGAACCGCAGTTTGCTGCTGTAACCCGACTGAGTGAGGTTGGAGCCGCGCAGACCAGTAGTTTGCCGCCGTAACCCGGCTGAGTGAGGTTACAGCCGCGCGGAGCCGCAGTTGCTGCTGTAACCCGACTGAGTGAGGTTACAGCCGCGCGGAGCCGCAGTTTGTCGCTGTAACCCGGCTGAGCGAGGTTGGAGCCTTGTTGACCCGCAGTTTGCTGCTGTAACCCGACTGAGCGAGGTTGCAGCCGCGCAGACCCGCAGTTTGCTGCTGTAACCCGACTGAGCGAAGTTGCAGCCGCGCAGACCCGCCGTTTGCTGCTGTAACCCGGCTGAGCGAGGTTGGAGCCGCGCAGACCCGTAGTTTGCTGCTGTAACCCGACTCAATCTGACTCAATCGGTGTAGATTCTGTAAGTTAAAGCAGGGGTATGTATCTTCTGGAGAGCGAATCAGAAGAAGATACATACCCCTACCTCTATTTCTGTGGTTGATGTTGCCCGGCATACGGGAAAGCTCCTGTCGTCAAGTCGCCTGGCCGACGTTCTCGACTTTGGCGGCGGCGCCTCTGGCGTTCCATGTGCGCTTCCAGGAGCCTTGCACGATCAGCAGCAAAGCGACGCAGGCGAGCGCGACGCCCCCGATGACCAGGAAGCCGGGAGTGTAGGAGCCCGAAGATTTGTACAAGCTGCCGAGCAAGAGCGGAAGGGCGTATCCGCCCAAGCCTCCCGCGGCTCCGACGATGCCGGTGACCAGTCCGATCTCCGCTCCGAAACGCTGCGGAACGAGCTGGAACACCGAGCCGTTGCCCGCGCCGAGGCACATCATGCCGGCGAACAGGTAGACGATGACCATGGGGAGTGAAGGAAGCGTAGAGACGCAGGCGAACATGGCGAACGCTCCGGCGTACAGAAAGGTAAGCATGCGCACGCCCCCGATCCGGTCGGAGAGGAAGCCGCCGATCGGCCGGAAGAAGCTGCCCGCGATGACGCAGATCGTCGTGAAGTCCGCGGCTCTGACGGCGGACAGGCCGTACTGGGAGTTGAAGAAGATCGTCAAGTAGTTGGACATGCCGACGAATCCGCCGAACGTGACGCTGTACAAAATGCAGAACAGCCAAGCGTCGCGCTGCTTCAGCACATTGGCGTATTGCGACAGCTTCTTCGGAGCGGGGCGGTTCGGACTGTCCTTGGCGAAGATCGAGAAGCCGATCAGGACGGCGACGATCGGGATGAGCGCCAGGCCGAACACGGCCTCCCAGCTGCCGTAATGGCCGGCGAGCCGGTTGGCGAACAGCGTGGCGAACACCGTGCCGCTGTTGCCGGCTCCCGCGATGCCCATCGCCAAGCCTTGATGCTGCTTCGGATACCATTGGCTGGCCAGCGGCAGAGCGGCGGCGAACGACGCTCCGGCGACGCCGAGCAGCAGCGCCACGATGTACAGATCGTCGAGGGAGCTGACGAACTGCCATCCCCAGACGAGAGGAATCGTAGTCAGGATCAGACCGAGCTGACCGGTTCGCTTAGGACCGATATAATCGGTAAGGAAACCGAACACGAGCCGGAGAATCGAACCACCGAGCACGGGGAGCGCGACGAGATTCGCTTTCTGAATCGGGTCCATCGGATAATCCTGCATGATGATGACGCTGAGCGGTCCGATCAGCACCCAGACCATGAAGCTCATGTCGAAGTACATAAACGAGCTGAAGAGAGTGGGCTTGTGCCCGCTTTGCCAGAAACTTTTATTTTCCATCTGCATCATCGCTCCTTCGGAAGACGAGTTATAGATCAGCATCGCAATGCGCGAAAAAGGCCGCAAGTTCCCTACAGGGAGCTTTGCGGCCTCGTTGCCGGAAGGCGACACTTCTTTGTGTGCGCCGGAAATGTATTTCGGTCACGACATTGTGAACCCGATTCACATTATAAAAAAATGCAAACTATATGTCAATAAACTTAACATATAAAATATTTCGATATCGAATTCACGGGAATTAAACTAACTTAGTGTAACTATACTTGACATTGATGATCGACGAAATTAAGCTGATAATATCGAAAGGCTCGACAGAGGCACAACGGCGTGCCCAAAACCGGCGACGACGCCCGCTCCCTTCTTCTGTATGGGGTGGGCTTTTTATGTTCTTTTTTACGGAAGGGAGTTGGCATGCCGCATGAGCAGACCGAAGCTTGTTATGATCGGCAACGGCATGGCGGGTGTCAGATGCGTGGAAGAAATTTGCGCGCTGGCGCCGGATTTGTACGAGATCACGATTTTCGGAAGCGAGCCGCGCCCGAATTACAACCGGATCATGCTGTCCAAGGTGCTGCAAGGCGACGCGTCCTTGAACGATATCGTTACCCACGACTGGAATTGGTACGAGGAGAAGGGAATTCGCCTGCACGCGGGCCATCCCGTCGTCCGGATCGATGCGCAATCCCGCAAGGTGGAGACGGCGACGGGAATGAGGGCGGATTACGACAAGCTGATTCTGGCGACGGGGTCTTCCGCTTATATTCCGCCGTTATCCGGCGTGGGAAAGCCGGGCGTGATCGGGTTTCGCAGCGTGGACGATTGCGAGCGGATGATGGAAGCGGCGACGATCTTCCGGAAAGCGGCCGTCATCGGGGGAGGGCTGCTCGGCCTGGAGGCGGCGCGCGGGCTGCTCAACCTCGGAATGGATGTGACGGTTGTCCACAACGCGCCTTATCTGATGAATCGGCAGCTGGACGCGATGTCTTCGGATTTGCTTCGCGCCGAGCTGGAAGACCAGGGCATGCGGTTCCTGTTCAGCAAAACGACCGAGAAAATCGTCGGGCGCAAGCGTGCGGAAGGAATCGCTTTCTCCGACGGTTCTCGGCTGCAGGCCGACCTGATCGTGATGGCCGTCGGCATTCGGCCGAACATCGAGCTGGCGAAGTCCGGAGGCATCTGGACGAACCGCGCGTTCGTCGTCGACGGCGGGATGGAGACGAACGTGCCGGGCGTATACGCGGTCGGAGAATGCGCCGAGCACGAGGGGACGGTGTACGGACTCGTCGCTCCGCTCTTCGAGCAAGGCAAGGTGCTGGCGAGAAAGCTGTGCGGCCTTGAGACAGAGCCGTACAGAGGCTCGATTCCTTATGCGCAGCTTAAGGTGTCGGGAGTCGACGTCTTTTCCGCGGGCGGCGTGAACGAGCGGGATTCGGACACCGCGCTTCTTCAGTACGACGGCATTCGCAAAACGTACAAGAAAGTGATCGCGAGAAACGGCAAAGTGTCGGGGGCGATCCTGTTCGGCGACGTAGAAGAGAGCAACTCGCTGCTGAGTCTGCTGAAGCGGGGAGCCGACGTATCCGCGCTGGAGCGCGTCGAAGCGCGTACGGAGAGCGGCGGACCGTCCGCGGCAGCGGCGGCGATGCCGGAGCGGGAGACGGTTTGCCAATGCAACGGGGTGACCAAGGGAGCGATTCTGGCCGCCGTTCGCGAAGAAGGACTGAGTACGGTCGAACAGGTCAGAGACCGGACGAAGGCGTCCGGCTCCTGCGGCGGCTGCAAGCCGATGGTGGCGGCGGTTCTGAAGCTGGCGCTCGGCGGAGCGGGCGGAGAGCCGGAGAGCGAGCCTCCGGTATGCGGCTGCACGAAGCTGGGGCATGCGGCGCTCAAGGAAGCGGTCGCCGAGGGAGGCTTCGCTTCGTTCGAGCTGACGGCAGCTAAGCTGGGATGGAGACGGCCCGAAGGCTGCGCGTTGTGCAAGGGAGCGGTCCGGTATTATTCGGCGGCCCCGGACGCCGGCCGGCCGGTAAAGCTGTTCATCGGCGAAGGAGGAGGGGCTGAAGGAGCCGCGGCGCGCGTCGGCGCCGAACTGGAGCGCAGATTGCCCGCTGTCCGAATGCCGGGCGACGTCCGCATCGCCGTCGATTCTGCCGTGGCCGAAGGGAGTATGCTGCTCGTGCGGGATTTCGGACTGGCCGAAGCGCCGGCGGGCTGGGAAATCTACGCGGGGGGATATGCGGGACGTCCGGTGAAGCAGGCACAACTGCTCGTCGTCGCTCAGACCGAAGAAGAGGCGGTCGAGATGGTCGTCTCCTGCCTGCACGGGTACAGGATGAACGCGTTCTACGGCGAGGCGGTGTGGCAGTGGCTGGAGCGGGAAGGACTGACGGCGGTTCGGGAGACTTTGCTGGATCCGGACGGCAGGGAATACTGGCTCATGGGCCGGCGGCCGCAGCTCGGCGCCGCGGCTAACGCTTGAACGGGAACCGCATAAGGGGGAAGGACGATGGAAACCGGAGTCGAAAAGGACGCTTTGGCGACGAATGCAGGGACGGGAAGCGCGCTGACGCAATGCCCGTACTGCAGCGTCCAGTGCAAAATGACGGTCGAGGAGGCGGCGAGTCCGTTCGGCGGACGTACGGTCTACCGGGCGGAAGGGGCGCCGAACGCGGCTTCCGAGGGGCGCTTGTGTGTCAAGGGCAAAAATGCCCATCAGCATGCGGCGAGCCGGGAGCGGCTGCTGTATCCGCTGCTGAAAGTCGACGGCGGCTTCGTTCGCATCTCTTGGGACGAGGCGTATCGCGTGCTGCGCGAGCGCCTGCTCGCCGTACGGTGGATGCACGGCCCGGACGCGGTCGGCGTCTACGGGGGCGGATCGCTTACGAACGAATCCGCCTACTTGCTGGGGAAGTTCGCGAGGATTGCGCTGCGTACCCGGTATATCGACTATAACGGACGCTTCTGCATGTCGGCGGCCGCCTCGGCGGGGGTGAAGACGTTCGGCATCGACCGCGGGCTGACGAATCGGCTTTCGGAAATTCCGCAAGCGGAATGCATCATCCTCGCCGGAACAAACATCGCGGAGTGTCAGCCTACGCTTATGCCCTACTTCACGAAGGCGAAAGAGAACGGCGCGCGCATCATCGTCATCGATCCGCGGACGACGGGAACGGCGGCTCTGGCGGATCTGCATCTGCGGGTCAAGCCGGGTACCGACGCGGCTCTGGCGAACGGCTTGCTGAAAGTCGTGTTCGAAGAAGGGCTGACGGACGAAGCTTTCATTCGCCAGCGCACGACCGGATTCGAAGAGCTGCGAGAACATGTCTCCAAGCTCGACCTGGAGGAGATCGCGGAGCTGACCGGCGTCGCGGCGGCCGACATTCGCCGGGCGGCGATCGCTTACGGCAAGGCGGGCACGGGCATGATTTTTACGGCGAGAGGCGTCGAGCAGCATAGCGACGGACATATGGCGGTGCGCAATTTTCTCAATCTCATTCTTGCGACGGGCAAGATCGGACGGGACAGTTGCGGCTACGGCGCGGTGACCGGGCAGGGCAACGGACAGGGAGGCCGGGAGCACGGACAGAAGGCCGATCAGCTTCCCGGTTATCGGCTGATCGAGAACCCCCGGGACCGCGAATACGTGGCCGGGGTATGGGGGATCGATCCGGCCGATCTGCCCGGCAAGGGAGTATCCGCCTACGAGATGATGAAGCTGACGTACGACAAGGAGATTCGAGCGATGCTGATCATGGGCTCGAATCCGATCGTGTCCAATCCGAACGCGGCGCTCGTGGAGGAAGGGCTGGCCGGGCTCGATTTTCTGGCCGTGGCGGATATGTTCCTGTCGGAGACGGCGAAGCTGGCCGATCTCGTGCTCCCCGTGACGTCCTATATGGAAAATACGGGGACGATGACCAACCTGGAGGGGCGAGTGCTGCTCCGGGAGGCGGCGCGTCCCGCCCCGGGAGAATCCCGGCACGATTGGCGGATTCTGTGCGAGCTGGCGGAGGCGTTGGGCTGCGGAGACAAATTCGCGTTTCATGAGCCGGAGCAAGTGTTCGACGAGCTTCGCGCCGCGAGTCGCGGAGGGGTGGCGGATTATTACGGCATTACGTACGACAGGCTGCGGAGAGAGGAAGGCGTGTACTGGCCCTGCCCTTCTCCGGATCATCCCGGCACGAAGCGCTTGTTCGAGGACGGCTTCGCCCACGGCGACGGACGGGCGGTATTCGCCGCGGTGGACAATCGCCCGCCGGAAGAGGACGCGGATGAAGATTATCCGCTGCTGCTGACGAACGGACGCCTGCTTTCCCATTACTTGACCGGAGTGCAGACGCGCCGCAGTCCCGCTCTGGCTGCCAGGGAAATCGAGAACGTCATGGAAATTCATCCCCGTACGGCCCACAGGTATCGCATTACCGACGGAGTGCTCGTGCAGGTGACGTCTCGCCGCGGAAGCGTCGTCGTGCGCAGCAAGGTGACCGAAGATATCCGGGAAGATACGGTGTTCGTTCCGATGCATTGGGGCGGCGCGCAGAACGTGAATCTCGTCACCAACCCCGCGCTCGATCCTTACTGCCGCATGCCCGACTTCAAGGTGAGCGCCGTGCGCGTCGTGCCTTTGGGCCGCGGCGCAAGCGGATAACGGCTTATTTTTCGTTACCTTGCGCCCTCCGCTGCGTATGAAAGAGAAACGGAACGGGAGGGCGGATGAGACGATGGGGAGGTCCGTGAAATGGATGGCGAAAGCGACGGCAGCAGGGGTGCTCGCAATGCTGATCGCGGCTTGCGGCAACGCGGTTCCGAGCAGTCTGGACGAAGCCCGGCAGAGTCTGGGGAGCGCTCTGGACGAAGTGAAGGATTGGGCCGGAAGACAGGTCGGATCGCTCGAAGGAGTCAACGAACGCGTAGCTTCGTCGACGCAAGAGATGCTCTCTCTGTTAGGGGAGCTGGATTATAAGCTGTCGTTCCGGGAGAACGGGATCGGATTTTCCAATGCCAGCGGCGTCGAGGGCGTCGTCGGCGTGAGAGGCAATCTGCTCGTGCTCGACGTCGCGTTCCCGGGACATAACGCGGAGGCGGCGCATGCGGTCGCCCGGATTTTGACCGTATTTTCCGAGAACGGCTTGGCCGAAGAGCGGCTCGCCGCCATCACGGGCGGCAGCGAGCCGCAGACGGTGCAGCTTAATAACGGCTGGATCCGGACGGACGGCGAGCTCGTCAGCGTGCGTCTCGAGAAGCCGTTGATCTGACGCGGCATAAGCACATTCCTGGTTTTGTACAATCCCCGGTTGCATGTCTCACATACGCTGTAGGGAAGTGAGCATTATTCAACCGGGAGGTTCGAAGCATGGACATGTATCAAGCGTGCAGACAACATATGAACCGCAGAGTCAGGATACAGACGCGCTGCGGGGAATGCTACGAAGGCGTCATTGTGAACGTGGACAGGGACAATGTGTACTTGAGGGCTTCGGGGGACGCGAGAATTTCGGGCTGGTTCGGTCCTGGCTTCGGCTTCGGCCCGGGTTACGGCTTCGGCCTTTTGACGTTGTCGTTGTTTACGCTGCTGGCGATCTTCCTGATCTGAAGCATCTCCGACAAGGGCTGTCCCATAAGTAAACAAAGGTGTACCGAACGATTATCGATGGCTGCAGGGAAATGGGCGTCAATCTCCTTCCGCTTCTATACGATCCTGAAATTTTGAATGGATAGACCCGTAACGGGGTCATTTCAGGACCGTATGAGGCAGTCTCCAGGAGATAGATGCCCTTCTTTTTTCATCGATAATCTTGTACGCCCTTACTTATGGGACAGCCTCTTTGCATACGTAAATAAGAAATCTTACGTCCATGGATTGACAATGAGAATCATTATCAATTAATATGGTGATGAGGAAAACAAGAATAGACGACTGTCCTTGCGCTTACGCGCGGAGGCGGAGAGAGAGGAGACAGCGGCTTTGGCGGACATCGTTCTGATTTACGCGAGCTTGACGGGCAATACGGAGGAAATGGCCGACGCAATCGTCTCGGGCATTCGCTCGCAAGGCGCCGAAGTAGTCGTCAAATCGGTCGTGGACGCGAACGCTTCGGAGCTGGAACGATACGACGGCATACTGCTTGGAGCCTATACATGGGGAGACGGAGAGCTGCCCGACGAATTTCTCGATTTTTACGAGGAGATGGACGACATTAAGCTGGCCGGCCGCAAAGCGGCGGTGTTCGGTTCGTGCGATTCCTGCTATCCGGAATACGGAGCGGCGGTCGATCTGCTGATCGACAAGCTGAAGGCGACGGGAGCGGACGTCGCGTTGCCGGGCCTGAAGGTCGAACTGTCCCCTTCCGGAGAGGACGCGGAAGCCTGCCGGAGCTTCGGAAGCGAGTTCGTTAAGCTTGTCGCGGGCGGAGTATCTCAACCTTAGACGCGATTCATCGATAAGAAACAAGGAGGACCAGGCAATGGGACTGTTGTATACGATTTATCAATCCGTGCAAGACGGTCAAGAGCGCGAACGCGAAGCGTCGGACGACTTGAGCGGGCAAGAGGAAGCAGGCGATATTCCCGTCTCGCTGGTGCATCTGCTGGCCAACCCGATCGGCAGAGCCGCCGGCGAGAATAAGGGAACGGCCTGATCGAAACCGGAGACTTCTCGACAGAGAGGAGTTCTCCGGTTTTTTTCTTCGCCGGAGCCTCGTCCGAGTGCCGATGTGCGAATCTTTAGAACAACGCCTTCCAATTGAGCGCATTTCGGGAGAAGATAGCCGAATCTTCAGAACATCGCCTTCCGTTTGAGCGCAATTAGGGAGGCGATGACCGATTCTTTGGAACAGCTTGCTTTGCAAGAGCCGCAAAGACAGGAGTCCAAAGATGCCGAAGCGTTTTTGCTTCATTCTTCGGACCGTACTCCCCCCAATTCCAGAAAATGACCGAACGACGGCCGAACCCGCATGCGCTATAATTGGAGGAATAGCTTGACTTGCCTGGGGGGCTCGCACCATGAATGCCGCATTGCGCCGAATTCCGTTTCGTTCCCTTAGATCGAGGCTCGCGCTGCTGCTGATCGTCGCCACGGTCATTCCGATCGTGCTGATCGGCTATATTTCATACCGGTGGATCTATATCGTCCAGACGGAAAAAATCGAAACCGAATGGGTGGAGAAGGCGGAGCGGGAACGAGACGAGCTGGAACGCAAGTTGGAGGAGCTCGCCCGCGTCTCGCAGCTGCTGGACGTCGAAGGAGGGATCGGGCGCGAAGTCGTCCGTTTTATCTCCAGCGACGATTCCTACGAGCGCTCGATGCTGTATCGGGATATTACCGATTCGATCGCCAACGTCAACTTTTCCAATCCGAACCTCGCCGCCATGTTTTTCTACGCGCCGGGCCTGGAGGAGCCGCTGCTGTTTCCCAACTCGGCCGGTCCGATCTCGTTCGTCGAGGAAGCGTTGATTCCTTTTTATAATCAGAAAGCGTTTACGTATTACGGCCCCCATCCTTCCATGGCGGAAGAAAGGGACGGGCAGCCGGTGTTTTCTCTGCTGAGGAAATTGGACTACGGCCAGGGGAGAGTTCTGTACGCCTACATCGAGACGGGAATCGGCGGATTGGAGTCTCTGTTCGAGACGGAGCCGAGAGGGGATTCGGGCAGAGCTTTCCCGGTCTACCATGCGCTCGTCGATCCCGACGGCCGCGTCGTCTACGGCAATCTCGGTGAAGAAGCCGTCGCCGTCGGACAACCGTTCCGCGAGCCCGCGGAGCAATACCAGACGTTCCGGACGGAGGGGCGGCACGGCTGGACGCTGTATCAGCTCATTCCGAGGTCCGATTACGACCGGGAGATGAACAAGTGGCTGAAGCAGTTCGCGCTGTTCGCCTCGCTGTCGCTGCTCGCCGGCATTTCCCTGGCGTGGCTGATCTGGCGAATGGTGTACCGGCCGATCCGGATCATCAACCGCGAGATTTCCAGGTTCAGCTACAATCAGACGCCGGCGGAGACGGCGGCTACGGGGCTTCCCGAGTTCGACCGCATACTCGACAACTTTCAGTCGATGGGGCGGCGCATCGCCGAACTGATTCTCGATATCGAGGACAAGGAGAAGCGCAGAGGACAGCTCGAGGTGGAGAAGCTGCTCGTGCAGATCAATCCGCACTTCCTGCACAATACGCTGAACACGATCCAATGGCTTGCCCGTATTCAGGGCCAGAGCAATATCGCGAAGCTCGTGTCGGTATTCACCCGCGTGCTGCATTACAATCTCGGCAAAAAAACGATCATCGTCACCGTGCGCGAAGAAGCCGAGGCGATCCGCGACTATATCGAGCTGCAAAACATCCGTTACGACCATTCCTTCAACGTGCGTCTGGACATCGACGAGGAAGCGCTCGACATTCCGATACCGAGGTTTATTTTGCAGCCGCTCGTGGAGAATGCATTGTATCACGGCTTCGACGGAGACGAGGGAGGCGCAATCGACGTGACGATCTCCAGGGAGGGCCGGACGCTGCTGCTGCGGGTGAGCGACAACGGCAAAGGTATTCCCGACGACCGGCTGGCCGATATGCTGGAGGGTGACGGCGACCGGAAAACCGGACTCGGCATCGGCCTGCGCTACGTGAAGCAGATGCTGGCCGTCTATTACGGAGGAGAAGCGGAGCTGACGATGGAGAGCGCGCCGGGCGAGGGTACCCGCGTGACGATTCGTCTGCCGGACGAGATGAAGGGAGGGCAACGCGATGAGCATGATCCGGGCGCTGATCGTGGATGACGAGAGCCTCGTTCGCAAAGGGCTCAGGCTGACCGTTCCATGGGAGGACTACGGCATCGAGATCGCGGGGGAAGCGGCAACCGGGGAGAAGGCGCTCGAATTCGTCCGCGGCGAGCCGGTCGATCTGCTGCTGGCGGATATTACGATGCCCGGCATGTCGGGACTGGAGCTGACGAAGCGTCTCCGGCAGGAGTATCCCGGAATCAAAGTCGTTATTCTGACCTGTCATCAGGACTTCGATTATATTCAGGAAGCGCTCCGTCTCGGAGCGATCGATTACATTGTGAAAACGCAGCTGGAGGACATGGACCTGAGCGCCGCGATGGAGCGGATCTGCAAGGCGGTCCGGGAAGGCAAGCGCGCCTCACTTCCGTCCTCCGCGCTGCCCGCGGAGGCGCTCCGCAAAGTCGGGGAGGCGAGCGCGGGACTGGGCTGGATCGCGGACGAAGCGCGCTTCGCCGCATTGGCCGAGTCCGTGCGCGAGGCTGGCGGAGACGCCGCTCCCGAGCTGGAACGCGCGATGGCGGCGGCGGTCGAAGGCTGGCGTATCCGGCTGCCCATGTTCGCCTGGAGCGAGCATCCGCAGCCGGAGGCCGCTCTCCTTCCGGCATGGCTGGAGCGGCTGAGGGACGCGATTCTGCGCTGGCTGCGCCGCTCCCAATACTCGGAGGACGTCATTCAGGCGATTCTCAAAGCCGTCGACCGCATCGCGGAACGTCCGGGCAGCCACGAGAAGCAGGGAGAGGTCAGCCAGAGCGTCAACCTGAGCAAAAGCTACTTCAGCACCTGCTTCCGGGATATTACCCGGATGACGTTCACGCAGTTTTTGCAGCACGTCAGCGTCTATGCGGCGCGGGACATGCTGCTGCAAACCAACTATCCGGTCTATATCGTTGCGGAGAGATGCGGCTTCTCGGATCAGCGCTATTTCAGCAAAATGTTCAAGGAGCAGACGGGCCTGCTTCCCTCCGAATACCGGCAGCGGTTCTCGGAACGGACTTGACCAAGGGGAAGGGGCGGACGGACCTGACGAAGGAAAGCAACGGCAGGCCCGACGGAGGGGAAGGAGCGGAACCGGGACGAAGCGGTCCGCTCCTTTTTTCGCGATTCAGCAAGTATAAAATCCGCTATCCTTATCTGAATCGTCTCCGACAAAACGCATTCATCGTCCAGAGGACGCCGAAGGCGTTTTTGCTTGGCTTAGTCGGAATCGCGTTCGAAAACGGTAGGACGACGATCCGGAGGACGGGCAAAAGAAGGACGATACTCCCACCATGCGAGGAAAAGCCTCGCTCTCGCCCAGCCTCAGCCGCTTGCTATAATGACGAGGAAGTTACGAATCACACAAAGGGGAGCCATTCGCATGAACCTTAAACAAGGATTATCGGCAATTACCGCTTCCGCGCTTCTGTTGACCTTGCTGTCCGCCTGCAGCGGCGGCAACGACGGACCGTCGGGAGAGGCGAGTCCCTCTTCGGCCGGCTCGCCGAGCGCGTCGGCCGCGCCATCCGCCCCGGCGGACCCGCTGGGCAAGTACGACCCGCCGATCCGGGTATCCGCCGTGCGGGCGATATCGGAAGGATTGAAATTCAATGACGGAGAGTCGATCGACAACAATGTCTGGTCGCGCGCTTACGAGAGCGAGCTCGGGCTGGGCATCGACTATGTGTGGACGGCGCCGGCGGCGCAGTACGACCAGAAGCTGAATATCGCGATCGCCTCCGACGATCTGCCGGATATTATGCCGGTCAACGCCTCGCAGCTCAAGCGGCTCGTCCAGGACGGACAGGTCGAGGATCTGACGCAGGTCTACGAGCAATACGGTTCCGATTTTACGAAGAAAATCTTGAACGAGGACGGCGGCAACGCGCTGAAATCCGCCACCTTCGACGGCAAGCTGTACGCGCTTCCGAACATGAGCTCGGGTCTCGGACAGACGCACGTGCTGTGGGTGCGCACCGACTGGCTGGAGAAGCTGGGCTTGCCCGAGCCGAAGACGATCGACGACGTCGTCGCGACCGCCGAAGCTTTCGTGACCCGCGATCCGGACGGCAACAGCAAAGCCGATACACACGGTCTCGGGATCAACAAAGATATTTTCGGCTTCTATGCCGGCATGGAGGGCTTCTTTAACGGTTTCCACGCTTATCCGAACATCTGGGTGGAGGACGGGGAAGGCAAGCTGGTCTACGGGAGCGTCCAGCCGGAGACGAAGGCGGCGCTCGCCAAGCTGCAGGAGATGTACAAGAACGGGTGGATCGACAAGGAATTCGGCACGAAGGACGCCTCCAAGGTGAACGAATCCGCCACTTCCGGCAAGCTCGGCCTGTTCTACGGCTTCTTCTGGAACGTAGGCTGGCTGCAGGACGCCAAGAACGCCGATCCGAATATGCAGTGGAAGGCGCTGCCGCTTCCTTCCGTGGACGATCAGCCGGCCAAGGCGCAGGTGCCGTTCGCGATCAGCAAGTATTACGTCGTGAAGAAAGGCGCGAAAAACCCGGAAGCCGCCGTCAAGCTGCTCAACTTCGGCCTGGAGAAGCTGTGGGGAGAAACCGCGCAGCCGGACGTCTACAACGTGGACGCCAGCGGTCTGGCCACGTTCGATTACGCGCTGCTCTACGGCGAGGCGCCGCGCAAAAATCTGGACGCGCATCTGAACGTCGTCCAGGCGCTCGCCTCGAACGATTCGTCGAAGCTGAATGCGGAAGAGAAAGGCTATTACGACAATATCGTCGCTTACCGGGGCGGAGACGTCGGCCTGTGGGGCAACGAGCGCATGTACGGAGAGGAAGGCTCGCTGGCCGTGATCAACGGTTACGAGACGAACGGCCAATTGATGGACGACGCCTACTTCGGCGCTCCGACGCAGGGAATGACCGACAACAACGCGACGCTGCAGAAGCTCCAGCTTCAGGCGTTCACCCGCATTATCATGAGCGGCTCGATCGATGAGTTCGACGATTTCGCGGCGCAATGGAGCAATCTGGGCGGCGGCACGATCGCCGGGGAAGTAAACGAGTGGCAGGCGTCCCGCTAGGACGGCCGCGAACGCTCGGCAAGGAAGAGGCGGATAACGCATGAAAAGCAGAAGCTTCCGGGAACTGCCTTTGCACCTGATGATCTTGCCGGGATTCGTGCTGGTGTTCATCTACAGCTACATTCCGATGGCGGGCATCATCATGGCTTTCGAACGGCTCGTACCGTCCAAGGGGATGTTCCTGTCCCCTTGGGTCGGCTGGGCGAACTTCGAATATATGCTGCGCATGCCCGGCATCGCCCGGGTGCTGGGGAATACGTTCTTCATCGCGGCGATGAAGATGACGGCGGGCATCGTCGTTCCGGTGACGTTCGCGCTGCTGCTGAACGAGGCGAAAAACCGGCTGTTCAAGCGCGGCGTGCAGACGATCGTCTATTTCCCGCATTTTCTGTCGTGGATTATTTTAAGCGGCATTCTCATCGACATCTTGTCGCCGTCTACGGGCATCGTCAACGGTTTGCTGGGCTGGCTCGGGCTGCCTTCGGTTTATTTTCTCGGCGATCCCGGCTGGTTCCCGTTCACGATGGCGATCTCCGATACGTGGAAGGAGTTCGGCTACGGCACAATCGTCTACCTGGCGGCGCTGGCGGGCATCAACCCCGCGCTATACGAGGCGGCGGAGATGGACGGAGCGGGCAGAATCCGGCAGACGGTGAGCGTGACGCTGCCCGGCCTGCTGCCGATTATCGTGCTCATGTCGGTGCTCAGCCTCGGTAACGTGCTGAACGCGGGCTTCGACCAGATTTTCAATTTGTACAGCCCGCAGGTATACGAGACCGGCGACATCATCGACACGCTGGTGTACCGGATCGGCATCGAAAACGCCAACTACGGCGTGGCGACCGCGGTTGGACTGTTCAAATCGGTCGTATCGTTCGTCATGGTCGGCGCGTCCTACATGCTGGCTTACCGGCTGACGGGCTACCGGATTTTCTAAGAAAGGGGGAGACGTCGTGGTTCGGGCATCATTCGGCAGGAGGCTGTTCGTCGTTCTTAACTATTTGTTTCTGGCGGCGACGGCGGCCGCCTGCCTGCTTCCCCTGGTGAACGTGCTGGCGATTTCCTTCAGCTCCAGCTCGGCCGTGGCCGCGGGGCAAGTGACGCTGTGGCCGGTCGACTTCAGCTTGAAGTCGTACGAATTCGTCATCGGCAAGCCGGAATTCGGCAATGCGTTTCTCATTTCCGTGCTGCGGGTCGCGGTTGGCATGCCGCTGAACATGCTGCTGACGATTCTGATCGCGTATCCGCTGTCCAAGGACAGGAAGCATTTTCGCTTCCGCAACGCGTACGCCTGGTATTTCGTGCTGACGATGCTGTTCAGCGGCGGACTCATTCCATGGTTTATGACGATTAAAATGACCGGCATCCTCGATACGTTCTGGGCGCTGATTCTGCCGAGCGCGGTTCCCGTGTTCAACGTGATCCTGCTGCTTAATTTCTTCAAGTCGCTGCCGGACGAGATCGAGGAGGCGGCCGAGATCGACGGGGCGAGCCGCTGGCAGGCGCTCTGGCGCATCGCCGTGCCGCTGTCGGCTCCCGCGATCGCCACGCTGACGCTGTTCTGCATCGTCACGCACTGGAATTCGTGGTTCGAGGGACTCATTCTCATGAACAGGCCGGAGCATTACCCGCTGCAGAGCTACCTGCAGACCGTCATCGTCGGGCGCGACATGGCGCTGATGACGGCGGCGGATGTCGCCAGATGGGCGGAAATTTCCGACCGCACGTCGAAGGCGGCGCAGGTGTTCGTCGCGATGCTGCCGGTGCTGCTCGTCTATCCGTTCCTGCAGAAGCATTTTGCCGAAGGGATCGTCATGGGAAGCGTGAAAGGATAACTATTATTCAACCCTAAAGGAGCAGAGAGAAACTATGCTGAAAATCGCCTTTATCGGAGCGGGCAGCACCATCTTCGCCAAAAACGTGATCGGAGACTGCATGCTGACGCCGGCTCTGGCGGACGCGCATTTCGCGCTGCACGACATCGATCTCCAGCGGCTCAAGGAATCGGAGACGATGCTGCAGAACCTGAACGCGAACCTCGGAGGCCGGGCGACGGTGCAAGCGTACGCCGACCGCCGGGAGGCGCTGAAGGGCGCGACCTACGTCGTCAACGCGATTACGGCCGGCGCGTTCGAGCCGTACATTCTCGGGGATCACGAAATTCCGCGCAAATACGGGATCAAGCAGACGTACGCCGACACGCTCGGCGTCGGCGGCCTGATGCGGGCGCTGCGCACCGCCGGCCCGATGCTGGAGTTCGCGAAGGACATGGAGGAGCTGTGTCCGGACGCGTGGTTCCTGAACTATACGAATCCGATGGCGATTCTGACCGGAGCGATGCTGCGGGGGACGGGAGTCAAGACGGTCGGGCTGTGCCACAGCGTGCAAGTATGCGCGAAGGAGCTGCTGGAAGGGCTCGGCATGGACGCCGAAGGCGTGCGCTGGCGGATTGCCGGCATCAACCATCAAGCCTGGCTGCTGGATATTACGCGGAACGGCGAGGATCTGTATCCGGAGATCAAGCGGCGGGCGGCGGCGCGGCCGGGACCGCACGACGACATGGTTCGCTACGAGATCATGAACACGTTCGGCTATTACGTGACGGAATCGAGCATGCACGGCGCCGAATACGTGCCTTATTTTCTCAAGAACGCCTACCCGGAGCTGCTCGAGCGCTACAACATTCCGACGGAAAATTACAAGGGCTGGGGCAGCAGCAGGCAGGAGTATTGGGACAAGGTGATGAACGGGCTGGTGAACGACCGGTCGATTACGCACGAGCGGACGCACGAATACGCCTCCTACATCATGGAGGCGATGGAGACGAACGTGCCGTTCTCGATCGCGGGCAACGTGCTCAATACGGGCGGCCTTATCTCGAATCTGCCGGAGGAGGCGTGCGTGGAAGTGCCGTGCCTGGTCGGCGCCAACGGCATTACGCCGACCCGGTTCGGCGCGCTCCCGCCGCAGCTGGCCGCGCTGAACCGCACGAATATCAACATGCAGCTGCTGGCGATGGAGGCGGTTCTGACCGGCAAGAAAGAGTACGTCTACCACGCTGCGCTGCTCGATCCGCATACGTCCGCCGAGCTGCCGATCGACCGGATCAAAGCGCTGGTCGACGAGCTGCTGGAGGCGAACCGTCCGATGCTTCCGGACTTGCATTAATCGAAGCGCCTTGTTGAACGCAAACGGGATTGCCGCCGAGCTGTGGGTCATCAACGACCCTCGCTCTGCGGGCAATCCCGTTTTTCTTGTTTGGCCGCGTCGCGGATCAGATGCCCGCCCCTTGCGAGAATACCGGCTCCTCGACCGACTCGAACTGGCTCAGCACCTTCAGGCGCACGCTCTGGAAGTCCGGGCTCGTTTTCTTGCGCGGATAAGCCATCTCGATCGGCACGATCCGGCTGATCTCGCCCGGACGCGGCTTCAGAATGACGACGCGCTCGCCCAGGAACACCGCTTCGTCGATGTCGTGCGTGACGAACAGCATCGTCGTCTTGTTGTTGCGCCACACGTCGAGCAGCACCTCTTGCATATGCGCCCTCGTGAAGGCGTCCAACGCGCCGAACGGCTCGTCGAGCAGCAGAATTTTCGGCTTGCGCAGCAGCGCCCTGGCAATGGAGACCCGCTGCGCCATTCCCCCCGACAGCTCCCGCGGATAGGCTTTCTCGAAGCCTTGCAGCCGCACCAATTCAATCAATTCATCCACCTTGCGCCTGACTTCCTTGTTGGCAAGCGACAGATCCGAAGCGATGTTTTTCTCCACCGTCAGCCAAGGGAACAAGCGATGCTCCTGGAAAATAAAGCCCTTGTCGATGCCCGGCTTGTCGATCGGCGAACCTTCCAGTTCGACCGAACCCGCATACTGCGTGTCGAGTCCGGCCACGATCCGCAGCAGCGTGCTTTTGCCGCATCCGCTCGGGCCGATGATCGTAATGAATTCTCCTTCCTTTACGGACAGATCGATGTTCTGCAGAGCGGTAACCGTACCTTTGGCGCCGACGAACCGCTTGCTCAGCGCTTTTATTTCCAGCAGCGGGTTAGTCATAGAAACATCCTCCTCATAATTATTACTATACCGATGAGATTAATGGAAATAACGTAACATCTTCTTTCTCGACTGTCAACAAGGCATGTAGCAACTTTTCTTTTAAAAATCCCACTTGACAGGTAGGTATTATTGGATTACTATTCGATTAATCAATGCTAATTAAATTAACGCTAAAGTATTTTTGGGAAAAGGAGGGATGGAAATGAACGGTCGAGCCGTCGTTCGAACCGGTCGCGGCTACGGAGAAAGGCCGGGCAAGTGGACGCTGGCGGGGTTGGCGCTGATCGTGCCGCTGTTCGTGCTGGCGCTGTGGCAGCTGTTCGGAGATTTAGGGTACATCTCGAGTCTGATGTTTCCGACCCCGGCCGTCATCGCGCAATCGTTCGTCGATCTGGCGGCTTCGGGAGATTTGTGGGCCCATTTCAAAATCAGCGTGTGGCGGGCGCTGACGGGGTTCGTCCTCGGAGGAGGATTGGGGCTGGCGTTCGGCGTGGCGGTCGGGCTGTTCCGCCGGACGGAGAAGCTGCTCGATCCTTCCTTCCAGATGATTCGCATGATTCCGAGTCTCGCCGTCGTTCCGTTATTCATCTTCTGGTTCGGGATCGGAGAACAATCCAAGGTGCTGTTAATCGCCAAGGGCGCATTTTTCCCCATCTACATCAATACGTTCATGGGCATTCGCAACGTCGACAACAAGCTGTTCGAGGTCGCGAGGGTTCTCGGCTTCAGCCGCATCAAGCAGATCGTCAGGCTGGTGCTGCCGGCTGCGGTTCCCAACATTCTGCTTGGAGCGAGGATATCGATGGGGCTGGCTTGGCTGGGGCTCGTCGTCGCGGAGCTGATCGCTTCCACGGAAGGCATTGGGTACATGATGTCCGACGCTCGCCAGTTCGCCGATACGCCGGTCGTCTTCGTCGGAATATTCGTCTTCGCCGCGGCCGGTCTGGCTACCGATACGCTCATTCGCGTAATCGAGGGCTGGCTGCTTCGCTGGAAGGATCGCTATAAAGGATAGGCGGCCGAAAATGCTGGCTGCTCGGGAGGGAAAACGATGAGCAATCGAGTTGAAGCTCTGGCGCGGCCGGCGGGCCGCAGGGAGAACGCGAAGGAGGCGGCCGAGCCTCCATTGGAGCCCGCGCAGGGAGCCGGCAAACGGCCGGATTGGCGGCTGACGCTGCTTAAGGATTTCGGGCAGGGGGCGCTCATTCCGCTGTTGATTTTGCTGGTCTGGCAAATCGGGGGAGAGATTGGTTGGATATCCCGCGACTTCCTGCCTTCGCCTCTGACGATCGCCGAGTCGTTCGCCGGGCTGGCGGGCTCGGGAGAGCTGCTGCATCATCTGGGCGTAAGCGCGGGCAGGGCCGGACTCGGCTTTGTCGTCGGAGGGGGACTGGGGCTTGCGCTCGGCATCGCGACCGGGATGATCCGGCGGCTGGAATATTTGCTGGATCCAAGCCTGCAGGTGCTTCGGCTCGTGCCGCATCTGGCAATCGCGCCGCTGATCATACTGTGGTTCGGTTTCGGCGAGACGTCCAAGGTGGCGATTATCGTGAGCGGTTCGTTTTTTCCGCTGTACGTCAATACGTTCCTGGGCATCCGCAACGTCGACGGCCAACTGTTCGAAGTCGCGCGTTCGCTGGAATTCAGCCGGACGAAGCGGCTGCTGAGGCTGGTGCTGCCCGCGGCGCTGCCGAACATTCTGATGGGACTGCGGCTGTCGCTGGCCGTCTCCTGGATCGGGCTGGCCGTCGCCGAGTTCGTCGGTTCGACGAGCGGGATCGGGTTTCTCATCAACGAAGCGAAGCAGAACGGCCAGCCGGAGGTTATCTTCGTCGGCATTCTGATCTTCGCGGTCGTAGGCAAGCTGGTCGACTCCGCCGTCAGGCTGCTGGAGAGCAGATGGCTGCATTGGCGGGACAGCTATCAAGGCTGAGCGCGCAAACCAATAAGGAGGCTGTTCAAAAATGGCGATTCAAGCAACGGCAAGGGGACAATTAAGCTTGGAGACGGACGTGCTGGTCATCGGCGGAGGCCCCGCGGGAACGTGGGCGGCGATCTCGGCGGCGGCCAAAGGGGCGAAAGTGATTCTGGTGGACAAAGGCTATTGCGGCTCCAGCGGCGCGACTGCCCCGTCCGGGACGGGCGTCTGGTACATCGATCCCGAGCGGGAGAAAAGAGAGGAAGCCAAAGCCAGCAGATATGCGATGGGCGGACAGCTGGCCGAGCACGAATGGATGAACCGCGTTCTGGACCGGACGTACGAGAATATGAACAAGCTGGGCAACCTTGGCTATCCGTTCCCGGTCGATCCTAGCGGCAAGCCGCACAAGCGCGGCCTGCAAGGCCCGGAATACATGAAGCTGATGCGCAAGCTCGTGCAGAAGTCCGGCGTGAAAATTCTCGATCACAGCCCGGTGCTGGAGCTGCTCGCGGACGATTACGGCGTCGGAGGCGCGGCCGGCGTCAATACGCAGACCGGCGACGCCTGGAGCATCCGCGCGGGAGCGGTCGTGATTGCGACCGGGGGCTGCGCGTTCCTGAGCCGGGCGCTCGGCTGCAACGTGCTGACCGGCGACGGCTACCTGTTCGCGGCGGAAGCGGGCGCGGATCTGTCGGGGATGGAGTTCTCCAACGCCTACGCGATCTGCCCGACGTTCTCCTCCGTGACGAAGACAGCGTACTACAGCTACGCAAGCTTCTACTACGAGGACGGCACGGTCGTCGAGGGAGCCGGCTCCAAGCGCGGCCGCTCGGTCATTGCCCGCAATCTGCTGGCCGGACGTCAAGTGTACGCCAAGCTCGATCAAGCGCCGGAGGATCTTAAGCCGCTGCTGCGGGTGGCGCAGACGAACTTCTTCCTTCCGTTCGACCGCCGCGGCATCGATCCGTTCCGCGATCTGTTCCCGGTAACGCTGCGACTGGAAGGCACGGTGCGCGGAACGGGAGGCATCCGCATCGTCGACGAGACGTGCGCGACGAAGGTGCCGGGCCTGTACGCGGCCGGAGACGCCGCGACGCGCGAACTGATCTGCGGCGGCTTTACCGGAGGCGGAAGCCATAACTCGGCCTGGGCGATGTCCTCCGGTTCGTTCGCCGGCGAAGGAGCCGCGGAATATGTGCTTAAGCTGGGCGATTCCGCGAAATCCCGTTCGCTCAGAGGACTGTCGTCGCAATCGCTGACGAGCGCTTCCGCGGACGGCGGCGCTTCCCAATCCCGCACGCAAGAATACGTGCAGGCGGTTCAGGACGAGGTGAAGCCGTACGACCGCAATCTGTTCCGGACGGAGCAAGGGCTGTCCGATTCCATCGGACGTCTCGACGGCCTGTGGAAAGCCCAGCGCGAGAACGCCGTGTCCGTCAGCGCAGAGGGCGTCAAAGCGCGCGAGGCGGCGGCGATGACGGCGACGGCCAGATGGATGTATCATTCGGCGCTCGCTCGCAAGGAGACGCGGGGTATGCATAAGCGGGAGGATTTCCCGACGATCGACGGCGGCCAGCGCCATCGGCTGATCAGCGGCGGGCTCGACGAAGTGTGGGTGAGCACGGAGCGGGTCGCGGACGATGCGGCCTCGCAGGAGCGGCAGCCGGTTAAGGAGAGTGTGACAGCATGATCGAGGTCGTCAGCCAGTCTCGCTGCGTGTCTTGCAATCAGTGCGTATCGGTATGTCCGACGAACGTGTTCGATAAAGGCGAGGACGGCATTCCCGTCATCGCCCGGCAGGACGATTGCCAGACTTGCTTCATGTGTGAGCTGTATTGCCCGGTAGACGCCCTGTACGTTTCTCCGGATTCGGAAGGCGTCATGGGCGTGACCGAGGAGGAATTGGAGCAGCAAGGGCTGCTGGGCGGTTATCGCGAGAAGGTCGGTTGGGGCAGGGGCAGAGTTCCGGTCGCCAAGCACGATTATATGTATCAATTATCGGTCAGATCGGGATTCTGACTTCCTGGGAGGAGCAAATGGAGATGTGGGAGAGAGACGAGAGCAAGACGCGCAAGGAGATGGGCAAACGGGGGTGGACGGGGGCGCTGCTGGCGGGCGTTATCGCGCTGGCGCTGGTCATTCAAGGCTGCGGCGCCAAGGAAGAGAAGCAGGCGTCCGCGCCTTCGGCGGGCGGGGCTTCCGCTTCGTCCGGAGAGCCGGCGCGCAACGTACCCGAGGTGCTGAACTACGGCTACATCGGCCTCAACGATAAGAATCATGCGCCCGGAGCGGAAGGCTGGGGTTTGTACAAAGGAATCATTCAAGAGGAATTGAAAAAATACGGCATCAAGGAAGTGAAGCTGACGGGCTTCCCGAACGGGCCGGATCAGACGGAATCCCTGATCAGCGGCCGGCTGGACATCGGCAGTCTCGGAGACACTCCGGCAATCATCGCGCGGGCCGGCGGGGCCAAGACGAGGCTGATCGCCCAGCCCAACACCCGGACGATCGGTCATGTAATCGCGGGCCCGAACGGTCCGAAGACGATTCAGGAGCTGCAAGGCAAGACGCTGGCGATTCAGAAAGGCTCCTTCATGCACCGTTACGTCGTCGGCCTGCTGAAGGAAGCCGGCGTGACCGACTACAAGCTCGTGCACATGCTGATTCCCGACGCTCAGGCCGCTCTGGCCAACGGAAGCGTGGACGCGATGACCGATGTCGGCCTGACGGCGCTTAAGTCCATTGAGAGCGGCAACGTTCAACTGGACGTCTCCTCCGACCATCCCGAGCTGCTCGGAACGAGTTCTACGGTCGTGTCCGAGGACTATCTGAAGAAGTTTCCGGATTTTCCGAAAGTGTGGAACGAGGCCCGCGAGAAGGCGTTGGCCGATCTGCAGCAGAATCCGGAGGAATACTATCAATTCCTGGCCGATTTCCAGAAGACGACGGTCGACATCGTGAAGAAGCTGAGCCCGATCGAGGACATCAAAGATACGGCGTTCACCGACGACGGTCTGAAGCTGCTGGAAGGCACGAAAAACTTCCTCGTGGAGGAGAAACTGGCGAAGAACGACTTCGCGATCGAGGATTGGGTTCTGAAAGCCGAGTAAAGGGACGGCGAACAAAAGAGAAGCACCGGCGGAGGAGTTCCGCCGCGTGCTTTTTGAACCGTCTTCGGAGGCGGGACGTCCGTGCGGAGGGGCCCCCGCCGCCATTCGGATGCGGCGGCAGAGGGGAAATGATATAATGGTGGGAACGGGACATTCCCAATCGGTACGGGATTTGGGTTGTGCAGGCTAAGGGAGGCAATCGGTAGAATGACAGACGAGCGGGAACCCTTTCGTGCGGAGAGGCCCTATGCGGAGTTGCTGGAGGAAGCGGATTGGCTGTTCCGCCGGGTCGTGCGAAGATTCGTGAAGGAAAGAGACCGGATCTCGGTCGAAGGCGTCTCGCTGCCCGGCCTGCTGATTCTGCAGAAAATCATTCGCGAAGGCGAGCAGCGGCTGGGAGATTTGGCGGAGGAGCTGGACTTTACGTCCGGAGCGGTCACCGCTCTATGCGACAAGCTGGAGCGGGAAGGCTTGGCGGTCCGCCGCCGGAAGGAAGAGGACCGAAGATCCGTGACGCTGGATATTACGCCGCAAGGCAGGGAGATGGTGCGCCGCAATCGCAATATCGGCTCCCGCTGCGCGGAGGTGCTGTTCTCCGGGGTCAAGGAGCCGGAGCTGATCGAACAGATCGAGATGCTGCATCGCATGATGGCGAACCTCGGCCATTATTCCGAGACCATTAACGCGCTAGCCAAGGAGAATGCGGAAGCCGCAGCCTCCGGAAGAGAGCCGGAGGACGAGTCCGTGCCGGGAACGGGCCGTTTCCTGACTTACTGAACGATGCGACTCAGCGGAGGGGATGCGCATGGGAAGACCGACCATCTATCCGACCGGCGCGACTTTTTACGATCCCGGGCGCGCCTGGAGCGGATATACCTTCTATCAGGCGCCGGGACTCGGCGCCTTGTTGATTGATATGAACGGCAGGGAGGTCCGGCTGTGGAGCGGACTGAAGGGCCAGCCTAACAAAATGCGCCCGGGCGGAAGCGTCCTGGGCAGCACGGCGCTGCGCGATCCCCGATACGGCATGCAGGATCAGGCGGACGTCGTGGAAGCCGACTGGGACGGACGGATCGTCTGGAGGTTCGACCGCTGCGAATATATCGAAGATCCCGGCTATCCTGCCCGATGGATGGCGCGGGCGCATCATGATTATCAGCGCGGCGGAGACCCCGTCTATTATTCGCCTCACGAGCTCCAAGATTCGGAGAAGGAGGGGACGACGCTGATTCTGGCCCGCCGCACCGTCTCCGTGCCAGAGATCTCCGACCAGCCGCTGGCGGACGACGCGCTGCTGGAGGTGGACGAATCCGGCCGCATCGTCTGGGAGTGGCTTGCCAGCGATCATGTCGGCGAGTTGGGCTTCGGCGCCGACGCGCGCCGCGTCATCCGGCGCAATCCGAACGTGCGCCGCAAAGGCGTCGATCCCGGGCTGTGGCTGCACATGAACGCGGCTTCCAGACTCGGGCCCAACCGCCACTACGACGGGGGAGACGCCCGGTTCCACCCGGCGAACGTTCTATGGTCCGCCCGCGAGGCCAATATTATCGCGATTACGGACCGGGCGACGGGAGCCGTCGTCTGGCGGCTCGGACCGAATTACGAATCGTCGCGGTGGCATGCGCTCGGTTGGATCATCGGAGCGCATCATCCGCATCTGATTCCCAGGGGGCTGCCCGGGGAGGGCAATCTGCTGCTGTTCGACAACGGCGGCTGGGCGGGTTACGGCGCTCCGCACGCTTCGTCCGCGGACGGCCTGAAAACCGCGCTGCGCGACTATTCCCGAGTGTTGGAGCTCGACCCCGTCACCTTCGCGATCGTCTGGCAGTACGGCCCCGCGGAGGCGGGCCACGCGATGCCGCAGGACGCCAACCGGTTTTACAGCCCGTATCTGGGCTCCGCTCAGCGGCTTCCGAACGGCAACACGCTTATTACCGAAGGGGGCGGCGGGCGCATCTTCGAAGTGACGCGAGAGCACGAGCTCGTATGGGAGTACATATCGCCTTATAAGAACAGCCGCGGATCTAATCCCGTCGACCGGGCGTACCGGGTTCCCTACGAATGGCTGCCGCAGCTTGCCCGTCCGCGGGAGACGCCGATCGTTCCGCCGGACATCGCGGATTGGCGAGTTCCGGGCGCCGCGGGGCGCGGACCGGAGACGACCGTAAGGCTGAACGCCGAATCATAACATCAAGAAGGAGCTGTCTATCGTATGAAGCTGAGCGCGATTAATCGAACCGATCTTATCGCTTCCGTCATTTGTTTGGGAACCGCCGATCTGGGAGCGACCGTTCCGGAGAAGGAGTCGGAAGAGCTGCTGAACCTCTATACGGAACGGGGCGGCAACTTCGTCGATACGGCCGAAGTGTACGCGAACTGGCTGCCGATCGAGCCTCACAGCAGTGAACGGTTTCTCGGGAAATGGATGAAGTCGCGGAAGAACCGCAACGAGCTTGTCGTGGCGACCAAAGGAGGGCATCCCCGGCTGGACAAGCCGGCTGTCGGACGCCTCGCTCCCGCGGACGTCGCCGCCGACGTGGAAGGCAGTCTGCGCAGATTGGGCGTCGATCATATCGATCTCTATTACTTGCATAGAGACGATCCGAGCGTTCCGGTCGAGACGATCGTGGAGACGCTGGAGAAGTTCGTCCGCGAGGGCAAAATCCGGTATTACGGCTGCTCGAACTGGACGATCGAGCGCATCGAGCAGGCGAATGAGTACGCCCGCGGTCACGGCTATACCGGGTTCGTCGCCGTGCAGAATCTGTGGAATCTGGCGGAGGTCAACCCCGGCTCGATCCAGGACCCGACGCAAGTCGTCTCCGACCCCGAATTCGTCGAATGGCATCGCCGAACGGGAATCGCCGCTATTCCGTACAGCTCGCAGGCAAACGGCTTCTTCAGCGGGCGGCATCGCCGGGACACGGCGGCGGAATTTTCCGGCAGCGGAGTCGTCCGTTCCTATTACAGCGAGACGAACTTTGCCCGTCTCGAACGTGCCGAGCGGCTGGCCCGCGAGCTCGGCGCCACTTCGACGCAGGTCGCGCTCGCTTACTTGCTGACCCATCCGTTTCCCGTCTTCCCGATCATCGGCAGCAAGAAGAAGGATCATCTGCTGGAGAGCCTGTCGGCTGCGGACGTAGCGCTGGATTATGAAGCGGCTGTCTCGCTTGTTGGCGGGGAAGGTTAGCCGTACGGCTGCCAGCCTCGCATGACCCGAAAATACGGCCGAACGGCCGTCGTGAATCTCTCCAAAGGGGTTGCCCCACAAGTAAACAGAGTTGTACTGAACGATTATCGATGGATGCAGGGTAATGGGCATCTATCTCCCTCCGCTGCTATACGATCCTGAAATGAGAACGGTAAACCCGTTAAAAGGTGATTTCAGGACCGTATGAGGCAGTCTCCGGGAGATAGATGCCCTTCTTTTTTCATCGATAATCTTGTACAACCCTACTTATGGGATAGCCCCTTTTCTGCGAGTGATTAGCTCTCTTACATAGACACATGCCATTGAATAGGCTCAACGGGGGCGTTGTTCTAACAATCCAACATTGGCGCTTAGACGAGGCGTCCTGGTGAAGGGCTCCTCCGTAGGTCAATTGAGCAGTCGCAGGTTTTTGACGTGGATCTCTCGTTCAGCTCTTCAACCCGAACCGGATCGAGCGGCTGATGGCCGCGGGAAGCACGCTCACGTGTTCCTCCTCGGGAAACTTGGCGAGCCCCGCCTGGAAGCTTACGCTTTCGTCCGCGAGCGGCCGCAGCTTGGCGAACAGCTGCTCCGCGTCCTCGACCATGTCGGGAAGCTCCTCGGCCCCAATCGTGAACAGCAAGCGAGCGGGCGGCAGCTTGCCATCGAAGCGGCGGACGAAGGAGTCGTATTCCTCCAGAATCGCGCCGTCCCCCCACCAGATTGACGGGCTGCCCGCGACATACCGAGCGAATAGCGCCGGACGGGAGAACAGGGCGTGCAGCACGAACAGTCCACCGAGCGAATGGCCGAACAGCGTATGCTTGGCCGGGTCGACGGGGAATCGCTCTCCCACGAACGGAAGCAGTTCCTGTTCCAGGAAGTCCAGAAACAGATCGGCTCCGCCATGCTCCGGCCACGTCCGCCCGTCCGGACGCGCAGGCAGCGTCCCTTCGGCGGCGGGCATCGTGAAGTCGTAGCAGCGCCGGCTCATGTCGAATGGTTCGCCCGACGGGTAGCCGATGCCGACGACGACGGCGGGATCGAAGCCATGCGGCTTGCGCGTCTGCAGCCGCACCGCTTCCGCCATCGTCAGGAAGGTCGCGTCGCCGTCCAGCGCATAGAGGACCGGATAACCGCCGGGCGGGGGAGGCTCCTTCGGACTTGCGATCAGAATCCGGTATTCGCGTCCGTTGCTCCGCGCCTGAAGACGGTGCTCCTCGTGTGCGCCGAGGCGCAGTTCATTCGCTTGGCTCATGGCGCAAGCAGCCGGACGACTTCGTCGATTACGTTGCCGCCCGCGATCAAGCCGCCGTTCAGCCAGGAGTCGTCCGCGACCTCGAACGCTCTTCCTTCTTTGACCGCCGGAATGTTTTTCCATAGCGGGCTGTCCGTCAATTCTTTGTGGAACGCGTCCCCCGAGCCGGCATGGTTCGCGATAAAAATATAATCCGCGTCCAGCTCCGGCAGCAGCTCCAGCGACAAGTCCGCGCTGCTTTCCTTCTCGACCAGCTTGCTCTTGCCGAAGCCGAGCTCTTGCGCAAGCACGTAGCCGCCGTAATAATCCCCGCCCATCAGGAACATGCCCCTGGCGTTCATGCGGATGATCAACGCCTTTTTCCCTTCTGTGACCGGAGCGAGCTTCGTCCGAGCTGCTTCAACCTTGCGCTTATAGTCGCTCAGCGCCCGCTCCGCTTCCTGCTCCTTGCCCAGCAGCTCGCCGAGCTTGCGCAGGGAGCCGTCGAGATCGGCCGATGACTGGCTGAAGGCGTAAGTCGGCGCGATTTTCGCATATTGCTCGTATACGCCGTTCTCCGCGTAATAGGAGTTGCTCAGTACGATGAGATCCGGCTTGTACGAAGCGACGGTTTCCGGAGACGGCAGCCCCGCGGAGAAATCCGCCTTCGCCACGCCGCCGAGCTGCTCCTGCAGATAGGCGGGCACGATATCGCCGTTGGCCCATTGCGCGACGGGCTTAACGCCGAGCACGAGCAGGGAATCCTCCATGGCCGGCGCGAATACTGTTGTCGGAGCGGCCGGAAGGGTCACTTCGTGGCCCAATTCGTCCTGGAAGGTTTGCGGGTACGCCGCTGCTGCGGCAGTTTCCGGCGATGGGGAAGCGGCGGTCTCCGCCGAAGGAGCAGCCGCGCTCTCTGAAGACGGAGATGCGGAGACCGCGGGAGACGAAGCCCCGGCGGACGCTTCAGGCTCGGAGGCGTTATCGGAGCCGCAGGCGGATAGCATACCCAGGGCGACGACCGCGACGAGCAAGGCAGGCAGGCCGACTCTCTTGAGCCGGGCAGCCCTGTTTCGATAAAAGGAAAACACAGAAATCCTCCTCAAAGTGATAATCATTCTCACTGAATGATTATAATTCAGAGAACCTCCCGTCTCCATGGACGTATTCCAGATCGTCGTTTGGACATTTTCCGGTAAACATCATCAGCATTTCATTCAGCATGCGGTTGATCGAGAAGGCGGAGTATTCGAACCAGGGATCGGAAGGGATCGGATAAATCCGGCCGCCGTTCACCGCGGGGAGGGAACGCCATTCCGCCGAATGCTGAAGGGCCAGCCAAGCCGTCCGAGTCTCGGCGTCTGGACAGATGAGCATCAGAATGCGGTCGGGATCGAGCTGGCGAAGCTGCTGCAGACTGATTTTGTCGTTGTATACGTCGGCTTTCAGGCAGGCTGAATGAAGCTGCAAATCGTGATAGACGACGTCGCGAATGCCCCGATTGCAGTAAAGATGAATGCTGTTCCCGCACAGACGCAAGACGACGAACGAATCCATGCCGACCGCTTGGCCGACGAGATTGCGCGCCAGCTCGGTTTTGCGGCGGTAAGCCGTGATCCAGGCCTCGCAGCGACCCTGCGCGTTCAGGAACTCGGCGATCTGACGAAGCTGGGCCTCCCAGCCGAGCTGACGATCCGGCACGAACAAGGGGAGGGAGCGCCGCTCAAGAGCCGAGAGCAGACGAAGGTTGCGCGGCTGCTCGGAACCGATCACGGCATCGGGACGGCCCTTCAGCAGCTCGTCGCCGGTCTCTCCCGAATCGGCTTCACCCTGCTTGAGGTGGATCGGAATGCGGGAGAAGTAGGCGTTATAGTAGTAAGGCGTCCACTTGGCGTCGACCGGAGCGGCCACCGGCACGATTCCGAGCGCGAGCAAATATCCGACCGAGGAAGGGGAAAGGGCGGCGATGCGCCTCGTCGCGCTGCGCGGATATGCGGACGGGGGGACGCCCACTTCCTTCTTGAATTTGCGGCTGAAATAAAACTCGTCGTTGTAGCCGACCTTGCGCGCGATATCCCGCAGCAGCCCGTCCGTGTCCCGCAAATATCGTTTGGCCTGATAGATTCGAACTTCTGTCAAATAGTCGGTTACGCTTTGGCCGAAGTGTTTCTTGAACAGCTCTCCGAAATATTTGGGGCTGAGCGACGTCATTCCGGCCAGCTGATCCAGCGTCAGCGGCTCGTCGTAATGCTCGGCCACGTATTCGCGAATTTTTTCAAGTGAGCTCCGTATCGAATCCGCAGCCGTATCGTTTTCCGCGCGTTTCGTGAGACTCATGCTTTTCTCTCCTTGAATGAGAATGAGAATGATTATCATTATATATGGAGATTATAGACGATCGATGATTCGATGTCGAGTCCGCTTCCCGAGAGGCTTCGCGATCAAGAGCGGACTTTCTGAACAACCACTATAAAAATGTCTTGCCATTCCCGAACGTCCGGAGTAAAATCTTACATCAAACGGAAGGGTTTCTAGGGAGCCGGGAGCGAAGGGCGCGCAGCGCCGAGCTCGCCGAACCGAGCGAAACCGGCTGCGGCAAGGGCCGCGTTACACCGCGAGGGATAAAAGACCTTCGGCAAGTTCCGCTACTATGTGGCGGGGCGGGCCGGAGGTCTTTTTTGCTTTACCAAGGCAGAGAGATGAGGGGGAATCGAGATGCTGGCTTTGCAGACCAGGGGATTGGGCAAGACGTTTCGCGTGAAAAGAAAAGAAGCCGGGCTGTCCGGCAGCTTCCGCTCGCTCTGGAAACCGAACTGGGAGACGAAGGAGGCCGTGCGGGGCATTGATCTGACCGTGCGGGAAGGGGAGACGGTCGCCTTCCTCGGTCCGAACGGGGCCGGCAAGTCGACGACGATCAAAATGCTGACCGGCATTCTGCATCCTTCCTTCGGGGAGGCGGAAGTGCTCGGATTGACGCCGTGGAAGGAACGCGAGCGGCTCGCTTATCGGATCGGGGCCGTGTTCGGACAGAAGTCGCAGCTGTGGTACCATCTGCCGCCGATCGATACGTTCGAGCTGATCAGCCGCATCTACGAGCTGCAGCGGGACGAATACGTCCGGCGCAAGGATGAGCTGATCGAACGGTTCGAGCTTGGCCCGTATTTGCATACGCCGGTGCGCAAGCTGTCGCTCGGGGAGCGGATGCGCTGCGAGATCGCCGCCTCGTTCCTGCACGGGCCCCGCCTGCTGTTCATGGACGAACCGACGATCGGTCTGGACGCCGTCGTCAAGCAGCGCATCCGCGAGCTGATTCGCGAACGAAACCGCGTGGAAGGAACGACCGTGTTTCTGACCTCGCACGATGCGGGCGACGTAGAGACGCTCTGCTCGCGGGCGGTCGTTATCCATCACGGCGGCGTGCTCGTCGACGAGCCGGTCGAGCGGATGAAGCGGGAGGTGCTCAGCCGCAAGATCGTCACGCTGAAGCTGACCGAGGGGGCTGATCCGGCTGCGCTGCCGCTTATTGCCGGAACCCGTTGGGAGACGGAAGAGGAAGGCTGTCGGCTGGCGGTCGATCTGAAGCGCACGACGATCGAGCGCGTGCTGGGCGAACTGATCGGCCGGGTCGGGTTCACGGACGTCAACGTCGAGGACCCGCCGCTCGAGGAAATCATCAAGCACATCTACGGCATGAAAGGGGAGGCGGACTAGATGGACGGCGAGAGCAATCGGTGGGCGGTCGCGGGACGCAAGGCGGCCGCGGTCGGCAGAATCGCGTTCCGCCACCAGTTGGCGTACAAGACGGACTTCGCCATGCGCGGCTTCTTCCTGCTCTTCATCCTATTCGTCTTCATTCAGCTCTGGTCGGCCGCATATGAAGGGGATTTCTCCAAGTCGATCTCCGGCTTCACGCTGAAGCAGATCGTCTGGTATCTCGTCTTCACCGAGGCGCTGACGCTGGCGGCTCCGCCGCTGTGTTCCCGGATCGAGGAGGAAGTGAAGAACGGCGATGTCGCGATTCGGCTGATTCGGCCGCAGTCTTACGCAGGCTATCACTTCTCCGTCTTCGCGTCCGAGGCGCTGACCCGCTTCATCGTCCATCTGGCGATCGGCAGCGCCATCGCCTGGCCGTTCGTCGGACCTCCGGCGTTCGGCTACGGCTGGCTCGGGTTGCTGGCGCTCAGCGCGGGAGCGCTGACGGTGACGTTCCTGCTGCTGATGCTGGTCGGGCTGTGCGCCTTCTGGGTCGAGGAGACGAGCGGGCTGTACTTCGTCCTGCAGAAGCTGCAATTCACGATCGGGGGCATGCTGCTGCCGATCGACCTGATGCCGGAATGGCTGCAGCGCGTGTGCGCCTGGCTGCCGTTCCAGGCCGCGCTCTATTTCCCGGCGAGAATGGGCGTGCATTTCGATGCGGCGCTGCTCGCCAAGCAGCTTGCGATCCAGATCGGCTGGATCGTCCTGCTGGCGCTGGCCGTAAGCCGAATGTACCGGAGAGGAGTGAGCAAGCTGCATGTCAACGGCGGATAAACTCATGGCGAACGCCCGGTACGTATGGACCTGCTGGAAGGTCAATCTGGCGGCGATGGAGTACAGGCTCAGCTTCCTGCTGCTGGCCGGGATGATGTTCGTGAACAACGCGATCTGGCTGTTTTTCTGGAGCTTGTTTTTCGGCCGGTTTCCGGTCGTGCAGGGCTGGGAGCTTCACGACGTGATGCTGCTGTGGGCGGTCAGCACGGGAGGCTTCGGCTGGGCGGCGATGCTGTTCGGCAACTTCCCGCGAATCGCGGGCATCGTGGCGACGGGGCATCTGGACGTCTACCTGTCGCAGCCGAGACCGGTGCTGCTGAGCGTGCTCGTCAGCCGCTGCTCAGTAACGGCGGCGGGCGATTTCCTGTTCGGAATCGCCGTGTACCTGATGGTCGGGGATACGTCGCCTCGGGGCATGCTGCTGTTCGCGCTCGGGCTGCTGATCAGCGGCATGCTGTTCATCGCGGTGATGGTCGTCGCCGGCTGCTCGGCCTTCTGGATCGGCAACGCGGAGGGAATGACGCAGCAGCTGTTCAACAGCTTCATCGCCCTGACGACGTATCCTTCCGACATCTTCCGGGGTTTCGTGAAGCTGGCGCTGTTCTCGCTTGTGCCGGCCGGCTTTATCAGCTACTTGCCGATCGGCCTGCTGCGCGACTTCGACCCGCTGTTCGCGGCCGGCGCGGTGACCGCCGCCTGCGGATTAACGCTCGCGGGAGCGCTGCTCTTCCGCAGAGGGCTGCGCAGATACGCTTCGGGCAATACGATTGCGATGCGGAGTTGAGCGGTCGGGGGGCCTGTCCCTGACTGGAAGGCGGAGTATGCAGGCTTGACCCTATCGTACCGATTATCCCTCGCGGCCGCGAGGGATTTTTGCGCTGCGCAAGCTGCGCCAAGGCGCTTCGAACAGGTAGCCAAGGGCACGGGCAAATATGAAATTCGGACGGTTAGTATGAAGAATAAACCGTATAAAGTTCAAAGTCGACGGGAGTATAATCGGCCTTGTAAGCGCACACAAGAGAGGTGGTCACAGAGATGGCGATTCAACCGTTCCTGCGGGAGTACGACGTCGAGTGGACTTCGGAGAGCGGCAGCAGCTCCGAATCGATGCCCGTTGGCGGAGGAGATATAGGGCTTAACGTATGGGTTCAGGAGCATGAAATTAGGTTTTATGCCGGCAGAAGCGGAGCGCTGGACGAGAACAACCAGCTTCTTAAGCTGGGAAGGTTTCGCATCAGACTGACGCCCAATCCGTTCGACGGCTGCGATACGTTCAAACAGACGTTGAGGTTGGAGCAGGGGGCAATCGAGATTGAGGCCGTCCATCCGGAGCGGGGGCAACTGAAAGCGAAGCTGTGGGTCGAGGTGCACGAGCCTCGCGTTCATATCGAAATCGACTCCGAGCAGCCGCTCAAGGTCGAAGCCGGTTACGAGAGCTGGCGAACGGAGCGTCGCGTCGTAATCGATCGGGACCCTTGCGCTTCGCTCATCGATTATCCCGGCGAGGTGTTCACGTCGCCCGACATCGTAACTGTCGACGGGAACGAAATCTGGTTTTATCACCGGAACGATAACGAACGCCTCGTGACGGACCTGGAGATCGAGCTGCAGCAGCTAAGCGAGCATAAGGACCGGATCTATGATCCATTGCGGGATTTCATCTTCGGGGGGCGGATGTCGGGAGAAGGGCTTGTATACTCGGGTACGCAGCAGGGCGAGTACGAAGGCGCCGGCTATGTCCGCTGGTCACTGGCCAGCGCCGCCGTGAATACCTCCCATCGCTTGAACCTGCTGCTGCATCAAGGCCGATACGCGGAACCGGCCGACTGGAAGCAACGGGCGCTCCAGGCGATTGCCGAGGCGGCAAGCCCGGAACAGGCTTGGCGGAGAAACGCGGAATGGTGGAGCAGCTTCTGGGAGCGGGGCTATATCACGATCAGGGCAGAGAAGAAGGATGAGGACGATCCGGTCTGGCAAGTCGGCCGCAATTACCAGCTCTTCCGGTTCATGCTGGCCTGCAACGCTTATGGAAGCGATCCGACCAAGTTCAACGGAGGATTGTTCACCTTTGATCCGAAGCACGTTCATCCGAAATACGACGACGAGACGCCCGATTTCCGGCGTTGGGGCGGAGGCACCTTCACCGCGCAAAATCAAAGGCTGGTCTACTGGCCGATGCTGAAGTCCGGGGATTTCGAAATGATGACGCCGCAGTTCGAGTTCTACAAGCGGGCGTTGTCCACCGCGGAATGCAGAAGCGAAGTTTATTGGGGACACAGGGGAGCGGCCTTCGCCGAACAGCTAAACAATACGGGGCTTCCGAGCAGCCGGGAATACGGCTGGAAGCGGAGCGAGCAGTGCGAACCCGGAGTGGAGGATTCGGAATACGTCAGCTATCAATACGTTCATCAACTGGATTTCGCCTTCATGATTTTGCAATTCTATCGTTACAGCGCGAAGGATATCGGACAGTATATGCCTTTCGTGGAGAGCTCTGTGCGCTTCTTTTACGAGCATTATCGTTTCCGCGGCATTCAGCTGACGGGCGAGCCGTTCGACGCGAACGGATACTTGGTCATCTCTCCTTCGACCGCTTGCGAGATGTTCAAGAACGCGACCAACCCGTCAGACGTTATCTCCGGATTGCTGGCCGTCCTCACTGCGCTGCTCGCTCTGCCCGACGATATTGCGGAGTCCGCGAAGAAGCGCGAGTGGCTCGACATGCTGGAGCGCATTCCTCCTCTGCCGTACGAGGAGAAGGAAGGCAAACGAACGATCGCGCCGGCGGTATCGTGGTCTCATGTGCAGAATCAGGAAATTCCCCAGCTGTACCCGCTGTTTCCGTTCGGGGTGTTCGGTATAGGGAGACCGGAGCTGATCACGGCCAAGAATACGTGGAACTACAGCCTGTACCACGACAATCAGAAGAGTCATGTCAGTTGGCATCAAGGCGGGATCTTCACCGCGCAGCTCGGATTAACGGAAGAAGCGTCGGAATACGCCGTGAAGAAGCTGGCGGACGGCAACCTCAGGTTCCCCGCATTCTGGGGACCGGGACACGACTGGACGCCCGATCACAATTGGGGCGGCTCGGGAATGATCGGCCTGCAGGAGATGCTCATGCAGACGCACGGCGACCGGATTTACTTGCTGCCGGCTTGGCCGGACGATTGGGACGTGAGATTCAAGCTTCATGCGCCGATGAACACGATCGTAGAGGGAGAATACCGCGACGGGCAATGGCAATCGCTGATCGTGACGCCTGAATCCCGGAGCAAAGACATCGTGCGAATGAACGGCAAGAAGGGGGAGTTCGAATGAAACCCGAAGCGCAGCCGGCATCGGAGCGACCCCGGGTCTCTCATGGATCATCCGTCTGGACGACGTTCAAGAAACAGAAGGCCTTTCAGTTTTTCGTCCTGGCCGGGATGCTATTCCTTCTCGTCTTCTCCTACGGTCCCATGGTCGGTATTCTGATGGCATTCAAAGACTATCGCATCGTAGACGGAGTGGGCGGCATCTTCACGAGCGAGTGGATCGGGATGCGCCATTTCAAGGATTTCGTAACCGATTACAATTTCGAGACGTTGGTGAAGAATACGCTGATTCTCAGCTTTCTCAAGCTCTTCTTCTCGTTTCCGGTGCCTATCCTGTTCGCGATTATGCTTAACGAGATGCGAAGTCAAGTGTTTAAGAGAATCGTTCAGACCGTCAGCTACTTGCCTCATTTTATTTCTTGGGTCGTCGTAACCGGCATTTTATACGCCTTTTTCTCTACCGATGTGGGAATCATTAACGATATGCTGATGCAGCTCGGCATCATCGACAAGCCTCTCGACCTCTTGACCGATCCGAACTACTTCTGGGGCCTGGCGGTCGCGAGCTCGATCTGGAAAGAAGCCGGATGGTGGACGATCATCTTCCTGGCGTCGATCGCGGGGCTCGATCCTTCGCTCTACGAAGCGGCGGAAATCGACGGGGCGACTCGTCTGCAGCGCATTCGGCACGTAACGGTCCCGGGAATTAAAGGCTCCATCATCGTCGTGCTCATTTTATCTTTGGGCAACATTCTGGGCGGAGGTCTGGTCGGCTCCAACTTCGAGCAGTCGTTCCTGCTCGGGAATCCTTTGAACAGCGATACTTCGCAAATCGTGCAGACGTACGCCTTTAACGTTGGACTGGCACAAGGAAGGTTCGCCTTCGCGACCGCGATCGATTTCATTCAATCCGTGATCGCGCTGACTCTCATTCTTAGCAGCAACTATATCGCCAAGAAAGTATCCGGATCCAGTCTTTTCTAGGAGGTACGACCTGTGCGCAGAAAACGAACGACAGAGGACAGGGTGCTCGACAGCTTGAATTATGTCGCGCTGGCGTTAATCGGCCTCTGCACCTTTTACCCGTTCTACTATATTCTCATTTTGTCTTTTAACCAGGGAACCGATACGGCTTTCGGAGGCATCTATTTATGGCCCAGAGCCTTTACTCTGGACAACTACACGTACATCTTCAACGATGGCAAGTGGTCGAGCGCATTCGTGGTGACGCTTGCAAGAACGGTTGTCGGAGCCGGCTTGACCGTACTATTCACCTGTCTGGTCGCTTACGGGCTCAGCCAGAAAGGACTGCTGTTCAGCCGGTTTTATTTCATCTTCTTCATTGTCGCGATGAATTTCTCCGGAGGCCTCATTACCTATTACGTCTTGTTGAAAGGGCTGGGGCTGCTCAATACGTTCGGCGTATACGTCATCCCGTCCATGCTCAATCTTTTCTTCCTAATGGTCGCGATTTCGTTCTTTCGGGAAATTCCCGCAGAGATCGGGGAATCGGCACGCATCGACGGGGCCAAGGAGCTGCAAATTTTCTTTACGATCATCTTGCCGGTATCCTCGCCTCTGATCGCCACGATGGCGCTGTTCATGGGAGCGGGACAATGGAATTCCTGGCTGGACTCGGCCTATTTCGTTCAGAACGACGACCTGAGGACGATGTCCTACCGGATGATACAGATCATTAACCAATCGATGATTCCCACGGACAATGCGTCCGGTCAATATGCGGCGATGCGTCAGGTCACCGGCTTCTCTGTACAGGTCACCGCGATGGTCATCTCCGTAGCTCCGATCGTATGCGTGTACCCGTTCCTTCAGAAGTATTTCGTCAAGGGGATCATGCTGGGCTCGGTCAAAGGCTGAATGCCCCTTCAGGCAATATTAGAGCGATAAGCTTTAATATATGTTTCAAACGTGTCATCATTCATTCAGGGAGGGTAACAGAACATGAGAAGAAATAAGAGTGTTAAGGGGATGCTGTTGTTGCTGGCGGCACTGACCGTTGGCGTGGTCGGCTGCAGCAGCGGGAATACGAAGGGGAACGAGCCGGCGGCATCGCCTTCGGCAACGTCGACCGAGTCGGCGGCCAATCCGTCGTCGAATGAGGAATTGGTGGAGCTTTCGCTGTTCGTCGACCACTCCTGGTATCCAACCAAAGATTGGTCCGGCCCGATTCCGGAGGAGATTACGAAGAGAACGGGAGTTAAGCTGAATATCACGGTGGCCACCGACGAGAAGCAGCTGCCGCTGATGATCGCTTCGGGCGATTTGCCGGACCTGGTGTTCACCAGCAATCAGATCGTCAGAATGTCCGATCCGAAGCTGAGTCTGCCTTGGGACGACCTGATCTCGCAATACGCGCCGGACTTTGTCGTGGACGAGGAAAGAATCAAGCTGAATACGGCCAATGACGGCAAGATCTATACGGTATTGGGCGCGTATTCCACTCCCGAGGAGTGGGCCCAGTATCCGCTTGCTACGGACATGGGACCGGGAGTGATGGTCAGACAGGACATCATGGACAAGATGGGCAATCCGCCGTTGAACACGCTGGAGGATTTCAAGAACGTCCTCATTCGCGTCAAGAATGAGTACAAAGATCAAATTCCGCTCGTCATGAATCCCGCAGGTTGGATTCGCACGTATTTCTCTTCGCAATTCGGAGCGGCGAACGACGGTCTTGTCGAGAAGGACGGACAACTGATCCACTTCCTGAGACAGGCGGAGCTGCTGGAAACGTACAAATATATGAACAGCCTGTACAGAGAAGGGCTGATTACGGCCGAGAACTTCGCTTACAAGAACGAGGATCAGGCCAAGCAATTGGCGCTGTCCGGCAAAGCTTTCGCGTACGAATGGACGACGAACGGTGCTGAGACGTTTAACGCTCAAATTAAGGCGAATGGCGGAGATTACAGCTATACGCAGATCGTCAATCAATTGAACGATCAAGCGGCTATCTACAAAAATTCCGCGGGCTGGTCCGGAACGTTCATTACGAAGAATAACAAAAATCCCGAAAAATCCATCAAGCTGATGCAGTTCCTGTTTTCCGAAGAAGGGGATCGGCTGGCGAAATGGGGCATTGAAGGCGAGCATTGGAACTGGAACGAGCAAGGGTTCCCGGAGATGACTTACGATAAACTCAATCCCGAAGTTCAAAACAAGCTCGGCATCTACTGGTGGGCCAATCTCGTCGGTAAAGCGGTGAACGAAGGACTGTTCTACTATACGCCGGGAACGCAGACGGCCGCAGCGGAAGTCGACCAAGCGAAGATCAAAGTATATAATCCGTATATTTCCAAAGTAAAGCCGGATCCGGACTCCAGAGAACAAGTCATTCTGACCAATATCGGCGATATGTTGGAAAATCAGGAAGCGAAGGTGTACTTGGCCAAGACCGAAGAGGAAGCTGTTCAAGCCTACAATGAAATGCTTAAGAAAGCGGAAGACATGGGATTGGCGGATTACGAGAAGTGGGCAAACGAGAAGTATAACGAAGTAAAACCCAACTAAGGACTTAACGGGAACGACTCGAATGTCCTTCCGCCGATCGGAGGGGAAAGCTTCCGATTGACGAATGCGGGACATTCGGGTTATTCTCGTACGCAACCAGACGTAATTCGAAGGGGTCCTGGAAGTGGTGCTGCGTTCAGTGAAAGCGCTCTTAGCGGAGTTCAGAGGAATGAGAATCGTTCATAAAATGATTATCGGATATGTCGTCATCATCTGCATTCCGTTTATCATTTTCGGGTTCGTATTCTATAACCTTATCGTGCAGAACGTGCTGGACGAGTACTCGAGAGGCAGACAGAACTTCCTGGAGCAATCCAACCGGAATTTGAATATTAGTCTGGCGCAGTCCGAGGCGGCAACCAAACTTTTTCAGAATAACGATAGCATTATCGAGTATTTGGCGCGAAGACAGCTGACGGACGCCGATATGGTATTCACGTACTTGAAGGACATCGAACCTACGATTACGTACGCGGTGACCGGCAATCCGTTAATTGGCAGACTGTCGATCTACAATAACAACGAGGAGCAGCTTCCGCTTCCGCCTGACATTCAGCCGATTTCCCAGCTCATACGGAGCATTGCCGATCCGGAGAGATGGGAGCAACTGCGGGGGATTCCTCCGGGAAAAGGGAAGTGGTTCTACAGCGCGGGGACGGAAGACGAATTTCCGACGTTCAGCTATTACAGCAGAATATTCAACAACCAGTATTCCCATGAGCTCGGTCTGATCGAAATCGCGTTAAAGCCCGATGCCCTCAGGGAATTTTATGAAACGGTCAGCCTGGCCGAAGGTTCGTCTTATGTGATTGTCGATCAGACGGCCAAGCTCGTGTACAGAAGCGATAATTTCCCCGACGATCCGGCGCTTGCGAGCGAAATCGGGAAACTGGCGGCAAGCGATGCCGAGTATGTTTATTTGAGCGACAAGAAAGTGCTGCTGAATCGCATCCACTTGGGAACCTTCGGATTGGACAGCGTTCTGGTTACTCCCGTACACTCTCTGTTCAACGGCATGCAAGGCAGGGAGGGCATCTACATTGGCGTTGGCGTTCTGCTGCTTGTCGCGTTATCCCTCGTCTATTATAAATTTGCGGCTTCCATGGCGAAGAGAGTTATTCGGCTGACGAAACATATTAAACGGCTGAATCCGGGGCGTCCTGCGACTTTTAAGGGAGAGACGGGCAACGATGAGATCGGCGGGCTGATCCGCTCCTACAATGCGATGATCGAACTGAACAACGAGCTGTTCCATAAGGCGCACCGTTTGGAAATGATGAAAAAAGACGCGGAGTACAAAATGCTCGAAGCTCAAATCCGCCCGCACTTCCTGTACAATACGCTGGAATCGATGCGGATGCTGGCCAAGATCAACGGGGACCATCAGGTTGCGGACATGGCCTATACGCTGGGAGAGCTGCTGCGGTACAGTATTACGAAGAAAAATCCAGTGACCCTGCAGGATGAGGTCGACCACTTGCAGCGTTATATCGCCATACAGAAGATTCGGATGGAATCGCGGCTTATTTTCGAATATGAAGATAACGGAGCCGATCTGGGGAGCTTGATCTGTCCGAAATTTCTGCTGCAGCCCATTGTCGAGAACAGCATCATTCATGGAATATCAGGACTTAGAAGAACGGGAATCGTTCGTCTTGAGATTGCTCAGGAAGGACCGAGGATTACGATCTCCATTTCCGATAACGGTGTAGGCATTGCTGAGGATGAGCTTTGGAAATTGCGCTCCAGGCTCGATTCTCCCCTGCTGCAAATCGAGGGAGGAATCGGACTGCACAACGTGAACGAGAGAATAAAAGCTTTCTACGGCGAAGGTTCCGGGTTGTCTGTAGTCAGTCATGTCGATAAAGGCAGCACGTTTACGCTGGTACTCTTGGCAAAGGGCGGTGATAGAGATGATTAGGCTGTTGATCGTGGATGACGAACCGCTGATCGTCAGAGGGTTGGCCAATATGATCGCTCACGAGTATGACAGACCCACGCAAATCGAAACCGCGTACGATGCGATCGAGGCTCTGAGACTAATGGAAACGGTGCGCCCCGACTTGCTTATTACGGACATTCACATGCCGGAGATGGACGGTTTGGAGTTGATCCGCCACACGAAAGAGCGCAATCTGTGCGAACAATGCATGATTCTGACGGGATACGGGGAATTCGAATATGCGCAGACGGCGATTCGGTACGGAGTGGTCGATTACTTCTTGAAGCCGGTTAACCAAGCCGAGCTATTGCAAGCGGTTGGTCGAATGCAGGACCGGATCGAGAACGCGATAGTCGCTGCCGAGCAGGAGCAGGCAGACTCCGCGCCGGTCGGGATGGCCAATGCGATGAGAAGCAGCAAGAAAATCGCTCAGATCGAGAAGTATATTAAGAAACACTATATGAAGGATATTTCGCTGCAGGAAGTTTCGGAATCGGTAGGTTTGAATCCGAACTATGTCAGCGGACTCATTCATAAGGAAACGGGAACGACGTTCGTTCAATACGTTCATCGGGTGAGAACGTCGAAAGCGAAGGCGATGCTGGTAGAAAATCCCGATGTTGCGGTCGAACAAGTCGCCGTTAAAGTCGGCTACGAGAACAGCCGCCAGTTTTTTAAGGTTTTCAAGAAGTTTACGGGAGTAACGCCCGGAGTGTATCGCGAGAAAAATTCGGTCGCTGTAGGGGACGACAAATCGGAGGATTAGACCAATCGATATTTCTTCCGAACGGAATCGACTTCCGATTCCGTTTCTTTGGCGACGCCGAAAAGCAAATACAAAGCTGAGTGAGTTGTGGGAGGAGGTTAACGAATGAGTTCCTCGCAAGCGAAAAGGGATTACAGTCTTACGGGGCCCGAGGGCAAGAGAGCTCAGGAGCGGGGGCTGGTGGCGGCCGAATGGTACGCGACGCCGATTCCCCGCAAGCGAATGAAAGAGCTGATGAAGCGCAAGGACGGTCCGGCAATACGGGATACGATTGTATGGTTGGCGCTTCTGGCGGGAGCGGGCGTTCTGGCCTATTTGTCCTGGGGGACGTGGTGGGCGATACCGGCGTTTCTCGTCTACGGGATTTTGTATACTTCGCCGGGAGATTCCCGCTGGCATGAGTGCGGTCACGGCACGGCGTTCAAGACGCATTGGATGAACGAGGTCGTCTATCAATTCGCATCGTTCCTCGTCTTAAGACCGGCGACGCCGTGGCGCTGGAGCCATGCCCGCCATCATACCGACACTTACGTCGTGGGCCGCGACCCCGAGATCAACCAGCCGCGTCCGCCGGTGTGGCGCGTCATTATTATGCAATTCGCCCACCTGGTCGGGGGGCCGAAGGACATCAAGCGGATGTTTATGCACGCGTTCGGCATCGTTGGCAAGGAAGAGAGAGATTTCATTCCGGAAGCGGAATTTCGCAAGTCGTTCTGGGAATCCCGCGTGTACGTGCTCATCTTTGTCGGCGTAATCGCGGCTTGCGTGTACACGTCCAGCATTTTGCCGGCGATGTTCATTATTCTTCCGTCCTTCTATGGAGCGGGCCTGATGGTCGTCTTCGGGATGATCCAGCATCTAGGCCTGCATGAGGACGTGCTCGATCATCGGCTGAATTCCCGGACGGTATACATGAATCCGCTGTTCCGATTCCTGTACTGGAATATGAATTACCATATCGAGCATCACATGTTCCCGATGGTGCCTTACCACGCCCTGCCTGCGCTGCACGAGGAGATGAAGGCGGATTGCCCGCGTCCGAACCGCAGCACGTGGGAAGCGTTCAGGGAAGTGATATACGCCCTGCTGAAGCAGCGCAAGGATCGCAATTATACGATACAGCGGGAGCTGCCGCCGACGGCGCAGCCTTATCAATACGGACCGAAGCCGGCGAACGCAGAAGTGCCGGGAGATGCGGAGCGGATACGACCATCCGGGATGCGTTGACAAAACGCCTTGTAACTCGCAGAGTAGATTTAGATGCAACCTTCAAGCAATCGAGTATTCCGTCTCGGCGTGTGCCGAGGAAATTTACGTCAACGATAGCCCCGGGGGGGAGGAAGGCGACCATGGACAAAAAGCTGTACATTCTCGATCCTTCCGAGACACTGGAGGATTTGGAGGAGTTTTATTTTCCTCCGTATATTACGCTTGCGCATATGTTTCACGCTCCGGAGGGGTGGTCGCTCAAGCCGAGGGTATTGAAGCAGTATCAACTGCAATACGTCGTCGAGGGCGTCGCGGATTACGAAATCAGCGGCATTCCGTACGTCACGGGGAAGGGCGACCTGCTGTTCCAGGGGCCTGGCGAGGACCACAGCGTCCGCACGCGACCCGGCAAACCGTATGTCTGCCTTTCGATCGTGTTCCATTTCGGCGATTCCGACTATCCGTTGCATGAGCTGCTTGCCGCGCCGCCGTCCGCTGCCGCCCCGGCTCAACGTCCCCACGACATGGGCAACTATGCCGAGCATCCGCTCGAGAACAGTCTGACCGAGCTCGTCCATCTCTATCGACAGCCCGGGCTGCTGCCCAAGCAGCGCTGCCAACACCTGCTGATTGGCGTGTTAACGAGTCTTGCACAGCTCCGGTCAGGCGAAGTCGGAAGCCCGCGAAAGGTCGGAGCGATCGAACCTTCCGGCACTGCCAAGCTGATCCAGATTCGCAATTATATTGACGAGCGGCTGCAAAGCGGGTTCCGCCACGACGAACTGGAACGTCTGACCGGCTGGAGCCGCAACTACATCATTTCGCAATTCAAGCGGGCTTTCGGCATGTCGCCGCTGCAATATCTCGTATGGATCCGTCTCGAGAAAGCGAAGGAGCTTGCTCTCCAATCCGGTTTGTCGTTCAGCGAGATCGCCGCCGAAGTCGGCTATTCGGACATCCATGCCTTCGGGAAAATTTTCAAGCGTAAAACGCGAATGAGCTTAAGTCAGTTCGTCGCTACGCTGTACCGGGACACGCCGGATAGATGAAGAATCGAATTTCAACGAGCTTCTTGTCGGAAGTGACAGCAGTGTGATTTTGGTCACATGATTATCACTCTGGACCAAATACAGCTAAAGCGAAAGCGCTTATAATTTGACTCAAGAAGCGGCGATCCGTTCGCCGGACTATTGGGGAGGAGATGCTAGTGAGCGCTTCGCAAGAAAAGAGGGATTACAGTCTGACGGGACCCGAAGGGGGGAAAGCCAGGGAACGCGGACTGGTCGCGGCCGAATGGTACGCGAGTCCGATTCCGCGCAAGCGGATGAAGGAGTTGATGAAACGCAAGGACGGACCGGCGATCCGCGATACGATTCTCTGGATCGTTCTGCTGGCGGGAGCGGGCGTTCTGGCCTATTTTTCCTGGGGAACGTTGTGGGCCGTGCCGGCGTTTCTTGTCTATGGGATTTTGTATACATCCCCAGGGGATTCGCGTTGGCATGAGTGCGGCCACGGGACGGCGTTCAAGACGCCTTGGATGAACGAAGTCGTCTATCAATTCGCTTCGTTTCTCGTCTTGAGGCCGGCCACGCCCTGGCGCTGGAGCCATGCCCGCCATCATACCGACACTTACGTCGTGGGCCGGGATCCCGAGATTCACCAGCCGCGTCCGCCGGTGTGGCGCGTCATCATCATCCAGTTCGCCCATCTCGTCGGCGGACCGAAGGATATCAAGAGGATGTTCATGCACGCCTTCGGCGTCGTCGGCAAGGAAGAGCGGGATTTCATTCCGGAGTCGGAGTTTCGCAAGTCGTTCCGCGAGTCGCGGGTCTACCTGTTGATTTTCGCTTGCGTCATAGCCGCTTGCTTCTATACGGGGAGTATACTGCCGGCGATGTTCGTCGTTCTGCCGTCGTTTTACGGAGCGGGGCTGATGGTCATCTTCGGGATGATCCAGCATCTGGGCCTTCATGAGGACGTGCTCGATCATCGGCTCAATTCCCGCACGGTGTATATGAATCCGGTGTTCCGCTTCCTCTATTGGAACATGAACTACCATATCGAGCATCACATGTTCCCGATGGTGCCGTATCACGCCTTGCCTGCGTTGCACGAGGAGATCAAGGCGGATTGCCCGCGTCCGAACCGCAGCACGTGGGAAGCGTTCAGGGAAGTCATTCATGCGCTGCTGAAGCAGCGCAAGGATCGCAATTATACGATACAGCGGGAGCTGCCGCCGACGGCGCAGCCCTATCAATACGGACCGAAGCCGATTATCGCGGAAGCGCCGGGAGAGCAACCGACAACCTCGTGAAGATACGATGGAGGAGAGATGGACAATGGCAGATTGGGTAGCCGCCTGCGCGGCGGACGATATCGAAGAAGAAGATGTAATCCGTTTCGATCACGAGGGCAGGTCGTTCGCCATCTATCGTTCGGAGGACAGCGACTATTACGCGACAGACGGATTTTGCACGCACGAGAGAGTTCACCTGGCGGATGGACTCGTCATGGGGGCGGTCATCGAATGCCCCAAGCATAACGGCAGGTTCGATTATACGTCGGGCAAGGCGAAGAAGACGCCGGCCTGCGTCGATCTGAGGACCTATCCCGTGAAGGTGGAAGCGGGTACGGTGTACATCCAGGTCGATTAAGGGAGAGAAAAAAGAATGAACGCATTCGGAATGGTAATCGTCGGCGCGGGCGAGACGGGAGCAAGGGCTGCCGAGCAGCTCCGCGAGCAAGGATGGACCGGCAAAATTACGCTCGTCGGCAAGGAGAAGGAAGCGCCGTATGAGCGGCCGCCGCTGTCGAAAGCCGCGCTCCTGGCGGAAGAGACGCCAACGCCCGTCTACGTGGCGCGAGAAGAGCGGCTGGGCGAGCTTAACGTGGATTGGATCGCGGGAAGCGTCGCCGTGCGAATCGACCGGTCGGCGCACGCCGTCCATCTGGAGGACGGGCGCGCCGTTCCGTACGAGCGGCTGCTGCTGGCGACGGGCGCGAGCCCCCGCCGACTGGCGATGGAAGGGGCCGATCTGAGCGGGGCGCTCTGCTTGCGGACGTTCGCCGATGCGCTCGCGATCCGCGAACGTCTGGTGCCGGGCAATCGCGTGCTGATCGTCGGAGCGGGCTTCATCGGGCTGGAGGTCGCAGCCAGCGCCAGGGAGAGAGGCTGCGAGGTAACCGTGCTGGAGGTTGGACCGCGTATTCTGATGCGCGTTCTCCCGCCGGAGATCGCCGCAATCGTGGAGGAACGCCATCGCCGGGCGGGTATCGCCTTTAAGCTCGGCACAGGCATCGTCGGCGCGGCAAGGGAAGGGGCGTGGCACGCGATCAAGCTGGCCGACGGAGAAGTGCTCCGGGGCGATACGCTGATCGTCGGCATCGGCGCGGCGCCCGAGACGGCGCTGGCCGCGGAGAGCGGGCTGGCGATCGACAACGGCATCGCGGCCGACGAGCGGCTGGCGACAAGCGATCCCGACATATTCGCGGCGGGCGATTGCTGCTCGTTTCCGCACCGGCTTTACGGCGGCCGGAGATTTCGCCTGGAAGCTTGGCGCAACGCGGTCGATCAGGGCATCCACGCGGCGAAGAGCATGCTTGGCGAGACGGCGCCCTACGAAGCGGTTCCGTGGTTCTGGTCGGATCAGTACGATCTGACGCTGCAAGTGGCGGGCTTGTCCCACGACGCGACGTCGACCGCTACCCGGCAATCCGCGGGAAACACGATCGTGTTTCATCAGGACGGAGCCGGCAGGCTCCTGGCCGCCAGCGGCGTCGGCGCGCCGAGCTTGGCGAAGGATATCCGCGTATCCGAGATGCTCATCGCCCGGCAAGCGGTCCTCGATCCGGCCAAGCTGGCCGATCCGGACGTGAAATTGAAATCGCTGCTCGCGGACTGACCGACAGATATAAGCCAAAGAGAAGGAGCTGACTGCGTGGGAAGACTGACGCAAACGAGCTATCGGGATTGGCCTGCGTACAGGCTGGAGAGCGAGCGGATGAGCGTTATCGTCTTGCCGGAGCTGGGAGGAAAGATCGTCTCCCTGCTGTACAAGCCGACGGGCAAAGAATGGCTGATCGACTCCGGCCCGAGGCCGCTGGCGAAAGTGCCGTACGGGTCGGATTACGGCCGCGCCGATCTGAGCGGCTGGGACGAGTGCTTTCCGACGATCGTGGCGTGCGGTTATCCCGGGGAGGGCGCTTATTACGGAAGGCCGATGCCTGATCACGGCGAGCTGTGGTCCGTCCCGTGGCGAATGGAAGCGAGCGGCTCGGGGCTGATCGGTGAAGTCGACGGCATCGCGTTGCCTTATAGGTTCAAGAGGGCGCTGGCCTTCAAAGACGACTCGACGCTGCGCATGTCCTACTCGGCAGCGAACGCCGGTGAAGAGCCGTTGTTCGTCTTCTGGACGGCCCATCCGCTGTTCGCGGCGACGGAGCAGACCCGAATCGTGCTGCCGGAAGGGATGAAGAAGCTTCTGTGCGTCGACGGCGGCAAGGCGTTCCGTCAGGGAGAAAGCTATGCGTGGCCCCAAGGGGACGGCGCCCGCGCGCTGGACCGAATCGGTCCGCCTTTCGCGCTCGATTCGCGCAAGTTCTACGCGGAGAACGGACTGACGGACGGCTGGGCTATGCTCCGCGAGGCCGATACGGGAGAATTCGTCTCCCTGTCATGGTCCGCGGCCGAGCTTCCGTACTTCGGCTTCTGGGTCGACGAAGGCGAGCATACCGGCTGCTCCGTCTGCGCGTTGGAACCGTGCAACGGCTATTACGACAGCTTGACGGAGGCGTTCAGGCAGGGCAAGCTGTTGCGTATTGCCCCAGGCGAGACAGTCGAGTGGAGGCTTGAAGTGCGGGCAGGGAACGGCGAAGACTAATCCGCGGGACAATGGCTCGCCGGCGCTCGGGCGTCAGCGTGCTGTTCGGCGTCTTGATCATGGGGGGGCGCGCCAAGAAGACAAAGGTCGCAGGCGCGGTAGCGGCATAAGGCGGGCTGACCGACTCTGGCGGAGTCTCTCCGTCGGAACCTGCCGGCCCTGAGCGGATATGCGAAGAAAACCGACCGTACGAAGCAGGCAAGAAAGCCCCCTCTGTACGGTCGGTTTGCGTTACAAGCCGAGAATCCGCGCCGGGTGAGTGTACAAGTTCATTGAGTCCGAGCGGATAAAGCCGACGCACGTGAGGCCGAGGTCTTCGGCCAGACGCAGGGCCAGGTCGGTCGGAGCCGACTTGGACAGCACGATCGGGCAGCCGATCTTGGCCGCCTTCAGCACGACTTCGGAGGAGAGCCGGCCACTGAAGGCGAGAACGCGGTCTTGAGCGGACAGCCGATTGCGCAGACAGTGGCCGAACAGCTTGTCGAGCGCATTGTGCCGGCCGATGTCCGCTCGGGCGACCATGCCGCCGGCTTCGTCGAACAGAGCGGCGTTGTGGACGCCTCCGGTTAGACGGAAGCTGTCGGAGTTCAACTGCAGCCGACGCATCAGCTCGAAGCAGCGTTCCGCCGGGATCGTCGTTCCTCCCGAGATCGTTCTGGCCGTGCGGGCGTCGTTCTGAAAATAAAATTGGCGGCTCTTGCCGCAGCAGGAGCCGATGATTCGCTTGGAGTGAAGATCCTTGGCGGTCGATTGGGGTCGCACAAGCTCAACGTAAGCAAAGCCGCGGTCCTCGTCCAGCGACCAGCTGCGGATGTCCGCGATCCCGCGGATGACGCCTTCGGAGGCGAGGAAGCCGACGACGAGGTCGGCGAGATCGTCCGGCGAGCAGACGAGTGTCGCGAATTCCTCGCCGTCCAGACGGATCGTCAGCGGAAATTCCGCCGCGATCTCGTCCTCCGTCTCTACCGTCCGTCCGGCGTTCAGCCTGATCGTCGTCCAAGCGGTAGTTGGGCTGCGACTGCTCTGGCCGTTAGCCTTCACGGGCTCCTCCGTCATCCCGGCACCTCCAGCTCCAACTCCTCGATTCGCTTCTCGACGAAGCGGGTATCCTTCAGCGCGTGATACGTCTCCGCTTTCTCCACGACGACGGCGGCGTTGTATTCCGGTATGCCGGCATGCGGCTCGTATACGCTTCTGGGCATCAGCACGTTGCCTTCGGGCCAGTACAGCTCGATGTTGCCGCGCGCGATATCGGCTACCCGCGCCCGGCCGTGGAACACGCCGCAGCGATTGTACGCGACGACGGCATCGCCGTCCCACAGCTCCAGCGCGGCGGCATCCTGCCGGTTCATCAGCACGTCGTAGCGATCCGCCCCGTTGAACGGATCGGTCTCTCCGTACACCATCGAATTGAACTGCTTGCCCCGTCGAGTCGTGGCGTAGAACCGGCCTTCGGGCTTGCGGAGCTCCGGCAGCTCGATCGGCAGCAGCCGGCCCTTGCCGTCCTCAGTCGGACAGACGCCGCCCTCGCACAGCCATGCGCCGCCCCATTGGAAGACGTCGCCCTGCTTGGACAGATGCTGGATGCCGTCGTAGTTGGGCGCGGCTATCGCGATTTCCGCCCGGATGCTCGCGGCGTCCCGGAACGCGACGGCTTCGCTTCCTTCGGGCTTCACCCGCGCCGCCAGCTCTCCGTAGATCGCCCATTCCGCTCGTGCCTCCGGCATCCGCGGCCCGCGAATTTCCGGCGAGAAGTACACCATCCGTTCGGTGGACGTGGACGTGCCGCCGCCCGGCTGCTCGTAGCGCGTCATCGCCGGCAGCACCCACACTTCCTCCCGCGCGTCGGCGAGCGTCGACGTGTTGAGCACGATGTCCTGATGGACGCGCACGTCGACGTTTTCCAGACAGCGCCGGACGAAATCCGGTTCCGGCATCGTCTCCAGGAAGTTGCCGCCCGACGTGTAAAACAGCTTCAGCTTGCGCTCGTGATCGTCCGGCAGCAGCGCGTTCTCCAGCGAGACGCCGACGATGTCGCCCTGCCACTTCGGCAGCTCGAAGCCCCACAGCCGTTCGATCCGCTCGATGTCCCCGCCGGCGAACTCTCCGCCGGGCAGGCTGAACGGATCGGCGCCCATCTCGCCGGAGCCCTGCACGCCGCTATGACCGCGGATCGGCATGACGCCGCAGTGCTCGCGTCCGAGGAAGCCGCGCAGCAGCGCCAGGTTGGCGACCTGCGAGATGTTGTCGGTGCCGAAGCGGTGCTGCGTCAGCCCCATGCTCCAGACGAACACGCCGGAGCCGGAAGACGCCAGCAGTCTGGCGAAGTCGCCGATCCGGCCCCGCGTCAAGCCCGAGGAACGCTCGAGCGCGTCCCAGCTCTGATGCTCGATATGTTCCTTGAGCTCTTCGTAGCCGATGGCGTGCTCGCGGACGAACGCATGGTCGATCGCCGATCCCGGCGACGTCGCTTCCATCTCGAACCACGTCTTCATGATCCCGTTCATCAAGGCGATGTCCCCGCCGATGTTGACCTGGTAGAAATCGTCGGCCAGCTTCGTCCCGAACAGCGCCGATTCCGGAATCGACGGAATCCAGTAGCCGTCCATCGCGGGTTCGCGGTAGGGATTGACGACGATGATTTTCGTTCCGGCGCGCTTGGCCGCGTACATGTACTTCGTCGATACCGGCTGGTTGTTCGCGGCGACGCTGCCCCAGAACACGAGCACGTCGGCGCCTATCCAATCCTTGTAATTGCAGCTTGAAGCGCCGATGCCGAGCGAGCGCTTGAGCGCCGTCTTGGACGGGGAATGGCAGATGCGCGAGGCGTTGTCGATATTGTTCGTGCCGATATATCTGGCTGCTTTCGCCGCGGCGTAATAGGATTCGTTCGTGATGCCCCGGGCGGTCAAGTAGAAGGCGAGCTGCTTCGGGTCGATGCCGCGAATACGGCCTGCGATTCGGTCCAGCGCCTCGTCCCAGGAAGCGCGGCGGAAGGTTCGTTCCCCGGTGCGTCTGACGAGCGGATACGGGATGCGGCCGAGCTTGCGCAGCTGCGCGCTGTCGAGCCGCCTCAGCTCGTCGATGTCGGCGTGCAGCGTCCCGGGCTCGATCGCCGGCATCGTGTTCAGGCGCAGCACGTTCAGCCGCGTCGTGCACAGATGCGGGCCGGTCAACGTCTGGTCGTACAAGCCCGCCACTCCCAGCGCGCACCCGTCGCACACGCCCTGAGTCAAAATCCGGTAGGCGTAAGGGAGGTTATCGCGATTGTCCCACACTACCTTCATCGTATCGCGAATATGCTTAGGCTTTATTTTTCCCAATCCGAAAGGCACTTTGCTTACCCATAGCTTCGAGTCCGGTCTCCCGGGCAGCTTCGTTCTCCCCGTATGCTTGGTCGTTCCCATAATGTCTCCCCTTTGCAGGTGCGCCTGCGCGGCTTAGGGCCAATTCAGCTTCATCTTATCAAGAAAACGCATACAACGGCAATCGAATTTCTCGGTTCTGGTAAAATAGGAATAGCTGCACGCTTTGCCGTCCCCTACCCGCGCGAATCGGTTCGCGAAATGTCGGATGGGCGGTTTCGGCTTCTGATACCTTTAAGGAGGAAGGAGGCGCAGGGCATGAACTTGCTGGAAAGCATGAACGCCGCGCTGGGCTATATCGAGGATCATCTGGCGGACGACATTGACTTCCGCGAAGTGTCGAGACGGGCGCATTGCTCGGAGTATCATTTCAAGAGAATGTTCTCTTTTCTGGCGGGGCTGCCCCTGTCGGAATACATCCGCCGCAGAAGGCTGACCCAGGCGGGCCTGGAGCTGACCCGAAGCCAGGACAGAGTGCTGGACATCGCGGTGAAGTACGGATACAGCTCGGCAGACGCGTTCGCCAGAGCGTTCCAGGCCGTTCACGGCGTGACGCCGTCCGAGGCGAGACAGAGCGGCCAAGCGCTGAGGGCTTATCCTCGTCTGACCTTCCAATTAACCGTAAAAGGAGGAGAGGCTATGCAATACCGGATCGTGGAAAAAGAGGCGTTCCGCATCGTGGGCGCGATGAAGAGGGTGCCCATCGTGTTCGAGGGGGTGAATCCGGAGATCGCGGCGATGGCGCAAAGTCTGGGCATGGAGACGATCGAGGAGCTGAAGCGGATGTCCAACGTGGAGCCGCGGGGCCTGATCAGCGCTTCAGTGAATTTCTCCGAAGGGAGAATGGAGGAGCAGGGAGAGCTGGATCATTATCTCGGCGCGGCGACGACGGAGAACGGGCCGGATCATCTGGCGAAGCTGGAAGTGCCTGCGTCGACGTGGGCGGTGTTCGAGTCCGTCGGACCTTATCCGTCTGCGCTTCAGAACGTGTGGGGCCGCATCTATTCCGAGTGGTTCCCGTCGTCGAGCTACGAGCTGGCGCCCGGCCCGGAAATGCTGTGGAACGAAGGGAAAGACACTTCTTCGCCAACCTACCGGAGCGAAATCTGGATTCCGGTCAAGCTGCGATAAGCAGGGAGTTCAAGTATCTGCTCGACGAGGACGGCTTCGCACCTGCTTGCGGGAGGGCGAAGCCGTCTATTCTTGGTGATTCCAGAAAGTATTATAGCCCGAAGCCAGTCGCGGTTTTCCGGTAAGGATTGACAAACGGGGTTATCTATAATTAAATTAGAGTAATTACTCTAAAAGTGGCGGTGAGCAGCGGTTGAGTGCCAAGGAACGGATCCTCCAAGCGGCGGCGGTTTTATTCAACGAGCAGGGTACGGGCAAGGTGTCGACGAACCATATTGCCGCAGCGGCTCGCATGAGTCCCGGAAATCTGTATTATCATTACAAAAATAAAGAGGAAATTATCGAAGCGATTCTCGACCGGATGCATGCGGAGTGGGACCCGGTATGGACGCTGCCGGACGAACCCGTCACAAGAAAGACACTGCATGATCGGCTGCTGAGAAACTTTGAGATTTTGTGGGAATACCGCTTTTTCTATCGGGAAGCCGTTGCGCTGCTGCTCGCGGACGAACGGCTGAAGCGGAAGCACGTTCGAATGACGGAGAGCCGGATGCAGGATCAGGAGCGGTTCGCGCACCGGTTCGTCGTAGACGGCGTCCTGCGGTTTCCGGAAGGTTCCGCGGACGTGCGCAAGCTCATTACGGCGTGCTGGATCGTGGCGAACAATTGGCTGGCTTTTCTGGAGATGAACGGGGAAGCGGTGGACGCTAGAAGCTTCGGCGAGGGGCTGGAACTGATCTGGGCGATTTTAAGACCGTATTTGACAGAGGGGGAGACGGGTTAATGGCGATGATGTCGCGAAGAAGCTTTCTGAAGGGGGCGGCCGCAGCCGCCGCATTGATATCCGTGGGCGGAGTGACGCATGCCGTGAAGCAGGGAGCGTTCTCCACCGGAAGCGGGCCGGCGTATGAGCCTTGGCAAACGTGGAAGAACGTTAAGGAGGGGGAGAAGCCGTTGCTGCGCGTCGTTCGGGCGTCTGTGCTGGCGGCGAACGCGCACAATACGCAGCCTTGGCTGTACCGCGTCGAGGACCGCACGATCGATGTATTCGCGGACATCTCCCGGAATATCGGGACGATCGACCCTTGGTTCAGGGAAATGTATATCAGTCTGGGCTGCGCCGTCGAGAACGCCGAGCTGGCCGCCCGGGCATACGGCTATCGAGCGGACATTACGCTGTATCCGGGCGGACTGGAACGAATCCATGTCGCCAGAATCGTGCTTGAAGAAGGGCCGGGGGAGCCTAGCGATCTGTACCGGGCGATCGGCGATCGTCATACGAATCGGGCGGCGTATGACTCAGCCAAGCAGGTCGAAGCTTCCGTTCTGAGGGAGATGGAGAAATTAGCCAATTCGCTGGGAGATGTGAGGATCGTCTGGTTTGCCGACGAAACGGGGAGGAAAGAGATGGGCAATCTGATCGTGGGCGCTACGGAAGCGGTGGCGAACGATGCGATTCAGTCCGCGGACAGCCACCGCTGGTTTCGCAACGACTGGAGCGAAATTCAGAGGCATAAGGACGGCCCTACTATGGACGCGACGGGCAATTCGTCCTTTACCCGCTTTATCGGCAAGCTGTTTCCTGTATCCGAGCAAACGTCCAACGAATATTGGCTGAAAGCGACGAAGAATACTTACGTCGCTACGGCGCCCGTCTTCGGCACGATCGCGGTCAAGGATCAGACGGATCGCGTGCAGTTGATGCAGGCGGGCAGACTGTGGCAGAGGATGCATCTGTGGGCGGTCGCAAAGGGGCTGGCCGCACAGCCGCTGAATCAACCGCACGAGAGACGGGACCGGGAGCTTCAGCTTGGCATCGAGCCTGCATTCGGGCGGGAACTGGCGCGCCTCGTAAACATGCCCGGATACGAGGGAGTATTCACTTTCCGGCTCGGCTATCCGACCAGTCCAGCGCTGCCTAGTCCGCGCCGTTCTGCGGAAGAGGTGGTTTTGGGCGCCTCGAAGCCGACTCCGAAAGATTAAGCCGGCTTGTCTACAAACAAGGTGCCAACCCCTGGACGATTTGATACAATGGAGCTATCTTCGCGAAAGGAGGAAAGCTCAACCGTGGATCAGGAACTGAAGGCGATGCTGGAGTCGATCCAGGACGAACTGAAATCCGTCAAGGAAAACCAGGAAACGTTTTCCAGAGAGGTCAAGCTCCGATTTGACAGCGTGGATGACAGGTTTAACGACGTAGATAGCCGGTTTGACGCTGTGGATGCCAGGTTTAACGACGTAGACAGCCGGTTTGACGCTGTGGATGCCAGGTTTAACGACGTAGACAGCCGGTTTAACGCTGTGGATGACAGGTTTAACGACGTAGATAGTCGATTTAACGCTGTGGATGACAGGTTTAACGACGTAGATAGTCGGTTTAACGCTGTGGATGACAGGCTGGATGGAATTAAGAATCAGTTGGACCGGATCGAAGCCGAGTCGAACGACGATGTCGTCGCCTTGCTGGAATCGATCAGCGGCAAGATCGAGGCGCTCGCCACCAAGGAAGACATCGAATACTTGGCAGGGCGGCTTGGCAGAACGGAACTGGAGATCGATCGGCTCAAGCGCGCGAAGTAAGGGCAAGTTCATGCAGTTTGCAAGTGGAAAGCTTCTTCTGTCAGTCCTCCTTATAACCCGCCGGTTTTGTGCGCAATTCATCCAATCTGAACAAACCAATAAGATAACTCCCGCCAATCCGACCCCCAATTAAGGGAGAATATGATAAAAACGGCCGCCGCTCGCCGAAGCCCTCCCTTGGAGGACGCAATTTGACGAGAAGCCGCCGTTTTTTTGTGCTGACCAATACTCGTACATGGGCGAACGAAGAGCGTTGTTCCAAGAAATCGAGTAATTCCTCCCAAATGGTGCTCAATTGGAGGGCGTTGTTCTAAGAAATCGAGTAATTCCCCCCAAATGGTGCTCAATCGGAGGGCGTTGTTCTAAGAAATCGAGTAATTCCCCCCAAATGGTGCTCAAGCGGAGGGCGTTGTTCTAAGAAATCGAGTAATTCCCCCAAAATGGTGCTCAAGCGGAGGGCGTTGTTCTAAAAAATCGCACATTGGCTGGTCATCCGCAGTTTGATAGCTTAAAGGATGCAATCGGTTCTCCTTTTCTCAATCGTCTCCGACGAACAAAAACCGGGCTGTCCCATAAGTAGAGACGTACAAAATTATCGATGAAAAAAGGGGGCATCTATCTCCTGGAGACTGCCTCATACGGTCCTGAAATCACCTCTTAACGGGTTTACCGTTCCCATTTCAGGATCGTATAGAAGCGGAAGGAGATAGATGCCCATTACCATTCACCTATCGATAATTGTTCATACGTCTCTTTTTACTATGGGACAGTCCCCGTTTTATTTGAAAATTAGCCCTCGAGAAGCAGCGTTTCCGGATCTTCGAGCATTTCCTTGATTTTGACGAGGAATTGCACGGCTTCCGCGCCGTCGACGATACGGTGGTCGTAGGAGAGCGCGATGTACATCATCGGGCGGTTCTCCATACGCTCTGCGTCGATGGCGATCGGACGCAGTTGGATCTTGTGCATGCCGAGAATGCCGACTTGAGGCGCGTTCAGGATCGGCGTGGACATCAGCGAGCCGAAAATGCCGCCGTTCGTAATCGTGAACGTTCCGCCTTGCAGCTCGGACAGCTCAAGCGTGTTGTTGCGCGCTTTGCCGGCCAACTCGACGATGGAGCGCTCGATCTCGGCGAAGCCGAGACGGTCCGCGTCGCGTACGACTGGAACGACGAGCCCTTCCTTCGCGGATACCGCGATGCCGATGTCGTAGTATTTCTTCTCGATGATGTCTTCGCCGTTGATTTCCGCGTTCAACAGCGGGAAAGCTTTAAGCGCGCCGACGACCGCCTTCGTGAAGAAGGACATGAAGCCGAGGCCGACATCGAACTTTTCCTTGAAAGCGTCTTTGCGGCGTTTGCGGATTTCGAGAATCGCGCTCATGTCGACTTCATTAAACGTCGTCAGCATGGCTGCCGTCTGCTGCGCTTCGACCAGACGCTTGGCGATGGTCAAGCGGCGGCGGGACATGCGCTTGCGCACTTCCGGCTTGTTCGCGTTCGAAGTCGGCTTGTCGATCGCTGCCGGTGCGGCCGGAGCAGCTTTCGGAGCCGGAGCTGGAGCTGGAGCCGATCCCGCCGATGCGACGTCGCTGGCGTGAATGCGGCCGATCGGATCGCGCGCAGGCACGGCGTTCAGGTCAATGCCCTTCTCGCGAGCCAGCTTGCGGGCTGCCGGCGTAGCCAGCGTCGCGCCGCCGTCGTTGGACGAAGCGGCCGCTGCAGGAGCGGCTGCTTGCGGAGCCGGGGCCGGCGCAGCGGCTTGCGCAGGGGCTGCCGGAGCTGCAGCAGGGGCCGGAGCCGCGCCCGCGGCTCCGATTCGGCCTACCGGTTCGCCGATTTTAACGGTGTCGCCTTCGCCGGCAAGAATTTCGGTAATAACGCCGTCTTGGTCGGCGCTGATTTCCAAGTTGACTTTATCGGTTTCCAGCTCAAGCAGGAGGTCGCCTTGTTTGATGCTGTCCCCTACTTTGACGAGCCATTTCGAGATCGTTCCTTCCGTAATGGATTCGCCCATCGCCGGTACAAGAATGTCATGCATTGAAGTTACCTCCCGGATTTAACTGCGGATTTCGTTTTTTTCTTCTGGACCAAAGTTTGGTTGATAATGAACTGCTGCTCGAACGTATGGATTTGCTGATAGCCGCTTGCCGGGCTCGACCGCTTAGGACGGCCGTTATAGCTGACGGACACCTTCGCGACGTCGACAAGCTCGCGAATGCGAGGCTCGATATAGCCCCATGCGCCCATGTTTTTCGGTTCTTCCTGAACCCACAATACTTCGGACAGGTTCGGGAAGCGATCGAGGATCGCTTTGAGTTCCAGCTTAGGGAACGGATACAACTGCTCGACGCGAACGATGTGCAGCCAATCGCGGTTCGTATCCGGCGTCTTGGCGAGCTCTTCGGCCAAGTCGATGGCCACTTTGCCGGTGCACAGCACGATACGCTCGACTTTGGCCGGCTGGCCGCCCAATCCGGGCTGCTCAAGCACCGTCTGGAACGTGCCCTCGCTCAGCTCGGCTGCGGACGAAGCGACGTAAGGGTTGCGGATCATGCTCTTCGGAGCCATCAGCACGAGCGGACGGGCTTGATCCGTGTTCAGGACGGAAGCTTGACGGCGCAGCAGGTGGAAATATTGCGCCGCGCTGGACAGGTACGCGACCGTCCAGTTCTCTTCGCCGGACAGCTGCAGGAAACGCTCAAGCCTTGCGCTGGAGTGCTCCGGGCCTTGCCCTTCGTAGCCGTGAGGAAGCAGCATCGTCAGACCCGAACGCTGCGACCACTTGGATTGGCCGGCCGAGATGAACTGGTCAATCAGAACTTGCGCCGAGTTGGCGAAGTCGCCGAACTGCGCTTCCCAGATAACCATCGTCTCAGGCGCGAACACGTTATAGCCGTATTCCAGACCGAGCACGCCGGCTTCGGACAACGGACTGTTATGGATCGCGAACGAAGCCTTCGCTTCCGGAATCGCATGCAGCGGGCAGAACGTATCGCCGGTCTCCGTATCGTGCAGAACGAGGTTGCGATGCGCGAAAGTCGCTCTCTCCGCGTCTTGTCCGCTCAGCCGGATCGGCGTGCCGTCGGCCAAGATCGTGGCGAACGCAAGCGTCTCGGCATGGCTCCAGTCGACCTTCTCGCCGTCATTCAGCGCGTCCGCGCGGCGTTCGAGAATCCGCTTGAGCTTGCCGTACACGTTAAACGACTCAGGGAACTTCAGCAGTCCGGCATTGATGCTGCGCAGCTTCTCCAGCGGGACGGCCGTAACCGGCTTAGGCGCATCCAAAGAAAACTCCGGCGGATGCGACTGCCGCACCGGGCTGTTGCCTTCTCTGCCTTTGACTTCATCGTAGGCGTCTTTCAGCTTGTTCTGCACGTCGCGTTTGATCTGATTGGCGGCTTCCTCGCTCAGCGCGCCTTCGCGAACGAGCTTGTCTGCGTACAGGCGGGCGACGTTCGGATGAGCTTTAACCTTCTTGTAAATAAGAGGCTGCGTCGTTTCCGGATCGTCCGTCTCGTTGTGGCCGTAGCGGCGGTAGCCGATCAAGTCGATGACGAAGTCTTTCTTGAACAGCGTCCGGTATTCGCTGGCCATGCGCGCGGCGGCGATGACCGCTTCCGGATCGTCGGCGTTGACGTGAACGATCGGGATTTCGAAGCCTTTGGCCAAGTCGCTCGCGTAATGCGTCGAGCGGGAGTCGTGGCTCTCCGTCGTGAATCCGATCCGGTTGTTGGCGATAATATGAATCGTGCCGCCGCACGTATAGCCTTTAATATTGTTGAAGTTCAGCGTCTCGGCCACGATGCCTTCGCCGATGAACGCCGCGTCTCCGTGAATAAGAATCGAAGCGGCGAGGTCGAGATTTTGCACCGGGTAGCCCGGCTGCGAACGGTCTTCTTGCGCCGCGCGGGCAAAGCCGCCGACGACCGGGTTGACGTATTCCAAGTGGCTTGGATTGTTCGCCAGCGTGATGCGGGTTTCCGCCGTCTCGCCGGAAGAAATCGAGCGGTTCGCCCCGAGATGGTATTTGACGTCTCCCGTCCAGCCGTAGTTGATGCCGATCGAGCCTTCGGACGGGATAAGGTTTTTGTTCGGTGAATGGTGGAATTCCGCGAAAACATTGCCGTAAGGCTTGCCCAGAACGTGCGCAAGCACGTTAAGGCGACCGCGGTGCGCCATTCCCATGGCGATGTGGCGGGCGCCGTCGTTCGTCAGTTCGTGTACGATCTCGTCGGTCAACGGAACGAGCGCTTCGATTCCTTCCGCCGAGAACCGCTTCTGCCCGACGAAAGTGCGTTGAAGGAAATCTTCGAACTGCTCCGCTTCATATAATTTTCTAAGTAAAGATTCCTTCTCCGAAGCAAGCAGCTTGGTCGACGGAATGACCGTCTCGGCTTGCTTGTTGAGCCATTTCCGTTCCTCTTCGACGTGGACGTGGCCGAATTCGAAAGCGATAGGGCCGGTATACACTTGAAGCAGCTTCTGCACGGCTTCCCAAGCGTTGCTCAGCGGGTAAGGAGCGTCTTCCCAGACGCAATCCGGAGGAAGCTGTCTCAGATCGGCTTCGGTAAGGCCGTAAGTAGCGGGCTCGATCATCTCCGTGTTCGCTTTCGGGCTGAGTTCGAGCGGATCGATATCGGCGGCCAGGTGGCCGAACGAACGTATATTCCAAGCCAGTTGACCGGCTGCGATGGCTTTCTTGAGCAGGTTGGCGTCGAGCGAAGCCGATCCGCCGGAACCCTGCGGTGCGCTGGCCGGGTACGCCGAGGCGGCGTCAACGCGCGGAGGAGCGCCGTATTGGGCGAAGAGCTCGCGGTACTGGGGGCTTACCGCTTCCGCGTCTTGAAGATAGATGTCGTACTGCTCTTGGACGTAACCAAGATTGGGGCCGAAAAACTGCTGCCATAATTCTTGCATTTTTTCATTGTCCACTGACATTGTGCATCCCTCTGCATTCATGTTAGTCATACACGGGTGCCAAGACGTAACGCGCGCACCTGTTACCATTCTAATTCATTTTTATGTTCGGAAATAGACATTATTATGCATAGGAATGATCTATAAAATAGATCGATTCGCGCTATGCCTCCATAAAGATTAGGTTCCCGCACGCGGCCGGCTTCTATTCCCTGTCAACTGGATAATTGTGCAAAAATAGGACGGATGTTATAGTTAAAATAGATGAAACTCGAATCGGTATAGACCAAGGAGGAGGATTGGAATGATCTATTCCGCGACGCCCCTGAACAAAGCCGTCAATCCGGTTTCCCCTTATATGTATTCTCCATTTCACCATGCCGGATACCGTCAACCGTCCGGTATGTGGACGAGATCGTACCCTTCGCCTTACGAGGAGTTCGTCAAGAAAGCCGCTACGGGCATTGCCGACTTCCTGGAGTCGGCCCGCAAGCTTCAATATTCGGCTCAGGAGCTGGGCCGCAGGACGGACTCGCCTCTCCAGTCGAGGGAGACGCGGATTTCCGATCCGTCGGCGATCGCGGCCCAAGCGGGGGACGGCGCATCGGTCCGGACGTATCGGGTGCAGGTTCATTCTCTGGCGTCCGCCCAGAAGAACGACGGCACGGAGATGGAGCGCGGCGCCCAGACCGGCCTGGCAAGCGGCGTGCATCGCCTGAAGCTGTCGATCGGCGGACGGGGGACGACGGTGACGAGCGAGATTTCGTCCTCGGATACGAACGAGCAGGCATTAAGCAAAATCCGCGACGCGATTAACGGCGCCCGCGCGGGCGTCACCGCCAAGCTTGTGACGGACGGACCTGGCGGTACGGCGAGATTGGAGCTCTCCGGCGACCGGACGGGCACGGACAACGCCTTCGCGGTGACGGACGAGACCGGCAATGCCGCGGCATGGTCGGGCATCGCCGAAGCGACGTCCGCGGCGACGAACGCCTCGTATTCGGTGAACGGCGGCGCCGCGCAGACTTCCCAATCCAACGTCGTCGAGCTGGAGAAGGGCAAAGCGACGGCCACGCTGCTGCGGACGACGAACGAGGCCGTCGCGGTCGATGTGAGGGCGGACGGGAAGAAGGCGCTGGAGCAGGCGAACAAGCTGGTCGACAGCTATAATGAAACGATTGGGCGCTTGAAGGAAGCCGCAGGCTACCTGAATCCGCTGATCCGCAAAAGCTTCGAGAGAACGGCAAGCGAGACGGCTTACGACACGGTCGGTATTCGCCGAAACGGCGACGGAACGCTTCGGGTGGACGAGAAGGCGTTCCAGGCCAGTCTGAACGCGGACCCGGAGAGGTCGGCGCGGACGGTCGGCGGAATCGCCAGAAGTCTGGAGAAGGAAGCTTCGCGGTTCCAGGACGTTCCGGCCAGCGCGCTGCTGAACAAGCAGATGATGGCTCTGCAGCAATTCGCCGCCTACCAGGCGACCATGGAATCCTATCTGCAAATTCCGACGACCGGTCTTCTGGTTAACGGCTTCTTTTAAAATAGGAAAGGCGCGCAACTCCCGCGAACGGCGATTCGGGAGCTGCGCGCCCTATTCGTTATGAACGAAGCTCGGCCAGATCCATCGCCGGAACGAGCCCTTCCGCGATCGCTCGCTCCAGCAGCGTGGTCACGGCGGCGAAGCCGTCGTCGCCCAGGCCGGCGGTGAACTCGTTGACGTACAGCTCGATGTGCGATTTAGCCACTTGCGGGTCCATTTCCTGCGCGTGCTCCATCACGTAGTTCTCCGAAGCTTCCGGGTGCTGCCATGCATAGGCGACAGAAGCCTGAATCCATTCGCTAATCCGCTCCAGGTCGAGCGAGCGGCGGGCGATGATCGCGCCGAGCGGGATCGGCAGGCCGGTATCGCTTTCCCACCAGTTGCCCAAGTCGACGACTTGGGACAGGCCGTAGTTCCGATACGTGAATCGCGCCTCGTGAATGACGAGCCCGGCGTCAATCCGGCCGTCGCGCACGGCGGGCATAATTTCGTGGAACGGCATGACGACGATCTCGCCGACGCCTCCCGGCACGTTGCGCGCCGCCCAGAGCCGGAACAGCAGATAAGCCGTCGAACGCTCGCTGGGGACGGCTACTCGTTTGCCGGACAGCGCCGCGGCGTCGGCAGACTCCGAGCCGTTCGAGCCGAGGCGAAGCACGAGCGGCCCGCAGCCTCTTCCTAACGCGCCGCCGCACGGCACCAGCTTATATTCGGGCAACACCCACGGCAGGGCCGCGTAGGAGATTTTCATTATGTCGAGCTCGTTGGAGCTTGCGGCAAGCGTGTTCGTGATGTCGATGTCGGCGTAGGTGACTTCGAACTCCGGCGCGCCGGGGACGAGGCCGTGCACGAGCGCATGAAAGACGAACGTGTCGTTGGGACAGGGCGAATAAGCGATTTTCATGAGGACAACACCTCCGTCAGATGAATGCTGGCCGCTTCCAGCGCGGCAAGGGCGTCGCCGATTCGCCAGGCGGCCCTGTCGCGCGGTCCGACCGCGTTGGAGATCGCGCGTATTTCCAGGAAGGGAATGCCGTAACGGCTCGCCGCTTCGGCGACGCCGTAGCCTTCCATCGCTTCGGCGGCCGCTCCCGGCACTCTCAGGGCCAGAGCTTCCGCCGTGGCGGCGGTGCCCGTCACCGTCGACAGCGTCAGCACGGGGCCGCAATGCGCCGGAATTCCCGCGTTCCGAAGCGCTTCCGCAAGCCGTGAAGCGAGCGAGGCATCGGCTTCCAGCCGGTTTGTACCGAAGCCGAGCTTGTTCACCCCGGCGAAGCCTTCCGGCGTCTCCGCGCCCAAGTCCGCCGCGACCGACTCGCTGGCGACGACGATCGAGCCGACCGGCGCGACGCCCGCGAAGCCTCCCGCGATGCCGGCGCTGACGACGAGTCCGTATTCCGCGCCGCTTCGGGCCAGCGCCAACGCCGTGCTCGCAGCCGCAGCCGCGGGTCCGACGCCGGCGACTTTTACCTCGCAGTCCGGATTTCCGCGCAGTCCCCTCAGCACCGCTTCTTTTTCCGCCTCGACGGCGGTCATAACCAATATTTTACGAGACATCTCCGTTTCCTCTCTTTCCGGCTTCACGACGATAACCGCGCATCTCTACTTAATTAAGTATAGTCCTCCTTCTCTTAGGAGTAAAATCGACCGCGCAACGCGCAAAAAAGAGGATCGAATCCGCACCGCGATTGTTATATGATGGAGGCATGAACAAACAACTGTCGATTTTACTCGGTACGATCCTCCTATTCCTGATCATTACCTTCATTAATATGTTCAGTTGGCTGAATCCGATGGCCGAATATCCCGAGGCGAAAGGCGGAGTGCTGGACTCGTCCCGCTGGAACTACGGCGAACGCGGGATTGTTCCGCTGCGCGGAGAATGGGAGTTCTACGAGGGGATGCTGCTCGGTCCGGAAGATTTTCGCGGAGAAGGCTCCGCGCTTCTGAATGAGAAAAGAACGTTCGTCCGCGTGCCTGGGAATTGGAAGGGACTGCTAGGCTCGGACGCGCAAGGCACTAACGGCTACGGAGCCGGGACATATCGGCTGCTCGTCCGCGTAGGCGAGTCGGATTCGTTCAGCCTGCGCGCGAAGAAGATCCGCATGTCGAGCCGGATCTACATGAACGGCGAGGATCTGGGCGGCAACGGACGCACGGCGCTGAGCGAGGGAGAGTTCGCGCCCAGCAACCTTCCCTTCTTCGGAACCGCGCTGTCGCGAGATGGAACGGTCGAGATCATCATTCAGGTGACCAGCTTCCGATTCATCGAAGGGGGACTGGTGCAGGCGCCCGAATTCGGAACGACCGAGGACGTAATGAAGCGACGGGACCAGTCCCGTCTGGCGAACATGATTCTCGTGACGACGATGCTCGTGTTCGGACTGTACTATGCCGGCATGTTCAAGCAGTGGCGTCAAGAGCGGCATCTGATGCACTTCTGCTTCTTCTGCTTGTCGACGGGCTTGTTCTTCTCGATAGACGACGAGATTCTGGCCACCGCGCTCGTGCCGGACATTCCCTTCGCTTGGCTGCAGAAGCTGATTTTCCTGTTCGCGTATCTTACGTTCGTGCTGTTCGGCCTGTATGTGTACCGCTATCTGGGGGAGAAGAACAACTCCCTGTTTCTATGGCTGTGCAAGTACGGCTTCGTATATCTGGCCATGTTCATGCTCGCTCCCAGCCGCTACCTGCTCTGGTTCTGGTGGGCGGCCATCGTGCTGCAGGTCATCGCCTTCATTCTGATTTTCTACGCGATCTTCCGCAGCCATCGCCGAAGCCCGCACGACAGCTACTACATGCTGATGGGCTGCTTTTTCCTGATCGTTACTTGGATTTACGGGCAGACCCGCTACAAGCTGGCGCTGGACAACCCGTATTTCATGATCGTAACGCCGATGCTGCTCGTGTTCTCGCAAGCGTTCCTCATGTCGGACCGGATGCAGAACGCCTTCCGGAAGAGCGAGCGGCTAACCGCCCAACTTCTGCAATACGACCGTCAGAAAGACGAGTTTCTGGCCAAGACGTCCCACGAGCTGCGAACGCCCCTTCACGGAATCGTGAATTTGTCGCAGGCGCTTCTGGACGATCGGCAGGCTCCGCTGCAAGGGGAACAGCGCGAGAACATTCATATGCTGCACTTGCTCGGGCGACGGCTCTCGGGCTTGGTGCACGATATTATGGACCTGAACCGGATTCGCCATGGCCAACTGACGATACAGCCGACTTCTGTAGATGTGGCGATGTCCGTGAGGTTCGTCATCGAGACGCTCTCGATCGCTTCGGCGAACCGGGATGTGAAGCTTGTCAACGCGCTGCCTGCGACGCTTCCGCTCGTAAGGGCGGACGAGAACCGGCTCAGGCAGATTTTGCACAATTTGATGGAAAACGGTCTGAAAAATACGAAACAGGGGACGGTGCAGGTGACGGCGGAACGACGGGACGAGGAGTTGGCCGTATCCGTCACCGACACGGGGAAGGGCATTCCCGAGGAAGCGCTGGCCGGGCTGTTTCAAGCTTTCGTGCAGTACGAGGACGAGGAGGGGCAAGCTTCGAATTCCGGCCTGGGACTCGGGCTGAGCATCTCCAAGCAATTGGTGGAATTGCAAGGAGGGAGGCTGGAGGTCGAATCGGAGGTCGGGATCGGCTCGCGGTTCACGTTTACGCTGCCGATCGACTTCCAATCGGAGGAAGTCGCGGCGGCCGCCGAGCCGGAGGAGCGCGCGTTCCCGACGCTGGCCGGAACGACGCATCACGAGCCGGGACACAAGTTCCACATGCTGATCGTGGACGACGAGCCTTCCAATCTGAAAATACTGATTCACGCGGCGTCCGCGATGGGCTGCGGCTACACGGCGGTCGGCGGCGGGGCGGAAGCGCTCGCGGCGCTGCTGCGGCATCCGAAGCCCGACTTGGTGCTGCTGGATCTGATGATGCCGGGCATCTCCGGCCTCGACGTATGCCGGGAAATCCGCACGCTGCACGGCCTGGCCGAGCTTCCGGTACTGATGCTTACGGCATCCGGGCAGACGGGGGATACGGTGGCGTCGTTCGCCGCCGGGGCGAACGACATTTTGCAGAAGCCGTTCGAGCTTGCGGAGCTTAAGGCGAGAGCGCAGTCGCTGCTCGCGATGAAGAACTCTTCCGAGCAAGCCGTGCGCAGGGAGATGGATTTCCTGCAGGCGCAGATCACTCCGCATTTTCTGTACAACAGCATGAACGCGCTCGTCGGCCTCAGCTATAAAGACGTGGACAAGCTCAGGGAAACGATTCACCACCTGACAACCTATTTGCGGGCGAAGTTCACCTTCGTCTTCCAGGGAGAACGGGTGGATCTGGAGCGGGAGCTGGAGCTGGTCAAAGCGTATCTCGCCATCGAACAGCTTCGTTTCGGCGACAGGCTGCAGGTTCGTTACCGGATCGAGGAGGGGATACGATGCATGCTTCCTCCGCTTACGCTGCAGCCGATCGTGGAGAACGCCGTGCGCCACGGAATAGGACCGAAGCCCGAGGGAGGCACTCTGGACATTATCGTAAGCCGCGGGGACGGAGGCATCGAGATCGTGGTGGAGGACGACGGCATCGGCATGGACGAGGAGACGCTGGACGCCTTGGACAAAGGCCGGACCGGAGGCGTCGGCATTCGCAACGTTAACCGGCGGCTGCAGATGCTGTACAGAGGCAAGCTGGAGTATCGCAGCCTGATCGGGCAAGGCACGCAAGTCAAGCTTCATATACCGGAGGGAATCCATGTTAAGAGCGCTGCTGATAGATGACGAAGAGATCGCCCTCGACGTTCTGGAAATTTTGCTGCAGGAGATCGGGGGCGTGGAAGTCGCAGGGAAGTTCAGGATGGTGTCGGAGGCGGTGGAGCAAGCGGAGAAGCTGCAGCCGGATCTGATCTTCCTGGATATCGAGATGCCGGGAACGAATGGACTCGTGGCCGGAGAACTGCTCGGCGTGCGGTGTCCCGACGCGGAGATCGTATTCGTGACCGCTTATCACCAATACGCGCTGGAGGCGTTCGACAAGAACGCGATCGGATACTTGCTTAAGCCCGTCGCGAAAGACCGGCTGCGCAAGACGATCGAACGGTACGAATCGCTGCGGGAGAGAGCGGCGAGAAGAGCCGCTCCGGCAAGAGCGGACGCGGGCGAAACGCCGGCGGACAAGCCGGCCTCAAGGCAGAGGCTGAACTTGAAGGCGATGGGAAGCCTGGAGCTGTACGACGGAGAAGGGCGGCTCGTCACGTGGCGGACCCGGAAGACGAAAGAGCTGTTCGCTTATTTGTGGAGCCACGGCGGAGAGCCGGTCTACCGTTACCATATTCTCGATCATCTCTGGCCGGAGATCGATTCCGAACGCGCCAAAGCGTTGTTCCATACGACTCTGTACAATGTGCGCAACATGCTGAGGGCGGGAGGCTTTGCGGATACGGTGGCGTTCGGGGACGAGCGTTACTGGATGCACGCGGACCATGTGGACAGCGACGTGGAGCGGTTGAACGCCCTTATGCGGCGCGGAGGCGTCGAGGAAGTGGACGAGCTGCTGGCGCTCTACCGGGGAGATTACTTGGAAACCGAGCATTACGATTGGGCGGACGGCAGACGAATCGAGCTGCGGACGGCGTACATCCGCCATCTGGCCCGACTTGCCGACGAGACGGACGGCCCCGTACGGGAACGGCTGCTATGGAAGCTTCTCGAGCTGGACCCTTATCGGGACAACGTGTACGAACGATTGCTGCGGCATCTGCGCGAATCCGGGGACGAATCGTCCGTCCGGAAGCTGGAGGAATGGAAGCGCCAGCTGGAAGGAGAACTGGCCGAAGGGGGCTGACCGAAGAGAGCCGGCCCAAGGCGGCCGGCCTCTAGAGGGCGCCGTTCTTCCACTCCGTCGGCGACATCTTCTTCAGCTTCTTGAACGTCCGGCTGAAATAATAAATATCGCTGAACCCCGTCTCCATCGCGATCTCCGAAATATTCATGCTTTTGCTCCGCAGCATGTTCTCGGCCTTGTTGATCCGGATCAGATTGACGTATTCGATCAGAGACTTGTCCGTCACCTGCTTGAACAGCCGGCTGAAGTGGTACCGGCTTAGACCCGCGATGTCCGCCAGCTGCTGGACGGACAGCTTCTCCTTGTAATGATCGTCGATGTAGGCGAACACGGGGGCGAGCCGCTCCAGCTCCTTGAGCCGGTTGCGATACTCGTCCAGCTCGGTCGTCGTGGCGACGTATTTGCGCACGAGCAGGGAAAGCATCCGGTACAGGTGGGATTTGACGGACAACTCGTAGCCGAGCTCCTGCCGCTGCAGCTCCTGAATGATGGACTGCATGCAGCGGTTCATCTCCTCGTCGCCGGAGACCAAATTCTGGAACAAAATCCGGTTGCGGATAATCGGCGTAATGAACTTCGTCTCCACGGCGTCCATCGCATGACTGTGCAGCAAAGAGATGTCGACGATCATCGCATAATAGGATAAATCGTCCGAAGTGCTGAACCCGTAGTGCAGCTCGTTGCTGTTCACGACGCACAGATCGCCGCTCCGGCAGGACACCGGATTGGAACCGCATTCAATAACCGCGCTGCCCGATACGAAAAATAGAAATTCCATATGCTCGTGCCAATGGTGAACGAACAAAGTTTGGCCGCTGACCACTTTGAAAGGAAGGGGCGGGTGAACTTTAATGGGAAAGGACGGATTCGGCATTGGCATCGATTCTTTGAAAGCGGCGTGTTTCTCCATGAGTTCCCTCCAAAACCGCACGATCGTGCAAATAATGAGCATGCTTTTGCATGGCATCGGCTCTTCATCCCATTATAATACGAATTGAGAACAAATGTGAGCATAGGGAGTGCTGGGCAGATGCAAAAAGTTCGAATTGGCGTCATTGGTACGGGATCGATTTCGGAGATGCATTTGAATTCATATGCGCGCAATCCGGACGCGAAGATCGTCGCGATCTGCGACGTGAACGAAGCCAGAGCGCGTCAAGTGGCGGATAAGTACGGAGCGGACAAGGTCTACTCGGATTACCGCGAGCTGCTCGCGGACGCGGACATCGACGCCGTGAGCGTCTGCACCTGGAACAATACGCATGCGCCGATCAGCATCGCCGCTTTGCGCGCCGGCAAGCACGTGCTCGTGGAGAAGCCGCTCTGCCGTACGATGGAAGAGGCTTACGAAGTCGAGAAGGCGGTGCGCGAGACCGGCAAGCTGCTGCAAGTCGGCTATGTGCGCAGATACGATCCGAACGTGAAGATGCTGCGCGAATTCGCCGAGCAAGGCGAATTCGGAGAGCTGTATTACGCCAAGGCGTCGACGCTTCGCCGGCTCGGCAATCCGGGCGGCTGGTTCGCGGACGTCGAGCGTTCCGGAGGCGGTCCGCTCATCGACATCGGCGTTCACGTCATCGACTTGTGCTGGTACTTGATGGGCAAGCCCAAAGCGACGGCCGTCAGCGCGAACACGTACAAGAAGCTGGGCAACCGCTCCAACGTCAAGCACCTCTCTTTCTATAAAGCGGCCGACTACGACGCTTCGAAAAACACGGTCGAAGATTTGGCGAGCGCGATTATCCGCTTCGAGAACGGCGCGTCCATCATGGTCGACGTCAGCTATTCGCTGCATGCGAAAAAAGACGAAGGCATGGTCCGTCTGTACGGGGACAAAGGCAGCTTCGAGATTGATCCCGAGGTTGTAATCGTAACCGAGAAGCACGACACGATTTTGAATATCCAGCCTCAGACCGACAGCACGGCCGGATTTTCCGGCGACGCGGCGTTCCAGAACGAGGTCGATCATTTCGTCGACTGCATCCTGAACGGAACGGAGCAGATCAGCCCGGTCGAGGACGGCGTGGAAATTATGAAGATTCTGTGCGGAATTTACGAGTCCGCAGCTAAGGGCGAGGAGGTTCGTCTATGAAGCTCGGGATCAGCTCTTACAGCTTGTGGCAAGCGGTAGAGAGAGGAGAGCTGGACTACGTAGGCGTCGTCGGCAAGGTGGCCGAGCTGGGCGGCGAGCATGTCGAGATCGTGCCGCTCGGCGTCGACTTGACCGCCGATTCCGCTCTGGTCGAGGCGATCCGCGCCAAGGCGGCTGAAGTAGGCATCGAGATTTCCAATTATGCGATCGGCGCGAACTTCGCGGGCTTGGACGACGAGGCGTTCGAACGGGAGATCGCGCGCGTCCAGCGCGAAGTGGATGTCGCCGCCGCGCTGGGCGTCAAGCTGATGCGCCATGACGTGGCGAACTCCGAGGATCGGTCCATCCGTCAATTCATGGAGGACTTCCCCAAGCTGGTTGAAGCTTGCCGCCGGATTGCCGATTATGCGGCGCAATACGGCATCACGACCAGCATCGAAAACCACGGCTATTACGTGCAAGCGAGCGACAGAGTGCAAGCGATCGTAAATGAAGTCGCGCGGGACAACTTCCGTACGACGCTCGATATCGGCAACTTCGTCTGCGTCGACGAGAATCCGCTGGTCGGCGTGCGCAACAACGCCAAGCTGGCGTCCATCGTTCACGTCAAAGACTTCTACATCCGGCCGGCCACGGCAGCCCCGGGCGACGGCTGGTTCAGATCGGCGAACGGAGCTTATCTACGGGGCGCGATCGCCGGTCACGGGGATCTCGATACCCGGGAAGCGCTGCGCATCGTGAAGGAATCGGGCTTCGACGGCTGCTTGTCCATCGAATTCGAAGGCATGGAGCCTTGCGTGCAAGCGACGAAGATCGCCTTGGACAATGCGAGGAGAATCTGGAACGAAATCTGAACAGGGAGTGGTAAAGAATGTCCGGAATCGTAACCCCTTGGAAAATCGGTGTCATCGTCGACAGCTTCAGAGTCGGCGTTCGCGAAGGCTTGGTAAAGGCGAAAGGCGTAGGCGCGGACGGCGTGCAAATCTATGCCGTATCCGGCGAGATGGACCCGGCCAACCTGTCTTCCGCGGCTCGCAAGGAATGGAAGTCGTACATCGAATCGCTTGGCTTGGAAATTTCCGCGCTCGTCGGCGATCTGGGCGGCCACGGCTTCCAGGATAAGCTGGCCAACCCGGCCAAAGTCGAGAAGTCCAAGCGCATTCTCGATCTTGCCGTAGAGCTGGGCACGAACGTCGTCACGACGCACATCGGCATCGTGCCGGACGACAAGAACAGCGAAGTGTACGAAGCGATGCATCTGGCGTGCGACGAGCTGAGCCGGTACGCGACAAGCATGAATGCGTATTTCGCGATCGAGACCGGTCCGGAAACTTCGGCGCATCTGAAGAGCTTCTTGGACGGACTGAGCTCCAAAGGCGTCTCCGTCAACTTCGACCCGGCGAACATGGTCATGGTGACCGGCGACGATCCGGCGCAAGGCGTGTACAATCTTCGCGATTACATCGTGCATACGCACGCCAAGGACGGCATCCGGCTGCGCGAGGTCGATCCGCGCCTGGTCTACGGAGCGCTCGGCTTCGATCCGCTCGACCACGAGAAGATCGCTCAGGACGCTGAATCGGGAGACGCGTTCCGGGAAGTTCCGCTCGGAGAGGGCGGAGTCGATTGGGACGCCTACCTGAAGGCGCTTCGCGACATCGGCTACGGCGGATATTTGACGATCGAGCGCGAGGTCGGCAAGAATCCGGAGGCGGACATCGCCGCCGCGGTGCAATTCCTGAAAGCCAGAATCTAAAGGCAAGGCCGCTCCTCGCTGTTGCGGGAGCGGTCTTTTTGCTACAATGGAAGACAGAAGCAAGGGAGGCGGGCGGCGATGGGAGCGGATAGCGGGAAGGCGATTGATGCGGGCAGATGTCCGCTGTGCGGCGGCGGCAACGGCTGCGGCAGCGTCGCGAAAGCGTCGACCGGTTCTTGCTGGTGCGTCGACGAGAAGTTTCCCCCAACGCTGTTCGAGCTGCTTCCGGAGGGAACGCGCAATCAGGCGTGCATCTGCCAAGCTTGCTTAAAGGCTCATACGGCTGAATGAATAGATGCATATCTGTAGATCCGAGGACATTAAACCGATATATACACATAACAGAGAGATAATGCGCCCGGTCCGAACGGGAAGTGTCGGATGGATGCGAGTGGGGAGTGGATTTATGTTCTTTTCGCGGGAGTTGTCTGTATTTAATGCGATGGAACCGATCGTCAGCGGCTTGTTCGACGAACATTACGTAAAAACGGGCATTCTGCAATGCAGCTGCGGGCAATGCCAGATGGACATCGTCTTGCTGGCGCTGAATCATCTGCCTCCGCGTTATACGTCCGGCCAAGCCGGCGAAGCTTATATCAAAGCGATCTACCAGGAGCCGCAGCTGCAGTCCGACATTTTGCGCGAGCTGACGAAAGCCGTGCAGGTCATTCAGGAAAGCCCTCGTCATTAACCGGCGGAGCGTCGTCCATATATTGGATGGCGCTCTGTTTCTTTTCAACGGCTGCGAGACCCGAAATTTGTGATAGACTCTTATTCGGACAGGGCATTCCCAAGGGGTTTCCAAAGATAAATGAACCCCGTAAAGAATTGTTAGTCGCGATTTGTCTAGATTTGAATACGGCTTCAAGAGTTGCGAATATACACGATCCCCGGGTCCCCTATACCATGAAAAGCAGATGAACCGCCGGCCGCCTTGCAACGTGCAGCGGTCATGCAGGAACATCCAACTCAACTTAAAAGGGGAGTAACAGATGAAGAAGAAAGCTTTCTCCAAATTCGCGCTTCTGCTCGCTATTGTACTTACGTTCGGAGCTGTAGCCACGGCTTGCTCCAAGAGCAGCAACAACTCCAACAGCTCCGCGAGCGGCACGCCGTCCCAATCCGGTGAAGCGCAAAGCTCCGGAGGCGCTTCGGCGGCGCCTGTTAATTTGAAAGTATGGCATCCGCTCAACCCTAACGCCCAAGCGGTCGTGCAGAGCCTGAGCGACGTAGAGATGGTTCAGGAGTGGGAGAAGAAGACGAACGTCAAATTCAAGTTCGAACATCCCACCGGCACGAGCGCGGACGCCCAGCAGCAATTCGGCGTCATGATCGCTTCAGGCGAATATCCGGACGTCATCATCTGGAACATGGGCAACTTCCAAGGCGGACCGGCCAAGCTGTTCCAAGACGGAACCATCATTAAGCTGAACGAACTGATCGATCAGCACGCGCCGAACTTGAAGAAAATTTTGGACGAGAACCCGCTGATCGCCAAGCAGATCAAGTCCGACAACGGCGACATCTACGTGTTCCCGAACCTGAAGGTCGGCGATCACGGCAAATACAAGACGTTCTCCGGCCAGATGATCCGCAAAGACTGGCTCGACGAGCTGGGGCTGGCGATGCCGGAGACGATCGACGAGTGGGAAAACGTGCTGCGCACGATTAAAGAGAAGAAAGGCATCTTCCCGTACACTTCGGAGAAGACGACGCTGCTCGGTTCCAAGGATTCGATGGACTTCCTCGGAGCGTACGGCATCGGCAAAGATTTCTATCTCGACGGCAGCAAAGTGTTGTACGGTCCGCAGCAGCCTGCGTTTAAGGACTACCTGACTCGCATGCAGCAGTGGTACAAGGACGGCTTGATCGATCCGGATTACGCTTCCAACGACAACAGCGCCAAGGAAGCGAAGATGACGTCCGGCAAAGCGGCCGCTACGTTCGGATATATCGGAGGAAGCTTGGGCGCATGGCTGCCTGCCCTGCAGGAGAGCAACCCGAGCGCGATGCTGGCCGGCGTGCAATATCCGGTGCTCAACAAAGGCGACGAGCCGCGCTTCACCGAGACGGGCTGGGATTACAGCAACACGGGAGCGCTCATCTCCAGCACGAACAAAAATCCGGCCGAGACGGTCAAGGCGCTGGATTACCTGTTCAGCGAAGAAGGCGCGATGCTCAAAAACTTCGGCGTCGAGGGCAAAACCTACACGCTGGTGGACGGACAGCCGAAATATACCGACTTGATCATGGCCAACCCGGACAAGCTGCCGATCGGCCAAGCGATGGGCAAACATTTTATCGCCAACTATCCGTTCCCGGGACCGGACGACGACCGTTACAACGACCAATACTATGCGCTGGACGCGCAGAAGGAAGCGGTCAAAGTATTCGCCCAATTCGCGGGCAACGCGGCTTCCGTGCTCATTCCGCCGATCGCGATGACGCCGGACGAAGCTTCCGAATACGCGAAAATCATGACCGACGTCAACACGTACCGCGAGGAAGTCGTGACGAAGATTATCATGGGCTCCTCCCAAATCGACAGCTTCGACAAAGCGCTGGAGCAATTCAAGAAAATGGGCATCGATCGTGCGATTGAAATTCAGCAAGCCGCTTTCGACCGCTTCCAACAGCGTTAATAGCAGCGAGGGGCCGTCCCATAAGCCACTAGAGGATAACAACATCAAATGATCGATTCCTGAACATGGAGATATATCCCCATTCTTTTCTGATCATTTGGGTTGCCCTGGCTTATTGGGACAGCCTCTTTTTTACTCCAGGCATGACTCAATCCAATTTATCCAGAGGTGATGTTCTTGAAAGCGCTTTTAAGAGGTGTGAGCAGGGTGCTGGCGATATCGATGGCGGTTCAGCTGATTTCTGCGGCAGCGCCGGCTGCCCAGCCGAGCGTTCGGGCAGCTTCCTCGAATCTGGCATATAACGGCGGCTTCGAAACGGTGAAAACCGGCCAAGCGGATTGGGTGAACGGAGCGGGAGCCGACGGCTGGGGAGTGTGGAAGGCTACCGCCGGCGGGCTCGTATCGGTGACGGACGCTGTGTACCGTTCCGGCGGCAGCTCGGTCGAAGTCAAGCACCCGGCCACGGCCAGAACCGGATTAAGCCAGGACGTGACGGTGGACCAGGTGCCTGCCGGAGGAAGGACGTTTAAGTTGGGAGCCTGGATCAAGACAGAGGACGTTGCCGCCAGCCAGGGCGTATTCATCAGAACCCAGTACTGGGAGAAGCTGACCTCCAAGGACGGATCGAACGTGAAAATCGGGGACGGTCCCAGTCTCAGCAAACTGACCGGAACGAACGACTGGACGTATCGGGAGATGATTCTGAACGCGCCGCAATCGACCCGTTACATCCGCTTGGAGCCGTTCTTCGAAACGGGCACGGGAACGGCATGGTTTGACGATATTACGCTTCAGGAATGGGACGGCATGACCAGCCTTGCGTTGGAGCCGGCGACGGTCAAGCTGCGCAAGGACGACAGCTTTACGCTGGTTCCCCGAGTGCTGCCTGCGGACAGCTCCGGTTACGAGTTGACGTGGAGCTCCTTGAATCCGGGCGTGGCGACCGTTGATCAGCAGGGCACGGTTACGGCTCACGATATTGGAACCGCTGTCATTCGCGCAGCTACCACGGATGGGCTGTTCGCGGCACAGAGCACAGTGATGATCGAATCGTCCGAGATGCTGGACGGCTATGCCTCATTGCGCGCAAAATGGCGCGACCTGCTGCTGGGCGGGCAGGAAATCCAGGTCGGCGATCCCGACATCCAACTGGCGATCGAGCTGCTCAATGCCAAAGTCTCGAATGCCGAGCAGACGGGAAGCTGGGACTTGCTCAGCAAGGAGGCCGATCCGACCGCCTTGTTCGCGGGCGTCATTACGAAGACGAATACGAAGTCGGCCAACATTTCGAGCGCTTACGGCCGAATTGTCGACATGGCAGCGGCGTATTCGAACCCTCATTCGGCTTACTACGGCAATGCCGAACTGCTGAGCGACGCGCTGAAAGCGCTGGAATGGATGCATCAATATCAATATCATCCGGGCAAGTCGATCAGCGACAATTGGTGGGATTGGGAGATCGGCGCGCCCCAAGCGCTTGCCAACGTCCTTGTGCTGCTGTACGACGAGCTGCCCGAAGCCAAGCGCAGCCAATACTTGCAGACGATAGACCGGTTTGTGCCCGATCCTCGCAAACGGGTGCAGAACGCAAGCGTCGTTGAGACCGGCGCCAATCTGCTGGACAAAGCTCTCGTCGTCACGCTGTCCGGGGTGTTGGGCGATAATTCCGCGAGAGTCGACCTGGCCAGAGGCTCCATCTCGGGCGAGTTCCAGTATACGAGCTCGGGCGACGGCATTTACCGAGACGGCTCGTTGATCCAGCACAGCAACAACGCTTATACCGGAGGCTACGGTTCCGTTCTGCTGGGGCGGGTATCGGATTTGCTCTACTTGTACAGCGGTTCGCCGTGGGAGATAACGGATCCGAACGTGGAAAATGTGTACCGGTGGGTGGAGAACGTCTTCGAACCGTTGATCTACAAAGGGGCGATTATGGATTCGGTCAGAGGGCGCAGCATTTCGCGCTCGCGGGATTCCGACCATCTGACGGGACGGGGCATTATTCGCACGATAGGAAGATTGACGCAGGGAGCTCCCGAGCCTTATGCGGCAAGCATGAAAAGCAAGATCAAGGAATGGATTGCCGCGGATACCAGCTTCGAATCGTATTATCGCGGCCTGTCCCTGTACGATATTAACGTGCTCAAGAGCATCGCGACGGACCCCGCCGTTACGCCGCGAGGACCGCTTGTGAAGCATCAGCAGTTTTCGGCGATGGACCGTGTCGCGCATCTGCGGGAAGGCTTCGGCTTCGGCATCAGCATGTTCTCCGACCGGATCTCTGCTTTCGAGTTCGGCAACGGCGAGAATGCCAAAGGCTGGTACACCGGCATCGGAATGACAAGCTTGTACACTGACGATCTGAAGCAGTTCAGCAACCAATACTGGCCGACGGTGAACAGCTTCCGTTTGCCGGGGACGACGACGGACGGCTATGCGAAAGCGCCGGCGGCTTGGGGTTCCTTCTATAACGGCAGCGATTGGGTCGGCGGCTCGTCGATCGACGGGCTGTACGGTTCGGCAGGTCTGGATATGTCCCTGAGCAAGAGCACGGGAAGCAATCTGAAAGCGAAAAAATCCTGGTTCATGTTCGACGACGAGATCGTTGCCCTGGGTTCTGGCATTGCAAGCCCCGACCAGCGCAACGTGGAGACGATCGTGGAGAATCGCCAGATCAACGATGCCGGCGATAACGTCCTGCTCGTCAACGGCGAAGCGCAGCCGAGCCAGCTTGGCTGGCAGGCGACGTTGAGCGACGTTCGGTGGGCGCATCTGGCAGGGAACGTTCCGGGTGAACGGATCGGCTACTACTTCCCGCACAGTCCGGCGATTTCCGCCTTGCGGGAAGCGAGAACAGGCTCGTGGAAGGCGATCAATTCGGGCGAGAGCGCCGACGAAGTAACGAGAAATTATTTGAGCCTGGCCTTCGGGCACGGAACGGCGCCGGACAACGGCGATTACGCTTACGTTCTGCTGCCCAATCAGGACGCTTCGGCGACGGAGAGCTACAGCAGCAATCCCGATATCGAGATTCTCAGCCAGACGAACCAGGCGCATGCCGTTAAAGAGAAAAAGCTGGGCGTAAGCTCCTACAACTTCTGGGAAGGCGCCGCGGCAGCAGGCGTGAGGACGGATCGTCCGGCTTCCGTCCAGGTGCGCGAGCAAGGAACGGAGCTGACGGTAGCGGTGTCCGATCCGACCTGGAAGGCGAACAAGGTCGTCGTCGATCTCGCCAAGGTGGCCGGAGAGACGATCGCAGCGGATTCGAGAGTTCGAGTGCTGCAGACGATGCCCTATCTCCGGTTGGAGATCGACACGCAGGGCGGCATGGGACAAACCTATGCGATCAAGCTGCGCTTCGACCCGAACCGCACGGTCGAGTTCGAGCAGCCGATCGTCGTATCCGTTGCCGAGGATGCCTATGTCAACGCCGGAGACAGCGCTTCGACCAACTTCGGCTCGGTCGGGTATTTGAATATCAAAAACGGCACCGGCAATTATTTGCGCGAGGTGCTGCTGAAATTCGATCTGAACGAATTGGATGCCAGCGCGGAGATTGACTCGGCCAAGCTGTTCGTGTACAGCAGAATTAACGACAGCCGTACGGGAACGGCGGAGATCGGCGCTTTCCGGATTGCCGACGATTGGTCAGAGGGCGCGGTGACGTGGAATACGAAGCCCGCCGCGGGAGCATTGGCGGACAAAATCCTGTTCTCCAATCAGCTTCAGTGGAGATCGTTCGACGTGACGGACGAGGCCCGATCCTTGACCGAGCCGAATCGGGTCTTCAGCGTCACGCTAAAGGAGCTGACGACGGATCTGTCTGCCGATATCCGCAGTAAGGAAAACGAGAACGGCATCTACAAGTCCTATCTGGAAATTACATTAAAGCCGGACGTACCGGCGCTTGCGGATCTAGTCGTCTCGGCCCCCGAATCATTGCTCGCGGGCGCTTCCGCGTCCATCCGCACGGAGGCGCTGTACAGCAACGACTCGCGTCTGCTTGTAACGGCGGGCGTTCAATACGAGAGCAGCGACGAGACGGTCGCTTCCGTCGATCCGGATGGAACGCTCCGCGCCCATCGCGGAGGGAACGCGACGATCACCGTCCGTTATCAAGGCCAAGCGAAATCGTTCGAGCTGCAGGTCGTCGAACCGGAGGCCGAATTGATCGGCATCCGCCTGGAAGGACCGGCGGAGCTCGAGGAAGGAACGACCGGCCAAGCGGTCGCCAGCGCGTTGTTCGACAATGACGATGAGGTCGTGCTGACCGAAGGCGTGCAGTACGCGAGCAGCGACGAGACGGTCGCCACCGTGGACGCGGACGGCACTGTTCGCGCCCATGTTGCCGGGACGACGGTTATATCCGCGGCTTATGCGGGCAAGTCGGCGTCGTTTACGCTGACGGTTAAGCAGAGCGCAGAGGGATCGGGCGAAGGCAACGGAGAGGGTAATGGTAACGGAAATGGCAATGGCAGTGGTGGCGGCAACGGCAACGGAAGTGGCAGCGAGGGCAGTACAAATCCTTCTCCCGTTACCCCTCCTGTTCCTCCGATTACCCCCGAACCGTCGCCGGAGCGGGTAGAAATTACCGGAGAGAGGCTTCAGCAAGAGGCTGCTGTTAACGGACAGGTTAAGCTGAGCTTCGACAAGCCGGTCTCCGAATTGATTTTACCGGGCAATGCCGCTGAGTGGCTTGCGGACAACGCTCTGGCGATAGAGGCGAACGGCATCGGAATCGGCGTTCCGGCGTCATTGCTCAAGTCGTGGCAGAAGCTTGCGGAAGACGACTCCGCGCAGGGCGGCAGCATCGTGCTGCGGACGAATGCGGTGCAGGAAGGCGAGCTTGACGCGCTGCTGGCCGCGGAGCGGAAGCGCACCGGAGCGTCTATCCGAACGGCTGGAGGAGCAGTCGGATTTACGCTGAGTTTGACGCGGCCGAGCGGCGCATCGGCGGATTTGAGCGAGTTTGAAGAGCCGCTGTCCCTCTTGCTTCCTGCCGTTATCGACGGAAGCTTGGTCGGAATTTACCGGCTCGAAGCGGACGGCAAGCTGAAGTACGTCGGCGGAGTGAACGGCGACGGCAAGCTGGCGGCAGACGTGCGCGAGCCGGGCCGATACGCGGTTCTCGCATACGAGAAGCAATTCGCGGATTTGCCCGATTCGCACTGGGCAAGCGGGCAAGTGAAGCAGCTCGCGGCCAGACAGCTGATTACGGGCGTATCGCTCGATTCGTTCGAGCCTGCCCGTTCGATTACGCGTTCCGAATTTACAACGCTGCTCGTTCGCCTGCTGGATCTTCAGGAAGCGGCAACGGTCGACTTTGCCGACGTGAATCCGAATGCATGGTACGCGCATGACGTTGCTCTGGCGGTTCGGGCGGGCATCGTGCAGGGGGCCGGAGCGACCAAATTCGCGCCTAATGCCTCGATCACCCGTCAGGAGATGGCGGCGATGATCGTTCGCGCTTACGAATACAAGACGGGCGTCATCGCAGCGGATAACGAATCGACTGAATTTGCCGATATCGATGCGGCTCCCGGCTGGGCGCAAGCGGCAATCCGCAAAGCCAACGCACTCGGGGTGGGCGAAGGCCGCTCGAAGACGAAGTTCAGTCCGTTGGAGAACGGAACGCGCGCCGAAAGCGCTGCATTGATCTTCAGGCTGATGCAGAAGTTGGACGGCTCCAACGGCTGATCGGCGACAGGTTCCCGGATTCGTCCGGGAGCCTTTTTTAATGTGACGATATTGGAGCCAGCCACTCATGGGGAGTCTTCAGGGCCAAGATTTGGCCTTGGACTCGGGGGAGCGGGATAGCGACGGTTACGTGGAGGCCAAATCTTGGCCCTGGAGCCGCGGCTGCAGCTTCACTGAGGCCAGGGGGCAAACGCATGCCCCGCAAGGCTTGGCCGCGCCATTCCAAAAATAAATGAATCGCGTAAAGAATTGTAATCTGCGATTTGTCTAGATTTGCATACGTCCTAAAGAGTTGAAAATATACACGCGACCCCCGCCCCGATAGTATGGAGTTCAGGATGAGGCCGATGGCCGGCATCGGCCGATTACACAGCACAGCGAAAGGAAGTCAACTATGAACTCTTGGGAGGCGGGAGAGCGCCTATGATGCAGAAACTCAAAAGAGACCTGGTGCAAAATAAAGCCATCTACCTGATGGTGCTGCCTGTCGTATTGTACTATTTCATTTTCAAGTATTTGCCCATGTACGGGTCGATTATCGCCTTTAAGGATTACAGCATTCCGAAAGGGATCTGGTCCAGCCCATGGGTCGGCTTCAAAAATTTCGAGGATTTCTTCGACAGCATTTATTTCTGGCGAGTACTGCGCAACACGCTTCTGCTCAGCGTCTATCAGCTCGTGTTCGGATTCCCTGCACCGATCCTGTTGGCGATTCTGTTGAACGAAATTCGCAGGAAGCTGTTCAAGAGCGTGGTCCAGACGGTTACCTACTTGCCGCACTTCGTCTCGCTCGTCGTCATCTGCGGTCTCATTCTCGATTTTACGAACCGCGACGGCTTCATCAATACGATTATCGAGTTTTTCGGGGGCCAGCGCGCGACGCTGCTCGGCGACGCCGCGAACTTCCGCAGCATCTACGTCGCGTCGGGAATCTGGCAGGAGCTCGGTTGGTCGTCGATCATTTTCTTGGCGGCGATCAGCGGCATCAATCCGGATTTGTACGAGGCGGCCAGAGTGGACGGGGCGGGCAGATTCCGGCAGATGTGGAGCATTACGCTGCCTAGCCTGATTCCGATTATTATGATCTTGCTCATTCTGCGCATCGGCGGTCTGATGGATATCGGCTTCGAGAAGGTCATCCTGCTCTACAATCCGAACACCTACGAGACTGGGGATATTATCTCCTCCTTCGTCTACCGCAAAGGGATCGCCGAAGGACAGAATTACAGCTTCACCTCCGCCGTCGGCTTGTTCCAGGCGATTATCAACTTTGCATTGCTCATCAGCGCCAACTGGTTTTCCCGACGCGTATCCGGGAACCGGCTATGGTAAGGAGGGAACGATAGATGATGAAACTGACCGCGTCCGATCGCGTTTTCAACTTAGCCAACGGGATACTCATGCTCCTGCTCGTCGTCATTACGCTGTATCCCTTTTACCACGTCGTTATGGCGTCTTTGAGCGACTCGAACCGTCTGATCGCGCACCAAGGCTTGCTGCTTAATCCGCTCGGCTTCAGCTGGGACGCCTATGCTCGCGTGCTCGACAATCCGAACATTTTCAGCGGGTATCGCAATACGTTCATTATTCTGATCGTCGGTACGCTCACCAACCTCTTTTTTACGGCGCTGGGAGCTTACGGCTTGTCGAGGAAGTTTCTGCTCCGCAAGCCGATCATGATCGCGATCATCTTCACGATGTACTTCAGCGGCGGCCTGATTCCGACGTACTTGCTGGTCAACAATTGGCTGCATATGGGCAACAGCCTGCTGGCGCTGATCGTTCCCGTCGCCATCAGCACGTGGAATCTGATCATTATGCGCACGTCGTTCGAGGCGCTTCCGGAGAGCTTGATCGAATCGGCGAAGATCGACGGAGCGGGAGAGTTCGGCATTCTGTTCCGGATCGTCATCCCGCTGTCGATGCCCGTCGTGGCGGTCATGATTCTGTACTACGGCGTCGCGCACTGGAATTCGTGGTTTAACGCCATGCTGTTCCTGCGCAACCGGGAGCTGTTCCCGCTGCAGCTCATTCTGCGCGAAATCCTGGTCCTGAACGATACGAGCTCGATGCAGCTCGGCGATGCGATGGCCGACCAGGAAGGCGTAAGGGAAAGCATCAAATATGCTACAATTATGGTTGCTACGGTTCCGATTTTGCTGATTTACCCGTTCCTGCAACGATTTTTCGCCAAAGGCGTCATGATTGGAGCTGTGAAAGAGTAAGCGCCGCAATCGCGGACTCGGACGATACTCGACATCGGCGGTGAAGACTGATATGAAGCGCAAGGTTTATAAGTTTTGGTTGTATTCTTATCTGTTCGTCCTGTTTATTCCAATACTCATAACCTTGGTCGTATTGCTGCGATCGCAGGATATGCTGGTCACGGAAGTGCGCAAGTCCAACGACACGCTTCTGGATCAGGTCCGGCAATTCGTCGACAATCAGACCGCCGACATCAGGCGCTTCGGCACCCAGTTATCGTTCGATCCGAAAATGACGGCCTACTTGAACCGCGATACGCTTAATACGACGGAAGCCAGGTTCAGCACGATGGACATCATCACGAATCTGAAGTCGTATACGTTCGCGAACGGCGATATTACCGACGTCTACATTTATCTTAAAAATCATAACTCCGGCATTACGACAACGACGTTTATGCCGGCAGACGACTTGTTTTCCGTGCTGCACAAAACTTCCGGGATCAGTTACGGCGAGTGGCTCGATTGGGTAGAGAAGGGCGATCCCGGAACGTTCATGACGTTGAACGAGAACATGCAGCAGGGAGCGAACTCTCTTGTTTACGTGCAATCGCTGCCGCTGCAGGAGATGAAGCAGTCCCGTGCCACGCTTGTCGTGCTGATGAACCAGAGCAGGCTCAAGGAAGCGATCTCGAAAATCGAGCTCGCCAGCCAGGGGACGGTGTACGTGCTCGATCGGGAAGGCCGTCCGATTATGACGACCGGCACGGAAAGCGAGCTGCGGGAGCTTCCTCTGGAGCTGATGCGGAATGCTCGCGGCTTTATGGTCGAGCGAATCGAAGGCAGCAACGCGGCAATCTCTTACGTCCGGTCCGACGAGACGAATTGGACCTACATTTCGGTGCTGCCGGAGCAAGTCTATCTGGCCAAAGTGACGCTGCTGAAAAACCTGATCTACCTGGCGATGCTGCTGTGCGTCGTATTGGGCGGGCTGTCGGCCTTCTGGCTGACGAGACGGAATTACGCTCCGATTCAAAACATGATGGACTTCGTGTCCAGCAAGGTTAAAACGAATATGAAGAGCATGTCGAACGAGTTCGCCGTCCTGCAGTCGTTCATGACCGAAAGCGCGGCGATCCAGGATGAGGCCAACAAGCGGATGCAGGAGCAGAGGCTCGTGCTGCGCAATCAATTTTTGAATCGTCTGCTGAGCGGCCGGGTGGATACGGAATCCGCGCTGTCGCAGGCGATCGAGTCGCACGATCTGCGCTTCGAGACGGACCGATTCACGGTGCTGCTTATGCAGATCGAGGATTACGCTCCGCTGTTCCAGGCGAATGAGAAGCTGGATTTGGAGAAAAAATCGCAGTTCGTCTACCTGATCGTCACGAACATTTTCGGCGAAATGCTGGCGTCCGGCTATCGCGCATATTTTACCGAGATCGACGGGAAAATCGCATGTCTGGTCAACTTTCTCGGCAAGGAGAAGGAAGCGAAAAAAGAGCTGCTGCACATTGCGGCGGAAGCGAAAAAATTCATCCAGGAGCGGTTCTTCATCCGCTTCACCATTGGGGTGAGCGACGTTCATACGCTCTGGTCTTCGATTCCGAAATGTTACGAGGAAGCCGAGGAATCGCTGGAGTACAAGCTGGTGCTCGGCTCCAACCAGATTATCGCGTACGAATCCGTCAAGCGGCCTAAAAACGAGCTGTACTACCCGCTGGACAAAGAGCGTCAGTTCATCAACCAGATGGCCGCGGGCGACTACGAGCAGGCGGCGGAAGTGCTGCAGCGCATTCTCGTGGCGAATTTCTCGGAAGGCACGCTGTCTCCTCAGATGGCCAAGCTGCTCATGTTCGAGCTGGCGGGCACGATGCTGAAAGCGGTCGAGCAGTTCCAGCTCGGCACGACGGAAATTATGGTCGAGAAGACGGATCTGATCAAGCAGATTACACAGTGCGAGACGTTCGCGGAGATGGAAGAGGAGATCCTGGCATTCCTGAAAACGGTGTGCGACTACTTGCAGCAGAAGAAGAAAAGTCACAACACCGACTTGAAGAGCCAGGTCGTGGAGCATGTGCTGGGCAACGTAAGCGACATGAATTTGAGCTTGACCAGCATTGCCCTGGCTTTCGACATCAATCCGACCTATCTGTCCCGGTTCTTCAAGGAGCAGACCGGGGAGAATCTGATCGATTTCGTCAACAAGCGGCGGATCGACAAGGTGAAATCGCTGCTGACGTCCACGGACGACGCGATTCAGAACATCGCCGAGCAATGCGGCTTCGCCAGCAGTCAATCGCTGCTGCGCGTGTTCAAGAAATACGAAGGCATCACGCCCGGACAGTATAGGCAGAGCCGGGGCTGATTGTACATGGGGGAGTTCAGATGACGGTATTCGCCACGGAAGGCAATCAATTTACCTATAACGGGCAAAGCATTCGCGTTCTGTCCGGCGCAATCCACTATTTCCGGGTCGTTCCGGAATATTGGGAGGATCGCCTGCTGAAGCTGAAAGCTTGCGGGCTGAACACGGTAGAAACCTACGTCCCCTGGAACCTTCACGAACCGCAAGAAGGGCGGTACGTATTCGAGGGGATTGCGGATCTCGTCGGCTTTATCGAATTGGCGGGACGGCTGGGACTGCACGTCATCGTGCGGCCGAGCCCGTACATCTGCGCGGAATGGGAGTTCGGCGGGCTTCCCGCCTGGCTGCTGGCCGACCCTGGCATCCGGCTGCGCTGCTTCGACGAGCGTTATCTGGAGAAGGTCGATCGCTATTACGACGCTCTGCTGCCCAAGCTCGTTCCTTATCTGTGCACGAACGGCGGGCCGATCATCGCGATGCAGATCGAGAACGAGTACGGCAGCTACGGCAACGACATCAAGTACCTCGAATACTTGCGCGACGGCATGGTGCGCAGAGGGATAGACGTGCTGCTGTTTACGTCGGACGGTCCGGAGGATTTCATGCTGCAAGGAGGCATGGTTCCGGGCGTGCTGGAGACGGTCAACTTCGGCTCGCGGGCCGACGAGGCGTTCGCCCAGCTTCGCCGCTATCAGCCGGACGGACCGCTGATGGTGATGGAGTTCTGGAACGGCTGGTTCGACCATTGGGGCGAGGAGCATCACACGAGAGACGCCGCGGAGATGGCCGAAGCGCTGGACGACATTTTGCGGGCAGGGGCTTCCGTCAATTTCTATATGTTTCACGGCGGCACGAACTTCGGGTTCTGGAACGGCGCGAACCACCATTTGACTTACGAGCCGACGGTGACGAGCTACGATTACGATACGCTGCTGTCGGAATGGGGCGAGCCGATGGACAAGTTCTACGCCGCGCGCGAAGCGATCGGACGGTACGTCGAGCTTCCCGAGCTAAGTCTGCCGGAACCGCTCGCGCGCACAAGCTACGGAACGGTTCGGCTGACGGAGCGGGCGGATTTGTTCACTGCGCTGGACAAGCTGTCGGCGCCCGTCCGCAGAGCTTGTCCGGAGCCGATGGAGGCGGTCGGGCAAGGCAGCGGCTTTATTCTGTACAGCACGCGCGTCTCCGGCCCGCGCCGGGACAACGAGCTTGTGCTGCAGCACGTGCGCGACCGCGTGCTCGTCTTCGTCGACGGCCGTTATGCCGGCGTCGTCGAGAGATGGGCGCCCGAGGCCGACCCGATCCGGTTCGATATTCCGGCGGAGGGCGTGCGCCTCGACATTCTGGTCGAAAACATGGGACGGGTCAATTACGGCCCGCTGCTGAAAGATCATAAAGGCATTACCGAAGGCGTTCGCCTGGGCAACCAGTTTCTGTACGATTGGGAAATCCGGCCTCTGCCGCTGGACGATCTGTCGGCTCTTGTCTTCAACGGCGAGCAGGGACAAGGGCCGGCGTTCTACCGCGGCACGTTCGCCGTGGAAGGGCAGCCTGCCGACACGTTCGTCGCGCTGGACGGCTGGACGAAGGGCGTCGTCTACGTCAACGGATTTAATCTCGGCCGTTATTGGAGCAAGGGACCGCAGCGGCGTCTGTACGTTCCCGGACCGCTGCTGAGGGAAGGGGATAACGACATCGTCGTGTTCGAGCTTCACGGCACGAACGCGGCGGAAGTCGCGCTGCTGGACAGTCCGGATTTGGGAGGGAGCAACCGATGAGCTTATGGCAAGCGGCGATTGAGGACGCGCTGGCGAAAACGAAGCGCAACATCGAGAGGTTCGGCGAGCGGTTTCCGCATGTCAGCACGGACGGAGGCAAGTCGTACGTGCTGACGAACAACGACGACTGGACGGACGGGTTCTGGTCGGGCATGCTGTGGCTGTGCTACGAGTACAGCGGGGACAAAGCTTACCGCGAGGCCGCCGTCCGCACGGTAGGCAGCTTCCGGGAGCGGCTTGAGGCGAACCGGGTGCTCGATCACCACGACATCGGCTTCCTGTATTCTCCTTCCGCGAAGGCGCAGTGGATCATCGAGCGTGACGAAGAAGCGAGACAGCTCGCGCTGAGAGCGGCGGACAAGCTGATGGCCAGGTGGCGTGAGCAGGGTCAGTACATTCAGGCTTGGGGGCCGGCCGGCGATCCGGTGAACGGCGGGCGCATCATCATCGACTGCCTGATGAACTTGCCGCTTCTGTACTGGGCGTACGAACAGACCGGAGAGGAACGGTATCGTCGGACCGCCGTCCTTCATGCCGACAAGAGCCGCCGCTATCTCGTGCGCGGGGACGATTCCTCCTATCATACGTTCCACTTCAAGCCCGAGAACGGCGAGCCGGTCGGCGGCGATACGGCCCAGGGCTATACGAACGGATCGACCTGGACGCGCGGGCAGGCATGGGGCGTATACGGCTTCGCCTTGTCTTACCGTTACACGCGGGACGCGAAATATCTCGAGACGTCCAAGCGGCTGGCGCGTTTCTTCCTGAGCCATCTGCCGGATGACCATGTCGCTTATTGGGATTTCGATGTCCCGGTCGACGAGGCGACTTATCGCGACAGCTCGGCTTCCGCGATCGTGTCGGCAGGCTTGCTGGAGCTGCTTGACCTGATCGAGCGGGATGACCCCGAGCGGGCGTATTTTGAGGAAGGCGTGCAGCGGTCGATGGAATCGCTCGTTCGCAATTACGCGACGATCGGCAAGCCAGACGCGGACGGCTTGATCTCCAGAGGGTCGTATCACGTGCGCGGCAACTCGTCTCCGGACGACTTCGTCGTGTGGGGAGACTACTTTTACCTGGAAGCCTTGGTTCGCTTGGAGAAGGGGATCGCAGGTTATTGGCTGGAATCCGATAGAGGCTAGTGAGACGGCATCGATCAAGAAGCGCCCGCGATTGCAGATCGCAGCGGCGCTTCTTGGCGTCTGCGCTCCCCCTTCTGTTCGCGTTGACAAAGAATGAGCTCAGGCCTATGATCGGTAGAGTATCGAAGCAAGCATTATAAGCACGAGAGAAGGATAGCAAGATGTCTCAGAAGAAAACAAACCGTACTGTCGTGACGATCGGATTGCTGTCCGCGCTGTTCATCGGAGCGCTGGACTCGACGGTCGTAACGACGGCGACGACAAGCATTGTCAAAGATTTGCAAGGGTTGAGCCTGATCGGCTGGATTTTTTCCATCTATACGTTAACGACTTGCGTCACGACTCCGATTTTCGGCAAGCTGGCCGATTTGTTCGGGAGAAAATTGATTTTCACGATCGGATTGTCGCTGTTCCTGATCGGCTCCATCCTGTGCGGAGCGGCGGAGACGATGACCCAGTTGATCTGGTTCAGGGCGATTCAAGGGATCGGAGCGGGCGCGCTGACCCCGGTCATTTTCACGATTATAGGCGATATGTACACCGGCGAGCAGCGGGGCAAGGTGCAGGGCGTGTTGTCCTCGATGTGGTCGATCGCGGGCTTGGTCGGTCCGTTCGTGGGCGGCTATTTCGTCGATACGATCTCGTGGCGCTGGATTTTCTATATGAACATTCCGATCAGCATCGTCTCCTTCGTCCTCGTTCTCGGATTCTTGAACGAGAAATTCGACAAAGTCGCCAAGAGCAGAATCGACTACTGGGGCGCGTTGACGTTTACGATCAGCGTCTCGTGCTTGCTGCTCGCGCTGCTGACGGGAGGGGAGACGTACGCGTGGAATTCGCCGACGATCATCGGTCTCTTCGCGGTGTCGTTCGTATTTCTGGCTGTCTTCCTGTTCGTCGAATCCGCGGCCAAGGAGCCGATGCTGCCTCTGTCGCTGTTCCGCGAGCGGCGGCTTACGATTCCGTACGTGCTCGGCTTTTTCGGATTTTGCATCGTCGCCGGGGTGACGATCTACATTCCGCTGTGGATTCAGAACGTCATGGGGCTCAGCGCCACGACGTCGGGATTGATGCTGATGCCGATGTCGCTCGCTTGGCCGATCGCTTCGAATTTGTCGGGCAGATACATGTTCCGCTTCGGGGCGGGCAGATTCATGCTGCTCGGAACGATTCTCGTCGCAGTCGGGGCGCTGTGGCTGTACACGCTTCATGAGGGTTCCTCGTATTGGCACGTCATCGGGCTGCTCGTACTGATCGGCTTCGGCATGGGCTGCATCAGCACGCCGGCGATCGTGACAATTCAAAATTCCGCGGCCGCCAACATGCGCGGGGTCGCGACCTCCACGAACTCCTTCATGGGAACGCTCGGGCAGACGGTGGCGGTGGCCGTATTCGGCATGCTGTTCAACCGGGTCGTGACCGAGGACGTCCCGTCGCAGATGGCGGCCGGCATGCACGCGATCTTCATTCTGCTGTTGGCGATTGCGCTGGTCAAAATCTTCATCGCCGGTTTGCTGCCCAGAGCCGGCAAAGTGGAACAAGCGAAGGCGGCTTGACGCATTCGCATCCTAAAGAAAAAGCCTTCAGACACGAAAGGGGCAGTCCTCCGAGTGTTTGAAGGCTTTTTTCTATGTTTATGCAGCGGTGGCTTTAGAGCGCGGCAGCGTCAAGAAACTCGCGCTCGTAAATCGAATGAATCCTTTCCAATACGGTGTGCGCTTGATCCGTAAAATTTAGTTTCGCAACCTTGCCTTTCAGCAAAAACACGCCGGTCTCATTGCGATGCGTCCCGAGAGCGCCCTCGTACAGTCGGTTAGCCCCATGGGAAGGCGGAGCGAAAAACAGTCTCATCACCAAGCCGATCGCCAGCGGAAGCCCGGATTTGTTCTCCGATCTTAACGTATTGTTGCCGCCCGGGTCCACGCTGCGGATCTGGATGCCGTCCTTGGCCAACTGCGGCGCGATGGCCCGAGTCCACAGCGAAAGCGCCAGCTTGGAGGTGGCGTATGGGCCGAACAGCTTCCGGAAGGTTTTGGGGCGCTCCAGAGTTTCGAGATTAAACTCTTTCTTATAGGCAAATACGGAGGACGAGGTGTTGATCACCGTTTTCAAGAGGCCGTTGTTCAAGAGCTCCATCAATTCCATCACGATGATATAGGGAACGACCGTCAGCAGTTCGTAATGCTTCTCGCGCCCTTGTCTCGAATAGCTCAATTGGGAGAAGCTCCCGCCGGCGTTGTTAAACAGAACATCGATCCGCCGCTCCCTGCTTTTGATTTCTTCCAAAGACCGTCTCAAGCTGGCATAATCGGCAAGATCCTCGGTCTTGTACACGCGAAGTTGCCCGCTCTCCACCGCTTCCCCGATCTTCGTATCGTCCGCCGGAAAGTCCGAGCGGTTCAAAACAACGACCTGCCAGCCCTCCGACAGCAACTTCCGGGTTAACTCCAGCCCGATGCCGTGGTTTGCGCCCGTAATCAATGCAATATTTTCGCTTGGGTTCGCGTTCATCGTACATCTCCTCCTGTATGGGCGGGATATTTCCCGCCGGATAGCGTACATTCTAGATCTTGGAGTCGGCTTCAAGTCAAGGCGCCAAAACCAAATTGTATCCCTGAAAATAACATGGTTGACTTGGAGTCAGCTCCAAGTTGTATAATGCACCCAAAAGCGATATCCGGGAGGGAACGGAATGAAGGCAGGGCAGACGTTTACGATCAAGCAGACCGCCGCGCAAACCGGAATTACCGAGGACACAATCCGTTATTACGAGAAGATCGCGCTGCTGCCCCGGGCGAATCGGAAGGACAACGGGCACCGCATCTACCGGGAAGAGGACGTCAATACAATCCGGCTGATCTCCTGTCTGAAGAAAACGGGGATGCCGCTGGAGGAAATGCGGCCATTCCTCGCGGTTTCCGTTGACGCCGATCCTGCGGAATACCCGGAGCTGGCAGAGCGCTTGAGGAGCCACCGGGAAACGATCGTCAGCCAGATCGCCTCGCTGCAGCAGGTCGTCGATTTTATCGACATGAAGCTGGACGTGGGGAAATACCGCGGGGATTGTTCGGAGGAAAACAAGGACGGGGCGCTGAAGAAGGAGATCGTCTCGCCCATCGAGATGAGTTATTTTTCCGTGTCGGCCAAAGCCGGCAAGCCGGTCCGGCGCTGATTAGGGAGACAGAAGGGGCATGCGCGTTTCCGGGTTTTCGGATAACGATGCATGCCCCTTCTATGCTTGGAAGCCTTGGCTTGTGTAGAGTCAATCGTCGCCGAACAAGTCGCGGAACACGGCATTGCGGTTTTCGAGAAACCTTCGGGTCAACTGGTAATGCAGCGTGTCCTCGTACGCGACCTCGGCGATCGGAGCTTCGTCGAACGAATAGATGCGCGCGCCCGGAAAGCCGAGCAGAATCGGAGAGTGCGTCGCGATGATGAATTGGGCGCTCGACCGCATTCCGTGGAGGATGGACAGCAGGTTAAGCTGGCGCGCGGGCGACAAGGCGGCCTCGGGCTCGTCCAGCAGGTAGATCGCCTGCTTGCCGAAGCGGCTGCGGAACAGGCTCAGGAACGATTCGCCGTGCGATTGCTCGTGCAGCGACCTCCCTCCGTAAGAGGCATAGATCTCGTCGCGATATCGGGGCTGCTCCCTGGCTTCCCGATCCAGGTGGCTGGCGAAGTCGAAAAACGATTCCGCGCGCAGGAAGAAGCCGTTGCGAACCTTCGGCAGCCAGGAAAGGCGGATGTAAGGGCCGAAAGCCGCCTCGCTGTTTTCCAACTCGTAGATCTGGTTGACGCCCCCGCCTCCCGTATGGAAGCCGCACTGCCAAGCGATCGCTTCGAGCAGCGTGGACTTGCCGGAGCCGTTCTCCCCGACGAAGAACGTCACCGGGGCTTCGAAGCGCAGCCTGTCGGTTTTGCGCAGGGCGGGAACGGAGAACGGATAACCGCCGCGGGACGGGAAGCGGTCTTGCAATATGGTCACTTCTTTCAGGTACATAGACGTACGGTCTCCTTGCGGAATAAGGCTTTTTACTTATTTTAACGATTCTAATCTCCCGAAGTTGCGAATCTATATAAGTTGCGACCTTTTTCCCATATTTCCCATTGCGAGAGGGAAACCCCAGTCCAATCGGGAAGTATTCAAAGATGACTATAACGATGCGAGGGATCCCATGAATCAGTTGACCGAGTCCTACGTGGACAGTCTCGCCCTCAACGCCGCCGCCATTAAGAACGGCAAGGATCTGGCGAGGAAAAAGAGCTTTCAGAGTCTCAGCCGCACCGAGGACGGCACGCTGTTGTTCGGAGAATGCAAAGGGAGCGGCAAGGAGCCCTACCGCTGCTCGGCGGACTTCGTTAATCCGGACAGTCCGGCGTTCCGCTGTTCGTGTCCGAGCCGGCAGTTTCCCTGCAAGCATCTGCTCGGCTTGATGTACGCGTACGTATCCGGCTCTCCGTTCTCCGTGGCCGAGGTGCCGCAGGAGATCGCGGACAAGCGGGAGAAGGCCGAGAAGCGGGAGGAGAAGAAACGCGACGCGGCGACTGCCGAACGGGCCGAGCCGGCCAAACGCAAGACGAACAAATCCGCTCTCGTCAAGAAGACGGCCGCGCAGCTGGAAGGGCTGGAGATCGCGGAGAAGCTGCTCCGCAGCCTCGTGCAGTCGGGACTCGGAAGCGTGGACAAGAAAACGATCAAGCTGCTGTCCGAGCAGTGCAAGCAGCTCGGCAATTACTACATACCCGGTATTCAGGCGGCCTTTCGGGCGCTGCTGCTCGACCTGGAGGCGGATCGGGATCGCGAAGCGATGTATACCCGGGCGGTATCGCGCATGACGCTGCTGCATTCCCTGCTGAAGAAGAGTCGGGAGCACTTAACCGCTAGGCGGGAAAATCCCGAGCTTCCGATGGATGTCGATTCGACGCTCGAGGAGAAAATCGGCCATGCCTGGCAAATCGCCGAGCTGCGTGAGCGCGGGTTGGCGCACGCCGATGCGCGGCTGCTGCAGCTGGCATTCCGTTCGTTCGAAGATCAGGCGCGGGGAGAGTACGTCGACGAAGGCTACTGGATCGAGCTTGCGACCGGGCGTATTCGCGTCACCCGCACTTTCCGTCCGTTTCGCGCCGCCAAGCACATTCGCGAAGAGGACTCCGTCTTCGACGTCGTGCGCGCCGGAGAACTGCTCGTCTACCCGGGCGATCTGAACGCCAGGGTGCGCTGGGAGACGCAGACGTTCGAGAAGCCGGACGCGCAGACGTACGATTCAGCGCTGTCCGGAGCCGTTCGCTCGTTCCCGGATGCGATCAAGCAGGTGAAAAACCAGATCAAAAATCCGCTGTCCGACAAGCATCCGGTTCTGCTGCTGGCGTTCAGGGAGATCGTCGTCGACGGGGAGGGCCGGTATGCGCTCGCCGACGAACAAGGCAACAAGCTGCCGCTCGCGGATATCGCTTATCTGGAGCAGCCGACGACGCATCTGCTGCCGCTTCTTCATCGGCGCGACGTCAAGGGCCAGGCGATGCTGGCGATGTTCGAGCACGACGCGGAAGGCGGACGGTTGCGCGCGCAGCCGCTCAGCCTCGTATGTGACGGCGGTGTCGTTCGTTTATTGTACTAGCCGGCGATCCGGCTGGCGAAGGAGGAACAGAGAATGAGTCTGGAGACGCTGCACGAACTGGACAGAGAGACGAGAAGGCTGTTTATCGCCGGGAGCAAGCTGGCCCGCGGCGATCTGAGATTAACGAAGCTGCTGCCCGCCGTCAAGAAGCTGGGAGAAGCCTCGCCCGTGTTCGCTCGGGTCGCTCAGGCGGTCGAGCTGACGCTCGGCGCCGAACCCGACGAAGCGGATACGAGGCTGCTCGACTTGTCGGCGCTGCTGCATTCGATTATGCATACCCAGGGGAGGACGGACGTTCCGGGAGAAGTCTCCCCGCTGGAAGGCGCGGATTCGTTCGATTACGGGATGCAGCCTTACCGCAAGCTGAAGCCGGTCATCGAAGCGCTGACCGTGAAAGGCCAGGGAAGAATGGAAGTCATTCGCCAGGCATGCGAGGAAGGCACGGTTCGCGACTATCGGCTGATCCTTCCGGCGATAGCCGCGCTCGACGACAGCTACGCGGAAATTCCCGAAATCGCGGAGGAGAAAATCGTGCCCGGATTCGGGCAAGCGGCGCTGCCTGCGCTGCTCGCCTCATTCCGCCCGGACGGCGGCAAGGGGGATTCGCGCAGGCTGCGGTTGATCCACCGCCTGCAAGGAGAGGCGGCGAAGGCGCTGCTGCTTAGGGCAGCCGAGGAAGGGTCGCCCGAGGTGCGGGCGGCGGCAGTCGAGCAGCTCGGAAGCTATGCGGATCAGGAAAGCTTCCTGCTCGCGCAGGCGGACGAGAAGCGCAAGGAGGTTCGTCGTGCCGCCCTGCTCGCCTTGGCGCGCGTAGGCACGCCTGCGGCGTCCGACCGCATCTACCGGGCGTTCGCGTCCAAGGACCGCGAGCTTGCCGTCGAGCCGATCCGGCTGTGCGCGGACGAAGAGCTCTCGCAGCGCGCCGTCGCGTACGCTCGAACGGTGAACGAGAACATGGCCGAAGACGCGGCGAAATCGGAAGAGGCATGGGCTCCGATTCAATCGGCGCTCGATGCGCTCGGAGACCGGAAGTCGACGGAATCGACGGCTCTGCTTAAGGAGTTGTTCTCCAACCCGCTGTTTGCCGCGCATGCGCCGTATTGGCTGCAGCGGACCGCAGGCGATCGGCTGACGGACGACGACGGGCAGGACGCCCGAAGCTTCGCCGTGTCTCTGGCGGACAACAACCGCGGCCGCTATTTGGGAATCAGCCTGTATGCCGCCGTGCGCAGCATGACTCCCGCGGAAGTGTACGAACGGTTCTCGAAGTACAAGGTGACGGGGAAGAGGAAGGCGCTGGCGGAAAGCATGCAGGCGCTGCTGCCGACGATATCGATCACGATGATGCGGGAAGAGCAAGAGGAGCCGTTCCGGCTGGACCCGCGCTGGCTGGAGCTGTTCATCGAGCAGGACGAATTGGAGGTCGTGACGAGGCTGGTCGGCGATTTCGATCGGCCGGCGGAACGATATTTGCTGACGAAGTGCGAAGCGAAGCCGCAGCTCGCCGAAGAAGGAACCGTTCACGCGCTGCTGGCTTTGTTCAAGATCGGCAGCAAGCAAGCGCCGGATATGCTGATGCATGTGCTGGCAGCAGGGCAGAGACGCACGATCTATTACTTGTCTCCCGAGCAGCGTTATTTGCTCGGACTGCTTCCCGGCTCTTACGCAGATAAGCTTGAGCAGTATACGGAGAAGCTTCATTACCCGAGCGTCCGGGAGCAGGTGCTGGAGATCGTGAGCGAATTGAGAGAGAAGCCGGAGGACGGTTCCGGCGGAGGGAAGGGGATCGTGGAATGGATCAAGCAACGAATGTATTGAGGTTGTCTTCGGAGAGGCTGTACGCCCGGGAGCTCGAGGCGCTGGCCGCAGTCGACCAGGGAGCGAAGCCGCCGGGATGGCGGCTGTCTCCGCGCGCGGCGCTGACGTTTATTACAGGCGGCGAAGCGGGCGGCGTTCCGATCCGTCCGAAATATATCGGGAACAAGCGGCTCGTCGAGATGGCGATCGCCACGCTGCTTACGGATCGGGCGCTGCTGCTGATCGGGGAACCCGGCACGGCCAAGTCGTGGCTGTCGGAAAATCTGACCGCCGCGATCCACGGCGATTCGTCCAAGGTCATCCAAGGAACGGCGGGCACGAGCGAGGAGCATATCCGCTATTCGTGGAACTACGCGCTGCTGCTGGCGCAGGGGCCTTCCGACCAAGCGCTGATCAAGAGTCCGATCTACCGGGCGATGGAGGAAGGCGGCATCGCGAGGTTCGAGGAGATTTCCCGCTGCGCCTCGGAGGTGCAGGATGCGCTCATCTCGATTCTGTCGGAGAAAACGATCTCGATTCCCGAGCTCGGACGCGAGCTGTCCGCGGCCAAAGGCTTCTCCGTCATCGCGACCGCCAACACGAGGGACCGCGGCGTGAACGAGATGTCGGCGGCGCTCAAGCGCAGGTTCAATATCATCGTGCTGCCGGCGCCCGCGAGCATCGACACCGAGGTCGACATCGTCAACCGCCGGGTCGCGGAGATCGCCTCCAGCTACGAGCTGCAGGCCGCCCTTCCGGACGAGGAGGCGGTCCGCAAGGTGGTCACGATCTTCCGCGAGCTGCGCGGCGGCGCGACGCTCGACAACAAGGAGAAGGTCAAGCCGCCGAGCGGCGTTATTTCCACCGCGGAGGCGATCTCCCTGCTCACCGGCAGCATGGCGCTGGCCGCCAGCTTCGGCACGGGCGAGATCGCGGACGAGGACATCGCGGCTTGCCTGCAAGGGGCGATCGTCAAGGACGAGGAGAAGGACCGGCTCGTCTGGAAGGAGTATCTCGACAACGTCATGAAAAAGCGGGGATCGGAATGGCGCAGTCTGTACAACGCTTGCAAGGAGCTGAACGGTTGAACGGGGAACGGGTGCGCGTCTTCGGCGTCAGGCACCTGTCCCCCGCGGGCGCGTATCATCTGCGGGCATATCTGGACAAGGTCAAGCCGACTGCCGTGCTGGTCGAGGGGCCGAGCGACGCGAACGCGTTCATCGGCCAGTTGACGGCGCACGGCGTGAAGCCGCCCGTCGCCTTGCTCGCCTATACGGACCGCCTTCCGGTGCGAACGCTGCTTTTTCCGCTTGCGGCCTATTCCCCCGAGTATCAGGCTTTCGTCTGGGCGAACAAGCGCGGCGCGCTGTGCGAGTTTATCGATTTGCCGACGGACCGGGCGCTCGCTCTGCTGGAGCTGCGGGAATCGGGCGGAGAGGACGACGCTGCGGAAGAGGCCGGGGAGAAACGCAGAACGTATGCGGGCTGGCAGCACTCGCTGTACGAACGGATCGCCGAATTGGCGGATGAGCCCGATTACGAGGCCTATTGGGAGCGCCACTACGAGCATGCCGGAAGCCAGGAGGCATACCGGCAGGCGATTCACGCTTTCTCGGGGAGCATGCGCGAGCTGACGGAAGCGGAGGAGCGGGCGTTCGTGCCGCAGGAGATCGCCTATAACGGGCTGCGCGAAGCGTACATGCGCCGCAGGATTCGCGAGACCTTAGCGGCGGGGCACGAGCCGGACCGCATTGTCGTCGTCACCGGAGCGCACCACGCTTCGGCGCTGGACCTGTCGCTTCCGGCGATGACGGACGCGGAGTTCGGCAAGCTTCCGTCCGTATCGACCAGCTTGACGCTCATGCCCTATACGTACTATAAGCTGTCCTCGCATTCCGGCTATGGAGCGGGCAACCAAGCGCCGGCATACTACCAGCTTTTCTGGGAGTGCCTGAACGCGGGCAAGCCGGAGCGGCTGCCGACGATCTATATGACCCGTCTGGCGACGCTGCTGCGCGAGTCGGGAACGTATCGTTCGACGGCGTCGGTTATCGAGGCGGTGCGCATGGCGGAAGCGCTGGCTTCCTTGAAGGGAGGCAGCAGGCCGACGTGGAAGGATCTGCGCGATGCCGCCGTCGTCTGTCTGGGCAACGGGGATTACGCGGTCGTTGCGGAGGCGCTGGCCCGCATCGACGTCGGAACGGCGATCGGCAAGCTCCCGGAAGGGGTCAGCCAGACGCCGATTCAGAACGATCTGAACCGCGAGCTGAAGCGGCTGAAGCTGGAGAAATACAAGACCGCCGTCGCCCAGGACCTGGAGCTGGACTTGCGGGAGAACCGGCGGGTGAAGTCCGAGGACGCGGCTTATCTGGACCTGAACCGCTCGGTGCTGCTTCACCGGCTCGCGGTGCTCGGCATCGGGTTCGCGCGCAAGCAGGCGGTCCGTCAGGAGTCGGCTTCGTGGGCGGAGCGCTGGGTGCTTCAGTGGTCGCCCGAGGCCGAGATTCAGACGGTCGAATCGACTCTGAAGGGCGAGACGATTCAGATCGCGGCGGCCTACGTCATTCATGAGCGGCTGCAGCAGTGCGAGAATCTGGCCGAGGCGGCCAAGCTGATCCGCGTATCCTGCGAGTGCCGGCTCGTCGAGGCGATGACCGAAGCGACGCGTACTTTGCAGGAGCTGGCCGTGGAAGCCGGCAGCTTCGAGCAGATCGCGGGAGCGGCGTCCGAACTGTCCGCGCTCGTTCGGTACGGCTCGATTCGCCGCCTGGAGACGGAGGCGCTCGTACCGCTGCTGAAGCAGCTGTTCCTCAGAGGCGCGCTGCTGCTCGTCGACGCCGCGAATTGCAACGACGATGCGGCCAGGGGCATGGCCGCGGCGATTCAGCAGATGCATGCGATCGCGCAGGAGCACCACGAGGAAGTGGACGAAGCGCTGTGGCGGGCCAAGCTGCGCGAGCTGGCGATGCGGGACGACCGCAATGCCAAGCTGTCCGGTTTTGCTTTTGCCATCCTGCTGGAGCGGGACGAAGTATCGGCGGACGAATGCTCGCAGGAGGTGTCGCGACGGCTGTCTCCGGGCGTCCCCGCCGATCTGGGCGCAGGCTGGTTCGAAGGGCTGTCGATGCGCAACCGGTACGCGCTGCTGTCCCGCGCCGCCCTGTGGGAGCAGCTCGACTTGTACGTTCAGTCGCTGGAGGACGAACCGTTTTACCGTTCCTTGGTGTTCCTGCGCAGGGCGTTCGCCGAATTCGAGCCGCGGGAACGCGCTTCTGTGACCGAATTGCTGGGAGACCTGTGGGGAGCGGGAGCCGAACAAACGAGCGAAGAGCTGCTGCAGCCGCTCGGCGAAGAGGAGAAGAAGAAGCTGGATGAACTTAACGAATTCGACTTTGGGGATTTGTAGCCTATGAGCGAGATCGAGCGGGAAAAGTTGAAGCGTTGGCGGCTCATTCTCGGAGCGGCGGCGGAGGAGAAGCTGGAGGCGATGGGCGGCTCCGCGCCCGGCGGCCTGCTGGACCCCGAGGATGCGCTGAGGGACGAGGCGCTGGCGGCGATCTACGACGAGACCGGCAAGGACGGCTCGGGTTCCGGCGTCGGAGGAGCCGGCGGCGGTTCCTCGGCCGCGCGGTCCGCGGGGCTCGGCAAGTCGGCTCCGCGTCTGGCCAAGTGGCTGGGGGACGTCCGTTCGTTGTTCCCGTCCGACATCGTGTCCGTCATTCAGTCGGACGCGATCGAGCGCAAAGGGTTGAACCAGCTGTTGTTCGAGCCGGAGCTGCTGTCCAAGGTCAAGCCGGACATTCAGATGGTGGCGACGCTGCTTGCGCTCAAGGGGCAAATTCCCGAGAAGGGCAAGGAGGCCGCGAGGCAGCTCGTGAGGACGGTCGTCGAAGACATTATGAGACGGCTTGAACAGGAGATGAGGCGGGCCGTAACCGGGGCGCTCAACCGGCGCCGGCACTCCCCTCTGCCTTCGGCCAGCGGGCTGGACTGGAAGACGACGATTCGCAAAAACTTGAAAAATTACGACCGGGAAAGAGGGCTGCTGATTCCGGACAGAGTGTTCTTCTACGACCGCGCCCGCAAGAGCAAGGAGTGGACGGTTATTCTCGATATCGACCAGAGCGGCTCGATGGCCGGCTCCGTCATCTACGCGTCGATCGTCGGCTCCATCTTCGCGAGCATGCCCGCGCTCGATACCCGCGTCGTCGTATTCGACACCGAAGTCGTCGATCTGACGGAGCAGTGCGCGGAGGACCCGGTCGATATGCTGTTCGGGGTGCAGCTCGGGGGCGGGACGGACATCAACAAGTCGCTCGCTTATTGCGAGCCTTTTATCCGCGAGCCGAAGAAGACGCTGTTCATTCTCGTGTCGGATTTGTACGAGGGAGGCAATCAGGCGGAGATGATCCGGCGTCTCGGAGAGATGAGGCAGGCCGGCGTGCAGGCGATCTGCCTGCTCGCGCTGTCCGATGACGGCGTGCCTTCCTATGACGAGGGGATAGCCAAAAGATTGGCGAAGCTCGGCATTCCTTGCTTCGGCTGCTCCCCCGACCGGCTGCCCGAGCTGATCGAGGGGGCGCTGAAAGGAATGGATCTGGCGGTGCTGGCGGACAGGATCAAGGCTGAACGAAAGGGATAACGCGTAAAGGGAGGGGCGCATCCGGCCCCCAAGCATGCGACTTGAAGCTCGAAGGCGACTGCGCCTTCGGGCTTTACGTTTGCGTCTCGCGAAGTGTGGGCGTTACGTATAAGTAAGGCGTGCGAGTCGTCGTGTAGGTGCCTTCGAGCGATTTCTCGCTTAGCAGCCCCGTCTTGACGAGCGCGGATATTTTCGCCGCATCGGCTTTGAACAACGCTCTCCACAGCTCGGGATCGGGCAAGGCGGCGGCCAACTGCTGGTCGTTGTAATGCCTCTTTTCCTGATAGACGATCTTGAGGGTGTAGTCGCCGAAGGAGAATTCCGCGTCCTGCGAGATTTCGTTCGTGATTTCTCTGCGAAGCTGTTCGAGTTCGTCTTCCGTCTGCTTGATCTGGGCTTTCAGCTGGCAGTACCGGGTAAGCTTGTCGACGTTCATTCGATAACCTCCATCTCTTTCGATATTCATAGATATGAGAGAATGAAAGAACTTATGAAAGCCGGCTGCCGATGTGGAAGATGAGGTTATTTTTGCTATAATGAAGGCGTTAGGGGGGAATCGATTGAAATCCATTACGGTGAAACAATTGCAGGAGAAGTTCAAGCTGGAGATTCTGGCCGGAGAAGACCGTCTGGATCGCGTCATCACGCGTTCGAGAGCCCATCGGCCGGGGCTTGAGTTCGTCGGCTATTTCGATTTCTTCCCGATGAACCGGGTGCAGGTGCTCGGCCGGAAGGAAATCAATTACTTGCATAAGCAGACCGAGGAAGAACGGAAGCTGCACATCGGCAACGTCGTGAAATATCATCCTCCTTGCTTTATCGTAACCGCGAATCAGGAAGGCTTGAAGTATTTGATGATTTATTGCCAGCAGGAAGGGATTCCGCTGCTGCGGACGCCGGATGCGACGACGGAATTTCTCGGCAAGCTGGACGCTTACTTAACGCAAGCGCTGGCTCAGGAGATCGCCATTCACGGCGTATGCGTCAACGTGTCGGGCATCGGCATTTTGCTGCGAGGAAAATCCGGCATAGGCAAGAGCGAGACGGCCCACACGCTCATCCGCAGAGGGCATCGGCTTGTCGCCGACGACATCGTCGTGCTGAAGAAGCTGAGCCCGAAGACGATTCTCGGCACGCACAACGAGACGACGCGGGAATTTCTCGCGCTGCGCAGCATCGGGCTGATCAACGTCGTTCGTCTGTACGGCAGAAAGGCGTTCCAGGACGAGACGCGCATCGTTCTGGACATCGAGTTGTGCCCGTGGAAGGACCAAGCGCTGAACAACGAGCTGGAGATGGAGCAGAAGTACACCGACTATCTCGGCGTGCAAATCCCCCACCTGGAAATCCAGCTTCAGCCGGGCAGGGACGTCGCCGGCATGATCGAAGCGGCGGCCAACAGCTGGTATTTGAAGCAGCAGGGCTACAGCGCGATGGAGGAATTCATGAAGCGAATCGAAGGGGAGATGAAATGATCCGGCATCTTGCGCGATTCGCGGCGCCGGCGCTGCTGACCGTCTTCCTGCTGCTCGCATCCGCGTGCAGCTCGGCGACCGAGACAGGACCCGGCGCGACGGCTTCCGGGACGCCGATCGCTTCCGAAGCTCCCGTCGTGGACACGGTTCCTTCCCCGAGTCCCGGTCAATCTCCTTCTCCGGAGCCGGCTGAGCCGGCCAAAGGTTTCCTATGGAAAGTAGAAGGCGGCGCCCATCCCGGCTATTTGGTCGGAACGATCCATATCGCCAACAAGGGGATGTACCCTCTCGATTCGCAGCTGGAGCGGGCGTTGGACGAAGCGGACTTCGTCGCGCTGGAGCTGGATTTGACGAAAGCCGACCAGAAGCGGACGCTCGAGCTGGTGAACGAGAGAGCGCTTCTGCCGGAGGGAACGACGCTTAAGGATGTTGTGGACGAGAAAGACTACGAACGATTCCAGTCGATTCTGAAAAAGTCGCTGCTGGCCTCTGCCGCTCCGATGCTCGATCAATACGAGCCCTGGTATGCGGCGATGATGCTGGAGAGCCTCCCGGCCATGCGGTTCATGCTGACCGATGGGATCGACTTGCATTTTGCGAAGCAAGCCCATAAGGAAGGAAAAGGGGTCATCGAACTGGAGTCGCTGGAATCCCAGCTCGACTTGTTCGACGGGCTTTCCGAGGAGCTGCAAAAGCACTATTTCCATCAGACGGTAACCAACAGCGGCAAGGCGATGGAAGGGATGCAGCAGTTGATCGACATGTGGCGGGCCGGGGAGATCGACGCGCTGGAAGCCGTCCACGATCAATTCGAGCAGGAAGGACGCGAATCGATGGGCGAGCTGTTCGACGAGTATAATGAAGCATTGCTGCTCAAGCGGAATGTCGAGATGACGGACAAGATCGACGACTATCTCCAGCATGGGGAAAACGGCACCTATCTCATCGCTGTCGGCTCCCTGCACATGGTCGGGGAGAGCGGCCTGGTATCGCTTCTGGAGCAGAAGGGCTACGAGGTCGAGTTTGTTCAATAAGCGTTCAAGGCAGACAGAAGAGCCGGATCGGTTGCCCGATCCGGCTCTTCAACTTGTATTAGGCGATTCCGAAAGGAGCTGTCCGCCGCCTGCAAGTTGTAATTCCAACTTATAATTATATGGTTATATATAGAAGCGTGATTGGAATTACGTAGGCAGGCCGACCTCTTCCAGAAACCGTTGGAATTCTTCGAAATTCATCTGCTGAGCGGCGTCGGACAAGGCGGTAGCCGGGTCCGGGTGCACTTCCACCATCACTCCGTCGGCTCCAGCGGCAAGAGCCGCTCTGGCGCATGGCCCCATAATATCTTTGCGGCCGGTCGAATGGGTGACGTCGACCAGCACGGGAAGATGGCTCTCCAGCTTCAGGATCGGCACGGCCGAGATGTCGAGCGTGTTGCGCGTCGCTTTCTCATAGGTGCGAATGCCCCGCTCGATCAGCATCACTTGCGTATTTCCTCTCGATACGATATATTCCGCCGAGTGCAGGAATTCGTCGATCGTCGCGGCGAGCCCGCGCTTAAGCAGAATAGGGGTTCTGACGTCGCCGGCGGCTTTGAGCAGCTCGAAGTTTTGCATGTTTCTGGCGCCGATCTGGATGACGTCGATGTACTCGCAAGCCAGTTCGACGTGTGCGGGATCGACGATCTCGCTGATCGTTTTTAAGCCGAATTCGTCCGCGACCTCCCTGAGGATCTTTAAGCCTTCCACGCCAAGTCCCTGGAAGTCGTATGGAGAAGTCCGCGGCTTGAACGCTCCCCCGCGCATGACCGAGATTCCCGAAGCTTTCAGCACGGCAGCCGTCTTGCGGACCTGCTCGTAGCTCTCCACGGAACAAGGGCCGGCGACCAGAATCGGCTTGCCGCCGCCGACAGCGATGTCTCCGACGGATACGACCGTATCTTCCTTATGCCTCTTGCGGCTGACGAGCAGATGCTTGACGTGATCCGTCTGCTGCAGCTTGAGCGAGGCCTGGAACACCTGCTTGAACAGATGGCGGATCGTCTCGTCGTCGAAGGGACCCTTGTTCAGGGCGACCAGCTCGTCGAGCATTTTTTTCTCCCGGACGGGATCGTATTTGGGTACGCCTTGCTTTTCCTTCTCTTGTCCGATTTCTTGCGCAATGCGCGCTCTCTCCGACAGAAGCTCCAGAAGCTGCAGGTTTACGGAATCCAATCGTCCGCGCAGCTCCTCCATTTTGCCGTGACTCATGTCCAATCTCTCCTTTGAATGTCGTTCGTTCCCGTATAACACAAAAAAGGCCTCTCCTCCGCAAGGGACGAGAAGCCGTGGTACCACCCTTAATTAGAAATCGTTCTCGCCGTTCCGGATACGGCCGGGAATCCATTTCTCACTCTGCCCTTTAACGCAGGGAATACGGGTTACCCTACCGCGCATCCGTTCGGACGCGTTATCAGGAACCGGCTCGGGAGTGAACTTCGGCGGGGCGTTCGCTCGGGCGCTCTCAGTCGGTGGCGCTCCGTCCCTGGCAGCAAAAGCTGATCGCTTACTCTCTCCGTCGTTGCCGTTAGGCAGCTTATTCAAGTGTTAGGTGCATTCTATCGTAAAGCTTTCAGCCCCGCAAGGCTGCGGGTTAACGCGCGTTTGCATCATTGCGGTAAAGTTCTGCGGCGGCGCATTATCCACAAAATGCTGATTCCTCTAATATATACAAGGAATTTGTCGCGGCTTGTTGAATAATATTCACATATCCCATTAGAGGTTCAAGGTGATTCCCATTAGCGAAAATACGTGGTTGAATTTGGACAAAATGCATCTCCTGAACGCGTTCCTCAACTCGACTTCCGACGCCGTATACGTAATCGACCTGAACGGCATCGTGCTGGAAGTGAACAACAAATTCGAACAATTGCACGAATGGAAGCGGGAAGAAATTATAGGCAGGGAGATTCCGCTGCGCCCCGACGAGAGGATCGCGGCGGAGATGATATTCGACCGAATTGTCCATGGGGAGAAAGTGACCGTGCTGGAAGCGGTAAAATCGACCAAATCGGGCGGTTCCTTCTATACGGACGTTACGATTTTCCCGGTGTTCGACGAGAACGGAGTATTGATAGCGCTTGCCGTCATCGAGAGGGACATTACCGAGAAGAAGAAAGCGGAGGAGAGGCTGCGGGAGAGCGAGGAACGTTATCGCGTTCTGGTGGAATGTTCGCCGGAGCCGATCGTCGTATGCCAGAACCACGAAATCGTGTTCCTTAACCCGGCCGCCATTCGGCTTATGGGAGCCGGCGAAGCGTCGGAGTTGATCGGCATGCACGTGTCGCGCTTTATGCACCCGGATGAAGTCGAGGAATTGCCGGAGCCGTCGGACTTGACGATGACGGAAAGCCGCTTGTCCGACAGGATGGAGAGACGCTTGGTTCGAGTGGACGGAAGCGTGATCTATGTCGAAGTGACTGCGATCATGATCAATTTTCTAGGCGTGCCATCGATGCAATTGCTGCTCCGGGACATGACAGACCGCAAGAAGGCGGAATCCGAGCTGGCCCTCAAGGAGCGGGAGTTCAGCCGGGTTATCCAGCTTTCCCCGGAGCCGATCCTGCTGCATCAGTCCGGAGTGATCACGTTCGTCAACGATGTCGCCGTAAAGCTGCTGAACGGACAAGCGGCTGCCGACTTTATCGGCCGATCTGTATTGGACTTTTTCTGTCCGAGCTATCTTCCGATTATTCTCGAACGCATGACGAGGGTGGTTCAGACGGAAGGATATTTGGAGTTTATCGAATTAAAGCTCCGACGGCTGGACTGAGAGCTCGTCGACGTCGAAGTATCTTCGATCTGCGTGCGGCGCGATCCGCGTCAGCCGCTCGTTCAACTCGTCATTCGGGATCTGACCGACCGCAAGAAGACGGAAGAGATGATTCGCAGATCCGACAAGCTGTCGATAGCCGGGGAGCTGGCCGCGGGGGTTGCCCACGAGATTCGCAATCCGCTGACATCGCTTAAAGGGTTTATGCAGCTGCTCAAGGCCAAGAAGACCGAATACGTGGACATTATGCTCGTGGAGATCGATCGAATCAGCTATATCGTGAACGAATTTATCGGCATGGCCAAGCCGCAGGCCAGAAATTACGTCGAATGCGATGTCCAGTCTTTAATGAATGAAGTGATCGTATTTATGCACCCGCAATCGCTGCTCTATAATGCGCAGATCAGGCTGCAGGCGGATCCGCCTTGTTTGCCCGTCCGGTGCGAACCGAATCAGATCAAGCAGGTGTTTATCAATATTCTTAAAAATGCGATCGAGTCCATGCCTGGCGGCGGCACGGTCGAGATCGGCATTCAGATGTTGGAGGATCGGCGCGGTGTCGTTACCCGAATCGTCGATCAAGGGGGAGGGATACCGCCGGATCGACTGGCGAAGATCGGAGAGCCGTTCTTTTCATTAAAAGAAAGCGGGACCGGCCTTGGCTTGATGGTCTGCTACCGGATCATCGAAGCGCATAAAGGAAGAATCGATATTCGCAGCGTCATGAACGAGGGGACGACGATCGAAATCGAGCTTCCCGTATAGCGACGCATTTTTGGAAGGATCTCAAGCAAGGACGAGAGGGGGTGATTTTTTTGTGAAAAAAGAGTTGCATTGCGGAGAGGGTTCGTGGTATATTCTAATGCCTGTCGCTGAAACGAAGCGAACTTGAGAGAGTCGCCGAGGTCGAACAAACTCGAAAATTATCGTAACTGGTAAAAATTGAGGGTTGCAACGCGGTGCGGGATGCGGTAAGATAAAGACCTTGCGCCGGAAACGGGGCAGGCGAGAAACACTAGATTGTTCTTTGAAAACTGAACATTGAGCGTAAGAAACAAACAACGTCGGAAGACGGCTTCGGTCGTCGGAAGGCAAACCAGCAATCAAGTAATGAGCCTTCTGGCTCTCTTTCATGGAGAGTTTGATCCTGGCTCAGGACGAACGCTGGCGGCGTGCCTAATACATGCAAGTCGAGCGGAGTTAGGAGGGAGCTTGCTCCCAA
>NZ_PVYW01000016.1 GCF_003001675.1 Cohnella sp. SGD-V74 | reverse complement strand
GTCGTACAAAACCTTCCCTTGCACCTGTACGGCACTCTCCTTATATCGTGGCAACCTTCGCATACCAAAAGCTTAAATCCGTTCTTAGGATTCCCGCAACCTAAAAACTTCGTCACTTCCTTCAATACCGCTGGTCGGATTCGATCTCCATGCTTCCCACAAAACCAATCCCAGTTCTCCAGAAAAATCCGCTTCAGTACATTGCTCTCCATATGCTTACCTTAACAAATTTTCTGAAATAGGGCAGTGATTTTATACTTTCTGATATTGCAAGCCAAAACGCCTTCGGCGTCCTCTCGTCAAGCAAAATCCCGGTCCCCTTCGCATACGCGATGGAGACCGGGATTTTTGGGATGACGCCGCTTTATTTTCGCCCATAGGCTTTCGCATACCGCCGGATTCTCTTGAAGATCGAAGGATCGGGCAGCTTTCTGAAAATATAAGGATCCGGGCTCGTATTGACTTCGATGATCCACGGCTTCAACGTTCGGTCCAGGCCGATGTCGACGCCGACCTCGCAGACGCCGGGATACCGCCGCCGCAACGCCTTTCCCGCCTTGATGCCGATCCGCTCAAGCGTCCGGATCGTTCTGTCCGCGGAGCCCTTGCCCGTATGGCCGGCGAGCAGGCGGTTGACCGGAACGAGCTTGCCTCCGCTGTGATAATTGGTCACGATTTTGCCGGGAGCCGCCACCCTGCCGATCATTCCGGTCGTCCGCCACGTCTTGCGCGGCGTCCATTGCGCCATCACGCGCAGGTCGAACGCGCGTCCATTGTATTTAAGCAGGCGAATCCCCCGCTGAATCAAGTACTTGCGACCTCTGATCTTGCGGCGCAGCGCCTCGGCCAGCCGGGCGCAGGAGGGATATGCCCGTTGCCGCCTGCCCGTCCGCAGCAGGCAGCGTCCCCCATCGGTCCGCTCCGCCCGCATGACGCCTTTGCCGTGGGTGCCGGATTCCGGCTTGACGTAGACCATCCCGTGGCGCTTAAGCTGCCGGCCCAGCTCCCGTCCTCCGAATCGAACTGTCTCGGGGACGAGTCGTCTCAGCGACGCGCTGTCCATTATCGCCGCGGTTTTCTTCCATTTGCTGCTCACATGACGGGGCACGCGGCACCTCCTCAAATCAGAATGCGAACATCCGATTCCAGTGTATGAGCAGCCGGCGCCGCTGGGGACAAAAACAGGCGATAATCGCTGCGGCTCATGCATCCCGGTAAGAGGAGCGCCCCAGGTCAGCCCGGTCGATCGGTCGAGTTTAATTCGCCGTCGCTTGCGAGATGATCGCGTGGGCAACCTCCACGCGGTTGCGGCCTTGATGCTTCGCCCGGTACAGAGCTTCGTCCGCCACGCGGAACAGCTGCTCGGCATTGCTCGCGAACCCCGGATAATGGGCCGCCCCGATCGACAGCGTCACCTTGCCGCCCGTCGGCCCGTCCGTCTCCGCCATGTGCTGGCGTATGCGTTCGGCGGCTTCCAGAGCGGATTCGAACCGGTCGTCGGGCAGGAGGACGATAAATTCTTCCCCGCCGAACCTGCAGATCACGTTGTCTTCCTTAAGCAGCTTGCGCAAGCTGCTCGCCAGAAACTTCAGCACCTCGTCCCCTACGTCGTGGCCGTAAGTGTCGTTCACGTTTTTGAAATGATCCAAGTCCATCACAAGAAGGGAGAACGGATTCCCCTTGGCAATCCAGCTGCCGATAAACTTGTCCATCGTCCTGCGGTTGAACAACCCCGTGAGCGGATCGGTCTGGGCTTCCTGCGACAGGCTGTCGAACTGGTAGCGGAAGTGGCGAACCGCTCTGCCGAACGCCTTGTGAAGCTCGTTCGCCTCGTAGCTCAGCCCGTGAATCCGCGGCAGTTCGTCCGCTCCGCTGTTCGTCGGGGAGAGCATGGACGCGAATTCCGTCAGCTTGACGAAAGGCTCGGACAGCTTGCGTACGACCAAGGTGATCACAATGACGAAAAGAACCAGAGCCGGCAGCATATATACGATAATCGCCGTAATCAGCTTGCGCGCCGATTGCAGCACGGATTCCGCAGGCGTCTGAGCGACGATGCCCCAGCCAGCGTTGCCTATCGGCGCGTAGCTGGCAAGCACGTCGACGCCCCTGGTGTTGACGATTCTCTCCGATCCGCTTAATCCCGAAATTACGCTCGAGACGACCGGATTGCCGGTCACCTTCTCCCCGATTCGCTCCGAATCCGGATGGTACAGCAGCACGCCGTTCGAACTGACCACGTAAGCGTACGAGCCGTCCGACTCGTTCGGAACGCTGCCCAGCACCGTCTGGAAAATATTCGTCTCGTGCAGCCGGATCGATCCCCCGATAAATCCGATATAGTTGCCGGAAGCGTCGTGCAGAGGAGCGCTGACCATGACGATCAGCTTGTTCGTCACCGAGCTTATGTACGGCTCGGAGACGAGCGGCTTCTGCTCCCGGATCGCCTGCGTCGGACCTTCCGAGAGCAGCTTGCTGCCCCGCGCCGAAGGCAGATTCGAAGCGGCGAGCAAAATGCCTTCCTTGTCGACGATAAACACGGAATTAAAGAAAGAGTTGCCTTCCTGGAACAGCATAAGCTGGTCCTTCAAATCCGCGCGCGACAGATCGGAGGACAGGAATTCTCCGGTTATCGCCAGGCTGTTCATCATATGTTGAAAAATAAAGTTCGTTGTTTCGGCGATTTTGTCCGCATACGTCTCATTTAACTGGAACGTCAAACGAAACAGCGATCTCTTCTCGTTCTGGTAAGCGACCAACGATATAATGACGACCGTCGCCAACACCGTCGCCATGACGATTGCGTTTACTGTCAACCTTAACTTGAAGCCTCTGTTTTTATGCATATCCTTGGACCCCTATAGTTCTCTTTGCTCATTTATTCGACACGAAGCTACAATTTTCCTTGCGCCGCGCGCAAATCTTCATTTTTCTTATGTTGCCGGAAGCGCACCGGATCGGCAACAGGCCCGGAACGGGCAATGGCGGCGCAGGGAATCGTCCCTTCGCGCCGCCATTGTCAGCTTCTAGCCATTATGAAGTTATGAGTCTTTCCCCGAGTCCTTGTCGATGGAATTGTCGCCTTGGGCCAGCTTGCGCAGCCATTGATTGACGTCTACTCCTGTAAGCGCGCCGACCGTCTCCGGCATCTTCGCCAGCAGATCGGTCACGTAGCCCGTCACCTTGCCTGCTCCGCCGTTCGGTCCGCCGCTTCCTCCGTCGACGATGACGATCTTCTCCGTCTTCGAGAGCGGCTCGGCGATCGCACGGGCGATCTCCGGGAACTTCTGGACGATCAGCTCGATGACCGCCGCCTCTCCGTACTTGCGCAGCGCGTCCGCGATCTTGTCCTTCGCTTCCGCTTCGGCAAGACCCTTGAGCCGAATGACGTCGGCTTCGGCCGTACCTTCCGCGCGTTCCTTGTCCGCATTGGCGTTACCCGCCAGTCTCACGGCTTCCGCTTCCGCTCTCGCCTTCGCTTCGATCTGGTAGCGGTCCGCTTCGGCCCGCTGCTCCTGTGCGAAACGCTCGGCCTCGGCCTGCTTCTTCACCGTCGCCACCAGTTCCCGTTCGCGGCGTTCGATCTCCTTGGCTTCCAGCTCGATCTGCTTCTCGCGCTCGATGACCTGGATTTGCATTTCTTCGGCTTTGACCGACTGAAGCGTCTTCGCTTCCTGAAGCTTGTAGGACTGATCGGCTTCCGCCTTTCTCATATCCTGCTCCCGCTTGAACTCGGCCTTCTTCACTTCCATTTGCTTATGCGCTTCGGCGATGTTCGTCTCGGCCGTAAATTCCGCCTTCTTGCCTTCCTCCAGCGCTTTCGACTTGGCGATCTGCTCGTCCCGGTAGGCGTTCGCCTTGGCGATCTCGGCGTCCCGCTTGACTGACGCGATCTGCGGCTGGCCGAGCGCGTCCAGGTAACCGTTCTTGTCCCGAACGTCGCGAATCGTGAACGAGACGATCTGCAAACCCATTTTGTTCAGATCGCTGGCTGCGACTTCCTGCACGTTTCTAGCGAATTCTTCGCGGTTTTTGTAGACATCCTCCACCGTCATCGTGCCGAGAATGGCGCGAAGATGACCTTCCATCGTCTGCGTCGCGATGCCCTTGAGCTCTGCCTCCGGTTTGCCGAGGAATTGTTCCGCGGCGGTCGCCATCGATTCCAGATCGCCTTTGATTTTGATCTGCGCGACGCCCTCCACCATAACCGGAACCCCATGCATCGTATAGACTTCAGGGGTATGTACGTCGACCGTCTGCACTTGCAGCGACAGGAACGACGCCTCCTGCACGACCGGCCAGACGAACGTTCCGCCCGCCTTCACGATCTTCATCCCGTCGCGCGTCAGCGCCCCGGTGACGATCATCGCCTGGTCCGCTTTCACCGTGCGGTATCTCGATGCGAATACGACGATCAGCAAAATGACGACGAGCACGATGCCTACCGGAATATACAAGGTTGCGTCCATATTCATTTTGATTCCTCCCTTTCCGCATTGGATTGCGCGAATCGCGCCTAAGCCTCTTCCACGACGAAGGTACCGGCAATCTCGTCCAGGATTCTGACCTGGGCTCCTTGCCGAATCGAAATCTCGCCATAAGCTTTGGCAGGAGCGCTGTGCCTTGTTCCTCCCTGCTCGTAGACGATTTCTCCCAGCCGCGAACCTTGGATGGACGTCGCAACCTCCGCCAGCGATCCGATCATCTGCTTCGCGGACCTTGCGCTCCCTTTTTGCGCAGCTTGCAAAGGAATAACGACCAGGAACAATACGACCGAGGAAACACCGAGCGCGATCAAGAGCGACAAGCTGGCTACCGGCAGCGCCGACCATCCCGTGTTATGCAGCAGCATGTATCCGACTCCGCCGAACACGGTCAGGAAAGTCGCGATAATGGTCGGCGACAGAAAGGGCAGCTCCCCCGTATGGACGTCCAAACCGAACAAATCTCCTACGAAAGCCGATAACACCGCATACCCGACGCCAATGCCGAACAGTACGATCATTAACGTTTCCAAGTTGCCTGCACCCCCTTCCGGACCTTCGTAGTGGCAGTACACTAAGTAATACGTAATTACGAATGGAAAGTTACTCCTTTTTTGTATTTCTGATGGATTGTCGTCAGAAGACGACCCTTCAAAAATAAGATTCGAAAATCATGTCAGAAGTACGAGACTTTGGGCATAGGATATTAGCGGATATTTTCGGCTGTCGCGCTGCGATCGACGAACAACGAAGGAGGTACCGGCCGGATGAACGATTCCCAATGGCGAAGTTGGAAGCCTTATGTCGGAGCGAACGACCCCTGTCCGCCTATTCGAGTAAAGTGGTATGTCGTTCCGCCCAACCAATATATTTCTTTTCAGCCTATGAATTTGCCCCAGTTTCCGTTAGACGAGGCGTTAAGACGAGGCACCTTGTGGCCCGCTCTCTACAGCGACTATACGCCGCGCCGCACGACGAAGGGAGGGAAAGGCAATGCCTGAACGGTTCGATCGCGACGAACGCAGGGACCGGGACGACTGGAACGACAGATACGTCCGATACGACCGCAAGGCGAGAGACTACCGGGACGGAGAGGATAAAGCGCCTGAGCCGAGCGTCAGGGGCGACGATGCCTACCGCCGCGAGCTGCTGGAGCTTCAAAAGACGGATTTCGCATTAGTCGAATTGACGCTGTATTTGGACACTCACCCCAACGACATGCAGGCCGTTCAGCAGTTTAACCAGCTCTCCCAGAGACGGCGCCAACTCGCGCACGATTTCGAGATGAAATACGGTCCGCTTCTGCAATTCGGTCTCAGCTACAGCCGGTTCCCTTGGCAGTGGAACGACACCCCTTGGCCGTGGCAAGTATAGGGAGGAGGAGACTGGAGCATGTGGATTTATGAAAAAAAACTGCAATATCCCGTCAGGGTCAGCAAGTGCGATCCCCGAATGGCGCGTTATCTGGTCGAGCAGTACGGCGGAGCCGACGGCGAGCTGTCCGCGGCTCTGCGTTACTTGAATCAACGGTATACGATTCCGGACAAAGTGATTGGGTTGCTTACGGATATAGGCACAGAGGAGTTCGCGCACTTAGAGATGATTGCCACCATGATTTACAAGCTGACCAAAGACGCCACCCCGGAGCAGCTGGAAGCCGCCGGGCTCGGCGCGAATTTCGTCAATCACGATGGAGCGATGTTCTACAACAATGCCGCGGGAGTGCCGTGGACGGCTGCCTACATAGCCGCCAAAGGCGATCCGATCGCCGACCTGTACGAGGATATCGCCGCGGAGGAGAAGGCTCGGGCGACCTATCAGTGGTTGATCGATTATACGGACGACGTCGACATCCAGGATTCGCTGAAGTTTCTGCGGGAGCGGGAAATCGTGCACTCGCTTAGATTCAAAGAGGCGGTAGAGATCTTGAAGGCGGATCGCGATCAGAAGAAGATTTATTAAGCGTAAGGGGCTGGCCCATAAGCAGGGACGTACAAGATTATCGATGAAAAAAAGAAGGAGCTGGCCCATAAGTCAGGCAACAAGTATTATCGAGTTAGAATAGGGGTATATATCTCCCGAAGAGCGAAGCGCCTGCCTCATACGGTCATGAAATTACCCTGTCACGGGTTAATCGATTCCTGATTTCATGGCCACGCTTCGGGGTCCCCGGAAAGTAATCGGAATAAGCTGCGAAGCTTCTCGTCACTTTCTGGGGTACATTGTAGCGTAGGGAGATATATACCCCGTTCTTATTCATCGATAATACCAATTGTTGCGCTCTGACCTCTTTTGGGACAGCCCCGTACAACGCTCATCCATCGATAATCGTTCGGTACGTCTCTTTTTTCTTATGGGACCGCCCTGTTACTGAAATTTGATTTTAAAGTCGAACAGCCCCGCCTTGCGCATCGCCATGAACACGATCACGACGATCGGGCCGAGGAACACGCCGACGATGCCGACGAGCTCGTAGCCGACGTACAAGCTGATCAAGGCCGACAACGCGCCGATCCCGACCGCGTCTCCGAGAATTTTCGGCTCGACGATCCGGCGCACGACCGTAATGACGAGGAACAGCAAAATCAGGCCGATTCCGGTATACATTTCTCCGGTGGCGATCTGGAACGCCGCCCACGGCACGAGGGCCGAACCTACGCCGAGCACGGGAAGAATGTCCACGATGACGATGACGAGCGCGATCGCGAGCGGATAGCCCGTTCCGATAATGAGCAGACCGGTGAACGACAGAATGTAGGTAATGACGCTGAGCAGCAGCTGTGCGCGCAGGAAGCCGAACACCGATCTGCGCAGGCTGGCCAGCACTTCCTCCACCTGAAGCTTCGATTTCTCTTCGAACAAGGACAGGAACGAGCTTTTCATCGTCGGCAAGCTCAGCGAGAACAAATAGACTGCGACCAGGAACACGATGAAGAAAATGAAGAAGTCCGGGATGCCCGACGCGAAGCTGAACAGCACTCCGGACAGCTTCGTGGACAGTTGGCTGAGAGCGGCCGTGATGTTGGACACCCAGTCTTCCAGCTGATCCGGCAGCGGCGCGGCTCCGTTGTTCGAATAAGTCTGAGCCTTCTCGATCAAGCTTCGTATGTATGTATTGGCGTTCTCCAGCATGCTCGGCATTTTGTCCAGGAACGCCCGGAGCTCGCTGACCAGCTTCATCCCCAGCAAACCCAGCAAGCCCAGCAGGACAACGGTGAACAGCGTGCTCGAGACGGTCGTGGCGGCCAGCCGATTCATCTTCGCCTTGTTCATGAACAGAAGCGTAAGCGGCTCGAGAAAGATCGCCACAACGAGCGCGAGCAGGAACGGAGCCCCCACCGTGAACAGCAAATACAAAAATAGGAGCGATGAAACCATCAGCACAATGATTCGAATCGGCACGGCCTTTCCCCTCTTCCCGGGCTTCCCCGCCGTTACTGACTGTCTTGGTTCGATCGCGACGGTTTATCCGGCGCGTCCACCAGCGCTATTTTGTTTTTGTAGATATGTACCCGCTGCACGCGAAGCCGTTCCGTCTGGGCAATCTCGAACACGTAGCCTTCGTGGATGATCTTCTGTCCTTTGGAAATGGTGCCTTCGAGATGGTTGAACAGCCAGCCGCCGATCGAATCCACTTCGTCGTCTTCGATCTCGAGTCCGAGCAGATCGTTCACGTCTTCTATCAACATACGCCCGTCCACGGAAGTTAATTCCCCTTTGATCACGACGTTCGGCAGCTCGTCGTCGAATTCGTCCTGAAGCTCTCCGACAAGCTCCTCCAAGATCGTCTCGGCGGTCAGCATGCCCGCCGTTCCGCCGTATTCGTCGATGACGATGGCGACCTGGGATTTGCGGCGCTGCATCAGCTTCAGCACCTTGCTGATTTCCATCGATTCCGGCACGCTCAGGATCGGTCGCAGAAACTCTTTGAGATTGTGCTCCTCGTCCGGATCGGCGGTGAGCAGATCGGTAATGTGCACGAAGCCGACGATCTGGTCCTTATCCTCGACCCCGACCGGATAACGAGTATGCTTCGTCGAGTAAACCACCTTCATGTTGTCCGCGTAAGACACGTTCGTGAACAGGCAGTCCATATCCGTTCTTGGAAGCATGATCTCGCGTGCGACCCGATCCGCGAATTCGAAGACGTTGTCGAACAGCGTCATCTCGTCTTTGTCGATAATGCCGCTCTTGGCGCTCTCATCCATCAGGATGCGGATTTCCTCCTCGGTGTGAGCAGCGTCGTGCTCACTGGCCGGCTCGACGCCGACCAGCTTCAGCAGCCGGTTCGCAGCGCCGTTCAGCAGCCAGATGAATGGCAGGAACAACCGGTAAAACATGAGCAACGGCCAGCTCAACCAGAGCGATACGCCTACGGAACGCTGAATCGCCAGCGACTTGGGGGCCAGTTCTCCGAGGACGATGTGCAGAAACGTAATGATGCAGAAAGCAACCGCGAACGCGATCGAATGGATCAACGTTTCGTCCGTTACGCCGAACTCGTGGAGCAGCGGCGCGATGATCAGATCGGCGATCGCCGGCTCCCCGACCCAGCCCAAACCGAGCGAGGCCAGCGTAATGCCCAATTGGGTCGCCGACAGATAGGCGTCCAGCCGCTGGTTGACCTTCAGGGCGTATTTCGCGCGTACGTTGCCTTCCTTGCTGAGCTGCGTCAGCCGGCTCTGCCGGACCTTGACGAGAGCGAATTCGGACGCGACGAAAAATCCGTTAAGGAAAACTAAGAACAATACGAGAACAACGTTCCAGAAAATCAAATCCCATTCGAGTTCCAAGTGAACGTACTCCTCCTCATGATCTCCGACCGAATCTTTGCGACTTTATCGTTAAGGGATTGCGCGCCTTGTCGTAAAGTCAACATCCCGGTAGTACATGTCCTGAACGAGCAGGTTCGGACCGCAGCATCCCGCCGCGGGACAATGGCAATTAATCGCTTGCTGCATCGGGTGTTCCCGCCACTTGGCGAACACGTCGTCCAGCTTCTCGCTGCGGATGTTGCCAAACGGCGGCACCGAAGCGAAGTCGGTCACGTAGACGTCGCCGCTGAACAGATTCACGTTCACTCGGTTGCGGCCGTCCGGGTCGTTGCGCACGGTCACGTTCGTTTCCTCTCTTAACCTGGCGACGATGCCGCGCTCTTCTTCGTTCTCGCTGCAGGCGAAAAAGGGAAGCGTGCCGAACAGCATCCATACGTCGGGATGGCGAACGTCGAGCAGCGTGCGCACCGCCTCCAGCATCTGCTGCCGGGAAATGGCCGGCAAGGAGGAGGCGAACGAGCTCGGGTACATCGGATGCACCTCATGGCGCCAACAGCCCATCTCGACGATGAGCCGATGAATGTCCGCGATGCGCTCGTGCGTGCGGTAGTTGATCATCGATTCCGCAGATACGAGCAATCCGCCTTCGGAGAGCCGTCTGGCGTTGTCGATCATTCTCTCGTACAGCTTGGACGTCGCCTCCGGCCGAACGGTGCGTCCGGTACGGGCGAAGCCGACCCGATGGAAATCTTCCGCTTGCGTATAATTAAAAGATATGTGCATGACGTCCAAATAAGGCGCGATCAGCTCGTACCTTTCGAAATCCATCGTCACGTTGGAGTTGAGCTGCGTGCGGATACCGCGTTCGCGGGCGTACTTCAATACGGGCAGCAGCACGTTCTTGACCGTCTCCAGGCGAAACGTCGGTTCTCCCCCGGTCATGCTGATCGTCTCCAGGTGCCGCACTTCGTCCAACCTGCGGAACAGAAGATCGAGCGGCAGATGGGGCGCTTCGGTCATCGTTAAGCTGTCCCCTACGGCGCAATGCTCGCACCTCATGTTGCACAGATGGGTAACCGTCAGTTCCACGCTCGTCAGCTCGTGTCTTCCGTATCGCTGCAGGGAGCGGATCGGGTCCCAAGGGTCGTAAGCGGGAGATAATACGGGCCAGTCGGAAGGCGCGGCGAATGGCGCCGCCTTCGCCGGCCGGGATAAAGCTTGCTGCATCGTTCATGCTCCTGTCGTTCTTTGCGTTATTTTTATTGTAATGGTCGGAGCCGATAAAAACAAACCTGTCATGGCTGGAAGGACAAAACAAGCCGCCCTGCGCGCGGGTTCGTCCGCGTTCGGGGCAGCCTTGTATCGGTTTATGCGGGCATCGTGTTCATTTCTCCCGCGTTTATCTCGATTTTGGAGATCAGGACGTTCAGATGCTTGGACAGATCCATATCGAACGGCGTCTTCAGCTCGATGCCTTCCTCATCCGTCAGCACTCGAATAATCGGACGATGGGCGCACGTCGAATTGATATCGCAGACGACCGCGCTCTGTCCCGTGTTCAGCTTGACCGAGAGTCCGATCGGGTAGATGGCCACCTTGTCACGAAACAGCTGCAGCTTGGACACGTCGTACAGCGTCCCGCTTCCCGAATACAAGACTTCGACCGCCTGATGCGGAAGCATCGCGTCGCGATAAACCCGGTGGCTCGTCATCGCGTCATAGGAATCGACGATTCCGATCCATTTGGCATAATCGTGAATTTCGTCGCCTTTGATTCCTCTCGGGTAGCCGGATCCGTTCAGCCTCTCATGATGCTGATATGCGCAGTGAGCGGCCAGAATCGGAATATTCGGCTCGTCCTTGAGCAAGTAAAACCCTCGCTCCGTATGCCGCTTCATCTCGTCGAACTCGTAGGCCGACAGAGCTCCCGGCTTGAGCAGCACCTGCATCGAGATTTGGGTTTTGCCCACGTCGTGAAGCAGCGCGCCGATCCCGAGCGTCACGAGCTCGTCGTGACTGTAGCCGCTCGCCATGCCGAGCAAAGTCGTATACACGCATACGTTCATGGAATGCATGTACAAATAGTGATCGACCGTATGCAGATTCATCAGCATGATCATCGCGTCCTTATTGCCGCTTAAATCGTCCATGATCAGCTGCATCACTTCTTTCATCTTGCGCCCGACGTAGGGGTAAGTGCCCGATTTGCTTCTCCCGGAAGCATTGCCGAAGTCCTGAAACACCGAGCGTATCGTCTGCAGCGTTCGCCTCTGCGTCTCGTCGCTGAGCAGTTCGGGAACGGACAAGTCGTCCGTTCGGGAATCTTGAATGTACACAAAACTGATCCCGCATTCTCCCAATCGCCGGATTAGTTTGGAAGTGAGCTCGACGCCTTCGGCCAGCAGCACGATGCCGTCATCGGAATAGATTCGCTTCGCCAGTCTCATTCCCGGCCGACATAGAGAAATCGGCATCATGCGCATTTCGTAATCTTCCTCCTTCGGGGACGAAATCAGGCCAACAGGCAAAAGTTCCCTTATGATTACATCGGAATTCGACTTCGTTTATTGAATAGCCTTTCGATGAGAAATTTGTTTATTCTTCATGATTCGACATTATTCTACCTATCCACGCTATGCAGTTACCGCATGACGAACAAATAAAACAAAGCGGCCAACGCAAAACGGTACCAGGCGAAATACTTTAATTTGAACTTCTGGAGCGCCTTCAGAAAGGCGACAACGACGAGCCAGGCGACGAGAAACGATACGATAAAGCCGGTAAGCAGAAACCCGACGTCGATGCCGCCGGAACGGAAGTTGTCGATGTTGCTGAGCAGCTCGTATCCGGTCGCCGCCGTCATGATCGGAATGGCGATGAAGAAGCTGAAGTCCGCCGAGGCCCGATAGCTGACCCCGCCGAGCATGCCGGCCGCGATCGTCGATCCGGACCGGGAGAAGCCCGGCCATACGGCCGACACGCATTGGAACACGCCGATCAGCAGAGCCTGCTTGTACGAAATGTCGTCCATCGTCTCCGCCGTTCTCTTGATTTTACCCGAATCGTACAGCGCTTCGGACACCCACATGTAGATCCCGCCGACGACGAGCGCCCATAGGACGGGAGCGGCGTGAAATCCGATTTCCTTGATCGTGTCCCGGAACAGATACGCCACGCCGAGCGGCGGCACGATGCCGAGGGCGACGTGGATCAGATTCAGCCTGCGCTTCGGGAAGGCGTCCACGGACAGCCCGCGAACCGACTGCGCCTTGCCCAAGCCGAATATCTGCAGGATTCTGTCCCGGTAGACGAGCGCGATAGCCAGAATCGCCGCGAATTGAATGACGATCTCGAATGTCTTAAGCTGTTCGGGGGCTTCCTCGTATCCGAGAAGCTTGTTCGTCAGAATCATGTGACCGGTCGAGGATACCGGCAGAAACTCCGTCAAGCCTTCCACAATGCCCAGAATGATGGAATCGAACCAATGCAGCATCTCCGTTTTCACTCCCCCAAACTAAGGTTCCTTGCGGACTGCAAAGCCAAGGGCGCGCCGGGAGCCGTCAGGGCGCGTCGGAATACCTCCATCTCGGCTCCTTGGAACGCGCGATCATTCCGTCGTCGTTAAGCGAACGGGTCAGGACGTCGCGAATGAACTCCGGCAAGTAGTAGCGAATCTCCCGGCCTTCCTTCAATCCGATGTATCCGACTCCGAAGGTGAACATGTCCAGCGTTCCTACGGTGTACTCCCTATGTACGTCCAGGCTTGCTCCGCCTATCGCGGCCTCCTTGACGCGCTGGTAAGGAGGGCGGGACATATCCGCCGCAACCTCCAGGCCGTCCAGACATAACGTGCCGAGCACCTTTCCCCGGAACCCGAAGCCGCGAATTTCCAGGTCCTGAAATTCGGGCAGCAGACTCTCTTCCAGCGTCTTCAGAATAAGGCTTCCGGGCAGACGCATCATGCAAGGATTGATCGGAGACGGGCAGATGGCGTGAATCGTCTCTTCGGTGACGTCGCCCGCAGGCAGGCCCTCCAGCAGTTGGCCCGCATTCACGAGTGCGATGTCCGCGCCCGTCATCGCCCGTATCGCCGCGGACAGCAGCGTCGGAAGCGGCGATTCGCGGTCGTGGCGCCATTCGAGCGGCTCGCTGAGGCTAGCGATTTTGCGTCCCATCCTGAGCTTGGCCTGCTCGCGATACATCGAGATCAACCGCTGGACGCCCTCGCTGGGAGCCATGTCATCGGTCGGGATGCTGCCCCCGGACACCTTGACCAGCTTGCGGTCCGCGCCGAACTCGAGCTGCAGATGACCGACGTACGCGCCGAACTTGCCCGCGGCGCATATCGCGGTATCCCCTTCGATCAGGGGCACTTCCAGCAAGTGATGGGTGTGGCCCCCGAGAATAAGATCGACGCCCGGAACGGCGGCGGCGATCCTCTCGTCGCTGCGCAAGCCAAGATGGGAGAGCAGGATGATGACGTCGGCTTCCGGCCTTAGCTTGGCGACTTCGGCTCTCAGCACGGCGGTCGGATCTCCCGCATCCCAGCCGAGCAGTTCGTAATACTCGTTGAACGGGACCGTCGCCCCGATCAGGCCGATGCGCAGTCCCGATCTCTCCAACATCAAGGAAGGGATCATCCACGCCGGCGGACTCTCCGTCGCGGTCAGCGTCATGTTCGCGCATACGAACGGGACGGACATGCCGCCGAAGATGCGCTCCAGTTCGTCCGGCGTGTAGCTGAGTCCTTCGTTGTTGCCGAGCATGACCGCGTCGTAACCGATCCGCTCCATGACGGCCCGATTGACGGCGGCCGTCGTTCCTTCCGTCTCCATGCGCGCGCGATCCAGGAAATCTCCGCTGTCGAGAACGATCAGCGCGTTCGGATCGGTGCGTCCGCGAACTTCCTCGATGTATCCGGCAATCCGGGAGGTCTCTTCGAAATGGCTGTGCAAATCATTCGTATGCAGCAACGTCAGCGTTACATTCCTAGTCATCGGACGCTCTCCTAACCGCCGATTTGCGACATCCGGCGCTCCGTCGGCTCGTGGCTCAGCGGAGTGCCGGCCAGCACGGCGGCCATCTCGTGATTTTCCGGCTTGACGTCCATCGCCTTCAGGAACAGCCTCTCCATCGCCTCGGGGGACCCGAGCGCGGGCCTGACGCTCAATTCGTCCATCCAGTACAGGCAAGGCTTGATATGGCCGTCGGCGGTCAGCCGCAGCCGGTTGCAGCTTTTGCAGAAATGCTCGCTGATCGGGTGGATCAGTCCGAACGATCCGACTCCCCCGGCGATCCGCCAGTTTTCCGACGGTCCGCTGCCCTGCGGCCCTTCCTCTTGCTGAAGAACGTAGCCGAGCCGACGGGCTTCTTCGAGGACCGCCGACAGCGGAAGATAGTGGCTGCGCCATCCGGCGTCGTCGTGTCCGATCGGCATATATTCGATGAAGCGGACGTGGATCGGTCTCTCCATGGACAGCTTCAGAAAGCGCCCGATCTCGTCTTCGTTGACGCCTTTCAGCAGCACGCAGTTCAGCTTGATCGGCCCGAGTCCGGCCTCCACCGCCGCCTCGATGCCTTCCCAGACCCGCTTCAGCTCCCCGCGGCGGGCGATGAATTTGAAACGAACGTCGTCCATCGTATCCAGGCTGATGTTAACCCGCTTAAGCCCGGCTTCCTTAAGCTTGAACGCTTGCTGCTTGAGCAGCAGCCCGTTCGTCGTCAAGGAAATGTCGTCGACCCCGGGCAGGGCCGCGATGCCGGCGATCAGTTGTTCCAAGCCCGGACGGACGAGAGGCTCGCCTCCGGTAATTCTGAATTTGCGCATGCCGAGCCTGACGGCCGCCGCGGCAACCTCGACGATCTGCGAATAGGACAGCAGACGGTCTTGTTCCATGAACTTCATGCCTTCTTCCGGCATGCAATACAGGCAGCGCAGGTTGCAACGGTCGGTCACGGATATTCGCAAATAAGTGTGCTTCCTCCCGAATCTGTCTATCAATTCCGCCACTGCCGATCTCTCCCTCCGCCAATCCTTTGTGTGTCCCTCTAGCATAACATTTTCACATGGGATATGGTATGCTTGGGAAACGAATGTTATTGCCCGCATGAAGGAGAAATCGACGATGAACCCTGCATGGAATATCCAGTTATTCGCCGGTCTGGCGGAAAGATTAGGCGCGCGCTCGCTGCAGACGGACTGGGAGGAAGAGGCGCTGACCGCCGGTCAAGTCAAGCTGCGTCTAGCCGAGCTTTACCCGGAGCACGGGGAGCTGCTGTCCGTCTGTTTTCTCGCGTGCAACCAGGCCTACGCCCACGATTCCGCCGCCGTCAAAAGAAGCGACGAGCTCGCGCTGCTGCCCCCGGTCTCCGGAGGCTTGTCCGAGGACGATAACGCCGCCGTTGCCGATTCCGGCTTGCCCAGATACAGCGTCACAGACCGTCCGCTCGACGTCGAACAGACGCTGGCCGCCGTCTACCACCCGGATCACGGAGCCGCCATCGCCTTCGTCGGGACGACGCGCGAATGGACCGCGGGCAAACGGACGGTCACGCTCGAATACGAGGCTTACGAACCGATGGCCGTCGCCTCGCTGGCTTCGATTGGAGACGAGATATCCGTCCGCTGGCCGAGCACGCTTACCGCAATCGCCCACCGGATCGGGACGGTCGGCATCGGCGAGATCAGCGTCGTCATCGCCGTCTCTTCGGCGCACCGGGCCGACGCCTACGAGGCGAGCCGATATGCGATCGAACGGCTGAAGCAGGTCGTGCCCATCTGGAAAAAGGAAATTTACGACGACGGCACCGAGTGGAAAGGGCACCAGCTCGGTCCTTGGAACCCGCTGGCCGCACCGGGGGAGCCGGAGGGAGCGGGACGATGACGGACGCCGGATTGGACGCCCGCTACGCTCGGCAAGCCCGCTTCTCCGGGATCGGAGCGGAGGGCCAGCGGCGGCTGCTTCGCTCCCGGGCCGCGATCGTCGGCGTCGGCGCGCTCGGCTGCGCGATCGCCAACCATCTGGCTCGCGCCGGCGTCGGCAGCCTGACGCTGATCGACCGCGACATCGTCGACCGCACCAATCTGCAGCGCCAGATGCTGTTCGACGAGGCGGACGCCGCCGCCGGAACGCCGAAAGCGGTCGCGGCCGCGGCAAGGCTCTCCGCCGTGAACGGCGGCATCTCGATCACGCCTCACGTCGCGGATTTGAACGCCTTTAACGCCGAGCGCTTGCTGGAAGGCGCGGACATCGTGCTGGACGGCACGGATAACTTCGGGACGCGGTATTTGATCAACGAATATGGCGTCAAGAACGGCATTCCGTGGGTGTACGGAGGAGCGGTCGGCGCGTCCGGCATGTCGCTCACCGTCGTTCCGGGAACGACGCCCTGCCTTCGCTGCCTGTTTCCTTCGACGCCTCCTGGAGGCTCGCTGGACACGTGCGAGACGGCCGGCGTGCTCGCCCCGATCGTGGATACGATCGCCTCCGTGCAGGCGATGGAAACGCTCAAGCTGCTGGCCGGCCGCGAAGATGCCTTGCACGGCTCGCTGCTGCAGATCGATCTGTGGCATAGCCAGTGGCAGTCTCTCTCCGTCGGCGGAGCGCGCAATCCGGACTGCCCGGTATGCGGGCAGCGCCGGTTCGAAGCGCTTGACGGAGACGCCGGAGACGAAGCGATGACCGTCTCGCTATGCGGACGAAGCACCGTGCAGGTCATGCCCGGAAGGCCGATGACGCTCGACCTGAAAGCTCTGGAGCCTCGTCTGGCCAGAGCGGGCAGCGCCGAATTGACTCCCTATTCGCTGAGACTGCAGTTGCCGGGCGGCATCGCGTTCGTGCTGTTCGACGACGGGCGCGCCCTCGTCATCGGAACGGAAGAAGCCCAGACTGCCCGGCGCGTGTACGCCGAGCTTCTGGGCGAATAAGCCGCGGCGGCGCCCTCCAGCGCTGCCGCGGCTTTCTTTAGTCCGTCCATTCCTCCACCGAGATTTCGCGAAGCAGCCTGGCGTGCTCGGCCGGGCTGACGTCTCCCGTCGTCTCGGAGAGCGCGTTGGCGCTGCCCGCAGCCGCGGCGTACCGCAGGCAGTCCTCGACCGGCCAGCCTCTGACGTGGCCGTACGCGTACCCGGCGACGAACGAATCGCCGCTGCCGACCGTGTTGACCGGTTCGAGCTTCGGGATGCGGACGCGGTAGATGCGCCCGCCCGCTCCGGCAACGGCCCCTTCCGGCCCCAGCGTCGCCGCCGCAATCGGAATGCCTTGCGCCATCAGCTTGCGGATGCCTTCGCGCAGATCGGCGCCTCCCGCATCCGGGAGCAGCGACACGATCTCGTCCTCGTTCGGCTTGATGAACGTCGGCAAGGCCGACACTCCGCGCACGAGCGATTCACCGCTCGTATCGAGGAAGACGTCCGCTCCCGCGCTGCGAGACAGGGCGATCAGATCGGCATACAGCCCCGGATCAGCCCCTCTCGGCAAGCTCCCGGAGAAAACCACGAGCGCCGATTCCTCGCTCAACCCTCGCAGCTTGAGCTTGAAGCGCTCAATCTCCTCCACGCCGACCTCCGGTCCCGGCTCCAGTACTTCCGTGGACGAGCCGTCGCGGCCGTCGATGAAGTTCAGGCACAGGCGCGACTCTCCGGAGATGTCGATGAATTCCGAACGGATGCCGGCTTCCTTCACCCGGCTCGTAATGAACTGCCCGTTATAGCCGCCCGCAAAGCCGGTCGCCGCCACTTCGCCATGGCCGAGCTGCTGCAGCACCCGGGCCACGTTCAGCCCTTTGCCCCCCGCCGTGGACACGACTTTGCCGGCGCGCGACACTTTGCCTTTGTCGAAGGACGGCACGTAATACGTCTTGTCGATCGCCGCGTTTAACGTGACGGTCGTTATCATCGTTCGCGCATTTGCTTTCGCGTTCGTCACCGCTATGCCCCCGCTTCGCTTACGCCTTGCCGATCGAGCCGCACAGGCGCATCTTCTCGATCGCAGCCGCCTTCAGCGCCTGCTTCGCCGGCACCATGTATTTCCGCGGGTCGTTCTCTTCGGGATTTCTCGCGAACACTTCCTTGATCGCGTCGGAAAATACGATGCGCAGCTCGGTCGCGACGTTCATCTTGGACATGCCGAGCGAGACGGCCCGCTTCACCTGATCCTCGGGGATGCCGGAGCCTCCGTGGAGCACGAGGGGAACGGATACTTTGGCGGCGATGCGTCCGATGCGGTCGAAGTCGATGTTCGGATCGCCCTTGTAGATGCCGTGCGCCGTGCCGATTGCCGGAGCGAGCGTGTGCACGCCCGTCAGCTCGACGAACTTGGCGCACTCGTCCGGATCGGCCAGCAGCGCGTCGCGCTCGTCGACGACGATGTCGTCCTCGACGCCGCCGACCCGGCCCAGCTCGGCCTCGACGTTAACGCCTACCGCGGAAGCCGCTTCGACGACTTTGCGGGTTTGCTCGACGTTTTTCTCGAACGGGTCATGAGAGGCGTCGATCATAACCGACGTGTATCCCGCCCGGATACATTGCATGATGGTGCCGAAGTCCGAGCAGTGGTCGAGATGAAGCGCGATCGGAACGGAGCTGCGGTTAGCCGCGACCGTAGCCGCCGCCGCGATGTAGTCGGGTCCCAGGTGCTTTACCGTTCCTACGGTCGACTGGATAATGAGCGGGGATCTTGTCTCCTCCGCCGCTTCGACGACCGCCTGCAGCATTTCCAATGTATGGACGTTAAACGCCCCGATGCAATATCCGCCTTCCTTTGCCGCTTGCAGCAGCGGCGTCGACGATACAAGTGCCATGGTGAGTTCCTCCGATTTTGGTCAAGTCTGTGAGTCTATGAGTCTATAAATCGATTCCGTTCCGTCTTCCGTCAAGCCCCGTTCCGATGCGCGGCATACAGCGAGCTGCCGATAATTCCCGCATCGTCGTTGTGCTCCGCCGTCACGACCTTCAGCCCTTCGCGGAAATCCGGCAGCAGCAGCCGGTACAGCTCCTCTCGAAGAGGCGCCATTAACCGTTCGCCGGCCAAGGCTCCGCCGCCGCCGACCACGATCACGTCCGGGCTGAGCACCAGCGCCGCCGCGGCCAGAGCGCGGCCGTTCAGCTTGCCGGCGCGAACGATGATGTCCGCGGCAAGCTCATCTCCCGCATCCATCGCCTTGGATAGATCCGCCGCGGTAAGCTGCTCCAGCGCTTCGCCCGGAAACCATTCGTTCAGCAAGCTTTCCCGGCCTTCACGCAGCGCCTTCTTCGCCTGCCGAACCAAGCCGGACGCTGAAGCAACCGTCTCCAGACAGCCGCTGAGCCCGCAAGCGCAATCTTCTTCGACTCCGTCCATGCGGACGTGGCCGAGTTCTCCTGCCAGCGCTTTATGCCCGTAGTACAACTCGCCGCCGTTCACGATGGCCGCGGCGATGCCGGTGCCGATCGTAATGCCCAGCACGTGTTCGTAGCCCTGTCCGGCTCCCGCGACCGCTTCTCCGTAAATGTACATCCGGACGTCGTTGTCGATGAACACCGGCAGGCCAATCTGTTCTCCGAGCAGGCCGGCAACCGGAATATCGCGCCACTTTAAGTTCCCGGCAAACTTGGATACCCCGGCCAGCGGGTCTACGAGCCCGGGAATTCCCACTCCGACGCTCGTAACCCGAATGCCGGCTCCCAGCTCCTCGCGAATCTGCGCGACCATCTCCGCGATTCTTCCGAGCACGGCTTCATGGCCGGCATGCGCCTCCGTCGGACGCTTGAGCTTGCGCAGCACCTTGCCGGCTTCGTCCGTCGCTCCGCATACGATATTCGTACCGCCTACGTCCACGCCGATCGTGACGTTCATGTCCGATCTCCCTCTCTTCCAGAATCCGAATCGTCCTCTGCGGCATACAGCTTAACTCCTGCCAGCGCCGCTCCTTCTTCCGAGGTTTCGTCAGGTCTCTTATCGGTGATGCAAGCGTGGAGCTCTTGCAGCCCGGCCACATGGAAGAGCGAAGATTTGCCGACTTTCGTATGATCGAACACGGCAATCGTCAGCTTCGACCGCTGAATCAGCAGGTTGGCGATGTTCGCCTCCAGCTCGGAGTAGGTGCTGACACCCTGCCCCGTTACGCCGTCGACGCCCATGAACATCTTATGGATGTTCAGCGCCTTCACCGTCTGCTCCGCCAGCGGTCCGCACAGCTCGAAGCTGCGATTGCGAAGCACGCCGCCGGTCAGCACGATCTGCAGATCCTCGCAATCGGCAAGCTCCATCGCGATGTTGACCGCATTGGTGACGACGGTAATGTTGCGCCGCTTCTTCAGCGCCTTCGCGATCAGGAACGTCGTCGTTCCCCCCGTGAGGCCGATGACGTCGCCCTCTTCGACGAGGGAAGCGGCCAGATTGGCGATCGCTTCCTTCTCCCGGTACGAAGCATGCTGCTTCTCGCGGAAAGGCACTTCGCGAATTAACCCGCTCGCCGCGTACTTCGCTCCGCCGCCCATCGTCCGGATCACCTTGCCCGCCTTCTCGAGATCGTCGAGGTCGCGCCTGGCCGTCGCTTCCGAGCAATCGAAATTGTCCGTCATCTCTTGAAGAGTAATGCTGCCGTATCTTTCGAGATAGGCGAGCACTTGCTCTTGCCTCTCGGATTTGTTGCGCGTCATGGGCCGGCTCCTTTGTCGAATCAAATTTTGACGACTTGCGTCAAGTTTCTCGGATGGTCGGGATCGACGCCCCGCTTCATCGCCGTGTAGAATCCGAGATACTGAAGCAGCGGCAGGTAGAGCACCGCGCGCGCCTCGTCGGACAGCGAGCCGCCGCCAAGCTCGAACACCGCGTCGGCAAAGTCTGTATCGTCGCCTTTGGAGGTTGTCACGAGCAGCACGAACGCGCCGTAGGCTTTCATTTCTTCCGCGACTTTCAGTTCATAGGAACGGGCTTGCTCCGAGACGAGCAGACAGACGAGCGTTCCCGGTTCGACGACCGACTTCGGCCCGTGGCGGAATTCCAGCGTTCCATAGCTTTCGGTCCAGACGTAGGACATTTCCTTCAGCTTGAGGCACACTTCCTGCGCCAGGCCGAAATACGCCCCCATCCCCAAGTAAATGTATTTGTTGAAGTCGTTCGCTTCGACCAACTGTTCGGCAAACTCGCGTCCCCGCTCGACGACATCCCCTTGCAAATCCAGCACCGCTTCCATCTCCGACGGCTGCGCCCCGCCCGCAGCGAGCGCAATCGCGGCTTGCATCATATACGTCATGCTGCTGAACGATTTGGTCATGACCGTGCTTTGTTCCTTGCCCAGAGGGGATACGAGACATTCCGTCATCCGGCCGAGCCGGCTGTCCTCGTAGCACGTAATGCCGCAAGTCGTCCAGTTCGGCAAATCCTTCACCGAATCGAGCGCCAGAATGACCTCGGACGACTCTCCCGAACGGGATACGCCGACGAGCAGCACCTTCCGGCTGCGTGCGACGGATTGGTCGCGGAACAGAAAGATGTCCGAGGAAGGCAGCGCGCTCGCGCTCCGTCCCAGCCACAGCTTATAGGTGGAAGCCATCACCTGCGCTTGATAATAGGAAGAACCTGAACCGATAAACACGACTTCGTCGTACGCCGCGTTGCCGATATGCGTCTGCGTCCATTTCTCCTGTTTCTTCAATTGCTCCCAAGCGGCCTTCAAGGCTTCCGCCTGTCCGCCGATCTCAGGTAACGTCAGCTTGCCTCTCGTCATTAAGATCCTCTCCCATTCCTATTCGTCCTGTACAATGCTATTATATTGCATTCAATATGAAAATTTCAATCATTATTATGACGGAATATTTCATTTTTCAGTTACCAAATTTTATCTCAACTAGTTATTGCAAGAAAACGCTTTACTTGATAGCATAGATATCAAAGAGGTTAGCGAATTTCCTCGATTACTCGAGGTTCCTGTCGAGGTGCGAGATGCGAGTACACATTACGGATGTACGATCAGGAGATCGATTATCGGAGGACATCTTTAACGCTTACGGCTTGCATGTCCTCTCCAAAGGCACGTCGCTGAACGAAAAGGAAATTTCACGGATTTTCCAGCATCAGATCGACTACGTCGACATCGAATGGCGTTCCGGCACCGCCGGTTCTTCTGCAGTTGAACCGAAGGAAGCAGTCGCCGCGCCGGGGTATAATCCCCTGCTACGCCCCCTGTATCATGACGCGGTCGCCGGAGCCGAGCAATTGTTCGAGAAAGCGCTTGTAGAAGGACGGATTTACGAGGACGACGTCAAGGAGAGCTTCCAGCCCCTCGTCGAGAATTTTCGTTCGGAGCGTGATGTCGTATCTCTGCTCCTCATGCTGAACACCCAGGACGACTATACGTATCAGCACTCCGTTCAGGTCGGCATGCTGAGCTATTACATCGCGCGCTGGATAGGCTGGAGCGAAGAAGAGACGGTAAGAGCGGGCAAAGCCGGCTTCCTGCACGACGTCGGCAAATGCCGAATCGCCGAGGTGATCTTGAACAAACCTGCCCGGCTCAACGATGAAGAGTACAAAGAAATCCAGAATCATCCCAAATACGGATACGAGATTTTGACCCGTTCCTTCAACGACGAGGCGGTCGCCTTGGCCGCTCTTCAGCATCATGAACGCATCGACGGCACGGGTTATCCGCAAGGTCTGGCAGGCGAACAGATTCATCCGATGGCCCGGATCGTAGCGGTCGCCGACGTCTACAGCGCGATGATCTCTTCGCGGGTATACAGCGAGAAGAAGGACTTGCTGTTCGTACTGCGCGAGCTTTACGATCTCAGCTTCAAGGAGCTGGATCCTGATTTTACGCACACGTTTATCCGGCATATGCTTCCTAACTTTATCGGCAAACGGGTCGAGCTGTCGAACGGACAGTTCGGAACGATCGTCATGACGAATCCGACGGACTTCTTCCGCCCTCTCGTGCAGGCCGACGAGGAGTTCCTCGACCTGTCCGTCGTCAGAGACATCTCCATCCTTCACGTGCAAATGTAAAAAAGGCGCTTGCGATCCTCGTCACGGGGATGCAAGCGCCTCTTTTTTGTCGCAGCGACTATGAATAACGTTTCGCGTACAAATAGGTGTCTTTCCAGTACGGTTTGTCGATAGGGGTAACCTGGACGCCGTCCTCCGGCTTCGGACTCGCGTGAATCATGTTGCCGTTCCCCATGTAAATGCCCACGTGTCCGACCGTTTCGTTGCTCTTGAAGCGCCCGGGCACGTAGAAGAACATTAAGTCCCCTGCCTTGAGATTGTCCCGCGACACGAATGTGCCTTGCTCGGCCTGCGCTCTCGCCACCCGGGGCAGGTCGATGCCGAAGCGGTCGAATACGTACTGCGTGAAGGACGAGCAGTCGAACGTTTTGGATTGCGTATACGGCGCCGTGCCGAACACGTATTTGACGCCCAGATACTTTTTGGCGAATTCCAGCAGCGATGCGGCTTCGCCCCCCGCCACCGACATTTTCGGCCCTGAAGGCAGCTCTTGAGCGAAGTCTGCGCTCTGCCCCGTGATTCCCGATTCGTTAGGCGACGGCTTGGGGAAAAAGGCTACCTCATTCTCCTGGATATGAAACACGGTCACGTCTCCGATTAAGTTCTGAAGGGCCGTAACCGGCACGAACAGCTCGTTCCCTTCTTTCAGCGCCGGCGCGGGCATACGGGTTTGGCGTCCGGCAATCGTGACGTTGCTGTCCCCGGCTCGGAATATCCACACCGGGTCATGATCGCCCATTCCGTACGTGCCGTCCGGCAACCATTGCGCAGTGTATCCCGTCGCCTGGCCGATCGCTCCGAGCGAGACGTAGCTCGCGTTTTGAATCGTCCGAACCGGAACGATGTGCCGCCCTTCCTCCAACACGGCTTCCGACTGCCCGCTCTGTATTTTCACCGGCGCCTGATCCCGCTTGAGATTCATCGTGTCCCCGGGATTTCCCGCGCAGCCGGCCGCCAGCAGCAGTGCCAGCAAGATCGTTGATTTGTTGCCCAATTTCATCGTCTCAAGCCGCCTTCCCCTTAAGAAGTTCATTCCTCCATAGGATGACGTAGCGGTCTTGCGATTATGCTTCCACCAACAAAAAACGACCCCGCCGGCGATAATCAAGCGGGATCGTGAAAGGTGCTTTCTAGAAACGTCCGGCTTGGCCGGCAAGCTGCTGCTCGGCAATTTGCACCAAGCGACGAGTGATATTGCCGCCGATGCGGCCGGTATCCTTCGTCAGCATGTCTCCGTGATAACCGTCGCGGGAAAATTGGATGCCCAGCTCTTGCGCGACCTCATACTTCAATTGGTCCAGAGCGGCGCGCGCTTGCGGAGTTGCGAGCTGGTTGCTGCTGCGATTGTTCGCCATGTTTTTCTCACCTCCATCATTTACCACGTATTATGCTTCGCGCTCATAAGATCTATGCATGAATGGAAGTTTGAGTTTCTCATGCCACCGATCGCCTAGTGCATTATCTATACGAATCGTATATCATTAGTGATAGATCAGCTGGCAGCTTATCGTTCCCGGCTTTTCTTCATAACCTTTTTACTCCTTGGAGTCGCGGCAAGTGACTCCTTTTTTCGTTTTGAATTTTGCGACGAAGGTGGTTGCGCCGTTATGTTCCTCCCCCCCATGCTGCCGGTTGCGCATTCGCATCCGTTCGACGACGAACGTTACATATTCGAGCCGCTGATCGACGGCCATCGCTTGCTTCTATCTATGGAAAACGGAATCGTGCGGCTGTATACCCGCCACGGTCACGACATTACCTCCCGTTATCCGGAGCTTCATCCGGTACCTATAACGGATAATTCCGACGTCGTGCTGGACGGAGAGGTTTACTGCATCGATCCCGCGACCGGGAGAATCGACCCCGATGGGATGTTAGACAGGTTCAGCCTGACGAAGCCGATGAGCATCCGGGAAGCTTCCGTTGGCAATCCGGTGCGTTACAGCGTATTCGATATTTTGCGTTATCGGGGCAGAGACGTTCGTATGCTCGCGTTGAGCGAGCGTAAAAAGCTGTTGGGAGAAGTTCTGGAAGGCAATCGCTGTATTTCCCCGGCAATAGAGGTAGAGTATTCGGGAATGGCTTTGTTCGAGGCGTTAAGAAGAAACGGGGTAAGGGGAATCGTGGCCAAGCGGCGAACGAGCGCCTACGTCGGGCGCAGAGACGACAGCTGGCTCAAAATTCGCGACTACGACTACGCCGTCGTGCAGATCGCGGGCTATCGCAAAAACCAGTTTGGCTGGCTCGTTCGACATCGGGACCGGATCGCCGGCTTGCTGGAGCACGGCGTCCCTTCCGCGCACAAGAACGCGTTCCTCGGCGTATGCAGCAAACTGTCGACGCACGAAGACCGGGACTTCGTCTACGTCGAACCCGCCATCCAGGCTCGCGTGCGCCATCAGCTGTGGACGCGTGACGGCCTGCTTCGAAAGCCCGAGTTTGTGGAGTTTGTGGTGTGAGAAGCTCGTGAGGGACGGGCTTACTCGGCGAACGGAGGTGGGATGGGAAACAAAGGCAGCCCTATCGTCTCCTTTCTCCCTTTCCGTCAGATCTCCCCAGCATCACACCTACCTTTCATCCCTTTTGCCGATATCCCCTCCGTTCAGTTCACGCTCCCGTTGCCTCCGCTATTTCCCCTTTTTGTCGCTATCCCTTTCGGTCAGTGCATGCCATATTTGTCCTACCGCTTTTCGCCCCTTTTTACCGCTATCCCTTTGAGTCAGTTGGGAGTCACGTCCTGTCGTTCGCGTTTTGCATCAAATTCCTAACTTTTAGTCTCAATTTGAATCATTTGGATACCTAAAAATCTGTTTAATGCTGATTCACAGCCGTGAGGATGATCAACTGATTAAATGGGATAGCTTATCGCTAAACGCTAAACCCGATTTCTGAGCCTTGGGGATACAGACAAATGGAGGACAGGTCGATCTCGCAGGAGGCGTACGAACAACCTGATTGAACGGGATACCGGCAAAAGAACGAAAAAGGCAATGCCGTACACATTCAGAATGTGGCGCAGAAGAGCTGAGTGGACGGGATACCGGCAAAAGAGACAGAGAACCGCCTTCTGGTTAGCTTCATGGACTGTAGTTTTCTGTAGCAATTGTATTGGGCTACCGGGCGCTCAGCAGCCTATATCTCAGAATATTTGGTTCTCGAACTGTCGCCAATTTGAGGATGGCTCAAAAAGTCACGTTTAGTTTCGAATTTTCGGAAGCGTAACAGTTATTGCGTTCATTGAAGCACGTATTAATACGTGTTAGAATAAATCCAAGAGATGAGAGGATGAGGAGCTATTCTTCTCGGGAAGTCATCAAGATGCTGAAAGACGCCGGGTGGTACTGGGTGAAAACGGTCGGCGATCACTGGCAGTTCAAACACCCGAACATCAAAGCCAAAGTTACAGTGGTTCATCCGGTCAAAGATGTCGCGGTGCACATCCTGAAGGACATCGAGAAGAAGTCAGGGCTGAAATTCTAGCCTGGACCTTCCTCACTAAGTGCCGCTCTCCCTGTGAGTGCGTGGACTGAACCGGCAATCCGCAAAAACACATCGCATCCCTTGACGGATGCGCGGAAAGGATAGGGATCAATGAAAAAAGAATACTGCTTCCCTGCCGTTCTGGATTTCACTGGAAGGCACATCGCGATTACGTTCCCCGATCTGGATGAAGCGCTGTCCCAAGCGGATTCGGTTGAGCAGGCCTTGCAACGCGCCTCTGATGTGCTGCGCCTGACACTGGAAAGCCGCATGGACGATAACGAGCCCATTCCGACGCCGACGCCGCTACAGCTTATTGAACTGGCTGCCGGCCAGCGTACAATCCTTGTCACCTGCTCGTTGAACGAGAAAATCAAGTACGACAAAAAAACGCTGACCCTCCCCCACGATCTGAACGTAGCAGCCGAAGCTGCCGGCATCAACTTCTCGCAGATTCTACAGCGAGCGTTGCGTGAGGAATTGGAACAACAGTAAGTCTAGAAGCGATGAGTAAGCCACACGGAGGATACTTTCTCTTTGCCCAGTCCTCTTGTAGTGTTTTATACTTTCTGATATTCGAACAGAAAGGGCGAAAATGGGAAATCCCATTTTCGCCCTTTCTGCATTGGTCCGACGGCAGTAACTTAACCGATGGAACCCTCCATCTCGAACTTGATCAAGCGGTTCATCTCGACCGCGTACTCCATCGGCAGTTCCTTCGTGAACGGCTCGATGAAGCCCATGACGATCATCTGCGTCGCGTCGGCTTCGGACAGGCCGCGGCTCATCAGGTAGAAGAGCTGGTCCTCGGACACCTTGGAGACGGTCGCTTCGTGCTCAAGCGTAATGTTGTCGTTCATGATCTCGTTGTACGGAATCGTATCGCTCGTCGATTGGTTGTCGAGGATGAGCGTGTCGCACTTGATGTTCGACTTCGCGCCTTCGGCGTTGCGTCCGAAGGAAGCCAGACCGCGGTAAGTGACCTTGCCGCCGTGCTTGGAGATCGACTTGGAGACGATCGTCGAGCTCGTGTCCGGAGCGAGGTGGATCATTTTCGCGCCTGCGTCCTGGTGCTGGCCTTTGCCTGCAACCGCGATCGAGAGCACCATGCCCTTCGCGCCGCGGCCTTTCAGGATAACCGCAGGATATTTCATCGTCAGCTTGGAGCCGATGTTGCCGTCGACCCATTCCATCGTCGCGTTCTCTTCGGCGACCGCGCGCTTCGTGACGAGATTGTAGATGTTCGGCGCCCAGTTCTGGATCGTCGTATAGCGGACGCGAGCGTCCTTCCTCGCGATGATCTCGACGACCGCGCTGTGCAGCGAGTTCGTGCTGTAGACCGGAGCCGTACAGCCTTCGACATAGTGAACGGAGCTGCCTTCGTCGGCGATGATCAGCGTGCGTTCGAATTGGCCCATGTTCTCGGAGTTGATCCGGAAGTAGGCTTGCAGCGGAACGGTGCACTGTACGCCTTTAGGGACGTAGATGAAGCTGCCGCCGGACCATACCGCGCTGTTCAGCGCCGCGAACTTGTTGTCCGCAGGCGGAACGACCGTGCCGAAATACTCCTTGAAAATTTCCGGATGCTCGCGCAGGGCGGAATCGGTGTCCATGAAAATGACGCCTTGCTTCTCGAGCTCCTCCTGCATGCTGTGGTAGACAACCTCGGATTCGTACTGCGCCGACACGCCCGCCAGGAACTTCTGCTCCGCTTCCGGAATGCCCAGCTTGTCGAACGTAGCCTTGATCTCCTCGGGTACTTCTTCCCACGTCTTGCCTTGCTTCTCGGACGGCTTGACGTAATACTGGATGTCTTCGAAATCCAGATCGTCCATGTTGCCGCCCCAAGTCGGCATTTCCATCTTGCGGAACTGTTCCAGCGACTTCAGACGAAATTTCAGCATCCATTCCGGCTCGCCCTTCATCTCCGAAATCGTGCGAACGATTTCTTCGGTCAGTCCTTTGCCGGATTGGAATATCGCTTTATGCTCGTCGCGGAACCCGTATTTATATTCGTCCAAATCGGGCATTTGCTTCGCCATTGCCGATCAACCTCCTCGTTTATTGTTCGATGCCTTCGTGTTTGCCGCTGCCGTGCTCCACGCCTTTGCGCAAGGCGTTCCAGGCCAGCGTCGCGCACTTGATTCTAGCCGGGAATTTGTTAACGCCGGACAGCGCCTCGACGTCTTCGTAATCTTCGAATTGAACGTCCTCGCCCTTCATCAGCGCGGAAAATTTATCCGCGAGCGCCAGCGCCTCTTCGCTCGTCTTGCCCATAACCGCTTCAGTCATCATCGAAGCCGACGACATGCTGATCGAGCAGCCTTCGCCCGTGAACTTCACATTGCGGACGACGCCGTCTTCGAGCTGAAGCTGCAGGGAAATCCGGTCGCCGCACGTCGGATTGTTCAGGTTGACGGTAACGGAACCGTCCTCCAGCTCTCCCCGGTTGCGCGGCGTTTTATAGTGATCCATGATGACGCGGCGGTACAAATCATCCAATTGACTCATAACCGAAAAACTCCTTTGTCTTAACCAGAGACTCGGCCAGCCGGTCGATATCTTGTTCGGTGTTGTACAGGTAGAAGCTGGCCCGGGCCGTCGCGCTGACCTTCAGCCACCGCATCAGCGGCTGGCAGCAGTGATGCCCGGCGCGCACGGCGATGCCTTCGGTGTCGAGCACCGTCGCGACGTCGTGCGGGTGCACGTCTCCCAGGTTAAAGGTGACGAGTCCGGCGCGCTGATCGGCCGGCGGACCGTAGATCGTCACGCCGTCGATCGACGACAGCCGATCCATCGCGTAACGTACGAGCTTATGCTCGTGCGCCTCGATATTGTCCAAGCCGACCTGCTCCAGGAAGTCGATCGCCGCGCCGAGCCCGACGGCTCCGGCGATGATCGGCGTGCCGCCTTCGAACTTCCACGGCAGCTCCTTCCAGGTCGAATCGTGCAGCTCGACGAAGTCGATCATCTCGCCGCCGAATTCGATCGGCTCCATTCTCTCCAGCAGCTGCGCCTTCCCGTATAATGCCCCGATTCCGGTCGGAGCGCACATCTTGTGCCCGGAGAAAGCATAGAAGTCGACGTCGAGCGCCTGCACGTCGACCTTCATGTGCGGCGTGCTCTGCGCCCCGTCGACGACGATGATCGCACCCTTGCGGTGCGCGATCTTCGCGATCTCCGAGATCGGGTTGATCGTGCCGAGCACGTTGGACACGTAGGTGATGGCGACGATTTTCGTCCGTTCCGTCACCGCCGCTTCCACGTCCTCCAGCGTAACCGTGCCGTTCGGCTGAAGAGGAATGTACTTCAGCGTCGCTCCCGTCGCCTTGGCGGCCTGCTGCCAAGGGATCAGGTTGCTGTGATGCTCCATCGGCGTAATGACGATCTCGTCGCCCTCTCGCAGCGTCTGACGGGCATAGCCGGAGGCAACGAGATTCAGAGCGGTCGTCGTACCGCGGGTGAAAATAATTTGCCTCGAAGCCGGAGCGTTGAGGAAGCGGGCGACTTTCTCCCGGGCTCCCTCGTAAGCGTCCGTCGCGCGCGAGCCGAGCGTATGCACGCCGCGGTGCACGTTGGCGTTATCCCATTCGTAGTAACGTTTGACCGCTTCGATGACCGAGCGGGGCTTCTGCGTCGTCGCCCCGTTATCCAGGTATACGAGCGGATGTCCGTTAATATCCTGTTGGAGAATCGGAAATTCCGACTTCAATGCGATCGGGTCCATAATTAGCCCAGCTTTCTTTCAAGGATGCGGTGCAGTTGCTCGCGCAGTCCTTCCAGCGGAATCTCGGATACGACCGGGTCGAGGAAGCCATGAATGATCAGCCTCTCCGCTTCGCTGCGGGTAATTCCGCGGGACATCAAATAATAAATTTGCTCGGCGTTCACTTGGCCTACGCTGGCCGCGTGTCCGGCTTTGACGTCGTCCTCGTCGATCAGCAGGATCGGGTTGGCGTCTCCGCGGGCTTTCGGGCTCAGCATGAGCACTCTCTCGGTCTGCTGGCCGTTCGCCTTCGTGGCGCCGTGCTCGATCTTCGTAATGCCGTTGATGATCGCCGTCGATTCTTCCTTCATAACCGCGCGGGTAATCATGTCGCTCTCGCTCGAACGGCCGAAGTGAACGGCTTGCGTCGTGAGACTCATGCGCTGGCTGCCCGTTCCGACGGAAATGATTTTCGAATCGGACGTCGATCCGTTGCCTTTAAGCACCGACTTCGTATCGGTAACGGCGTTGCCGTTGTGCAGGTCGCCGACGATCCACTCGATGCGCGAGTCGTTGTCCAGCACCGCGCGGCGGTAAGCGAAATCGATCGCGCTTCCGTCCATATGATGAACGGCCGCATACTGCACGAACGCTCCGGCTTTCGCGAACACTTCCACGGCGCTGTTGTGCAGCAGCGTGGACGTCGTCTCGCCAAGCTTGGAAGCGACTTGCTCCACGAACGATACGCGGCTGTGCTTATCCGCGATGACGAGAACGTGAGGCATGAACGTAGCCGTCGCGTCATCCGCGAACAGCAGCGCCTGAATCGGCTCCTCGATCACGACTTCGCTAGGGACGTACAGGAATACACCGCCGTTCCAGAGCGCCGCGTGCACGGCGGACAGCTTGTGCTCATCCTTCGTATAAGCGGTCATGAAATGTTGACGGAACAGCTCCTCGTGATTGCGAGCGGCGTCTTCCAGACTCGTCAGAATGACGCCCTTCGCCTTCAATTCGTCGGATAGCTGCGTGTAGATGACGGAAGAGTTATGCTGAACGATCAGGGTTCCGCTCTTCTCTTCCGGAAGCAGCGCGGCAATCGGGGCGGGCAAATCCGCCGCGGAAGCCGCCGCCTGCCCAGGGCGGTTCACTCCGTAATGGTCCAGTGTCCAGCGCGTCAGGGGAAGCTTCTCCGGCTTCGGCAACGGAAGCTCCGTCGCCAGCTGTCCGGCTTCTTCGCGCACGGCGACGAGCCAGGCCGGCTCGTTCTTGCTGCGCGCGATTGCGGCGGCCGCTTCCCGGCCGAAAGAAGTTATGGGTGTACTCATCGCTGCCTGCCTCCTTAAGCTTGGCCGACGGTCTCGTCGACGATGCCCAATTCTTCTTTTACCCAATCGTAGCCTTCCGCTTCCAGACGCTGAGCCAGCTCCGGTCCGCCGGACTTCACGATGCGGCCTTGCATCATAACGTGAACGAAGTCGGGCGTAATATAGTTCAACAGGCGTTGATAGTGAGTGATAATCAGAAATCCGCGGTCTTCCGCGCGCATCGCGTTCACGCCCTCGGCCACGATCCGCAGCGCGTCGATGTCGAGACCGGAGTCGATCTCATCAAGAATGACCAGCTTCGGATCGAGCAGCATCATCTGCAGAATCTCGTTGCGCTTCTTCTCGCCGCCGGAGAAGCCTTCGTTCAGATAGCGGTGCATGAACTCCGGATTCATCTCCAACTCTTTCATCTTCGCTTCCATCTGACGCACGAACTTGATCAGGGAAATCTCGTTGCCTTCTTCGCGGCGGGCGTTGATCGCGCTGCGCAGGAAGTCGGCGTTCGTGACGCCCGTAATCTCGCTCGGATACTGCATCGCGAGGAACATGCCGGCGCGCGCGCGCTCGTCGACGCCCATCTCCAGCACGTCTTCGCCGTTCAGCGTAACGGCTCCTTCGGTTACTTCGTATTTCGGATGGCCCATCAATGCCGATGCAAGCGTACTTTTGCCTGTACCGTTAGGACCCATGATCGCGTGCACTTCGCCGCCGTTAATCTTCAGATCGATTCCTTTCAAAATCTCTTTGCCCTCTATGGACGACTTCAGACCTTGAATTTCAAATTGAGTAGACATTCTTCTAACCCTCCAAGTTTCTATGAGGACTTATTCTCTTTTGGAATAAATCCTTGTTTATAATTATTTTAATTTGATTCTCAGTGATTCTCAATAACAATTTTATGAAAGATACGTCAAAAAAGCAAACCGTTCTTCGTCCCGATCGGAAACGAACGACGGTTTGCCCGCAATATCAACGATGTATGCGATTTCTCACTTCTTCCGATTGCCGTCGGAATTGCTCGTCGTCCAGCACCGGAGTCAGCGGCGAGCCGCTCAAATCTTGCAGTTCGATCCAGGATTTGCATCCGCCGTATTCGTCTCGCATCGGAATCGTCCGAGGCTCGTTCAGCCGGTAGACTCGCAGGACAAGCACGTGCAGCGGCTTCGTTTTTTTCCACCGCAATCGCTCCTCCGCGTAATCCTCCGTCCAAATATGCAAACCTTCCAGCCGCTTCAACGTCTCCGCGTCCGTCACTTCCAAGTCCTCCGCAACCTCCGCGAACGAGGTGACCGTCACGAATCCCGGCGTCAACGCCGCTTCCGCTTGCGTCTGCTCTACGCCTCCGGCGGCTTCCGGAATCACCAAATTCGGGCGCTGGTGCTCGAAAGACGGGAACAGATAAAACCTTGGGCTTTCCAGCCGGAACTCCTTCGTCTCCTCGGCGATGCCGCCCTTGCGCAGCACGATGACCTGCCTGCCTTCCTCCAGCGCCTTGACGGCGACGGCCCATTCTCTCAATGCGATCGTCGTTTCCATTGCGTTGCTTCCCTCTCCTCTGTGCCCTAACGATTTCTTCATTATAACACAGTCGGATTAGAGAAGGTTGACCCGTACCTCCAGCTCGGGCAGGTAGGTCGACTTCCCGAAGCTTTCCGCCACGATCTGAAGCTTCGCGTCGGACGCAACGGGACCGAAAACCATTCCGCTCTCCTTGCCGTACAGCGTATCGATAACAGGCACCTTGCCGTTCTCGACGTCGTACAGGGAAAAGCCGACAGCCTCGCCGGGCGGGAACAGCGTGCGCACGACGGTTCGGTCCGATCGCCTTTCGATCGCCGTGACGATCAATTCCTTGTCCTCCCCGATCGGAACGACAAGCGGATCGTTCGGGGCAGGCACGCTCTTCACGTCGGCCCGTCCCTTCCCGTCGTTGATCTTCCAATCCCAGTAGACCGGTCTGATCAGCAAGCTGTTCGCCTCGGGATTAAGCGCCGGGAAGCTCGCATGGCTGATCTCCCCGTTCCCGGATTCGCGGAGAGCGACCGCTCCGTACCGGTATCCCGTATCGTCCTCCAGCTCGATTCCGAAAACCCGATTTATTCTGGATGCGGACGGCTTGAACGTATAATCGATTCTCGTGGACACCTTGGACATCGAAACTTTGCTCACGTTCAGACCGTAGCTCACGTCAAATGAGTTTTGCGGAGTGACGATGACGAGCGAAGGGTCCTGCCTGCGCACATCGACGTCGAACTCCCACTCTCCATCGACGGTCCCGATCCGCGAGACGGCCAACTCGAAGTCCGTATGCTGCATCCGGACGCCTTCGAAAGGGTAGTATGTCGTGGACAGCACGCCTTCGTATTGAGTCGAGCTCACGATCGTATACTCGTTGCGAAAAACGGCGTATTCCCCTTCGTCTTCTCCCGCTTGGCCGACATATCCGACCGTCTGCCCGTCCACTCGCACAGCGCCCTTCAAGTTAAAATCCTTAATCGGCTGATCCGACGTGATCGAGTAGCGGATAGCCAGCGCATAGCCGTCGTTGACGATGTAGCCAAGCCGCACGTGAATTCCTTGATCCGATACGCCTGCTCCCGACACCGAGTTCTCCTTCAGACTCATTCTGCGGATCGAGTCTCGGAGTTCATAGACGGAGAGCTGCGACCTCAGCCTCTCGTACTCGGAGTGGACATCAATCGGAATCCCCGAAGACGGTCCGGCCTGCTCGACAGGACTCTCTAACGCCCCCTCCTGATTGTAAGCCGAATACCCCGCGATCGATCCTCCGACGATCGCCGCCGAAGCGATCAGCGCGGCCCAAGCTCTGCGTCTCCTTGCCGTCCGCCTCTGCGCGCTCCGATCCGGCAAAGCCGCCAACGTCAGCTCGATCCTCTCCGCAACGGCTGCCGGAACGCTCGTCCCCTCCCGTTTTCCGATGTTCTGCAGCCTTGTTTCCAACTGTTCAGCATTCATAACCGATCTCACCTCTCTCGGATACGTTCAGCCATTTGACCAACTGCCGCCTGGCCCGATGCAGCCTCGACTTCAGCGTCCCCTCCGACACGTTCATGATGTCCGCGATCTGCGCCAACGGCAAATCCGCGAAATAATGCAGCTTCACCAACGTACGCAGAGGCTCGTCCAACCGATTGACGGCATCCTTCAAGTCGAGATCCGACTCCCTGTCCGGAGCTGCCCGGTCCGGAATCGCATCCGTAGGAGACACTCTCTTCTGCTTCCGGTAGATTCGCCGGCACTCGTGAATGAGGATCCGAAACATCCAGGTCCGAAAATAAGCCGGCTCCCGCAGCTTCCGAACGCTTCGGTAAGCTTGCAGAATCGCTTCCTGAATCGCGTCCGCGCAATCCTCGTCTCTGTGCAGCAGCGTCCGCGCCATTCCGTACAGCTCGTTTTGCATCTGTCGGACAAGCCTTGAGAACGCCTCGCGGTCGCCCGAGCAGGCGAGCTGCACATCCGTCTTCCATGCCAGTTCAGACAACGGTTCTCCTCCGTTTCCAAGACGTTTCGCCGCCTTATTTTTCTCTATCTATCTGTTAGATCCCGCATCCCGGCAAACGGTTCATTTTATTTTTTCATTGTAGTGCAGCCGATCCGCGCCCGTCGAGACGACAGGGCGGATCGGCTGCAGGGTTTGCATCCTTGCTTACACGAGGAATATCGCGACGACCGTCGTGACGGCCAGCCCGATCAGCACCGGCTTCAGGTTGCGCCGGGCCAGCTCGAACGGGCTGACGCCGCAGATGGCCGCGGCCGGGATCAGCGCCCACGGGATCAGCGTTCCGCCGCCGACCCAGATCGCCGCCACCTGGCCGAGGGCGGTCAGCGTCGCCGCTCCGCTGCCGAGCGCGACGGAGAACATGTGCGCGACCGAGCCGACGAGCGAGATGCCCGAGAAGCCCGAGCCGTCGAGGCCGGTAATCGCTCCGGTAGCCGTCAGCGTCACCGATGCGACCGCTCCGTTCATCGGCACCGAATTGGCGAGCGCGACGCCGAGATCGTTCACGATGCCGTGAGAGCCGAGCAGCGCGCCGTCGCCGAACAGCTCCTTGAAAGCCGAATCGCCGAGATAGAAAAACGCCGCGATCGGAATAACCGGTCCGAATACCCGGAATCCGAATTGAAAACCTTCTATTAAATATGAGGTCGTCTCTTCCAGCCCTTTGTTCCGATGGGCCAGCATCGTCGCCACGATCAGGATGACGACCGCCGTACCGCCGATCAGGGCGGTCGCGTCGCCTCCTTGCAGGTCGAAGGCGAACATCGCCGCGACGTCGATCGCGAACAGAATCGGGATCGCGATGGCCAGCGCCTTCTTCACCGAAGCCGGCAAGTTCACCGCCGCTTTCGTCCCCGCTTCCTCCCGGCCGGCGGCGACCAAGCCGTCGTTCCACTTCCCGTTCTTCATGTCCCTGCGCATCATCCAGAACGCGACGATCGTCGTCACGAGCCCCATCACGATGACGAGCGGGACGCTGGCCGCCATGACCTGGGACACCGGCAAGCCCGCCGCGTCCGCCGTCAGCTTCGGCGCTCCTTGAATAATGTAATCTCCGGACAGCGCGATGCCGTGTCCGAACAGGTTCATCGCAACGGCCGCTCCGAGCGCAGGCAGGCCGACGCGCAGCGCGACCGGCAGCAGCACGGCCCCGATCAGGGCGACGCCGGGAGACGGCCAGAAAAACAGCGAGGTCAGCAGCATGATGATGCCGATGCCCCAGAACGCCAGCGTCGGCGTCCGCAGAAACCCTGTAAGCGGTTTAATCATCGTCTCGTTGATGCCCGTAATGATGAGCACGCGGCTCATGGCGACGATGATCGAGATGATGAAGATCGTGCCCAGCAGCTCCTTGGTGGCGTAAATAAAGCTGTTGAAAATGCCCGACACCGAGCCGCCGATGCTTTCCGTCGCGATCAAGCCCAGCGTGAAAATGCCCGCGACGCAGATCAGCGTCGTATCTCTTCGCTTCACGAGCAAAGCGAGTATGAATGCGATAAACGCCACGTAAACCCAGTGAATCGCAGATAATTGAATATCCACCTATCCCACTCTCCAGTCATTCGTGTGAGTGCTCCATTGTATGTGGCCGGATGGATAGGCGTTCGTGCCAACGCAAAGAAGGCTGATCTATAGGCGCTCCAAGTTGCTCGCAAAGATAATCGATCATAAAGGTGAAGGTATATGTACCTCCCTCCGATGCTATACGCTCCTGAAACCTGAATGGGGAAACCCGTTACAAAGTAGTTTCAGGAGCGTATGAGGCAGTCTCCGGGAGGTACATACACCTTTCTTTGTCCATCGATTATCTTAAGCAACTTTGCCTATAGATCAACCTCATTGGCTTATATTTAGATCATTCATTAAGAAGTCAAAACAACCGTTCCGTAAGGAGGAAGAGAGATCGTCTGTCCGTCCATCGACGCCGCGTCGTCGGTCGTCAGACGCAGCTTGGAGAACACGGCCTGCTCCGGTTTGCCTTCCGGCAGCGCGACCGTCTGCGGCTGCTCGGACATATTGTGCAGCACCAGCAATTGCCGGTCTCCGCTCGCGCGTACGTATGCGGTGACGTAGTCGTTCCCCGCGTCGTAAGAAGCGATCGTGCCTTCTCGCAGCGCAGCATGCTGGGCCCTCCAGGAAATGAGCTTCCTGTAGTGGTTCAAAAGCGAATTCGGGTCCGCCTCCTGAGCTTCCACTGACGCCTCTTCGGTGCGATACGACGAGCTTTGCCACGTCGTCTCCTCCGGCGAGCCCCCCTTCCTCGTCCACGGGAACGGCTCGCGCAGCTTCTCGTCCGGTTTAAGCCCGGCGACGCCCAACTCCTCGCCGTAGTAGACGAAGGCGTTGCCCGGCATCGTCAGCAGCAGCGAAGCCGCAAGCTTGGCTCTTCCGACATCGCCACCGACCGCGCTCATGACGCGAGTCTGGTCGTGGTTGGACAGGAACGGCGCGTCGACGAACCGGCCCCCGGACACCTTGCCGTAGTAGTCATGCATACGGGACAGCGTAAAGCCGATGCTGGACGATCGGCCTGAAGCCGCCGCGCCGAGCAGCGTGCCCGCAAGATCGAAGTTAAAAGCCGAATCGAGCGCGTTGTCCAGATAAGGCGCGACGATCGCCGCTCCGTCCCATACTTCGCCGACGAGATAGGCGTCGGGATTGACCTCGTCGAGGCCTTGGCGGAACTCCTGCCACCAGCTTTTATTTTTCTGCTGCACGGTCGGAGAGGAGATCGTCGACTTGAAATCGCCGAAAATATGCTTGGCCGCGTCCAGTCGGAAGCCGTCTACGCCTTCCTTGAGCCAGTATTGGCCGATGGCGATCATTTCCTTGCGGACCTCGGGATTGTCGAAGTTCAAGTCCGGCATGCCGCCCCAGAAGACGCCCAGGTAGCTGCCGCTCTCTCCCTTGTGCCACGGGTCCGATCCCGTCGCCCCGTCGGAGGGCGTCGCCTGCTCGGCATTTTCCGCCCACGTATACCAGTCCCTGTAATTGCTGCCGGCGCCCTGAGCCGAATCGGCGAACCACGGATGCTCGGAGCTCGTATGGTTGACGACAAGGTCCATAATGACGCGAATGTCGCGGCGCTGGGCTTCCTCCAGCAGCTTGCGGAAGTCGTCCATCGTGCCGTAATCCGGGTGAATCCCGTAATAATCGGTCACGTCGTAGCCGTGGTAGCTCGGGGACGGCTGAATGGGCATCAGCCACAGTCCATCCACCCCGAGGTCTTCCAAATAGTCGAGTCTGCCCGTCAGGCCGTTCAAATCCCCGATGCCGTCCCCGTCCGAATCGGCGAACGAGCGAACGAACACTTCGTAGAATACGCCGGACGGTCCGTCCGCCGGAGCGGCGGATTCCTTCGGGGCGGCTGCCGAACAGCCGGCCAGCAGCAGAGCGGCGGCAGCGAAGAAAGCTAGCGGTCTCTTCGCCCCGCGCCTCATCCTTTGGACGCTCCCGCCGTCAGCCCGTCCACGAGGAAGCGCTGGGTGTACATGAAGAGCAGCGTAATCGGCACCGCGACGAGCACGCAGCCCGCGGCGAACAACGTAAACTCGGTGCTGTTGTAGGAGTCGATAATGCTCCACAGGCCGACGGCGAGCGTCCAGTTTTCCGGAGTTCGCAAGATCGCCCTGGCGAAAATAAAATCGACCCAGGCGCCGGCGAACGTCGTAAGCGAAATATACGTGATGATCGGACGCGACAGCGGCAGGATAATGCGCATGAAGATCGACATGTGGCTTGCGCCGTCGATGCGCGCCGCTTCCTCCAAGCTTCTCGGAATCGTATCGAAGAAGCCTTTGGCGACGAACATCCCAAGCGCCGCGCCTGCGGAATAGACGAGTACGAGCGCCCAGATCGAATCGAGCAAGTCGATCGTGTTCAGAATGATGAACACCGCCATAATGCTCAGGAATCCCGGGAACATGCCGAGAATCAGAATCATCATCATCATCGCCTTGCGGCCCTTGAACCGGAAGCGCGAGATCGAGTACGCCGTCAGCAGCTGAATGAGCGTGCCGAGCACCATGCTCGCCGTCGCCACCTTAAGCGTGTTCCAGTACCAGTTCGCGTACGGAATCGAACGGTCCGCCCGTTCCCGGAACAAGTCGCGGTAATGATCGAGCGTCCAAGCGGTCGGAATGAAGTGATCGCTGAACAGCGAATTGCCGACGCGGAAGGAGGACAGCACCGTCCACAGAGCCGGGTAGATGCAGGCTACGGCGATCAGCGCCAGCAGCGCGTAACTGAACAACAGACGCGGTTTCATTGGATCATGTCCTCCTCGTTGAACGACCTCGTTCTCCTGAACATGACGATGGCCGCGGCCGCGATGAACAGGAAGATCAGAATCGATACGGCCGCCGCGATGTTGTACTGGTTGAAATCAAGAGTCAGCTTGTACAGCCAGGTGACGAGCAGATCGGTTTCTCCTGCGTTGTTGTATTTCATCGTAGCCGGATTGCCCCCGGTCAGGAGGAAAATGACGTTGAAGTTGTTAATGTTGCCGACGAATTGCGTGATGAGAATCGGAGCCGTCGCGAACAAAATATAAGGCATCGTAATGTTGCGGAACTTCGCCCCGGCGGTCGCTCCATCCACGTCCGCCGCCTCGTACAGGTCCTTCGGAATCGTCGTCAGGATGCCCATGACGAGGATCATCGACACCGGGATGCCGATCCACATGTTGACGACGATGACGGACACCTTCGCCCAGAACGGATCGTTCAGCCACGGCAGACCTTCCATCCCGAAATAGCGGAAATATTGGTTGATCGGGCCGAACTTCTCGTTCAGCAGGTTTTTCATGATGAGCAGCGAGACGAATTGCGGAATGGCGTACGGAATAATGAACAGCATTCTCCAGATGCCTTTGAACCGGATGCCTTGCTGATTGATCAAAAGCGCGACGAGAATGCCCCCGAAATAGCAGGTCACCGTGGCCAGAATCGCCCAGACGATCGTCCAGCTCAGAACGCCGACGAACGTATCGCTCCAGACGTTCATGTTGAACAGCTTGTCGAAGGTGGCGAAGCCGACCCAGTCGACCAGGTTTTTCGGCGGAATATGATTAGGCGACGCGTAGTTCGTAAACGCGATCAGCGACGTGAACACGATCGGCATGATCGTGAAGAACAATACGCCGATCATCGGCACCGACAGGAGCAGCCACGGGAACACGCTGCTGTTCAGCACGCGCAGCTCCGAGCCGCTTTGCTTCCGGCGTCCGACGACGACCGCGTCGCGAATATTCAATACGTAGAACAGCAGAAACAGCAGGACGACGAGAATCGCCAATACCCCGTAGATCATCATGAAGATGGAATGGTCTCCGGGAACGTTTTTATAAATTTTGCCTACTTTGACCAGATGCTGGCCCTGCTCTCCGAGCGTTACGATCCCCTTCAAGTGAGGGGTGAGCTTGGCGGCGATCGCATAGATGCCGGCCGCGTATACGAGAATGAACGACAAACCTTTGACGTACTGCCGATTGTACAATTGGCCCAATCCCGCGCAAATTACGGAAAGCCAACCCGCCGTCGCAGCGCGATGCTTCAAGATGAGCCCTCTCCTTCCTGTTAAGCCGTCTCACCCGCCGCGAGGCGGCGGGTGGATGGCGCATGGTTGCGTGCTATTGTTATTGCGCGGATGCGATCGCGTCTTTCACTTTCTTGGCCCAATCGTCCATCGTCGCCTGCGGATCGGCCTTGTCGTTCCACAGGGAAGCGAGCGCGGCTTCATGCGTCGCCCAGAACGCGTTCATCTCGGCGATCTTCGGCATCGGCGTGGAGTTGTCGAACTGCTTCAGGAACACGCTCGCGAACGGATCGCTGCTCACTTTGTCACTTGCCGCTACGTTCTTGTTGGACGGCAGGCTGCCGAACAGCTCGAAGTTCTTCGCCTGGAACTCCTCGGAGGAGACCAGCTCCGCGAACAGCTTCGCGGCGATCGGATACTGCGAATACGCGTTGACCAGGAAGCCTTTGACGCCGGAGAAAGGCATCATCGGTTTGCCGTTCGGCAGCGTCGGATATTCCATGACGCCGAGGTTGGCGATCGACTTCTTGAACTCGCCCGTCTGCCAAGGACCGCTCACGTTCATCGCCAACTTGCCTTCGTTGAACAGGCTCGTTTTGATGTCCGCTTTAATGTCGGCCGCTTTGATCGGCAGGATTTGGTCCTTCAGGCTGCCGAAAAATTGTGCCGCTTCGACGGAGCCCGCGCTGTTAAGACCGATATCGGAGCCGTCGGTGCCGTCCTTGCCGAATACGTAGCCGCCGTAGCCGCCGAAGAAGCCCCAGCTCCAGTATCCGTTGCCGACTTCCCACATGTAGGCGTACTTCTGCGCTTTCGCGTCGTTGAACTTTTTCGCGAATTCGATAACGCCGTTCCAATCCTTCGGCGCTTCGCCGTTCGTGTCCGCGAACAGGTCTTTGTTATAGAACACCGCAGTCGTCTCTACGGACATCGGATAGCCGTACAATTGCCCGTCGATTGCCCATGCTTCCACGGATTTGTCGGAGTTGTTCGCCTTCGACTCTTCTTCGTGCAGGTCGTTCGGAAGCACGACGCCCGCTTGGACGGCCGAGCCGAGACGGTCGTGCACCGCCAGGAAGACGTCCGCGCCTACGCCGGCCGGTGCGTCCGTAATCATTTTCTCGATCGATTTGTCCGGACCTACGTCCTGGTATTCGATATCGATGCCGTATTTCTCTTTAAATGCTTTGGCGGCTTCGTCGATCAGCGCTTTCTCGCTCGCGGAATACCAGACGACCAGCTTCGCGCCTTCTTCCGGCGCGTACTCCTCTTCGCCCGCTCCCTCGGAAGGAGCGGCGCTCGCGCTCTCCGTAGCGGCAGGCGCGCTGGCGCTAGGGGAAGATGACGCGTTGTTCCCGTTATTGGCTCCTCCGCAAGCGGACAACAAAAGCGCCATCGTCAGCATCGTGCTTGCATACACTTTTTTCATTCGTTTCCGAACCCCTCTCACTGATTTCAATAATTGCGCTTGGCCGATTTATCTCACCGTCATTTTCCGCTCTGATTGGGACTTCGTTTTATAGTGCAAACGTTTGTCCAATAGGGCAAAAAAATGACAAACAGCCCGGTTTTCGAGCAAGTTTGTGTAGGTTCGATAAATGAAAGCGCTTTTGGATCTGCTTTCTATCATAATCAAAAACAGATCTTTGTAAATCGTTTGCACATATTAAATTCGAAAGAAAATGCGTATAAAACTTTAATTTACTCGTTATATCTCTCGATTTCGGTTTTTCTTCATGTTGCGTATTTGTGCAAACTTTGGCACAATATTTGCGCTACCACGCACGCGAAGGTGCACAAAAAAATCGGATTTTCCAATGTACACAGTGCCCGGATCGGATACAATAAAACTATTAGTGCGTGTTCAAAAAGTCGGCTTTTCAGGACCGAGAAGGTTGGATGAAGCTTAGGGATTGAGGAGCGGAGCGTAGGAAAACCTACGTGAGCACCGGAAAGCCCGGCTGAATTCAAGATTCGATGTCGAATCCGCTTCCCGCTCTACTTCGTCATCAAAAGCTGACTTTTTGAACATCCTCTATCAAAACGTTCGTAAAGGAAGGCCATCGACAATGACCGTCACGATCAAAGACGTAGCCAAGGCGGCGGGCGTATCGCCATCCACCGTATCCAGAGTCATTTCCGAGCATCCTCGGATCAGCGCGGAGACGAGCCGGAAAGTCAAAAGGATCATGGAAGAGCTCGGATACCATCCGAACCTGATGGCGAAAAGCCTCGTCTCCAGAACGACCCGTACGATCGCGGTCATCTTCCCCAAGCCGGCCGAGGAACTGCTCTTAAACTTTTTCTTCTATGAATTGATCAGAGGGGTTCTTGCGCAGCTGACCCGGGCAGGCTACGACCTGCTGATGGCGGGCGGCAGCAACGAGCAAGAAGAACTCGACACCGTAGCCCGGCTTGTCAAGGGAGGCCGGATCGACGGACTCATCCTGCTCTACTCCCGTTCCTCCGACCCGATCATCCACTTCCTGCGCAAGGAGAACATGCCGTTCGTCCTGATCGGCAGAAGCCTGGATTACGAGGACGTGCCGTCGGTGGACAACGACAACGTGCAAGCCGCCTACGACGCCACGAAGCACCTGATCGCCCAGGGCCAGAGAAGAATCGGCTTCGTCAGCGGGCCGGCCAAGCTGGCCATGACCCAGGATCGCATGAACGGCTATACGAAAGCGCTCGCGGAAGCCGGACTCCCGTTCAAGCAAAGCTGGGTCGTCGAAGGAGAGTTTCTGATCGAGAGCGGCTATCGCGCCATGGCTTCGATCATGTCCCAGCCGGAGCCCCCGACCGCTCTCGTCGTCATCGACGACGTCGTCGCCTTCGGCGTGCTCAAAGGCTTGTCCGAGCTCGGCTACCGCGTACCGCAGGACGTCGCGATCGTCAGCTTCAACAATATCGCCTTGTCTGAACTCACGATTCCTCCGATCAGCTCCGTAGACGTCGGAACCTATCAGCTCGGCTACACGGCATCGCAGATGGTGCTTAATCTGATGAAGGACATCGAGATTACGGCCCGGCAGCTCATTCCGCATCGGCTTGTCGTGCGGGAATCGTCCCTCCGGCCGGAAATGCCCGTTTGAGCTGGGGGCCTCAAAGTCAGGGCAACCCAAGCGATCGATCCATGAACATGGGGATATATCTCCTTTCGCTGCTGATACGGTCATGAAATTAGGAATTGTTTAACCCGCAACAGGGTAATTTCATGACCGTATGAGGCAGGCGCTTTGCTCTACAGGAGATATATCCCCATTCTTCTTATTGCTCACTTGTGTTGCCCTCTAAATAACTTAGAGCCCCCATCTTCTCCCTCGCCTTTTAATTTCTTCCTTTAAGGACAAGCCGGCATGCTGCGGCTTGTCCTTCGGCACTTTAAACCGCGCATAAAGTGATTTATACTAACATACAGACCATTTTGAGATAAATACAACTGAACCCGTCGGATAACTTTGTGGAGGCGAACGTTTAATGAGCAATTATCACCCGCTAACCGAACAAGAAGCGATCGAGATCGCCCAAAGTATCGCTGGCGTATTCGGTCCCGAAGGCGAGCTCCGCTGCCGCGAGATCGGAGACGGCAACCTGAATCTCGTATTCCATATCAGCCAAGCTTCCACGGGTTCCGGCCTGATCGTGAAGCAGTCGCTGCCGTACGCCAAAGTCGTCGGCGAATCGTGGCCGCTGTCGCTCGATCGCGCGCGCATCGAGAGCGAAGCGCTGATCATCGAAGATCGGCTGGCCCCGGGCCTTGTCCCGAAGGTATACCATTCCGACAATGAACTGGCGCTTACGGTCATGGAGGATCTGAGCAGCCACGTCATTATGCGGCAAGGCCTGATCGACGGGGGCGTCTACCCGCTGTTCGCGGAGCACATCTCCGACTTTCTCGCCAAGACGCTGTTCTTCACGTCCGATCTGGGCATGAACCAGCAAGAGAAGAAGCAGCTAGCGGGCTCTTTCGTCAACCCGGACCTGTGCAAAATTACGGAAGACCTCATCTTCGACCATCCGTATACGAATGCCGATACGAACAGCTTCGATCCCCATCTGCAAGCGGATGCCGAAAAGCTGTGGGCCGATCAGGAGCTTCATCTGGAAGTCGCTCTGCTCCGGGAGAAATTTCTGACGCACGCGCAGGCGCTGCTTCACGGGGATCTGCACACCGGCAGCATCTTCGTCACCGAGCAGTCGACCAAGGTGATCGACCCCGAATTCGCCTACTTCGGACCGATGGGCTTCGACATAGGCGCGGTGATCGCGAACTTGCTGCTGCACTATGCGTCGCAGGAGCATTGGTCTGCGGACGAAGCTTCCCGCCAAGAGCGCAGACAGTATTTGCTCGCCGCGATCCGCGACATCTGGAACGGCTTCGAGCGGAAATTCCGCGCGCTGTGGAACGAGCACGGCGTCGATCGGATCGCCAAGACGGCGGGCTACCAGAACGACTATGTAAGCAGGCTTCTGCAGGATACGGCCGGCTTCGCCGGAGCCAAAATCGTTCGCCGGATCGTCGGTCTAGCGCACGTCGCAGACATCGATAAAATTCCGGACGCCGACGTGCGAGCCCGGGCGCAAAGACTGGCGCTCGCGATCGGAACGACGCTGATCAAGCGCAATCGCCGGATCGCGTCCATCGAAGACATCATCGATATTGCCGATTCCGCCGCCCGGGTATAGATCCGCAAGCCGACGGGCAAAAGAATCGAGAGGAGCATCAAACCAATGAGCCATGAATCGCAACAGGCGAATCACGAAGTACTGCAATCCCTTATCTGGGAAAACGATGCGCTGTCGCTGCTCGATCAGCGCCTTCTTCCGGAGGAGACCGTCTATCTTCATCTGACGACGCCTCAGGACGTCTGGGAAGCGATCCGGGAGCTGAAGGTGCGGGGAGCGCCGGCGATCGGCATCGCGGCCGCTTACGGCGTCGTGCTCGGCGTCCAAGGCTTCGCCGGAAGCCCGGCCGACTGGGCTGCGGAGGCGACCCGCCACGCCGAGCATCTGGCGACGTCCCGGCCGACCGCCGTGAACCTGTTCTGGGCGCTCGATCGGATGAAGGCGCGGGCCCAGGCGCTCGCCTCGCTCGGACTCGAGCCGGAAGAAGCGACGCAAGCGCTGCTGGACGAAGCGAAACAAATCCACGCCGAGGACGAGGAGACGAACCGTCTGATCGGCGAGCACGCGCTGACGTTGTTCAAGGACGGCATGGGCATACTTACCCACTGCAACGCAGGGGGACTTGCCACGGCCAAGTACGGCACGGCGCTTGCTCCGTTCTATCTGGCGCTGGAGCAAGGCATTCAGCTCAAAGTATTCGCGGACGAGACTCGTCCCGTGCTGCAAGGCGCTCGCCTGACCGCCTTCGAGCTGCAGCGAGCAGGCGTTGACGTGACGCTGATCTGCGACAATATGGCCGGCCACGTCATGTCCAAAGGCTGGATCCAGGCGGTCATCGTCGGCACGGACCGCGTCGCCGCCAACGGCGACGTCGCCAACAAGATCGGCACGTACAGCGTGGCCGTGCTGGCCAAGGCGCACGGCATTCCTTTCTACGTCGCTTGTCCGCTGTCGACCATCGATCTGTCGACGCCGACGGGCGCCGACATTCCGATCGAGGAGCGCCATCCCGACGAAGTAACCGTCGGCTTCGGCAAGCGCACCGCTCCCGAAGGAGTAGCGGTGTACAACCCGGCATTCGACGTCACCCCGGCAGATCTGGTGACCGCAATCGTGACCGAAAAGGGAATCGTAACCGCTCCGTACGAGGAGAGCTTGCGCAAGCTGTTCGAATAATCTCGTTACGAAGCGGCTTCCGCCATAATTCGAATCGCTTCCCGCCCGCGCATGCCCGCGGTAATGCCAAGGGCTTGCGCGGCGTCGGTAACGGATTCGAGCGGCGCATCCAGCAGCTGTTCGATCGTCTTGACCCCCACGGCGCGGCCCGCGACGATCGCGCGGTCCTTCAGCCTCTCGTTGAGCAACTGGACATCCAGAGCGCCGCACATAATGTATCCCGGACCGGCCGTCACGGCCAGAAGCGTCGTCTTCGGCAGCAGCACCTCGACGCCGATCGCCGTCCATTCCCCGACTCGCAGCGGCATCACTTTAACCATGCCAATCACCTCCCAGTTCAGGCATAGGTTCATGCGATATAAAATATGCGAAGTTAGAATTATTTTTCAGGGCATTTAGACCCATACCCCCTATATTGGGCGTCCATCTCGTGGTATATTGGGATCTAGGACATGGTTTAATCGGACTATGCATGGCAACGGAGGCTTCTTCATGAATGACACCCATCAGAATTCCGATGGCTCCCATTGTTTTTTAGTGGAATTCAGCATCTCCTCTCCGAACAGAGGGGAAGCTTTGAAACGGCTGCTTCACGAATTGAACAACGCGAATTTGGACCATTATCGGATCGTAACGGACAATCGGGCCGCCGCGGCTCGGGAAGACGCGAAGGCTAAACCTTCCGCTCCCCCCAAGAAGCCGGCGCCCAAACCTTCCGAGCCCAACCCGTTGGAGCTTCGCATTCGTTTTTTTATCGAAACCAGCAAGCTGATCCGGATCAACATAAACAAAGGCCGCGGAATCAAGCTCAGCATTCCGTGCCGCGTGTTGAACTACGATGCCGACAAGCAGCTCATCACCGCGTACCACGTGGACGAGAAGCAGGTTTACACCGTCGGACTGAACGAGATCGACGACTTCGTGGAATAACCGGCTGCACAGCAAAACACGCACCGCAGGGCAGAGAAGCCCTCGGTGCGTGTTTTGCTGTTCGAGCAACTTATTTATTTATCGAAATCGAACAAGAAGTCGTCGTCGGTCATCGTTTCCACATGAATCGTCCGAACGTAGCCGTTGCCTTTCTTCGAGAAGAAATCGTGCTGCTTCGTGCGCGTGCTGATGCCGTTGAACACGATCGGGTTGACCTCTTCCTCCGGGAAGACCGGGTCGAAGCCCATGTTCATGAACGCTTTGTTCGCGTTGTAGCGGACGAATTTCTTAACCTCGTCGGCGAGCCCGATCGCCGAGTACAGCTCGTCGGTATACTTCTCCTCGTTCTGGTGAAGATGCATGAGCAGTCCGTACAGCACCTCGTAAGCTTCCTTCTGCTCGCTCTCGTCGAGCTTGCCGTACACTTCCTGCGCCAGCACGCCCACGTACAGCCCGTGAATGCTCTCGTCGCGCAAAATAAGGTCGATGACCTCGCCGCTGCTCGTCATTTTTCCCTGTCCAGCCAGATAGAGCGGATAGAAGAAGCCGCTGTAGAACAAGTAGCTTTCCAGCAGCACCGAAGCCCCCATCGCCAGGAACAGGCTCTTCGGCGACTCGATATTGTTGTAATACTGAACGATCGTGTCGGCCTTCGTCTGCAAATACGGGTTCGCTTCGACCCAGCGGAATACGCCGTCGATCTCTTCCGTCGACGCCAGCGTCGTGAAGATGCTGCTGTAGGACTTGGCGTGGATTTGCTCCATCATCGCCATGAAGCCGAGCACCGCTTTGCGCTGCAGCCCGTCGACGTGCTCGAGAATCCGCGGCATGCCGACTCCGCCCTGCACCGTATCGAGCAGCGTCAAGCCGCCCAATACTTTCATGTACAGCTCGCGCTCCCGATCGCTCAGGTTCATCCAATCCATTTTATCGTCCGAGAGCGGAATTTCCTCATCCGTCCAGAACTGCATAATGTTCTGATTCCAGAACGTAATCGTAAAATCGTCGTCCGGACGATTCCAGTTAACGGCTTTTAACGCGCACATAATTATTCGTCCTCCTGATTGCTGGCGGCTCAGGCGCTCGCCTCGTCCCTTCTCTTACACCGAGCAGGTGATGCACTCTTCCACCGACAGGCGGTTTGTACGCGTATAATAGAGAGATTTCAGGCCTTTCTTGGCCGCGTAGACGTAATAACGGGACAGCTGGCGCGTCGTCACGTCGCTGTTCACGTGCAGGACGGTCGAGATGCCTTGGTCCACGTGAGGCTGGATCTCGGCGATCAGGTCGATGACCTTGAACTGATCCATTTGGTAAGCCGATTTATAGAAGAAAATGTTGTCCTTGCTCAAGAACGGCATCGGATAATACGTCGTCGAGTTCGCGTAAGTACGGGTCTCGATCGGTTCAACGATCGGCATAACGCTCGAAGTCGCGTTCTGGATGTACGAGATGCTCTGCGTGGGCGCGATCGCCAGACGGTAAGCATGGTACAGCCCGTGCTCGGCGACGTCGGCTTTCAGGTTCGCCCAGTCTGCGGGCGACGGCACGTCGATGCCGGCGAACAACGTCTTCACGCGTTCCGTCTGCGGACGGTAGTCGATCTCCAAGTAGCGATCGAAATATGTACCTTTGGCGTATTCGGAACGCTCGAAGCCGTGGAAAGTGACGCCCGTGTCCCTGGCGATCTCCATGCTCTTCTCGATGGAATGGAAGTTCATCATCATGAAGAACGTGCGAACGAAGTCGCGCGCTTCCTTGCTCTCGTAAGCGATCTTGTTCTTCGCCAGATAGCCGTGCAGGTTCATCGCGCCGAGCCCGACGGAGTGCAGCTCTGCGTTCGCCTTGGCGACGCCGGGAGCGTTGGAGACCGTCGTCATGTCGCTGACCGCCGTCAGGCCGACGATGCCCTCGTGCACCGATTCCTTGATTTTGCGCGTGTCCATCACATTGGCGATGTTCAAGGAAGCGAGGTTGCAGCTAATGTCTCTGCGGATCGTATCCGGCTCGAAATAATCGCCGATCTCCGAAGTTTCCTGCAGTTGGAAAATTTCCGTGCACAGGTTCGACATCTTGATGCCGCCGAGATCCTTAAGCGCATGTGCGCGGTTGGCGTTGGATTTGTTCATGATGTACGGATAACCGGACTCGAGCTGCGTCGTGGCGATCTTCACGAGCATGTCGCGCGCGCTCATGACCGCTTTTTTCTTCACGCGCTCGTCGGCGAGCAGCGTCTCGTACATCTCGTCCATGTCCATGTCGTCCAGGTGTTGGCCGTAGTGCTTGAACACCGTATATGGCGCGAAAACGTGCAGCGTCTCGTTCTTCTCAGCGAGTTGATAGAATTTGTCCGGCACGATCAGGCCGATCGACAGCGTCTTGAGGCGGGTTTTCTCGTCCGCGTTGATCTTCTTGCTGTCGAGGAACTCGATAACGTCCCATCCGAAAATGTTGTAGTAGCCTGCGCCCGAGCCTTTGCGCTGACCCATCTGGTCGGCATAGGAGAAGGCGTCCTCCATCAGCTTCAACACGGGCATGATGCCCTTCGCCGCGCCTTCTACGCCCTTGATCGACTCGCCGCGTCCGCGGATCTTCGACAGGTTTACCGCCACGCCCCCGCCGATCTTGGACAGCTGCATGCAAGTTCCGATCACGTAGTTGATCGAATTGAGGGAGTCGTCCATCTCGAGCAAGAAGCAGGACACCATCTCCCCGCGACGGCTCTTGCCCGCGTTCAGGAACGTCGGCGTAGCCGGCTGCAAGCGCTGCTCCATCATGGAAGCCGCCAAGGCACGGGCCACTTGGAAGTCCCCTCTGGCCAAATGCAGCGCCACGATCGACACCCGATCGGGGAAGTGCTCAAGATATCGCGTCTTGTCGTCTGTCTTGACGGCATAGTCGGTATAGAACTTGGAGGCGGCCATATAGGATTTGAATTGGAAGCGGTACGCGTGGGTCAATTCGTAGATTTGATCGACTTCCTCTTCGGAGTAGCGTTCGTAGACGTCTTCGTAGTAGTTGTTATCCAGCATGTAGCGAACCTTCTCGCGGTGGCTGGCGAATTTTACGCTTTTGCGGTAGACGTCCTCCATGAACTCGGCGACGGCTTCGCGATCTTTGTCCAATTGGAAGAACCCTTCCGTATCTCTTTGCATCAATAAGTTGTTCAGTTCAATATGACGCAACTGCGCGCACCTCCTGTACGAATCTCTCAACGTCCTTCGTCGTGCCGGACAACTCGAACTTGCTGATGACGGGCACCCCGTACATCTCCGCGATGCGATCCGCGCTCAGCGCGAATCCGTCCCCCCAATTGCGGTTGCCGCTGGCGGATACCCCGCACAGCTTCCGATGGTTCTTCTTCAAGAACGAAGCGACCCTCTCCGGTACTTGACCGAAACCCGTCGTATACGTAATGAGAACGAAGGGCTGATCCAGATCCATGGATTCCTCGATTTGAACCGAAGGAAGCTTTAATTTCTCTACGAACCTCCGTACGTTACCTGTCTTGGAATCATAGGCGATCAGCATGCCATTCATTCTCCTTTCTTTGACCTCAACACAATATGTATAGCGACAACATCCAATTTATATCAAGATATTGTGGGTGTCAAGGTGAAAGATGACCTATTGACAAATGCCGAATGATTGCTATTTTATGCACAAAAAAAAGAAAAGGATCGCCGAAGCGACCCTCTTCCGCTCTTCGCAAGGGAGAGATGTCTAGTGATAATTGGGCAGCGCGGGACGGTTGAGTTTCTCCAGCAGCAGATCTTGCGCGCCCGAGCTGGACAGCGGAGGACTGCCGAAATAACCCTGCATTTCGTCGCAGCGGTGAGAGCGCAGAAAATGAACTTGGTCCTTCGTCTCGACCCCTTCGGCAATGACCTGCATCTGCAAGTTATGCGCCATCGAGATGATGGCCGCGACGATCGCCGCGTCTCCCGGGTCCTGCTCGATGTCCCTGACGAAGGAACGATCGATTTTCAGGCGGGCGATCGGCAGATTTTTCAGATAATGAAACGAACTGTACCCCGTCCCGAAGTCGTCGATACTGATATTGACCCCCAGATCGGTCAGCTCTTTCAAATATTGCGAGGCTCGTTCGACGTCCATCGTCATGCTCTCCGTAATCTCGAGCTCCAAATAACGGGGGTGGAGACCGGTCTGACGCAAAATTTCGGAAATTTTGCCCGTCAAATTCCGCTGAGAGAACTGCCGAAACGACAAATTGACCGATACGGGGATATTAAGCAATCCCTCGTCCTGCCAAGCCTTGTTCTGCCTGCAAGCCTCTTCGATCACCCATTCGCCGAGCGGCACGATCAGACCGCTCTCCTCCGCCGCGGGAATGAACTCCCCGGGGGAGACAAGCCCGCGTTCGGGATGCTGCCATCGGACGAGCGCTTCCATGCCGACGATCTGGCCGGAAGCCAGATCGTACTGGGGCTGATAGTGCAGCACGAATTCCTTGTTCTTCAGCGCCCTGTGCATTTCGTGCTGGATGGTCAGCTTCTCGATCGCGATATGATCCATGTCGCCGGAATGCAGCAAATAGTCGTTCTTGCCGTTGACCTTCACGCGATGCAGTGCGGCGTCGGCGCGCTTCAGCATCGTGGCGGCGTCGTCCGAGCCGTCCGGACTGACGGAGACGCCGATGCTGACCGTCACGTGAACCGGCACGCCGTTCAATTCGAACGGCTCCTTCATGACGGATATCAGGGCGTTCACACGTCTGGATATGTCGTCCGCGTTTTCCAGCGACTCCAAACAAGCCGCGAACTCGTCCCCTTCCATGCGCGCGAGATCTCCCGGCACGGACAGACTGCGGCTGAGCCGCTCGGCGATCTGCAGCAGCAGCATGTCGCCGAAATCGCGTCCGAACGACGCGTTGATCAGCTTGAAATGGTCCACGTCGATATAGCAGACGGCAAGAGGCCTCCCGCTTTCCTTGGCCGACAGGAGCCTCTCTTCAAGGCGATTCATAAAAAACTGCCTGTTCGGCAGCCCCGTCATGTCGTCGTAATAGGCCATATAGCGTATGCGCTCGAGCGAGCGCTTGCGGTCGCTGATATCTTCGATGAATACGAGAATGCCGATCGTCCTGTTCCTTCTGACCAGCGGCGAAGTATGAATGTTCAGATCAATCGCGTGTCCTTGCTTATGTATGACCTTGATTTCCCTGGAGCAGGTTTCCCCTTGAAGCGTCCGTTGGAAAACAAGCCTTGTCTGCTCCCTGGATTCGTCGGCCAGCATCGTCTCGAACGAAATGCCGTTCAATTCCTCTTTGCCGTATCCGACCATATCGGACGGATCGCGGTTAATGTCCATGAATCGCCCATGCCGGTCGATCACCGCGAAAGCGATCGGGCTGTGCGTGTAAAGCGAATTCAACAATTCCCATTGATAAACAGGACCCGACTGCTCGGTCCGATAACGTTTGCGCGAGAATATCCAGCCTAATGAAGCGGCGCTTGCGGTCAGTGCTGCAATGCCGGCGATACCCGCCAGCCAAAGTCCGTCGTTGGACCATCCGTTCACGAGGCTACGTCCTTCCTCCGCCATGGGTGACTACTCTAGGATAATACATCTATTATAGATCAAATGGCGTAGATGTGTAGCCCATAATTTTCTATTTCTTGTCCTTTCGGGCGGCCAAAGCGATGCAGATCCAGCCTGCGATGAACGCAACGCCCCCGAGCGGCGTAATGGCTCCGAGAATTTTAACCCCGCTGAAAGCCAGGACGTACAGGCTCCCGGAAAACAGGATGATTCCGATGATATGCAGCCTCGCGGCCCAGATCGCCAGCTTCGGCGAAGGAAGCCGATCCATCAGAAGAGCGATGAGCAGAATGCCGACGGAGTGGAACATGTGATATTGAACGCCGGTATCGTAGACGTCCAGCGCGTCCGCCGTGAGCCGATCTTCCAAAATGTGGGCTCCGAATGCTCCGAGAACGACAGAAAGCATAGCCGCAAGGGCACCAATTTTTGTATACTTATTCATGCGGGGTTTATCCTCCTTGGAATTTGGACAGCATTTCAACATCTATCATATCCTGAATGAGGTGTAAAGTCATGAACGAACCGTTCGAAAAGGATGAACAATTTGCGAACCGCGGCGCCCTCTCACAGATTGACGGCCAGCCGCCCCAACCGCTCAAGCACAGCGGCCTGGGCATCGCGTCCTTCGTGCTGTCGCTTGTCGGCATCGTCTCCTTCGTCATATTGACGATTGCCCTGATCTCCCTGTTCTTCCAGACCATCGACATTACGCAGATCGTGGACGACAACGGCAACCGCTTGATGTCCGACGAAGAAATCGTGGACAAAATCCAGCCCTACGTCGGCTACCTGGTCTTCTACCCATTGCTGATCCTGGTCATCCTCGTCGGGCTCATCCTCGGCATCGTCGCCCTGGCACGCCCCGGCTACAAGAAAGTGTTCGCGATCCTCGGGACCGTCTTCAATGGCCTCCCCCTCCTGTTCATCGCGCTGCTCTTCCTGATCGGCCTCGCCGGCCTATAGCCGCTCGGACTGTTCTGACCAGACCGGACTATCCCAGCACAGACTCTTAACTCGAACGACGGAACATGCGATTCCGCCCTCCATTCACAGGCATTCTCTCCTGCGAGAATGCCTGTGCCCCTCTTTCCTCTTTCCTCTTTCCTCTTTCCTCTTTCCTCTTTCCTTCTTCCCGCTGCTTTCTCTCCGCCTACGACGTTGTATCTCATTTTGACCCAACCTGAGTCAATTGCAGATCCCGGTCCCTGCACCTCTCGCCCAAAACCCTGCTCTACGACTCCCCCCCTCTCACCTAACTCTCCTGCCGTTGTGTATCTCGTTTTCGTCCAACTTGAGCCAATTGCAAATCCGTCCCTGCGACTCTCGTTCTCCCCCCCTCTGTCATTTACTCAGGGAACTCGAAATAGACACACAAAACCGTCTCAATATCCAGAAAAATCCATAAAAATGCCACGGTTGATCATTTTATAGCAGGTTTTCATTGACATAAGAACATACGCTTGGTAAAATCTAGATGAGAACAAACGTTCGTTTTTTTTTGGAGGGAGGACGTTTCATTTGATGTCGATTCGCAGGTTCATGGCCCGCTTTTCGGATGAGCAGGCTTGCCGGGATTTCCTGTTCGCCGTCCGCTGGCCGCGAGGGTTCATTTGCACCAAGTGCGGCGATATGCGGTACTGCCTGATCAAGACGCGGAACGTATACGAATGTGCCAATTGCAAGACGCAAACGTCTCTCACCTCCAATACGCTGATGCACCGCACGAGGCTGCCGCTTCGCTACTGGATGGTGGCATTTTATTGGGTTGCTTCCGGCCGCCGCTGTTCGGCGCGCAAGCTTGCTAATACACTTAAACTTCAGTACCGCTCCGCTGAGCGGTTGATTCATAAAATCAGATTAGCTATGCACAAATCGGAATCCGGCCCGCTTTTCGATTTCTGGAACCGAGAAAAACGATCGGCCCAGCAGCCGATCGTCAGACGCGCGATGCAGTTAATGTTCAGAAGGGCCCGTTCCTTCGTCCGCAAATATTACGGCCGCGTTCCTAGATGGAGTCGACCGTACTATTATTGTGAATACCGCTTTCGCAGCAACAACGCCCATCATCCCTCGGAGGCGTTGTTAAAGCTGATTACATCCACCTGCACGACCATCTACACGCTGAACGAGTATGGAAGGCTTCGCGAGCCCCGAGGTCCGAGCCTCGCTTCCGAATAATGCGGAACGAGATACGGAGTGGGATGTGGATCGAGATGCAGAGCGAGATACGGAACGGGATGCGAAACGGGATGTGGATCGAGATGCAGAGCGAGATACGGAACGGGATACGGAACGGGATGCGAAACGGGATGTGGATCGAGATGCAGAGCGAGATACAGAGCGAGATACGGAACGGGATGCGAAACGAGACGTGGAACAGATACGGAACCGAATTCGGCTCCGCGTCCTGTTCCGTATCCGCCTCGCTGCAGGCTTAGCTTCGACGTGAACTACTTAACGATAAACTTCGTACGACTGTGGCCTTCCTTGGTCTTGCTGACTTCAAGGACTGCCGGGAATGCCATCTTCAGTTCCTGCACGTGCGAGATGACGCCGATCATGCGGCCGGATCGCTGAAGGTCGACGAGCGTCGCGATCGCCTTGTTCAGCGAGTCCTCGTCCAGCGAGCCGAAGCCTTCATCGATGAACATCATTTCGATCGACACGCCCCCCTGGTAAGCCTGGATGACGTCGGTCATTCCGAGGGCGAGGCAGAGCGAGGCGTTGAACTTCTCTCCGCCGGACATCGACTTAACGTCGCGATTCAGTCCGGTATAGGCGTCGTACACGTCAAGTCCGAGTCCGCTCTGCTTGCCGCGCGATTCCAGCCTGTCGCTGCGCTCCAATCTGAATTGTCCGTTGGACAAGTCAGTCAATCGAACGTTGGCCGCGTGCAGAATTTGTTCAAGAAACTCGATCAGAATATAGCGTTCGAACGAAATTTTCAGCGGATTATCGCCCTTGAGCATCTGATAAATATCCGTCACCCGCTGCTGTTGCTGTTCCAGGTCGCGGAATCGAGCCTCGGCTTCGGAGATCGCGGCCAGCAGCCTCCGGGCTTCGCGTTCGTGCCCGCCGACGGCATGCAGTTCGGCGACAATCCGCTCCAGTTGACCCTTCAATTCGTCCATCGCCGCTTGAAGCGATGCCGTGTCCGGGCGAATCTTGCCGCTCAGATCGCGCTCCAGTTCGGCGATTTGCTGAATCAAGGTCGTCACTTGAAGCCTGAATTGCTCGATCAGGGCGGCTAGACGCTGGCGGTCGGGCTCGGACATTTTGGCGGCGCGATACTTCTCCGCCGTATCGAAGCCGACGTTGGCCAGTTGCTCGGCGAAGCGCTCTTCGGCTTGTTTGCGCTGTTGCTCAGCTTCCTGCCGCTGGCTGGTCGCTTGGGCAACATTGGTTTTCTCCTCCACGAGCTTCGCCTGCGTGTTCTGCAGTCGGCGCTGCGCCTCCAGCCAAGAGGCGTTCAACCGCTCAACAAGAGCGGACTGCTCGCGATAGCGGGCAGCGAGCTTGTCCAGGGAGCGCAACGGCTCGGGCACGCGGCCCAGCTCGCTCTCCAAGACGGACTGCTTGGCGCTTCTGTCCACCGACAGACGGTGCTGTTCGGCCAGCAGCTGTTCGCGCTCAGCTTGCAGCCGCTCAAGCTGAGCCTCCAGCTTCTCGGCTTCCTGTCGGCGTCCTTGAACGGCCTCGGCCTGCTGCTTTAAGCGATCGGTTTCTTGGCGCACGCTCTTGCCTTCCGCTTCGGCGCGGGCCAACTGCTCGCCCAGCGGCTCGTCGGTGATGCCGTATTCGGCGATCAGCTCCGCCCGACCGGAACGACCGGCGCCGGCCGCGGCCGCCTGCGCCCGGGCTTCGCCCAATTCGCGCTCGACGGCGCGAAGCTGCTCCTTCGCCTCCTGCAGTTGTACGCGCGTCGGAACGCTTGAGGCCGGGACGGCTTTGGCCGGATGAGACTCGCTTCCGCAGACCGGGCACGGTTTGCCGTCGTGAAGATGCACGGCCAACAATCCCGCCTGCCCCTCCAGCCACAGCGTCTCCGCGCGATCATGGTCTTCCTTGAGCCCGGAGGCTGAGCGTTGCAGCTCCTCTTCAAGCTTGGACCAGCTCTCCAGCCGCTTATCCAGCTCGTCCAATTCCTTCAGCAGCTTGTACTTGCTTCTCAGCCGTTCATAGCGTTCCAGAGCTTCCGGCAGCTTGGCCGATTCCGTCTCCGCCAGCTTTAAGCCGTCGGCGACGGCTCGGCGTTCTTCGCGCAGCGTCTCGAGCTGACGTTCCGCCGCATCCCGCCGCTCGGTCACCGCCTTCTCCTGCGCGGCCAATCGCTCCACCTCAAGCCGGCGCTCGTCGAGCGTCTGCACGACCGGCTTCAGCTCGGCCAAGCGCGTCTGCTCGCGTTCCGCCTCCTTGCGCTCCTCGCCCCGAGCCTCCTCGCTACGGTAGCTCCGCTCCGCTTCGGCATGCGCGCGCTCGGCTTCCGCCGCATCCCGCAGCTTGCGCTCAAGCGCGCCGCGCTTCTGCTCGTCCTGGCGCGCCGCCTCCAGCGCCTGCTCCTCGTACGGCAGCAGCCGCGACGCTTGCTCGGCCAGCTTCAGCAGCCGCTCGCTCTCGTCCGCCTCGGCTTTGCGCTCCTCGAGCCGTCCGAGCTGCTCGCGCTTCTCCGCAAGCTGCGCGAACTTCGCCTCCAGCGCCAGCGCCTCGCGCAAAGCCGACTCGCTCGCTTGCAGCCGCGCTTCCAGCTCGGCTTTGCCGCGGCCGATCTCCTCGGCAAGCGCTTCGTAATAGGCGATTTCCTGCGCCAATCCATCCGACACTTGCGCCATACTGCTGTATTCCTGAAGCAGCGTCGCCGCAAGCGTGCTTCCCTCCCGCTGCGGCAGCGATTGCTGCGCCTGCTTGGCGTACACGTCCTGCATCGCCTTCGCCTGCTTAAGCGCCTCCTGCAGCTCGCGATTTTGCCGCTGGAACCGGTCCTCGATCTTCTGATACAGCCCCGTCCGGAAAATCCGCCGCAAAATCTCTTCCTTGTTTTCCGTATCGGAAGTAAGCAGCTTGCGGAATTCCCCCTGCGGCAGCATGACGATCTGTCCGAACTGCTCCCGGGTGAGGCCGAGCAGCGCTTCGATCTTGGCGTTCACGTCCGAGACGGTGAAGCGATCGACGCTGGGGATCTCTTCGCCCCCGGTCGTCTCGTACAGCTCCGCCTTGCCTCCAGTCTCGCTCTTGTTCGTGCCCCGGCGATGGGGCATCTGCCGGAATACGCGGTATGTCCGCGCGCCGACCGCAAAATGATAATCCACCGACGTATGAACGTCGTCATCCGCGAAATGGCTCCGCAGCATCCGCGGCTCCGCGCGGTCCTCTCCGCTGGCGCTGCCGTACAGCGCGAAGCAGATCGCATCGAAGATCGTCGTCTTGCCCGCTCCGGTATTTCCTGAGATGACGAACAGTCTCCGGTCCCCGAGCGCCTCGAAATCAATCGTTTCCTCGTCCCGGTAAGGGCCGAACGCCGTCATGCTGATTCGAATCGGCTTCATCCCGCTCCCCCTTCCTCGCGCAAGACGGCCGCGTACGCTTCCGCGAACAACTCCTGCTTGTCCGGAGTCAGCGGCATGCCTTTCACTTCCTGATAGAACGCCGCGAACAGCGCGACCGGGTCGGCTTCCCTTCTGGCCGTTCTGCCAGCCGCCGCTTCCGCGCCTTCCGCAGCGACGGAAGATACCGTCCTGCGTTCGACGTGCAGCGCGTTCGGATATACGGCGCGAACTTTCTCCATCGGGAACAGCACCGGATTGTCGTTCAGCAGCGTCACGAACACGTAATCGTCGCATACCGGATGCCGCTCGAGCTCCTCGATCGGCGCGGCAATGCGTCGCATGTCGCGGCGGGGCTTCAGCTCCCTTTTCTCCACCGATACGTTCCCTGCCTCGTCGAGCTCGACGATGAAGAAGCCTTTGCGATGATTCTCCTCGGAGATCGAATATTTCAGAGGAGAGCCGGCGTAGCGAATCCGCTCGTCGCCGACGTGGTGCGCCTGGTGCAGATGGCCAAGCGCCGCATAATGGAAGCCGAAGAAATATTCGGCGTGCACGTGCTCCGCTCCCCCGATCGCCAGCGGACGCTCGGACTGGCTCGTGTTTTCCTCCGGCCTTGCGCCCGGCGTCACGAACGCATGCCCGACGAACACGTGTCGCGCAGCGCGATCCATCTCCGCTTCGATCCTCCCTACAATCGCCTTCATCGCGTCGTCGTGCGTACGAATGCCGTCATCTCCGAGTATGTAACGAACCTGGGCCGGATCGGCGTAAGGCACGAGGTGGAAGTGAACTTCTCCGTCATCGTCCCGCAGCACGACCGGCTTGTGCTCGGCCTTGAGCTGGCCGACCAGGTGCAGCCCCCTCGCCTCCATAATGGCCGTACCGAACGACAACCTGTCCGGACTGTCGTGGTTGCCCGAGATCGCCAGCAGCGGCGTGTTCAGCCCGATGACGATGCGCTCGAACAGCTCGTCCAGCAGTTCGACGGCTTCTGTCGGCGGAATGGCCCGGTCGTACAAATCTCCGGCTACGATCACCGCGTCGGGTCTCTCTTCTTCTATCGTTGCTATTAATTGTTCCAGCACGTAACGCTGGTCGTCCGTCATGTAGACGCCCTGAACCAGCTTGCCCAGATGCCAGTCGGCGGTATGTATGAACTTCATGAAAGCAACCGTCCCTTCTTCTCTTATTTTCTTATTCTAATCTGTTGAATGCGCAATTGCAGTTCATTACCGACGTTTTCTGCTACAATAATTTATGGTAATCGCCATTTCCCCCAGAAAGGTTGTTGAAGCATGTTAGCCCCTAAACAAGTAAAGCCGTTCATCCTTCACGATGACGTTCGGGTCGCCAACTTCGCTACGGAGTACTTTGCTGATTCGTACTTGCTTGACGAAGAGCTGATGCCGTTATTTCTCCAGAGGTTAAGAAGAGTCAAGAAGGATGAAACCTATTATCTTCATCACGGCTATTCTTTTCCGCATACGCAGAAGACGATCGAGGAAGTGCTCGAGCTTCTGAATTCGACCGCGACCGACGCGCAAACCCAAATTCATCTATCGCTCACGTTAATGAATGCGGATGTCCCCCTACTGCTTGCCGTCATGCCGGAAATCTCTGCCTATTCGAACAACCTGGCCAAAGCGATCCAAGCGCGAATCGAGCTTGCGCAGTTCTCCGATAAACAGCTGATTCAGCAGTTTAACGAATTTATCGAGTCGACCGAAGGAAAATACTACAACGAGATCGATGTTCGGTACGGAGAAGAACTTGCCAAACTTTTAGCCGTGAGAGCTGCGATTGCGGAAGAAGAAGTGTTGGAGGCCCTTAAACCGAGCGAGAGTTATTCGCAGATTTTTTACGCCAAACTTGCAGGAGAGTTGAAGCTGGCTTCCGCTATTTCGTTTTTAATCGAAATGGCGGCTTTGGACGATGATGTGAGTCCGGACGTTGCCGTCAAAGCGTTGGTCAAAGTCGGAACGGACGAAGTCGTCCGGCAAGCCGCTCAACGTTTCGAAGCAGATTCGGAAGGGGATTACCGCCTATTCGCTTCGGATATTTTCGGCAAAATCAAACGGCCTTCGTCGGAACAAGCTTTATTCCGCCTTCTTGAGCAAGAAGACGATCTTACGATCGCGACCAAGCTGGCAGCCGGATTGTGCGAGCTGGGATCGACCGACGCGATTCCAATCGTGAGGAAACGGATCGACGACGGTTATGACTCGGGATATTTGGATCTGAGACAGTATTTGTACGTAAACTGCGTCATGAATGGAGTCGATTTGCCTGAGTTGGCCGAATGGGCGGCGGACTTCGACCGGGAAGCGGAGCGAATCAGACAGCTCAAACTCGGACTTCAAGCCTCGCAAGTTAAATCTACAAAAGTCGGACGCAACGACCCTTGCCATTGCGGAAGCGGTAAAAAATTTAAAAAGTGCTGCGGCGCTTAAACGAAGTTTTCAACAAGAGTAGGCGCTTGGCTTCACTTTCGCATATCCTTGAGGCTATTCGGCGCTCGTTGGATTAGCGGCATTTTTCTTCAACAATGCTCTCCTGGCGCTTTTCTCGAGCCGCTCTTCGTACATTTCGCGAATCCATTGCTTCACCGGGGCTTTCCAGAGCTGATTCGGAGCAGGTATGTTCTTAATCAAGCTCAACGGGTTAAGCCCCATCTCCTTAGCCATCCGAATTTCTTCGTCCTTCAATTTGCACCTGACTTCGCTTCTTTCCATAATTCATCTTTCTTCCCTCTGATCCCCACTTCTCTTCCACTCCATCTTAGTATTACTTGTTATTCTATCAAACGAGAAGACTGTTCACCACTTGTCCCGTCATTACGCACACATCGTTTGGCCGAACTTGAATATATTGAGTAATACATCCATTCACAACGAAGCGATAGGGGGTTGCCCATGAATCATCCCTCGTTTATTTTATCCCGGGAAGACTGGTCTCTGCATCGTAAAGGTTATCAGGATCAGGCGCGGCATCAGCAGAAAGTCCGGGAGGCGATCAAGCAGAACCTGCCCGATCTCGTCTCCGAAGAGAACATCGTCATGTCCGATGGGCGACAAATCATTAAAATTCCGATCCGCAGCCTGGACGAATACCGATTCGTCTTCAACACGAACAAGAAGAAGCATGTCGGACAAGGAAACGGAGACAGTCAAGTCGGAGACGTGCTGGGCGTCGATCCGAAGCCGGCCGGCGGCAAAGGGGAAGGCGCTGGCTCCGATCCGGGCGACGACGTCGTCGAAGCGGAAATCTCCATCGCCGAGCTGGAGTCGATGCTGTTCGAGGAGCTGGAGCTTCCTTATTTGAAGAAAAAAGACAAACAGCAGATTGAAGTCAAAGACGTGCGTTTTACCGACGTCAGGCGCAAAGGCATCATGTCCAACATCGACAAAAAGCGGACGATTCTCGAAAACCTGCGCCGCAACTCGCGGGATGGCCGCGCCGAGATCGGAGGCATCTCCCCCGACGATCTGCGCTTCAAGACGTGGGAGGAAATCGTTAAGCCGCAAAACAACGCGGTCATTCTGGCGATGATGGATACATCCGGATCGATGGGCTCGTTCGAGAAATATTGCGCGAGGTCGTTCTTCTTCTGGATGAGCAGGTTTTTAAGGCGGCAATATGAAAAAGTAGACATCGTCTTTATCGCCCATCATACGGAGGCGAAGGAAGTCACCGAAGAGGAGTTCTTCACCCGCGGCGAGAGCGGCGGCACGATCTGCTCATCCGCATACGTCAAGGCGCTGGAGATTATCGACAGCCGCTATCCTCCGTCGCTGTACAACATTTATCCGTTCCATTTCTCGGACGGGGATAACCTGACGAGCGACAACGAGCGGTGCGTGCGGCTGATCAAGGAGCTGTTGGAGCGGTCGAACATTTTCGGCTACGGGGAAGTGAATCAGTACAACCGGAGCAGCACGCTGATGTCGGCTTACAAGCATCTGGAGCACCAGCAATTTCTCTACTACGTCATCAAGGAAAAAGGTGAAATCTACAACGCTCTGAAGACGTTTTTCCGGAAACGGGAAGCGGTGGGGTGAAAAGCGAAAGCCCGTACTCCCTTTGGGAAATACGGGCTTTCTTGTAATGCGCGCAAATCCTCTCCTTAACGATTTCCTTTTACCAGAAAAAAACCTCGTGAATAAAACCCTTCTTTCCATAGAAGGTTACTGTCCCTGTAGCATTTGTTCCGGGTAGCTGCACAAGAAAACCATGCTTCTCTTCGAAAAACAATTTATTCCGAATCAAGGACGGGTCTTTTTGTTGAACATACACAGGAATTTGATTAATCGTCACGATTATCGTGTGGGGACTCACTTCCGCCTCTTGCGCCATGGAGTGACTAGGCAAAAAGAGACCTGCTATCAGCCCAAAAACAATCAAATAATTCCATTTTAATCTTAGTACACTCATTTTCAGGACTCCTTCGCTCTCCATTAGGACCATTTATATAGTATAAAATTTCGACAATTGGAATTATTTACCTTTCTAATTTTGTTCTATATTGTAAGTTTTTTTGAAAATCGATAATAAAGAATGTCGGGGATAACCTGACAAGCGACAACGAGCGGCGGGAGCCGCTTGCTGAACTTGTAAGATTGGAAGCCTTACAGCGTCATGAAGAAGGCTGCGACGTCGTCTCTGGCTTCAAAGAGCGCATACAAGCAGCAGGGAGCGACGAAGCCGCATTAATGAAGCTCTACAACGAACTAATGGAACAACTGCCCCAGCACGAAAAAAATCCCGCCGAGCGCATCGCTGCGCCTTGCGGGATTTGCCGTGTTCAGAGCGCTGCCGCGATCGCTGCGGCTCGTTCAACGATTTCAGAGCCATGCCGCCATGAATGCGGAGTCGCTCAAAGATACGCCTTATCTGCGATCAAAGCCTCGCGCAGCCGCGCAACATCCACTTCTCCCGGGGTCACGCCTCCGAGAGCCGCCAAAGCGGCGGCGGTGCCGGCGGCCTGCCCGGTCGCCATACAGCTTGGCGTAAGCCGCGTCGTGGCGAGCGCTTCGTGCGTCGTGGAGATGCATCTGCCCGCCGCCAGCAAATTGCGGGTGCCTTGCGGAACCAGGCAGCGGTACGGAATATCGTACGTACCGTCGCCCGCGATCCAGGAGGCGGTCACGCCTTTGCCCGACGGATCGTGGATGTCGATCGGATAACCGCTGCGGGCAATCGCATCCTCGAACTTCCGGCCGTCGACGACATCCTCTTTCGTCAGCGAATACAGGCCGACGATGCGCCGCGTCTCGCGAATGCCGATCTGCGTGCCTACGGCCGACACCGAAGCGCGCGCGAAGCCCGGCACGTCCTGCTTCAGAAACTCCGCCATCATCAGCACCTGCTTGCGCCCTTCCTCCTCGGCGCGGGTCAGATCCTCCACGTTCGTGCCGTCGAGCCCTTGCACCCTCGTGCAGTTGATCAGCACCTCGTCGTGCGCCGGACCGGTGAAGAACAGCACCTGATCGCGGTTGATCGGCACGCCGGACTCCTTCCACTGGGAATAGAAACCGCATACGCCCGTCAGCGGCAAATCCGGCAGCTCCGCGATCGGCGTCTTCTTGTAGAAATTGTCGGGATTCGCGATCATATACGCTTTGACCTGCTCCAGATCGACGCCGCGCATCCGGAACTTCATCGTCATCGGCTGCGATTGCAGGTCGCCGTCGCGCCCTTGCAGTGTCGGCGTACCGGATAAGTAAGCGACGTCCGCGTCTCCGCTCGCATCCACGAATACCCGTCCCGCCAGCTCGATTTTCCCGGACTTCGTCGTAATCCGCACCGAGCGGATCGTGCCATCCGCAGCGTCCACCTCGTCCACGAAGCTGTGAAGATACAGCTTTACGCCCGCTTCACGCAGCATGTCCATCGCCACGACCTGATAGATTTCGGGATGGTATGGCGTCACCGTATGCACGAATCCGACCGTATCCCGCAGATGGCCGGGAGAGCCTCCCTGCTCGATCAGGCGGTCGACAATCTCCTGCGCGATGCCCCGAATGACCTGCTCGCCACTGTCCGCATGGAACGTCATCCACGGATACACCATCGCCGCCGTGGACATCCCGCCGACGAATCCGTATCTCTCCGCAAGAATCGTCTTCGCTCCTTGCCGTCCCGCCGCGATTGCCGCGACTACCCCCGCAGGTCCTCCCCCGACGACGACAACGTCCGCCTCTATCTTTTTCATCAGCAAGCCACTCCCGTCTTCTCTATTCTTTTAACCCCGTCATCGCCACGCCCTGGATAAACTGCCGCTGCGCCAGGAAGAAGATAACCAGCAACGGCACCGTCGCCATCACCGTCGCGCTCATCAGATGATGCCATGCCGTCCCGACCTCGTCCGTAAACAGCGACAAGCCAAGCGGCAGCGTCATCAGACTGCGCGTATTGATAAAGATCAGCGGATCGAAAAATTCGTTCCAGTTGGTCACGAAAGTGAAAATCGTCAGCGTCGCCAGGCCCGGCTTCGCGATCGGCAGCATAATCTGGGCGTAAATCCGCAGCCGGCTGCATCCGTCGATCATCGCCGCTTCCTCCAGCTCCTTCGGAACCGTGATGAAAAACTGCCGCATGACGAAAATGCCGAATACCCCGCCCGCACCGAAAATCGGCAGCAAAATCAAGGGCAAATGCGTATCGATCCACCCGATCTCGCGCATGAACAAGAACATCGGGATCGCCGTCACCTCGTGCGGGATCATCATCGCGCTGAGCAGCACGAGGAACACGGCGTTCCTGCCCGTGAACGGAATTCTGGCGAAGGCGTAGCCGGCCAGAGAAGCGAACAGCACCGTCCCGCCCACGACGAGCGCGGCGATGTAGACGCTGTTGAAGTAGAACCATTCGAACGGGATCAGATCGAACACATCCGCGTAGTTTTGAAACCGGAAGGTCGTAGGAATGAGCTGCGGCGGGTACTTGAACACTTCCTGCGGCTCCTTGAAGGACGTCGAGATCATCCATAGAAAAGGAACCATCATCACGAGCGAGATCGCGCCAAGCGCCGCGTAGGTGCCCGCCGTGCCGAACGATTTGCGCCAGGAGCCTGCGCTCTTATGCGTCGCTTTCATTGAACACCCACCTCTTTCTAAGCTGCCACTGCACCAATGTCAGCACGAGCACGACGAAGAACAGGACGAAAGCGAGCGCCGAAGCGTAGCCGAGCTGGAACAGCTTAAATGCCTTCTCCCAAATGTAGTAGACGAGCACTTTCGTGCTGTTGCTGGGTCCGCCCTGCGTCATGACGAAAATTTGCCCGAACACCTTCAGCGATCCGATCACGGTCATGACGACCGTAAGGAAAATCGTCGGCGTAATCATCGGAAGCGTCACGTTGAAAAAGGACTTCGTCCGGCTCGCGCCGTCCAGCTTGGCCGCTTCGTACAGCGATGCGGGCACCTGCTGGAGCGCGGCGATGAACAGCACCATGTTCAGGCCGACGTTTTTCAGCACGCTCGTCACGATGACGGCCGGCATCGCCAGCTTCGTATCGTACAGCCAGGCAGGGCCTTGAATGTTCAAGGCGGTCAGAAGCTGGTTGATCAGTCCCGAGTCGGTCGCGAACATGTATTTCCACACGATCGACCAGACGATCAGCGAAGTCATGACCGGCACGAAGATCGCGGTGCGGAACAGCCCGATGCCCCGCATGCTTCTGGCCAGCAGCAGCGCGAGCAGGAGCGCCAGCACGATGTTCAGCGGCACGAGTCCGACCGTAAAATAGACCGTATTGCCAAGCACCTTCCAGAACAGAGAATCGTTCATAATGTGCTGATAGTTGTCGAGGCCGATATAGCGATGGCTGCCCAGCAGAGGCCAATCCGTGAAGCTCATGTACAGCGCCAGCCCCATCGGGAACAGCAGCAGCAGCGTAAAGCCGAGCACCATGGGAGAAATAAACAGCCATCCGGTAATTTGCGCTTCGCGGGCCAGCGGCCCCTTCATTCTCTTTTTTCTATTGTCGCTCATCGGTTCACCGCCTTAGTTCCATCTGTCGATCGCGTTGCGAATGTCGGCCACCGCTCTGCGCATCGTCTCCTCCGTCTTGCCGACGACGATCGCTCCCAGCATGATCGCCTTGATGCCGGTGTCGCCAAGCACGCGGACGTCGTCCGGCACGAGCTTGCGCTGCGAAGGCAGCAGAACCGGAATTCCCGCCTGCTCGACGATGCGCCGGTATTTCAGCACGTCCGCGAAGGTCAGCGGCGTCCCGTACTCGGCTCCGGGGACGGTCGAAGCTTCGACCGCAGCGAAGCCGTAATGGCTTGCCGAGGACAGCAGCGACAGATCGGAGTGCTCGTTCACCGCGAACGTCCGGTCCAGGCCGGTGCCGTGCAGCATGAAGGAAGGCAGATGATGCGCGTAGATCGAATAGAAGTCGAAGCCGAGCGGCGCGAGCCGCCGAATCTCTTCGGGTTTCGCCTCTTCGGCGCTTCCGGCCGGAACGATCCCGAGCGGTCCTTCGAACAGCCCCCGAATGTCGCGAAACGTCATCTCATACTCGTCAAGGTCCCCGAACCGATTGCCGCTCGCCCGATGCCCGACGTTCATGTGCACCTTGAGCCCGTCCGCGCCTTCCTCGAGCGCCGCGCGGGCCAATGCCGCGTCGTTGGCGGGCAGGCTGACGATCAGCGTCAGTTTCCGCGAATTCAGAATGTTTTGCAGTCTTGCCATAATCGTTCCTCCCGGCAAAAGGAAACGGTTCGACCCAGAATCTTCGAACCGTCGCCCCGTTCTCGAATTATTGCGCCTGCATGATGGCGTTCACTTCTTCGGCAATCTTCTTCAGGTTGTCCTCCGCCGGCGCCACCTTGCCGAACAGACGATCGAAGCCCTGGAGGATCGCGTTGTCGATGTTCTGCCAGCGGACGTGGCCCGGAAGAATGCGCGCCTTCGGCATCTCGTCGATAACCGCTTGAAGAATATGTTCCTTGCTCGGGTTGTTCGGCTGGTTAATGAATTCGTCGGAGTTCAGCACCGTCGTGCGCGGCGGCACGAAGTACGTCGAAGTCGCCTGGACGCCTTCCTGGCTCGCGAAGTACTTCAGCAGCTTCTTCGCTTCCTCCGGGTGCTTGCTGTCGTTGAACAGCGCGTAACCGGCCTGGCCGAGCATCGGCACGCTTCCTTGCGAGCCGGACGGCGTCGGCGCGATGCTCCATTCGAAATCTTTGATCTCCCTGGCTTTGGATACGTAGCTGTACACATCGAAGAACATGGCCACGTTGCCGGCGTCGAAGCTGACCTGCTCGCCCGCCTTCGGATGCGATTCGTCCGTGAACATCATCCGCTCGAGCATCTGGAACGTCTCCACCCCGTACTGGTCGTTCCAGGTGAATTCCGTAATCTCTTTATTGAACGGACCGCTGCCGTTGGACCAGGAGTAGGAGGACAGCGTCACCCAGTTCTTCCAGTCGCGGAAGAAGTTCGCCCCGTACACGCGGTTTTGCGCGTCCTTGCTGGCGATCGCTTGAGCGGACTTCTCGAACTCCGCCCAAGTCCATTTCCCTTCCTTGGCCAGCGTATTCGGATCGGTCAGGCCCGTCTTGTCGAACAGCGTCTTGTTGTAGAACATGACGACCGGCGGCGTGGAGAACGGCAGCCCGAGCAGCTTGTCGCCTTCGCGGAACAAATCGAGCGTGCTCGGAATGAAGTCGGCCAGATTAAATTCCGCGTCGTCCTTGAATTCCGATACGTCGGCAAGAATGCCGTTGTCCATAAATTGCGGCACCATCCGCTCCGCCACCCAAGCGATGTCCGGAAGCGATTTGCCCGCGGCCAGAACGGAAATTTTCTGCTGGTAGTCGGCGAACGGAACGGACTCCATCGTCACGCGGATGCCCGGATTTTCCTGATGGAAGCCGTCGATCAGTTTGTTGTACACGTCCATATGAGCCTGATTGCCCCACATCATGAACTTCAGTTCGACTTCTCCCTTTTGTCCCGAACCGTTGCTCGCTTCCGCGCCGGTTCCGGCGCTTCCGGAGGAGCCGGAATTGCTGCAGCCGATTGTAAACGCAACCATTAGCGTCAGCGGTATCGCCAGCTTTGCTTTTTTCATGTCCATCCCCCTAAGTAAGTAATGAATCGCCCTTCACCATTGAGTATAGCGGGGGAGCGGGGCCTGCCTAAATCACGCCGGTTCAAGAAATAGTACGGTTTTTTTATGCCTTGTCGTCTATCGTCCCGTCCGGGCCGGGCTGACCGTAGCGATCCCGGTATTCCCCCGCCGTCGCTCCGACCTGCTGCTTGAATACGAGCATAAAATGCTTCGGGCTTTGATGTCCGGACAGGCGCGCCACGTCGTAGATTTTCAGACGCGTATGGGCCAGCAGCCATTTGGCGCGCTCCATGCGGGCCTCCGATACGTATTCCGAATAATTCGTCCCCGTCTCCGCCTTGAACAGTTGGCTGAGATAGGTCGCGTTCAGATGAACATTGCCCGCAACGGTCTGCAGGCGCAAGTCGCCGTCGATGTGCAGCTTGACGTACTCCTTGACGTCGCGGATGATTTTCCTCGCGTCGCCGCCCGGCGCGGGCGCCTCGCTACGCTCCGTCCCCGGCTGCGGCGGGACCGATATGCCGCGCTCCCGATCGAGCGCCAGCTTGATCTTGTCCAGCGCGGCGACCAGCTCCAGCCGTTCGATCGGCTTGAGCAAATAGCTGCATACGCCGTAAGAGATCGCCTTCTTGGCGTACTCGAACTCGCCGTATCCGCTAATGATGACGACGGGCAGGCTCGGATACATCTCCCTGACCTGCGCCACCATCGTCAGCCCGTCCATCTCCCTCATGCGGATGTCCGTAATGAGCAAGTCCGGCAGCTCGCATTTGAGATAATCCAGCGCTTCCACCCCGCTGGCCGCTTCGCCGGTCACTTCGAAATGGCCCGTCGACCGCCCGATCAGCTCCCTGAGCCCTTGGCGGATGACGGTTTCGTCCTCCACGAGCAGCACCTTATACATTCGCTTCTCCCCCCGTCTCCTCAAGCCGTATCGCGATCGTGACGGCCAGCCCCGTGCCGGGGCTTCCGTCTACCGTCAGCTCTCCTTTATCCCCGTAGATCAGCATAATCCGCTGCGCGATATTGGACAGCCCGAGGCCGCCCCCGTCTTCCCGCTGCCACCCTTGATAGGAAGGAGGCGTGCGCAACTGCTCGTTCAGCTCCGCGATCTCTTGCTCCGGCAGCCCTTTCCCGTCGTCTCTGACCGTAATCAGCAGAACGTCCCCGATCCGCAGCGCGGAAATCCAGACCGTTCCTCCGCGCTCCGCCCCGTCGATTCCGTGGTACACCGCGTTCTCCACGAGCGGCTGCAAAATCAGCTTCGGGACGACGATCAGGTTGGCCTCTTCGTCGATGTCGTACTCCACCTTCAGCCTCTCCCCGTATCGGAGCTGCTGAATGCGAACGTAAGACTGCACGAAACGGATTTCCTCGTACAGCGGCACGAGCCGGTCGACTTTGTCGATTGTATATCTGAGCAGCTTGCCGAGCGCGGACACCATGTCGGACACTTCCGCGTTGTTGCCGCGAATCGCCATCATGCTGATCGATTCCAGCGTATTGTAGATGAAGTGGGGATTGATCTGGCTTTGCAGGGCGGACAGCTCCGCCTCCTTCTCCCGCAGCCCGACAATGAACACCTCGTTGAACAGCCGATTGATTTCCTCCGTCATCTTGTTGAAGCCGCGTCCCAGCTGGCCGAACTCGTCCTTGCCGTAGACCTCGATTCTGCGGTCGAAATTGCCCTGCTCGACGCGGATCATATTCTTCTTCAGCTCGATCAAAGGCCGGGTCACCCGGTAGGACACGATAACCGCGAGCACGGTAACGACAGCGACGCACAGCAGCGCGAACCATAACGTAAACGTCCGCAGCTCGCGCGACTCCTTCTGGATCACGTTGATCGGCGTCAGGCCGATGACCGACAAGCCGGAAAAGCCGGAATGGTGCTGGACGTACAAGTAGATCCGGCCGCCCAGCTCGATTTTCTGATTGCTTCCGTACGGCTGCGGCGGGTTGATCCGGAGCAGTTCGTCGTAGACGGACGGATCGCTGTCGGATTTGCGCTCGAACAGCAGCCTCTTCTGATTGTCAATCACGATCAGATTGGCGTCCTGCTCGAAGTTCAGCGTGGACAAAATGTCGCGAAAAGCGTCCAGCTTAATATCGATGAGAATATAGCCGAGCTGACGCAGCGTGTCGGGATCGCGGATCATCCGCCCGACCGAGATGTACGGGTCGGTAGGCTTGGCGCTATAGTAGGACGGGTGATGCGGCGGAATCAGCACCCAGGCTCCGTCCGATCGAACAACCTCGTCGAACCATTCGTCCTGCCGACCGTCCCACACCGAATCGACGGCCATCGAATCGACGTTGGAGAAAAAAATGCCGCTGTTGCTGACCAGATGAATACCGCGGATTTCCGTTCTGTCGTAAGCGTTGGCCGACGTGTACAGCTTCATTTTCAAATAGTCGTCCGACGAAGCCCATGTGGCCGAGCCCATTTCTCCGTCATATTTGCTTAAAATAGACAGCACCGCCTGGTCGTACAGCGGCATCATCGACAGTCTCTCGAAATCTTTCAGCAGCCGATCGAGATTCGCGTTGATCTGCCGCACGATATCGACGGTAAACTGCTCCGTCTTCTGATCGACCGTGTCCGAGAATTTCCGATAGGTAACGACTCCCTGAAGGCTTAACGGAAGCAAAATGAGCACCGTGAACAGGAGCAGCAGCTTCGTGCGCAAATTCAAATCTCTGGAAAACCCCGTCGTCCGCTGAACCATGTCGTCTGCCCCTTATCGCTGATTTCTATTTTTGTATGCGCTTACATAAAGAGGTGCCCGGAGTATTCTATTATAACTGCGAACGGAAGAAAAGATATCCCTTGCATTCAGGAAAAGGTACGGGATTTTGAGGGAGCACGCAAAAACGGCCCCCGCCCTCCATCGAAGGAAGCGGAAGCCGTCTGCTAGCAGCTTGCTTTACCGGTTTAAGGCTGTGCGGCGGCAGGCCTGTTCAGACCGTCGTGCAGCGCGTCCAGCAGCAGGTGCGTTTTGTCGCAGCTATATTCCCAGAACATGATGCCGGCCAGTCCTTCGCTGCGGATGTAACCGCACTTGTGGCGGAGCGACTCCTCATCGTCGTACGTGATGAAGCTGTTTCCGTCGAACAGGTACGGAGCTTTCGCTTCGTCGTCCCAGTAGCGGACAAAGCCGCCGCGCCCGATGTAGTCGGCGTGGAGCCGGGTGTAATCGGGACCGTAGCCGCCCGACGAAGCAGTCATCTGGTGCAGCCCGGCGTTGCGGTCGGGCACCCCCTGCCACATACGCGAGTAGAATGCCGCCCCGATGACGATCTTCTCTGGCGGCACGCCGGCTTCGCGGAACAGGCGGACGGAAGCGTCCACGCTGATCCGGAACAGATCGCCGGTCGGCGTGTACAGGTTCGTATGGTGGCCTGTCAGCGTCTGGAACCCGCCGCGCATGTCGTACGTCATGAGCTGAATGAAATCCAGGTATGGATGCACTTGGTCCATCTCGGTGCCGTCGATATAATAGCGGTCCGCGCCGGCGGCGATCGTCAGCAGGTAATGCCGCCCGGAGGCGGCTCCTTCCCGGTCGAGCGCTTCTCTCATCTCGCGCAGCAGCAGCGTAAAATTCGTCTTGTCATCGGGAGACGCGGCGATGCCCGCCTCGCCGTAGCACGGATACTCCCAGTCCAGGTCGATGCCGTCCAGCGGCAAGCTGCGCAGCAGGTTCGCCGCCGACTGCGCCATGCTCGCCCGTCCTTCGGCGGTGGCAGCCGCCTCGGAGAACCCTCCCGCGCTCCAGCCGCCGACGGACAGCAGAATAAGCAAATCCGGGTTGGCGGCCTTTAGCTCCGGCAGACGGTTCAAATGCCGCAAGTGATCGACCCGGATTTCGTCGTCCCGCACATGACCGAACGCTATGTTCAGATGGGTCAGCTTTCTCGCGTCCTCGTCCGTGACCGAGGGCAGCGCCTCGTCTCCGGCATAACCGGCCAAAATCCACTGTCGCTTCATCGCGTTTCACGTTCCTTTCTATACCTTAGGTGTAATCGCCAGCGTGACGATGCGATAGGGGGCGATCGGGATGGCCGAGCCGGAATCGAGCGTCTCCCCGCGCCGCTCCAGCACGTCGCTCATCGCCAAACGCTCATGCGCGAAGACGGGCTCGACGGCAAGCTCCGTTTGCTTGTCGCTCCAGTTATACCATCTGACGACGACGTCCCCCGTATCCTCGGCGACTTTACACGCCGACAGCGCCAGATCGCGCCCGCTCCACTCCAGCCAGCTGTGGCAAGGCGGAACCTCTCCGCCGTGAACGTCCGTCGTTCCGACATACAGCGGCGTCTGGAAAAGATAAGACTCGGCGTAAGCGTCCGTACGTTGCCCGCCTCCTCCATGAGGAACAATCATCAGCTCCGCGGCATGAGGGCCGGGACATTGGGCTTCCGGCGTCGGGAATAAGCCCCAGTCGCCCAACTCGCCGACCGACCGCAGCAGCGTCACGGCAATCGTATTGCGGCCGTCGCGCAGCACCTCGTACTCATTCAGTCCTTTGCTCGCGATCGTAAGACCCGCCTCTTCGTCGTGCAGGCTGACGAAAGCCTGCTGATGATGGCAATAGCTCGGATTGCGCCATTCCGCGGCCGGCTCGTTGTCCCGCCGCGCCGCCTCGAAGATCGAATCGGCATAATGGACGCCGGTGTTCAGATCGGTCGGGAACAGCATGCGGACGCGATGGTCGCGGGCCGTATTGTCGAACTCGGAGCGCACGCGCAGTCCGCGGCCGCCTCTCTCCAGCCGGACGATCGTGCGAAGGCGCAGCGTCACCGTCCGCTCCGCGCGGACGGAGCGGCGTCCGGTGAACCAGATCAGCTCCTCCCGTTCCCGCTCGAGCGAAGCCTCGGCCTCCGCCGGCACCTGCCATTCGTGCACGATTTCCAGCGCCGCCTCGTACGGCGTATCGGCCAGAACGCTCACTTCCGCCTTCAGAAGCTCGGTCGTCAGAGTCGTCTCCCCATTTGGCTGCCGGTACATATACTCGTTGCCGACGTCTCCGGTATTTTCGTAGACGCACAGCCCCCGGAACGTCCGGCCGCCGGCTTTGTCGATCAGCGTTATCGAGCCGTTCTCCTCGACGGTCGCCCGGATTCGGTCGTTTTCCAGCGTCCGGCCGTCTTCGGAGAGCAAGGAACGAGCGTCTCCTCCGGAGAGTCGCGGCTCCGGCAGTTGCTCCTTCTCCCCTTCCTGACCGGAAGGGATAAAGGCAAATGCCCGGTGACCGCAGCCCGGAACGTCGGCCGCCTCGAACTCGACGCGCAGCGTGCGGGCGAAGTACGGCTGGCGGAAACGGTCGTCCGGCAAATCGTAGCCGAAGCGAAGACCCAGATCGGTCACGCTGCATGCCAAGCGTCGTCCCTCCGAGTCCAAAACCTCTCCTCCGCTGACTGGCAGCGTTTTCAAACGCATCTTCATTTCGCCGAAATCGACGCCTTCCCGGAAGTAGATGCGGCTGATATCCACATCCACCGACACGATCCCGCCGCGCGTCCATCCGGTCGTGTTGAATACGACGAACGGCTGCGCCCGCTCTCCGCAGTCCGCGAACGCGGACGTATCCACCCTCTGCGCGATGTGCGCGATGCTGTCGGCGATAATGCACTCCGCGGTCTGGCCGCTCTTCTCGAAGCGCGTCACCATCTCGCGGTGCACCTCGTCGACGCTGCAGCCGCAGATGCTGTCGTGCGGATGGTTCTGCATCAGCGTCTTCCAGGCGTGCTGCAGCTGGTGGTGAGGATAGTCGAGTCCGAGCAGGCTCGCGTATGCCGCGAGCGGTTCGGCGCCCTTCTCCAGCAGCGTCTGGCCGCGTTCGTTCATCTGCTTCAGATACACGCGCGCGGAAGCCGTATTCACGAGTGTGCCCCAGCCGTCCGTGCGCTGGCTGCGCAGCTCGCCGCGGACGACGCTGAGATCGTCCGGCAAATGCCGTTTAAGCGCTTGCGCATACGTATCGAAATCGGAATGGACGAACTCCGTATCCGGGTACAGCTCGGCGGCCAGCCGCAATGCCTCCGGCAGATCGGTCTGCACCGGCTGATGGTCGCAGCCGTTCATGAACAGCAGATGCGGCGTTGAAGCGTACTTCTCCGCGGCAGCCAGCCGGTCGTCCCAGAACGCTTTGGCCCGCTCAGGGTCCGTCGGCACCTCGTTGCCGTTGCTGTACCAGTTCGCGAACAGAATGCCGAGCACCCGCGAGCCGTCCGGCGCTTCCCAGAGCAGCTCCGAATAAGGGGATTCGTACGCTGCCTGCTCGCCCACCTCGTTGTTGAACCCGGTCGGCTTCACCCCCCGGCCGAACGCGGCGACCTCGATGCCCGCCTGCTGCAAAATTTGCGGAGCCTGGCCGATGTGACCGAACGAATCCGGAAAATAACCGAGCATGGAGACGGCTCCGAATTCCCGGGCGTCCCGCAGTCCGGCCAGCAAATTGCGGATGTTGGCTTCGCCGCTCGTCAGAAACTCGTCCTGCAGCACGTACCAGGGGCCGATATGGAGACGCCCTTCCCGGATCAGCTCCTTGAGCTTCTCCCTTCGCTCCGGCCGCACGCTCAAATAATCTTCAAGGAGGATCGTCTGTCCGTCCAGATGAAAGCTTCTGTACGCCGGGTCGCGCTCCATCGTCTCCAGCAAGCGGTCCATCAGCTTGATCAGATGGTAGCGATGCTTCTCGAACGGCAAGTACCATTCCCGGTCCCAGTGCGAGTGGGATATGACATGGGCCGTTTTCCTGCTTCTCGTTCCGGTCATCTCGTGTCCTCCCCACGCTGTTTTCTCTCTATTATTATATATCTTAATCATAGATCGGTAAATATTAGATATACCTTTTTATCCTCGAATCATAAAAGTTTGGTATACCAAAAGAAAGAAAAACCATTCTACGATATGCGCAATCGTAAAATGGTTTTCAAAATGCGCGGCCCGGCTCCCGCCTACCGCACCTCCAGATCCTGCTCCTCCTCTTCGTCGGCGATCGCCTCCGGCCCCGCTCCCGTCGACTGGCGCGCGATCCAGCGGATCGGCACCTCGACGCGGGCCGTCATCCTCTCGCCGCCCTCGAGCTGATCGACGATCATCGCCGCCGCCCGCTTGCCGATTTCCCGGTAATCCTGCTCCACCGTCGTAATCGGCGGCACGTCGGAATGCAGCGCGAAATCGAGGTTGTTGTCGAAGCCGACGACCGACAGCTCCTCGGGCACGCGCACGCCCATGTCCGCCGCCGCCTTGGCGATCTCGAAGGCGACCAGGTCGTGCTCCGCCTGAACGGCCGTCACCTGCTGCTCCAACATCTGCCCGAGCAGCGACTTGTAGAACTGCCTGCGGCTGGGCGGATCGCTCTCGGCCTGATCGGTCATCCCGCTGTACACCAGATCGATGTCCACCGGAAGACCGTTGTCGCTGAGCGCCTTGCAATAGCCGAAGAAGCGGTCGCGGACCGTGCTGCGATACTGGATGTCGATCGTCGACAGGAAGGCGATGCGCGTATGTCCGAGCTCGATGAGCTGCGCCGCGCTCGTATAGCCGCCGCCGAAGTTGTCGGAGACGACGCTGCCCATCGACAGCAGGCTGTAATATTGGTCGATCGTCACGATCGGATAACCGCTGGCGTGCAGCGCGTGAACGATGTCCAGATTGCGCTGGGTGCTGACCGGATACAGGATGATGCCGGACGTTCCCCGCTTCGGCAGGGAACGCAGCAGCTCCCGCTCCTGCCCGCTGCTCCAGTCGCTGTTGTGAATGGTCAAATAATAGCCGCGCGACTCCAGGTACGCGGCGATTCCGGGAATGTGGCCCAGCGTGTTGTTGGAAGCGACGTAAGGAATAATCATCGATACGATACGATTCGCGGACATCCCGGACGGATCCTCGGCCGGCCTGCGGCTTCCTTCCTTCTTCTTCACGAAGCTGCCGCTGCCGCGCCGGCGGTAGATCAAGCCTTCCCGTTCCAGCTCGATCAAGGCGCGCTTGGACGTAATCCGGCTGACGCCGAACTGCTCGGCCAATTCCACCTCGGTCGGAAGCTGCTGGTCGGGAACGTATTCACCGCGTTCGATGCGCCCTCGCAGAATTTCAATGATTTGACTGTATAACGGCTTATCTCCGCTCAACAAATGGACTCACACCCCGAATTCTCGAATCTGTTACAATTATAGCCTTGTTTATTGGTATATCCAATAGTTTGTTACGCAAGGCGTTACGCGCCGTTACCCGACGATGCCGGTGCGCTCCACGCTCTCGACGAAATAACGCTGCACGAACAGGTACATCAGGATAAGCGGCGCGATCGCCAGCAGCACGCCGGTGTTCAGCAGCATCGACGTGTAGACCGGATCGGGCTCGCGCAGCCCCATGCCCATGTCCATCAGGCTGGTCGACAGCACCTTGACCTGCTTCAGGAACAGGCTGACGTAATAGCTGTCGTTCCACTGCCAGACGAACGAGAACAGCAGCACGGTGACGATCGCGGGCACCGCGTTCGGCACGACGATGCGCAGGAACGTCCGGAACACGCCGGCGCCGTCCACGAGGGCGGCTTCCCCGATCTCCTTCGGAATGCCGCGGAAAAACTGCCTGAAAATATAAATATACAGCCCGTTCTTCAGCCCCATCGCCGTGCTGGACGACAGAATGAACGGCCAGAACGTGTCGATCAGATTCAGGCTGTCCTTGCCCGTGAACAGACCCACAAGGCCGAACAAATCGAAGTAGCGGTACGTCAGGTACAGCGGAATCATGATCGTCTGAGGCGGAACGATAATCGTGAAGATGACAAGCCCGAACAGCAATCCGCTGCCTCTGAATTGCAGCCTCGCGAAGGCGTAGGCCGCCAGCGCGCACGAGACGAGCTGGATCAGCGTCGTGCTGGCCGAGATGAGCGCCGTGTTGCTCAGCGCCTCGAAATAATTCGTCGTCTCGATGGCGATCCGTAAGTTGTCGAGCGTGAAGTTGCGCGGAATCCAGAGCACGGTCGGGTCATAGATGTCGGCCTTGCTCCGGAAGGCGATCGACAGCCGCTGGAACAGCGGGAACAATATAATGAAGCAGAAGCCGACGACGAGGACGGTGCGAATCAGCACCCATGCCCAGCGCTTGCCCTTCTCCAAGGGCTGGTATCGGCTGACGAACAGATCCGTATATGCGGTCTTCGAGCTCATCGCTTCGCCTCCTTCCATACTAATCGTAGTAGAACACCTTGCGCGAGATCAGGCCGACGGACACGGCGAGAATAAGCGCGACGGACAGGAAGTACACCCAGGACATGGCGGCGCTGAGACCGAAGTCGAACACCTTGAACGCCGTCTCCGACACGAGCTTGTTGATCGGGCTGTTGCTGAACGAATCGATGATCGAATACACCGTATTCGTCAGAATGAGCGGCGACATCATCGGGAACGTCACCTTCCAGAAGCTCTCGTACCCGGTCGCTCCTTCGATTTTGGCCGCTTCGTAGAGCGACGGCGGAATCGACTGCAGCCCGGCCAGGAAAATCAAGATCTGCACGCCCGACGAACTGATAATCTCGTAGATCCGATCTACCGCCCCGGTCAGATAGTCGACGAAAATCGGCGAGATTCCGGATTCGAGCATCATCCGCTTCAGCTCGAAGCTTTGCAGCAAGTTCGATTCCGCCTCCCCGCCGCCGGACGAGAGCGTCCCGCTGCCGACGAAGCTGCCGATGTCGAGATTGGCGATGACGCTGGAAGCGAGAATGACCGGCAGGAAAAATACCGCCCTGGCGAACGGCCTCCCCCTGAACTTCTGGTTGAGCAGCACCGCCGCGAACAAGCCGAAAACGAGAATGAGCGGCACGTTGACGGCCATGGCCGCGATCGACTCCGCCAAGCTGCGCGGATAGTCCGGATTCGACGTGAACAGGCTCGTGTAGTTGGAAAACCCTTCGTAATCGACCGAAAAACCGCCCTCGACGAGCTGGATCGAGCTTAGACTGTACCGCAGCGATTGAATCAAGGGCAAAATAAACAGCATGATCATGCCGAAAATAAGCGGCGAAGCGAACAGGACGCCGAACCAGGCGTTCTTCTGCTTCAAGGTCAGCTTCTTTTTGCGTTTGAACGTTATTTTCATCTGGAAGCTTCACCGCCTATCCGGTAGCTTTCGGCCGGGATCGTCAGCCCGCCGGCTTGCGCGTCGGTAACGCCGTAGTTGACGATTACGGTCGTTCCGTCGCCGAACGTCGTCTCCGTCACGTCCGCGGACAGCTTGCGGTGTCCGGTAATCGGCTGGCCGCGAACCTGCTTCAGCACTTCGTCCGCTTCCTTGTACAGCGCAATCGCCTCGTCCAGCCAATCGCGGTAATGGAGCGCGTACAAACCGTTATACCGCGTATCCTTCACCGCCGACGACGGGCTGTAGAACCATTGATAGAACACATTGGAACCGGTCTCCAGCGCTTTGAGCATCGATCTGCGCGGGTTTTGTCCCTGGTCTGCGTTAAACGGCGAGCCAGCCAGCTCCACATATCCGTGCAAGGCGATCTGGTAGAAAGGAACGTCCTCGTCGGTCAAGTTCATCCCGCTGGAGGACGTCGGCGCGTTCACGACGATGTCGGCGTAGGGCAGCGCATACGCGTTGCCTCCGCTGACCATGACGGAGCCGATCCGTTCCTTCAGCTTGCCGGTCTCCGCCGCGATCGTCTCCAGCGCCTGCTCCCGCGCGATCGGTGCGGACGGATCGAAATCGGAATTGACCTCTTCGCCCATATCCCGCAGCGATACGCCGGTTGCGCCCAGCTTGGCGTAGTCGGACAGAAAATCGCCGACGACGTCCGGAAGCCGGGATGCGGACAGCACGTAATGCGAGAAGCGCGAGCCGAGCTTGCGGTACGTGACCGGGTCGTATTCGTAGATCGCCGCTTTGCGCCGGTCGAGGAAATCGGCGCTGCCGCCCGAGCCCTTGTACTTCCGCAGGAAGGCGACGTCGGGATACAGCCGGACTCCGCCGGCCGCCGCGTATTCGGCCAGCTTGCGGAAGCCTTGCTTCCCTCCGAGCGCGCCGACGAACCCGATGTCGTCCGGAGAGCTGTGGCGGATGCCGCCGTTAAACCAGCCGACATATCGGAGCGCGACGTCTTCGACCCCGCCCGCCTTGAGCAGCTCCAGCAGCTCGATCGCCTGCTCGTACGTCGTCAGCGCCTCCGTCGAGTCGTACGGAATGCCGAGGAAGGAATTGCGGCGCTGGAACGCGCCTTCCAGCTCGAGCACGAACGGCGCGTTCTCTCCCGCAGCAAGCGGCTCCAGCCGGTGCTTGGCGACGAAGTAGTCGCGGTAAGCCCCCGCCATACCGGCGTAATCGGCCCGGTCTCCGGACAGGAAGGCGTACCGCAGGCGAATGTCGCCCTGATACGACGGCGTCTGAAACATCGGCACCGAGCTGCTCTTGCTGCCCGAGCTTAACGTGTAGAAATCCATCGCCGTAAACCGGAAGCTGCCATTGACGCTGTTGTAGGACGTATAGCGGCCGCCGATATCGGCCAGGACGCTGCCCATCGCCGCCCCGTCCTCCAGAATGCCGATGAACGCCTGGTCGCCCGTCTTGAGTCCGAATACGGGAAGCCGAGCTTTCTCGTTGGTCAGAAACCGCTCCTTCACGTCGAACGTGCCGTCCTCCCCGTACACCGGCATCTGATAAGGCTCGGCGCTCAGCTTCCCGTTGTTCAGCCGGATGAGCGCTCCGGAGCCGTCGGGGACGAGCATGTAACCCTGCTGATCGCCGTCCGCCGCGCCAAAATACGGCAGCACCTGCAGACTGGCCAGCGGAAACGACGGATTGCTCTCCACCTCTCCGCCTTTGACGGCGACGGTCAGAAACTCGCCGTCAAGCGCGTATTCGACGGGGATGGAGAACTGCGCCTGATCCTCCGCCTCCTCCCGGCCCGCCCCGTTCTCGGCGTTGTCCCGCTCCGCGTCCTCCGCCGTGTAGCCGGCGGAATCGAGCAGCGCCGACAGCTCGGCGGCGACGTTGTCCTGCAGCTTGCGCACTTCATAGACTTGCTTCTCATCGTTGAACCGGTACTTGTAGGTAACCTGCTTGCGCGCATCGTCGTCCGCCAGCTTGCTTAGAATCGCCTGCTCGAAGCGCTCCTTGCCGATGACAGACGGAATGTTGCGCCAGGACGCGTCGGGCTGGTTCCCGAACCGGTAGACGATGCGCACGCCGCGATCGGCCGCGGCGATGTCGAACTGCCCTTTCTGCACGCTGTCGGTATAGCTGTTATAGCGCGACAGTTGGCCCTTGCCGTTGTAATACGTCAGAATAAGCTGGGATTGCAGCTCGGCCTTGTACAGCGGAGACGCGACCGGATCGTTCGCTCCCTCGGCAGGATTGGAAAACCAGACGTAGCCGCCCTGCTTCCGCTGAACGGCGATGCCGGCGCTGGCCCGATGCACGTACAGAACGAGCGCCTCGTTCTCCGCGACTCGCTCCATCCCGGCCAGAGCGGAGCGCTCCGCCGCGCTGTTGGCCGCGCTCGGCGCCAGGCTCGCGGCTGCCATCGTGGCCGGAGCGCTCTTCCCGCCGGCAACCGCCAGCTGAGCGCCCGAGGCCGCCGTTCCGCTCGCCGCGCCGCTCTGCGCCGGGACGCCGCCCTTCGCCATAACGCCGACTTGCGCCGCCTCGCCGATCCGTTCGCCTCCCCGGCCGACGAGAACGCCGCCCGCCGCCAAGACGGCGCAGAGCGCGATCGCCAGCGCTTTTTTGTTCCCGTTCATGCCCGTTCCCCCTTCCCTACCATCTGAAAGAAATTTCCCGGATCAGCGACTCGGCGAAGCTGACCATCTGCTGGACCATGCTGAACAGCAGCACACCGATGAACAAAATGATGCCGATTACGACGAGCGTCAGCAGCATCGTGGCGATCGTCTTGCCGGCCGAGTATTGATGGATCGTCATCGTGCCGACGAACAGCAGCCAGACGAACCACAGATACGCCACCGTGTCGAGCAAGTAGTAGAACGCGCTTTCGTCCGCCGTGATGACGTTGCTGTAGAGTACCTGCGGCACGTACAGGATCACGAACGGAATCAGCGAGTAGCCGGTCGCCGTGACGATGTCCTTGAACTTGCCGACGCCGTCCATCAGCGTCGTCAGCGACCAGTTGGCCACGCACCAGAGCAGCAGCGGCAGCACGATGAACTTCAGCTCGTCGAGGCTGTTCAGCTCGGCCGGATTGTTGAAGTTGACGACGAAGCCGCTGAACTGCCGCTTCACGATCGTCAGCAGCACGAACAGCAGCATGATCGCGACGGCGATCGACACCCGGCCCTTGCGCTCGAATTTCAGCTCCCAGAAACCGTTGAACGGATGGAGCATCGTGTGCAGCGGGTGCTTCAGCACTCCGGTGTCCTTGTACTGGACGCCTGCGGCGCGTCGGCCGGCCCGCTTCATCGCCCAGACGATCAGACCGACGACCAGCGCGATCGCCAGCACGATTTTGCCGAAATGCGCCATGACAATCTCTTTGCGGTACTGCTTGAACGCTTCCGAATAATATTCCCGGGTGCTGCCGAGCTTGAAGTAGTTCATTGCCTCGCGGTTGTCGCCCTGCTTCATCAGCGATTTGCCGATGCCGATGTACGCCACCTCGAAGTTGCCGCTCAGCTGCAGCACCTTGCGCCAGGCCGCGGTCGACTCCTCCACCCGGCCGTCGTACAAAGCGGTTACCGCCTCGCGGATCAAGCTTCCGTACGTGGTCGGCGCGAACACGGTCAGCCGGTTGTAGTCCTGGTCGAGCACGAGCGTCCGCTCGCCGAGCAGGCCGATCGCCGAAGGATTGCGGAAGCGGTCCTGACGGCTGCCGAGCCCGCCGAAGACGTACAGCAGGTTGCCGTCCTTGTCGTAGGCGAACACGCGCCCGCGCTTGGAATCGAGCGCGCTGTACATGCCCCCGCGGTCGGAGGCGATATCGACGAAGATCGAGCTGCCGCGCACGCTCCCCGTCTCCGTCGTGCCGATGTCCCCCTTGGGCGGAAAATAGCCCTTGCTGCGCAAAATGTCGGCGCCGGACGGATTCAGCTTCTTGATCGGACTGTCCGAGCCCTCCTCCGACGTCGTCGTGAACAGGAAGCCGTCCTCGTTCAGATCGATATTGTTGAACTCCAGCGGAATGAACTGCTGCATCTGATCGCGCTGCTTCTTCGTGGAAATCTGCTTCCAGATCAGATCGATCGGCTTGAACTTGACCCGGTTCGTCCCAAGAAAACCGGTAAACTCGCCGTCGGACGAAAACTCCATAATGCCTTCGTACGAGCCGCGCCCGATAACGTAGATCCGCTGCGTCCGGTCGACGACGACCTTGCTCGGCGCGTATTGGAAGCCGTCGCGGATAAGCGACGACTTCGGCTCGCCGATCTCGCGCACGAACGCGCCTTCCGCGCTCAGCTCGACCAGCCTGCGGTTGCGCGTATCGGCGACATAGATGCCGCCTTCCGCGCTGGCGAACACGCCCTCGGGCTGGTTGAATCCGTCCTGCCTGCCGCCGTTGTCGAACTCCGCGATCACCTTTTCCACTTCCAATTCGCCGCTGAGCACGACGATCCGGTTGTTGCCCGTGTCGGCGATGTACACTTTGTTTTCCGGACCTACGAATACGTCCTGCGGCGAAGACAGAGGACCGACCCCCAGATCGTTCCCGTACAGAATCCGCTCCGGGACGTAAGCGTCCGGCGCCGGGACGGCGTCTCCCCAATAGGAATAGTTGTACCCTTCGGCCGAAGCCGCGGAGGGAACCGCAAGCGCGAGCAGAGCCAGGACGAGCAGACCGGGGACGCGCAGACAAGCCGAAATCCGTTTGACGTTCACCATCCTGCCCCCCTTAATCCTTCAGCCCCGACGAGGACATCGTCTGAATGACGTTGCTCTGCGTCACGATGAATACGGTGATCGGCACGAGCATCATCAGCAGCGTGACGGCCGCGACCGGTCCCGTTCTGGCGATGCCGCCGTTGGCGATCTGCCCGAACACCGCGTCCACCGTCCGAAGCTGCTCGCTGTAAATGTATTTATGGCTCGTCACCGAGCCGTTCGTCCACAGGTTCTGGAGCGAGAAAATAATGAGCGTCAGCCACGCGGGCTTAACGATCGGCATGACGATTTTCCAGAAAATCCGGTACTCGCTGGCCCCGTCGATCTTCGCCGCCTCGATCAGCGCGTCGGGAATCTGCTCCATGAACTGCTTCATCAGATACAGCCCGAGCGTCGTTCCGAAGGCGGGAATGAGAATCGCCCAATACGAGTTGATCATGCCGAGCCACGAGATCGTCATATAGTTCGGCACCTGCGTAATGTACGGGGTGAACATGAGCGACAGCACGACGATGTGGAACAGCGCGCCGCGGAAAGGGAACTTGACCTTGGCCAGCGGGTACGCCGCCGCCGAAGCGATGACGACATGTCCGGCCGTTCCGATGATCGCGATGAAAAACGTATTGAACACGTACCGCGAGAACGGCACCCATGAGTCCGAGAAAATGTTAAGCAAGTCCTTGAAGTTCTGCACCGTCGGATTGCGCACGATAAAACGGGGCGGGAACGCGAATATTTCGTCCAGCGGCATGAACGCCCTGTTCACCGTGTAGACGAGCGGGGCCGCCATGAAGACGGCTACCCCCGCCAGCAGCAGGAACAGTAAAATATCGACGGACCATGAACGGTTAAGCCGTCTGCGCAAAAGCTGCTTCAGTCTCATCTCCGCTTTACTCACCCACTTTTTTGAGCAGTTTCTGCGTCATCAAATTCGTTCCGAGCATAATCGCGAACAGAATCGTCGCGATCGCCGAGGCGTAGCCCATCTGGAAGCGGATCGTGCCATAGTCGACCAGGTGCGTGACGATCGTATGCGCCGCGTAGTCGACGCTCGGGAACCCGATCATGTAGATGGAGATTTCCGCGACCGCGAACGCCGTCGTGATCTGGATGACGGCTCCGAACATGAGCTGCGGACGCATCGTCGGCAGCGTAATGAACCACAGCTCCTGCCAGCGGTTGCGGACGCCGTCGAGCGCGCCGGCTTCGTACAAGGTGCGGTCGACGTTCTGCAGTCCGGCGATGAACGCCAGGAACGAGGTTCCGAGACTGAGCCACAGCTGCACCATAATCAAAATGCCAAGCATATAGCGCGGGTCCTGCAGCCACTGGATCGGCTCCATAATGAAGCCCCAGCGCATCAGGAACGAGTTCATATAGCCGTACGAGTCGCTGGAAAACAGCGTCTGCCAGATCAAATACGTGTTGCCGGCGATCGACGGCGCGTACAGAATGAGCGTCAGCAGCGCGCGCAGCTTGGGCGGCAGCTCGTTGATGAGCCAGGCGAACAGGAAGCAGGCGACGTAGCTGATCGGCCCGGTGATGAAGGCGAACAGGAACGTGTTCTTGAGCGCGATCAGGAAGACGTCGTCCTGGACGAACAGCCTGGCGTAATTGTCCCAGCCGACCCAGCGCGGCGGCTCCAGCATGTTGAAGTAAGTGAAGCTGAGCGCCAGCGACATGAGGACCGGAACGACGGTGAACGTAAAGAAGATCAGGAAATAGGGCGCCATCAAGACGAAGGCATGCCGGTTCTTTCGGACTTCCGCCGCCATGTAGCCTAGCTTTTTGCGAATGATCGGATAGATGGGTCAACCCTCATTTCTCATTGGGCGTGTCTGCATACTCCGAGGACAGCGGGTTTGCATACACGCCCTAGGGAAGATTAAATTCTTTCCGCTTGGCGGTGATTTCTTCGTTCATGTAACGAACGTAATACTCCATCGTCTCGCGCGGATCATCGCCCTGAACGACGACTCTGCGGAAGGCGTTGTCGATGTGCCGTCCGGTCAAGTAGCCGCCCGGCACCTCGGGAACGCCCCGTACCCAGCGCATCTGCTCCATCAGCTTGGCCAGATCGGCGGTCGGCCACGGCAGCTTCGTCAGCGCCGCTACGTTCGCCGTCGGATAGCGGGCCGAAGCGCCGAGCCGCACTTCCATCTCGCGCCCGAAGGCGAGCTGGGTTTCTTCGCTTGTCCACCACTTCAGGAACTGCCAGGCCGCGTCCTTGTCTTCGGTATGCTCGAACATGACGACTGCCGAGCCGCCTCCTCCGACGTCACGCCTGATCGTGCCGTCCGGCAGCGTCGTTCCGGGAACGGGCGCGAAATCCCACAGTCCCTTGATCTCGGGCGCGAAGACGACGAGCTTGTTGTACATCGTGTAGTCGATAATGCCGATCGGCATCTCGCCGGTGCGGAAGCGGTTGGCGAAGTCGACCTGGATCGGCAGCTTGTAGTTGACGTACAGATCAGTCCACTTCTTGAACTGCTCGATGGCGACCTCCTCGTCCAAGCCGCTGGCCATGTCTCCGTCCGTGTAGAACCGCCCGTCGTGCTGGTACAGCAGCATCGCGTACGTCGGGCTTGGCGGCAGCGTAATGATGTCCGTCGTCACCAGATCGTTGCCCTGCGCGTTCAGCCCCTTCTGCGGCAGCCCGAATTGCAGGTTGCGCTTCTGCAGCTCCGGCACAAGCGCGTACACATCCTCCCACGTCTGCGGCACCTTCAGCTTCAGCTCGTCCTCGATAATATCCTTCCGGTAGAACAGCACCGGGAAGTTGAGCTGCTCCGGCAGCCCGTAATAGCCGCCGTTATAGGCGAACGGCACCATCGCGCTGTCCTCGAAGCGCGTCCGCACTTCGTCGAAATCCGGGAAGACGGACAAGTCCTGAAGCGCGTTGCGCGTCGCGAAGTTGACCGGCACCTCGTTGCCGACTTGCAGCGCGATGTCGGGTCCTTCCCCGGACACGGTCGACGGCAGCAGAATGTCCGCGGAGACGAGCTTCAGATTCACGGAGATGCCCGTCTGCCTCGTGAACGAATCGTCGATCAGCCGCTTGACGATCTGCGCCTGGTCTCGCGCCGACGTGATCCACACCGACACCGAGCGTCCGGCGCCGTCCTCTCCGCCAAAGTCGTCGTAATTTTCATAGAACGAGGCCGCGAACGAAGCCGTCTCCGACCGCAGCTTCTCCCATCTCGTCGCGTCCGGGTCCGGCAGCTCCGCGCCTGGCGTCGAGACGAGCAAATAATCGATCGCCAGCGGCTGCTCGGTCATCATCAGCAGCCATGCGCCGAGCGCGCCGACGTTGTTCTTGAACGAATCGAGCCGCCCCGGCACCGTATCCGGCCGGTCGGCCATGTCGCTGAGCTGGTAGGCCAGCGTGTTCAGCAAGGCGGAGCGGTCGTTGCTGCCGCCGTCCGGCCCTTCGATGATGGCGGCGATCGTCTTCAGGCGTTCGCTCTGCTCGCGGAAGGCGTCCGACATCTCGGGAATGCGCTTCTCCAGCGCGTAATCGCGGAACGCGTCCGGCACGACGCCGGTGTAGCTGATGATTTTGCGGTAGATCGCGTTCAGCTCGAGAATGCTGGACTCCGCCGCGCGAACGATGGGCGCGATCTCGCCGAGCGTCACCTCGAGGCGCACCGAATGGCGTCCCTTGGTCAGATAGAACAGATACGGATCGTCCTGGCCGTTCCCCAGCACCTTCGTCTGCCAGGCGCTGTCATAGGCGAACCCGATCCGCTTCGCCTCGCGAAACGGAATTTCGCCGTCGACATACAGCGTTCGCAGCGACGACATGCCGGTCAAGTAGTTTTGCCGGTTTTTCACCGCGATCTGATAGAGCCCGTCCTCGGGCGCCTCGAACTCCCATTCGATCCACTGTCCGGGCATCCGCCACGCCCAGCCGCCCGCCGCGTTGATGCGCAGCTTGGACGTATGGTACGGCTCGACCGCCGGACTGGAGCGATCGTTGTACGGCGCCAGCATCGAGTCCGATTTGTAGGCCGCCGTTTCGCCCTGCACGGTAATCAGCGTTCCTTCGGCGCTGCGGTAGCCCAGTTCCTTATATCGATTCGCCAGCTCTTCGTAAGACGGCGCAGTATCCGGATTCGTCAGCTTCAATTCGGCGATGACGAGCGGCTCTTTAATGGAAGCGAGCGTCAGCTCGTGCTTGCCGGCGGTAAAATAAAACAAATAAGGCTCCTCGTAATACCCCGTCGCGTCTTTAAGCCAAGCTTCGCGCCACATCGGCGCTTCCTCCTGCTTCGGCGTCAGGTCGTTGCCCCGGCCGTCGCGCTCGAGCCCGCCGTCCGCGTCTTTCCATACCCGGTTGAAAATGAGGCTTTTCGCTTCCCTGAACGGAGATGCTCCGTCGATCTCCAGCTCTCTTTCGATGTCGGAATCTTTGCCCTTGACCGTATAATACTTGATGCCGATCTGATACAAGCCGGGCTGTTCGACGTCGACCTCCCACGTAATCGAGCCCGCGTCCCTGGTCTGCGCCAGCTTGCCGCTCACGCCCTCGAACTCGCTGAGCGCCGTGGCGGACATGCCTTCGGTTCGGCTGAAGCTGCCGCCGTCGATGCGAATTTCCGCGAGCGGCCGATCAGCGTCGGCGTGCTTGGCCAAATACTCGTCGTAACCGCCCTGCTTATAGGAGACATAGCTTGCGAGACTTGACACGTCGAACGGACGATCCTCCGCGGCCGCGCTGCCGCGGGACCCGCCCGAGAACAGGACGACGAGCGAGATGACCGCCGCGGCGGCAAGGGCCGAATACGCTATCCATTTAAGTTGTTCTCTCCGCATAGTTCCCCTCACAAGACGTACCCCTACTCGTCATGGCCGGTAATCACCAATCCCGAAATAGGGGTACCCGTTCAGAATAAAAGCCTTTTATGCCGGTGTACTCTTACTCGCCCAGCATCTTCTGAATGTTGGCGTCGAACTGATTTTTCACTTTCTCCGCGGCCGTGGCCGGCGCTACCTTGCCTTCGGTAATGTCCTTGACGACCTGGTCGACCAGTTGGTCGCCTTCCGGCACGGCGATGAAGCTGCCGCTGTAATCGATCTTGTCGTACATCTGCACGCGCGTCTCGTACGCTTCCGGCGGCCAGGAGTTTTTCCAGGCTTCCATCGCCAGCTCTTTGTTTTTGCCGTGCAGGCTGATTTCGTCCATGATCTTGACCGCGATCTCCGGATGCTTGGAATACTTCGAGAGCATATACATGTTGCCGTACGGCGTGAACGAGGTGTAGTCGGTCGCGTTCGGCGCCTTCGGGAAGAAGACGTACCCGAGCTCCACGCCCGGCATATTGTCCTTCAGGCCGGAATACTCCCAGTTAAAGCCGCCGTACATAATGCTTCTGCCGGCGATGAACGCCTTGTCGTTGCCTTCCTCCGGCGCCGGCTGCACGATCGACTTGTCGACGTTGTACATGTCGTACATGAGCTGCAAGCCTTGGATCGAATTGGCGCTGTCCATCGAGAACTTCATGTTGCCGCTTTCATCCTTGTCGAACGCGCCTTTGTTGCCGTAGACGAACTGTTCGAGGCTCGTTTTCATATCCCCGATGAAGCCGAACACGTCGGTTTTGCCGTCGCCGTTCGTATCCTGCGTCGCCTTCTTCGCCAGCTCGCGGAATTTGTCCCACGTCCACTCCCCGCTTTGCTGCAGCTGGAACGGATCGTCCAGACCGAGCTCCTGAACGAGCTTCTTATTGTAGAAAAGGCCGTAAGGCGACGGAGGGGAATCGATAAATCCGTACTGCTTGCCGTCGAACGTTCCTCCGTTTTTCATCCAGGCGATGTATTTCGGATCGCTCGTATCCAGCAGATCGTCGATCGGAGCGACGAAGCCTTTGTTCACGAGCTGCGGGAACGCCCAGAACAGCTCCAGAACGACGATATCGGCGAACGGCTCTCCGGCGAGCGACGTCGTCGTGAAGTTCTCGACGTACTTGCCGTAATCGCCGAACTTGACGAATTCGAGCTTGCCGTTGTATTTCTTCTCGGCCGCTTCGATCAGCGCGACTTTCTCGTCGTCCGCCGGCGTGCGATCGGCTTCCGCGATGCCCCGCGGATCGGCGCCGTCCCACCAGAGGCCGATCTTGACCGTTGCGCCTTGCAGATCCGGAGCCGGCTCGGCCGATTCGGACGGAGACGCGCTCGGCGATTCCGATGCCGACGGACTCGGACTGGCGGACGGAGACGCGCTCGGCGAAGAACTTGAATTGGATTTGGAGCCCGAGCAGCCGACCAACGATACGGCAAGCAGCGCCGCCACGGCGGCGGCCATGAATTTGCGTGGATTGTAGAACTGCATGTAGATGAGTCCTCCCCTTGAATCTCAAAGTTAATGACACTGCAACTTCGAAACTGCCTTAGCTAAACTGCCGATCGCCCCGCGCGACCTCCCCTCGCCCCTTTTCCAATGATTTGGTATACCTAAATTCTCCGTTTTTATGCTGATACCCAGATGATTACGTTTTCATTTTATATTCTGATTCGTTTTTTGTAAATAGTGATTATATCTTTTTATTATGAAAACGCTAAAATCGTCGTTTTTCGCGTTTTTTATCTATGAAATATCAATATGGTATATCTTATTTCGAGTTAATCGCCCGTATTCAAAGCAGTCATATATCTTTTCGTAGGAAGTTAGGTCTAATACATCGATCCCTGAGATCTCCCGTTGGAGCGAACACAGGAAAAAAACGATGTCTCCGAGAGCCAACGTATCATATTGCGAGTGCCGCATGCGGGATTGAGGCCGCTTAAAAGTTTTGCCGAGGATCTCGGGCAGGACGGTGGCCTTCTGCGCGGGGGGATAGCAGCGTTAGCGGGTTTCTTAGAACATCGTGGGCAATTCGGACGCTTTTTGCGAGGCGTTAGCAGGTTCCTTAGAACATCGCCAGCAATTTGGAGGTTTTCTGCGAGGCTTTAACAGGTTTCTTAGAGCATCCCGGACAGGACAGAGGATTGTCGAGAGGAGTTAGCTTATTTGTTAGACACAACTCTCTTCGTCCAAGAGAGGTTTACGAGAGCCAAGTGTTCATGTGCCTGAATGGGTCTTTGCAGCCCTCTCGTATCCCCCTTCGCTCTCCCCCCTTGAATCGTTCACACTAAGTTGGACAGAAAAAAATGAGGGGGAGTAGAATTCAGGGGGCTGGCTCCCACTTCACAGTCAATTCACGACTCTGGATGATCAGACAGTTGCGCGACTCGGCGCGTCGCCAGCAGAGGGCAGCCCGCTGACGACGGCTGACAGCCTAGTAGAGCATTCCAGAAGTAAATGCGATTGCGCTCGAAGCCGATGCAATCTTACTCTCCAACCCGACTCAGCGCGGTTGCAGCTACTCTGACGCCCCATTCGATACTCCAACCTGACTCAGCGCGGTTGCAGCTACTCTACCAGCTCATTCGATGCTCCAACCCGACTCAACGTGGTTACAGCGACTCTGACGCCCCATTCGATGCTCCAACCCGACTCAGCACGGTTGCAGCTTCTCTACCAGCTCATTCGATGCGCCAACCCGACTCAGCGCGGTTGCAGCTACTCTGACGCCCCATTCGATACTCCAACCCGACTCAGCGTGGTTGCAGCTACTCTGACGTCCCATTCGATGCTCCAACCCGACTCAGCGTGGTTGCAGCTACTCTACCGGCCCTTTCGCCGCTCCAACCCGACTCAGCGCGGTTGCAGCTACTCTACCAGCTCATTCGATGCTCCAACCCGACTCAGCGCGGTTGCAGCTACTCTACCAGCTCATTCGATGCTCCAACCCGACTCAGCGCGGTTGCAGCTACTTTGACGCCCCATTCGATGCTCCAACCCGACTCAGCGTGGTTGCAGCTACTCTGACGTCCCATTCGATGCTCCAGCCCGACTCAGCAAGGCTGAGTCAGCCTGGATTCTTCAACATCTTGGTTACGTTACTTCGGGGGCGCTCTACTAGTTACTGCCCGAGTTCCACGCTGCGCAGCATACGCAAGATGAACGTCGCCGCTTCGGCGCGTGTAGCGTTGCCGTCCGGATCGATGAGCGCCCCTGGCTTACCGGTAATGACGCCGTTCACGATGCCGTAAGCAACCCCCTCCCGCGCATATTCGGCAATAGCCGACGCGTCCTTGTAGCGACCGACCGCAGTCGCGATTGCTTCGGCCAACAGTTCGTCTTGCTTGCCTGCGAAAGCCGACGCGCGCGCGAGCATGACAGCAGCGTCCTCGCGACTAACCATCGCTTCCGGCTCGAACCTTCCGTCGGCCAGACCGCGGACGATACCAGCGTCATATGCGGCCTGCACCTCGCCTGCCGCCCAATACGCTTCCGTCACGTCCTTGAACAGTCCTTCGCTGCGCTTCGGTGTCAGCCCAAGGGACCGCACGAGCATGGCCGCGAATTCCGCGCGCGTAACGGTGACGTTCGGACGGAAACGTCCGTCACCGTCGCCTTGTACAATTAACCTGGCGGCAAGTCGTCCAATTGAGTCGTGCGCCCAGTGGTCCTCCGTCACGTCTTCAAAGGCTGCCTCCATTCGCAGCAAAGCATACAAACTATTGCCATTTCGTCTCAGTTCGACGAATGCGCTTCCGTCCGAAGCTTCGCGCACAAGGGTCGGCACGGGACGCAGTCCCCCGCCTTCCGTCGCCACTACGCCGGCATAGCCTGCAGTCGATTGGCCGCTCGACAGCTGGAACGTTCGGCTTACGAAGACGGAACCGAAATCCTCCCATTCATATCTATTTTCCCCATAGACCGCCCGGATAGAGAAAGCGGCAGGCGATGGGTCGGCGATCAATTCGGCGCCGAGCTGCTCCGCGGACTCGCGCAGCAATGCCAGTTCAGCTGCTGTTGCCTTTTGCACGACAATTTCGAGTGTCCATTGTCCTTCCACGCCATCCTGTACCTTCTCCTTGAGCTGGCGAAGACGGTCCGGCGCGAACAAGACCGCCGGCAATCGATAGACGACATCGCCGAGCGTCACGGCGAATGCGCTGCTCTCCGACTTCTCGAACAGTGCAGCCAACACTTCCGGGCTGACAGACAGCGCGAACGACATCGCATCAGCTGGCGCTTGCACGGACAGATCACCCTGCAATTGTTCAATATAGCTCGTCCAAGCTATGCCGCCCAAGCTGGCGCTCGCCTGTCCGTCCTTCAGTTCGATTGTCAAAGCAGGCCTGTTCAGTACGGCGGTTCCGGCATCATCCGTACCACCGGCACCACCCGTTCCGCCTGTCCCCCCTCCTCCTGCGCCGCCGTGGTAACCGACATTCACAGTCTCCCAGGCGGGCCTTCCGTTCGGATCGGGATTTGGCACGAGCAAATGATACGCGGCTGCAGCGTTGGGCAGCACAATGCGATAGCGTCCGTTCGCGTCGGTCGTCGCGTAATCGACAAGCTTCGGCGAAGCTCCGACCGTCTGCAACTGTACGCGAACCGAGCTGGCAGGAACACCGTCAAAGCGCGCAACCCCGGATATGACCGTTCCGGCGCTTAGCTCAATCGCAGGCAGCGACACAGCCGCCCCATCGACGGCAACCTCATGCCGCAGCGATAGCGCGTACGAGCCGGTCGTGGCCCGAACGTCGAGAATATAATCGCCGTCTGGCAGCTCGACGCTAAATTCACCGTACTCGTTCGTCGCCGCTTCGGTTACAGCCTCAAGTGTTGATTGATAGACATAAATCAATGCCGGAACACCGGTGCCGCCCAGCGTTCTTACTTGACCCGACACCGCATGTCGCGGTTCTTCTCCCGGCGCGGCCGCCGCAGCCGGCGACATCGCCGCCGCAATAAGCAGCGCGGCCAGCGCCGAGAGCAGCATACCTTTTATTCGAATCTTGTATGATGTTTCGTTCATCCTGCTATCCCGCCCTCCGAATGATAATCCCATCACGGCGTCCCTTCCGCCGACACTTGCTTCAGTGCGAAATCTTCCAGATAAGCTTCTCCCTCGAAGCCGTTGGCGTAAATCCACACTTGCACGAACTCCGTATCGGTCGGTGCCGAGAAAGAGCCTTCAAAGCGGACGAATTGACTGGAGGCCGAGCTGTAGTTGGCGATCCAATCCTCGCGAATGAGGGCGTCTTCACCGCTCAACGCGCGCAGGAAGCGCAGCTTCGCCTGAATCTCGCCGTTCAGCACTTCAGAAGCGAGTACATAACCCTCCAGCGTATACACAGCGCCCGCTTCCCCTTCCACCGCCTGCGAGATGGAGAACCAATCCTGTTCCTCCGTGTAAATTCTCATCGACGCATCGGCCGTGCCGGTCGCACCGGAGCGGGTGACCTGATCGGTCCACGAACAGAGCCAATTCTTCTCGCAATTCCAAATGGCGGTTTTCCAAGCCTCATTACGTTCATCGAAGGCTGGGTTCAACAACAGATTGCGATCTGGATCCTCTGGCTGCTCGATAGTCTCATCGCCCTCGCCGTAAGAGACAATTGTGAAATCGTCCAAATAAATTTCCGCATTGAGCCCTTCGATTCGAACATTCACTCCAACCTTGGTCGCCAGCGGCGGTGCCTCAAACTCGCCGTACACGGCATCGTAACCGCTTGTCGTGCCGCTGTATGCTTTTAAAGCATGTGTCTGGAGCAGGCTGCCGCCGGCGTTGAAAAACTGCAGGCGAACATGCGTTGTACCGCCATTGTTCACCGGAATGTCGATAAAGCCGTCAAGCGCGTACATCTTGCCCGGCACTGCATTGGCCGTTGCGGAATAAGCCTCGAACCAAGCGCCGGTGAAGCCTTCAATTTTGAAGGAGCGGTCGCCTGAACGCGGATTTGACTCATCGCTGATACAATATTGAGCTTGTTCGCAGTACCAATCTGTCGGCATCGTGCCCGAAGTCGTCTCGAAGGACGGATTCGGCAGCAGATTGTCCGACAGTTCGGGCTGGACCGTCTGCGCTTCTATCAGCTCGGACAGGCTCGACACATTCCACGAAGCGTCACGCGCGGCAACGCGATAACTGTATGCCGTACCGCGCCTCAAACCGCTGTCCTGATAGGTCGTATGCTGCGTCGTGCCAACCAACTGGCCGTTGCGATAGATGAAATAACCGACGACGCCCGTATTGTCGGAAGCAGCTTCCCATGCCAGATCGATTGTATTGACTGTCGCGACAGGCGCCGTCAGCGCCATTGGCGCCGAAGGGACTTCGACGTCCTGTGTCATCGTCGATACGGCCAACGGTACGCTTGCAGCCGACAGATGGCCTGCGGCGTCCCTCGCTCTAATCACGTACGTATAGGAACTCGCTGGCTCCAGCCCATAGTCTCGGTATGCGGCAGCCGATCCGGTCGTCGTTGAAATCTGCACACCGTTGCGATAGATATTGTAGCCGCTCACAAGCGTATCATCCGCCGACGCTGTCCAACTGAGCCATACGGAAGCTTCTGTCCGTCGGTTTGCCGTAACACCCGTGGGGGCGGAAGGAGCAGTCTGATCAACATAAACGGCGACTGGCCGTTCATTGGCCGAGTTCCACTCACTGCCTTGACGAATCGCCTGCATGGCAATGTCCCGCGAGAAGATCGGCACCTGCAGCGTCAGACCATTGGCATCAGCTGTCACGCTGGCACGCTGCAACCATTGCCCGGTGTATGTATCGTAGAAGGCTACCGTGTAATGCTCTCCTTCCGGCATATTAGGGATGGTCAACGTCAGTCCTTCCACTGTGCGAGGGTCTGCAACGTTGTACGGCGATTGCTTATCGTGAATCCAACCGATCATCCGGTCAGCGGTCTGAAAGCCGCCGGCGACGGTATCCATCTCTTGCTCACCATAATCAACGAACGGCATATGCAGCAGATGCCGTTCAAGCGGACGAATAAAATCGGCCAACAGTTTGTAGTGCGTCCTGAACGCCTCTGGCATGTGGAAGCCGTGCTCAAAAATCCACCATGAATTCGCAGCCGCCGCGCCTGCGCGGAAGATCGGCGCCCATACGCCATCATGCGCGTAGTTCAGCAGATCGGCGTCTTGTGAATGATCCGAATGCGTCTTGCCGGTCTCACCAAGAAAAATCGGGCGATTGCCGAACGTTCTAAGCGCGTTCAAACTTTTCTCCCAATGCTCGATTACATCCGCTCCGTCGTAATACGTATGCATGTTGACAACATCCAGTGTATGCAGCCCTTGCCAGGAACGCTGCGTCGCATGCTGCTCCGCATGATCCTGCCAGGCGAAACTTGTCGTCGTCGGGTGGTTATAGAAATCCAGACTTTTCCAATATGTGTCGACCGTTTCATGCCAGGCGTCTCGCACATCCGGATTGACGTTAACTCGGTTGTCCGCTTCGTTCCAGTACTCCAGCATGCCAAGCGACGTACTGTATCCCCATCTTGCGAACATGTATCGGAGCAGCTTCTTCTGATAATTGATTGCCTCCGGATTGAACCAGAAATCTGTGTTGTTCTCCTCCCAGTTCGATGGTCCGCCGTTCGCAATGTTATAGGCATGATAAGGCCAATCATAGTAGAAATCGCCGAAACTGTTCATCGTCAGCATAAGGTAAATGCCGCTTTCGCGGGCCTTATCCATCAGCCCGTCCATTCGTTCCATATTTCCGAGATGATAACGACCGACACCGTCATAAATCATTTCAATCCCGTTCTGCTCCGTACTGATGCCGGCTCCGTATTCCGGGGAATAATTGGACCACCAGCAGCTGAGCCAGATGCGCATCAGATTCATGCCGCTGTCTCTGTATTCGGGCATCGCCGCCTTGATCTCATCCGGTGCACCCCAGGCAAAGTTCGTCCCGAGCAGCGTCAACTGGTTACCGTAGCTGTCGCCGAAACGATCACCGGAGACGCCGAGAAAACCCCGACTCGCAGGATCGGGCTCCACCGCTTCGAAGGCGTAGAAGCCAGTCTCCGCGTACCCGGAACTATCGCTCACCGTCAGCATGACAGCATGTTCGCCTAATTGTCGAGGCGAATAACGCACTGCCCAATTCGGCGACATGTCGGATCGATAGAACCCCGGCATCGCCTCAATCTGCCCGTCTGGACGAACAACGACCGCCTGTACGTCGACTTCCTCCGGGTCGAACGGATTGTCATAATTCGTCGTGAGATTGAAGCTAACCTCCAGCTTGCCGTATTGCGCAGGCAAGTTTGTGTTCAGCGTCACGTCAGCGAATGGATAGTAATCGCTTTCATTTGTTGGCGAAGACGCTGCCCATGAGGCAGCAGGCACCACAAGCACTAGCAGCATGGCTAAACAAATCATTCCTGAAGCAATTTTGCGATAGGCTATGGCAGGCATGTCAAATTCGCTCCTTTCGGCTAATGATTCTTGCACCGACTCATTATAGCACCGGTTACTTCTGGCCAAACACCGTAAGAACCAGACTTTTCTACCTTAGAGATAAGACAAGAACTATTACTGCGAAATGCGGTATCCAGGGATTGAGGCCGTTTAGCGAGAGAACATCGTCCTCCGTTCGCCTTGTAAAAGCCCTTCCAGCGGGCGTTTCGTTTATTGATGTGTGCGAATAGGTCAATTGTGCAAAAAAAACAGGGCCGTCGCCCTGTCGCATCGCTCAGGGAAACGCCCCGTTATTCAGCGGCATCGGCGCCTTCGCCATGCTGCCGTTTATTTGTAGCGCCGTACGATTTCCGCCGCCGCCCTCAGCTTGTCGGGGTCGATCGGCTCCAGTGCTCGGCCGTTCCGCCTTACGCCGGTGCCCATATGGACCTCCCTGACTCCCGTCAGCCGAATGAACTCGTCCAAGGACACCAGACCGAGCCCGCTCCCGGCGAGAATGTCCAGAGAACGTCCTTCGCTCAGCCTGGCAAGCTCCGCGATCTCCTCCTTGGCGTCCAGTGCGCTCGGCTTGCCGCCGGAGGTCAATATTTTGCGGATCGCCGGATACCGGCTCAGCAGCTCCAGCGCCGCGCGCCGGTCCGCCAGCTCGTCGAACGCGCGATGGAACGTGACGGCCAGTTCTCCCGTCTCGCCGAGCAGCAGTTCCAGCGCGGCCGTATCGATCTCGCCCCGCTCGTCCAGCATGCCCATAACGATGCCCGCCGCGCCGCTCTCGCGAATGACCCTCGCGTCGCGCTGCATGACCGCCAGGTCGTCCTCGTCATAACGGAAGCTGTTCGCGTGCGGCCGCAGCATGACGTTCACGGGGATATCGACCGCCTTCACGACCTGCTCAATCAAGCCAACGCTGGGCGTCACGCCGCCTTCGACGATGCCCGAGATCAGCTCGATCCGGTCGGCTCCGTACTCCTGCGCGAGCTTGGCGTCCAATACGCTTGTTGCAATAACTTCCAGGATCATTTCGGATGCCTCCCTCGTTTTTTCGATTCAACACGGAATTTACGATAGCAGAAATCCCCGCCTCCGTCCACGCCCGGATTCACGCAAAAGCGCCGGAACAACCGCCCTTCCCTCGCTGGCGGCACCTCAGGCCTGCTCCCACCACTCCGCATCCTGCTATGCACCCACAGCGCTCCCTCTGCACTCCGCCCGCTACGATACACCTCACCGATTGCCCCTGGACTCCGCCCCCTACGATACACAGCACCGATTGCTCCCACACTCCGCCCGCTAAGTAGCACCGCCGCCGCTGCCCAGCCTGGCCCGGTAATCCCCCGCGCTGATGCCCGCATAGGCTTTGAACCGTTTGTAAAACCAGTCCAGCTCCCCGTAGCCGACTTCCTGCGCGATTTCGTACACCCGCATATCCGTCTCCAGCAGCAGCCGCTTCGCTTTCTCCATCCTCGTCTGCAGCAAGTAGTCGTTAAAGGACATTCCCGTTTTCGCCTTGAACAGCTTGCCCAAATAATTCGGGTTCAAGAATACTTCCTGCGCGACGCTGCGCAGGCTCAGATTCGTTCGGTACCGCTCCTGAACGATGCTCTTGACCGTACCGACGACCGAATGCGGCTGCACGTCGCGCATGCGAAGCAGCAGAGACATCACCTCGAAGCACTTCTTCTCCGCGAACGCGCACAGTTCGTCGGCCGTCTTCATCGTCAAGATTCGCTCGTATTCGCCGTGACCGGAGTGGAACAGGTCCTCCGTGCCGGCCCCGCTCGACTTGGCAAGCTGAAGCAATTCGACGAGCAGTTCGACGACCGCCGCCCGGATGCGCTTCTCCGCAGCGATTCCTGCCTTGAACCGCATGCGCAGACGGCCGATCGCTTCGCGCACCGACGTTTCCTCGCAGCTTCCGACCGCTTCCAGCACGCTCGCCCGAAGCTGCTGAATCTCTTCGTCATTGTCCGAGCCATCCGACAGCTCCGTCAGACTGAGCACCGTATTGCCCCCGCGGAGGAACTTGCCGTCGAGCGACTTCTCCGCCGCCGCGAACGCCTCCGGGACGTCGGACGGGCCGCGGACGCAACGCTCTCCGATTCCGATGCTGACCGTCTTCCCGACATGCTTGGCGATCGCGCTGACCATGCTGCACGCCAGCTCGCGCACCGCGTTCGTCTCGACTTCGTCGGCCCGTCCGCGCAGAAGAACGCCGAAGCGCTCCTCCGATTCCGCGAACACGCGGCCACGGTCGCCGCACAGCTCTTCGAGAACGTTGCGCACGGCATACCCGATGAGCTCGATATCCCTCTCCGTCAGATGCCCATCGTCTTCATGAAGGTAGTCCGGCTCCACGAGCAGCAGCGCGTAGTAATCGTCGCCCAGCGGCAGGCCGAGCAGCCGCTCGTGCTCTTCGATGTCCCCGCGTCCCGCCTGTCCGTGCGCCAGCTTGCGCAGGAACTGGTCTTGCAGCGCGGACAAGCCGAGCTGCTGCTGCCTCCGATGCAGCCGCTCCTCTTCGATCGCGGTACGGATGCGATGCAGCACGCCGATCAGATCGTCCTCGTCCGCGGGTTTCAGCAAGTAGTCGTTCACCCCGAGCTTCATGCCCTGCCTCGCGTATTCGAAATCCTCGTAGCCGCTCAGGATAACGACATGCGCCTCGGAAAACTCCTTCAGCTTCTCGATCAGTTCAAGCCCGTTCATCTTCGGCATGCGGATATCGGTCAGAATGAGCGCGAAGTGCCGGCTACGCGCCAGCTCCAAAGCCTGCTTGCCGTCTTCGGCCTCCGCCGCGATGCGAAAGCCGTGCTCCTCCCAATCGATCAAATATTTCAGCGAATCTCTGGCCGACGGCTCGTCGTCGACGATCAACGCGTTATACATCGCCATCCCCTCCGTTGTCCTCGTTAGCATCGCGCTGTCCCAAGGGAATTCTTATCGTCACCGTCGTCCCTTGCCCTTCGGCGCTGTCGATTCGCAGGCCGAACGTTTCTCCATACAGATTTCTGAGCCTCGCATTCACGTTGCGCAGCCCGATGTTCGCGTCCGCGGACAGCGTATCCTCGCTCATCCGCCTCTCGACTTCGGACAATCTGTCCGCGGACATGCCCAATCCGTCGTCGCCGACGGTCAGCACGAGCTTTTCCGGCAACAGCTCCCCCGCAATCCATATTCGCGACGGGTCCGGATTCAGCTCGATCGCATGGGAAATCGCGTTTTCCACGAGCGGCTGGATCAGCAGCTTCGGAATGAACACGTCCAAGCTCTGCGGCGGCAGGTCGATCTCGTACGTGAATTTGTGTCCGAACCGGTACTGCTGGATCTGCAAATAATTGTCGACGAATTCGATCTCCTCGTTGAGCCGGATCATCTGCCCGCCGCTTCTCAGCATCGTCCGGAACGACTTGGCGAGCAAGCCGACCACCTTCGCCGTCTCCCGCTCTCCGGCGACGAGCAGCTTGCCGCGGATCATGTTCAGCACGTTGAACAGGAAATGCGGATTGATCTGCGTCTGAAGGGCGTACAGCTCCACTTCCTTCGTCCGATAAGCCTGCTCGCGGCGGTCGATCTCGGATTGATACACTTCGCTGATCAGTTGGCCCAAACGCCGCACCATCACATTAAACATCTCTCCGAGCTGGGCAACCTCGTCCTTGCCTTTTACAACGACGAAGCTCTGAAAATTGTCCTTGTGAACCCGTTTCATCTTCGCGGACAATTCCGACAGCCTCCTTGTCATGCCTACGGTGATCGTGAAGATGAGCAGCCCGGAGATCGCGAACGCCAATACGAACAGGACGACGGCCAGCGTCTGCAACTGCTCGACCTTCGGCATCAGATCGTCAATCGGAGTGTAGGATACGACCTTCATGCCTCTGACCGAGTTGTGCGAATCGAGCGTCTTGAACAAAATTTGGAACGATTCCCCGCTGCTCTCGTCATGATGGATGAAGCTGCCGCTCTCCTCCCGAAGCACCCTGTCTCCGAACGGCAAATCTCGCAGATTGCCTGCCGCGTTCGCCTTGTCGGTATCGACAAGCACGTCCCCGTCGGCGAGCGTGAACAAGTACCGGCGACTCTTGCTCTCCTCGCTGACCAGATCGTACAGCACCTTCTGCTTGATCTCGATCGAGACGACTTTGGGAGACTCGGCCACGAAGTTGTTCAGCCTCTTCTTGTAGCTGAAGAGCATCTGGTTGTCGACTCGGGACAAGTAGGGCTCTGTCCAGTAGCCGCCGATCTGGCTGCCGTAGGCTTCTTGGTACCAGCCCGATTGGCGGATTTCGTCCGTAATCAGAAAGACGTTGGAAAACAAGAACGTCGGATTGTCGCTGTACAAATAAAAATAATGAATGTCCTTCGTCGTCTGCACCGCAGACACGAAGGGCTGATAGTAGTCGAAATATTCCTCGTAAGCTGCGAGCGGATCATCGAATCTCTTCTCCGTAATCTCGTCCAGGGAACGATTTAAAAAAAGCGTATTGGCGATTTCCTCGTACGAGGTCAGCTTGTTGTCCAGATTGGAGCTCACCTGCGAGAGAGAAAGTCGGTTGTTCTCCGTTATCGCCTCGAAGACGATGTCGGTGCTTCTCTTCATGAACACGTAGGTCAGCGACCCGAGCAGAAACAGCACGATGAACAAATTCGCCAGGATGAGCTTCGTTCGGATCTTCATGACCATACCCCGCCGTCATTATCGTAGTCGCCTTGCCGAGCTTGCCCGAATACGCCAATACTCCGTGCCTGATCGCTCAGGCATGGAGTAGGGCAACAAGGTTCGTTATTCGTTTGCCGGCAAGCCGGCTTTATTGTCCCAACATCTTGTCGTAATTGTCGGAGAAGTTTTTCCACAGCGACGTGTAAGCAGCGTTGACCTTCTCCACGCCCGCCTTCTCGATCTCGCTCTTCATCGTATTCCATGCTTTCTCGAAGCCGTCGGCATCCTTGGCCATAATCACCTTCGGAATGTTCTTCCTCCAAGTATCGTCGATCTTCTGCTCTTCGGCCTTTGTCTCTTCGGGAGGCGTGAGCTGCCACAGGAAACCCGGAATATACTCGACCGGAGCGAGGAAATCCGCCCATACTTGCTTGCCGTATTTCGCCAGCACCTCTTTGGTCATGTCGTCGTATCCGCTGCTGATGACGTCCTTCGTGAGCGGAGTCGCGTAGTCGCCGTCCGCCAGCTTGGCTCCGTTGCCGATGCCGAACCAGTACGTATTGCCTGTGCCGACGCTCTTGAAGCCGCGGTCGTAGTCAATGTTGATGTCCGTCATGCGCTTGGCCACGAGATCGGGATTGATCGTCCGGTTGCCGCCTTCGATCGTATAATCCTCGCCTTCGATTCCCCACTGGGTCAGCACTTGCGCCTCGTCGGAGAACAGGTAGTCGATGAACTGGATAATTCTTTCCGGATTTTTGGCTTTGCTGGAAATGTTCCATTGATAGTTGCCGGCGCTCGTCGGCGTCGTCGCGTTGGAATGGTCGACGACGTTCGCGTCGAAGTAGATCGGGATATGAGCGTACGCGCGTTCCGGCATGCCGGCCGCCCGCAGCGCCTTCTCCGAATCCCCTACGAGCCAGCCCGGCGCGTAAGCGGCGAGAACGCGGCCTTGGGCAACTTTCGCCTGGAACGCCTTCTCGTCCATCGAGAACGCTTCTTTATCGAACAGCCCCTCGTTCAGCAAACGGTTCAGGAATTGATAATACGTTTTCGTCTGCTCGGAGATCGGATTGTAAGTCACGTCGTCAGCGTCCGAGATTTGGAAGTTGCCGTGGTCGGCCCAGCCGTTGCCGAAAATGATGGGATTGTTGAACGCATGCTTCATCGTCCAGCCGGCCATGTAGGCGCCGAATCCGATCGTATCCTTGCCGTCGATCTGCGGATGCTTGTCCTTGTACGCTTTAATGACTTCGTACAGTTGGTCCAACGTCTTGATTTCCGGATAGCCGGCCTCCTTCAGCACGTCGTACTGCACGATGAAATTGGCCATCGTATCCGGGGAAGCTTCTTTGCTCTTCTGGACGGAATAGAGAGAATAGATGTCTCCGTTCTCGTCCTTCAGCAGATTGTAGTATTCGCCGTATTTCTCTTTAATGTTCGGACCGTACTGATCGATGAGATCGTTAAGCGGAACGATCGCGCCGGCTTCTTTGTAGCGCAGCGTATACTTCGCGTCGAGCACGACGATGTCCGGATAATCTTTGCTGGCCAGCCACAGATCCCATCTCTGGAACTGGTCGCCCACCGTCAGATCGTATTTCAGCGACACTCCGGTTTTCTCCGTAATGACTTTATTAATTGGCGTATCCCACTTCAGCTTGTCATCGCTCGTGTTGATCGAAAATTCGATCGGGGACAGATCCGGCGCGGAAGCTTCCGGCGCGGAGGCGCTTTCAGAGGCAGACGCCGAAGGCGGGGCAGAAGCCTCCGGAGTTCCGTTTCCTTCGTTGTTGCTGCATCCGACGAACAAGACTGCGATCATGATCAAAGCCAAGCTTGCAATCCAACCTTGCTTGAATTTGCGAATGCTCATTCTGGACTCCCTCTCATTCAGTAAAGTTATTATATCATCGGAACGCGAGTTCCGATTGATACCGGTGCAAAAAGTTTCCGATTCGTCCTACTCTTTCATCGAAGCGACCATGATGCCTTTGACGAAATATTTTTGCAGGAACGGATAGACGAACAGAATCGGCAGCGTGACGATGATCGTCATGGCGGCGCGGATCGCGTCCGGATTCGTGTTAAGCGCGTTGCTGTTCGAGGAGGAACCGCTCGAGTTGGCTACCTCGTTCACCGTATTGATCAATATTTTCATCAGCTCGAATTGCAGCAGGTTAAGGCTGGGGGTCCCGCTCGTGTACAAATAGTTGTCGTACCAGGAATTCCAGTGGACGACGGCGACGAACAGCGTCACCGTGGCGAGCACCGGCAGGCTGACCGGCGCGACGATCCGCAGCAGCACCTGGAAGTCGGTCGCTCCGTCGATTTTCGCCGATTCGGTCAGACCTTCCGGCAGCTGCTCGAAGTAGCTTCGAACGATGATGACGTTGTACGCGCTGACGAGCATCGGCAAAATGTAAACCGCAAAGCTGTTCATCAGGTTCAGGTTGACGTTCAGCAGGTACGCGGGCAGCAGCCCTGCGTTGACGAACAGCGTGAACACGAGAATGACGTTCAGCGGCTTACGCAGCAGAAACTCTCTGCGGCTCAAGGCGAAAGCGATCATAATCGTGACGGCGACGCCGAGCACGGTTCCGACCGCCGTTCTGACGACGGACATGATCGCCGCCCTCAGCAGACTGTCCTGCTCGAAAATAATCTCGTAGTTCAGCAGCGTAAATTTTCGCGGCCAGAAGTAGATCCCCCCCCTGAGCGAATCCAGCGCGTCGTTCAACGAGATGGCCATCAGATTAACGAACGGGTACAGCGTCGCGAACCCGAGCAAGGACAGTAACGTATAGTTGAAGGTACTGAACAAGCGGTCTTTCCAGGTTGTCGTTCTCATCTTCGGTTCCTTTCCGCCCTATGGCCCGATATTCGTTAGAACAGCCGGCTTTGATTCGTTTTCTTGGCCAGGAACGTAACCCCAAGCACGAGAACGATGCTGACGACCGTCTTGAACATGTTGATGGCCATGCCGTAGGCGTAATCGCTTAATTGGATGGAATACCGCAGCGCGTACAAGTCGATGACGTCCGAGTATTCCACGACGACGTCGTTGCCGAGCACGAACTGGGATTCGAAGCCGCTGTTGATCAGCCAGCCGATCGACATCGTCAGCAGCAAAATCGCGGTCGGCATCAAGCCGGGGACGGAGATATGCCACATTTTCTGAAATCGGCTCGCCCCGTCTACCTCTGCCGCCTCGTAGTGCTCCGGATTGAGTCCCACGAGTACAGCCAAGTAGATGATGGTGCTCCATCCGATCTCCTTCCAGAGATTCGCGAGCGTCTGAATGTACCAGAACCATTCCGGCTTCCCTTGGAAGTAGATCGGTTCGCTGATCAGATTCAGCTTCATCAGCACAACGTTCACGATGCCCCCGTCCGGAGACAGCAGAAACGAGAAGATGTTCGCGATGACGACCCAGGATACGAAGTGGGGAATGTAGGTGATCGTCTGAATCGCGCGTTTGAACAACGTCTTCCTCACTTCGTTCAGCAGCAGCGCGAGCACGATCGCTCCGACGAACCCCGTCGCCATGTTCATCAAGCTCATGGCAAGCGTATTGCGCAACACGCGGAAAAACTGATCGTCCTCGAAGATCCGGGCGAAGTTGTCGAAGCCGACGAACGGACTTCCCGTCACTCCCTTGGCGATCGAGTAGTCCTGGAACGCCATAATCCATCCCCAGAGCGGACCGTACGAGAACAGCATGCCGATCAGCACGAACGGCACGGACATGAGCGCGAGCTGCCATTGCTTGGCCAGCTTGCCGAAGAACTTTCCTCTTCGCTTCACGGGTACAGTTTCTCTCCCGAGTACGGTCTCTGCCATGATGCGGTACACACCTTTCTGTTAGTGCAGGTTCTTAAATTCCGAGTTTTGCGCGTCCGGCTATACTTCCATTATGGTAGGCCAGACGGAGACCGGCCACCCGACAAACTCCACCTCGTCACCTTAGAAAAAGGTGCTGTTGATGCTGCTCTGCGGCGCCGGCCTTCCGGCCTTAACCCAACTTCTCCAGTACCATGACTCCGTTCGGCTCGAGACTCGCCGCACCTTCGACCGCCTCTCCGGACAGAAGATCGACATGTCGACCGGACAGCCGGAACGAGACCGGACCGTTCAGGTGGTTGATCAGGAACACGAACTCCCTGACGCGCCCGTCTTCCGCTTCTCCGGAGCGGACGACCGCTTCGACGCCTTGGGGCAGTTCGGGCAGCGCGGGGCTTAGGCCGATCTCCCCGGCGATGCGGCCGAATAGCGCATTCAACGTCGCGGCATCGGGCTCCGTGCCGATATAGTAGGCGCTGCCCGCCCCGTAACGATGACGCGTGACGGCCGGGCCGCCGGCGAAATAATCGTCTGTAAACCGGACGACCGTCTCCGCTCCCTTCGGCTCGATGACTTCGTACCAAGTGCGGGCCCGGCCGGAAGGCGGCGCGTCGTTCCAGGCAAGGCCGTTCGGGTTCTCCTCTTCGATGATGCCGTAGTCGTCAATCTCGATGCCCAGCAGCTCCGCATAAGGCCCGGGAAGCAGCTCCTCCCGCATCCGGTTGTTCCACTCCTTGGCCCCGGCGCGGAAATCCATGACGACGGTGCCGCCCTTGCGGACGTATTCGTGAATGCGCCGAATAACGGAATCTCGGGCCATCATCAGGTTCGGGAGAACGACCAGGTCGTAACCGGAAAAATCGTCCGTATCCGGCGAGACGATGTCGACGGGAATATGGCGATCGAAGAAATAGCGATAGTAGTCGGCAAGATGATCCTTGTAGACGAAGCCGGGAGCGTGGGGCTGCAGCTCGAACGCCCACTCGTTGTGGAAGCATTTGACGATCGCAGCCTTCGCCTTGACGGTTGTTCCCCGCAGCTTGTCCGCCAGACGCGCCAGCTCGGCTCCGACTTGCCGGACTTCCGCGTACTTCCTGCCGGGCTTGCCATGATGCTGCAGGATGCCGTGCCAAAATTCCTCCAGCCCGTAGGGGAGCGTGCGCCAGCGGAAATAGACGATCGCGTCCGCTCCGCGCGCGACCGATTGGTACGTCCAGCGCCGCAGCTCCCCCGGCTTCGGCGTCTGGGAGAACGCGTGGGTGCACGGAGTGCCGCTCTGATGCTCCAGCACCCAGTAGTTGCGGCCCTTCAAGCCGCGCATCGAGTCGTGATTCAGCCCGGTTCGGAACGGCCGCTCCTCCGGAACCTTCTTCATGATCGGATAGATGTCGAGCGAGACGAGATCCATGTCTTGGGCGAGATCGTAATAGTCGAGATCGTTAAAGCTGCCCATCAGGTTCGAGGTGATCGGCCGGTCGACGCCATGCTCGCGCAGAACGTCGATCTGCAGCTTCTGATAGCCGACGAACGAATCCGAAGAGAAGCGCCTGAAGTCAAGCGCCATGCCCGGATTATGCCCTTGATGGACCGAGTAGGCCGGCAGATGCAGCTGCTCCCAATCGGTATAGAGCTGGCTGGAGAAGATTGTCCCCCACTCTTCGTTCAGACGGCCGAGCGAAGCGTACTTCTCCTGCAGCCACGCGATGAACGCCTTCCGGCAGTGCTCGCAATAGCACCGCGCCGTATCGATCGCGCCAAGCTCGTTGTCGATCTGCCAGCCGATCACCTCCGGACGGGAGGCGTAGCGCCCGGCCATCTCCGCGACGATGCGGCGCGTATATTCGCGATAGACCGGGTTGTTGGCGCAGTAGCTGCGCCGCGTGCCGAAGCCGAGCGCGTGACCCTGGAAATCCCGTTGGTAGATGTCCGGGTATTTGTCCAGCAGCCACTTGGGCGGCCCTGCCGTAGGGGTTCCCAGTATCGTCTGGATGCCGCGGCTCGCGAACAGCGCAACGGCGTCGTCCAGCCAGGCGAAATCGAACCTCCCTTCCTCCGGCTCCATCTTGATCCAGGCGAACTCCGCCATGCGAACGACGTTGAAGTTCGCTTCCCGCATCATTTTCGCGTCGGCATCCCATCTCTCTCTGGGCCAATGCTCGGGATAATAACAAGCTCCGAACAGCATGCGTCTCTCTCCTTCCTATTCAACCGCCAGAACTTCGCTCAACAGCATCCGCCAATCCTCAAGCCCGCCGTCCCTCGCGACGATCCAGGCGCGTCCCCCGCGCTCTCCGCCATGCGAGCGAATGACGAACTCCGCATGGCCGCGGCCCTGAACGAAGTTGTTTTCTTGCCAATCCAGCAGCTCCGCAAACAGGCGGGGAACTTCCGTCAGGAAGACGTTGTCCGCGTTCTTGCGGAACAGATCCGACGTGACGATCAGCTTGCCTCCGGCTCTGACGTAGGCGATCAGACGCTCCTCCAGCTCCGGATCGTACAGCACGTGATAAGGGACGAGGAGCGCTTCGTGATCGGCGATCTGCCCAGGGGTATAGAGCACGTCGACCGGTTCCCCGCTCTCGTACAGCGCACGGTAGACGTTATCGACGATCTTTTCCGGATATGGCAGACGATCCGCCACGGAGATGCGATAGCTCCACGAGCTCTCGAAATGATAGAAGAGCGCGACGCGCGCTTGCCCAGAGCTCGCCGGCAGAGCCGCGCCCTCCCGGGAATAGCGCTGAACGACGCCGTAGTTGGCCGAAGGCTCCCCGGTCAAGGTGAGCATCTCGTCGCCTCCGGCGCCTTGCTCCTGCCCCCAGGGGAACGGCTTCATTTTGAACAAGTAGAAATGCTCGCAGCCGCGTTCCCGGACGATGCCGATATCCCGCTCCAGCTCGGACGTTCCCGCCCCGTACTCCATCATCCAGAACGGCTTGGCGAGAACACCGCGGCTGGCGTCGCAATAGAACGCGATCTCATGGGGACGATCGCTGTAGATGTCCATGCCGACTACGTCGAGCTTCTCGAACAGACGGATCCAGTCGACGCTGTCGCCGTACTTGAACATAAACGCGTTCGTCGTGATCGGCCTGTCTCCGATATGCCGGCGCAGAGCATCTGTCTGCCTATTGGCGTAACGGACGATGACGTCGGACGAGAAGCGGGCGAACTCCAGCTCCAGGCTCGGGTGCTGCCACATCATCACGTCGCTCTCGATCGGCGCCGGAAGCGGAATTTGCTCGAAGCGGCGGTACGTCTGCGACCAGAATACGGTGCCCCATCGCTCGTTAAGCTCGTCGATCGTGCCGTATTTTTGTTCCAGATAGAGATGAAACGCCCTGCGGGAGCACTCCCCGTAATCGAACTTCGTCTCCCCGCCGAATTCGTTGTCGAGCTGCCAGGCGACGACGTTCGGATGCTGCCCGTATCTCTCGGCCATCCGCTCGACGATGCGCATGGAATATTCGATATATTTCGGAGAAGAGTAGGAGCGGTGCTGCCTCGCGCCGAAGCCGACCGTCTTCCCCGATCGATGAACCGGAAGCACCTCCGGATGTTGCTCGACCAGCCAGATCGGCGGGCAGGCCGTCGGCGTGCACAGCACAACCTGAAGGCCGAAGTCGGTCGCAAGCGCGATCGCCTCGTCCAGCCAACGCCATTCGTAGCGGCCTTCTTCCGGCTCCAGGCAAGCCCAGGCGAATTCCGCGATACGGATTCGCTCGATGCCCGCTTCTTTGATTTTCCTGTAGTCGATCGGCCATTGCTCCGGCTTGTGATGCTCCGGATAGTAGGCAACGCCCAGCTTCATGATTCCCGCCTCGTTTCGTTGATGATCTTGCATGACAGCCGAACGTTCCTCAGTCCTGCCAGCTCCGTCTTAGAGCCGTCGGGAAGCTGGACGACGGCCGACAGATCGTCCGGGCCGTCCAGCTTAAGCGTAAATTCGTCTCCTTCGGCGAACCATTCCACGTGAACCGATCCGCGCGGAGTGGCCGCCGTCCCGCGAACCCACCGGAGCCCGAGGAGACGGGGCTCGACGAGCGCCTTGGCATACCCCGCCGCTCCCGGCTTCACGCCCAGCAGCTCCGCCGTGAACTCGTACAGCGGCAGCGCCCCCCAGGCGTGACAATCGCTGCGCTCGGACACCGGATCTTCCACCCACGCGGTCAGATGCAGCCCGACCTGCTCCTTCCACGGCTGCCACAGCGCGGAAGTGCGGGAATACAGGCCGGTCGCCTCCAGCGCCCGGAACAGGTAGTAGCTCATCGCGAACGAGGTTCGGGCCAGATCCGGCTCTTCGAGCATGCGCTCCATGAGCTCCCTGGCATCCGGACCTGTCGCCGTCCCGCTGAGCACCGCCCAGATTTGCGCATGCCGGCTGTACTCCTCCGCGCCCGGACCGTCGCGAAACAGCCCTCTGCGCTCCGACCAGCACTCCCTTCTCGCCGCTTGGCGGATTCGCTCCGCCCGTTCCCGGTATTCCGCCGCCGTATCGTTTCTTCCCAGCCCCCCGTTCAGCTCCGCGGCTTTCTCCAGAGCGTCGGCGTACATGAGATTGTAGACGGTGAGCGGCCCCCGCTTGACGGCGGGCGGCGCGCCCGCGCTCGCTCTCCATTCCTCGGTCCAGTCGACGAACGACCAGTACGCTTCCGGCATCGCTCCTACCAGGCCGGTCTCGTCCCGCTTCCGGTCGAACCAGCCGAGAATCGCGTCCATCGTCGGCAGGTACGTCCTGACGAGCCGTTCGTCCGCGAAGTAGACGTAATGATCGTGCACCATTTGAATCCAGTAAAGCGCGAAGCCGGGAATGATCTGCCGGTCGACGGACGGGTAGCGGCTTTGCAGCATGCCGGTCGGCATCAGCGAGCCGTGGAAGTCGTACATGATTTTTCTCGCCAGACGATCGTCCCCGCTTACGCTGTATGTGAACAAAGCCTGCAGCCGACTGTCCATCTCGTAGCCCATCTGCTCGTAGTAAGGCGTGTCTTCGTAAGTTTCGTGCATGCAGTTGCGCAGCGTATTCAAGCTGATCTTCCACAGCGGGTTTAACGAGTCGTCAGAACAGGCGAATTCGGCCAGAGCGTCCAGCGGGTAGCCCGTCCTGCGGTAATCGAACCGGACGATCGTCAGCGGTTCCTCGGCGGCTTCTACGGTCAGCTGCACGAAGCGAAACGCCCGGCGGTGAAACGGCTCATAGACTTCCGCATCCGCTTCGCTGCCGTCTCCCCGCACCCTGTACTCGTCCTCCAAGCCGTACAGAGACTTCCCTTCCGGATCGTCCCGCACGCCTTTATTGCGCTTGCCGCCAGGGCCGGGCGGATATTCATAGCACTCGGAATGAAGCAGGCGAACGACGGCCCCCTTGCCCCCGCGCAATTCCAGCCTCGGATGCCCGGCGACCAGTTCCCCGGCATCATATTCCAGCCAGAGCCGTTCGCCGGGGCGCACCGTAATCGGGCGGGCTTGGCCCGCCTCGAGCGCGCGGCCGGGATCGCTGCCCCGTACGACGCGGACGAACGCAGCCGGCTCCTCCCGCATGAGCGGAATCGGCCGGGGCGCGAGCAGCCAGCGCGGCAGCCCTCCGTACATCGGATCGTAAGCTTCCGACACGACGACGGCATCGCGCCACGCGGCGTCTTCAGCATCCGGGCTCGCCCAATCCCGGGGGACGAAGCTTCCGTCCGCCCGTTCTCCCCCGCCGACGAACAGCGTGAACGTCTCGCCCGCCAGCGTCAAACCCGCTGCGGGAACGCGCCGGCACTTCCACGAGCTTCCAGTGTTCAGCGTCTCCAGAACGCGTCCCTCGGCGTCCTCTACATTGCCTTCCAGCAGCCATCCGCCCTGATCCGAACGCCATACGGAAGCGGGGCCGGTCCATTTGCCGCGGATCGGGCGGTTCGGATAATGGACGACTTGTGCGGCCAGCACGTTAACGCCCTCCTGAAGCGTGTCCCCCGCGAGCTCGATCGTTTCGTAATAATGTGTGAAGGCGTCTCCCTTGCACGGCCCCGCGCAGACGGGCCGCCCGTTCAGGAACAGCCGGTACCTGCTGTCCGCCGACACGGAGACGCGCACTCTCGCCGCTTCCGGGTCGGCGACTCGAAAGCTTCTGCGGAACAGGACGCTTTCCACCGGCTCCGTCAGCGCCTCTCCGCTTGGTTCCGCCCATATCCAACAAGCCGTCCAACGACGGTTCTCGTCCATGTCAGTCTCTCCTTCGTCTTCGAGCTTCGGCGATCTACTCTAAGTGTAGAAACGCTGCGGCCGCCCGTTAACCCGTCAGATGGAAGAGAATAACCGGGGAAGTTCGCCTAAAAAATGACCGCTTGCCCGTTCATACTCGTGAACCCGGTACTCTCCACGCCAAAAAAGACGCCCCCTCAAGGACGCCTGGCTTGCATTCGTTATTCGCTGGAGAATGAGTCCATTACTGCAGGCCGTCTTCCTGATACGAAACCGCCAGAGCTCCGCGACATTCCCGGAATGTCTCGCCGCCAAGTAGATCGAAGCGATCGTCTCGCAGGTCCGCTACGACGACATTCACTGCTTCAGGCGTCAATTCTAGAAGTGGGAAGGCATGTCCGCTCAGCAGTACCGCAGATTCGCCCGGCTCGTGTAGCTGGCAGAGCCGGAGTCGTTCTCGCCGAATAATCGGACCATCCGGTTCGAAGCCATATCACAGCACGGAGTCGGACACGAAGACGAACCGCTCTCCCCTGGCCATGACGTGCGTGCGCAGCTTCGGAAAGTTGTCGCAGACGTAGTCGACGAAATAGCCGGGGCGTTCGGTATTGCCGGCGAACAAGTCGTAATGCATCGGCACGGTCAGTCCGAAACCGGCCCGATGAGCCAGCTCCGCCGCCTCGCGATAGTCCATGTTGCCGATGATGCCCCGCCCCGTCCGGAAAGCGTCGCGTCCGTTAATCGGCAGCAGCGCCAGATCGATGCGTTCTTCCAACAGCCTCTCGACCAGTCCGTCGTAGATCACCGTATCGCCGGCGTGGTACCAGGTCACCCCGTTGAGACGAACGACGTATCCCACATATCGATAGAAACCTTCGTCGTCCTTGTCCAGCTGCTCGTGCGCCGCCGCGATCGGCTTGACGGAGAGCCGCTCTTCTTCGATGACGGCCTTGTCCGTCTCCGCGCGGTACAGCCGATCTGGAGAAACGCCGCATTGCCGCATCTCTTCCAGACAGCAGTTGGGAGCCGCGAAAAGCGTGCGCAGATTGGCGGCGGCCATCGCCCTGATCGTATCCGGGTCGAGATGGTCGGCATGTTCGTGCGTAATCAGGCAGCAATCCGCGTTGACGATCTCCTCCGGCCGCATAGGCGACGGAAACAGGCGCTTCAAGTCGTACCGGCGCTCCACCTCCTCGTCGGACAGCGCGAACGGATCGACGTAGACGACCGTCGACCCGCCCTTGACGATAAAGCTCGCCTGTCCGAGACTCCACACGGCCAGCATGCCGTACGGCACCTTCGTCTCCTCGATTTCCCGAATCAGCTGTCTATTAGCGTCGGAACGGCCAGCTGAATTTGCGTTGCTCATCGCTGAATCACCTCATCCTTTGTCATCGTTATCGTGCAGGGCGGCCACGTAGCGCTTGCGATACTCGGAAGGACTGACGCCGGCCAGGTCCGCGAACTGCTTCGTAAAATGGCGGGCGCTGAAATACCCGACCTTCTCCGCGACCTGATGAATTTGCAGCTCCGTCTCCGTCAGGAGCTCCTGCGCCTTAATGATCCGAATTCTTGTCAAATGTTTGACGAACGTCGTGCCCGTCTGCTTAAGGAACTTCGCGCTTAAATAGTTCGGTGTTACTTCCAGCCGTTTCACCAGCTTGCCGATGCCGAGAACGTTCATGTACTCTTCCGGAATCGTTCGCTTCATGGACGAAGCGTTCAGCAGTGCTTGACCGTGGTTCTTCAATTGCTGCAGCGTGTCCTCATCGGGCTTGACGTCCAGCCCTATCGAAGCGCGAGCCCCCTGGTACGCCGCCGCCAAATTCCGCTCGAAAGCTTTGTTCTCCAGCAAGCAGGCGTGCGCGCGGGCCTCGGAGATCCGGGCGAGCGTCTCCTTCAGCTTGATCGGTTTGAGCATGTAATCGGAGATGCCGCGTTCGATCGCTTTCTTAGCGTACTCGATTTCCGAAAATCTGGTCAAGACGACCCATGATGTCGACGGAGCGATTTCCTTGGCCGCGCGAATGCCGTCCAGCCCGCTCAATAGCGGCGTCTGAATGTTCACGAACGCGAGGTCCGGCCGGACCTTCTCGACGAGCTGGACTAGCTGGCGGCCAGTCCATTCTCCGTTCAATTCCTCAATCATGCTCTCCAACGATTTGCGTACCAAATATTCGTCGTCGCGATGACGATTTTCATCCTCTATCCCCTTCCCAAGGGACGGTCAGAACGACCGTCGTGCCTCTGCCCTTGCCGGAATAAACGGTGAACTCCCCAGCCGGGTATGCCATTCGCAACCGCTCCTTGACATCGGTCAGCCCGATGCCCGTTCCCGAAGAAGAGCCGCAACCGGACAGTGGCACGACGGAATGCCGAAGACGCTGCCCGCCGATGGCGGCAGCGTGCTGGGCCTTCCCCAATGCGGAGCGATTCGCGGCGTTCAGCAAAGTCTCGAAGCGCTGACCGAAATCGACGGATTGCAAAATCGGGGGGAGCGGCTGCGCAGAGCTTTGCGAAGACAGCATGCGTTCCAGGAAATGCTGACGTCCATGGGAGCGGCCGAAGCCGAGGACGGGGCCGCGCTGCAGCCGCACCGGGTTGCCGCCGACGCCGCGCATTGGATCGAAGAGCATTACGCGCTCCCGCTGACCGCCGACGAGATCGGCAAGGCGCTTAATTTTCACCCCGCCTACATTGCCAGATGCATGAAAACGACGTACGGCCTGACCCCTCTCGACTACGTCAAGCAGGTCAGGCTTCGCCATGCCAAAAGGCTGTTAATGGTAACCGACGGCTCGATAGAAAGCATCGCCGAGCGGGTCGGATACGGCAGCAACACGTATTTCGGCAGACTGTTCGCCTGCCAGTTCGGAATGACTCCTTCGGAATTCAGACGTTCATACCGCTAGGGGCCGCATCCTTCGAATCGTTCTCATGACGCCAAGCATCGTGCGCCGGGAGCTGTGCGAAGATTCGGTTCGGCGCTGTTCCGCAAGTCCTCGTACTAGTCACGCCCCACAATGATTCCGAAAATGAAATAGGCGTCGGTCATGATTAGCTTCGTATCGGGTGCGGCCTAACGGCCGTCCTTTTCCCCAATCCTCTCATACAAATAGTCCACGATATGCATCGCTTCCATCCTGTCTTTCGCGCCGTGCTTCTCGATCCCGTGCTTCATCTGCAGCAGGCAGCCCGGATTGCTCGTCAGCAGGTAGCGAGCGTTCGTCGCGTTGGCGTGCTCCATCTTGTGCTCGAGAATCTGTCCCGCCATCTCGGGCTGGGTGACGTTATAGATGCCCGCCGAGCCGCAGCAGCGATCCGAATCCTTCATTTCGCAGAAATGGGCTCCCGACACCTGGTTCATCAATTCCCTCGGCGCGGTCGAGCTTTTCATCACGTTGCGAAGGTGGCACGAATCCTGGTAAGTGATCGTGACCGGTTCGGAGGCCGCGGCGGCAGCCGGCTCCGCGAAATCGGGGATGCGCCCCTTCTCCACGAGCAGCTTGCTGACGTCCACGACGCGCGGGGCGAACCATTCGCCGAGCTCGCGGTATTCCGGGTCCCCGTGCAGCAGATGATCGTACTCGACGAGCAGCGCGCCGCAGCCGCCGGCGTTGGAGACGATGTACTCGATACCCGCATCGCGGAACGCCTTGACGTTGACGCGGGCCAGATCCCGCGCCTGGTCCATCTCTCCGCTATGGGCGTGAAGCGCGCCGCAGCACACCTGAGTCTCCGGGATAACGACTTCGAAGCCGGCTTCGGACAGCAGCTTCACCGTGTTGACGTTCGTGTCCGCGAACATGACGTCCATAATGCAGCCGCGGAACAGCGCGACACGGGCGATCTTCTCGCCCTTGGCCGGGTAGACCGCGCCGAGCCGCTCGACGACGCCTTTGCCGGACGCGTCGGGCAAAATCTGCTCCATCTCGCGCAAATGCTTCGGAAACAGCTTCATGATCCCGGCGCCTCTGGCGATTGCCCGAAGACCGGACTTCTGATAGAGAGCAAGCGAGCGGCCAAGCCACTTGAGCCGGTTGCGATGCGGGAACACGCCCTTGAACATCAGCTTGCGAACGCCTCTGATCGGCGCGCTGTGCTCCGCATGATCCTCGATCGCGTCGCGGGCTTGCTCGATCAGTTGACCGTACTTCACGTCGGCGGGACAAGCCGGCTCGCAAGCCCGACAGCCGAGGCAGTGGTTCATCTGGTCCTGGAACGCCTGATCGGGGTCCATCAGTCCGTCGGCCACCGCCTTCATGAGCGCGATGCGGCCGCGCGGCGATTCCGGCTCCAGTCCGGTCTCGCGGAACGTCGGACAGGCGGGCAGGCAGAAGCCGCAGCGCATGCAGTTCGTCAATTGGTCGTAATCCAGCTTGGCCAGCAGCGTCTTCGCCATCGGGTTCGTATGCTCGATGGCCGGTTTCTTCTGAATGGCCGCAGGAGCGTTCGCGTTAGCCACGGTTGATGACCACCCTTTTTCTCGTTTCTTTGGCGAAAATCTTGCCCGGGTTCAGCAGGTTGTTCGGATCGAACGCTTGCTTGATCCCCTTCATCAGCCCGATTCCGGCGCTGCCGACCTTCCACTCCAGGAACGGCGCCTTGACCAGCCCGACGCCATGCTCTCCCGTAATCGTGCCTCCGAGCTCGATCGCCGCCTCGAAAATTTCCTCGAACGCCTGCTCCACGCGGTGCACCTCTTCAAGATCTCGCGCGTCCGTCGTCGCTGTAGGATGAAGATTGCCGTCTCCGGCATGGCCGAACGTCGCGATCGAGACGTCGTATTTGCGCGCGATCTCGTTGATGCGCAGCACCATGTCGGCGATCCGCGAGCGCGGAACGGTCGCATCCTCCAGAATCGTCGTCGGGCGCAGCCGGGCGAGCGCGGTAAAGGCGCTGCGGCGCGCCGTCAGCAGCTTCTCCGCCTGCTCCCGGTTTTCCGCCACATCGATCCGGTCGGCTTGCTCAGCCTCGCAAATTGCCCGAATCCGCTCGATGTCGCGTTCCACCGCCTCCGGATCTCCGTCCTGCTCGATCAGCAAGATCGCTTCCATATCCCTCGGCAGCCCCAGATTGGCGAAGTCGTCAACGACGCGGATCGTCGGGTTGTCCATAAACTCCAGCGTCGCGGGAATGATCTTCGCCTCGATGATCCGGGACACCGTCCTCGCCGCTCCGTACAGATCCTTGTACATCGCCAGCATCGTCTTCTTGCTCTTCGGCGGCGGCACGAGCTTCAGCGTCGCTTCCGTAATGATCGCCAGCGTGCCTTCGGAACCGACGAGCAGCTTCGTCAAGTCGTAGCCGGCGACGTCCTTCATCAGTTTGCCTCCGGTGCGGACAATCTCGCCGCTCGCCAGCACCGCTTCCAGTCCGATGACATAGTCCTTGGTCGTTCCGTACTTCAGCCCGCGCAGTCCTCCCGAGCATTCGGCGATATTGCCGCCGATCGTCGAAATTTTCATGCTGCTCGGATCGGGCGGATAGAACAGGCCGAGCGATTCGATATGCGCGGTGAATTCCGCCGTAATAATGCCCGTCTGCACCGTCGCCGTCAAATTTTCCATATCGACTTCCACGATCCGGTTCATCCGGTGCATCACCATGACGATGCCGCCTTGCACGGGAACGGTGCCTCCGCACAGGTTCGAGCCGGAACCCCGGGAGACGACGGGAATACGGTGCTCGGCCAGCACTTTCATAATCTCGGAAACCTGCTCCGTGCTCTCGGGATAAATAACGCCGTCGGGCAAGCTTTGCAGCATCGGCGTACCGTCATAGGAATGGGCGACGAGCGACTGCCGGTCGTCTTTGAAATTGCGGTCCCCTACGATCTGCCTCAGACGTTGGGTTATAGCGGCATCCAACATTCGGGAATCCCCCTTGGAACGATAAGATTAGTCAGGTCATCTGATGACTTTGTGTTCATTATATTTCAATTTTGTAGTATTGTATAGACAATACGTTGCGATGATGGCTTTGGTGCGGCAGATTGGTTGGGCGGACGGGACGGGCTGGGAGATGGCGCGAAGCCTCAAGGCACAGAAAGTGCCTCGGGGCAGACCGGCCGGGCGGACGCGCGCAGCCTCAAGGCACATAAAGTGCCTCGGGGCGGACCGGCCCAGCGGTGGCGCGAAGCCTCAAGGCACAGAAAGTGCCTCGGGGCGGATCGGCCCAGCAGACGCGCGCTGCCTCAAGGCACAGAAAGTGCCTCGAGGCAGACCGGCCGAGCGGACGCGCGAAGCCTCAAGGCACATAAAGTGCCTCGAGACCGACCGGCCCAGCGGTGGCGCGAAGCCTCAAGGCACATAAAGTGCCTCGGGGCAGACCGGCCCGGCGGTGGCGCGAAGCCTCAAGGCACAGAAAGTGCCTCGGAGCGCCAAAAAGCCGGCTGTAGTTCATATAGAGACGGATCGGGAGGTTCGGGTATGCGGCAGATGAAAATAGAAACGCCCAAGGGGCATGAACTGGTGGCAGAGGACATCCTGCGCCGCATTCGCGAGGGGGAGTGGCAACCGGGACATCGCCTTCCCTCGGTTGTCGAGCTGGCGGAGGCGTACGGCGTCGGCCGGTCCACAGTACGGGAAGCGGCCAGCGCGCTTAAGGCGATGGGCTGGCTGGACGTACGGCACGGTGGCGGCACTTTCGTCAAGGAGGAGCTTCCGAACGAAGCGAAAAGCGGAACGGAGCGGCTGTTTCAGGGAGCGGCCTCTCTGATCGAGCTGCTTGAGGTGCGCCGAACGCTGGAGATCGGGGCTGTATCGCTCGCGGCAGAGAGACGGACGCCCGAGGACATAGCCAAGCTTCGCAAGCTGATCGAGACGATGGAATCGTGTCTCGAACGCAACGACACGTCTGAAGGGGAGCGCGCCGACGCGGACTTTCACATGGCGATCGCGGAGGCATCGGGCAACTCGCTGTTCGTGCAGCTGATGGAATCGCTGTCCGACCGCTTCGCCGGATCGATCCGCCAGACGCGTGAGCTGTGGTTTTATCGCGAGAAAGCGACCGCCTCGAGATTGCTGGACGAGCATCGCCAAATCTTCGAAGCGATCGAAAACCGCGACAAGCAGCGCGCGACCGAACTCGTCTCGGAGCACCTGAGCAAAGTCGAACAGGTACTTCGAGGGGCTTTGGCGAATAAGGAAGGTTGAAGATCAATCTTTGTTGGTCTTCACAATACTCCATGCGGATTGGAGATCGTCCATGCTGTTCGAAAAGTTAAAGCTGGCTTTAATGATCGTCCCTATATTTTTCATGGCCGGATGCTCAGCCCCTGAGCCCGTCTCCCAGGATTACGCCGCGCTAACGAACAAACAGACCAACAAGACGATCGCTTTAGGCATGAAGGAAGAGGAGATCACGGACATTCTGGGCGAACCCGAAACCAAGGATGACGAGAGCCTTACTGATCTTGCGCTATATAACTACGGCAACGGGCTGACCGTCGGCTTCAGGGAAGGAAAAGCGATCTGGCTCGTGCTGGAAAGCGCGGAATCGGGATACGCGACGAAGATCGGCGAACTGACCGTCGGAAAAAGCTTGGAGCAAGCCAAGCAAGCTTACGCGTTCGAAGGCTCGCCCGGTAAAGGCCCGTTCGATTTCATCCATACGTTCAAATTGCTCGTCGAAGACAACAAGGTCATCGGACAACTGCTTGAAGCCGAAGGCACGCCTTACTACTGGATCGAATGCTATATCGATGAAGACGGAATCATCTACAAGCTTCTCATCACCAATCACGAAATGATCGAGCCGCCCGCCGACTGAACGAAATCGCCCCGGTTCCGCAAGCGGCAAGCCGCGCGGAGCCGGGGCGTCTTATTTTACCCGAAGCGCGTCCACCCTCTGATCGTCTGGGCGACGTCCGCTCCTTCGTTGATCATACGGATGATTTCCTCGTTGATGAGCTGTCTGGAGGAATTCCATCTCTCGCTGAGATAGAAGCCGCTCGGTTGCACGACGTCCATCTCCTCGATAAATCTCCGCCACACCGGATTGTCCGTATATCCGCTCCGCTCGGCAAGCGACTTCGTGATCGGCAGCGTATTCGCATGCCGGAACGCCTCGGGACGCTCCAGCACGTAGTGGCGCAAAAACGCCCATGCCAGCTCGCGATTCGGAGACTTGGCGCTGATTCCCGCGGCTCCCATATAGATCATGTTGGCGTTCTCCCCGCCCGGCATCCGAGGCAATCCGACGACACCGTACTTATCCTCCAATCCGTAACGCACGACCGCTCCTGCAAACCAGGCAAAGCCGAAGATGAGGGCGAAGCCTTCGTGCAGCTCTCCCGCCTCGGACGGCTCGCCGGGCCGGCGAATGACCCGGTGCACGCGGTAGGCGTCGATCAGCATTCGGTACGCTTCGATGACAGGGAGCTGATCCGCATAACCTCTGGCTGTTGTCCCATCCGGCGAGACATAGCGTCCGCCGTTGCGCATAACAAACGGCTCGATCTCCTCGACGTCGACTCCGAAGCCGAATCCGAACTGGGTCGCCACCCCCTGTTCGTTGCGCTGCGTCAGCTTCTTCGCCGTCTCCATCATTTCTTCCCATGTCCAGCCCTCCTGCGGGTACGGAATACCGGCCTTGTCGAACAACTCCCTTTTGTAGAGAATCAGAGGAAGCGCGACGTCCACCGGCAGCCCCGTCAGCGCTCCGTCTTTGCTCGCCACCCTCATAACGCCGGGGTTTAAATCTTCCTTCAGCCCGGGAGTCTCCTCCACGTGAGGCAGCAGATCGACGAACAACCCTTTCCGGTTAAAAATTGACCAGCCCCCGGATTCGACGATGTCCGGCGCTTCGTCGGATTGGAGAGCCCTGTGCGATTCAGCGTGATCGGCGGCCTGCTCGATCGTAATGACGACGCCGGGATGCATCTTCTCGAAAGAAGCTTTGGCGTCCAGCAGGTTATCCAAATGTTGAAACTCGGTCATCATTTTGAGGCTTTTAGCGTTGCTCATTGGGATGTTCCTTTCTCCAAATAAGTGATTGTTTTCTCCAAATAACCGATCGCGGAAGCCTCGAAGGTTCTCGCTTGCTCCAGCAATCCGGCGCATCGTTCGCACAGGTCCGCTTGCATCAGCTCCGCCGTCTTGATGAACGGCACCAGCTCTTCGAGCTCGCGCAATGCTTCGGCAGCCTGTTCATACGCTTCGGAAGCGAGTAAGGCGAATCTCATCGCTTCCCCTTCAAACGGGACTGTTCGCAAGTACGCGGCGGCGCAGCTTTTCGTCCGGGAATACGCGTGAGCGAGATGGCCCATTCCGTACCGGTTCGGAGGAGAGCCCGGACCGCGTCTCAGATGCCCGATCCACGTATCGTAAGCGGCCAGCCCCGTCGCGTAGGAAAGATAAGACGTCATGGGGCGGTAGGCCGAGCGGTTCTTGGCGAACGACACCGCAAACCGGACGGACTTCTCTGCCAGACGCCTCCGGCGAGTGTCGCGCGGGCCAGGGAGGAACGCCGTCTGATCGCGGTCCGCTTGACGAGTCAAGGCGGCCAGGAAGCGAATCGGATTGTCGGCAACGTCCTCGTAGCTCAGCGTTTTTCCTTCCGGGCACATGACATCGGTCAGATGCACGACCCGGCGTTCGTCGTCGTAGCCGAAGATCAGCGACCATTCATGAACGAACGGTCTGGCGGCCGACGTGTCGAAATACAGAACCGGTCTTCCGCTGTCGATCGTTTGACGGATAAAAGGCAGAACCGCCTCTTCGATCGGCAGGACGACGGGAAACTTCTCGACGGCTCCGAGCAGCGGCACAGGAAAATCGGACAGCTGGCCGCAGACGAGCGCGGCCTCGTACCCGAGGTCCCGCGCGAAAGAAATCAGCGTCTCCCGCCAATCGAACATGTAAATTCCGTCCGCGAAAGTCGTTTTCTCGGAAATTTGCATCCGAAAAGCAAAACCCGACAGGCCCATCAGCTCCGCCATGTCGCGCGAATCTCCCATTGTCGCCAGCATATGCCCCAGCCGGTCTACCATGGTCGTCGGCACGGAGGCGTGCGCGGGCCATTCCGCAAGCTCCAGCATCTTATGCCTGGCCAATACGGCCCCTCCCTTCTCGGGAAGCAGACCAAGGGAAACCCGAATTTGTTCTTGCCGAAGCTTCTGCCGCGAACGGTGGATGTACGTATAGATGGAACCGGTCGTCATGCCGTACATCGCCGCGATCTCATCCGGACTCAACTGCTTAAAGAAGTAGGCTTCAAAAATCGCCCTCTCCTTCTTCGTCAAGCAGTGCAGCACCGAATGGATCGTCTCGTACATCTCCTTGCGCATAAGATGCTCGGCAGGATCGTCTTCCTTCATCGCGGCTTGGCCGGCCGAACTCGTCAGATGATCCAGAATGCTGTCCAGGTTGTCCCAATCGACGCTTCCTCCGTCTCGCTCCCTCGCTTCGAACGAGGCGAAGGGCTTCTCTCTGCGATGCGGTCCGCCGCGCCTTAAACGCATGTTCGCCTGGTTCCGGACGATCCGGTGCAGCCAAGGCAGGAAGCGATTCGCCTCTTGCAGCGATCCGATGTGCATAAAGGCGCGGATCAACGCGTCCTGCACGATATCGTCGGCAAGGTGCGGATCTCCGGTCATTCGCTCGGCCCAGCCTTTGGCCCGGCCCCGATGCCGCTCGATCAACTCCCCGAACGCCTCCGTATCTCCTGCCCGCGCCCGTTCAGCCAGCTCCGTTCCGAGGTCCGCGCTTTCCTTCGCCTCCTCCGCGTTGTTTGCAACGTCCGGATCAAGCCCGTTCCCGTCTCTCATCCCGATTCTCCCCTGTTCCTGCCGCCCCTCGAAGAAAGAGATGCCGGAAGCCGCATACATTTGAACATTTTCAGGCCGAATCCAACTTATTTTTTTAATGTATACCAAATTTCCCAATCAAGCAAAAACGGCTTTGGCGTCCTCAAGACGCAAAATTGCGTTTTTGTCGGAGGTGATTCAGAAAAAAATTACAGAAAAAGACCGCTTCTTGCATTATCGGAATAATGAAAGAGCAGTCCTGTTAAGTTGCGTATAAAAGATTGGATCCGATTCCGCCGTCTACGACATGGCCATCAGCACGGCTCCCCAGGAAGCTTCCTTCTTCGCGGGATAGACGATCATGTCGGGGAAGTCCCGATTCAGCAGGCCGAGCAGTTCGGCTCGCACTTCGTCGTTGCGCAGCAGCACGCTGCCGGCCAAAGCCAGATTTCCGCCTTGCAGGGACAGCCTCTCCGCCACGGGAGCGACCAGCTCGCGCAAAGCTGCGGCGCTCTTACGAACGATCGCCATCGCCGCCGCGTCTCCGATCGCGCAAGCCTCCGACAGCAGCGGGGCCAGAGCGGCGATGTCCTTCTTGTTCGTCGTCTTGTCGTGCGCGAAGCCGATCACCTGCCGAACCGAATCGATACCGAGCCGCTCGTACACCAAGGAGGTGATTGACGTGGGCGGCAGGCGGCCGTCATTGGCGCGGACGACGGCGGAGAGGAGCTCGCGACCGATGCTGTAGCCGCTCCCTTCGTCGTCGATCAGGTAGCCGCAGCCTCCTGCGCGATGCTCCGCTCCCGCTTCGTTCCGGCCGAAGCAGATCGAGCCGGTGCCCGCGATCAGGATCATGCCGTGCGGGCTCTCGTGCGCGCCGCGCAGCGCGGTCTCATGGTCGCCCGCGATAATCAGCCCGCCTTCGTAGCCGCACGACCGAACGAGCTCCGTCATCCGCGAGACGACCGTCGGATTGCTGACGCCGGCCGCGCCGATGCAGATTCGCGCGCAGTTCGCCAGCCCGCCGCATACACGCCCGATCTCGGCGAACATCTCCTCGAAGCTGCGGCGGATGCTCGCCTCGTCCTGACCGTTGAAATTGATCGGTCCGGAGACGAAACGATGAACGGCTTCGCCCCGTTCGTCGGCGATCGTCAGCGCCGTTTTCGTCCCGCCTCCGTCCATTCCCGCCACGTATCCCATTCGCTGCCACTCCTCTTAGTAAAGATGATACGCCTGCTTGCGTTCGGAGAACGCGCGGCTCTCCTCGCGGAACCGCTCCAGCAGCGCTTCCTCGTCGTTCTCCTCCCGATACGCGCGATCGCCGCCGAGCAAATCGATGAACGGCCTGCCGTTCTCCCGCACGGGAGGCAAAAACGCAAACTGCTCGTGCCGCCGCTTCAGCTCGTACATCAACCGAACCCCGGTCTCCAGCGGCCGGAGCGCCCGGAAGTCCGTCACGTGAAGCTGCACGCCCGCGCACAGCTCCCCTTCGTGCTTGGAGAACGTCGGCTTGAAATAGACGGGACGGAAGCGAACGCCAGGCAGCTCCTTGCGGTTCATCTCCTCCGCCAGTTCCTCCGCCCGAACGAACGGCGCGCCGACGATCTCGAACGGAGACGTCGTGCCGCGGCCCTCCGACACGTTCGTCCCTTCGAACAGGCATGTGCCCGAATAGAGCAGCGCCGTCTCGAAGCGCGGCACGCCGAGCGAAGGCGGAACCCAGATGCGTCCGGTCTCCGGAAACAGCATTTCCCTCTCCCAGCCCTCGCAGCGCACGACGCTTAATTGCGCGTTCAAGCCTGTCTCGGCGTTGACCATCGTCGCCACTTCGCCGGCCGTCAATCCGTAACGCACGCACAGCGAATAGTTGCCGACGAACGAACGGTATTCGGGCAGCAGCACGTTGCCTTCCACCGTCGCGCCGTCCAGCGGGTTTATCCGATCCAGCACGACGAACGGCTTGCCCGCCTTGGCGCAATCCTCCATCGCGTAGAGCATCGTGTAGATAAACGTATAATAGCGCACGCCCACATCCTGAATATCGTATACGACCATATCGACCGCGTCCAGCATCTCCGGGGTAAGCCGCTTGGAATCTCCGCGGTACAGGCTGTAGACCGGAACGCCGGTAAACGGATCTATATAGTCGTCGACCAGAGCGCCCGCTTGGCGGTCGCCGCGCACGCCGTGCTCGGGCGAGAACAGGGCGGCAAGCTCGAACTTCTCGTGCAGCACGCGGATCGTCGATTCCAGCTCGGCGGTCAGTCCGGTCGGCGACGTAATCAGCCCCAGCTTCTTCCCCGCGAACAGATGGGCGTAATTGTCGATGCAGTCGATTCCGTTGCGTATCATCTTCTTCCTCCCGTCTCTGCCTCTGCTAATAAGAAATCTTCCCGAGAACGGCCGCCCGCTTAGCCCCCGTCACTCCCGGAAGGCTGTTCGGCCTGCCGGCGACGGCATAATCCGCGAGCAGCGCGAAGGCGACCGCTTCCTTGGCGTCGCTGCTCAGACCGATGTCCTCCTGCGTCAGCACCTCGACGCCCATCGGTTCCAGTTCCTCCTTCAGCATGCCGATCAACGTCGGATTGTAGCTGCCGCCTCCGCCGACGATCATCGCGTCCGCCGCATGCTTCGGACGGATGAAGCGCCGATAGCCGTCCCCGATCGACCATGCCGTCAGCCTCGTCACCGTAGCCGCAAGATCGCTTGCCGACAAGCCGCGCTCTTCTCCATAGGCGAGCAGCTTGTCGACGTACGCCGTGCCGAACAGCTCCCGTCCGGTCGACTTCGGAAGCGGCTGCGCATAATAAGGCTCCTCTTGCAAGCGCCCAAGCAGTTCCTCGTCGACACGCCCTTCCTTGGCGATCGCCCCGCCGACGTCCATCGACATGCCCGGAAACAGCCGCGACACGACGCCGTCGATCAGCATATTGCCCGGTCCGGTATCAAAGGCGTACACTTCCTCGGGCGAACACGCCGCGGGCAGGACGGTAACGTTCCCGATGCCGCCGATGTTTTGCAGCAGCAGCGTTCTGTCCGACTCTCCGTACAGCAAATATTCCGTAAAGGGGACAAGAGGCGCCCCCTGCCCGCCCCAAGCCATGTCCGCAACGCGGAAATCCGATACGCAAGGAATGCCCGTCCGGGCGGCAATAACCGCTCCTTCGCCGATCTGTACCGTATAGCGCAGATCGTAGCCATGGCTCGAGAACGGCTGGGGAGCGTGATAGATCGTCTGGCCGTGCGAGCCGACGACCGCGATCTCCTCCGGCTTCAGGCCGGCCTGCCGGATCGCCGACAACGCCGCTTCCGCATAGAGCTCGCCCAGCAGCACGTTAAGACGCCCGACCCGGTCGACCGTCGCGGCGGAAGGCTCGAACAGCGCGAAAATTTCCGCTCTCACGTCCGCCGGATACGGAGTATTCTCGAAAGCAAGCAGCCGGATTTGCGGCCGGCCTCCTTCTCCCTCCCGAATCTCGATCGCCGCCGCGTCGATTCCGTCCACCGACGTGCCCGACATTAAACCTACCGCGCGGCGGACGCCCCCGGCGCCTTCGCGCGCGCTTGCTTCGCGGTATCGCTTTCCGTAAACGTTCCCATTCTCGTCCATACTCATCGCCAGCCCCCTACGCTCACCCGGCACATTTCTGTCGTAATCATAATCCGGGCCGATTTTTTCGTCAACGAAATTTCGAAATAAAATTTCAATAATTTTAATTATATATGATTATTTAAATTCAAATCTACTTTTTCCTTCAGTCGATCCCATCCGCCTTCGTTCGATGAAAATAGCAATGTTCTCCCCCGACAATCCAACACCCTTCTCGCCCGCAACTCGGTATGATGAAAACCGTATGAAAATTCACTCGCTGAAGGAGCAAGAAACCGTAAAAATGATGAGAAACACGTACTTGGACTCTGCCGTGCTTAACGTCGCGTTCGCTCTTCGGGTAAGAGCCCCCGGCAAAACAAGAGCTTTCGAGCTCGCCATGTGCCAACTCAGCGAAAGAAATCTGTGCCTGGACCGCATCCGGTTAGCCGACGCGCAAGGCAAGGAAATCTGGTTCTCGGTGGAACGGATCGAATCGATCCGCTGGACGGCCGCCGAATCGACCGGATTCAGTCATCTGTTCCAAGTTCACGGGCAAATCCGGCTGGAAATCGCTCCCGAGAGGGGTATTCTGAACCGGATGCCGATTCCGTTATCCGGCGACTATCGCCTTCCCCGATCCAAGCTGTCGGATATGACCGTCTGGGTCATTCCCACCGCCGGCGAACCGGCATTCGCTCAAGTGCTCGGCCAAACGCTGGAGCGTCGTCTCCCCTGCAGTTCTTTCTCTCTGACGAGCGCCGTTTGAAGCGGCGGCGCGAAGCGGAGCAAGGGCATCTCGACATCCGTCATTCGGAATCGCTTCTGTCCGCCGATGGAGCCCGCTCCGCTTCGCGCCCACCATTTTCCACACAACCTACCGTTCCCTCCCAGCGTCAAACATAGTAAGACTTAGGACGAAGGGAGAAGGACGGCAACATGTTAACCAGAATCGGAGCAATCGCCCTGCTGGGCCTGCTCCTCGGACAAGCGCTGCCCGCGCATGCGCATGCGGCGGCTCAAGGCGGCGCTCCCGATATTTACGTAGACGGAAAGAAGCTGGCGCTAGCCGCCGATCCGATCGTCGTCGGAGGCGCGACGCTCGTGCCGATGAGGGCGATTTTCGAAGCGCAGCGCGCCGAGGTGACCTGGTCGAACGCCGCGCAGACGGTGAGCGCGATCAAGGACGGCATCCTGTTTACATACCGAATCGGAGATACAACGGCATCCTTGAACGGCAAATCGATCCCGCTGTCCCAGCCGGGCGCCATCGTGAACGGAACGGCGATGCTGCCGCTTCGCTTCATCGGCGAAACGCTCGGCAACGTCGTGCAGTGGCACGCCTACGCCAACGACATTACGATCTCCACCGTTCGGGAGTTCCGTACTTCCGTCACCTACGGCGTGAACCTGCGCGCCGCGCCCGACGCCGCCTCCGATACTCCGATCCGCGGCATGCTCGCCAAGGGCGAGAAAATCCAGGTGCTCCGCGAGATCGACGCGAAATGGCTGGAAGTGCGCACGCAGGACGACCGGATCGGCTTCGTCTCGGCCAAGCCGCAGTACACCGATTACGAGAGCCCGACACTTGCCAAGCTGCAGGGAGACGAATTGATTGCCTTCGGCTCGCAGTACATAGGCACGCCTTACGAGTTCGGCGCGGCGCTCGGCCAGACCGACACGTTCGACTGCTCCTCCTTCGTGCACCACGTCTTCGAGGAAGTGCTGTCCGTCGACCTGCCGCGCGTCTCGTACAATCAGGCGAAGGAAGGCCGGGCGGTTGGTTTGGACGAGCTTCGCGTCGGGGATTTGCTGTTTTTCGGAGCGCGCGGGCTGGAGATCGGACACGTCGGCATCTATGCGGGCGACAACCGGATTTTGCACACCTTCTCCAAGGTCAAGGGCGTCCACTTCGACGATTTCGACGAAAAATGGAAAAAGAGATTCGTCACGGCTCGCAGGCTGATCTAGTTTGGAGAGTCGGGGGGCCTATCTGATCCGCCAAAAGAACTCCGCAACGCGTTGCCGTCACCAGCGCGCGAAAGCCCTCCCCGGGACCACCCGGGGAGGGCTTCTTTTCAACGTTACTCCGCCAGCACCTTGAACTCCTTCAGCATCTGATGGAACCGGGCGCCGTGACCTTCCGCAGCTTCCAGGAAGTATTTCTCGGTAATCGTGAAGCTGCCCTGCTTCTGATTGTCGACGACGTAGATGACGACGACTTCGCTGTCCCATTCCTTCCCGGCCAGCGCCCGAACCATGTAGCCTTGCACAGGATCCGACACCTTTTCGACCTCGCGCACATCCTCGTACTTGCCGGCCAGCTCGCTGCTCAGCCGCTTGATCAGATCTTCGGGCTTCTCGTCTTTAACCTGCTCGATCGTCATCGATACTTCGGGATAACGCTCGGGCAGCGGCTCCTTCGTCGTAATGACGTCCTTGCCGTTCTCCTGAACGAGCTTGTAGCGCTCCTGGTCGTAGTAAATGATATATTTACTCTCCTCGTTCTGATGCAGCTTCTGATCCGTCTCTTCCTTCTGGCCTTCCACTTCGACCTCGACTTTCTTTTCCGGCGCAAACCATTCCTTGACGTCCTTCATAAAAGCCGTACCGGCCGGCATCGCCAGAAATACTCCGAATGCCATAATAAAGACGGCGACTCCCATCGTTATTTTCAGCGTTCTCATCGTTCGATCGCTCCTCTTCGTCTGTTTTCTCGTTGTCCGCGACCTGGTTTCCATTCTCGTCGGCGCCGCCGGCTCGCTGTCCAGCATCGCTTCGATCCGGTCCCATACTTCCTCTTTCGTCTCCTCGGCGTAACGGCTCTTCTCCAGCAGCTTGTCTTTAAGATTCCGTTCCATAGCGTTCGCCCCCCAGCCCTTTCTTCATCTTTTCCCGTCCCTTGAGCAAGCGCGATTTCAGCGTATTCACGTTCACGTCGAGCATGTCGGCGATTTCCTTCTCGCTGTAGTCGTGCAAATATTTCAGAATGAGCGGAATGCGGTACAAGTCGTCCAACGTCTGCAGCACCTCGTACACGTCCACCGAAACATCGGGCAGCTTCTGCTCGACGGCGATTTTCTCAAGCTGCTCTCCGAACGGCACCACCTTTTTCTCCCGTTCCATCACCCTGTAGCACTCGCGGAGCAAAATACAGTAGAACCATGGCTTAAACGGTTTGCTCCCGTCGTACTGCCAGACGTTCCGGTATACCCGGAGAAACGTTTCCTGCACCGCGTCCTTCGCCCACTCCCCGTTCTTGGTCACGAGCTTGGCGGTGCGCATCGCATAGTCGAAATATTCGTCGTACAGCGACCGAAACGCGTTGCGGTCTCCTTGGAGAATGCGTTCGATCAACCGGTTGTCCACTCGAATCCCCTCTTTCCTGCTGTTCTATAAGCAGTTGTTCAAAAAGTCCGATTTTGATCACGAAGCATCCCAGGATGCATACTCGACATCGAATCTTGAATTCAGCCGGTTCTTCCGGTGCTCACGTAGCTTCCACTACGCTTTACGACCGTTCCTCATCTCCGGTCTTCATCCAACCTTCTCGGTGCTGAAAACCGAACTTTTTGAACGCTCACTACAAGTATTACCCGGCGAAAAAGCGGAAAGTTTGCTGTGGGGTGAAAAAAGTTTGAGAAGTACCGCAGCGTAGCTCCGGACAATTCTCAGACACGAAAAAACGAACTGGAAACAGCTTGGAGCCACGCATCGCTCGCCTCTGTACCAGTTATTGCGCAAGGAATCATGCCTGAAATGTAATCAAGCACTTATGCTATAATAAAATCAAACGATCAAGCGAGGTGAGGCTGATGAAATGGGAACAAATTATGGGACAACATCCGAGCTGTTTTGTATTGGTAGAGGCTTTAAAAGCAAGTTCAAACAATCACTTACGCCATCTTGAGGACTTGACTGTTATACAAGAGTACAACACTCCACAAGAAGCCTGGAGCGGATACAAACACTTTCACAAGCTGTATCCCTCACGAGAGCTGTACGTTTTCCATACCAGCCGAACCGATGTAGAGGTCGTAGAAGAAATTTTCTCAGGAGTGCGGCAACACACATGAACATACGTCTCCACAATGGATTGCCAGTTGTCTCTTTAACATTAATACATAACGACCGGAGCATTCAGTTGTCGATGGAATACTTGGCATTGATTTTATGATGAAAGCCAAATGGAAGGTTGATTTTGAAACGATGCGGATTCATTGCTCTTCTTGACTTTTCTAGCCAAGAAGGGATGATCGCCCGGCTGAATCAACGAACTCGTTTTGCCGAATGAAGTAGAGCTTTATCCTCCGCCAACCTTGCCGCTTTCTTTCGAATACGGATTTCTCTTACTTCCGCCGGACTTTCACCGGTTAGTTGTTCCTAGTTTGACTAGTTACGCAATGTTAAATAAAAGGACGCCCGGAGACTTTCGTCTCTTGGAGCCCTCTGCTTCGCTTCATTATGCCGATCAGGCCGCCGTTGTCCGGAGTCGCATCCACTTCGCCGGTCGCATAGCTGTCGGACAGCGCTCCGCCTTCGCTGTAGCCGACGAGTCCGCCAACGCAAGCCGCCCCTCTTACCTCGGCGGAGGAATAGCTGCCTGAGATCGTCCCTCCGTCGCGATACCCGACCAAGCCCCCAACGTAATAACCGCTGCCGTCGATCAGCCCCACGAACGAGCTTTCCGCGATAAGACCGCTCCACTGCGAGCCGACCAGTCTGCCCAAGCTGTTCGTATCGTCGGCTCGGATTGACCGCAGGACTCCCGCCGCATGAACACCTCGGATCGTTCCTTGCTTCTGAACCGCTACCAATGCTCCGATGTACGTATCGCCCGTAACATTCCCGTTCACCAGACGCACGTCGGTCAGCTCCGCGGCTCCCTGGATTTGCGCGAACAGCGCGGAGATGGATTTCGTACGGTTCATATACAGATTGGAGATGACGAATCCGGCTCTGTCGAACGTGCCGGTAAAGCTCGTTGCCGCCGTATCCCCGAACAGATCGAACGCCCCGATCGGCATCCATCCTTCGCCCGTATTGTAAGGAGATACGTTGAGATCGATGTCTCCGGCAAGCTTGAAGCTGCTGCCGAGCTTGCTGCGCACGTTGTTCAGATGAGCGGCCGTCGTCAGCAGGTAGCGATCGCCCGCAGTCCCGCTTCCATCCTCCTACCGATAGCGTGCGAAGCAGAATCATAAAGCAGACCCCGGCAAAATAAAGCCGCGGCGTCGATACCGACTTGTCCGACGGAAGCGATCGGCTTGCCGTTAATCCACAGCCTGTAAGCCGAAGCCGCCCCGGGAATGCGCACCGACATCATCGCGCTGTCTTGGGACTCCGCGTCGTATTCCCGATCAAGTCTCACGACAAGCCGATAGGTGGCGTACCCTTGGTTGGACAGATCGACTCCGTCCAGCTTCTGATCGTTCCAGGTGCCCGGCACCCGGGCATAACCCGCGGGAACGGCATCGGCGAAAGCTCCGGGCTCCAGCAGCGCCTGCCAGTAAAGCTCCCATTCGCCGCTTAATGCGAGTTCGCCGTCCCGTTCGAACGAATAGCCCTCCAGATTCAGCACGCCGTCAAGCGCTTCCGGCTTCCCCGCTGCAGCTCCCGCGACCCCTTCGCCCGCAAGCAGCATAAGCCACAGGACGGCCGCCGTCCTCAGCGTCCATTTCATCTGCATCCTCCCGCCCAACCTCATTCACCAACAGTTTACAGCATGAACGATGGGCTGTGAATCGGTTCGCTTCAAGTCTCCGTCACGACTTCGTCGTTGACGCGGGACGCCGGGGGTTGGAGAGAAAGTACGGTTGTCGAGCGGATGATCGATCGTTGCGTGCTCGGCTTCGCGGCATGTCGGCCTTGTCGAACGACCGCGCAACTTGCGTCGCAAGCGAGCGATAAACCGACAACCTTTTCTCGATACATAATGTATCATTCATTTATAGCTCGATTGATCAGCCCAATATGCCTGCTTAACGAGGTGAAGGAATGTCCATTCTGCCCATGCCCTACTACGTCGCCCACACCGATCCGGCCGCTTCGATGCGGTTGGCGAGCAAATTCGGCGCGTATTTCAACCGGCTTTCGCCGCACAGGCGCATCGTTGTCGTCTGCATCGGAACGGACCGCTGTACGGGAGATTCGCTCGGCCCGCTGACGGGCACGCTGCTCGGCAAGTACCGTTCTCCTGAATTCGAGATTTTCGGCACGCTGGAAAATCCCGTTCACGCCATGAACCTGGCGGATACGATGGACAAGCTCTCTTTCCGGTTCGACGACCCGTTCGTCATCGGCATCGACGCCTGTCTCGGACAAGCGTCCAGCATCGGCGCCGTCGTGATCGGGGACGGCCCGCTTCGACCGGGCGCGGGTGTGAACAAGCAGCTGCCGCCCGTCGGAGATATTCACGTATCCGGCATCGTGAACATCGGAGGGCTGCTTGGGTACCAAGCTCTGCAAAGCACCCGGCTGCACCTCGTTATGAACATGGCCGGCCTCATCTCTCGCAGCCTGCTCGTCGGCATCCGAATGTCGACCGACCGCGCGACCGAGCCGGCCGTCCTTTAATAGGAAAGAGCCGCGGGGGCAAGCCCCGGCGGCTCTTCATCAATCGATCGGATTTAATATGAGCTGCATGCCTTGCGTTCTGAGCCGATCGTACGAGATCGCCCACGATTTGAACGCTTCGTACGTCTCGTCCGGAATATCGAACGCCCGCTTCATGTCCATGACGATCTGCTTTTCCTCGTCGCTATAATCTCCGTCCGCGTAGGCGAGCAGCAGAATTTCCAGGAAAAAGAGATGCTGCACCCGACGATCCCGGATTTCGGACAAAACTTCCTCTAGTTCTCTTGAAGGCGGAACGATTCGCAAGTGGTCTTCCAGCCCCAGCTCGGAGCATACGGACTGCAAATACCGCTTTTCGTTGCCGCTGACGAAACCGTCCGCGTTGGCGACGGCGTGAGCCAATTCCAAGAAGGCTTCCCGCTGTTCCCTCTCCTGTATAAAATGCAAAAACAACCGCAGTCAGCTCCTCGTATCGCCATATCTATCTTGCTTCATCTTGCACCGAAATCGCTTATTTTTCAAGAGAACCGGCGAACTTTTCGCGAAGTTGTCGATAAGTGCGGCTATCGGCTGCATCCTGGAGAGATCTGCGTCGCATTCTGGAGAGATCGGGTTCGGGTCAACTGCCTCATTCCGGAAGAATCGGGTCCGGATCATCAGTCGCGTTCCGGGGAGCCGGTTGCGGATTACCGGTACTCCTTCGGAATTCTTCTCGCCGCCCCGGATGCCATCGCCGCGCGAACGACGCGGTCGCGAATCCGCTCCACGACCGACTGGTCGAAGACGCTCGGAATGATGTAATACTTGCTCAGCTTGTCGTCCGGAATGACCGACGCGATCGCCTCCGCCGCGGCAAGCTTCATCTCCTCGTTGATCGTCGTCGCCCGGCAATCAAGCACCGCCCGGAAAATGCCGGGGAAGCACAGCACGTTGTTGATCTGGTTCGGATAGTCCGAGCGGCCTGTCGCGGCGACCGCCACGATATCGTCGATGTCGCCCGGCAGAATCTCCGGAGACGGATTGGCCATCGCGAACACGACCGGATTCGGCGCCATTCGCTGCACGTCCTCCCTGGACAGCATGCCTCCCGCCGATACGCCGACGAATACGTCCGCGCCGGCAAGCGCGTCCCGGAGCGTGCCGGTTCTGCGATTCGGGTTCGTGTATTCGGCGTACGCCGTTTTCACCGGATTCGAATACGTCTCCCCTTGAACGAGAATTCCCTCTTTGTCGACGCCGATCAGTTCCTTCACGCCCGCGGACAGCAGGATTTTGCTGATTGCCACGCCGGCCGCGCCAATTCCGCAGACGACGACGGTCGCGTCCGCAAGCGTCTTGCCCGCGATCTTCAGCGCGTTGATCAGGCCCGCATAGGTGACGACCGCCGTCCCGTGCTGATCGTCGTGAAAGACGGGAATGTCGAGTTCCTCGCGGAGACGCTCTTCGATCTCGAAGCATCTCGGCGAAGAGATGTCTTCCAGGTTGATGCCGCCGAATGCCGGCGAGATCGCCTTGACCGTGCGGACGATCTCGTCCGGGTCCGTCGTCTCCAGACAGATCGGGAACGCATCGACGCCCGCGAACTGCTTGAACAGCATCGCCTTGCCTTCCATGACCGGCATCGCCGCCTTCGGTCCGATGTCTCCGAGACCGAGCACGGCGGTGCCGTCGGAGACGACCGCGACCGTGTTGCGCTTGACCGTCAGCGAGAACGCCTTGTCCGGGTCTTCCTGAATGGCCGCGCATACCCGGGCAACGTCCGGCGTGTAGACGCGCGACAGGTCGTCGCGGTTCTGGATCGTTACCTTCGGCGTGACCTCGATCTTCCCGCCCAAGTGGAGCAGGAACGTCCGGTCAGACGTGTTCACGACGCGGATGCCCGGAATTTTGCCGATCGCCTCCAGAATGAGCTGGATGCCCGACGCGTCCACGACGTTCACCGTCATGTCCCGCACGCTGCCTTCGTTGCCGATATGGATCGTATCGATGGCGACGATGTCGCCGCCCAGGCTGGATACGATGTTGGCGACGAGCCCGAAGTTCATCCGGTCGCCGCTGATGTCCAGACGGATGATCACGCTTTTTCCGCCCATTTCCTTCATCTGATGTTGTCCCATCTTCGTTCCTCCAGTCGGTGTTCGCCGGTTACATTTTCCGGGTCATGAAGCCCCCGTGAAAAAGCTTCGGCTCATAGCTAACGATAAAACAGTTCGGGTCGATCGCGAGCGCTTCCCTGTACACGTTCTGCTGCTGCTTGCGCGGAAGCACGACGTTGTGCACCCATCGGCGGCCCTCCCGACCCTCGCCCGGCCAACGGGTCACTCCGTAGCCTCGGGCTCTCAGGTGATCGGCCAAATGGCCGATCTCCTCCTTCGTCGTAATCTGCACCGTAATATAGCCAATCGCCAGCCGTTCCTCGATCTTGATGCCAAGCAGCACGCCTGCACCGTAGCTCAGGCAGTAGATGATCAGGTTGATCGGATTGTCCAGATTGTCGAGAACAAGCTTAAAACCGATGACGTAGATGCCGATCTCGACCGCGCTCATCATCGAGGCGACGTACCGGACGCCCTTGACCATCAGGATGAAGCGGATGGACAGCATGCTGACGTACGTAATTTGCAGAGCTATAATCGATAAAATGACCGTCATCCGCCGCACCTCTTCGGATAGCAAAGGGACTATCCCCGTAAGCCGTTGGGACAGCCCCTCGCGTTGTTGTCTTATCGCGGGCTTGCGTGTTCAACGGTCTGGCGGACCGTTAGACCGGAGGTTCCGGCGCTTTTGCCTCTGTTAACGGTCTGGCGGACCGTTAACTCTGCTTTCAATCGGCCCGCGCGCCTTAAGCTTGCGCAAGCAACTGCTCCGCAAAGCGGGCGAGATCCTCGTCCGAAGCGTAGCGGCAGTTGTTGTTGCGCATCGGCGCGTTCTCGGCGGAAGCCATCGTCTCGGCGAGGCGGCTCGCGTCGGCCGGCGTCAAGCCTTCGTCAGTCAGCGACAGCTGCAGCCCCGACTGCTCGACCAGGCGCCGATAGAACGCTGCGCCGGCACGGGCTTGCTCTTCCAGGCCAGCGGAGGCGTTCTCTACCGCCCCCATTGCCCGGGCAATATTCGCGAGAGTCGCTTCATTGCCCGCGATGTTCCAATCGTACGTATGGTATAGCGCAATCGCCACCGCGCGGCCGTGATGTACGCGCGCCAGCGTGCCGAGCGCGTGCCCGATGCAGTGGGCGATGCCAGTTCCGCCTTGCTCGATCGCCATGCCCGCCAGCATCGAGCCGATGCTGAGCCGGCCGCGCGCCTCCAGGTTGCCCGGCTCGCGAATCGCTGTCAGCAAGCTGTCCGAGATCATGCGAATCGCTTGCAGGCCGACAGCCTCGATCATCGCGTTGCCGCGCTTGCCGGCAACCGCCTCCAGCGCATGGATCAGCGCATCTAACCCCGTCGCCGCCGTCAGATGAGGAGGCAGCGCCACGCTCAGCGTCGGGTCGAGCACCGCCAAGTCCGGCGCGAGATCGTAGTCCCAGCCCCACACTTTGCGCTTCTCCGAATTCGAGAACACGACCGTGCTCGTCACTTCCGCTCCCGTCCCGGACGTCGTCGGCACCATAATCGTCTTGATCATCTTCGGCGCAAAGGGATTCGCCATCAACGCATAATGCTCCGTCGGGTGCTCCGCTCCCGCGACCAGCGAAGCCAGCTTGGCCACGTCCATCGCCGAGCCGCCGCCGAGGCCGATGACACAAGAGGCTTTCGAAGCGCGAATGACCTCCGCAGCCGCATCGATGGAAGCGCTCGTCGGATCGCTCTGCACATCCGAGAACAACACAGCTTCCACGCCGCCCTCCCGCAGAGCGGCCAGAACTTCGTCCGCCACGCCGACTTTGACCAATCCCGGATCTGTGACGAGCACCGCTTCGTTTCCGCCGCCGGTTAAACTTTTTACATCCTCCGCCAATTGCTTAACTCGTCCGACGCCGTAAGCCACCCGGGTTCTCGCCGCAAAATCGAATCCGCTCACCGCGCTTCACCTCCGAATTCAACGACCGTTCGGCCGACGTTCACGCAGCAAGGATCATGGAACCCGTCGATCGCGCGATTGATATCCTGCAGCGGAATCCGGTCCAGCACCAGCTCGTCGAGCTGGAACTTGCCGTCCAGGTACAATTGCGCGATGGCCGGGAAATCGCGGAACGGATGCACGTCCCCGTAGAAGCTGCCTTTGAGAATTTTGCCGACGCGGTGAAACCCGCCAGCCGGCAGCGCCAGCTCCTTCTTCGGATTAAACGCGCCGACGACGACCGTCGTGCCGCCTTTGCGCGTGCCTTTCCAGGCGGACTGGGCCGCCATCGTGTTGCCGGAGCAGTCGATCGCATAATGAACGCCAAAGCCGCCAGTCAGTTCCTTCAGCGCCTCGGCCGCGTCCACTTCGCCGACGTTCACGACGTCGGTCGCGCCGAACTTTCGCGCGATCTCCAGGTTTTGCGGCTTCAGGTCGCACGCGATGATGCGGCTCGCCCCCGCGATCCGCGCGCCCTGGATCGCATTTACGCCGACGCCGCCGATGCCGAATACGGCCACCGTCGAGCCCGGCTTCACCTGCGCCGCCCGCACCGCCGCTCCGTAACCCGTCGCCACGCCGCAGCCGATCAGCGATGCCTGAGCCATCGGCATATGGTCCGGCATTTTCACGCAGCTCATCTCCGGCACGACCGTATACTCCGCGAACGTGCTGAGCAGCGAATTATGATACAACCGCTCTCCGTTCCGGCTCAATCTGGACGTGCCGTCAAGCAGCGTTCCCGCGAACATTGGACCGAACGCCGATTCGCACAGGTTCACTTGCCCCGTCTGACAAAACTCGCAAGTGCCGCAGAACGGCACCCAGCTCAGCGCCACCTTATCCCCGACCTTCACCGTCCGCACGTTCGGACCGACCTCGACGACGACGCCCGCTCCCTCATGACCGAGAATCGTCGGCACCGGAGTCGTCTCGTCCTCCATCGCGTTCAAATCGCTGTGACAGACGCCCGTCGCCAGCACCTTAACGAGCACCTCTCCGGCTTTCGGCGCGGCAAGCTCCACCTTTTCTATCGAAAGCGGTTGATTCGTTCCTCTCATGACCGCCGCCAGCATTTCCATCTTCGTCCCCCGCTTTCAAGAAATCGATATCAGTTAATGAGCGATCCAGATCGCTTTCATTTTCGTGTAGGAGGCCAGGCTGTGGATCGCGTACTCCTTGCCCCAGCCGGATTGCTTAAAGCCGCCGAACGGGCTGGCGATGTCGTAGCAGCCGTAGCGGTTCACGAACACCTGACCGGCGTCCAGTCGTTTCGCGACGCGATGAGCGCGGGCGACGTCGTTCGTCCATAGTCCCGCCGCCAGTCCGTAGATCGTGTCGTTGGCGATGCGAACCGCTTCCTCTTCCGTATCGAACGGGATCACGCACAGCACCGGGCCGAAAATTTCCTCCTGAGCGATCTTCATATCGTTGGTCACATCCGCAAAAATCGTTGGACGAACGTAATACCCTTCGGCATTCGTCCCTTCTGTATCGCGATAACCGCCAGCCGCAACGCGAGCGCCCTGCTCCTTGCCGCTCTCGATGTAGCGGAGAATGCTCTCCATGTGCGCCTGGGACACCTGCGGTCCCTGGTCGCTCGCCGGATCGAACGGATCGCCGCATTTGTAGCCGTCGGCGTATTTCGCCAGCTCTTCCACGACCCGGTCGTAGACCGGACGCTGCACGAGAAGGCGCGTCGGGGCGCTGCATTTCTCCGCCTTATGGGTGAACAGGCCATAGAAGGACCGTTCGATCGCCGCGTCCAAATTCGGCGCATCCGCGAAAATAATGTTCGGAGACTTGCCGCCCAGCTCCAAAGTGACCGCCTTCAGGTTGGAATCCGCCGAGTCGTGGACGAGCTTTTTGCCAACTTGTGTGCTGCCCGTGAACGACACTTTGTCGACGTCCCCGTGCGACGAGATAAAGGAGCCGGTACGTCCTTCGCCGAGAATCAAATTGATCACGCCCGGAGGCAGCACGCCTGCGTCGTGAATGAGCTCGAACAGCCGGATCGCGGACAGCGAGGTAACGCTCGACGGCTTCAGCACGGCGGTGTTGCCCATCGACAGCGCCGGCGCCAGCTTCATCGCGGCCATGTCGATCGGGAAGTTCCACGGCACGATCAGCCCGCATACGCCGACCGGATCGCGGGTCGTCAGACTCGTGAAGTCGCCCTCGACGGGATTGACTTCGCCGTAATACTTGTCGGTCCAGCCCGCATAATATTCGAAAAAGTCCGCCGCCTCCGCGACGTCGTCATTGTAAGCTTCCTTGTACAGCTTGCCGTTGTCCATCGACTCCAGCGTCGCCAGCTCGTCCTGATGCTCACGGATGAGCTGCGCGATTCGGTGCAGCCTTCTGCCGCGCTCCTTGCGGGACATTTCTCGCCATTCCCCGCCTTCGAAAGCCGCCCGGGCCGCCCTCACCGCAGCGTCAACATCCTCCTTGGACGCCCCGGTGAACGAGCCGATCTTGTTGCCGCTTGCGGGACTGACCGTATCTATCGTCGTGCCGGACGAGCCGGCTATCCATTCGCCGTTAACGTACAGTTTCTTGGTTTCCTTCAGCCATCCGTTCGCCCACTCCAGCTTCGGTGCTCTCATCTCTGTTCTGCCTCTCTTTCGTAGATCGTCCTGACTTCTTCCTTGGACTTTTCCTTTAACCACTGACCGACCTGCGAATATCCATATTTCTCCTTTAAGGCGACAACGGCCGGGATAAAAGTCCGCGACAGCTCGCGGCACCTCGCTTCATCGGCTTGGATGCCGGTCACGCACAGGTCGGTGAATTTCCCGATCGCCCGCTCCAGCATGCCAAGCATGTCGAGCAGATTAAAGCCCGCAAACCCTTCCCATACGTTCAAGTTCAACTCGCCATGCTCCAACGCCCCCTGCACCGCCCGATCCAGTCCGATCACCTGCAGGCCGCATTGCACGAGCGTCTCCGGCACGACCGGATTGACCTTCCCGGGAAAAAAGGAAGACCCCGCCTGCACCGCGGGCAGCCGCAGTTCTCCAAATCCCGCCTCCGGACCGGAGGACAGCAGCCGCAAGTCTTTGGCCAGCTTGATCAGCACGCCGGCCAGCAGCGCCAGCTCCGCCGACAGCGCCGACAGATCGTCGATGTTCTGGGCCGCGTCGTACAGATGCTCCCGATAGCGCAGCATCGGCAAACCCGTCACCTCGCGCAGGGTGTCCAGCACATGCTCCCGGTAGCCGACAGCCGCGCCGACGCCCGAGCCGATGACCGTGCCGCCGAGATTAACGGCATGCAGCTCCTCCACGGCTGCCGTCAGCCGCCCCATTCGACGGCGCACCCCGTGCGCGTAGCCGCCGAACATCGTGCCCATCGTATCGACCATGCCGTCCTGCAGGCATGTTCTCGTAATCGTCGGCACTTGCGCCAGCTCCGCGCTCTTCGCGTCGAGCTCGCCGACCAGCCGCGCCAGTTCCGCCAACAGCTTCTCTCCCGCGCGGAGGGCCGCGATGCGCAGCGCCGTATGGCAGGCGTCCGACGTCGATTGCGACGCGTTCACATGATCGGCCGGATGTACGGGACGATAGTCCCCTGCCTGGCCGTCGAGCATTTCGTTCGCCACATTGGCGACGACCTCGTTCATGTTCATGTTGCTGCCGATGCCGCCTCCGCCGTGATACGGATCGACGATAAACTGCCCGTCGTGGCAGCCGTGCCCGACTTCCTCGCACGCCTGCTCGATCGCCTGCGCCACCGCTCGCGGCAGCAGCCCCGCGCGCTCGTTCGCTCGCGCAGCCGCCCGCTTCACTTCGGCCAGCGCCGCGATATAGCCGGGATAAGCGGCGAGCGTGCGGCCCGAGAAGCTCAGATTGCGCGCGCTGCGCAGCGTCTGAACTCCGTACAGCGCCTCGTCCGAAAGCTCGACCGTCCCGAAGGCGTCCTGTTCGTACCTCGACACGACGATCTCCTCCTAATTCGCCAGCTTCGTCAAAATGCGCTCCATCGTCACCGTGCCGACCCGCCGGTTGCTGCCGTCGACGACCGGATACTCGCGCACCTGCTCCTCGACCATCCGGTTGAACACCAGCTTCAGATCGTCCGTCAGCGCTACGCCTTCGGCCCCCGCGGCCGTCTCGGCGTTTCCGGACGCGCTAATGACGTCCTCCACCTTAAGGAAGGCCATTTTGCGGTACACGTCCCGCTCCCCGACGAGCTGCCGAATGAAGTCGTTGGCCGGATTGGTCAAAATTTCGAACGGCGTCGCGAACTGCACGACCTTGCCCGCTTGCATGACGATAATCCGGTCCGCCAGCCTTAAAGCCTCGTCGACGTCATGGGTGACGAACAGAATCGTCTTCTTCAGCAGCCGCTGAATACGGTGAAGCTCATCCTGCAGACTCGTTCTCGTAATCGCGTCGATCGCGCCGAACGGTTCGTCCATGAGCAAGATTTTCGGTGCGGCCGCCATCGCCCGCGCGATGCCGACGCGCTGCTGCTGTCCGCCTGACAGCTGACTCGGACGGCGCTTGCGGTACACCTTCGGATCGAGGTGAACCATGTCCAGCAGCTCGTCGATCCGCTTGTCGATCTTTGCCTCGTCCCATTTCAGCAGGCGCGGCACGACCGCGATGTTCGCCTCGATCGTCATGTGCGGGAACAGCCCGTTCTGCTGAATGACGTACCCGATGCCGCGCCGAAGCTGCTCCGTCTGCACCTGGTTGATGTCCGTGCCGTCGATCTCGATCGTGCCTGAGGTCGTGTCGTACAGCTTGTTGACCATTTTCAGCAGCGTCGTTTTGCCGCAGCCGGAAGGGCCGAGAAAGACGATGAATTCCCCTTCCTTGATGTCGAGCGAGACGTTGTCCACCGCCGGGGAAGCGGTGTTCGGATACTGCTTCGTTACACTCCTAAAAACAATGCCCATCCAGGGTGGCCCCCTTCTATTAAAAATTCAAATTCAAATATTTGATCTCGACGAAATCATCCACGCCGCGCTGGCCGCCTTCGCGCCCCATGCCGCTCTGCTTGATGCCGCCGAACGGCGCCTGCACGTAGCCGAGCGCGGATTCGTTGATGCCGACCATGCCGTACTCCAGCCGGTCGGCTACCCGCATCGTTGTCGCCAAGTCGCGCGTGTAGAGGTAGGATGCCAGTCCGAACGGCGTATCGTTGGCCATCGCCACGACCTCGTCCTCGGTACGGAACGTAATGAACGGAGCGACCGGACCGAACGTCTCCTCCCGGAACACGTCCATGTCGGGCGTGACGCCGGTCAGCAGCGTCGGCGCGTAGTAATGGCCGGACTCGTACTCGCCTCCTGCAAGCCGCGCGCCGCCCTCGACGAGCTTGGCGCCCTTCGCCAGCGCGTCCCGCACATGGCCGTCCACCTTCGCCAGCGCCCGCTCGTGAATGAGCGGACCGACGTTGACGTCGCTCATGCCGTTGCCAACCGTCACCTCGCGCAGCTTCTTCGCGAACAGCTCCGTAAACTCCGCTTCGATCGTCTCATGTACGAAAATACGGTTCGCACAAATGCACGTCTGACCGTTATTTTGAAACTTGTTGTAGAGCAGCCCTTCCGCCGCAGCTTCCAGATCGGCGTCCGGGAACACGATAAACGGCGCATGACCGCCCAACTCGAGCGATACTTTCTTCACCTGCTTCGCCGATTGCTCCAGCAGAAACTTGCCGACCGGCGTCGAGCCGGTAAAGCTGATCTTGCGCACCTTGTCGTTGTCGAGAAACTCCCGGCCGATCTGCTGCGCGTCCCCGACGACAATGTTCGCGACGCCCGCCGGGAGCCCCGCTTGCTCGAAAATCTCGAACAAAGCGATCGCCGACAGCGGCGTCTCCGGAGCCGGCTTGACGACGACGGTGCAGCCCGCCGCAAGCGCCGGAGCGACCTTGCGCGTAATCATCGACGACGGGAAGTTCCACGGCGTAATTGCCGCAACGACGCCGATCGGCTGACGCTGCACGAGAATGCGCTGCGTCGGGCGGGACGACGGGATAATCTCGCCGTTGATCCGCTTCGCCTCCTCCGAATACCAGAGGAAGAAATCGGCGCCCCACAGCACCTCGCCCTTGGCTTCCTTCACCGGCTTGCCCTGCTCCAGCGTCATAATTTCCGCCAGGCGGTCGGCGTTCGCCACGATCAGGTCGTAGATGCGGCGCAGGATGACCGAACGCTCCTCGGCAGCCGTCCGGGACCAACCAGGGAAGGCCGCGTAGGCCGCCTCGATTGCCGCGCGGGCATCCTCCGTCCCGCCGACCGGCACGGTGGCGATCTGCTCTCCCGTCGCCGGGTTGAAAAGAGCGGACCGAAGGCTCGAACGAGCCTCGGTCCAAGTACCGTTAATAAACAACTGGGTTCTCATCTCTGTCATAGGTGCCTCCGCCTTACTGCGCAATTAGTTTGTTGTCGATGAGGAATTGCTTGGCCACGTCTTCGATTTCCGCTTTTTCCGGACCGTCGACCTTCCAGTTCATCTCCTGCACGGCCGGATCGGTGAGCAGCGGAGCCAACGCGTTCAGACGCTCCTTGATCTTGGGCTCGGCGTCCAGCTTCTCCTTGCGGATGAGCGGAGCGACGTTGTAGACCGGGAAGAAGCCTACGTCGTCCTGCAGCAATTGCAGCCCCATGCCGGCGATCTGGCCGTCGGTTCCGACCGATACGGTGACGTCGGACTCGTTGTTTTCCAGCGGCTTGTAGCGCAGGCTGTAGTCGATCTGGAACTGCTTCTTGAATTTGAAGCCGCCTTGGTCGGCGAATACTTTCTGCAAGCCCGGCAGTCCGTCTTCGCGAACGTCGAATTCCTGCGGATAGGACAGCACGAGATCTTGACTGTGCTTGGCGAGATCCGTATACGTCTTGATGCCGTATTTGTCCGCCGTTTCCTGCTTCATCGCGAACCCGTAAGTCGCATTCTCTGAAGCCGGGTCCAGCCATTCCATGTTCCATTGCTTAAAGCCTTCGCGAACTCTCTCGAGCGCTTTCGCCGAATCCTTCTCCGGCTCTTTCTCCTCCAGCATGACGCCAAGGCCGGTGCCGGTGTATTCCGGGTAAATGTCGAGATCGCCCTTCTTGAGCGCTTCGAACGTCGGAGCGGTGCCGCCCAGGCTGAGCTGGCGTTTGACTTTGATGCCGATGTCTTCCAGAATAAGCGCATACATTTCGCCGATCAGGTGATTCTCGGTATTATCCTTGGAGCCGACCGTAATCGTCAGATCGGATTTGCCGCCGTCTTTGCTTCCTCCGCAAGCCGTCAGCGCCGCAGCCAGAGCCGTAATCGCGAGCAGGGACAACCAGGAACGTTTTTTCATCGAATAACCTCTCCCTTTTTCTAAGGCGTGTATCCATACACGCCCTAATGCGAATAATTGGTTTTGCGTTGTAAAAAGCTGAACACGATCTCGCTCAGAATCGCGAGCAAGGCCACGGGTATGGCTCCGATGAGCAAATAGCTCTTCGACATCATGCTGACCCCGTTAATAATGTAGCTGCCCAGTCCGCCGCCTCCGATGAGCACAGCCAGCGTCGCGCTGGCGATGATCTCGACCGATGCGGTGCGGATGCCGGCCAGCATGACCGGGAGCGCGAGCGGAAGCTCAACTTTGAGAATCGTCTGCATCGGCGTCATGCCCATCCCCTTCGCGGCTTCCTTGATGGCGGGATTGATTTCCCGGAAAGCGACGTACGTGTTGATTAGGATCGGCGGACCGGCGAGCAGCGTCAACGCCATGGCGGCCGGAGCGAATCCGACGCCGAGCAGCGGCATCATCAGCGCCAGGACGGCCAGACTCGGGATGACTCGAAAAATGTTGACGGCGTTGATGACGTAGTTGGCGATATGCAGCTTCCTCGAAATCCAGATGCCGAGCGGAATGCAGATCAGCATCGCCGCGATCATCGAGAAGGAGCTGAGCCAGACGTGCGTTTTCATATTGGCGAAGAATACCGGGGCGTTCCCCTCGAAGTACTCCCGTATTTGATCCAGGACTTTCACGGTTCACACCTCCGTTAGTTCGTTCTCGGGCTGAGGATTTTTTCAAGGACGCGGAACAGCAGGTCTGCCCCGATCGCCAGAATCGCGATGGTCACCGTTCCGGCAATGATTTTCCCGGTGTGATCGTGGTTCAAGCCTTGGAAGATCAATCGGCCGAGTCCGCCCGCGCCGATCCAGGCGGCTACCGTTCCGATCGAGATGATCGAGACGGTCGCGACCCGGATGCCGGCGATGACGACCGGCACGGCCAGCGGAACTTCGATCTTGAAAATGATTTGCGCCTTGCTCATCCCCATCCCCTTCGCCGCTTCGATCATCATCGGATCGATGCCCTTGATCGCCGCGACGACGTTGCGCACGAGAATCATCTGCGCGTAGGCGACGAGCCCGATCGTCGCCGTCGTGACGCCGAGCCCCGTATAGGGGATCAGCGCCGCGTACAGCGCCATGCTGGGGATCGTATAGATGATGCCGAGCACGCTCGTAACCGGAGCCTGCAGCCTCTGATATTTGGCGATCAGGAAGCCGAGCGGCAAAGCGATGCAGAGGGCGATCAGCAATGCGCTGAAAGTCAGCGACAGATGCTCCCAGAAAAACGGCATCACCTTGTCGGGATTTTTGAACAGGTAACTCATGTCGACTCACCTACGTACACCTTGCTATAGGCGTAGCGTTCGACGGCCTCCAGGTCCAGTTCGACGCCGAGTCCGGGAGCCTGAGGCAAGTGCAGATACCCGTCGGAATCGATGTTCAGTTTATCCCGCTGAATGAAGTCCCGACGCTCCGGCGTCCACGACGGCGGATCGTACGGCAGCTCCAGATACGGACAGTGGCTGACCGCCGCGGCCAGATGAAGGTTCGCCATGACGCCGATGCCGTTCGTCCACGTATGCGGGCTGAACCACGCGCCGCTCGCCTGCACCATGTCGGCGATTTTGCGCACCTGCGTGATGCCGCCGGTCAGCGCGACGTCCGGCTGGTATACGTCGAGCGAGCCGAGGAAGTTCATCTCGCGGAAGTCGTGCATCCGGCGGTTCATCTCCCCGCCGGCGATGCGGATGCCTCCGACCATCTGACGAAGCTGAGCCAGTCCGTGGAAATCGTGGCTCGGCAGCGGCTCCTCCAGCCAGAATACGCCGAGCTGCTCCAGCTCCTTGGCGACTTGATACGCCTTCTTGAGATCCCAGGTCGGCTCCGTGTCCCACGGCATTTTCCAGCCTTGGTTGGCGTCGACCATAATGTCGAGCTTGTCTCCGATCGCCTTGCGAACCGCTTCGACGACGCGGATATCGTCACGCACGTCCTTGTGGTGGAACCGGATCTTCATCGCCTTGAAGCCTTGCTCGAGCAGCTGCTGCGCCCGCTCGGCCCGCACTTCCGGCGTCACCATCTCGCCTGTGGAAGCGTATGCAAGAATGCGATCATTGCGGGCTCCAAGCAGCTTGTAGGTCGGCTGGCCGGTCGCTTTGCCCATCAGGTCCCACAGCGCCAAGTCCAGCGGCCAGCATCTTCCGTAATGGAAGTCGATGTTGTCGATCACTTGCGAATGCCGTTCGATCGCGAACGGGTCTTGGCCGATGAACAGCTGCTCATGCCCTTCGAAGCCCGTCATCAGGTCGCCCGAGCCGATGCCCGTCACGCCTTCGTCCGTGTGAACCTGCACGACCGTCGAGGCGAATTTCCTGCGGGGGTTCGGGTCCCATGCCGCCTTGAACGGAGGGTCGAGCGGCAGTAAATAATGCTTGATTTCGATCGCGGTAATTTTCATCTCGTCACCTCGCTGTCAGCTTACGAGCTTCATTATGAACATTCCGTGACAGCCTGCACAGACGGTCCGCTGCACAAACATTAGGCAAAAAGGTGTAAAAAAAATGCGCAATCGCAAGGGTATGCGAAAGCGCATTCATATGGTAATACGGCTTTATCGAGGATGTCATCCAGCCTGCTGCAATTTAGGCGTTGTATACGCTGAAGGAGTAGAGCGTCGGCGCATCCGAACCGCTGATCGTCATGTTCAGCCGCACCTTCGATCCGGTCACCGAATCGAATTTGGCGAGCTTGACCGTGCCGATCGTCGTGCCCGTGTAGGCATCCTCCCAGCCGTTGCCGTCCCAGTACTGTACGGTGAAGCCCGAGATGCGCGGGGCCGACGTGTAGAATTCCCGAATTTCGACGTGATTAAACGTCACAGCTTCGCCAAGATCGACTTCCAGCCATGCGGCGGCGGAATTGTTCACTCCCCCCCATCGGGTGGCCGGATCGCCGTCCACCGCTTTATCCGCACCGTATGTCGGGTTGTCGTACCAAGTCGCGCTTGCGGCAGCCGGCTTGCTTCGCGCATGATCGGTCAACGTATTGTAGAGACCGAATTCGTAGATCGACGGCACATCGGTGGCCGACAGCAAATTCAATCTTGCCTTAGAGCCGACGACCGGATCGAACTCCGCGACTTTGGAGGAACCGATCGTTGTGCCCGTATGAACGTCCAGCCATGCGCTGCCGTTCCAATATTGAATGGTGTATGCGGTCACTCTCTGGCTGAACTCGCTGATCTTCACTTTGTTGAAGACGACCTGGCTGCCGAAATCCACCTCGAGCCAAGCGCTCGTCGTATTGGGACCGCTCGCCCATCTGGTCTCGGGATTGCCGTCCACCGCTTTGGCCGCGCTGTATTCCGGAGAATTGTACCACGTGGAGCTCGCATTCGTCGGCTTGTTCTGCGCCAGATTCTCGTAAGGATACAGCATCGGCTCGCCGACAACGTCAATCACGACGACCGAAACATACGGGTCGGGCGCGACGGCCGGCAGCGTAATGATCGTCCTCCCGTTCTCGTTGCGGTAACTCAACGTCGTTCCCGGATCGTTCATCAGGTAAATATCGTTAATAGTATTGCTCAATTGGGGAATCGCCAATTGCTGATTTGCAGGCCAATTCGCCAGATGGACATACACCTTGTCCGTTCCTGTCGTGCTTGTTCCCGCCTCCGTATCTTCCAGCAGCATGTTCTTGTCGGTGCTATAGATGCTGTCTCCGTACTCCTCCAGCCAATCTCCCATAGCCAGCAGTCGGTCTATGCTTTCCTGCGGAATGGTGCCGTCTCCTTTGGGCCCCACGCTGAGCAGGAAATTGCCGCCTTTCGAAGCGATGTTCGTCAAGTTGACCATCAGTTCTTGCGGTGTTTTCCAGTTCGTATCGTAAGGGGCATATCCCCATACTCCGTTGATGGTCATGCAGGTTTCCCACGGATTGGACGAGCCGACCGTCGGAATGTTCTGTTCAGGCGTGCCATAGTCTCCGTTGCCGTGCCCCAGACGATTGTTGACGATTATATCGTGCTTCAGCGTCCTCAGATAACGGTAAATGTCAGCGCCGATCTCCGGGGACAACCAGCTGTACCACCCGCCGTCGAACCAGATCAGGTCGACATCGTAATTTTCGATCAGCTCACGCAGCTGCTCTTTCATCTGAGTGATATACAACGCGCGATTAGGCGTTAGTGTCGGGTCCGTATCGTGTACGAATCCGTCAGCGTTCGGATTGGCCCAATCCAGAATCGAGTAATAGACGCCGAACTTAATCCCTTGCTGGCGACTCTCTTCGGCCAATTCCTGAATCGGATCACGGCCGGATTGACCAAGCGATACGATGTCATAGCCTTTGAAATCGGTGACATTCGTCTCGAACATGCTGAATCCGTCATGGAATTTCGATGTAACCACCATATATTTCTGTCCAGCCTGCTTGGCCAGCGACACCCAATCGGCGGCGTCGAAGGTCGAGGCGTTCAGCCCTTCGCTAAGCGGGCGGGCGGCTGCTTCGATATATTCGGCCTTCGGTATTTTCGCGATGTTCATGATCCACTCGCCGCCGCGAATCCCGTTGTACTCGCTGCCGAGAACGGAATACGGACCCCAGACCGGAAAATTGCCGAACCGGGCATCCTTAAACCATTGCATTCTCGCCCGTTTCTCCTGCTCCGTCTCGCTTGTCGAGTCTTGACCCAGCACGAACCAGTTGACGCTGGCTGCGACCGCATCCGGAAATACGAGATAGACGTCATGAACTCCGACAACCGAGGAAATGGCGGCGTACTGCTCCTTGAAGATGCTCCTGTTGGTCGTCTGCTGAATTTGCAGCGTGCCGATCAAAGTGCCCGTCTGGGAATCCAGACGGATTTCCATCGACTTGCCCGATTCGTCCGACGAGAGCGTCGCCATGAATGTATCGTAGCTGCCATCGCCGAAATCGATATCTTCGTACTTCAGCCAATCGCCCGAGGCGATGTTCGCGACTGACGTATCGTCCGGGGCAACGCCGTTCTCAACCGATACGCCGCCGGATTTCGCGCTCCATTCGTGCGCCTGCACAATCCGCGCGGCTGGAACGGCCGCGTTCGCCGTCCCCTGCGACTGCGTGCCTCCGCTGTTCGCATGCAGCGGCGCCCCGCCGTATAAGACCAAACTTCCCGCCATCAAACACGAAATCGCAACGATGCATAATTTCCTGCCCAAACTTCTTGCAGCTCTCATCAACATTACCTCCAAGTTCGTTTAATGTGACAAACCTGTTCGCATGCTGTTCGATCGCCGCAGCCGACGCACGTTATGCAACCGACAGAGGCATACCCTCCCGGCTATTCGACTGCTCCGCGCGCTCACCTCCCTTCCGGGATATCAAGAACTGCCGAAGTCGGGCTTCCTGCCGTTTCCCCGGAATAACCACAAATTGAAAGCGATTACAATTCAACGATATCGGATTGTCAATCGACCGAGCGGCACTTCTATCCAACACGGCTCGTTACCGACAGTCTCTGTCTCTCTTTCAATTAAATTCATATATATGAATAATAAATTTATGTATGTGATAATATGGTTTTATTATGTCTTCCTGCTAATCTGATGTCAATCCTATTTTTTCGAAGAAGACGTACTGCTGAATGATCAAAGACCGGAGCGCGCAGCACAAAAAAGCACCTTCTCCCTTCGAGAGCGATGCGTTGTCCGTCTATAAAAAGAAAGAGGAGCCGCCCCGCAAGTCGCTTGCGGGCAGCTCCATCTCAACCGATCACGGCTCCAAAAGCTTGTGCTTCACCAGAAAATCGCGAGACGTCTTCGTAATGTCCTTCTGCAAAATATCGACCTGATACATCAGGTCGAGCATGTTCTCGTTCGTAATGAACGGAGCGAGCCGGTTCAGCGTCTCGCCGATCTCCGGATAGCGCCGCAGCGTATCCTCCAGAATGACGGGAGCCGCGTCGTAGGGCGGGAAAACTTTGCGATCGTCCTCCAGCAGCACGAGATCGTTCTTCTTGATGCGCGGATCGGAAGCCATGCCGACGGCCACGTCGGCGCGCCCGTCCTTCACCGTCTGCGAGAGCAGATCGGATTCGATCGCCACGACCTGCTCGGCGGGCAGCTCGAAGTCGTAGATTTTTTTCAGCCTGTCGAGGCCGTCCTCGCGCGTCAAATACTCGCCGTTCGTCGCGAACTTCATCTTCGTGTTCCGGGTACGTATATACTTCGACAGATCGCTGATCCGGTAGATGTGCAATTGCTCGGAAATATCCTTGCGCATCAGCAGCGCCCAGCTGCTGTTGAACGTGCTCTTGGACAGCCAGACGATGCCGCGGTCCGCATCGGTTTTCGCCACCTCGCGGTAGGCCTCTTCCGGTTCATACAGAGGAGACTGTTTGTGATAATAAATTCTGGCCGTCGTCGTGTACTCCCAGTACAGATCGGCTACGCCGGCTTCCATGGCGGAACGGACGGCGGGGCTGTCCAGGAACACCATCTCGTTCACCCTGAAGCCTTGATCCTTGAGCAGAAGCGCGCTCATCTTCATGAGCAAATATTGCTCGGTCAGCGACTTGGAACCGATCGTGATCTCCCCCGCGGGCAACGCGGAGTCCGTCGGCCGAACCGCCGAACCGCCGTCCTCTCCCCGGCATGCGGACAAGAGCAGCAGCAGCGCGAGCGCCGCAAGCGGCAGCTTCTTCATCGCTCGATCCTCTTCATCTTGTAGATGAGCGCGTTGCGGGAGATGCCGAGCAACTCGGCCGCACGGCTCTGATTGCCGCCGGTTTTCTCGAGCGCGCCCGCGATCATCCGGCCTTCCACTTCCTCCAGCACGTCGTACAGCCTGCCCTCGAACCGCAGCTCCTCGCTCGATCCCCCGGACGGGCCGAGCAGCGTTGACGGCAGGTCGTCGGCTTCGAGAACGCCGTTCATTTTCAGCAAATGCATCCGTTCGATCATGTTCATCAGCTCGCTGATGTTGCCGGGCCACGACATTCCCGCCAAAATGTCCATCAGCTCTTCCGAGATCGCCAAAGGCTTGCCGTATTTGGCGTTCAGTTCGTCCAGCTTCTGCTCCACGAGCAGCGGGATATCCTCCTTGCGATCCCGGAGCGGAGGAAGCTCCAGCTCGACCAAGTTCAGCAGGTAGTACAGATCGTCGCGGAAAGCGCCTTCTTTCACAAGCTGCTTAAGAGGCCGTCCCGTCGACGTGACAAGACGGACGTTCACCTTGGCCCGCTCCAGCGTGTCGGGCGTCATGAAGCTGCCATCCTTCAGCAGACTGTAGAGATGCGCTTGATTCAGCGGCGTAAGGCTGCCGATCTCGTCGAGGAACAGCGTGCCTCCGTCGGCCGCGACCGCTTTGCCCGACGCTCCGAACAGCTCGCGTTCCAGCATGCTTTCCGGCATCGAACCGCAGTTGACGTGCAGGAACGGCTGCTCCTTCCTGCCGCTCTGCCCGTGAATCCACTTGGCCAGCGTCGTTTTGCCGACTCCGCTCTCCCCATGCAGCAGCACCGGAGCTTCGGTCATCGTAATCCGGTCCAGAATATCGCGGATCGCCCGCATTTTCGGACTGCGGAATACGACCTCCCCGGATGCGTCGTCGAGCGAACGATAGGCGTCCGAGACGATGTCCGCGAGCTGCTTCAGATCGAACGGCTTGTTCAAGTAGTCGGAAGCGCCCCACTTCATGGCCAGCACGGCGTTCTCCACGTTGCCGTAGGCGGTCAGCATGAACACTTTCGTCTGCGGCGAGATCTCCTTCACCTTCTTCAGAACGTCCAGGCCCGTCATATCGGTCAGCATAAAATCCAAAATCATGACGCGGATCGCATGCTGCTGCAGTTTGCGGATCGCCGCTTTGCCGTCGTACGCCTCGTATACCGTATAGCCTTCCCTTCTCAGCTTAAGCGCGATGTTGCGGCACAGCTTGATTTCGTCATCCACGATCAGAACTCCAGGCGCCGTCACGCCAATCCCTCCTTCCGGTTAAGCGGGAAGCGGCAGCGGACCGCCGTTCCCTTGTTTGTTGCGCTGCTCATTTCCAACGTTCCGCCGTGCTCTTTCATAATGTCGCGGGCGATGGACAGCCCCAGTCCGTTGCCGTTCTCCTTCGTCGAGAAAAACGGATTAAACAGCCATTCCAGATGCTCTTCGGATATGCCGTCCCCTTCATCGGCGATCTCGACGCATACTTCCTCCTCCGAGACGGAAATTCCGATATCGACCGCGCCGCCTTGGGGCATCGCCTCCATGCTGTTCACGAGCAGATTCAGAAACACCTGGATCAGCTTGTTCGTCTTGCCCTCGATGACCGGAACGGCGTCCGCATAGTCGCGCCGTACCGTTATGCCGAGCTCGTTGAACTTGATCCGCAGCAGATGCAGCACCCGGTTCAGCAGCTCGTCGAGCTGTACGGGGACGTCCGCTTCCTTCCTCGTTCTGGCGAGCGTCAAAAATTCGTTGACGATAGACGTCATTCTCGCGATCTCGTCGTCGATATCTTGCACGAGCGTGGGCACCCACTCCGAATCCGGCCGCAGCTCGATCTCCTCTCTAAGCAGCTCCGAGGAGCTGGAGAGAACGGCGAGCGGATTTTTCAATTCGTGGGCGATGCCCGCCGTTATCTGTCCGATCAGCGCGAGCTGCTCGCTCTGCTTCACGTGCGACTCGAGCATACGGATCTGCGAAATATCCTGCACGACCGCAAGCAGCCCGTCATAGAAAGACGCGGTAACGACGCTCAGCACGCGCGTCGCTCCGTCTCCGCCTGTCCACGTCGCTTCCTTCTCGCCGGAGCCAGGAGCCGCGGTCAGAAATTCGTAGCCGGGAAGCTCGGCCAGCCGCTTGCCTTCCCATTCGGCTTCGGACAAGCCGAACAGCTCGACCCATTTTCGGTTCACCCGGGTCACTTCTCCCATGGCGTTAAGCGTAATGAGCGCGTAAGGAATGCCTTCGATAATCTCCTTCAGAAAGCGATGGCTGCGGTCGACCCGTTCCCCCATGTCCTGGAACGCCCGAAGCAGCTCTCCGATCTCGTCCCTTCGTTTCGTCAGCGGCTCGGGGAGCGGCTGCGGCGCCTTCTGGCTCTGAATGCGCTGGGCGAACTTGGTCACTTTAAGAATCGGAATGAGAATCTGGCGGCCGCCGAAGAGCACGAGACAGACGATCAGTCCGAAAATGCCGAGAAAGCTGTAAGTGAGCGCTTTCGAAAGCGTTTGCACCGATGAGAAAGCGAATTTCTCCGGAACGCCCAGCGCGAGTCCCCAATTTTCCCGCATCGTCTGGTACGTCATGACGCTCGGCTCGCCTCGGTAAGCCTCCTGAACGGAGCCCGAGTCGCCCTTCAGCAGCAGCCGGACGATCGGCTCGCCCGAGAAATCGAGGTTCCAATCGTCGTCGCTGGTGGACGCGATTACTTTGCCCTCGCCGTCGATAATGAAGCTGAAGCCTTCGCGCGTCTCGCTCGTGCTTCTGAGTATGTTGGACAGGAAGTTGCGGCTCAGTTCCGCCACCAGCACGCCGAGAAACCGGCGGTCGTCGTAAAAGACGGGAATGGCGACCGTCACCGTTTTTTCGGAGCGAACATTGGAGATCAACCCGGTAACGACATACGTATAACTCCATTTGACATGCTCGAACTTCGGATAGTCGTAGGCCGTATCCTCCACGATCGGCCGAAACGGCGCCTCGAACAGCATGCGGCGGTCCGTGTCCAGAAAATAAATCGATTGGATGATCGTGCTCTTGGAGATCGCCTGCTTGGCTCTGGCGTACATCGCGGACGGATTAAGCTCGTGCCGGTCCGACAGTCCGGCGACAAGCTGAAGCTGCGAGACGACGTCGTTCATCTCGCTGTTCATCCGGTTGACGATCAGTTCGGCCATGATCTCGTTGTTTTCGATGATGTTGGCCTCCATGACCTTCTCCGAGTAACGAACGATGCCCTGGTGGATGGCCACGATGGGCAAAAACAGGATCAGCACGAAGACGAGCAGGAATTTCCGGGTCATTTTCATACCAGCATTGTACACCTCCCGTCTTGCGCCTACAATGGCAACTTCCGCCCTCGATCTGTATCATTTTCCAACAGCGGTGTTGAATTTTTGCGCAGTTCGTCGCCTTTGCAAGCGCTTGACAATTCCATACAACGGAGGAAGGGGCGAGCGAGTAAAGCTTTGGTTTTACTGCATGCCCGCATGCAAGGGGAGCTTTATTCTAACCTGAGTCCCGATCCCCCTTCTGCTGAACAGCTCGATGCCGTAGCCGGGCCCGTAAGCCAGTTGAATCCGCTCGTGGACATTGCGTATGCCGTAGCCTGCGTCCATATGGGATTGCAAAGCGTTGTTCGCTTGCTCCGCGGTCATTCCGGCGCCGTCGTCAACGACCTCGAAGATCATCCCGTCGGCTTCGCGAAACAGGCGGATAACGATATTCAAAGAGTGATTGTCGTCCCATACTGCGTGCAGAATGGCATTCTCCACGAAAGGCTGCAGCATCAGCTTTAAGGTCAGATAAGGATATAACGATTCGTCGATCTGCCAATGCACGTGAAATAAATTCTCGAACCTCGTCTGCTGAATCGCGATATAGTGACGGGTAATCTCCAGTTCCTTCTGCACGAGAATGTTCTTTTTCCCCTTATTGAGAGACGTCTTGTAGAAATTGGAGAGATGGGACACGACTCTCCCGACCTCGGGATCATGATTGCGGAGTGCGAGGGACGAGATAATCGACAGCGTATTGTACAGAAAGTGCGGGTTGATCTGGCTTTGGAGCGCGTATAGTTCGGCCTCCTTCTTCAAAATTTCCTTCTTGTACACTTCGTTAATCAGCTCGTTTAATCGGCGTCTCATGGAGTGAAAAGCTTCGGCAAGCTGTCCGACCTCGTCCCTTCCCCAGCCCTGGACATCGAAAATGAAATCCTCGTTCTCCACTTTGCGAATGTAACGGTAGAGTGTCTGGAAGCGATTCGAAAAATAGCGCGAGGTCAGGAAAATAAGCGCAACCGCCAGCACGACGCTTAAGCCGGAGATGAGCAGCATCCGATTGGTCGCCTGCTGGACGTCGGATAAGACGAGGCTGAGCGGTACGACGGACACCGTCTTCCAGCCGAACTTCATGCTGTTGAACACGATCAGCGATTGCGCCCCGTCGATATCCGTTTCGAATGTGCCTACGTTCCCGTTCTCCCACGGGCCGGACCCGATGAGGGAGGACAGCGGTTTGGAGATTTGCTCCTTGTTTTTGGCCGAGAGAACGATTCCGTCGGCGTTTATGATGTAAATGTCTTTGTTTAACGTTTCCTTCTCGTAGAGCGAATATAGCACGTTTTCTTTAATGTCGATCGTGAGGATCCCGTAGGGATATTGCAGTCTGTGGTTATTCAGCAATCTGGCCAATGTGAAGATCGCTTCGTCACTGTTCACAATACTGTAGATCGCATCCCCGTACGATTTCGACAGCTTTTCGTACCAGCTTTGAGATCTCAGCCGCTCGTCGACGTGCTTGACGAATAACCCGTCGCTCGGAATCGTCTCGTTGTACGGGTACAGAGTAATCGCGTGAATATCGGCATTGGCCGCCATAACTCCGTATAACAGATCGTTAATATAGTCGTAAGCTTCCACGAACTCGATACTCTTGTCGTACGTCTGGGAGAGATATTCCTTCAAGGTCGTGTCCATATAGAGCAGACTCGAAATTTGCTTATACGTTTCCAGGCGATTCTCGATGTTGTTGTTGATTTGGGAGTTCATCGAGTGCATGTTTTCGTGCGTCTGACTGACCAACTGTCGTTCAGTGACGGAATAGGAATAGAAAGAAACGAAGAGCAGAGGAATAACCGATGCGAACAGGAAGAGGACGAGCAGCTTCCCCCGGAGCGGCAAATTCATGAAAAAGGTTTTGATCTTCCGCAGCATAGTTTCACAGCCTTAACGTTTGTTTGCGGTATTGGTTGGGCGTAACTCCCGTTCTCTTGAGGAAAATCGCGCAGAAATGGGATGGATTCTCGTAGCCGACTTTGGCCGAAATCTCATGGATTTTGAGCGCGCTGCTCCGCAGCATGTCCGACGCGCGCTCCATTCTGATCTGCGTCAAATATTCGAGAACGGTGCTGCCCGTATGCTCCTTGAAAATGGTGCGCAAATAATTCGGAGACATGAACACCCGCTCCGCCAAATATTCGATCGTAAGAGGTTGGGCATATTGTTCCGCGATCAGCTTCTTAAGCTGGCTGACCGTTACCGCATGCTTGTCCGTTTCCTGCTCCGCGACGCATTCGATCAGCTTCAGCACGGTTTTGCGGATCGTCTGCTCCATGTAAGGCACGCTTTCGATGACGGAAAGCTTGCCGATCAACACCGCTTTGTCCTCCATCTTTTCTTTTACTCCGAGGTGGGCCGTGACATGCTCCTCGTAGATTTGATCCAAAAGCCTTAAGCAGGCTTGCTCGACAGGCTCGATGCACGCGCTTGCTTCTTCCACCGCCAGGGATGAGAAATAATCCCGAATCCAAGCCGCGGCCGCCTGCGGATTCCTTTGACGGATATTCGCGTGCAAGGCATCGACGGAGAGGATCTTCCCCCGCTCGGCGACGGAGGAGGCTTGCAGGGCATTCCGTTCCGCCGACTCGTCCGCAACGATCAAATGACCGGCCCCGTACAGGAAAACATGACGATCCCGCAGCTCCGTCAAGCCTTGGAACAGATCGAAAAGCCGTTCAAGCTTCTCCGGCCGCGGCCTGGAGCACAGCGTGATCCATTGGGACAAGGCGCCCAGCTCCCGATACCAAGGGAGTACGTCCTCCGTCGGCTCGTTGGCGCTGATGGAGAGATGCTGGCGTTCGCTCAGGGAGACGACCAATGCGCCGCGTCCGCTCGCCAGCCGTCCGATCTCGCTCTCAATGCGCGCAATAAGGGAAAGGCCGTCGGGCACATACCTAGACAAGGCCGCGTATTCATCGATTGTAATTAAAGAAAAAATGAATTTTCCGGTTTTGGAAGCCAGCGGCTCAAGATTCAAGCTTAAAATTTCTTCCGCCTTCGATTTTCGGGCGAGCCCGTCCTTTCCGCTCAGCAGATCCTTAATATATTGGATCGCCAGAGCGCGGGAGGAAAGCTTAACCCGCTGCTCGTCCGCGCATTTCAGCTTGACCTTCTCCATCAGATCCCGTAGTTCCCCCATATTGAGCGGCTTAAGCAAATACCCCATCGCTTCCACATGCAGGGCGGATTTCACGAAAAGAAAGTCATCGTGGCCGCTTAGGAAAACGATTTTAAGATGGGGAAGAAGCCCGCGGGCGATCGCCGCGAATTCTATTCCGTCCATGATAGGCATTTTGACGTCCGTAATGACGACATCCGGGAGCAAGTCGCCGATTTTGGCCAAAGCTTCTTTCCCGTTCTTGGCCGTTCCCGCGATCTCGAAGCCCATTTCCGACCAAGGCACGAAATTCTGCAAGGTGTCCAGTTCCAGACGCTCGTCATCCACCAGTAGGATCGTATACATCCCGATTTCGCCCCTTGTCGCGCGATTTGAATGATTCTAAGTATCCCACTCGCGTAAAACGCCTGTCAATTCGCTCCGGAGAAGGTTCGTTCGTTTGCGGTATAAATCAGTGGAACTCGTTATGGATATCGCGATCCGGCGGCTCAATAATAGAGACAAGCGGCCGGCGCTTACGAAACGAGGTGATTCCTATCAATGCGATCCATCAGACGACAAAATCCAAATGGCGCAGAAAAATACTCAAGCAGCGTTATCTCTACCTCATGCTCGTCCCCGGATTCATCTGGGCGATTCTGTTCTCCTACGGGCCGATGCTGGGTTTGTACATGGCCTTCGTGGACTATAAGCCGACTCTCGGAAACTTCTGGTCGTCTTTCCTGAGCAGCGAATTCGTCGGTTTTCAGTGGTTCACGCTTTTCTTCGCGGGAGACGATTTTTTCCTGATCATGAGGAACACCTTGGTATCGAGCCTGCTGACGATCGGAATCGGCTTCCTGGTTCCAATCCTCATCGCCGTGGCGCTGAACGAAGTCGGAAGCGCAGCCTTCAAGCGCATCGTCCAGACGGCGTCCTACATGCCGTACTTTATCTCATGGGTCATCGCGGCGAATATATTCGTCACCTTGCTGTCCGCGGACGGCGTCGTCAACGAACTGCTGAAGCTGTTTGGACTGACCAAGGAAAGCGTGCTGTTCCTGCAGGAAGGAAAATATTTTTGGGGGATTGTCGCCGGAGCCAATACGTGGAAGGAAATGGGCTATAGTTCGATCATCTATTTAGCCGCCATCGCCTCGATCAACCCCGAGTTGTACGAGGCCGCCAAAGTGGACGGAGCAACGAGAGTGAAGCAGATCGTCCATATCACGCTGCCTCTGCTGAAGCCGACGATCGTCATTTTGCTTATTCTTGCCGTAGGGAATATCGTCAATACGGGATTCGACCAATATTTCCTGCTGGGCAATTCGCTTAATCGCGATTATTCCGACGTCATCGATACGTATTCCTTCCGCTACGGCATCCAGAACGGGATGTTCTCCTACGCCTCGGCCGTTGGCTTGTTCAAGTCGATCGTCGCTTTCATCATGGTGCTAGGCGTTAACTCTCTGGCCCGACGCATGAACAATAATTCGCTGTTCTAAGGAGGAGGGAAACATGATAAGCCGGGATACGCTGATGAGCTGGTCGGGCCGCATTTTGTTGTACGGATTTCTGAGTATGCTGTTCATCGTGACCTTTTTCCCCTTTTGGCAAATTTTCGTCCTGTCGATCAACGACGGAACCGATTCCTTAAGGGGCGGATTTCTGCTCTGGCCCCGCGACATTAGCCTGGAAAGCTATGCCGCCGTATTCTCGAATCCGGAGATCACAACGTCGGTTAAAGTGACGCTGCTCCGTACGCTGCTTGGAGTGCCGCTGTCGGTTTTCTGCATCGCCCTGCTCGCCTACGTGTTAAGCAAGAAGGATCTGGTCGGGAGCCGATTCGTCAATTTATTTTTCGTCTTCACGATGTATTTCAGCGGCGGTCTGATCCCCACTTATATGATCGTGAAATCGCTGGGCCTGATCGACAACTTCCTGGTCTTTCTCTTTCCGGGACTGATCAATATTTTCTGGATGATTCTGATCCGCACCTTCATGGAGGAGCTGCCGAGGGAGCTGGAGGAATCGGCCCAGATCGACGGCGCCAACGACGTGCGGATCTTCGTTAAAGTCATTTTGCCGGTATGCGTTCCCGTGCTGGCCACCGTAGCATTGTTCTCGGCTATTTATCATTGGAACGCCTGGTACGATTCGTACATCTACACGTACAATCCGGACCTCAAGACGCTGCAGGCCGTGCTGGTGAAGATTCTTAACCAATATCAAACCGGAGACATGCTTAACGATGCGCAGCAGCTCGCCAACGAAGCCAAGAAAATTCCGGTTACGGGCGAGAGCATTCGCATGACGGTAACGATGGTCGCCACCTTGCCTATTATTCTTGTTTACCCTTTCGTGCAGCGGTTCTTCCTTAAAGGCATGCTGCTGGGAGCCGTCAAAAACTAACCCTCAAGGAGGCATTCGATATGCCGAAAATTACTTTCATCGGAGCGGGAAGCTCGATATTCGCCAAAAATATTTTGGGAGACTGCATGAGAACGCCGTCGCTGGCCGACTCCCATCTCGCGCTGTACGACATCGACGAGGCGCGGATGAACCAGTCTCTGCGCATGCTGACGACGCTCAACGCCAATCTCGGCAACAAGGCGACCATTACGGCCTATTCCGACCGGAAGGAGGCGCTGAGGGGCGCGGACTACATCATCAATGCGATTACGGTCGGCGAGCTGGTCCCGTCGATCATGTCGGACTTCGAGATTCCGGAAAAATACGGCTTGTACCAGACGTTTGCGGATACGCTAGGGATGGGCGGCATGTTCCGGGGATTGCGCACGATTCCGGTCATGCTGGACATGGCCAGAGACATTGAAGAGGTGTGTCCCGACGCCTGGCTGCTCAATTATACGAACCCGATGGCGATCATCACCGGCGCCGTCCAGCAGGCGACCGGCGTCAAGACGGTCGGCCTCTGCCACAGCGTGCAGACGTGTGCGAAGGAGCTGCTGGAGGGTCTGGGCATGGACGCAGCCGACGTGCGCTGGCGGATCGGCGGCATCAACCATCAGGCCTGGCTGCTCGAAGTGACGCGCAACGGCGTCGACCTGTACCCGGAAATTCGCAAACGCGCGGCTGAGCGGCCGTATCCGCACGAAGACGGCGTGCGTTACGATTTCATGAGACTGTTCGGCTACTACGTCACCGAGTCGAGCACCCACGCTTCCGAATACGTGCCCTACTATCACAAGCATCGTTATCCGGGTTTGGCGGAGCAATTCGGCATTTCCACGCAGATGTACAAAAATTGGGGCAAAGGCAAAGCGGCCTACTGGCAGGAAGTGAACGAGCTGATCGAAAACGACGGCTTGACGCATGAGCGCTCTCACGAGTACGCCTCTTATATTATGGAAGCGATGGAGACGAACAAGCCATTCGAAATTGCCGGCAACGTGCGCAATACGGGCGGGCTGATCTCCAACCTGCCGGAGAAGGCGTGCGTCGAGGTGCCGTGTCTGGTGAACGCGAACGGGATTCTGCCGACCTACTTCGGCGAGCTGCCGCCGCAATGCGCCGCGCTTAACCGCACGAACATCAACATGCAGCTGCTGACGATCGAAGCGGCGCTGACCGGCAAGCGCGAGCACGTCTACCATGCCGCGATGCTGGACCCGCACACCTCCGCCGAGCTGTCGCTGGACGACATCGTGGCGATGTGCGACGAGATGCTGGAGGCGAACCGGGATTTTCTTCCCTGGCTGAAGTAAGGGCAAGCCATCATTTTCATCCTATATTATGAGGGGGCAATTTCCATGAATCGAAAGTACAAAAAAGTATCGCTGGTTGCGCTGGCCGCGCTGCTGCTAGTGATGACGGCCTGCTCGGGCGGGGGCAAGAACGAGCCGGCCTCGTCGGGTTCGGATTCGGGTTCCGTTCAGCCATCCGACTCGGGAGCGGAGCAGCCGAAGGAGCCGATCACGCTGACGTTCTTCGACAAAAACACGGGCGACCAATTCAATAATCCCGTCGCTCAGGAGATTACGAAGCGGACCGGGATAACTTTTCAGATTCAGCAGCCGACGGGCAATCCCGAGGAGAAGCTGAACCTGATGCTGACGAGCAACGACCTGCCGGACATCGTGCTGATGGACCGCCGCAGCGACATCGTCAACAAATATATAGCCGCCGGAGCGCTGATTCCGCTCGACGATCTGATCCAGGAGTACGGCTCCAACATCACCGCGATGTACGGGGACGTGCTGAACAAGAGCCGCTACATGGACGGCAAAAACTATTACCTGAACAACTGGTACGGCATGGATCCCGATCCGAACTGGAGCATCAACATGCGAATGGACGTATTGAAAGAATTCGGCTACGGCGAGAAGGCGGAGAAGGGCGAGAGCTTCACCCAAGAGGAATTCGTCGACCTGCTGCGCAAATTCAAAGAGAAATATCCGGCGGTAAACGGCAAAGATTCGATTCCTTTCACGCTTAACGCGGATCATATGCCGACCATTATCGGTACGTTCAAAGGGATGTACGGCATGAAAAGCTATTACGAGACCGACGGCAAGCTGGAGCTGGACGTACGCCACCCCCGATATCTGGAAATGATCAAATTCATCAACGGACTGCAAACCGAGGGACTACTGGACAAGGAATGGGCGGTTAACAAAACGCAAATCTACGATCAGAAGACGACCAGCGGCAGGGTATTCGCAACGGGAGGCGGACTTCCGACGGAGGCGAACCGTCTGCTGCGGGAGCAATTCGGCGAGGATACGGACAAGCAGTTCTACGCGTTCAAGGTCGTCGCGGACGGCGTGGACCCTTCGCAGACCACGTTCGGTCCGAGAAGCTCGCTCGGCTGGGACGCGATCGGCATAACCGTCTCCAACAAGCATCCCGTCGAAACGATCAAGATGATGGATTTCCTGGTGAGCGAAGAAGGGCAATATTTGCTTCAATGGGGACTCGAAGGCACGCATTGGGATATGAAGGACGGCAAGCATACGCCTCGGCCCGAAGTGCTTCAAGGCTTTAAGGACAACTGGAACGAATATTCGAAGGCGACCGGCATCCGGAAATGGACCTGGTTCATCAAGAACGGCAACGGCACGGACGGAACGCCTTACGATCTCGCGGCCAAGTACGACAGAGATCCGATCAGCGCTCACGCCCTGATTTCCATGAAGGATTCGACCTGGGACTCTTCGCTCTACGACAATTTGGGCCCGCTCGGCGGAACGCCCGACGCTCTTGTCGAACAGAAGGTGAAGGATATTACCGACAAGGGCTTTACGTCGATGATTTACGCCGAATCGGCCGCGGAAGCGGAGAACGCGTACAACAAAATGATCGCCAATCTGCAAGCCAACAAAGCGGAGAAAATCGAGGAAATCTATTCGAAAAATTATGCGGAACGAGTCCAGCTGTGGAAATAATCGAGGTTGGGCTGCACGGATAGATTAGGTTCAAGGAGCAGGATACCGCCCCCCGGCAAGGGGGACAAGGTATCCTGTTCCGCGTTCAGCGGTCCACTGCGCTCCCCGCCCCGTGAATTCGATCGGACGAGGACTGCGAAGCTTTTAGGCCGGGCGCCCGATTTCCGCAGCCGCGGCCGGGGCAGGCTTGCGGTTGACGATCACGATGCCGCCCGCCACCAGTCCGAGCGCCAGCCAGACGGTCGCATGCAGCGGCTCGGACAGCAGCAGCGCGGACAGGAAGACGCCGAACACGGGAATGAGGAACAAGTACATCGAAATGCTGCCGACCTGGTTGTATTTCATGACCGTGTTCCACAGGACGAAGCCGAGCGCCGACAATACCGCGAGATACAGCAGCATGCCCGCGGCGCTCCACGTAAACGCGAAAGGCATCAAACCCGCGCCCGCGGCCCCGATCGCGCTCAGCACGACTCCTCCGAGCAGCATTTGGTACGAGGTCATGTACAGGATGTCGAGGCGCCCGGACTCTTTTTTCGATAATACGTTGCCCAACCCTCCGAAGAACATCGCCGCCAGCAGGCAGATTTCGGCCAAGCCGAAATGGACGCCGGTCGCGCCCCCGGACAGCCCTACGACAACGACTCCGGCAAAACCGACAATCAGCCCGGACAGCTTGCGCGGCGTGATCCGATCGTCCGCATACATCCAGTGGGCGATGAGAATTTGGAAGAAAGAGGTCGTTCCGGCCAAAATCGAGCCCTGCACGCCGGTCGAACCGCTCATCCCGTAATAGAAAAACACATACTGCAGCAGCGTCTGCGACAGGCCAATCTTCGCCACACCCCGCCACGAGCCTCTCTGGTAAGCAATGCTTCTGCCCATCAGCTTCATGAACGCCAAAATCAGCAGCGCCGCCAGCGTGAACCGGATTCCCGCAAATAAGATTTGCTCGTAAACTTGTCCCTTCCCGATGTCCAGCTCGGCGTAGCTCAGCTTGATGATCGGAAATGCGCTTCCCCACAAAAAAGTAGCACCCGTCGCCGCGGCCAGTATGCCGAGCGGGTGCGTGAATAGTTTCTCCGTTGAAATTCTCATTTGCGTCTGTCTCCCTGTGATGTTCGAATGTAACTTAGTATAAGATCGAATCTGGAGGTTGACCATAGGGAAAAACAGCCGGTACGAGCCGGACGGCTAATCGTTCCGAAGCGGAAACGGGGGCTGTTCCTGTTTACCCAGCTTCAGCACTTCCTCCTCACTCAACTCCGTTGCTTCAACGATTGTACCGATATCGACCCCGAGCTTCAGCAGTTTGCGCGCGACCGTAATTTTGCCCTGCTGTACACCCTGCTGAATACCCTCTTTCTGCCCCTCTCTTCTCCCCTTCTTCAACACTTCAGGGTCAATGAACGTCTTGATCATTCGACTAACCTCCTCAGTTTGTTGATCGTTGCCGTATCTGTTGTATAAATATTTCAATATGTTATCGAGAACTTGCAGCAGCCGGTCGATATCGCCGAGCCGCAGCAGCCGTTGATGGTGCAATTCCCGGATGACGTCCAGCGTCTGCCCGATCGTCGTCTTGAGCCGTTCAAACTCTTGGGCGAACAGCCGTCTCTTCTCTTCATCCGATCGGTGGCTGTCCGCAATGCCGCGCATGCTTTTGCGCGAACGGAACACCTGCAGCGGGAGCAGGGCGAACAACCGCCGCTCCTGCAGATCGCGGGGAGTCAGCGTCCAGTAGCGCATCGTCGGCACCGTGTAGACCGTCTCCACCCCGCTGGGCAGAAGCAAGCGAAAAGCAAGCTCGTCGCCAACCGCTTCGTTCTCCTCCAGAAAAATGACAATCTGGCGGGGAAACGCAAGCAGCGCCATTCCGTTGCGTCCTCCCCCACTGCCGTCGTCCGTCCCTGCTGCCACCTCTACTGCTTTTTCAAATCCGTAACGAAACATCCGGATAACCATCGACTGGTCATTTAACGTCTGAAACTCGACGTGATACTGAAACGTGCCGCGAACCGTAACCAGCTTCAGAAACAGATCGCCGACGATGCGGTCGTATCCGTCCATAATAAACTCCGCGTTGCCGTAGTGGATCGATTTGACTTCCTCGTTCGCGAATTGCTCGCCGAACAAACCGTTGACGAGTTGAACCGTCAGACGTTTGGATAGGCGGAACAAGACGCGCATCATTTGGTCGAGCTTAAGCTTCTCCTTAACGCTGCGATCCGACCTCTTCATTATACTACACTTCCTTCCCGGCTTCATGACGCAAAAAAGCACACCCCCGGAACGCTTCAAGCGCTCTTCGGAATGTGCTTCACACCGAATTTCGTATTTGTAGACGATTATAGCAGACTTTCATCAACTGGTAAAGATTGGGCTGCAAGCAGCTTTTCCAGGTGGCGGACGGTAGGTGTCAAGTTGGCGAAAAAGTACGCTTCGCGCAGCCGACGCGACGGCGCGCTCGTCTGCACGTAACCGGCGCTGCCTTGGTGAAGCATGTTGGCCTGAACGGCCTGGAGCGTCAAGTAGACCGTATCGAGCCGCACTCGCAGCAGCGCTTTCCAAGCGCTCACCTCCTCCAACTGCGAGGCCAGCCGATAAGTCGCTTCGCGCAGCCGCTCCAGCTCGCGCTCCAACTGCTCGGGCTGAACGGGAAGCAAGCCATTGCAGCCGCCCTGCTTCTCCTTCGCCTGGCGAATCGAACGGATCGCGGCAGCCGTAACGCCCAGGCCAAGCGGAATTTGGTACAGCACGAATTCAGGCCGCACCCTGGCGACGAATTCGTCGGCGCTTTCCGAAACGATCCATTCCTCCGGCACGCTGACGCGGTCGAATGAGCAAGAATAAGTGGCGCTCCCGTTCAGCCCGAGAAATCCGAGCCGCTCCTCCAGTCTCAATCCTTCCGCCCCGACAGGGAAAAACGCCATGATACGCTCCCCGCCCGCCGTCTCTGACACGGTCGCGAACCAATGTCCTTCCCCGAGATTCGATACCATCGGAAGCTGCCCCGATACCCGATAGCCGCCGCCTTCCCGCTCCGCCTTCAAATAGAGCTTGTCGATGCCCGCGTAGAACTTCATCGGATTGGACAGACCCGTGCCTCCACGGAGCTCTCCGTTTTCCAAGCCCGGGAGCAGCGTCCTGCGCAAAGCGGCGTTGCCGCTGTGACGAACGTAGGTCAGCGCGGCCAGATGGCACCATACGTTAAAGGCAGTCGTCATGCACGCCGCCGCGGTCTCTTCCACGATTCGGACACCCGCCATCCTCACCTCCTGCGCGCGCTCTCCCTCCGAACGGAAAAAGCCGTCCCGACCAAGCGCGGTCATATAGTCGAGCGGGTAATAGGCTTCGCAATCGATTTTCCTGACGCTCGGCTTCAGCAGCGTTTGAATTCTTTCTTCGAGCAAGCTGCCGTCGCGGAGCCGTTCATCGGCCGTCATACGCGTCATTCCTGCGGCCGGATGGCCGTAAGCGCGTCGATCGGGGCATGCACCGCTTCGCGCGCCCGCTTGACCGCTTCTTCGTCGGGCGCCTTGTAGAAGCACAGGCACTTCGTCATATCCTCGCACACGTAGGTCCGCGAGAACGACACTTCAGGCACTTCGGCGTAATGGACCGAATTTTTCTTCTTGCGTTCCAAATACTGCTCCATCGTCAGATGCTCCGGCAAGTTCCATTCTACAAGGTAGTTCAGCCCTTCCCCTTGCGGCTGTACCTCTTCCGGCTGCTTGCCGATCAAGCGCACTTCCTTGAGCAGCTCGACCGGAACCGATGCCGCCGCGAGCGCCGCCCGCACCGCCTCCTCCCCGCCGTCGGCGATGAAGAACGCCCGCTCGAAGCCCTGCGACACCTGCACCTCCAGCAGCTTCGCGCCGCGTTCTCCCAGTTCCCGCTGCAATTCGTCCGTCCGCGCCCGGAATGCGCCCTTTTCGCGGGTATTCCCGTCCAAACTCGATTCGATCAAATACAATGCCATCTCAAATCTCTCCTTTTGCGGTCAAATCGCAGAAATTGTGATTTTAATATACTTGGTGTAAAATTTATACTCATATAGATCAACTTACTTGGAGGTTCGCCATGAAGGACCGCTACGACTTGCCCTGCAACATCGCCCAGACGCTGAATCTGATCGGCGACCGCTGGACGCTGCTCATCATTCACGAAATTCTCGTCGGCCGCACGACGTTCAGCGAAATCAAAAATGCGCTCAAGGGACTCTCCTCCAAGCTGCTCTCGGACCGGCTGAAGGATCTCGAGGAGCTTGGGTTGATCGAATCCAATCTGTATTCCGCCCATCCTCCCCGGTACGAGTACAAGCCGACGCAGAGCGGTCAAGAGCTGGAAACGGTTTTTCACGCCTTCCTGCTATGGGGCCGGAACAATCTCAAGAAATGCTACAAGAAGCTCGTTCACGTCTCTTGCGGCCACGAGGTGCGTCTCGTCTGCTATTGCGAGCATTGCCGGACGAACGTCGACGACGTCGCCGCCATCGAGCTGGAGCCGTCGGCGACCCGCTAGACGGGAATCAGTCGCCGCGAACGATGCCCCACTTCTTCTCCATCCGGCGTTCGAACAGCCGCACGCACTGGTCGAGCAGCAGGCCGCATATTCCGATGAACACGATGCCCGCGAGCACCAAGTCGAGCCGGATCATGTTGCGGGCGTCGACGATCAGGAAGCCGAGTCCGGATTGCGTGCCGACCATTTCTCCCGAGACGAGGAAAATCCAGGCGGTGCCGACGGCGATGTGCAGTCCGCTGGCGATAGACGGGAACGCGGCGGGGAAGACGATTTTCGTCAGCAGCGCCCTCCTGTCCAGCTCCAGATTGTGCGCCAGCTTCAGGAAGCTCGGGTTCACCCGGCGGACGCCGGATACGGTGGACAGCAGCACGGGGAAGAATGCCGCCAGGAAAATGATCGCGATCGCAGGCGCATTGCCGATGCCGAACCAGAGCACGATAAACGGCGACCAGGCGATCGGGGACACAGGGCGAATCAGCTGCACGATCGGATCGATGTAGCGCCACAGCCGCTGCAGCCTCCCCAGCACCAGGCCGAGCGCGACCGCCAGCACAGCGGCGGACAGATAGCCGGCCGCGAAGCGGAGCAGGCTGACCCTCAGATGGACGAACAGCGTGCCGGACTCGATCAGCTCGCCGATCGCTTCGGCGACGCCGAGCGGGGAGGGCAGCAGCGATTCCTCGTACCGCCCCGTCCATACGACTGACTGCCAGACGGCGATCAGGACGGCGAAGCCGACGAGCACGTAGCCGGTTTTGCCTAGTACCCGCATACGCTACAACGCCTTCTCGATCAAGGAGTTATCGACGAACTCCGCGAACGTCGGCGGCTTCTCCGACAGCCCCATCTCGATCATGTACTCTCGCAAAATCTCATAGGACGCCTCGTCCAGCTTCAAGTCCTCGTACTTGATCCACTGCAGGCTCAGCTCCAGCACCTTGTCTTCGACGTTCATGTACTTGCCCACGATCGCCTTCATGTCCCCGTCCTTCAGTTCCGCCTTTTTGCCGGCTTCCACATATTTCGCCACCAGTTCTTCCGCGGCCGCCCGGTCTCCCGAAATCAATTCCCCGCGCAGCACGAGCGCGCAGTCGACCGAATCCGGCCACAGCTCCTCCGATTGGTACAGCACCTTGCCTTTGTTGATGACGACCGATTTCGCGCCGAACGGTTCGGCGACGACATACCCGGCAATCCGACCCTCGGCCAGCGCGGCGGGCATCTCGGCCGGCGGCAATTGGATCGCCTCGACGTCCGAATACTGCAGCCCCGCGCCCTTCAGCATCTGGTACAACAAAATGTTGTGTGTGGAAAATTTGTGCGGAATCGCGAACGGCTTCCCTTTCAGGTCCTGCACGGAATCGATGTCGGGAGCGGCGACGATGACGTTGCCGTCCTTATGCCCGAGCGCGACTGCCTTCAGGTCGATACCCTGCTCCTTGGCCTTCATCGCCAGCTCGATCAGGACGGACGCCCCGTCGATCTTGCCGGTGTTCAGCGCGTCCATCAGATCGGGCCATGAGCCGAATTTGACGAGCTTCAGCTCGAAGCGGTCGAAGCCGGCTTTGCCCAGCTCCTCCTCTATGTAGAGCGGAGCCGCGTGCGTAATCGGCAGGTAGCCGATCTGAATCGTCCGCTTCGGACCTTGTCCGGACGCATCTCCCTCCTTTGCCTTGTCGTTCGAGCCGCAAGCGGCGATCAACGCAAGGGCGAGAATGGCCGCAAGCGCCGCGGCCAATTTGCTGCTTAAACTGTTTTTACGCATATGGATAAGACCTCCCCTTAAATCGTAAATTCCTCTTCCGCCGCCGATCCCGTAAACCGGAACTGCTCCAGAATCAGCTTGCGGTAATGCTGGAAATCGCCATGTCCGCGGTCTCTGGGCCGGGCGGCGTCGATCGCGATTTCCTTGGCGACTCTGCCCGGGGACGGCTGCATGATCAGCACCCGGTCGGACAGGTACACCGCCTCGTCGATATCGTGGGTGACGATCATGACGGTGACGCGCTCCTTCGCATGAATGCGCAGCAGCTCATCCTGCAGCGCGTATCGCGTGAACGTGTCGAGCGCCGCGAACGGTTCGTCCATGAGCAGCAGCTCGGGCTGCATCGCCAGCGCCCTGGCCAGCGCCGCGCGCTGCTTCATCCCGCCGGACAGCTGATGCGGGAAGGATGCGCTCTTGTCCTCCAGCCCGACCAGCTTCACGTATCGCATTGCGCGCTCCCGCTGCTCCTGCTTCGGCAGCTTCAGCGGCTCGAGCCCCAGCTCCACGTTGCCGAGCAGAGAACGCCACGGAAGCAGGCCATAGTCCTGGAACAGCATGACGCACTTGCGGCTTGGCCGGACGACCGGCTCACCGCCGATCAATACAGCTCCCGAATCGGCTTTCTCGAAGCCTCCCAGCACATTAAGCAAGGTGCTCTTGCCGCAGCCGCTCGGTCCGAGGAGCGATACGATCTCGCCCTTGTGAACCGTAAAGTCGATGTTGTCGAGCACGCGCTCAGCCCCGCCTTCTCGCGGGAATGATTTGTCCAGGCGTTCCGCCTGGACGGCAGGCAAGTGGCTCAATTCCGTTACAGCTCCTTTGCGCGTTTCCTTAATTCTCTCGGTCGGGATGGCCGGAACGCGCTTTGCCGCGATCGCTATCCCTTCAGCAACCTCAAGTCGTCTTGTCGGCGCCGCCTGATAACTCATATATCCAATGAGTTTAATCGGTATTAAAGTAATAATATTTTACTTTGTATAAAAAAGCAACACACTTGGCAAAAAAACTTCGTCTGACGAAGTGACAATAACCGATTCTTTAGAACATCGGCCTCTGTTTGAGCGCGATCGGGGAGTCGTTAACCGATTTTTTAGAACATCGGCCCTCGTCCTCTTCGCCAAAGCCTCTCCAGCGGTCGTTTCGTTTGCTCATGTACGAGAATCGGTCAGTTGTACAGAAAAATTTGACGTAGTCCGCATCCGCCGAGCAAAGCAAACGGCGCGAGCCATGGCCCGAAAAGGCAACGGATCGCGCCGCATGCGCTTAGCTGTTCACTTTGGCGACCGCATTGCGGTTGGCCGGAACCCTCAGGCCCAGGTTGCCGCGAAGCGTATCCGACTCGTACTCGGTGCGGTAGATGCCGCGCTCCTGAAGAATCGGGACGACGAGTTCGACGAAGTCGTTCAAGCCGCTCGGAAGCTGCGAGTGGATAATGAAGCCGTCCGCCCCCTCTTCCTCGTACCATTGCTGAATCAGATTGGCGACATGCTCCGGCGTGCCGACGAACTGTCCGCGCGGCGTCGCCGAGCGCAGCGCCACCTGGCGCAGCGTCAGCCCCTGCTCGCGGGCTTGCTTCTTGATTTTGTCCGTGCCGCTGCGGAAGCTGTTGCTGCCCAGATCGCCGAGGTCCGGGAACGGCTCGTCGAGCGGGTATTGCGAGAAATCGTGATGCTCGAAGAAGCGGCCGAGATAGTCGAGCGCTTTCTCAATGCTGACGAGGCCCGCGATCTCCTCGTATTTGCAGTCGGCTTCCCCCTGCGTCCGGCCGATGATCGGCGAGATGCCCGGCAGGATGACGATGTCGTCCGCCTCGCGGCCGTAAGCGATCGCCCGCGTTTTCACGTCCTTGTAGAACGCTTGAGCCTCCTCCAGCGTCTCGTGTCCGGTGAAAACGGCGTCGGCGCCTTTGGCCGCGAGGTTTTTGCCGCTTTCGGAGGAACCCGCCTGGAACACGACCGGCTGTCCCTGCTTGGAACGCGCGATGTTGAGCGGTCCTTCCACGCTGAAGTATTGTCCCTTGTGATTCAGCCGATGCAGCTTCGAAGGATCGAAGAAGACGCCGGACTCCTTGTCGCGGACGAATGCGTCGTCCTCCCAGGAATCCCACAGCCCCCTCGTCACCTCCAGATGCTCCTCGGCAATTTTATACCGTTCGTCGTGCGTCGGATGCTCCGGCTTCCCGAAGTTGCGGGCGGAGCCTTCAAGAGGCGAAGTGACGAGATTCCAGCCCGCGCGGCCGCCGCTTAGCTGATCGAGGGAGGCGAACTGGCGCGCCACCGTGAACGGCTCGCTGTACGAGGTCGACAACGTGCCGACCAATCCGATGCGGCTCGTAACCGAAGCCAGCGAGGAGAGCAGCGTCAGCGGCTCGAAACGGTTCAGAAAGTGCGGGATCGATTTCTCCGTAATGTAGAGACCGTCCGCGATAAAGACGAGATCGAATTTGCCCGCCTCGGCAACCTGCGCCTGCTGCTTGTAGAACGGAAAGCTGACGCTGGCGTCCGCGGGCACTTCGGGATGCCTCCACCCGGCGATGTTGCCTCCTACTCCGTGAATAATCGCTCCGAATTTGATTTTCTTGCGTTGTGCCATGTCCGATTCCTCCCTCAATTTGATGTTCTTATACGTTCAGAAGCGCCGTGTCCGACAGCTTCAGACGATAGCTTTTGACCAGCACCGTGCCGCTTTGGAATTCCTTGTCGAGCGCCCGCTCGAAGCCGAGCCGTTCGTACAGCCTGACCGCCGAATCCATCATGTCAGACGTGTGCAGATGCAGCGTATCCGCTCCCCATTCCTTAATGAGCCGGACGCTCCCGCGGATCAGCTCTGTGGCGATTCCGTTGCCGCGAGCGCCCGGAAGAACGCCCAACAGCCGAATGATCGGATTATGGATTTCGAGCTGCGGCGAACCGTAGGCGGTTTCCGACGAGTCGTAAATAAACACGCTGCCGACAAGCTTGCCGTCCAGCTCGGCCACCAGCCTCGCTTTCGTCGTGGGGGCGTCGACGGCTTCCACGATGCTTTCCTTGTACTGCGTCCACCTTTCGGGCGACAGCGCAGCTTCGTACTGGCTGTACGCCTCGAGGAGCACGTTCAGAACCGCTTCGCGGTCCCGCTCCTCTGCATGTCGAACGATCACTTGGCCGCTCGGCATTTTTTCCACCCGCTTTCTGCGTAAAAATGGCTCGACTTCCCGTCTTCAGAACGCGCCGCTCGACTCCCGGGAGCTTTTCTCCCCCTGCTTGATTCGTTCGATCTGTCCGAGATGGTGATGGACGTGGTCGATGAACGCCTGCGCGATGCCTGCGACCGTCACCGTCTGCCCCTTGAAGTTCACGCCGGATTTGTTCCAATCCTCGGGAGACAACCGCCGGAACAGCAAGCTGTTGTAGAGAAGCAGCGCCCGGAATACGTCCAGCGCGTCCGCCGCCCTCCCCCCGTTCGCCCGCTGCCCGGCCACCCATTCGTCCTGGGAAAACGCCGGAAGGCGAGCTTCCGAACCGGCCAGCACTTCGCGAAGGCGGAAGGAAACGATCAGGTTATGATCGGCCAAATGCGTCAGCACCTCCGTCACGCTCCACGACTTCTCGGACGCCTTCCAGACGAGCTGCTCGTCGGACAAGCCGGCTATGGCTTCCTGCAAAAGATCGTGAGTCCGAACATAATTTTCGATGGATACTGGAGTTTGACTCATGGATGGATACGCCTCCTTTGAAATGATGGATCAGGTTTGGCCAGGAGATAAGAACCGCGTCGCGGAAAATCTTCCGATCTCCTGCCCCCATCTGCCCAGCTCGATTTGATTGGCGAGAAGCTCGCCGACGGCGCTGGAAAATTTGAAGCCGTGTCCGGAAAATCCGCCCGCAAGCAGCACGTTCGAATGCTCCGGATGCTTGTCGATAATGAAATGTTCGTCCGGCGTAAGCTCGTATTTGCACGCGGAGCCGCGGAGCAGCTTGCCCGCCGCGCCCGGCAGGAACGCATTCAGCGCCTTCCGCAAATCCCCCTCGTCCTCCGGGTACGCCCCGAATGGCGCAAGCTCCTCCCCGGGCTTCCACTCGCAGCCCAAGTCGTGCCGCCCAATCTTGACGCCGGCGCCCCCGACGCTCGGAAAACCGTAGTAGCCTCCCGTCCCGTCTCCGAACGTAAATCCGGGAAACCGGTCGGCGTCGTAAGCATTCGTCTTCGGCTCGAACCAGCCGACGACTTTGCGCACGGCGCGGATCGGCAGGCGGACGAACGGCTCCAGCGTCTTAAACCAAGCTCCCGCGCTGACGATCACTTTGCCCGCGATATATTCGCCTCTGTCCGTATGCACGGTCACGAACGAGGCCGCCGGCTCGATGCGCGTCACGAAGGCGTTCGTCAGCAGCTTCGCGCCGGCCTGCAGCGCCAGCTTGCGGAAGGCGGCCACGCACTTGTCGCTGTACAGCAGCCCCGCTTCCGGCTCATACATCGCCCGGTAGGCATCGGGCAGACGAACGGCCGGCCAGCGTTCGCGCACCTGCTCCGCGCTCAGATCCTCGAACGGAACGCCCAGGTCGGCCGAATACTGAAATCGGTCCCCGTAGGAATAGGCGGAAGGATCGAACAAGTTAAGCACGCCCGTTCTGTCCAGCAGCTTTTCCCCGGAGGCGTCCTCCAGTTCCTGCCACAGCTCGTCGGCCCGCAGGGCAAGCTTCACGTAATCCGGTCCGCCGCTGTACACGTGCCGGATGAGCCGGGTGTCGCCGTGATGGCTGCCTTGCCCATGCGGCGGATCGAAGGCGTCGATAAGCAGCGTCTTGAGTCCCCGGCGCGCCAGCTCGTAGCCCGCGCTCATCCCCATCGACCCGGCGCCGGCGATAATGACGTCGTAAAGTTTGCGCATGGCGGCTCCCCCCTTTACTCCGACAATCGGACGAGGGCATCGACGGCGAGAGAGGCGAAGAAAGACGCCCCGATCGGCAGCGCGCGCTCGTCGACATCGAAGGCCGGGTGGTGCCATTCCTGCGGTCCCGAAGCGCCGAGGAAAAAGAAGCTGCCCGGCACTTGCCGCAAGTAGAAGGAGAAATCCTCCCCCGCCGGCGAAGGAGTCGGCTCCACAACCTGCAAGCCGAGCGCCTTGGCCGTCGCGGCCGACTGTTCGGCCCACACCGGATCGTTGACGACGGCCGGCGGGCCGTCGAGCCAGCGGACCGTCGCCTCCGCGCCCAGCGCCGCGCCGACGCCGGTAACGATCTGCTCGAAGCGCTCGCGCACTTTCGTCCGCACCTTCTCGTCGAACGTGCGCAAGGTGCCGTCGAACACGGCCTGGTCGGCGATAACATTCCAGGCGGTGCCGCTGTTCAGCCGCGTCACGCTGACGACGGCGCCGCCCAGCGCGCCGACGTTGCGGCTGACGATCGATTGCAGCGCGGTAATGATATGCGCGGAGGCGACGATCGGGTCGATGCCCGCCTCCGGCACGGCGGCGTGCGTTCCGAGCCCTTTCACCTCGACGATGAAACCGTCTGCGGCGGCCATGAGCGGCCCGGCTTTGATGCCGATCGTGCCAACCGGCAGATCCGGCTTGTTATGCAGGCCGAAAATCGCGCTCACGCCCTCCAGCGCGCCGCTCGCGATCACTTGCGATGCGCCCTTCGCCTTCTCCTCCGCAGGCTGGAACAGGAAACGAACCGTCCCCTTCAGCTCGGCTTCCCGCTGCTTCAACAGCAGGGCGGCGCCCAGAACGGCGGCCGTATGGAAATCATGCCCGCAGGCGTGCATTTTGCCGGGAATGCGGGAAGCGAACGGCAGCCCCGTCTCCTCCTGCACAGGCAGCGCGTCGATATCGGCCCGGATCGCAACGATCGGGCCTCCCCGTCCGACTTCGGCGACGACGCCGGTACGCAGCGGGTAGTCCGCGATGCGGATGCCGGCTTCGCTCAGCCACCCGCGGATCGACGCGGTCGTCTCGAATTCTTCATGGGACAATTCCGGATGGGCATGCAGTTGACGCCGGATGGCGACTAATTGTTCGAATAGCGGCTCGGCCGCGAATGTACTCATCGTATCAATCCCTCCTTGCTCCCATGTTAGCACGAAACCGGGGCGCCCGGCCTTAGACGGGCTGCTCCTCGAACGCCTCCTTCAGCAGCCGGAACGAACGCACCCGCTTCTCGAAATCGGGGATGATCGTCGTGAAGATCAATTCGTCCGCTCCGTAGCTCATCTGGAGCTCCAGCAGCCTGCGGCGCACCGTCTCTTTCGTGCCTTTCGTGATGTCGGCGTCGCGAACATCCGCCGTATACGTCTCGCCGGCCTGCCGCGCAAATTCCTCGGCCTGCTCCAGCGAGCCTACGTTGACGGTTTTGCCGCTGGCCAGCGTCACGCGGACGCTCTTGAATTGGCCGGCGAGCTCCGCCGCCTCTTCTTCCGTATCGGCCGCGATGACGGAGAGGCCGAGCAGCGTGCGGGGCTGGCCGCCCTTCTCCCGGTTAAAGCTGCTGCGGTACACGTCGAACGCTTCGCGCGCGGCGGCCGGGTCGTTGTTGATGAAGAGCGCGAACGCGTAAGGATAGCCTCGCTCCGCAGCCAGCTTGGCGCTGGACACGCTCGTTCCGAGCAAGTACACATCGGCCGGCTGCTCGGGCAGAGGATTCGCCTGCAATCCGGCCAGCGGCTCGTCTTCGGCGACCGGACCGCGCAAATATTGTTCAAGCTGGGACAGCTTCTCCTCCAGCGACTCCGGCTCGGCGACGCCTTTCTGCAGCGCCTTCGTCGAGCGCGGCAGCCCTCCGGGAGCGCGCCCGATGCCGAGATCGACCCTTCCCGGGGCCAGCGAGGCGAGCACGTTAAAGTTTTCCGCCACCTTGTAAGGACTGTAATGCTGCAGCATCACGCCGCCGGAACCGATGCGGATCTTGTCCGTGCGGGCCAGCAGATGCGAGATGAGCACTTCCGGAGAAGCTCCCGCCATCTGCGAGGAATCGTGGTGCTCGGACACCCAGAACCGCTCGAAGCCGAGCTCTTCCGCGATTTGCGCCAGGCGGATCGTATTGGCCAGCGCCTCGGAAGGCGTCTGCCCGGGAAATACGATGCTTTGATCCAGTATACCGAGTTTAAGCGTCATCTATCTCTCTCCTATCCGCTCTTTAGATCGAATACGCGCTGTCCGAAGTAAACCTCGCCAGAAACTGCCGCGTCCGCTCTTCCTTCGGCGATTGGAAAATCGTCTTCGGCGGCCCTTCTTCGACGACGGCCCCGCCTTCCATGAATACGATATGGTTCGCCACCTCTTGGGCGAAGCTCATCTCGTGGGTGACGATGATCATCGTGATGCCTTCCTTGGCGATTTTGCGGATGACGGCAAGCACTTCTCCGACCAGTTCCGGATCGAGAGCCGAAGTCGGTTCGTCGAACAAAATGACTTCGGGGTTCAGCGCCAACGCCCGGGCGATGCCGACGCGCTGCTGCTGCCCGCCGGACAGCTGGCTCGGATACGCGTCCAGCTTGTCGCCGAGTCCGACCTTCTCCAGCAGTTCGACGCTTTTCTGGCGCGCCTCTGCCTTCGGCAGCTTTTTGACAACGACGAGCCCTTCCATCACGTTCTCCAGCGCGGTTTTGTGACGGAACAGGTTGTACTGCTGAAATACCATTGCGGTTTTGCGCCTTAGCGCGTGAATGTCCTTCTTGGCGGGTTTCCGGCAGTTGACGGCGAATTCGTCGATCGAGATCTCCCCGTCGCTCGGCTTCTCCAAATAGTTGATGCAGCGAAGCAGCGTCGTCTTGCCCGAGCCGCTCGGGCCGAGGATCGCGACGACCTCGCCTTTGTCCACGGTTAGATCGATGCCTTTGAGCACTTCGTTTTTGCCGAACGCCTTGCGAATGCCTTGCAACCTGATCATGCGACACCTCCGCGATTGTATCGGGTAACTCTTCTCTCGAGCAGCGCCGACAGCCTCTCGATCAGAACGGTCATCCCCCAGAATAAGAGAGCGGCCGCCAAGTACGCTTCGAAAAACTTCCAGTTCGTCGTCGCCAGAATCTCCGCCTGAGCGTTGATGTCGACGACGGACACGGTGAAGGCGAGCGTGGAACCGTGCAGCATGCCGATCAGGCTGTTGGTAAGGTTCGGCAGTGCGGCTGCGAACGCTTGAGGAAACACGATCCGGCGCAGCCCCTGAACGGTCGTCATCCCGACCGCATGGGCGGCCTCCATCTGACCTTTGTTCACCGCCAGCAAGCCCGAGCGAACGACTTCCGACAAATAAGCGCCCGCCGTAATGGAGAAAGACAGGTAAGCGAAACCGATCATCGGAATTTGCGCCGATCGAAACGACCAATCGAATCGATCCGCCAGCCCGTCTACGACAAGGGGAATCGAGACGTACAAAATCAGTAGATGCGTCAGCATCGGCGTGCCGCGGATGACCGTGACGTAAGCTGCCGCGATCCGGTGCAGCACCGGCACCCGGTACATGCGGCACAGGGCAACGAACGTTCCGATCGCCAAGCCGCACAGCACCGAGACGACCGTGATCTTAAGCGTTGTCGGAACGGCGGGCAGCAAGCCGACGCACGCCGTCCAGATGAACGAGAAATCCAGCTTCATGCCCGGGTACCTCCCTTGCTCAGCGCGAGTCCGGCGTTCGTGCGCTTTTTCAGCCATTTTTTCCCGAGGGGGACCCTGTCCGCATTGCCGGTTTCGCGCTCGTGCTTCAGCATGCGGCGCTCGACAAGCAGGAACAGCCTTTCCAGAACAACGCTAACGATAAAGTAGATTGCAGCCAACGCAATGTACGATTCGATAAAATGCCGTGACATCGTCGGCAGCGTCTGCGCCTTCCCCGTCAGCTCCATGACGCCGAGCGTAAAGGCCAGCGAGGTGTCCTTCAGTGTGGCGATGACGAGATTCGCGAGAATCGGCACCGCGATCGCCAGCGCCTGCGGGAACACGATCCGGGTGAACGCTTTGAAGCCGCTCATCCCGACCGCGTACGCCGCTTCCACCTGTCCCCGGTCCACCGCGGTCACCGCCGCCCGAATGCCTTCGGAGACGTAAGCGCCGCTGTGCAGACCGTAGACGAGAATGACGAATACGAGAACGGGGAACCTCGTCACGTCGATATGAATCAGCTTCAGCACCTCGGGAAGCCCGTAGTAGAACAGGAACAACTGGATCAGAATCGGCGTCCCCCGGAAAAAGGAAGCGTAAACCTGGGACAGCCTCTGCAGCACGGGAACGCGATACAGCCGGGGAATCGCGGCGAGCAGGCCGAACACCAGGCCCAGCACAATCGATGAGGCTACGATGAATAACGAGATTTGAATGTAAGGCAGCAGCTTCACGAAATATTCGAACACGTACCTGATGTCGAATTTGGCCCCCATGTTGCGGATTCACCTCTAGCCGTTGATTTCTGCGAGCGGATCTATTCCTCCGCGGTAAAGTCTCCGCCCAGCCATTCCGTGCTCAGCTTGCCCAGCGTTCCGTCCGCCTTCAGTTCCTTGATGGCGCCGTCGATGGCGTCGGACAGCTTCTGCGCTTCCTCGTCGTTTTTGCGGAACATGAACAAAATGTCCGCTTCGGAGAGCGCCGGTCCGGTCGTTTTGAGCTTGCTTTCGGGATCGATGAGCGACAGCGCGAAGTCTGCGGCGAGCGTGGCGTCCACACGTCCGGTAACGATCTGGTCGACGGTGTCGTTGGCGCCTCCGCTGCTGTATACCACTTTGATGGCGTTGCCGTTCTCTTTGTTGTAATTCTCGATAATTTGCGCTTGAGCGCTCGTCGCGCCTACCAGCACCTTCTTGCCTTTCAGGTCGTCAAGCGATTGCACGGAGTCGTTGTCCTTGGCGACGACGATTTTGTTTCTCCAGTGCGCGTACGGCTCTTGGTTGAACAGGTACTTCTCTTCGCGCTCGGGGTTCTTCTCCATCTCGTGGGCGACAAAGTCGATTTTTTTCGTTTCGAGGCTGAGCAGCAGACTCTTGAACTCCTGGGTCTGGAACTCGAACTCGTATTGCGCCAGACGATTGTCGATCTCCCGTACGAGCTCGACGTCGAAACCGGTCAGCTTGCCGTTCTCGTCGATGAAGCACACTTTCGGAAACTGCGTGCCGGTACCGACGATGATTTTCGTGACCTTCACGGGCTCAGCCTGTGCGCTTGCCGATTCGCTGGCCGCCGGGCTCGAAGCCGAAGCTTCCGGCGAGGGCGATGATGAGTTGGCCGAGTTGTTGTTTTTCGCGCCGCAGGCGGCTAGCGTAAGCGATAGCGTAAGAATGACGATGGCAAGGCTGGTTTTTTTCATAGCGATGAGTCCCTCCGCTTTTCTTTTTGTCGAATCATGTTAAACTTATAATTCCTACTGGATAAGTAAGAATTATTGTTGGAATTAACAATAGCACCTGACCTATTTTGTCGTCAATGGATTCGATAATAGAGATCTTCTATAGGTCGATTCAAATCTCCGATACGACCTTACGGGGCGCGGTTTGGCGGGGTTTTTCGAGGCTTTGAACAGGGGAGTGAACAAGGAGTGAACGGGGGCGGCGATGGGGACAAATGGGCGGCAGGCAAGACCACCATTTGGCCTTGACGTAACCGGGGGCGCGACTCCGAGGCCATCTTTTGCACTAGCCATGCATCAAACCTAACACGAAAAAATACTTCTCATAATTTCCTATATTAGGAATATTGTGAATGCTTTTTCGTAGTTAAACACAATAAAGCTCCTTTATTGTAGAAATGACGCGTTATCCATCATTTCTCCAAAAAAGGAGCCCCACATGGATAACAATAAAAAAGTGAGCGTCATTTGTCAATGCCTAAACGTACTTCATGTGTCAGGTTACCGTTCTCCCTTTGACGATCATCGTTCTAAAAAGCTCTTTACCGGGAGTGCCATCGAACTTCACGTCATTGCCCAGTTGATGCAGCTTCAGTCCTACGATGTCATCTCGGAACAACTTCAGGCACACCCTGCGCTACGCAAAGCCGTTGGGTTGGATTCGATTAGCAGCGCCCAACTGTCCCGAAAGACCAAGACCTTGTGTACGCAGAGCTTGCAACAGTTGTTCTATGATTTGGTCGCTCGAATCGATACGCTAACCCGGTCCGGTAAAGGGATCTCCGACGCGATCGGTCGACTTCATCTCGTCGATGCAACAGACATCAGTATGCCTCACTACTTGGGCAGATGGGCACGGTGCGGCTCACGCAAGACTGCCGTGCGGCTCCATGTTCGTCTGATTGTCGCCGATCCCTACACCACCTTCCCTGACCGAGTGATAGGAACGACGGCCAACGTCCAAGAATCGAATCTGACCCTTGAACTGGCGGTCGATCGGGAAGCCACCTATGTCATGGATCGGGGATACGAAAAACGCGCGCACTTCGAACAACTGGTAACAGACAACATTCGATTTGTCACACGCGTCCGAGATTGTCTTCAACTCTTTCCGGTGGCAGGTACCGCACGTGAGATCCCATCCTCTGGTTCCGTTCGAATCCTGCAGGATGTCGATGTGACGATGCGAAAGTCAACGGCCCAGCTGCGACTCGTCGAATTTGAGGACCTTAAAGGACTTCGATATCGCGTGGTGACGAACCGGTGGGATCTAACGGCCTTGGAGATTGCCGAGATCTATAAGAACCGTTGGCTAATCGAGTTGTTTTTCAAATGGGTGAAACAACATCTGAAGTTGGTTAAGCTCAGCAGCTTCGAACAAGAAGCGGTTTGGAACCACGTGTTTCTGTCGCTGATCGCTTATGCAGTCAGCCTTTTGGTTAAACTCAGCTTGCAAACCACCAAGAGTCAGTGGGAGGTTTTGAAGCTGCTGCGGGCCTATTTCTATCATAGCTGGCAGCAATTTCTGGCAGCTTTGAATCGGGTCCCGTCGCGGAAATCCCGAGGGAGACAGAAGACGGATCGAGTCAAGCTTGTCGAAGAGAATCAGCGCGTCATACTGCGTTAGGTAAAGATAAATGAATATCCAATTTTGTGGAAAATCGCGTCTCCTGTTCCTACTCTGATTTTTTTTGCTTACTGCGAAGAGATTGGCATGGAAAAATATGAGACCCAATCACAATATTGGATTATGGTTTGATCCCTAGGTTGTCATGTAAGGTTTGATGCATGGGTAATGCATCTTTTGGTCTCCCCCAGCCGCCCCCAATGTGGTCAGGTTAAGCGCCGGGAGGCCCGAGGCCAATAAAGTGCCTTGGCGGTATGCGGCCGGAACCGGCGGGGAGGCCCGAGGCCAATAAAGTGCCTTGGCGGTATGCGCCCGAAACCGATGGAGAGGTCCCGAGGCCAATAAAGTGCCTTGACGGTACATACCTCGGGGCAGTTGGGGGCTATAATTGCTTAACCTGACAACATTGCAGCCGCCCCATCCTCCCCGCAGCGCGCATACAAACAAGGGGCTGCTCCGTCTCGGAACAGCCCCCTTTTAAGGACAAAACCTATGCGTTAACGCCGGTGCCCTTCGCCCGAGCGCCGAGCCAGACCAGTTCTTCGGCCAGCTCTTCCGAGGCGCGGTCCAGGCGTTCAGCCAACTCCTCGGACAGCTCGAAGCCGCCGCCCTCCAGACGCTGCACCCACTGGTCGATGGCGAACACGCCGCCCAGAATATTGCGGCTGCCGAGCACCGACAATACCGGCTTCAGCGCGTAATCCAGGCTGAGCAGATGCGCGATCGTGCCGCCGATAAACAGAGGAAGCGTGATTTTGCCTTTCAGTCCCGTCTGCGGAAGCAAGTCGAGGAACGCTTTCAGAATGCCCGTATACGATGCCTTATAGACAGGGCTGGCGATAACGACGGCGTCGGCGGCTTCCACCTGCGCGAGCGCGGCCAAGATCGCCTCGTCCTTGAAATTCGCGTGAAGCAGCGCCTCGGCAGGCAGCTCCGCGACGCGGATGTGGCCGACCTCGAAGCCTTTCTCCTTCCAGTTGCTCTCCACCCGTTGAATAAGCCCGTTCAGACGGGACCCCGGCGTCGGACTGCCGGAAATGATGACGATTTGACTCATGCTCTTCTCCTCCTATTGAACGTTTAATAGTTTGCCGATCGCGATAATTTCGCTTAGAAACTGCCCGTGCTCTCCCGGATTGGAGATGACGTTCGTCTGCAAGGCGATGCCGTCCGTCCCCGGCACCCGGATCGGAACGAGCCTGCCCGCCGCAACTTCCTGCTTCACGCTCAGACCCGGCAGGAACGAGATGCCCGCCTTGCTGAGGACAAGCTTCTTGGCCATCTCCGAATTGTCCGTCTGGATGCGGATGTTCGGAGGGTGGTCGAGGTTCTCGAAAATGCGATGAACCCTCAGCCAGTCAAGCGCCCCGCACTCGAAAAAAACGATCGGTTGCTGCGCGATCTGCGCCACCGACAGGCGTTCGAGCTCGATGAACGGATGTCCCTCGTAGACGTACAGGGAAATCGGGTCCTCGTAAAATTTCACGGAATGCAAGTTCGGATGGTTCACTCCGCGAACGAATCCGATATCGACTTCCTTGTTCAGAACTTTGCCTACGATCTCGTCTGTCGTCCCCGTCACGAACTTGTAGTGGGTGTTCGGAAAAAGATGCGCCAGCCGCGGAAGCAGCTCGGGAACGACGTAGTTCGACACAGTGACCGTGCAGCCGATCTTGATCTCCTCCGGAAGCGACCTCTTCCGATTAACGTGCAGCTTGCCTTTCTGATAGGTCAGCAGAAGCTGTTGGGCATAGGGCAGGAATCTCTTGCCTTCCTCCGTAATTCGCACGGTTTTGCCTTGCCGGTCGAACAGCCTGCAGTCAAGATCGCGTTCGAGCGATTGAATGCGGGCCGTAACCGATGGTTGGGATAAGTATAACGCTTCGGCCGCCTTATTGAAACTCCCGCAATGGATGACGTATACGAACGCCTCGACATTTTCGATATTCACCGTCATCCCCCCGATCAACTTCCATTCTCCGAAAAATGATTCCAACCTTTTATATCCAATATAATAAATCGGAATTATCGGAATGTAAAGCAAAACTCTCATTCATAGCCCCCGGCTTATTCTCCTTATTATCGATTTCGTATTGGATGTCGCTTCCTTCGCGCGGCTATAATGGGGCATATCTTTCGCAGCTTGCTGACTTTCTGCGATCTTTACGGAGGTGGTACCTCAACTATGCGTACGGCGCTGTCTTCCGCGCAATGGGCGCTGTTCTTCCTTACCGGCGGACTCGTCGCGCCGATCGTCGTGGCGGCCGCTTTCCATCTGTCCGACGCGGAAACCGCCCAGCTCATCCAGAGAACGCTGATGATCATCGGAATTTCCACGCTGCTTCAATCGCTGTTCGGCCACCGGCTGCCGATTCTGGAAGGACCGGCGGGAGCCTGGTGGGGCGTCTTCATCCTGCTGGCCGGAGGTCTGACCGCCGGAGAATCCTCCGCGCTGCTGCTGCGCCAGATGGAAGCCGGACTGCTGCTCGTAGGCCTCTTCATGATCGCTCTAAGCGCCTTTAACGTTATCCGCTATGTCAAGAAGCTGTTCACCCCTGTCGTAACCGGCACGTATTTGCTCCTGCTGGTGTTCCAATTCAGCTCTCCTATCGTCAAAGGCATTCTGGGCGTCGGATACCGCGGCTCGGTTATCGATCCCGCCGTCGCCGCCCTCTCGCTGGCCGTCTTGACGGTTACGCTGCTGCTCGGCAGAAGCCGGATCTCCTGGCTGCGGCATTACGCGGTGCTGATCGGCATCGCGCTCGGCTGCGTTTTGTTCCAAGCGTTCGGATTGACCCGCTGGCCCGAAGCGCCCGCAAACGGCCTCTTCGAGCGGCCGGCGCTGTTCGCCTGGGGAGCGCCGGCCTGGGATACGGGCATCGCGCTTACTTCTCTCGTCATCGCGCTGCCGCTGCTCATCAATCTGATCGCCGCGATCACGATTATGGAAAAGGCGATAGGCGCGAAGCCGGCCGGCCATTATGCCAAAGCGGGCTTCGTGATGGGCATTACGCAGCTGCTCTCGGGCTTGTTCGCGGCCGTAGGAACCGTCTCCAATTCGCACTCGGCCGGCTTCGTCGCTTCGACGGGAATGACGCGCAGGCTGCCTGTCTGCATCGGCTGTCTGATCTTGATCGCGGCGGGCTTGTTGCCGGTCGTGGCCGCACTACTGTCGACGATTCCCGTCCCCGTCGCCTTGGCCGTTATTTTCGGCTCGTTCAGCCACCTGCTGTCCGCCGGACTGAAGGAGCTCGGAGCCGTGCTGAACGACGAGAAGAAACTCTCGGTCGTCGCGCTCTCTCTGTTCGCCGGCGTCGGAAGTTTATTCATCCCTGCGGCCAGCCTCGCCGCGTTGCCGGACGTGCTCAAGCCGCTGCTGAGCAACGGGCTGATCGTCGGCGTGCTCGCCGCGATCCTGATCGAGCAAGGCTGGCGGCTCGCGGACCGGTATGCAGAACGGCAAAAACGCAAACAAACGGAGCGCCTGATGGCGCAATGGGCCGGCATCGGCTGCACTTCGGAAGGCTGCTCCATACCTCAAGCAAAGGAGAATGATCATGTCGCTAACGGTTAAAGTGTATTCCGATTACGTCTGCCCGTACTGTATTTTGGCCGAGGGCCAGCTGGAGGAAGCCGCGGCGGAAACCGGGGTCGAAGTCGAGCATCTCCCCTACGAGCTGCGTCCCTATCCGACGCCTACGCTGCGCCCGGAGGATGCCTACATGACCAACGATTGGCGAGACAAGGTGTTCCCGCTCGCCAAGCTGCTGAACATTCCGATCGTGAAGCCCCCCTTCTCCCCGCAGCCTTACACGCATTTTGCGTTCGAGGGCTATCAATACGCGAAGGAACACGGCAAAGCGAAAGAGTACAACTCGCGCATGTACCGGGCGTTCTTCCTGGAGAGCAAGGATATCGGCGATATCGACGTCTTGACGGAGCTGGCGGAAGAACTCGGCTTGGACCCGGTCGGCTACCGGGAAGCTCTGGAGACCCGGGCATACAAGGAAGCGCACCAAGAAGCGCTCAGGCATGCCGTCGAGGAGGCGAAAATTACCGGAGCGCCTTTCTTCATTATCGGAAGCACGGTGCTGAGAGGGATGGTTTTCAAGCATCAGTTCGTCGAGACGATCCGCAAGGAGCTTCTTCTCGCGCAGACCTCGAGATAACGCAGTAGGCTGTCCCATAGGTAAAACGAGTCGTACCGAACGATTATCGACGGATGCAGGGTAATGGGCATCTATCTCCTTCCGATGTTCCAGGAGATAGATGCCCTTCTTTTTTTCTACGGCTGACCAACTGACTCACATCCGCTTGCCAAGCTAAAAAAGCTATTCGTCGCGACCTCACACGTGTGCCAATGTGCGATTCTTTCGAGCAACCATCTTGTTAGCGCGTGATTGGAGAGACGATAACCGATTCTTTAGAACATCGTCCTCCGTTTGAGCGCCATTCGGGAGGCGTTAACCGAATCTTTAGAACATCGTCCTGCATTTGTGCGCGATTCGGAAGACGTTAACCGAATCTTTAGAACATCATCCTCCGTTTGAGCACCATTCGGGAGGCGTTAACCGAATCTTTAGAACATCGTCCTCCGTTCGAGCGCTATTCGGGAGGCGTTACCCGATTCTTTAGAACATCGCTCTCCGTTCACGTTACAAGAGCCTCTCCAGCAAGCGTTTCGTTTGCTCGTGTGTGCGAATGGGGCTGTTGTACTTTTTTTCATCGATAATCCGGTACGACCTTACTTGTGGGACAAGCGGCTTGTTTGAGACTTGTTTGCTGCTTGTTTAGGCTCGCTCCAGCCTGCCTGAGATCGTCTGCGGCTTGAGCAGCAGATTCAGAATCGGACAGGCTCGCCCCACCGCTTCGTGCAAGCCGGCCAACTGCTCCTCCGACGCGGGCGATGCGATTCTGAGCGTGTACGAGATATCGTGCAAATACACCGGCACGTCTTCGTAACCGGGGCGTCCGGCCAGAGGATGCATATGGCCGGCCACTTCGACATCGACCCGATCGAGCGGGATGCCGAGCTGGGCGGCCTGAATGAGCGTCACATGGCTGACGCAGCTTCCCAGCACGCCGAGCTGCAGCTCGGGAGAGCTCGGTCCCAGATCGTATCCCGCGAAATCCGGCGGGCTGTCGCTGATGACTTGGTAGTCGCGGATGCGGATCTCCCGCACTCCGCTCCTTCCCGCGACGCGAACGGCCGCCGACAGCCGCTGCGGCTGCACTTCCGCCTGCTTCTCCAGCTTGTTCCTTCGCGCCTCTATCGCTTGACGCTTATCGTTCAGAAATTCCGGCAATCCGGACATCGTTACATCTCCTTCGCATAAGGCTTGCTCATTTTACGTTCGATCAGAATTTGCATATAGCCGAATATCATCGCCGCGCCCCAGTACAGCAAGGCGGCGGCCGAGAAGCTTTCGAGAAACTTGAACGTATCCGCGGCCATCAGCTTCGCTTGTCCCATCGTCTCGGTCAGCCCGAGCGCGAAGCCCAGCGACGTCTCCTTCAGCACCGTGACGAACGTGTTGCCGAAGCCCGGCACCGCGACGTACAGCGCCTGCGGCAGCACGACTCTGCGCATCGTCTGCCACAGCGTCATGCCTACGGAACGCGCGGCCTCCCATTGCCCGACATCGACGGCGCGGATCGCCCCGCGGATAATCTCCGCCAAATACGCGCCGCAGTTGAGGCTGATGCCGACGACCGTCGCCGTATACGCGTTCATGCCGTTCATCGCGGGGATGACCTGAGGCATGCCGTAGTACAAAATGAAGAGCTGAACCAGAAGCGGAGTCGCGCGGAAAAACGAAATGTACGCTCTCGCCGCGCCGGCCAGAACGGCGACATTCCTGCGAATGAGCGTCTCCAGCACGAGTCCGATAACAAGACCGATAGCCATCGACAAGATGGCTATCGTGACCGTGAGATACAAAAATTTGAGCAGCAAAGGAATCGACGACAGGAAATAACCGAGATCGAACATTATTCGGGCTTCGTCAAGTCTTCCGTGAACCACTTCACGGACAGCTCGCCCAGCTTGCCGCTCTTGCGCAGCTTATCGAACGCGTCGTTCACTTCCTTGACCAGCTTCTTGTTCGACTCGTTGTTCACGAACGGATTGGCCGCCGGGATGACGTTGAACTGCTTCCCGCCGAGCTGCAGCGGCAAGCCCGACTTGTTGATCGTTCCGAGCGCCGAAGCTTTCGTCGCGAACGTGGCGTCCACCCGGCCCAAGGCGACATCCTGGAACCCGGCGTCGGCGGACTCGTAGTTGACGATCTCGATTTCTCCTTTCGTATCGAAGTTTTTGACATGGTTCACGAAGTTCGTGCCGATCTGAATCGCGATTTTCTTCCCTTTCAGATCCTCCAGCGATTGAATGGCGTCGTTGCCCTTCTTGACGACAAGCTGCGCTCCCGAATACACATAAGGCTCGCCGAACAAATATTTCTGCTTGCGCTCGTCGGTCACCGCGATCGAATTGGCGATCGTATCGATCTTGCCCGTATCCAACAGGCCGAACAGCCCGCTGAATTCCGACTTCTGCCACTCGATCTCATAGCCGATCTCCGCCGCGACCGCATCCCATACGTCGACCTCGAAGCCTTCCAGCCGGTTCGTCTCCGTATTCTGGAACACGTAAGGATAGAAGCCTCCCGTCGTTCCGATCGTCAGCTTCTTCGACGTACCCGACGCCCCTTCCGATTTTCCTCCGCATGCCGCCAGCACGATGGCCGCGACCATAATCGACGCCAGCGCGAGAACTCCCTTTTTCCACGTTGCAGTCCGCATTCCCGACACTCCTCATATAGTTTTCTGATGTGAATTATAGGAATTAACTCACAGGTAGATTATAAGAGCGCCCGGGAACGCATTCCAATACGAAAAGGCCTATCGGTCTGATAAGCCTCGCCTAATGGTTATAGCCCTGAGCGCACGCCAAAAGGAGCTGTCTCCTAAGTCAGGGCGTACCAGATTATCGATGAAAAAAAGAAGGGCATCTATCTCCTGGAGACTGCCTCATACGGTCCTGAAATCACCCTGTCACGGGTTTACCAGTTCAAAATTTCAGGATCGTATAGCATCGGAAGGAGATAGATGCACCTGGCATCCATCCATCGATAATCGTTTAGTACGCCTCTTTTTACTTACGAGACAGCCCCATAGATCGCGAAACTAAGGAGCGAACGGAGAAGGAACGGAAGAGCCCGGACAGAAGCCGGGATTGTAATCGCTCAGCTTCCGCGCGAACAGCGGATCCCTCTGCGCCAATTCGGCGTAATAACTGCCGATGATATGGTTGCCGGACACCGAACCGTTGTGGAAGTTGAGCTGCTCCGAATGACGGACGTGCTTGTAATAAAACGTTCTGCCGCTCTTGGGCAGCGTAAGCGTCAGAGGCGGCAGATGGGTGACGACGTCGAACTCGTTGTGCACTCTGAAGCTGCGCGCGATTTTGCCGTCATAGGCTTTCGCGAACGCCGGATCTCCTGCGCGGGGAGCCGCGAACGTATAAACGACGGGATGGCGGAACTTCGTTCCCGCCGCCGCGTCGAGCGCGCACAGCGTCGCCAGCGCGCCTCCGAGGCTATGGCCCGTCACGTACAGCGTTTTGTCCGGAGAAATCCGTTTCAGGCAGGCGTGAATTCCATCCCGGGCCGAGCTGTAGATGCCCGTAAAGCCGCGGTGCGTCATCCCGGCGTTTTTGGCGAATTTGTATTTCACCTGGCTCGCCAGCGCGTCGGACACCCAGTCAGACGTCGAGCTCGTGCCGCGAAAGGCGACGATCGCATGCGTATCGGACTGCAGCACGAAGCCGAACCTCTCGGGCACTCCGAGCAGCGACCTGGCGCGGATATCCCCGACAAACTCGAACGGGCGGGGAACGACGAACGCCCCGCTCGGATCATTGAATTGCGCATAAGTCTGGCTGCACACCGCCGCCAGAAAAATCGCCGTACGATTGTTGAACCCGCCCATTGGCAGCGCCCCCGTCTAAGCCTCTTGCGATAGCCTATTAACGGGGGCGCCTGTTGGTGCTTATCCATGCGATGGCCGAAGCCGGTTAACGTTAATCGTTATCTTCGTCCAGAAGGATTTCCACAACGGTGTCGCGATCGTCCGGAAGCGGATAAGTGAAATGCTCGGGCTGGGCGAAGTTGAAGAAGGCGTCGTCCGGATACATCGCTGCGTTCCACGGGCGGGAGACGAACAGCTCCGATCCGTCGGCCAGCAGCCGCGCCCGCTTGATCTTCCCGGCGAGCCCCGCCAGATTGACCGGACCGATGCTCTCTTCGAACAGATGCGCGTAGAGCTTGTTTCCTTTTCTCGTGTAACGGCCCCAATCCGGCTTCGGCAGCCCCGCTTGACCGCATCCGTAGATGCTGTCCCCGTTGCGCTCCATCCACTGCCCGATCCCGTCCAAAATGCGAAGCGACTCTTCCGGAATTTCCCCTCTCGCGTCCGGTCCGACGTTCAGCAGCAGGTTGCCGTTTTTGCTGACGCATTCGACCAGCTTGCGGATGACCGTCTTCGCCGATTTGTAGGTTTTGTCCGCGGCGGCGTAGCCCCAGTTGTTGTTCAGCGTAATGCAAGCCTCCCACGGAATGGACTCCCCGCTCTCGTTCACGACGCCGCTCGGAGGAATGATCTGCTCCGGCGAAGCGAAATCACCGGAATAGAAGCTTGGCTCGTCCGTATAGATCGAACCGCCTTCCTCGCCGCTCGCCTCCAACCGATTGTCGACGATGATGTGCGGCTGCAGCGAGCGGATCATCTCCATCAGCTCGGTCGCGCGCCATTTTTCCCCCTTCATCTCGTCGTAGGAAAAGTCGAACCACATGACGTCCAGCTTGCCGTAATCGGTGAGCAGCTCGCGAACTTGTCCGTGCATGTAGTCCAAATACCGGTCGAACGTCGCCGGATCGCGCTTGTACGCTTCGTCGTCGCGCATCGGATGAATACGGTCCCCGTAAGCCGGATAGTCGGGGTGGTGCCAATCGATCAGCGAGTAGTACAGCCCTGCTTTCAGCCCTTCCGCGCGGAAGGCGTCGAGAAACTCGCGCACGAGATCGCGGCCCGACTTCGTGTTCGTCGATTTGTAATCGGTAAGCTTGCTGTCGAACAAGCAGAAGCCGTCATGGTGCTTGGCCGTCAGCACGGCGTACTTCATGCCGGCCGCCTTGGCCGCTTTCGCCCATGCCTTCGGATCGTATTTGTCCGGGTTGAACTCCTCGAAATATTTCTGATAGTCCTCGTTGCTGATTTTCTCGAAGCTTCTGACCCATTCCCCGCGGGCCGGAATCGCATACAATCCCCAGTGAATGAACATGCCGAAGCGGTCGTTCAGAAACCATTTCGTTCTTTCCTTGATCTGCTGGCCGTAATTTGTCATCTCGCCGGCGCCTCCTCTTGTTCGGATATCCCTAGATTAGCAACCATCTGATATAATCAACAAGGTTGGCAATTAGCCTTTATGGGGATAGGATTAACTAATTCGAGGTGACCGACAGTGCCGCTTGACGACCGCTCCGCCTATTTTTCCGAACTGCTTCGCAACTTGAAGGTTCAGCCGATAGACGCTTACTATACACGCTGTACGTCCCACTGGCGGGAGCTCGATTACGTGCCCGATTACAATAAACTGTATTATATTTGCGAAGGAGAAGGCTGGGTGAAGATCGGGAATGCCGAATACTCTCCCAAACCCGGCCAACTCGTCTTTATGCCCGCGAACGTCAAGCAGTCCTATTCCGTCATCAGCGACAATACCTATGAAAAGTATTGGTGTCATTTTACGGCTACGATCGGCGAATTGGATTTGTTCCAATGGTTCGACGTTCCCCATTGTATCGATGCCCGGCAGCATGAGAGGTGGAAAGCGCTGTTCGAGGAGTTGGCCGCGCTGCACGCGGACGGCGCCTTCCTCTCGCGCATTCGGGAGAAAGCCGTCATGCTCGAACTCCTCTCGCTGCTGCTGACGGAAGCGGATACGGAAATCCGCGTGCTTCCGGGCCGGTCGTCCGACGTGCAGCGGCTCGACCTGATCGAACGGTATATCGAGGATAATCTGGCCGAACCTGTCACGCTGGAGCAGCTCGCCAAGCACGTCCATCTGCATCCGAATTATCTCGTGCGCTACTTCAACAAGCATTTCGCGGTATCTCCGCTGAAATACATGAATCGCAGAAGAATGCAAAAAGCGAGGGAGCTGCTGCGCTCAACCTCGCTGTCGGTCAAAGAAGTGGCCGAACGGGTCGGATACGCCGACACGAACCACTTCGCCAAAGCTTTCCGCCGGGAAAACAGCTGCAGTCCGACGGAATACCGGCTGCGCGGGCTCTGAGCCTGCGCGCCCTCCGCCACGATCAGGCCGGCTCCGCATGGGAGTCGGCCTCTTGCCGCAGCACCCGCACCTTCTTCCCCTTGCTTTCCAGCCGAACGACGATCTTCTCCAGCGTCTTCGCCGCGGAGTGATCCCACACCTGACTGGCGGTCAGGTCCAGGCACACGTTCGGAGTCTCGTCGTTAAAATCGATCCGGTCCATCAGCTTGTCGCTCGACACGAAAAACAGCTGGCCCCTCACGCGGTATACCCGCTCGTCGCCGTCCAATTCGTCGCGAATGTCCAGCTTGGTCGCCGAACGGTACGCATAGAGGAGAGCGCTCAACAGAACGCCGACGAGCACCCCGATCGCCAAATCGTGGGTGGCGACGACGATGGCCACCGTGACGGTCATAATGAACGTATGGGCCAGCGGCTTGCGCCTGATGTCGCGCAAGTACCCCCAATCGAATACTTCGATGCACACCATGAACATCACGCCGACCAACGCGGCGATCGGAATCGCATTCAGCACGTCGCGCAGCGCGAATACGAGCGCCAGCAGCGCCAGCGCCGCGACGAGCGTGGACAGGCGGCCGCGGCCGCCGACCTTGACGTTGATCGCGGACTCCGCGACCAGCGCGCAGCCGGCCATTCCCCCGAAGAAGCCCGTCACCGTATTGGCGATGCCCTGCCCTCTAAGCTCCTTGTCTTTGCTCGTCTTCTCCTCGGTCATCTCGTCGATGATCGTCTGCGTCAGCAGCGTCTCCGAATAGCCGACGACTGCCAAGGAGAGCGAGGTCGGCAGCAAAATCCACAGCGTCTCCCATGTAAACGGAATGGCCGGAAGATGCAGCCATGGAATCGTCGGCTCGATCGTCGCCAAGTCTCCGACCGTGCTGAGTCCCATTTGCCCGGCGAAGACGGCAACCGTCATCACGCCGACGGCGACGAGCGGAGACGGGACGGCTTTCGTCAGCTTGGGCAGCAAGTAAATAATGGCCAGCGTTCCCGCGACCATCGCATACATGGGCCAAGACTGTCCCTCGAAATATCTGATCTGGGATATAAACAACAGTATCGCCAGCGAATTGATGAATCCGGTAATGACGGAATGCGGAACGAAGCTCATCCAACGCCCCATTTTCATAGCGCCCATCCCGAACTGGATAACGCCCGTCAGAATGGTGGCCGCGAACAAATATTCCACGCCGTGCCGGGCCACGAGCGCCGTCATCAGCACGGCCATCGAGCCCGCCGTGGACGACACCATTCCCGGACGCCCGCCGAAGAACGAGATCAGCAGAAGAATGCAGATCGTCGAATAGATGCTGATCATCGGATTAACTCCGGCAATGAACGCGAACGCCAGCGAATCCGGAATAAGCGCGAGAACCGTCGTGATCCCCGCCAGCGCGTCCGCTCTTATGTTGGAAAACCAAGTCGTCTTTAGTCTGTGTAACATAGTCTGCTTTTTCTCCAGCCCTTCTCCAGCTTGCTGCGTAACGCACCTTGTCGATGATACACCGCATTGTCCCGATCGTCCAGACGGAAAATAAAGAGGGGCTTGGCAGCCCCTCAATCCGGCGAATCGTTCTTCGATTTGGCTTGCGATCTGGCAGACGATTTGGCCAGCGTTTTGTCATGCTCCCACTTCTCGATCCAGCCTCCGACCCGGACGAGCACGAAGAGCACCGCAATCGTGAACAGCACGATTCCGTAGAACCCCGCGCCGATGCCGATGCCCACCCCGCCGGCGAACAAAATCATGGAAGCCGACGTCAGCCCCTTCACCTCGAAGCCCGACTTCATGATCAAGCCGGCCCCCAGAAAGCCCAGCCCCGTCACGATCTGGGCGGTAAGCCGCATCGGATCCATCATCGTCCGGTCATGCAGATGGCTGTATACCTCTACGCTCTCGATCGACACGATGGTGATCAAGGCGCACGCCGCCGTCACGAACGTGAACGTCTTCACCCCGGCCGGCTTGTTCTTGTGCGTGCGGTCGAAGCCGATCAGCAGCCCGAGCACGGCGCTGATCAGAATGCGGAAGTACAGCTCGTACTCCGAGAAAAACGCGGCCGCGAAATCCGCTATTTGTTCCATTGCACGTTCTCCCTCCTACTGCTGCGGGGAAAGCTCGGATCGGACCGGCGAGCACGAATGGCGGACGATGATCGGGCTGTCCACGATCCAGTTGCGCGAATACTCGCCTTCGAGCACGCCGAGCTGATGCATAAGCAGCCTGACGGCCCGGACCCCCAGCTCCGAGGGCTGCAGGTCCATGCCCGTCAGAGCCGGCGTCGTCTGATGCATCATCGACTGATCGCCGCAGATGACGAACATCGAGATGTCCTCCGGCACGCTGAGCCCCGCATCCTTGATCGCGTTCATCGCGCTGAGCGCGGTGCGGTCGTCGTCGGCGATAACCGCCGTCACCTTCGTCTGGAGCGCGCCCAGCACTTGCGCGGTCTCGTCGTAGCCGTACTTCATGTATTCATCCGAATCGATGGGCGGTTTGTAATGGATCATATGCGGCAGCGTCTCGATCCCCCGCTCGGCGAGCGCGTCCACGAACGCCTCCGTACGTTCGGCGGCGACCGTCATGCGCTTGCCGGCATTCAGAAATAAAATATCGCGATGGCCCAGACCGGTCAAGTACCCGACGATGTCGCGAATAATCCGCTCGTTGTCGCTGTTGACCGTCAGCGCGTCGGTAATGTCCGCGTTCATGATTTTGCCGACCGTGACGAACGGAATTCGGTGCCGATGGAGCATCCGAATGCGCTCGTCTTCCTCCGTCGGGCCGAGCACGATCGCTCCGTCGATCGGATAGCTGGCCAGCGTCGGCGTCTTGACCTCTTTGGCCGAGATCGTGTCCAGCAGCACCCGGTAGCCCAAAGCGGACGCTTCCAGAACGACCCCGTTAATAAACTGGGTATGGAAAGAGCTGAAGAAGAAATTGCCGTGGGGCAGCGTCAGCCCGATCGCCATCGTCTTCTTCGTGACGAGGCTGCGCGCGATATGGTTCGGCACGTAGTTCAATTCCCGGGACGCTTTCAGTACTCTGTCCGTCACCTTCTTGCTCGTCGGCCTCTTCTGGCTGAACACGTTGGAGACCGTTCCTTTGGATACGCCCGCCCTGCGGGCGACATCGTCGATCTTGGCCATCGTTCCACTTACATCCTCTCAACCCGCAACGGCTATTCGTTCGTTCAGCGATTCCACGAGATCGATCAGCTCCAGCGGGCTGGCGATCGTATAATTCGGCACTTCCAACTCGTCCGCCGGCTGCTTCGGATACCTCGGCGTCCAGCTTAGGAATACGCTGGTGATGCCCATCTGATTCGCGCCCCGGACGTCCCGGCTCAAATTGTTGCCGACCATAATGATCCGCGAACAATCCTCCTCGGTCAAATCCATCGCCCCGATCGCCGCCTTGAACATGCGCGGACTGGGCTTGACGGCTTTGATCGGCTCCGAATAGATCAGCGTTTCGAAGCAGTCGTACAGGCCGTTTGAGGTCAGCAGATTTTTGAACGACTGAGCGGTGCCGTCGGCGACGATCGCCAGTCTATAGCCGCGTTCCGCAAGCGTCCTGACCGCCACGTCCGCGCCCGGAATGACGTTGCCGCTGATGACCGTTCCTTCCTCGTCCCGAATTTCCGTTCCCTCGTCGATAATCGTATCCCCGCAATCCATGAAAATGATCAGTTGTTTCTGCTCCGCGTCAAGCTTGTTTGGCTTCTTCATGTCGTACCCCTCTCAAGTTCAGTTCTTCGGCGTAATGGCACGCCGCAAAATGTCCGTCTCCGACTTCGCGCAGTTCCGGCACTTGCTGGACGCACTTATCGGTTCTATACGCGCATCTCGGATGGAAGTGGCAGCCGCTCGGCGGATTCGCCGGGTTAGGCACTTCCCCTTCCAGAATGATCCGATCCTTCTTCCGCTCCGGGTCGGGTTGCGGCACCGCGGACATCAACGCCTCGGTATAAGGATGCTTCGGCTGGCTGAACATCGATTCGGTGGAAGCCAGCTCCACGATTCTCCCCAAGTGCATGACCGCTACCCGGTCCGAAATGTTCTGAACGATGGACAGATCGTGCGAAATGAAAATATATGTGATTTGATACTGCTCCTGCAAATCCTTGAGCAGATTGATGATCTGCGCCTGAATCGAGACGTCGAGCGCGGATACCGCCTCATCGCAGACGATCAGCCTAGGCTGCATGATGAGTGCCCGAGCGATGGCGATCCGCTGCCTCTGGCCTCCCGAGAAAGCGTGCGGATACCTTTGCAGATAACTGACATTCAGCCCCGTCTGACTGGCGATTTCCGTTACCTTGTCGTCGATCTCCGATTTTCTTAATTTGAAATTGGCAATTAAAGGTTCTGCGATAATATCGTACACGCTCATCCTCGGACTCAGGGAGGAATACGGGTCCTGGAAAATCATCTGGATATCTTTGCGATACTTCTTCGCATCCTGGCCCTTCAGCTTCAGATAATCGATGCGCTCCCCTTCGCTTGCATAATAATTAACTTCGCCGGAAGAGGCCGACATTCCTCTCACAATACAACGCCCGAGCGTTGTCTTGCCGCAGCCGGATTCCCCCACGATGCTCAGCGTCTCGCCTTCGAATAGCTGGAACGTGATGTCGTTCAGCACCTGCACCCGGGTAGGCTTAGCCCACAGCTTCTTTCTGGATTTCACGTCGAAGCTCTTGTTCAGACGGACGACGTCGAGTATGGACTTGGTCATGGCGACTCTCCTTCTGGCCGATCCGTGTACAGGAAACACCTTACCGTATGCTGATCGGAAATATCGGTCTTCGGTACCGCATTCACATTGCATACCCCTTCAATCCGATCCTTGCATCGTTCGTAGAAGCCGCACATCGGCGGCATATCGATCGGCATCGGTACGGAACCTTCGATCGAATCGAGTCGGACGCTCTTCTCTCCGCCCAATCTCGGCATCGACTTCAGCAAACCTTTCGTGTACGGATGTTTCGGATTATAGAAGAGTTCCTTAACCGGGGCTTGCTCCACAATTTTGCCCAGATACATGACCGCCACCTCATCGCACATCTCCGCAATGATGCCCAGATCGTGCGTGACGAGCAGAATCGCCATGCCGAATTCCCGTTGCAGCGATTGCATCAATTCCAGCACTTGCGCCTGAATCGTCACGTCGAGCGCGGTAGTCGGTTCGTCTGCGATGAGCAATTCGGGATTGCAGGACAGCGCCATCGAGATCATCGCGCGTTGACGCATCCCGCCGGAGAACTCGTGAGGGTACTGGTCGAAGCGCTTCTCCTGATCCGAGATGCCGACTTTGCCCAGCATCTCGAGCGCAATCTTCTTCGCTTCCTTCTTGTTCTTCGTGCGATGGGTTCTGATCGCTTCCATAATCTGATTGCCGATCGTATACATCGGCGAGAAAGCCGTCATTGGCTCTTGAAAGATCATCGCGATCTTCCGTCCGCGAATCGAGCGAATCCGCTTGCCCTTCGGATCGAGGGACAGCAGATTAAGCTCGGAATCGGCGGCGTCCGCAGAGTCGTACCCGATTGTCCCCGTCGTCTCGCATTCCTTCGGATTGATGCCGATGATCGCTCTGCTTGTCAAGCTTTTGCCGCAGCCGGATTCCCCGACCAACCCTAATGTCTTGCCCTTTTTGATTTCGAAATCTACCCCGTCTACCGCGTGCATGACTCCGTTCTCCATCTGGATCCGGATTTTAAGATCCTGCACGGACAGTAGAGGGCGCTCGTCCTTGGCCGCTTGGGCGGCCTGCGCCGTTTGAGTCGTCACGCTATCCCCTCGCTTGTCATGAAATCGACTATTTCTTGTACGGATCGGCGGCGTCTCGCAGCCCATCGCCCAGGAAGTTATAAGCCAACACGGTCAAAATAACGAAACCCAGCGGAATCAGCTTCCAAGGGTACAAGGCGACATTCTCGATCTTCTGGGCTTCCTGCAGCAGCACGCCCCAACTCGTCGCGGGCGAACGTATGCCCAGTCCGAGAAAGCTCATCGCCGTCTCCCCGAGAATCATGTTGGGAATGGCTAATGTCGTAGCGACGACCAAATAGCTGATAAAACCCGGAAGAAGATGCTTGACGATAATCTTCGTATTGCCGACCCCGGCAATCTTCGCGGCGATGACGTAATCTTCGTTCTTAAGCGAGATGAACTTGCCTCGTACAACTCTGGCGAGATCGGTCCAGCCGATGAAGGCGAATATAATAACGATATACAAGTACATCGTAACGATCGGGATTCGCGGCGGAATGGCGGCGGACAAAGCCATCCAGAGCGGAAGTGTCGGGAATGAACGAATAATTTCGATAATCCGCTGGATGATCGAGTCGAGCCAGCCTCCGAAATATCCGGATATACCTCCGATAATGAGTCCCAGCACGAAGCTGATGCCTACCCCGACTAACGGGATGCTTAACGAAATTTGACTGCCGAGGACGATGCGGGAAAACATGTCCCTGCCCATCGCGTCCGTACCTAGCATGAACAATCGCCCCGGCTCTTCGACGCCGAACAAGTGCCGCGTCGTCGGAATCAAGCCGAGGAATTTGTATTCCTCGCCTTTCACGAAAAATTGAAGCGAGTATTTCTTCTCTGTATCGGCGACGAATATTTTACGCATCGTCTCCGGATCGCGAGCCGACTTCAACTCGTAGACGAACGGCTGAAGATGGAACTTGCCCTCTCCGTCGATGAAACGAACTGTCATCGGAGGCGCGTTAACGTATTTGCTGTCATAGCTCTGCAGCCCATACGGAGCGATGAACTGGGCGAACAAAGCGACGAAATACAGGAAACCCAGCACATACAGGCTGATCCGCGCCAGCTTGTGCCTCTTGAACTTGATATACATGAGACGCCATTGCGAGCTGTAATTGATATCTTTAGCCGCTTCGGGCTTGAGGGCCTCCGTCGTGGATCTCCGGAATACGGGTAGTGTTCTCATCGATTAGTTACCCCTGAACTCTGTACGGATTTTTGGATCGAGCCATGCCAGCAGAATGTCCGAGATCAATGTTCCCAGTACGGTCAGCAGCGACATGAACAGCAGCCAGGAGCCGGCCAAATACATATCCTGACCAAGCAAAGCTTTGTACATAACGGGGCCTTGAATAGGCAGATTCAACACGATGGCCGTAATAGTCGAGCCTGTGAAGATTGAGGATAAGGACCAACCGAACGTGCTGACGATTGGATTCAATGCTGCTCTCGTCGGATATTTAAACAATATTTTTGTCTCGGATAACCCTTTGGACCTGGCCGTTATGACGTTCGGCTTGTTCAGTTCGTCCAACATCTGCCCCCGCATGACGCGAATCAAATCCGCCGTGCTGGCTAGACCGATGACGATGACGGGAATAACGAGATGCTTAAGCAAATCCATCATTTTAGCCATTGACCACGGTGCATTGACGTATTCGCTGGAGAATAATCCAAGCAGCGGATCTCCGAACCACGTATAGGAGAGATACATCAGGATAATCGCCAGCAGGAAGTTTGGCGTAGCCATGCCCAGAAAACTGATGCCAGAGAAGAAATAGTCTCCTGCGGAATACTGCTTAACGGCCGTATAAATTCCGATTGGAATCGCCACGATGTATTGGAATGCCATCGTGACTAACGATACGACGAGCGTTAATCCCATATACTGCTTGACGACATCCATAACCGGTTTGTTGTAGTTAAACGAATAGCCGAAATCGCCATAAAACACGATTTTTTTGATCCATATGGCATACTGTTCGTACACCGGGCGATCCAATCCCAGATTCGCCCTCATCTGGTCCATATCCGCCTGCGTCATCACTTCTCCCGCCGCTGTCATCTGCGCCGAATAGCTGGATACGTAGTCTCCCGGAGGAAGCTGAATGATATAGAACACGATGAATGAGATGAACATCACGACGGGGATCGCCATCAGGATTCTTTTAATGGAATATTGAAGCATCCGTACCCAATCCTCTCCCTTGCTGTTGGAACCCTCGGGAAAACGATAACGGGGAACGCGAATTCCCCGTTACCGCTTGCGATGTCGAACAAGCTTCGTTATTTAATGAAGAATTGCGCCGGATGCGCGTGTCCCAATCCGCGGTATTCATCCACCGATACGAGGTCGGATGGAATGTTGCGCATCGAGTTCGATGCGACGGTAATTGCCGGTGTAGGACCCGCATAACCGATCACCCATTGATTGTTTCTGTGAATCTTGTAAATCTCGTCGCTAAGCCGGTTGATCTCATCCGTGCTCTTGCTCGCTTTAATTTGATTCCACAGCTCCAGAATCTTCGCGACATCGCCTTCCGGCTTCACGCCGTCGGTGCCGCCCGATTGGGAATACAAGCCGTAATGGCCGAACCATGGCGTAATGATGCGCAATGGCACTAGCGTGTCTGGCCGGAAAGCTACGTTAGCGACGGAAATGTTCTCGGTATGAATCGGAACCTCGTTCGCGTATTTCAGATCGAAGAGCGCGCCGCCCTCTACCAGCTTGATGTCCGTTTTCAATCCCAGATCCTCAAAGTACTTTTTCAGCAATTCAAGGAATGTGTTCTTGTTCGGATCCGCTTCGTAGATCGTAAGCGTCAGCTCGGAGCCGTCGGCGTTCAAACGGAAGTTGTTTCTGTCCCGCTGCGTCAAACCGATCTCATCCAGCAACTGGTTTGCCCGATCCGGATTGAACTCAGCCCATTGCTGCGCCCAACCTTCCTGATAGCCGATAACGCCTTCCGGAACCGAAGCTTGAATCGGATCGGCCAAACCGTTCGTCACGATGTCCGACACTTCTTCGCGGTTAACACCGATAGAGAGAGCTTCCCGGAAGCGGATGTCTTGGAACAGCTTGCGCAAGTTCGGATCTTGCGTCGTCTGGTTCAACTGAATTCCCTCGCTGGACCAGGTCGGCTGCGTCCATAGAATGACGCGGAAGTCGCCCTTCTTCTCATTCTCCTTCAAGACGGTAAAATCGTTAGCGCCGAATTGGCCAAAATTATAATCTCCGGACAAGGTGCCTAGCAGCCTTTGACTTGGATCCTGGATTTTGGTCTGAACGATGCGATCTATGTACGGCAGCTGTTGGCCCTGCTCGTCCGTCTTCCAGTAAAACGGATTGCGTTCCAGAATAAACTGATCACTGTTCGGGTCGGTTTTGGCTACCCATGGCCGAAGCGTCGGGATTTGCGGATAGAGCCAGTAGTAGTAGCCCGTCTCCACCAGGAATTGCTTCGGATCCTCGAAGCCCCATTGCTTCGTAATTTCCAGCGTTTTCTCTTCTCCGACGAGTTCCGGGAGTATCGTTTTATGGAAATGCGCCGGAGCGAAAAACCATTTGTTGTCGATCGCCACACGCTCCAGGAATTGTACGCTCGGATACTTGTGCGTTACCGTAAAGGTGTAATCATCCACCTTCTTAATATCCGCCAGCACTTTCTCACCGGAAACCGGATCTACGGAATAGTAGGCATCATAGATCTTTTTGCCGAACGTTTCCTTCGTCAACATGTGCTCCCAGTAGAACAGAACGTCGTCCGCCGTAAACGGCATGCCGTCCGACCACTTCATGCCTTCGCGCAGATGAATCGTGAAGACTGTGGAATCTTCGTTCACCTCGAAGCCCTTGGCTACGTTCGGCTCCACCTTGTCTCCCTCTTTGGTGAAGCGGAAGAGCGCTTCCTCCGTAATCATCCCGATCCCCCATTTGTCGCTGGGACCGTTCCAAGCCATCTTCCAATCTCCGCCATATTGACCGATCTCCTCGACGACGGGTTCGATCATGATGTCGCCGGGAACCGGCATGCGCTCTTCGACAGGAGGCAGTTTACCGTCAGATACGAGAGCAGCAAGCATCGGCGCTTCCTTCGTGCCCTCTGTTCCTTCTGTTTCAACCGGCTTGACCTCCGTCGTCTCCGTCGGTTTCGTCGTCGCGCTGGAGCTTGGCTCGGCGGATTTATTGCTCGTGCAGCCTACGACGAATACGACCACGCATAGAAATAGAACCAAAATCGATTTGCTTCTTTTCAAGGTAACCCCTCCAGGAATAATTTCGATCGTTTAGTTCCTTGCGTACGGCCGTTCGGGCCGCATTGGCCACCTCCTCAGACATTAAACCGGTTTAATTAAAGTGCAGGATCGACCCGCTCAACACAGATTAACGACTGATTGTTAAACCGGTTTAATACACATGTAAAAAGAGAATTAAAATCGTACCCCTGTTGTCTTCGGGCTTATTGTAAGCGCTTAATGTAAGCGTTTGATTAGTATCATACATGGGGTGTCATGCGATTGCAAGCCCCTTTTGAATGAAAAAAACAAGGGATTTTTCGCAGCTTTTTCAACTCTATTTTGACCATGGAAAAAAGACCTACGGCGGTGGTCCGGTGGCATTAGAAGTCATATTGGATTGTCGTTGTCGAAGTCCCGTCAGGAGCTCGGAAGCCCCCGTTTTAAGAGCCCGGAGGCTCGCCCGTTGACTCCCGGACGATCAGACCCGGCGGCATCACGATTCGCTGTCTGATCGGTTGTCCGCTCTCCGGAGCGCCGATCAGCAAGCCGAACGCCAGCTTGACCATCTGGTCCATCGGCTGGGCGATCGTTGTGAGCGCGGGATTGGTGACCGTCGACAGGATCGTATCGTCGAAGCCGATGATCGACAGCTGCTCCGGCACCTTCACGCCTGCTTCCTTGGCCGCTTGCAGCGCTCCAATCGCCAGCAAGTCGTTGCAGCAAAAGATCGCCGAAGGGCGTTCCTCCCGGGCGAGCAGGGCGGCGGCGGCCTTCTTGCCGGCCTTGATGCTGGAATCGCAGGAGACGACGCCGTCGTTGCCCAGGGCGATGCCGGCCTCGAACAGGGCGAAGCGAAAGCCCCTCACCCGTTCGACGCTGCTGCTCACCTCAAGCTTCTCCGCCAGGATCGCCATCCGGGAATGACCGAGCGCGAGCAGATGCTCGGCGGCCAGCCCGCCGCCCTTGAAGTCGTCCGTCAGGACGCTGTGCGCGGACACGCCCGCCGCTTCCCGGGCGATCATGACGATCGGAATCGACTTCTCCGCCAGCTGCGTCAGCGTCTCCCCGTTTTCCGTCCCGGTTCCGATCAGGATGCCGTCCACGCTTTTCTGCTCGAGCAGGCGCAAATATTTATCCACGCGCTCGTCCTTGTTGTCGGTGCTGCACACAATCACGCTGTATCCGGCCGAATGCGCCAAATCCTCTACGGAACGGGCAATCTCGGAGAAAAAGGGGTTGGAGACGTCGGGAATAAGCAGCCCGAGCGTGTACGTTTTTTTGCCCATCAGGGCCGAAGCGATTACGCTGGGCTGATACTGCAGCCGCTCCATCACCTTGAAAATTTCGTCGCGCCTCTTCTTGCTGACGTTTCCTTTGCCGTTGATCGCGTTGGAGACGGTCGCGATGGACACGCCCGCTTCCTTGGCGACGTCATAGATCGTGGTCGCTTTCATAGTCAACCTCATTTTAGAAAATTTCGATCAGGGTTGACGAAAACGCCCCCTTTCCGGTCATTATCCGACGATTTTCCGCTTATTGCAAGCCTGGCGGCCTACTTGCAGTCTCCAGGAGATAGATGCTTCTTCTTTACCTTCGCTCCCCTCTTGTGCGTCCTTACTTACGGGGCTGAGCCAGCCAGGCGTGGTCCGGATCATTGTAGAACTTCCACGTACGAACAGGGCCGGCCATAACGTTTAGATAGTAGACGTCGTAGCCGGGAGGCGCGGAGACGGGGTGATAGCCTTTAGGCACCAGCACCGCTTCCCCGTTCTTCACCGCCAGCGTCTCGTCGAGCGACCGGTCGTCCGTGTACACCCGCTGGATCGCGAAGCCTTGCTCGGGCTGGACTCGATAATAGTAGGTTTCTTCCAGCAGAGACTCCTCCGGCAGCGCGTCCCGGTCGTGCTTGTGCGGCGGAAAGCTGGACCAGTGCCCCTGCGGCGTGAAGACTTCCACGACAAGCAGGCTGTCGGCCGGCTGCCCCTCGGGCAAAATATTGTGAATGAACCGCTGCGTCGTACCCTCGCCCCGCACCTCGACGCCGATCTCCGCAGGCGTAATGAGGCGAGCGGCGTGGTTGCCCCGGCCCGGAGCCCGGCAGACCGCCAGCTCCAGATCGGTGACCGCCTCTACCTCGTAACGGTCGTCGTTCGGGACATAGACGGCATAGGGAGGAATTTGCTCGAACACGCTCATGCGTTGGCCGACGTCCCGCCAGCTCTGCGCGGAAGTCGCCACATGCGCCTTGCCTTCCACCAGCACGAGACAGACTTCGCTGTCCCCGCTAGGCCGGGCCAGCTTCTCTCCCGCCCGCAGCCGGTACGTCTCGAACCCCACATAGTCCCAGCCGGCCGATTCCGGCGTAATCGACAGCATCGGCCGGTCTCCCGCGCCCGGAACGACCGGACTGACTATCAGATGACTCATCGCGTCGTCTCCCCCCTTCTCCTAATCGATCTCCGACAGCTTCACGGGCCGGTTCCGCTGCAAAGACAGCTTCGCGGCCAGCGCGATTTTTTCCGCCGCCGCTCCGTCCCGGCCGTCCACCGGCAGCGCCTCGCCCCGAACGAGGCAATCGACGAACCGTTCGATCTCGTCGCGATACGCCGCTTCGTAGCGCTCCAGGAAGAAGTACAGCGGCTTGTCGCTCCATATGCCTTCGGCGGTGCTCAGCACGGCCGTATTCGGATGATCGTTCGCCGTCGCCGCAGAGCCCTTGGAGCCGAACACCTCCGCGCGCTGATCGTACCCGTAAGACGCCTTGCGGCTGCAATCGATGACCCCGAAGGCGCCTCCGGCAAAACGCAGCGTCACGATCGCCGTATCCACATCGCCATGCTTGCCGAATACCGGATCGATCAGCACGCCGCCTTGGGCGTACACTTCCTCCACCTCAAGGCCGGACAAGTACCGGGCCATGTCGAAATCGTGGATCATCATGTCCATGAACATGCCGCCCGAGCTGCCGATGTACTCCTCCGACGGCGGCGCGGGATCGCGGGACGTAATCTTGACGAGCTGCACGTCCCCAATCGCTCCCGTGTTCACATGCTCGCGAATGCGCCGGTAGTTGTGATCGAATCTGCGGTTAAAGCCGACCTGCAGCTTCACTCCCGCAAGCCTGACCGCTTCGAGCGCTTCCTCCGTCTGGCGAATGTCCATACTGACCGGCTTCTCGCAGAAAATATGCTTGCCCTGACCCGCGGCCTGCTTGATCAGCGGAACGTGCGTATCCGTCGAGGAGCAGATGAAGACGGCGTCGATGCTCGGATCGCCGATAATATCGTCGCTGTTGCGCGTAACAACGGGAATGCCTCGCTGCTTCGCCCATTCGTTCAATTCGTCGCCGGCGAACAGGTCGCCGATTGCCGCGATTTCCGCCTGCGGATGTCTCAGGAGATTGTCGGCATGGATTTTGCCGATTCTGCCCGCTCCGATGATGCCGATTCTGATTTTCTTCATGTTCGTCTGCCATCCTTCTTTTCCGCGTCGCGGCTCGTCTGCCCTACCAACGGGCGGTCACCATTTTTTTGCGGGTGTAAAATTCGACTCCGTCCGTGCCGTTCGCATGGAGATCGCCGTAGAACGATTTCTTCCAGCCGGAGAACGGGAAAAACGCCATCGGCGCCGGAACGCCCAAGTTGATGCCGAGCATGCCCGCGTCGATCGTCTCGCGGAACTGCCGCACGCTGCTGCCGCTGTCCGTGAACAAGCAGGCGCCGTTGGCGAATTCCGAACGGTTGGCGATCTCGATCGCTTCCGCCAGCGTATCCGCGCGCATCACCGACAGCACCGGAGCGAAAATTTCGTCCTTCCAAATTTTCATCTCGCAGCCGACCTGATCGAAAATCGTCGGTCCGACAAAGTAGCCGTCGCCTTGCGCCGCTGCGTCACCGCGGCCGTCCCGAACGAGCACGCCGCCCTCCGCTTCGCCGGAAGCGATGTAGCCGAGCGTGCGCTCCTTATGGGAGGCACGGATGACGGGGCCGAGGAACGTGCCTTCCTGCAAGCCGTTGCCGATCTTGAGGGCGTCGGCGGCCGCGGCCAGCCGCTTCACCAATTCGTCGCCGATGCCGCCGACGGCGATGACGACGGCGCAGGCCATGCACCGCTCGCCCGCGGAGCCGAACGCCGCGCTGACGATTTCCTTGACCGTCAGATCCAGGTTGGCGTCGGGCAGGACGATCGAGTGGTTTTTGGCGCCGGCCAGCGCCTGCACGCGTTTGCCGTGGGCCGAGCCGGTCTTGTAGACGTATTCGGCGACCGGCTGCGAGCCGACGAACGAAATCGCCTGAATGCCCGGATGCGCCAGCAGTCCATTAACGACGTCGCGTCCGCCGTGAACGACGTTCAGCACCCCTGCCGGCAGGCCGGCTTCATGGAACAGCTCCGCCAGCCGATTGGCCAGCAGCGGCGTACGCTCCGACGGCTTCAGTACGAACGCGTTGCCGCAGGCGATCGCCAGCGGGAACATCCAGCACGGCACCATCATCGGAAAATTAAACGGCGTAATCCCGCCGACGACGCCAATCGGATACCGGTACATGCCGGATTCCAGATTCGATGCGATGTCGGGAAGCTGCTTGCCCATCATCAGCGACGGGGCGCCCGCGGCGAATTCGACGCATTCGATGCCGCGCTGCACTTCCCCGTACGCTTCGGCGTAGCTTTTGCCGTTCTCCTGCGTAATGAGCCGCGCCAGCTCCTCCCAATGCGCGACGAGCAGCTGCTGATACTTGAACAAAATCCGCGCCCGGCGCGGCACCGGCGTCCGGCTCCACGTCGCGAACGCCTGTTTCGCGGCGCTCACCGCCGCGTCGACGTCTGCTTCCCCGGACAGGGGAACGCGGGCCAGCACCTCCTCCGTTGCCGGATTGAATACTTCCTCAACCTCCGTTGCGCCCGATTCCACCCATTGTCCTGCGATCCAATTTTTAAGCGTTGCGGTCATCGTGTTCCCTCTTTTCCGTTAGTTGCGAACGCTCGCTTGCGCTCAGCCCGCCGTAATCTCGCCGCGGCCGCAGCGTTCGATATAGTCCGTCACCTGCGCGGCGGTCGGCATCGCGTCCGAGCAGCTGTGGCTCGAAATGACGATGCTGGCCGCGGCGCTGCCGAATTCCATGCTTTTGCCGATCGTCCAGCCCGACAGGAGTCCGTGAATGAATCCGGCAGCGTACGAATCTCCCGCACCGAACGTCTTGATTACCTTGGCCGGAAACGATCTGGCCCTATGCTCCTGCCCGTCCGCGCTGTACGCGATCGAGCCTTCCTTGCCGTGCTTGATAATGACGATGCCCGCAGCGTAGCCGAACCACTTGGAGGCGGTAATCCGGTCGTCGTGCCCCGGGTTGGCCTCGAACTTCTCCATGCAGTCGAACTCTTCGCGCGTGCCTACGATAATGTCGCTCTTCTCCGCGACCAGATTGTAATACGCCGCCGTCTCCTCCTCCGACTGCCATGTGTACGGACGGTAATCGAGATCGAAAACAACCTTCGTGCCGTGCCTGCGAGCATAATCGACGGCGAGAAGCACCGCCTCGCGCGACGGGCTGGCCGCCAATGCCGTCCCCGAGACGAGCAGCGCCTTGCTGTCCGCAATCAGCGACTCGTCGACTTCGGAAGGGCTGAGCTTCAAATCCGCAACGTTATCCCGGTACATCAGGATGCTGCATTCCGTCGGGCTCTTGATTTCGGTAAAAGCAAGCCCGGTCACCGCGCCCGTCGTGTCGGTCACGACGTTTCGCGTCTCGATGCCTTCCTTGTCCAGATAGCCGCGAATGAAACGTCCCATCTGGTCGTCGGCGATTTTGCCGATAAACGCCGTCCTGCGCCCCAGTCGGCTGACGCCGATCGCGATGTTGGCCGGAGAGCCGCCCACATATTTCGTGAACGTCATCGTCTGCTCCATCGGACGGTTGATCTCATTGGCGTTCAAGTCGATGCACAGCCGGCCGATCGCCGTCAAATCGAACTTCCTGCCTTCGGCAAAAACAACGCTCGTCATCTCATTCGCCCTCCTTCGCCGGAAGCAAAGAGGTCAAGTAGTCAATTGCCCGAGCCGCATACTCGCGCGCCGGATGCTCCGCCGGGTCCTGTTCTCCTTCTAGGAGCGCCCACCCGTCGTATCCTCTGGCAACCAGTTCGCCGATGATCGGACGGAAATCGATGTTCCCGTCTCCGGGAACGGTGAACACGCCTCGCCTGATGCAGGTGACAAAGTCAATCTTTTCCGCCCTCGCCTGCTCCAGCCTCGACACGCGCACGTCCTTCAGATGAACGTAGGCGATCCGATCGTAATGCTTGCGCAGCAGCGCCAGCGGGTCCGACCCGCCGTACAGCGCATGGCCGGTATCGTACAGCAGGAACACCGCCTCCGGGTCCGTCTCCGCCATCAGCCGATCGATCTCCTCCGGCCCCTCGATCGCCGTGCCCCCGTGATGGTGATACGTCAGCTTAAGCCCGTATTCCCGGGCGATACGTCCGGCGGCGTTCAGCCCTTCGGCGAGGGAAGCCCAGCCGGCGTCGTCGAGGGGGATAACCTCGCTCTCATTCGGCGTACGCCGCGGATCGAAATGCAGGGAGCCTCCGACCTCGCACGTGCTGATCACCCGGCTGCCCATCTCCTTCAGAAACTTAGCATGCTCGCGGAACGCCGCCAGCTCGCTCTCCCGGTAAGCCGGATCGGAGAACAGCACCGATTTCCACTGCGAGACGAGCTGAATGTTCCGCTGCGCCAGTTCCTTTTTCAACAAGTCGATATCGGTCGGGAACTTGCGGCCCATCTCCGTCCCGGTCAGTCCCAGCACCTGAATGTCATCTAAAATTTGCTCGTAAGTCGTCGCATCGCCGTGCTCTTTAACGTCTTCTCCGACCCAGTTGATCGGATGAATGCCCAAGCGAAAAGGAAATGAAGCCATCCGCCAAACCCTCCTAGTAAGCTCTCGCCTGAGATTTTTGCTTGTTCATTTCCTCGTGTGCCTGCACGACCTTCGGGCTTGCGGACACCTCCGGAACGCCGACATTCCACCAGGATTCGTAGCCGTCCGTATTCGTGCCCGGCAGGACGGAAATTTCGATCAGCGTCGTTCTCGTCTCCTGCTTCGCCTGCCGCAGCGCCTCGCGAAGCTCCTCGGCGGAACCGGCTTTGTAAGCGGCGGCGCCCAAACTGCGGGCGTGGGCCGCGAAGTCGATCGGCATCGGCGCGCCGGTATAACGGCCGGTCGACAGCTCGCGGTAGCGGAATTCGTTGCCGAAGCCGTCGCTGCCGTGACCGCGCTGCAAATTGTGAATGCACTGGAAGCCATGATTGTCGAACAGCAGCACCGTCAGCTTGCGGCCTTCCTGCAGGCTCGTCACCAGTTCGGAGTGCAGCATCAGGTAGCTGCCGTCGCCGACGAATGCGTATACCTCCCGATCGGGCTCGGCCAGCGCAACGCCGAACGCGCCGCTCACCTCGTACCCCATGCAGGAAAATCCGTATTCCATATGGTAGCCGCGCGAATTGCCCGGACGCCACAAGCGCTGCAAGTCGCCCGGCAAGCTGCCCGCCGCGCAGACAATGACGGCCTCATCGCCGATCGTCTCGTTGACGACGCCGAGCGCCCGCGTCTGGGCGAGGCCGTCCTCCCGCTCGATCGCGTACAGCCGGTCGACCTCGCCGTTCCACTCGTCCCTGACACGGGCAATCTCTCCTTGGGCGTATCCGGCCGCATAGCCCGCTTCCTCCAACGCTTCGCCGAGCAGCCGGATCGCCATCTTCGCATCCCCGATCAGCGCCGCCCCGTCCAGCTTGACGGCGTCCATCCGATTGACGTTCACGTTCAGGAAGCTCGCCTCAGGATTGGCGAAGGCGGACTTGGACGCGGTCGTGAAGTCGGAATAACGGGTTCCGATGCCGATGATCAAGTCCGCGTCCTTGGCCAGCTTGTTGGCGGCGAGTCCGCCCGTGACGCCGATCCCGCCGACGCTCAGCGGATGGCTCCACGGCAGCGAGCCTTTGCCCGCCTGCGTCTCCGCGACCGGGATGCCGAACTTCTCGGCGAACGCGGCCAGCTCTGCCGTCGCGCCGGAATATTGCACGCCTCCGCCGGCGACGATCAGCGGCCGGCGCTTCGAACGAACGAGCGCGGCGGCTTTGGCCAGCGCGCTCGCGGCCGGCTGCTGCCGCTCCAGCTCGTATACGCGCTTCTCGAAGAAAGAGAGCGGGTAATCGTACGCCTCCGTCTGCACATCCTGGGGCAGCGCGAGCGTGACCGTGCCGGTTTCGGCCGGATCGGTCAATACCCGCATGGCGTTCAGCGCCGCCGTCATCAGTTGCTCCGGACGGACGATCCGGTCCCAATATTTGCTGACCGGCTTAAAGCAGTCCGTCGCCGACACCGTGTAATCGTGGCTCGCCTCCAATTGCTGCAGCACCGGGTCCGGCTGCCGCGATGCAAAGTTGTCCCCTGGCAGCAGGAGCAGCGGAATGCGGTTAACCGTCGCCGTTCCCGCCGCGGTCACCATATTCAAGGCGCCGGGCCCGATTGAGGACGTGCAGGCATAGATTCTTCTGCGCAAAGATTGTTTGGCGTAAGCGGCGGCCGCGTGGGCCATCCCCTGCTCGTTCTTGCCTTGCACGTACGTCAGATTGCCGGGACTGCGCTCCAGCGCCTCGCCGATGCCCGTCACGTTGCCGTGACCGAATATGCCCATAATGCCGGTGACGAACTTCGTCTCCACTCCGTCCGCGGAGATGTACTGCTGATCCAGAAATTTGATGAGCGCCTGCGCCATCGTCAAGCGGATCGTACTCATGGCATTCTCTCCAATCTGCTCAGTTAAGCGCTTATAATGACTACGCTTTAATAAATTTATTTAATGCTGTATAATGTTAAGTAAAGCGCTTAATGTAATGATACATAGAAGTGCGAATCAAATCAATCATCAATTTTGCCGGGAGGATTCCGAAAATGAGCCAATCCGAGCTTTCCCCTCACTGGGACACGGTGCAGCGCGTCGCCCCGATTTTGTACATGGACCGTCTGGAGCCGTTCAAGCCCATTCGCGTCGGAGTCACGGTATTCGAAGCGACCGCTCCGTCCCCGTCGTTCGACCGCACGGTCGAGATCGATCCGGAACGCGTCCGCCTCGCCATCGAGTACGCCATTTACTGGGACTATGACATTCAGCACCTGTACGAGCTGGAGCATGTGTGGATTTACGTCGGCCATGACGGCCGGATCGTCGGCTGCGAAGGCAGCTTCCACGGCCGATATCTGGTCGGCCTGCTGCGGGACCGCAGCAATGTGACGGAAGACGGCCGCGTCAAGTTGTACTCCCAGCCGGGCAAGCATGCCATGTCTCCGCTGGAGGAAGTATTCCGCCTGCTGCCGAACGTGGAAACGTGCTGCATGGAGGAGGCGGGCAAGGAAGGGCTGCTCGAGCCCTCCATGTTTCGCGGGGAATTCAAAAGAGGCGGGCGCGACGACGAGCTGTCCGAACGCCATCTGCGCACGTTCGCCTTCCGCCCGAGCTTTGACTACGTGCCGCACGAATGGACGCCCGACGTTTTCGTTCCCTGGAGCGAGCTGCGCCGGGAAATTCCCGAGCGTATGAAGGCTCTCCTGGCTTCATTGGAATAGTCCCCCCAACGCAACAACGAAAACAGGACGAGGCGGATAACATGCCAAGCATGCACCGCCCCGTCCTGTTTTGTCGTGTTCGCGTCCTTGCACCGCCTTATTCCATCGTCCCGCTTTGTCGTATCCTTGCACAATCTTGCTCCGCTATCCCGCTTTGTCGTGTCCTTGCATCGTCTTGCACCGTCTTGCTCTGTCCTGCGCCTGCCCCTTTGCCGTTAATCCGCAAGCTTCTCCAAAATAACCGGAACGCGAGGCTCCAGCCGCAGCCGAACCGACGACGAGCCCGCCGGGTATTCGGCGATCCGTTCCCGGCCCTCGCCGGACATCCGGTAAGCGGCGAACCCGCCGCCGCGCCAGTGCTCGGGCAGCGTCCACTCGCGGTCCAATCCGTCCCGGCTGTACGCGTAAATCCGGTCGCCGAGCGGAACGAATCGATCCCCGTCCAAGGCGACCGTCACCTGGCCCCAACGCACAGCAAGCCGTTCCTCCGCCTTGTCGATGTCCACGGTCACGCCGTCGGAGTAGCGGATGTAGATGCGCCGCCCGTCCTCCCGCCATTCCGCCATTTCCCGCTCCAGATAGAACTGGTAGAGCATCGAGCCCAAGTAAATAATATCGACGACCTGGTCCCGCTTCGACTCGAAATCATTCGCCAGAAACTGCTCCCCGAGAAGCCTCGTCGGCTCGCCGCGATAGAGCACGTCCGAGTCGAACGAAGCGCCCTTGCCCCAGGCGATCGCATTCATGTCGACGCTGCCGCCGCCGACAATTTTGCCGTGGTACAGCAGCGACGGCGAATAGTGCCAATAAGCGCTGAACACGCCGCTGTCCTCGATCGGCATGCCGTTCAGCCCCTCCGTCGACACGTCGATCCCCTTGTCGCGGAAATAGGCGAGAATCGGCTGCATCCCGCAGACGAGCTCCTCCAGCGGACCGATATAGCTGCCGTCCGCCTCCCAGCTGGCGTTCGTGTTGCGGAACGCATCGACCTGCACGGTACGCTCGACGGGAACCGCCCGCAGAAAATCGTCGATCCGGCGGAAGATCTGTCCGCTCTCCACATCTTTCGTATGACTAATGTGATAAGCCCGCTGCTTGGGCGTATCCAGCCACAGTCGCTCCGCTCCGTCCGGGTCGCGGCTCAGAATGGCCGGGTCCCAGTCCGGCGCGTCGACGTACGCGTCATCGAGATTAATATGGTAGCTGACGATGCAGTCGTATTCTTCCTTGGCGCGACGCACCAGCTCCCGCAGTTCCTCTTCCGCCCGTTCCGGGTTTTCGGCAAGCTTCGGGTTAACGCGGTTGAGCGAAGGATAACCCGTATCGTGTCCGTCGAACTGCCAGCCGATCAAATAAGCGATCTGCGGAACGCCGCCCGTCACGTGATGAATTTGCCGGATGATCTCCAGCGTCTCCTTAAACGTCGTCAGCACGCCGCGATCCTTTTCCGCGTTAAACACCTGATACCAGATCGCCTTCTTGTACAGCGGGTCCGCATCCGGAAACTGACGGTTGAGCCACAGATGGTAGTCGCAATCGTCCGCCGCCCCGTCGCCGTTGATGTCCTCCAGAAACACGACCGCAAGCTCCAGCGGCTCCATCGTCCGCTCCCGAGCCCGATATTGATACGTGTTGGGCGTTATCGAGAACCCGCCCCCGCGGCCGGGATAACGCGAATCCTCCGATACGCGGGTCAGCAGAGGAAGCACCGGATAATTCGTCTGCACGAAGCCGCACAGATTTCCGTCAAACGCGCACGCGTGCATCGTCGGCACTTCGGCCGAATCGGGAACGGCGTCCCCGATCCGGTCCCGAACCCGCTCCCGGTCGTACAAGCCTCTGCCGCCGCCCGGGATCAGCCTCCAGCTTTTCTGCCGCACCTCGGTCCGGTCGAACGAGAACGAAGGATCGTCGCACGACAGCAGCGGCAGGCGCATCCAATCGAGCTTCTTCAGCGCCGCCTCAGGATCGTCCTCTACCGTCACCTTGACGGCGAGCGTCTGCTTCTCCAGCCGATATTCAACCGTGATCCGCAGTGCCAGACGCCGCAGCCCCATACGATAGCTGACCGCCGTTCCGTCCGAGGACGGACGAGCGTCGATGTCCCACTCGTCCCACTCCAGCTCCATCCCGTTCACGGCGAGCCTGCCGTCCGGACCGCTGCCGGCCAGCCTCGTTCCCGTCGGCTTGTACACATATTCCCGAACGCCCGGCCAGCCGTACAGCGCGACGGCCAGCCATTCGTTTTCCAGCGTATGCATTCCGTTTCCTCCGCTCCGTTCCTATTGCAAATTGCCTTATTTCGCTTTCAATATCGCGTATTGCCGCGTGTATTCCGCTTCCAGCTTGTCGACGCTCAGCCCTTCCGCCTTCTTCAGCATATCGGCGAACAGCGTTTCGAATTCGTTCTCGGACTGCGCGAACACGAGCTTGGGCATGTAGTCGGCGCGAAGCGTCTTGATCTTGGCCTCGATAATGCCGAAATCGCTGGCGCTGTCGATCTTGAAGTCGAACTCGGGGAAAAACTTCATTTTCGGCGCCATCATTTGGTCGTACGCAACCTTGGCCTCGTCCGCAGGATTCCAGAACACGGTGTTGGACACCGCCCAGTTCGTCACCAGCATGATCGGCTCGCCGAGTCCGGCCTGCTTCCACGTGCCGCCCCAATCGTTGTTCAGCGCGTCGTTAAAGCCCGTTGTCAGCGTCGGCTTGCCTTGCGGGAAATAGTCGTTCGCGACGGAAGCGTCATAGTAGAAATGCGCGCCCTCGGCCAAATCCTTGAAGTCGTCCGCGCCTGTTCCATCCACGCCGAACGAGAAATCCGCCTGCCCTTCCTTGGAAGCTGCGTACTCGAGCAGCTTGATTGTGCGCTCCGGGTTTTTGTTGCTCTTCGGAATGACGAGCGCCATCCAGCCCCGGGGAATCGTCGGATACATGTAATCCGCGAACGGAGTCAGCACCTCAAATTGCGTGTTCGGATTGTCCTTCGGAGGCGCGGAGTTCACCGCCGTCGAATTGTACGCCCAGACGATCGAATCGCCGGCCGCGACCTTCTGCCCCGTCACTTCGTTCGTATTGACGAATGATTCCTTGGTCAGCAAGCCTTTGCCGGCAAGCTGAAAACCGTACTTGATCATTTCCTTCCACTTCGGATCGTGGATCGTGCTCTTCACTTGATCCCCGTCCACGTAGTACGGCGCGACGCCGAACTGAGGCGCGAACCAGCCCAAGTCGTCGGAATGCTGGCTCTTGTCTCCAAGATACGGAATTTTGTCCGGGTGCTTCTCGGCCATCTGCTCCAGCGCGGCCATGAACTTCTCCGGGCTGGACGTGTCCGGGCGGCCGATCTCGTCGTAATAATCTTTGCGCACGACGAGCTGAGGCAGCCATACCGGCGCGAGGCCCGCGTTCTTCTGCGCCTGCTCCAAATATTTTTCCGTCTGGTAGCCGGAGATAAGCTTGTACGTATGCCCGTCCGACTCCGCGAAATTCGTCAGCAGCTCCGGACCGTACTGCTCGTTCAGAATCGTCCGCAGGTTCGGCGCGTATTGGTCGATCAGTTCGTCGATCGCGTACAGGTAATCGCCTTCGACGAGTTGGTCCAGCATTTTATTGCCGCGGTCGACGACCATCAGGTCCGGCAGGCTGTTGCTGGCGATCATCAGCGAAATGTCCTTGCCGTCGCCGTCGTCCTGAACCGGTTTCTTCACGTTAAAGCTCACGCCGGTCTTCTCCGAAATCCGCTTCGCCCCCGGTCCCGTCCAGTCGCTGTACCAAGCGCGGTCGGAATACAGATTCAGCGTGATCGGCTCAAGAGATTGCTGTCCGCCGCCGGCGGACGCCGACGGAGACGTGCCCGAGGCCGGCGGCTGCGAAGAAGCGTTGGTATTGTCCTTGCCGCCGGAGCATCCGGCCACCAGCGTTGCGGCTACGACTCCCGCAAGCAGCAGCGCGGACCGGCTTTTGAACGTTTTTTTCATCGATAAGTCCTCCCCTTGTGTGATAAAACAAATCTATCAGAAGTCCGTGAACGGACTCGTGATAACGCGGTTAAGCTTTGATAGCCCCGACCATCATGCCCTGCACGAAATACTTCTGAATGAACGGATACACGAGCGTAATCGGCAGCACCGTCACGATCAGCGTCGCGTATTTGATCGCCATCAGCGTGGACAGCGGGTCCATCCTCATGTTCGGCGGCAGGCTCTGCATGTTCTCGATAATCGCCGTGTCGGACAGCATGCGCACGATAATCGTCGGCAGCGTCCACAGCTGCTGGTTCGAGACGAAGTAGGCGGAGCTGAACCAATCGTTCCAATGGTTGACGGCCACGAACAGGGCGACCGTCGCCAGCACCGGCTTCGACAGCGGCAGAATGATTCTGGCGAAAATATAGAAGTCCCCGCTGCCGTCCACCTTCGCGGACTCCTCCAGCTCCTCCGGCAATTGCCGGAAAAAAGCCATAAACAGCAGCGCGTTGAAAATATTGAACAACGACGGGATAATATACACCCAGAACGTATTGAGCAGATGGAGCTTTTGCAGCAGCAGGTAGGTTGGAATCAGTCCGCCGCTGACGTACATCGTCACCAGTCCGATCATCGAATACGTTTTGCGGAACACCAGCCGCGATTTGGACAAGGCGTACGCGCCCATCGCCGTGAACAGCACGCCGGTCAGCGTGCCGAGCGCCGTCCGCGCGACCGTCAGCAGGAATGAATTAAGCAGCTGCTCGTCGCGAAAAATAACGGCGTAATTATCGAACGTAAACTGCCTCGGAAACCAGTACAGCCCGCCTCCGGCCGCGTCGACCGGATCGTTCAGCGAATAGATCAGCAAGTAATACAGCGGATAAAAGGTAGCCAGAAACGCCACAATGCCGAAAATCGTCACCGTCGCGTTCACGATCCGGTCTTCCCGCGTCAGCTTGATGTAGGAACGCAAGTCCGCTCCCTCCTTTGCCCTTGATGGATTCAGAACAGCCGATTGCCGGACACCCGGCCCGAGAACCAGTTCGCGAACAGCACGAGCAGCAGCGACATGAGCGCCTGGAACGAGCTGATCGCCGTGGCGTAGGAATAGCGGGTAAGCTCCAGCCCCATTTGCAGCGAATAATATTCGATGACATACGACGTATCTTTATTGAACGAATTGCCGAGCAGAATCGAGTGATCCAGGTTGCCGGTGAACAGCGTGCCGGCTTTCAGGATGAACAGCATCGCGAACAAGGGCACGAGATTCGGCAGCGTGATATGCACAATGCGCTTGATCCGCCCGGCTCCGTCGATCATCGCAGCTTCGTACAGATCGGGCTGGATGCCGGCGATTGCGGCCAGGAAAATAATCGCGCCCCACCCCGTCTCCTTCCAGATGCTGATCAGCGTCGACAGCGGCCGGAACAGTCCCGGCTCCGTCCAGAACTCGATCGGATGCCGGATCAGATGCAGCAGCTGCATCGTTTCGTTGACGAGCCCTTTCGGGTCCAGCAAAATGATCCACATCGAGGCGACCATCGCGAAGGCGATAAAATGCGGCAAATAGCTCGTCGTCTGCACAAGCTTCCGGAATCTCCTGAACGGAATCTCGTTGATCAGCAGCGCGAACAGCAGCGGCATCGGAAAAACGACCAGCAAATACAGCAGGCTCAGCAGAACCGTGTTTTTCATCGCCTGGTGGAAGGTCGGATCGCGAAGCATCTCGGCGAAATGGCCTAGCCCGACGAATTCGCTGCCGGTAAAACCGGACGTAATCTTGAAGTTTTGAAACGCGATGATGTTGCCCGCCAGCGGGATGTACGCGAATACGATCAGAAACGCTATGCAGGGCAGAATCATCAATTGCAAGGTCCATTGGGATTTCAGTTTTTTCCAGGTTCCGCCGCCCTGCTTGTTCGGCGTCGCCATCGCTTCCTTCATGTCATTCCCCTCCCGTACACCAAGGATACCACCGCCCCGTCCGCCAACCTATGAGACAGCTTTAAGCTTTACTGGTACAAAACCTTTGACTGCCGCAAAAGCCGGAGGCTTCGCGCCCGGCCCCCCGGACGATGGACTTGACACCTATGACGGTCCAAACCGGTCGGACGACTTTCCAGGCGTATCCCGCACTTCTCCCGATCCCTCCCGCACATGAAAAAGGGGCTGTCCCATAAGTAAGAAGAGACGTACCGAACAATTATCGATAGGTGAATGATAGTGGGCATCTATCTCCTTCCGATGCTATACGATCCTGAAATCTGAATAGGCAAACCCGTTACAGGGTGATTTCAGGACCGTATGAGGCAGTCTCCAGGAGATAGATGCCCTCTTTTTTTCATCGATAATTTTGTACGTCCCTGCTTATGGGACAGCCCCTCGCCGCTTTATCCGACAGGGTCCGCCAAGCCGTCCAAATCCGTCGCGTCCTTCGGCAGTACGGGATGCTTCAGCACGATCGTCGCGCCTTTGCCCGCCTCGCTCTCGATTTCCAGACCGTACGGATCGCCAAAATAATGCTGTAAGCGCTCGTGCACGTTAATCAAGCCAAGACCGCCCTCCCGCTCCTTGCGGGGATGCTCCGACGTCGGGCTCAGCAGTTCCCCGGCGATCTCCTCGGGGATGCCCGGCCCGTTGTCCGTAACGCGGAAGACGAGCTTCTCCTCCTCCAGACCACCTTGCACGATGATCATGCCCGTCTCGCCTTTGCCGGAGATGCCGTGGCGGATCGCGTTCTCGACGAGCGGCTGCAGCACAAGACGCATAAGCGGCAGCCCCCGGATCTCCTCCTCGATCATGTACGTGACGCGAATCGGCCGGGAACGGCGCGTTTTTTCGATATCGACGTACGCCTTCAGCAGCTCCAGCTCGCGCTCCACGCTCGTCAGCTCCCGGCCTCCGTTCAAGCTGAGACGGAACAGCGAGCCGAGCGAGCTGACGATGTCGCCGATCTCCCCGACGTTATGGGCTTCGGCCTTCCAGCGAATCGTATCGAGCGTATTGTACAGAAAATGCGGATTGATCTGATACGCGAGAACCTGGAACTCCAGCTGCTTCTTGCGCTTCTCCGAATCCTTCGTCTCCTTGAGCAGCCGATGGATTTCCCCGACCATCGCGGACATTCCGCGGTAGAGCAAGCCCACTTCGTCGCTCCTGTCCGCATACCGCGTATCCGCGAGCGTATCCTCCTTGAAGTCGCTGCGCGTCATCGCCTTCATTCGGCGGACCAGCTGCGAGATCGGGCCCGTATAGGTGACCGTCAAGTAGCCGGCCAGAAAAAGAGACAGCAGAAAATAGAAACCGAGCAGAGCCACCGTTACCTTGTTGAGCACGGCGATCGGGTTGTTCAGATCTTTGTTTGGCACGATGCTGATCAGTCTCAGCTCGTCGCCCATGACCGCGGAGAAGCTGAGCAGCGATTTGCGGCCGTCATGGTCGATCGTCGCGGACGCGAGAGACGGCTTAAGCTCGGCGAGCAGGCCGGGCTCCACGGCTTGGTAGCGACCGTTCGAACTGTAGACGGGAAATCCGTTCTTGTCGACGAGAAGCAGCTCCTGGTTGCGAAATTGGCGCATCGGATGAATAAATTCCTCGAGGATGGACGGCCGGATCTCCATGACGACGACGCCTAGCGGCGCATAGGTTTTCAAGCTGTGCAGCCGCTTCGCGTTGCCCAGAGTCGGCTGCACGAACAGGTTCGGATGATCCGCCGAGTCGAACCTCTTCCAGAACGGCCGGCCGTTCGCGGCGATGTCGGCGAACCATGGAGCCTGCTCCAGATCAAGGCTGCCGTAAGCCGATCTCATGTAAGTCGGATGCTCGGACGGATGCAGCGGAAACAGCCGGATTCGGAACAGCTTGTTCGAATAGTTGAGCGAGTCGGCGTAGGCGATCAGCTTGTTCGAGTACGCGATCTCGTCGGCCGGATCGTTCCGGGCCGGGTCGAACAACGCCTGCAGCTCGTCGGACGCCATAATCTTGTCCTGCTCGTTCACGACGTATTGGAAGAAGTTGTCGAGATTTTTGGCGGTTTGCACGACCGAGTCGAGATGGCTGCCGCGAATCGTTTTCTCCGATTTGGACCAGGCCAGGTAGCCGACCAGCGCAAACGGAATGACGATCAGCGCGAAAAAAACGAGCATGAACCGGTAGCGCATCGACAGCGGGTGACGCGTCCGTTCAATCATCTCCGCCCAGCCCCTTCAAGTTGCGATATTCGTTGGGCGTGCAGCCGACCTTTCTTTTGAACAGTTTGGAAAAATACACCGTGTCCCGGTAGCCCACCTCGCTGCCGATCTGGTAAATTTTCAGGGAAACGTCCTGCAGCAGTTCCTTGGCTTGCTCGATTCTCAGGTGCGTCAAGTAGTCCAGAAAGGTCATGCCTGCGTGTTTCTTGAACAGTGTACTCAGCCATTCCGGCGACAGGTACACGTGATCGGCCACCGCCTGCACCGTAATCGGTTCGCGGAATCGCTCGTCGATGAACTGCTTGGCCTTTTCGAAGATTTGGCTGCGGGAGGCGGACTCTCCCTGCAGCTCGGCGTTCGCTTGCAGCAAATATTCCAGCACGAGCGGCTGCAGCGCTTCCGAGGTATCCAGCGCTTCGATCTTCTCCCAGACGAGCAGCGGCCGCTTTTTCCAATCCTCCCGCTTCCAGCCCGCCCTTCGGGCTTCCTCGAACACGTCGAGCAGCCACTCGAACACCCGATGGTGCAGATCCCGAAGCTGCTCGACTCCCCATTCGCGCACCATGACGGGAAAGAGCGACGCCGCCTCGCGCACGTCCTGCTCGTCCCCGTGCTTCAGCAGTTCCGCAAGCGCCCGCGGTTCCGTCAGAACGTCGACGTCGCGAAACGTTCGCGCCGCCTCCGGATCCTCGTCCGCTTCCCCGTAAATTTTGGTCTGCGTCAGCTTGCGGCAAGCTTCCTCATACAGCTCCGGCAGCGCGGCCAAGTCGCCCTCCCCCGACACGACGATCGTCGCGCTCGTCTTCACGTATTGCTTCAGACGGGCGGCGAGCAGCGTCTTGAATTCCCCGAGCCATCGGAGCAGCGCCGGATTCCCTTCCTCCTCTGCGGAGAACACGACGATCCATCTGCCCTCCGGCCTGGATCGCAGCCACACATAGCTGCCCGCGCTCTCCGCCTGCTCCAGCAGCGAATGCTCGAGCACGTTGCCGATCGCGAAGCGCACCCGCTCGCGCTCCTTCTCGGTGTAGCCCATCTGCGCGAACGCCTTGAGGTTGTCCGCTTCCAGCGCCAGCATGACCAACCTGCGGTCCGCGAGCCACTCGATGCCGTATTGCGCCAACTGCCGGTGAACCTGCTCCTTCGACGACGGAACCGGAGCGCGCTCGATCAGATCCTGCAGCAGCTCCTCTCTCAGCTTCGGAATGGCGTCCTCCACCAGATAGAGGCTCACCCTCCGGCGTTCCTCCCGCTCCAGCATCGCCAGCGCCTTCTTCGCGACCTGCTTCAACTCCGCTACATCCACCGGCTTCAGCAGGAAATCGACGACGCCGTAGTTCATCGCCTGCCGTGCATATTGAAAATCGTCGTACCCGCTCAAAATGACCACTTTCCCGGCGTAGCCGACCTCTTCCTGCAGTTTTCGAATCAGCTCGAGGCCGCTCATCCTCTCCATGCGAATGTCGGTGACGACCAAGCTAATCTCCGGCGACGAACGGACGGCTTCCAGCGCCTCCTCCCCGTCTTCGGCGCCGTTCGCTTCCGCGAACCCAAGTTCCTGCCACAGAGACAAGCCCAACAACCCGCCGCGAATTTGCGGCTCGTCTTCGACGATCAACACTTTGCGCACCTTTCTTCCCCCTTCCTCCGTGCTTGCGGTTGCATTCTCCTTGCCGCCCCTTCTTCCGTCCTTGCCGGCCTCGCCTGCCCGGTCAAACCGCCAATGCCGAAAGAGAGGCAGCGCGCGCTACCTCTCCTCCAAGTGTTCCTTATTGCGGGTCCGATCAACCGATTACTGCGGATTTGATTTCAGGCGAAGCCTGAACCGGAACTTCGCGTCCTCCCCGAACCACATCGGGAAGTTCGTTCCCCAAATATTGTTGTGCAGGTTAAAATGAAAGCCCCGCTCCAGCGAAGCGAACGATTGGTCGAATTGCAGCAGCCTGCCGCCACCCGGCGCGACCAAAGCCGCGTCCAGCGTCTCGATGGAAGCGAAGCCGTCCGCCCCCTCGTAATGGACGCCGCTGCCGATAGCATGCAGATTGCGGTTGCCGCCCTTCACGACGCGCAGCGGGGATACGGACAGCCCCAGCTTGTCCATCGTCCACAGATTCGGGTTGTCGACGTGAAGCGCACAGCCGAACCAGCTCGCTTCGGGAAGACGGTTGGCGTCCTTGCCGAACCATTGCAGCGAAACGTCGATCGTCTCCGGTCCGAACGCATACGCGATTTCCAGTTCCCTCGGAGCGCCATATTCTTCGTGAGCTTCCTCCGGCATAACCAGCCGCAGCACGTATCGGCCGTCGTCCAGCCGCCGCATGTCGTTCAGCGTGGGCGCATACAGCCGATGGCTCGGCAGCGGACGGACGAACTCGAAGCCAGGCTTGCCGAAGTCCGCGTCCGCCCACGGATGCGTGATGGGCAGGTTCTGCATGTACGTGCGGAAGTAACGGGCGTAATCCTCCGTGCCGAACGTCTCGTATCGGTACGCGCCGAACGGGTGCGCCTCGTCGACCCATCGCTTGCCGCTCGCGTCCGACAGTCGGATCAGCGCGCCGCTTGCGTCGAATTCCGCTTGCCAGCCGCTGCCGGGAGCGAAGCTGCCCGACGCCGCGCCAAGCATTAATCCGCCCGGCTGCTCAGCCTTCGGCGCAAGATCGTCAAGCGCGCCGACCGCTTCCCCGCGCAGCGGCTCGTCCAGATGCGAAACCGCCCGGTCCACATACTGCCGCTGCTCCGCCCAGGAGCTCTCGATCAGCGAATACGAGCGCCGGCTCTCCTCCGCCGAGAACAGCGTGCCGGAATGCTTGTCGAATTCGTCCATCGCGAACGCTCCGATATACCCGAACTTCGCCGGCACGTCGGCGGGGTCCACCTCATCTTGCAGGCGAGCGGCTTGGAAATCCCGCTTGGCGTAATTGCGAAAGTCGGGAAGCCATTTCTTTACGTCCAGTCCCCACGTATGCTCGGCAACCATCAGCAGCTCCATGCTCATGAGCCGATACGCTTCATCCGTACGCTTGAGCTTCCCTTCCTCCAGCCAACGGGAACGCAGACGCAGAAGCTCCCGGTAGCGAGCCAGCTTAAGCGGGTCCGTCCCGGCTCCGTGAATCCACGTATCGCCGAGCTCCTCTCGAACGACCGGCAGCTCGCAGTTCGCTTCCAGCAGCTTGCGCGCGAACGCGTCCATCGTCGAAGCGACTACTTCCGCGCCGGGATAACGGCTGCCGATCTCCTCGAACTGCTCGCGGATTTCCTCCGCCGACGGCGGGCCGCAGTTGTCCCCCGTGTGGGCGAAGACGAGTACGTCGCGAAGCCCTTCCAGCTGCAGCTCCTCCCCGTACGTGCCCGCATAGTTGACGATAATCTCCGAACCGTCCTCCGCCTGCCAGCGGAACAGCCGAGGCACGTCGGGCCGCTTCGACGCCGGATTGACGCCCAGATGCAAATAGCGGATGCCGGCCCGCGCCATATGCGGGACCATGCCCAGCGTATGGCCGGGCACGTCGGTCATCTTGGCCGAGATCGTCGTCTTGCCGTAGGCGGCGTCCAGATCGCGGCTGATCGACAAGCCGAACCGGAGCAATTCCTCGTCCATCAGCTCCGTATGCGTCGTGAACGGAAGGCCGTGCCAGGCGATATGCCCGCGGGCAATCGCGTTCTCCATCCGGCGTCTCTCCTCGTCCGAGGCCGAATCCAGATAGTGCCGGATCAGCCACGAGCCGGTCGTCCAGACGAAACCGGCCGGGCCGCCTTCCTCCTCCAGCCGCTCCGAGAGCTCGATCGCCTTCGGAATGTATTCCTCCCTGTACTGCTCGGCCACACGGGCCGCCAGGTGGGTAAAACCGATATCCAGATGCGTCTTGAAAACGACGTGAACTCTCTCGATCGTGGTCATGTTGTCGCGTCTACTCCATCCTTCCGAAGACTTGTCGCTCCTCTATCGTCTAGAGGGGACGAATGCGGTACGTCCGGCCCGTCTCGGTGGCGAACCGGATTCCTCCTTGCTGCGAGCGCTGAACGACTACTTCCTCTCCGTCCGCCGTAACGGACAGTTCCCCCGCCTCCGCGATCTCGCAAACCCGGCCGTGCAAGGAACGCACGTCCGCCTCTTCCAGCCGGCCCTCGCGCCAGCGAATGCCGACTTCGAAGCCGCCGCGGCCCCGCAGCCCTTCCACGCTGCCGGTCGGCCAGGCGTCCGGCAGCGCCGGGAGCAGCTCCAATGCGTTCTGATGCGATTGCAGCAGCATCTCGACGATTCCGGAAGTCGCGGCGAAGTTGCCGTCGATCTGGAACGGCGGATGCGCGTCGAACAGGTTCGGATACAAGCCGCCCCGCGAATAATTCGTGCCCTCTCCCGAAAGCCTCATCAGGTTCGTCAGCAGCTCGTAGCTCTGGTTCCCCTCGCGGAACCGGGCCCACAGTCCGACCTTCCAGCCAAGGCTCCAGCCCGTGCCTTCGTTGCCGCGCAGCTCCAGCGAACGGCGGGCGGCGGCGAACAGCTCCGGCGTATCCCGCTCCGTCAGCTGCCGGCCCGGATAGACGCCGAACAGATGCGACACGTGGCGATGATACGGATCCTCGTCCTCGAAATCCTCGAACCATTCCTGCAATCGCCCGCCCCGTCCGACCTGAAGCGGATACAGCTTGGCTCTGGCGGCGCGAAGCTCCTCCGCGAACCGTTCGTCCGTTCCAAGCGCTTCGGCCGATTCGATGCAATTCGTGAACAGATCCCAGATCAGCGACATGTCCATCGTCGACGCGCGGCCGACTCCAGCCAGCTTGCCGTCGTAGCGGAACTTATGCTCGGGCGAGGTCGACGGGCAGGTCGACAAGCGGCCGCTCTCGTCTTCTTCGAGGAAATCGAGGCAGAACAGCGCCGCTTCCTTCATTGTCGGATAAGCGGTGTCCCGCAAGTAAGCGGCATCCCCGCCGAAAGCGTAATGCTCCCACAGATGCTGTGCCAGCCAGACGCCGCCCATCGGCCATATCGCCCAGGAGGCGTCCCCCGCTCCACGCCCTCCCGCCGGAGCCGAATGGCCCCAGAGGTCGACGTTATGGTGCGCGACCCATCCGCGGCAGCCGTAGTGGATCTCCGCGGTTTTGCTCCCGCTTCGCGCCACTCTGCCGATCAAGGAAATCATCGGCTCGTGGCATTCCGACAGGTTGGCCGTCTCGACCGGCCAATAGTTCATCTGCGTGTTGATATTGATCGTATAATTGCTGCTCCACGGCGGACGAGTGAGATCGTTCCATATGCCCTGCAAATTCGTCGCCTGCGTCCCCGGACGGGAGCCGGCGATCGTCAGATAACGTCCGTACTGGAATAACAGTCCGACAAGATCCGGATCGGACGACCCGTACGCGGCGACCCGCTCGTCGGTCGACATCCCCTCGGGGGAAATGCGTTCGCCAAGATCTAGCCGCACTCGGTCGAACAGAGCCTGGTAGTCGGCGATATGGTCGGCGCGAAGCGCGGCGTAAGCTTTGGCCAGCGCTCCGTCCAGGTGCTGGCCCGCTTCCGCGGCCGCATCCGCCGCGCCGTTAAAAGTCGTTGCCGCGGCGAATACGAACGTGGCGCTGCGCGCGCCCAGCACGTGCAGACCGTCTCCGTCCGCACGAACGGTTCCACCTTCCGCCGAGACGTGCAGAACGCCCGCGAACCGAATCGCCTCCGACGTCGCCTCGTCTCCGTAAACGATCGGATCGGGCGAATCGTAGTAGCTCGGCGAGACGTGCTCCGGCGCGATTCCGCGCAGAACGAGCCTTCCGTTCTCGGACGAAGTCGCGTGGCGAAGCGGACTGTCCAGACGCGCATGAACCTCCAGGGCTCCGGGCGCGCCGGCTTCCAGCCGGAGAACGAGCGCGCGGTCGGGATGCGAGACGAACAGCTCCCGCTTATAGCTAACCCCGCCGATCTCGTATTCGACCCGCGATACCGCATCGTTCAGATCGAGCGATCTCCGATACGAACGGCACACGTCCCCGTGACCGAAGGTCAGCACAAGATCCCCGAAAGGCAAGTAAGACTGCGAATAGTCGCCCATCATCTCCTTGCTCTTCAGATCAGCCTCCTCGTAGCGTCCCTCCCGTACAAGCTTGCGGACTTCCGGCAGCACTTCCAGCGCGCGCTTGTTGTTGCCGTCTTTGGACGGCGTTCCCGACCACAGCGTATCCTCGTTCAAGCCGATGCGCTCCCGTTCGACGCCTCCGAAGTGCATTGCCCCGATCCGGCCGTTGCCCAGCGGCAAAGCTTCCGTCCATCTGAAAGCCGGTTTGTCGTATTGCAGCTTCACGTTGTTCTTTCCCCCTGTCGTTCGTCGTTACGTTCCATTTCCGCGCCTTTGCGTTGCTTCACACCTTCGCATCACGTCACGCCTGCGCGAACCCTTTCTCGAACCGGTTGTTCCCGATCTTCACTTCGCTGCAGGCGACAAACCGGAAAGCCCGTTGTTCCGGCTCGGCGGCATCTTCATCCAGAAAGCGGACCGTATTGCCGGAGAACTCCAGCGAACGCGTGCTCTTCGCGTCCAGCACCCGCGCTTCCCGCGTCTCGAACACGTTGTCTTCGATGCGAATACCGCTATGCACCGGCGCTTCCTCGTCGATCTCCTCGTTCTCCGGAACGATGGCGATGACGGCTTGATCAGGACCGCCGCATTCGATAAAGCGGTTGCCCCGGACCGTCAAATCCTCCACACGGCCCGACTCGTACCAGGACGCCGCGTCGTCGGCGACGAGCACAGCGCTCATCCGCATCCGCTCGAACACGTTGTCCGCGATGACGACCGGCCGCCTTGTCGTCGCCAGCACGCCCCTTGTCGGAATGCGGGCGAAGTAGTTGCCGCGGATTTCCGCTTCGGGCGTCCATGTCGCGTTCTCGACAACGTCCGTTTCGCCGATGCCCTCTGGCGGCCTGTCCTCCAGCGTCAGCAGCATCTCGCGCGGGCAAGTCAGCTCTGCCGCCGCCACTCGGCCGCGTCCGAACGGCGTTAACGAGCCCGCCCGGACGAATTCGATCTCGTCTCCCGCCGCGAACGCCGCGAAGCCGTACGTCTGCGAATGCATGAAGCGAACGGCGAGCTGTCGCTCGGAAGGACGGCCGACGATGCGCAGATGCGTGCCGTGCACGTTGATGACATCGTCGTGAGCGCCGACGAACCGGCTGTCCGCAATTTCGATTTTGCCCCCGCAGCCCGACAGGTGAACGAAATCCGCGAACGCGGCCACCGTCCGTCCCGTTTCCGGCCGAGGCGACATATCCAGCCTGCGGAAGCTCAGATCGGCGCTGAACTGCCCGACGATGCCGAGCCCGTGCGTGAAATGGACGCCGACATCCCGCCATTTCACGTCCCGGCTGCGGTGAATGAACGCGCCGACCTGATCTCGAATGCCGTCCCGAACCTGCAGCGTCCAGCCCACTGCCAGAGCTTCGCCCGGCTCCTCGCCGAAGCGAAGCCGGATCGTTCCGGGAGCCAGCTCCTCGGCGCTCTCCGCGCGGGCGACGACGTTGTCGATGCGCCAGGTGACGTTGCGCTCCGGATCGAACGCCTGCATCGGCCCTTCGAGGAAACTCCAGCCCGGTCCGGTCCAGGAAAGCCTGCCTTCGGCGATCGAATAGCGGGAATCGGGATGAACGGATACGTCCATATAGCCATCTCCCAGCCGCGCAATCGTCATCTCGACCACCGTCGGCTGCGCGAAGTCCGTGCGCAAGTTGCGCACGGCGATTCTCTCGCACTCATCGATAACAAACATCGTCATTTTACCATGAAATAGAAATAACGCGCCTCCCCCGTCCAACGTAAAGTCTTTCAGCCCCTTCATGAGGATGCCGATCGTCTTGGCAGGGTTCGGGTTTTCCTGTTCGCTTGCCGTGTTCGTGATATAGTACGACGCCCGCTCGGCCGATTCCGCATAGAAATCGTAGCGTCCGGGTTCGATCGCGAGCCGGACGGGCCGCCGGGCCTCGGCAGCCGCGGTCAATGCGCGCCTCATCGCCGGGCCGGCATCCTCCCCCGTATCCGGGCGCCCTCCGAAATCCGCGAACGTCAGCAGCAGCTCGCCCTCCATCCGGTCCTCTTCCTTCCGTTCAGCCCGATGTCCTGTCTCGTGCGCCATCCGTCATCCCCCGCTTCGCTCGTTATTCGTCTTCCTTGAAAACGGGTTTGATCCGCAGGTCGAAGGCGAATTCCCGCTCGTCAATCCGGTACTTGTCGGCAAGCTGCGGACCGCACGAGTTGGAGCCGACGCCGCTCATCCGGTAGTCGAGGTGAACGATCGTCTCGGCGCTTTTTTTGAGCAGATGCGCATGCGTGGCCCGCGTCAGCTCCTCCGCCGGATAATGAGACGCTCCGAACGAGAACGGACGGCCGCTCTCGAAGCGAAGCCCCATTCCCTGTTCGTTGGAGACGATTGCCCATTCCGTATCGTTTCTGGCCCCGTTCTCCTGCGGATGGATGTAGGATTCGAACATGTCGTCCACCGCGAGCAAATAATGTCCCTTTTTCACGCTGCGGCGCTTGTCGACATAGCTCTCGTGCGGGCCGTAGCCGACGTATTCGACCTCTTCGCTGCCCTTGGGCATCGTCAATTGCAGGCCGAATCTCGGCAAATACGGCAGCCCTTCTCGGACGCTCGCCTTCACCGCAAGCGCGATTTGTCCGGAGCCGTCGACCGTCCAGGCCGCTTCTCCGTGCAGCAGCGGACGACGGATATAGCCGCCGAGCGAAAACCGCGCTTCGATCTCGACGACTCCTTCCCCGGTCTGCTTCCATTCGCACGCATAAATCTTCGTCTCCGCGCGGTCATAACCTTCGTCAAACCACTGTTTTTTCACGTACATGTCGTTGTCGGTCGGCGCTCTCCAGATGGCAAACCGCGTCGGAGCCGCCAGCATCTCCACACCATGCTTCTTCAGGCTTCGGAACGCTCCGCCTGCCAAATCGAAAACGTACCGGAAATCCGCGCCCTCCAGCACGAGCTCCGAATCGATGACGCGGGCGCTAAGCGGCCGCGCAACGCTGGCAGACGAGTCGGAGGACACCGGCGGCGCTTCCGCCCCCAGCTCGAATTGGGCGAAGGTCAGCTCGTATCCCGCTTCCGCCCAAGGCGTCTCTTCCTTTGCGCGGACCGAGAACGTCAGCAAACGAGAGGCCGCATCGTCGGATCCAACATCCGGCTTGACGAGCTGCTCCTGATGCGGACCGGCCTCCAGCTGCCAGATCGTGCCTTGGCGGACGATTTTTCCGTCCTCCTCCAGCTTCCACTGGATGTACGCACGGGACAAATCCGTAAAGTCGTACAGATTGCGAACCAGGTAGCTTCCCTTCTCCGCATCGGATTTCTCGATCTTGACCGGAGCGATGACCTGCTTGAGCTCCAGCAATCCGGTATGCGGCTTCCGGTCCGGCGTCACCAGTCCGTCGATGCAGAAATTGCCGTCGTTCGGCAGATCGCCGAAGTCGCCTCCGTAAGCGAAATAAGGCACGCCCTCCGGCGTCTCGGTGGAGATGCCGTGATCGGTCCACTCCCACACGCATCCGCCCATCAGTTTCGGATAGCGGTAGATGACTTCCCAGTAATCATGCAGATCGCCGGGACCGTTGCCCATCGCGTGGCTGTATTCGCACAGAAACATCGGCTTGAGGTTGGCCGGATCTTGCGCGTATGCTTCGATCTCTGCCGGGGAAGCGTACATCCGGCTTTCCATGTCCAGGCTTTCCGTGTCCGTGCTTCCTTTGTAATGCGGCGCCGCGCCTTCGTAATGCACGGGACGCGAACCGTCACGGCTTCTCGTCCACTCCTGCATCGCGATATGGTTCGGACCGTAGCCCGACTCGTTGCCCATCGACCAGATGATGACGCAGGCATGGTTTTTGTCCCGCTCGACCATGCGAACCGCCCGATCCACGAAAGCATCCTTCCAGGCGGGATCGTTGGTCAGGCGATGAAACTCGCCCTCGCGCGCCGGATCTCCGCTGCCGATGCCGTGGCATTCCAAATCCGCCTCATCGATGACATAGAATCCGTATTCGTCGCACAGGTCGAGAAAACGCGTATCGTTCGGATAGTGGGAAGTCCGGATCGTATTGACGTTATGCCGCTTCATCAGCTTCAAGTCGCGGATCATATGGTTGAGCGGAATCGTCTGGCCCAGCGAAGGGTGCGAGTCGTGACGGTTGACGCCCTTCAGCTTGACGGCCTGTCCGTTGATACGGAAAACTCCGTCGACGATGTCCACCTTGCGGAACCCTACCGGAAAATAAAACGTTTCGTCGCCTGCTTGCACGTACAGCCTATAGAGATACGGCCTCTCGGCATTCCACAGCTCGGGATCGCTTACTGTAAGCTTGATCGTCGTCGCGCCGGACACCGCCGAATTCGCGGATGCGATCATCGTTCCTTCCGCGTCCGTGAGGAAGACGGACAGTTGGATAGCGCCGACCGCTTCCACGTCAACGGAAAGCTCGGCCGAACCGAAGTCCTCGGACAGCTGCTGCTTCAGGAACACGTCGCGCACATGCGCCTTGTCCCTCGCCAGCAAATAGACGTCCCGGAAAATGCCGGAGTACCGCCAGGCATCCTGGTCTTCGATATACGTTCCGTCGCACCACTTCAGCACCATGACGGCGATCCGGTTTTTGCCGCCTCTTAACCCGGTCAGCTTGAACTCCGCCGGGACGCGGCTGCCCTGGCTGTAGCCGACGAAGCTCCCGTTCACCCACACGTAGAAGCAAGAATTGACGCCTTCGAAAACAACATATTTCTCTTTATCCGCCCAGGCAGCCGGAATCTCGAACTCCCGCTCGTACAAACCTGCCGGATTGCGGTCCGGCACGTACGGCGGATCACACGGAATCGGGTAATTGACGTTCGTATAGTGAAGCTGGTCGTAGCCATTCACCTGCCAGCAGGAAGGAACGAGCAGTTCATCCCAGCCGGACCGGTCGGCGTTCTCTTCGTAAAAACCTTCCGGAACTTCCTGAACGCTGTCATAGTAACGGAATTTCCAGCTTCCGTTCAGCGTCCCGTAATACGGCGAGCGCGCCCGCTTGCCCGACGCCGCGCCGCTCCGGTCTGCATAGGGAATATAGTGCGCTCTAGCCGGCTCGCGGTTGACTTGCAGAATGGAGGGATCCTCCCAATATTTCGAAACAGAGATCACTTTGACAACCATCCTCTCGAAGGATTCGATAGCTTGCTTAGTTCCATTATAGAATGTGCTATACTGAGTCAGACAACTTTCGGAAGGGACACATCCTCGTACAAAATGGACATTCTTGAGAGGGGGAGCGACGGTGAAGCTCGCTTTGCGTTCCAATTTCCCGTCGGAGTCGGAAGAGCGCGTCGTTCCGTTCACTGTGTACACGGTAGGGATGGAGCAGCAGAGCGCGCTTAGCCGTCTGGAGGGATTTTCGGCCCACCAGCTGCTGATCACGGCATCGGGCAAAGGCCGGATGCATCTGCTCGGCCAGAACAAATGGGACATCGTCCATCGGAATACAGTGCTGTACATTCCTGCCGGATATCCGAACGAATACGTGCCCGTCGTCGAGGGAGATTGGCTGGTCGCCTTCGTCTCGTTCCACGGCTCGGCGATCGCCCGGGCTTCATGGGGGCTCGGCGACGCTCCCGCCTCCATTCCCGTCCAATCGGTAGCCCGGCTGCTTGAGCTGGTGGAGCGCATTTGGCGTCATTCGGGCGCCGACTACGATACGTGGGCGGCTTCCGAGCTGTTGTTCGCCCTGCTGACGGAGCTTCGCAAGCAGTCTGCAGGCGACTTGGACCCGAACGCCCTGCTGCTTCCTGCTCCTGAAACGTCGCGTTCCTCGATCGTGCTCAAAGCAGCGAAATTCATGCAGGATTACATGCACCGGGAAATCAGCATCGCCCATCTGGCGGAACAGGTCGGCTATTCGCAGAAGCAGCTGACGCGTCTGTTCCTGCAGACTTTCCACAAGACGCCGCTGCAGTATTTGCGCCATGTCCGGCTGACGGCGGGGCAGTTGCTGCTGGAGACGAACGAGAACCTGTCCATCGGCCAGATCGCCCGCCACGTCGGCATGGAGCCGACCTACTTCACCCGCGAGTTCCGCCGCGCATACGGCACCGTTCCGGGAGAATACAGGCTGATCAAAGCCAGTGAAGCCCGCGATGCAGCGCGTTCCGGCAATGACTCCCGCCGGATTTAATACACCAGGCCTGATCGGCTTTCATCGTTGGCCTGATCGTCCCTCATCGCCCGTCCTAGTCCACCTTTATCGCAGGGCCTGATCCCCCTCACCGCTGGGCCTAGTCCATCCCTATCTCCAAGGCTAGTCACCCCTTATCGCCAGGACCTGACCGACCTTCATCGCCTGGCCTAGTCATCCTTATCGCCAGGGCCTGGCCGACCTTCATCGCCCGTCCTAGTCCATCCTTATCGTCAGAGCCTGGCCGACCTTCATCGCCTGTCCTAGTCCACCCTTATCGCCGGGCCCGCTGTAATCAAAAAAAGCCGCCGCACCCTGCGAAAGGGCGCAAACGGCTCAAGCCAATCTATGTTCAGGACTCGTTCTTGCGGGAAGAAGAGGTGCGGCGCTTCAGATGATTCTGGTAGGATGCGTCAAGCAGGCGCTTCATGCCTTCCTCGAACTCCGTATCGGAAGCGGCCTTGTCGATCTTGGCGTCGGGAAAGCGAATGTCTTTGATCTCCCAGTTGTTCGTGGCCAGATTATGCTTGAATCCTTCGGCAAGCAGAAACTTTCTTCTGGCATCCTTGTACTCCGGAGCAACCGGTTCCCGCTTCGACGGCGCCGGAGCTTCTTCCGGTTCCCGCTCGGGCGGCTTGGGCGCAGGCTTGATGCCGCGGGCGGCGTCCGCCTTCAGCTTCTCGTGCTCGGCCAGCGACATCGGGCGCTCCTGCTTCCTCCCCTTCAGCCAATCCAGATCGTACCGCATTTTCGTATTGATGACGTAATATTCTTTGCCTTTGATTTTTTCTTTAGGAATTTCGTCGTACAGCTCTTTGCGCTTCTTGAAACCTTCGACGATGCGCCGAATCTGCTCCTTCTCCACGTCGATCGGAACGACTTCGTTGCCCGGCATATAAACGTCGCACATGACCTGCTTAAATAAAAATTCACCCAGCTCCGTATCATAGTAACTGGTGAACGTAACCGCGATTTCCTTCTTGTTGATCGTAACCTTGTGATTCAAAGATGGTCCCCCTCGTGATTTCAGCTCTTTCATCTATTATAGCCAAGGGAAAGCAAAAGAGCAGTAGCTAATGTATCATTGACATCTGCGAATGTCAATCCGTCCTCTCCCTTCCCATCCTATCCCGTGCTCACCCCGCCGCCTTTCAGTTCGCTCTGTACCAGCCCGCCCTACCGCCTTTCCGCCCCTTTTGCCGCTATCCCTTTCAGTCAGTTCGCGCTGCACCAGCCCGCCCTACCGCCTTTCCGCCCCTTTTGCCACTATCCCTTTCAGTCAGTTCGCGCTGCACCAGCCCGCCCTACCGCCTTTCCGCCCCTTTTGCCGATATCCCTTTGAGTCAGTTGGAAATCATGATGGTAAAAAGAAAAATTAACTAATTTCAACTTTAAATAAGAACAAATGTTTGGTATAATTGAGTAGAGAACAAACGTTCGTTTAATGCGGAAGGGAGATTCGTATGAGCCTTAAAGAAGCCGCGGAGAAATTCCAAAAATTTTGTTCCGTCTATAAAGAGGAAGCGGATTGTTTCTCTGTTCTGTTCGAGTTGAAGTGGCCCGACGGCTTTCGCTGTCCGCGCTGCAACCACCCGCTTTTCTATCTCATTTCCACCCGTCGGATTCCGCTCTACGAATGTCGCTCCTGCCATACGCAAACTTCCCTGATCGCCGGCACCATTATGGAGGGCAGCCGTACGCCTCTTCATCGTTGGTTCCAGGCCATTTTTCTGCATGCCCAGCCCCGCTGCGTGAATGCCCGCCAGCTCTCCGAAGCGATCCATGTCACCTATAAAACGGCCTGGCTCATCTGTCACAAAATTCGCCGCGCCATGGCTGCGAGAGAATCGAATCGGCTGCTATCGGGCATTGTTCGCGTTTCGGATTCCGTCTATTGCAAACG
>NZ_PVYW01000015.1 GCF_003001675.1 Cohnella sp. SGD-V74 | reverse complement strand
TCGCTTCGAGTTGCGTTTTCAGGGTGTTCATCACTTGTTGCTGCAACGGCTGAAGGGGCTCGTTCCGCCCAAAAGAAGTAAACACCTGACGGATATAAAAGTTGGTCGTATTGTACAGGTTTTTGGCGTTCTGACAGGCTTGCTCCAGGTACGCAAACAACCGGTGGCCGGGTTTGACCCACACTTGGTGGGTCCTGTATACTATCGTTAAATCCGACATGACTTCAACTTCACCTCCCTCCAAACCCATCTTGCGAATGTATGTTCTCATTTCATTTTAACGCGAATACAGACGGAAGGAAAGCGCATCTTTGAGGGCATGTTCTGGAGGTCGCCGATTCACCTCACCGCTTGCAGAAGCGGGAGTCCTCTCGGCGAGTGCTGATAGAGACTATCCATCACAACATGTTGGCAGGGGGAGACCATGAATCGGATTTTGATCGTATGCACGGGCAACACTTGCCGCAGTCCGATGGCCGAAGCGATCTTCAAGGACCTGGCCGCCCGCAGCGGCAAGCCGCTGGAGATTCGCTCGGCGGGCATAGCCGCCGCCAGCGGCTCGCCGATCTCGCCGAACGCGGCGGAGGCGCTCAGAAGGCGCAATCTGGAGCTTCCCGGAGCTTCGACGCCGCTGTCCGCCGAAGAGGTGCTGTGGGCCAATCTTATTCTGACGATGACGGCGGGACACAAGAGGGCGATTCTGGAAAGATACCCCGAAGCGCTGTCCAAGACGTATACGCTGAAGGAATACGCGCTGCGCGGAGATCCGGTCATGGACGACGTGGCGGAGGCGGAGCGGCTGTATTCGGAGTGGCAGGTGAAGCAGCTGCTCGGAGAAGCTTTGACGGACGAGGAGAAGGCGCGGTTGTTCGAGCTGCAGCGGACTATTCCGGACTTCGATATCGCCGACCCGTTCGGGGGACCGTTGTCTCTCTATGAGCGGACGGCCGACGAGATCGAGGACATTTTAATGACGCTGATCGACAAATGGGATCGGGAACGGCGCGATTCGTAAGCCGGTGATTGATTTTTTGGCAGACCTTCGGTATGATGGGAATATAACTTCAAGGTTCCGATGTGACTGGCGACGACAAGTGGAGTATACCACGGTGGAGCATCGGAATGACGGCCGGTCGCCTGGGCGAAGAGCAGCGTGCGAGAAGCGCGCTTGCTCTTTTTTGTCTTTTTCCCGCTTGAAGCTGATCGCGAACGCCGGCTGGAGGCGCTCTGCGACGCGGTTCGACATCCGCCCGATGTTTGAGCCGGGGGAATTCAGGTATAATACCTGTATTGTCGTCTACGGAACAACTGTGCGGTTAGGAGGTTGTCGGGTATGACTGCGGAGTCTCGTTCGATAGCCGATCAGGTGGAAGGCTTGATGGACGAATTGGCAAGGATGGGCAACGTCCGTCCGGGCCAGATAGTCGTGCTGGGTGTCAGCACAAGCGAAGTGAGAGGACAGCGCATCGGGACGTCTGGGGCGGAAGAGGTCGCGAGCGAAATCCACAAGGGCGTGGAGCGGGCGCGGGAGCGCATCGGCGTACACGTCGTCTGGCAATGCTGCGAGCATCTGAACCGGGCGCTCGTAACGGAACGCCGGCTGGCCGAAGCTCAAGGCTGGACGGAGGTGTCGGCGGTCCCTGTTCCGAAAGCGGGCGGCTCGATGGCTGCGTACGCTTATCGCCGCATGGAGGAGCCGTGCCTTGTCGAAGCGGTGCAGGTACACGCGGGCATCGACATCGGCGAGACGCTGATCGGGATGCATCTTCGTCCCGTGGCGGTTCCGCTTAGGCCGTCCGTTCGCGAGATCGGGCATGCCCGAGTGAACATGGCGGCGACCCGGCCGAAGCTGATCGGGGGCGCCAGAGCCGTGTATGAGCTGACCGGAGCCTCGGCCCCGGTCGAAGAAGGGACCGGCGGAAGCCAATCTTCGAACGCTTGCGATTAACGAAAGACCAATCTGAATTGCAAAACGGGAGGAATAGCTATTATGTTGGAAAATCTGCGCAATCAAGATCCGGAAGTCGTCAAAGCTCTGAACCTGGAATTGAAACGTCAACGCGACAACATCGAACTGATCGCTTCCGAAAATATCGTCAGCGAAGCCGTTCTCGAAACGATGGGCACGGTGCTGACGAATAAATATGCCGAAGGCTATCCGGGCAAACGTTACTACGGCGGATGCGAATACGTCGACATTCCGGAGCAGATCGCGCGCGATCGCGCGAAGGAGCTGTTCGGAGCCGAGCACGCCAACGTTCAGCCTCACTCCGGCGCGCAAGCGAACCTGGCCGTCTACCTGGCCGTCCTGAAGCCGGGCGACACGGTGCTGGGCATGAACCTGGCGCACGGCGGCCACTTGACGCACGGCAACCCGGCTAACGCGTCCGGCCTGCTGTACAACTTCGTCGCTTACGGCGTTAACGACCAGACGTTCACGATCGATTACGAGGAGCTGCGCAAAGCGGCGTTCAAACACCGTCCTCGCCTGATCGTAGCGGGTGCTTCCGCATATCCGCGCGCGATCGATTTCGAGAAAATCGGCCAAATCGCCAATGACGTAGGCGCTTTGTTCATGGTCGACATGGCGCACATCGCGGGCCTCGTGGCCGGCGGCGAGCATCAGAATCCGGTGCCTTACGCGCACTTCGTTACGACGACGACGCACAAGACGCTTCGCGGTCCTCGCGGCGGCTTGATTCTGTGCCGCAAAGCTTGGGCGGCCGCGATCGACAAAGCGGTATTCCCGGGAACGCAAGGCGGCCCGCTGATGCACATCATCGCGGCCAAGGCGGTCGCTCTCGGCGAAGCGCTGCAGCCTTCGTTCAAAGATTACGCGCGCAACGTCGTCGTGAACGCCAAGGCTCTGGCCGAAGCGCTTGTAGCCGAAGGACTGAACATCGTGTCCGGCGGCACGGACAACCACCTGATGCTGATCGATACCCGCAACCTGAACATTACGGGCAAAGAAGCCGAGCACGTGCTTGATTCGGTCGCGATCACCGTCAACAAGAACGCGATCCCGTTCGATCCGACAAGCCCGTTCATCACGAGCGGCATCCGGATCGGTACTCCGGCCATCACGACGCGCGGCATGGGCGTCGACGCGATGAAGACGATCGCGCAAGTCATTGCGCTGACGCTGAAGAATACGAAGGACGAAGCGAAGCTGGATCAAGCCCGCAAGATCGTCGCCGATCTGACCGCGCAATATCCTTTGTATCCGAACCTGGAATATTAATTTGGGGAATGCATAACGAAAGAGGTCGTCTCATACGAGACGGCTTTTTTTCTTTTGCGGGACAAACCTGGCTGAGCTTGCTGCATTGCGGATTCTCCTAATCTGGTTTCCAAATAAACGAAATCTTCAAGGTTTGTGGTAAAAAAGTTGTAGTATAATAGAACCACTTATGTCGAAAGGGGATGCGACTCAGTGAAACAAATCATGAAAGCGTTGCTGGCATTTCTAGCAATCGTTCTTTTTTCCACCGGCTTTCCGATTCAAGGCGCTTACGCCAATCCATCCTTCACTAACGAGCACTACGAAGCGATGAATTATCTCAATCAGATTCGCGGTAAAGTCGGCGTGGGCCAGGTTGTTCTTAATCCGTATTTGAATCAGTCGGCGCAAAGCCATGCCGAATACTTGAGTAAGCATCGCGTCGTTCAACACGAACAACAACGCGGATTGGACGGATTTACGGGCGAAGGACCGAAGGAAAGAATCCTGTTTGCAGGTTACCAGGGGCAAGCGGCGTCATTCGGAGAAGTCGTCGAGCAGCTTTGGGGTCAAGACGTCAAATCGGGCATAGATCAATTTATGTCCGGTCCATTTCACAGATTAGGGCTGCTGGATCATCGGCTTATCGAGATCGGAATTGGTCGGGCGGGCGATTACTTGGTTATTAATACAGGGTTGGCTAATCTTCAACAGACCGTACCGTATCATTATCCATATGACGATCAGGTCGTCCCCGACAACATGTTCGGCAGCGGGATGGAGAGACCGGATCCGTTTGAAGTGTTCAGCATCCCATGGAAGCTTACCGGCTACGTTGTGACGTATACGTTCGTTGAGCAGGGAGATTACGACTTTGAAATTACGGATCAGGAGGGGCGGAAGGTTCCTTATTTCTCGGGAAGCGCTGGACTAACGAAATACTTGTTCCCGGAAGATATTGCTTCTCAAAACCGCACCTATACGGTAACGGTGAAGAAACAAGGCCAATGGTTCGATCAGTTCAACTACACCACCACGAACCCTAACGCCCCGGTTCGCGTTCCGCAGCAGCCGGCTAATCCCGAATTGCCGCTGGAGACGCCCGGCATCGAGCCGAAGGTTCCTTATAAGCCGCCTGCCGATTTGGAGAGCGCGCTGTCCAGGCTCAACGAAGTGAGGGCCAAGATGAATCTCGCTCCGATGAAGCTCGACGAACGACTTAGCGAAGTTGCCCGGGATTACGCCAAATATCTTTACACGGATAAGCCGGCGAGCATTCATGACGGACCGACTCCTTACGAACTTGCTCGGCAAGCGGGGAAATCGAACGCGATCTATTTTGCAAGCTTAAACGGGATAACGGATTTGGATAAAGTCATCGATATCGTAGTCATGGATACCTCCTACAGACAAGGATTCATTACCGACAGCAATACGGAAATGGGGATAGGCCGTTATGAGGACGTCATTGTACTGATTTCCGACGAAGTCGAACCGAATGCCGAGCCTGTCCACTATCCCTATGACGGCCAAGTCGGAGTGGAGCTTATCAATCCGTACTACGTCGATTACGTCAACAATCGCTTAAAAAGCGCGCTTCCTTCGTATGGCGGATTTCCCGTTACCTATCGGATCAAGACGGCTGGACGTTACCAATTTGCGCTGGCCGATTCGAAGTCGAAGAGCGTGGAGGTCGATGTGTACGACTTTGGAGTCAGCCAGAGCGTTCGGGATTACCGAATCATTCCAAGAGAATCCTTGAAGCCGAATGAAACGTATACGCTGACCGTTCACAGGAACGGAGCGCTCTATGATCGCTTTTCATTCAAGACCGGGGCGGGGAGCTTCCTCCCGGCAGCCCAGTCCGAAGGAACGACATCCCCCGAGGCGCTTCCGGACCGGCAACCGATTGACATCGGCACTCGATTCCCGGATTACGATCCGAAAGCTTATTGGGCGGAAAGCGTCTCATGGGCGATTGAGAACGGGTATTTGCGAGGAATCGAGATGAAAGACGGAAATAAACCGCCCAAAGCCTACATCCTTCCATCCGGGGCGTTGACGGAAGCGGAATTGCTGACGCTGCTCTATCGCTATGACGGGGGGCAAGAGGCACAAGGCGAGAAACCGTCCTGGTGGGCGGAAGACGGGTATCGCTTCGCCGCCGAGCTCCGCTTGCCGGTGCGGGGAGGGCCGGATAACCGCAAGGCGGCCAACGAACCGATCACGAGGGCACAAATGGCGGGAATTCTGGTCTCCTACTGGACCGAAGCGCCGAAGACGGAGAGACAAGCTGTTCAATACATGTATGATCGGCAATGGGCAACCGGATATCGGGATAAAAGCGGAGCCGTGCCGAAAACCTACGAATCCTTCGGTCCGAGCCAATGGCTGACGAGAGCCGAATTGGCGACGCTGCTGCACAGGATTTCAGGTTCCGGCAAGTGACGGGGCGGGACTGCTATAGATGCCAAAGACCCTTCGGCGGTTAGCTCGCCGAAGGGTCTTTGGCATTCGCCGTTCAGATCAGCAAAGTGATCACCAGAAGCTCGAACAGCACCAGCGTAAGGATCGCGTTGGAAGCGTAAGGGCCGAAGAAGCGGGCGTCACCGGTCATGACGTGCAGGTAAGTGTTGTCCGCTCCGACGACGACGCCTTCGTACGTATGTCCGTCGATCGTCTCCACGCGGATTCGGCGGTTCATGCACTGGCCGCATACGCCGGCGAGCTTCTCGCGGGTTTTCCGCAACTGATCGCGCCATTCGCTGTCGGCTTTATACAATTCCGCCGTGTTGCCGCTTGCGGAACGGGATGGCATAGGCATTCCTCCTAGAGATCTCTTCTGTATGCTATGCGTGCGCCTATTGGAAGGTGAAGCCCAAAGATTTTTCGACGAAATCCGCGCAACCAAGGAAGGATGTTATGCACCCGTTCGGAGACAATGATATAATGTACGGGGCAAGCTACATAGGAGCACGGCCGGCAGCGCCCAGCGCGACTGCGGGAGCCGTCTGAGAAAGGGAAGAACATAATGGGACGACTCGTCATTTGCGATCATCCGTTGATCCAGCACAAGATCACGTTTATCCGTGACAAAATGACAAATACGAAGCAATTCCGGGAACTGGTGGACGAGGTGGCCATGCTGATGGCGTACGAGCTGACGAGGGACGTTCCCCTGTCCACCGTACGGGTGGAGACGCCGGTTCAGGCCGCAGAAGGAAAAGTCATCGCAGGGCGCATGATGGGATTGATCCCGATTTTGCGCGCGGGACTCGGAATGGTCGACGGCGTGTTGAAGATTATCCCGTCCGCCAAGGTCGGCCATATCGGCTTGTACCGCGACCACGATACGCTGCAGCCGGTGGAGTATTACTGCAGCCTGCCTTCCGACGTGAAGGAGCGGGAATTGATCGTCATCGATCCGATGCTCGCTACGGGAGGCTCCGCGAACGCCGCGATCGACATGCTGAAGGCGCGGGAATGCCGTCCGACGAAGCTGATGTGCCTGATCGCCGCTCCGGAGGGCGTCAAAGCGGTCCAGGAGAAGCATCCGGATATCGATATTTATTTGGGAGCTCTGGACGAGAGGCTGAACGAGCACGGATACATCGTTCCGGGGCTGGGCGACGCGGGAGACCGGCTGTACGGAACGAAATAACGAGAATAAGGGAATAATGGTTTTGCCGCCAGAAGGGGAGAAGAGAGTGGGCAATAAAATCAAGGTCATGACGATTTTCGGCGTGCGGCCGGAAGCGATCAAGATGGCGCCGCTGATTTTGGAGCTGGAGAAATATCCGGAGCAGATCGAGTCGGTCGTGTGCGTGACCGCGCAGCATCGCCAGATGCTCGATCAAGTGCTTGAGGTGTTCGGAATCGAGCCCGATTACGATCTGGACGTCATGCAGGCGAGCCAGACGCTGAACGACGTTACGATTCGCGTCCTTCAAGGGCTGGAGCCGGTGCTGAAGGAAGCGAAGCCGGACATCGTGCTCGTTCACGGGGACACGCTGACGACGTTCCTCGCCAGTTACGCCTCCTTCCTGCAGCAGATCAAGGTCGGGCACGTGGAGGCCGGACTGCGGACGTGGAACAAGCTGTCTCCGTACCCGGAGGAGATGAATCGCCAACTGACCGGCGTGCTGGCGGATTTGCATTTTGCGCCGACCTCCTGGTCGGAGGGCAACTTGCTCAAAGAAAACAAAAATCCGGAAACGATCTACGTCACCGGCAATACGGCTACGGACGTATTCCAATACACGGTGAAGCCGGATTTCGCCCATCCGGTTCTGGACTGGGCTTCGGGCAAGAGGTTGATCCTGATGACCGCGCACCGCCGCGAATCGCTGGGCGAGCCTCATCGGCAAATTTTCCGCGCAGTCAAGCGGATCGCCGACGAATTCGAAGACGTTGCGATCGTCTACCCGGTGCACCCGAATCCGGCCGTTCTCGGACCTGCCCGGGAAATTCTCGGCGACCATCCCCGCGTTCGATTGATCGAGCCGCTGGACATCGTGGGAATGAACAACTTCTATGCGCACACGCATCTCATTCTGACCGATTCCGGCGGCATTCAAGAGGAAGCGCCTTCGTTCGGGGTGCCGACGTTGGTGCTGCGGGATACGACGGAGCGTCCGGAAGGCATCGAAGCGGGTACGCTGGAGCTTGTCGGCACGGAGGAAGAGGACGTCTATGCGCGGACGAGGGCGCTGCTGACCGACTCGGCGCTGTACAAGCGGATGAGCGAAGCCTCGAATCCTTATGGCGACGGACGGGCGTCGAAAAGAATTGTCGAAGCGATTTTGCACCACTTTCTGGGAGCGACGCGTCCGGAGCCGTTCGGCCGATAGGAAGAGCGAATTCGCCGGCGTGCCCCGAAAGCCTTGCGAGCCGTACAGCGTACAGTTGAACTGTATGGTTTGCGGGGCCGGAAAGTCTTGATTTTACGCGGTTTTCATCCATTCCGTTCACACAAAATTTGAATTTGGTTTGATTGACAAACCGCTTGACGCAAAGCTACAATATAACGTGGAACTTGGGTGGAAAGGGCTTACTTTGGTCCGATTTCATCCTACCGAGGAAACAGCGAGGAGCGACGAAAAATGGCGGATTCCCCGAAGAGCCCTCCGCAGGACGACAACCCTTGGCGGGCGGCCGGACTCGTGACGGCGATCGGTGCGGAGCTTGCCGTTCTGGTCGGTCTCGGTTGGTGGCTTGGCAGCGTATACGATGAGAGGAACGGCACCGATAGCGGTTACGTCATCGGTCTGATCGTCGGTCTCGTCGCCGGAATCGGTTCGGCAATCGGCCTTATCCGCAAATATGCGGGAGGCAGGGGGTCATAATGGACGATATTTCGGTAGTTATGCGCAAGATTAGCCGCGTTACATTCTTTTTTCTGTTCTTGGGTTGCTTGGGCTGGGCGATCAAGCCCGAATGGGAAATCTACTTCGGAGGTTTCCTGATCGGAGCGGTCGGCAGCATCCTTTTTACATGGCAGCTCGCATGGAAGGTAATCCGCATTGCCGATTTGGTTGTCGGAGGACGCAGGGGGAGAGGCTTCGGCTTCTTGTCCAGGGCGGCGATCGCCTTGCTCGCCGCGGTCATTTCCGTCAGGACGTTGGGGTACGATCCGGCCGCCACGGTAGCTGGATTAATTGTCACTCCGATGGCAACACTCGTATTGGGATTATCGTCCATCCGCAGACGCAATGGACATCCCTCAGATGAAAGGGGTGAAAAGCAGTAACATGGATCATTTAGTGCCCATTATCGAGATTTTCGGCATCGAATTCGATCTCTCCGCCATTCTGATGGTCATCATCTCCAGCATTATCGTATTTGTGCTGGCGCGGTTGGCCGTGCGCAACCTGTCGGTGGAAAACCCAGGAAAGCTACAGAATTTCTTGGAGTGGGTCGTGGAATTCGTTCAGAGCATTATCGGCATGGCGACGGATTTCAAGAAAGGCCGGATCTATACCGGGCTCGGACTTGCGCTTATCATGTACATTTTCGTGAGCAACATGCTCGGCTTGCCGTTCGGGATCGTCACGGAAGGACATGAGGGACAAACCGTGTTCGGACAAGAGCTGGTCGTCAAGGAAGCGCACGATCATCTGGCATGGCTTTGGTGGAAATCGCCTACGGCCGACGCCGCGATGACGATGGCGCTGGCGCTGACGGTTATCGGTCTGTCGCATATCCAAGGTTTCCGTCATAATCGCAAGCACTATCTGAAGCACTACTTCGAGCCGTGGCCATTCTTCCTCCCGATCAACCTGATCGAGACGGCGGCCAAGCCTCTTACGCTCGGTCTTCGTCTATACGGTAACATTTACGCGGGCGAAGTTATGATCGGCATCATCCTGGGCATGGGCTGGATCGGTATTCCGGCGCTCCTGGTGTGGCAAGGATTCAGTATTTTCGTAGGCGCTATCCAGGCGTTCGTCTTCACGATGCTCACCATGGTGTACATCGGCCAAGCGAGTATTCACGAAGATCACTAATCGATATGGATTCACTCTAATTAAAATAAACCCTACATTCCCGAGGAGGATTTACAAATGGTATACGGTCTGTTGGCAGCGGCAATTGTTTTTGGTCTTGGTGCGTTCGGCGCGAGTATCGGTAACGGTATGATCTTCAGCAAAACAATCGAAGGTATCTCCCGTCAGCCTGAGCTGCGCGGTTCTCTGCAAACGACGGCGTTCATCGGCGTAGGTCTGGTCGAAGCCCTTCCGATCATCTCCCTCGTTCTTGCGTTCATCTTGATGGGTCAAGCCGAGTAGTACGGAATAGGAACAAGGCGGGGAGTGCCGTTGCCTCCACGCCTTCGTTTTGCAAGGCACGAAACTAAGTTCACGAAAGCCGTATGAAAGGAGAGCGGATCCCCCTAATGAACATCGTATGGTCTAACTTTTTCGTTCAGTTGGTCGCGTTCTTGATCTTGTTCTTCCTGCTGCAGCGCTTTGCGTTCAAGCCGTTGTTCGGCATCATGGAAAAAAGACGCCAAATGGTCTTGGAGCAAATGGACAGCGCGAAGAAAAATCGCGAGGAAGCGGATCAATTCATAGAAGAGCAGAAGCAAGCGCTTCAGCAAGCTCGCAAGGAAGCTCACGACATTATCGAGCAAGCGAGAATCACGAGTTCCAGACAGGCGGACGATATTATCCAAACCGCCCGCAGCGAGTCCGACCGCCTCAAGGAAGAAGCGCGTCGCGAAATCGAAGCCGAGAAGAACAAGGCGCTTGCTGCCCTTAAGGCGCAAGTCAGCGGCTTGTCCGTATTGATCGCTTCGAAGATTATCGAGAAACAAGTCGACGAGCAGTCCCAGAAGGAGCTTGTCGAACAATACCTGCAGAATGTAGGGAATAAATCATGAGCCGCGGTTCGGTAATCGCCAAACGCTATGCGAAGGCGCTCTTCCAAGCCGCGAACGACAAAGGGCTCGTAGCCGAAACGGAAAGCCAGCTTAAGCTGATCGTGGACGTCGTAGAAAGCAGCGCGGAACTGCGCGCGTTTCTCTCGGCCCCGAACATTACGCTGGAGACGAAAAAGCAGACTCTGATCCAAGCGTTCGGAGCGGAAGCTTCTCCGATCGTTCTCGGAACGGTCAACCTGCTGATCGAACGCGGACGCGAGGGCGAGCTTGCTTCCGTGCTTGCCGCCTACTTGCAGGTCGCGGGCGAAGCGCTCGGGCGCGCGGACGCGCATGTCACTTCGTCGAAGCCGCTCAGCGCGGACGAGCAGGCCAGGCTGGCCGACAAGTTCGGCGCGCTGCTCGGCAAGACCGTCCGGGTTACGAATTCCGTTAATCCCGAACTGCTTGGAGGCTTGACCGTTCGCATCGGCGATACGCTGTACGACGGCAGTCTGAAGGGCAAACTCGAACGTCTGGACAAAACGCTGCAAACCGCGGCGATCTAACGAATAACAATACCATTTGCAAGCAATGGAGACAGGGGTGAACGAATTGAGTATTAGGCCCGAAGAGATCAGTACTCTGATCAAGAAGCAGATCGAGCAATATCAATCCGATATTCAAGTCGTCGACGTCGGCACCGTCATCCAGGTCGGTGACGGAATCGCGCGCGTGCACGGTTTGGAAAAATGTATGGCGGGAGAGCTTCTCGAGTTCGAAGGCGGCGTTATCGGCATGGCCCTCAACTTGGAAGAAGACAACGTCGGTGTCGTCATCATGGGTCCTTACACAGGCATCCGCGAAGGCGACCAAGTCAAGAGAACCGGCCGCATCATGGAAGTTCCGGTCGGCGAGCAATTGCTCGGCCGCGTCGTGAACGCTCTGGGACAGCCGGTTGACGGCAACGGACCGATCAACACGACGAAGACTCGTCCTATCGAATCCCCGGCTCCGGGCGTTATGGATCGTAAATCCGTTCACGAGCCGATGCAGACCGGTATCAAAGCGATCGACGCGATGATTCCGATCGGCCGCGGCCAACGGGAATTGATCATCGGCGACCGTCAAACGGGTAAGACGACGATCGCGGTCGATACGATCGTTAACCAGAAGGGCAACGGAGTTATCTGTATCTACGTTGCGATCGGTCAGAAGCAATCGACCGTGCGCGGTCTGGTTGAAACGCTGCGCAAACATGGCGCTCTCGAATACACGATCGTCGTAACGGCGAACGCGTCCGAACCGGCTCCATTGCTCTATCTCGCTCCTTATACGGGCGTATCGATGGGCGAAGAATTCATGTACAACGGCAAGCACGTTCTGATCATCTATGATGACCTGACGAAGCAAGCCGCCGCATACCGCGAACTTTCCCTCTTGCTTCGCCGTCCTCCGGGCCGTGAAGCTTATCCGGGCGACGTATTCTACTTGCACTCCCGTCTTCTCGAGCGCGCTGCCAAGCTGAGCGACGAGAAGGGCGGCGGTTCGATGACCGCTCTGCCGTTCATCGAGACGCAAGCGGGCGACGTCTCCGCTTATATTCCGACCAACGTAATCTCGATTACCGACGGTCAAATCTTCCTTGAAGCAGACCTGTTCTACTCCGGTCAACGTCCGGCGGTTAACGTCGGTATTTCCGTATCCCGGGTAGGCAGCTCCGCTCAGATCAAAGCGATGAAGAAGGTTGCGGGCACGCTCAAAACCGACCTCGCGCAATACCGTGAATTGGCTGCGTTCGCGCAATTCGGCTCCGACCTCGACAAAGTGACGAAGTCGCGTCTGGATCGCGGAATCCGCACGCTCGAAATTCTGAAGCAAGGCGTTAACCAGCCGCTTCCGGTCGAGCGTCAAGTCGTATCTCTGTATATCGTAACCAAAGGCCATCTGGACACGATTCCCGTACAGGACGTTCGCCGCTTCGAAGCGGAGTTCCTTGCTTACGTGGAAGCGAATCGTCCGGAAATCTTCCAGTCGATCCGCGATACGAAGGATTTGACTGCCGACACCGACAGCGCTCTGATCGACGCAATCACGACGTTCAAGAAGGGCTTTAACGCATCGGCATAATATAGAGTCGGAACATGGAACTCGAATCGCAACAATAAGCTTGAGCCGGGTTTGCCGTCGGCAAGCCTGGCAATAAGGTGGTGAAACGATTGGCTAAAGGGATGCGCGAGATCAAGCGCTCGATCAAGAGCAAGCAGAATACGAAGCAGATTACGAAAGCGATGGAGATGGTCGCCGCTTCGCGGCTGAGAAGAGCCCAGGAAGCAGCCGTCTCCGCTCGACCTTACACGGATAAGCTGAAGGAAGTCGTATCCAGCATTGCGTCCGCCTCGGGAGGCAGCAAGCATCCGATGCTCCAGAGCCGTCCGATCAAGAGAACGGCGTACCTGGTAATTACCTCGGATCGCGGTCTGGCCGGAGGCTACAACGCCAACATTTTGCGTAAAGTGCTGTTGACGATTAAAGAGAAGCATAACTCGAAGGACGAGTACGCCGTATTCGTGATCGGCCGCAAAGGGCGCGACTTCTTCCAGCGACGCGGAATTCCGATCGTCGAGGAAGTGACTGGACTGTCTGATTCCCCTAAGTTCTCGGACATTAAAGAGGTTGCGGCCAAAGCGGTTCGAGGCTTCGAAGAAGGCAAGTACGACGAGCTGCACCTGGCGTACAACGAATTCAGGAACGCGGTCACGCAAATTCCGACGCTTAAACGCCTGCTTCCGCTTGGCGATATCGCCGCGGGAGGCGAGAAAGCCGAATACGAATACGAGCCGTCCGCCGAAGAAGTGCTTAACGTGCTTCTGCCTAAATATGCGGAGACGCTCGTGTTCAGCGCGGTACTCGAGGGCAAAGCCAGCGAGTTCGGGGCACGGATGACGGCAATGGGCAATGCGACGAAGAACGCGACGAAGATGATCGCCGATTTGACGCTGCACTACAACCGTGCTCGTCAAGCCGCGATTACGCAGGAAATCTCGGAGATCGTCGCGGGAGCGAACGCACAGCAATAACAATCGTGACGATTGCTCACTGATCGCACTATTTTTAGGAGGTAAATCCATGAGCAAAGGGCGCGTTGTTCAGGTTCTGGGGCCTGTTGTCGACATCGAGTTCGACCACGGTCATCTGCCTGACATTCTCAATGCGATTAAAATTGAAGCGAAGGCCGAGAGCGCTAGCGGCACCGACGTCAGCCTTACGGTTGAAGTCGCGCAGCACCTTGGCGACAATCTGGTTCGCGCGGTCGCGATGTCCTCTACCGACGGTTTGGTCAGAGGAACGGAAGCGGTCGACTTGGGCGTACCGATCACGATTCCTGTAGGTCCTGCGACATTGGGCCGGGTTTTCAACGTATTGGGCGACTCGATCGACGGCAAAGGCGAAGTCGATCGCACGCATACGAACCCGATTCACCGTCAAGCTCCTTCTTTCGAAGATTTGACTACCCAGACGGAAATGCTGGAGACGGGAATCAAAGTCGTCGACTTGCTCGCGCCTTACACCAAGGGCGGTAAGATCGGTCTGTTCGGCGGCGCAGGCGTAGGTAAAACCGTTCTGATGCAAGAGCTGATTCACAACATCGCATCCGAGCACGGCGGTATTTCCGTATTCGCCGGCGTAGGGGAGCGTACCCGCGAAGGTAACGACCTCTACCACGAGATGACGGAATCCGGCGTTATCGCGAAGCTGGCGATGGTGTTCGGTCAGATGAACGAGCCTCCGGGCGCGCGTATGCGCGTTGCTCTGACGGGGCTGACGATGGCGGAATACTTCCGCGATCAAGAAGGCCGCGACGTTCTTCTGTTCGTCGACAACATTTTCCGCTTTACCCAAGCGGGCTCCGAAGTATCGGCGCTTCTCGGCCGTATGCCTTCCGCGGTTGGTTACCAACCTACGCTGGCTACCGAGATGGGTCAACTTCAAGAGCGTATTACCTCTACGAAAAAAGGTTCCGTAACGTCGATCCAGGCGATCTACGTTCCAGCGGATGACTATACCGACCCGGCTCCGGCTACGGCGTTCGCCCACTTGGACGCAACGACGAACTTGGAGCGTAACATCGCTGCGATGGGGATTTTCCCGGCGGTTGACCCGCTGGCTTCCTCTTCCCGGATTCTTGCTCCGGAAATCGTCGGCGAGGAGCACTACAACGTAGCGCAAGGCGTTAAGAAATTGCTGCAGCGTTACAAAGAGCTTCAAGACATCATCGCCATCCTCGGTATGGACGAGTTGTCCGATGAAGACAAACAGGTCGTTCAACGCGCTCGTCGCATTCAACTGTTCCTGTCCCAACCGCTGCACGTCGCAGAGGCGTTCAACGGCATCCCGGGCGTCTATGCTCCGATCAAAGAAACGATCCGCAGCTTTAAGGAAATCCTCGAAGGCAAGCACGACGATCTTCCGGAACCGGCTTTCCACAACGTCGGCGTTATCGAGGAAGCGGTCGAGAAAGCGAAGAAACTCGCTGCTGAGGTTTAATCCGGCGGCTGGTTTGGAGGGATCGATATGAGTACCTTACGGTTAGAGATCGTCACTCCGGAGCACAAGGTTTACGAGAAAGACGTGAATATGGTCGTCGTTAAAGGCGTGGCCGGCGAGCTCGGCATTCTGCCCAACCATATTCCTCTGGTTACGCCGCTGAAAGTGGCTCCGGTTAAAGCCAAGATCGGCAATACGAACGAATTCATTGCCGTTCACGGCGGTTTTATGGAAGTGCGCAAGGACAAAGTCGTTATTCTCGCCGAAGCTGCCGAGCTTGAGTCGGACATCGACGTTTCCCGCGCGCGTCTTGCGAAGGAACGGGCTGAGCGCCGTCTCGCGCAGAAGCAAGCGGACATCAGTGCGGCTCGCGCCGAACTGGCGCTGCAACGGGCCATCTTGCGGCTGGAAACGGTCAACGAGAAGGAACACCAGCATCGGAACCAATAATGGGCTTTATCGGCCGCCTGGCGGAGGATCGGAAACGATCTTTCGCCGGGCGGCTTTTTTTATCGTGCAAACCTCCTGTTATCCCACTGGGTCAGAAACCCTGTCGCAGACGATCTTCTTCATGTTTCGCGTTCTCGACCATTCGCACGGCTGCAGCGCGATTGGCCGCCGGCAGCTTGTTCAGCACCAGCGTTACGTAATTGGACACGGTTTTTGCCGACAGGCCCAGCGCCTCGCTGATCTCGGCGTTCGAGCATCCGTCGGCCATATAAGCGAGCACCTCTTTCTCCCGCACGGTCAATTGGGTGAATCGTTCGAGAGGGAAGGAAGACCGGGTCGCATAGTCGATCATCCGCGCAGCCACTTCCGCGCTGAAGATCGCTTCCCCCGCCGCTACCGCGCGAATTGCCCGAAGGATCTCGTCCTTGTCCGCATCCTTGAGAAAGTAGCCTCTTGCCCCCGTCTTCATCGCGGTAATGACCGACGCATCGTCCTGGTGCATCGTCAGGAACAGAATATGCACGCCAGGATGATCCTGCTTGATCTGTCTGGCTGCTTCTACGCCGTTCAAGCCGGGCATCCGGATATCCATAAGGATGACGTCGGGCGACGATGATTCGCAAAGGTCGACCGCTTCCTGACCGTTCGCAGCCTCGCCCACGACTTCCATATCGTCTGCCGTCTCCAGAATCGTTCGCAGTCCTTTGCGGTACATCGGATGATCGTCGGCGATCAGTATTTTCCACACCTTCACTCTGCTGCACTCCAATCGGTATGAATTTGCATAGGCAGCCAAGCGGCTACCTGGGTTCCTGCGCCCTCCAGCCGGGCAATCCGGCTCCGTCCGCCCAATTCGGCGGCTCTCTCCCGGATCGACATCAGACCGACTCCGGCTTCCCGGAATTCTGAAGCCGTCCAGTCGCCGGCCGCGTCCGAGAGGCCTATGCCGTCATCCGCAACCTCCACATAGAGTTCATCGGACTGATCTTCCGTCTGCAGGGCAAGCGTCACCGCGCAAGTGCTGGCGCGGGAATGCTTGACGACATTGACTAACGCCTCGGATACGATACGATAGGCGGCAACTTCCACGGCAGCCGGAAGCGGGGGCAGCTCGCCGGGCGACAACAGAACGAAGCGAATCGGCTTGTCGGGGCGGCCGCCGTGCGCGTTCTGTACATACATCAGACGATCCGCGCGCTGGCGTATAGCTTCGATGAGTCCGTACTGATCCAAAGCCGGAGGCCGAAGGTTATGGACGAATTCCCGAATGTCGCTTACGGTAACCCGAATATCGGCTTCAAGCTCCGCGATAATCGTCTCGGCCCGCTCGGGGTTCTTACGAATGTAACCGCCCGCCGCCGAAGCGGTGAGCGCGAGCGAAGCAAGCCGGGGAGCCAGGTCGTCATGCAGATTGTTGCGTATGGACCGCCTCTCCTCTTCCCGTGCGAAGATGAGCTTCTCTCGCGACGTCTGCAGTTCCTTCATCAGACGGCCGATATCGAGCGACTGCTTCAGCCCGTGGACGATTCGGGCGGATTCCCTCGCAAGCAGCTGAAGAAGCCGCTGATCGGCCTTGCGCAGCGGTTCATCGGGCGATCGCGGCAGTATATATAAGCTGCCGAGCTGGTCTCCTCCCATCACCAGCGGGAATCGGATGGCCTGCGGCTCGCGCGGCGAACCTGCCGCTGCCGCGTCCTGTTCGCGGCCGTTTACCAGAATCGTAATAGAGGCATGCGGCAGATGAAGCATGTCCTTCACCGTCGTCACAACCGTGGCGAGCACTTGCTCCGGCGCATGAGGCTCCTTCAATCGATCGCCCAATCCGACGAGGAAGGATACCGGATTCTCTCCCTTGCCGTACATGGTCCGGTTAATCAGCCGCTCCATAAGCACTTTCAGCGGGCTGAACAAGACGGCGACCAGTCCCGTCGCGATCAGCGAGTAGAAGCCGCTCCGGGCTTGGAACACCAGGGCGAGGTACCATACCGTGGCCATGTAGATCACGAAGAGGATAAAAAGCAGTCCGGCGTAAACGGCGCTTCGGCGCACGATAGGGGGAACGTTCCATAACCGGTCCTTCAACAAGGCGGAGCCGATCGTGATCGGAATCGGCAGTATCGTGAGACGGATCGCGAGATCGAGCGCGAAGCTGTCGCTCTTGTAGAGCTGCGGCCATACGAGAAGCGAGAGATTGACGCAGATGAGCGCGGCGAAAGCGCCGATAATACCGAACGCCACTTTACGGACCGCTTGCCTCGCTTCCGCTGAAGCATTGTCGCGGTACTGCGTATATTGGCTGTAAGCCAGTGTGCCGAAAAAGACGATCAGCCAGCCAAACGACAGCCCCAGCGGCCACTTGTCGACATGAACGGCCGGCAGCGGCAGATGGGCGGGCACATAACGGATGAGGAATGCGGCGACGGCGACCCAGCCGACCCACGCGTGAGTGATGCGGCCGCTCGGGAACCACAGCGCGAAGCACATGATTCCGAGTATCCCGGCGCTCTGCGCGAAGGGGACGAGAATGTCAGAGCCTGCCCACTGCTTGAAGACGAGGTCGCCGAAGGCAAACGAGACAAGCGTGAACGCCGTAACGGAGCCCAGGATGTCCTTCGGCTTCAAGAGCAGGATCAGCGCAGCCGTGAACGCATAGCAGCAGAAGAAGAACAGATCGATGCCGATATGCAGCATGGCCGCTCCCGAAGCCGTCAGCCCGAGCGCATCGCGCCATTCCCCGGAGAGGACGGATATCGACGCGTTCGGACAGCCTTGCGCCGAACCGATGCAGGTCTCATGCAGATATTCATAATACGAAGGCAAGGAAGCCAGGTAACATAAGACCAAGAACAGATTCAGGGCAGCGATTCCGACATAAAGCGCCAACAGCCGCCGGGAACGGCGGCGGCCGGACTTGCGATGCTGCGCTTGGAGGAATGGCTTAAACAAGGCCTTCAAGAACGGATTCACCTCGGTCGATTGCCGAATATCGTAGCGGCGGCGAAGATCGCGCCGTAGAGAAGGGACGCGGTTCCCCCTGCGATGCCCCAGCTTCCCGGATGTTCCGGAACCGCAAGGGCCGAAGCGCCAAGGTACAGATAGGTCAAGCTTACAATAAGGCCGAGCGCCGACGAGCCGGCCCGCCGCGAGGCGGTCAACACACCGCCGTACAGCAGGGTCAGCACCATCGCCGTGTGTTCTCCCCAGCGGAACTGCCCCGCCGTCTCCGACCATTGCTGGATGCCGGCATTAATCGCAACCGGCAGCAGGAAGATTGCCGCGATCGCCGTCAGCGCGAGAAGCGGGCGGGAATATTTGCCGGGCGGGTCAAGCCGGATCGCGCTGGACCGGTTGTGATAGAACGCGAACAGGATCGTCAGTGTGAGCAGGAACAGGACGAATATGAAGGCTTTCTCAAGTGCAAGGGCAGGCGCGGTAGCCGCCAATGCCGCCAGGAAGATGAGATGGCCGGCTGCATAGAAGTGAAGCAGCATCGGCTTCTCGAACGGGCGGCGCAACAGTGCGATCAGACTGCCGCCGAACAAGAAAGCGAGCAGCCCGCCGTGCGAAGTCGCGAGCCAGCGATAGGAATCGGGTACGGCGGTTTCGGCGCTGCAGCCTTCGCAATCGGAAGGCTGCCAAGGCTCCAGCGCCTCCGTAGCCCCCTCCAGGAAAAAGAAGCCGAATAACGTAAACAGTATTGCGAGAATAGGGAACCCGATTATTTTCCAGCGCTGCGGTCCCCCATTGACATGCACATCCGTTACATTCAAATTCATAACGCGCTATCCCCTCTCATTGGTCATGCAATCAGCTTAACGAAACGCTGTCCGCAACGAATAGAGGGGATATTCCCGATTGTCCGGGAAAAGGCGCTGGGAAAGTTATTCGCGTTCGCCAGGGCATTCTCCTGCCGCTCCGCCAGCGGTTGGCTCTGCAAGCTGGCTGCGCTGCGAGCGAATTCCCCGACCAACTTCCCGATTATCCGGGAACGTGTCTCTAGTGTGCGGGAATCGTCACAGCGTACGATGAAGGTACTGCTTGGCAGGCGATTCGGTTAGGTGGAGGGAAGCGCGGGCATGAGACAATTCGTATTCAAGACGGTCGCGATGCTGATGGTGATCAGTCTATTGGCAGGATTCGTTCCAGCCGCAAAGTATGGGGCGTTCGAGAGCGGCTACGCATGGGCGGCGGAGGAGAACACGACGAACGAAGGGCAGCAGGTGACGATCACGCAGCAGATTACGGCTGATGGAGACGCAGGAGAAGCCGCACTGGCGCCTCCTGAACTGGATGCGATCTCCCCTTATGTCAACACGCCAGATTATGCCGTTACAGGACGAGCGGCGGAAGGCGCCGAGGTTACGGTTGCGGTGATCTTCGGGGAAGAGGCTCCGATGCTGTTCTCCGGGGAGGCGTCGGAGCCCTCCGGGGAGCCGGGAATCGCGACGTTCCGCATCATGATCGCATTCACGGGAGAAGGAAGCTACGAGATCGCGGCATACGCCGTGAAGGACGAGGAGCGCAGCGTCGATTCGCTCGCGCAGCGAGTCTTCTTCGATAGGACAGCGCCGAATCCGCCGTTCAATGCGTTCGCGATCCTGGGCTCCCCGGATCAAGTCGTTTTGCAATGGGAGCCTGCCATGACGATGGATCCCGAAGGGAGCATCGTGCCCGATCCGTCAGTGAATCGATATCGGATTATTCGGGACGGCCAGCCGGTCGGGGAGACGGCGGATCTGATGTTCATCGACCCGAATCTGCCGGAGACGGCGCTGTTTCATTATGGAATTGAGGCGATCGACCATGCGGGCAACATCTCGAATCCTTATCGGGTGATCGCATCGACGTTCCATAAGAATGCTGTGAAAATTGCCGGCGTACCTGAAAATAATTCGCAAGGTCATATGGTGACCATGCCGGTTATGAGCAAGAACGGTTCAACGGTGCTATTCGTGTCCGATCTTCCGGATTTGCCGGGCGCCGGAGCTCCGGAGGCAGGGGATGTCGGCCTATACGCTTACGAGGTTGGTACAGGGGCAATCGCCCGGATCGGGAATACGGATTACTACCGGGACAATGTGCGGGGGATGGCTGACGTCAGCGCGAACGGACGTTATGCAGCTTACGTCGATATCAGCCGGAACATTATGCTGCATGATCGGCAATCCGGGCTCACGGTTCCTGTAACGAATACGGAGAACGGCCGAATCGATCGTGTATCGATGAGCGGCGACGGAATCTGGCTTGCTTTCTCTTCAGATGCAGATGGGATTACGCCGGGCGATAGGGACGGGCTGACCGATATTTTCCTCTATCATACCGGTACCAAGACGATAACGCGCCTTACGCCTGTTGCGGAAGGGGCGGAATCGATCGGGGAATACAGGGACCCGGTCGTCAGCGGAGGCGGCAGCTACGTCATGTTCACGGCAGTCTCCGATGCGTCGCCCGGACGGATGAGGGAATTATTCGTGTACAGCATCGCCGCCGATCGGACGGACAGGGCGGACATTCGGAACGAATCGAACGCGCCTTACGACGTGAGCCAATTCAGCGTCTCACAGGACGGGCGCTATGTAGCCTTCCTGGGAGCACTCCAGAATGGCCCGTATCGCATCTATGTCCATGATCGTCAGGAGAGGCTCACTCGCAGCCTGTATAACGGGCCTCCGCTGTCATCGACGATCGACATGAGCAGTCCGGTGTTCAGCGAAGACGGACGATACGTGGCAATGAGCTACATTAACAGGAATCCTGCAGCCGATCCTTCGACCGGACCGTTCGATTCGGCCTGGGGGGCGATCCGGTTCGAATGGCAGACGGGAGCCTATGCATATCTGGGCGATCGGGGCAAAATGACGAGGCAGCCCGGGTTAAGCGCGGACGGGAACCGAGCCGTGTTCCTGCTGGGCAGTCAGCAGGAAATCTATCTCGCCTGTCTGACGGATGTCTGCTCGGAGCAGCAGCCGGAGGACAAGATCGATCGCGTCATCCTCTCGGTACCGTCGCCCGTCGGCCGGCAGATTCCGCTAGAGGGCAGCCTCCAGATTACGGCGATCGGCGGTCCGGGTCAAGCGCTCCGCGCCTTGGTTGCCTATGAGACAGCGGGCGGAATGCGAACGGGCGAATTGCCGTTGACGGAGCGGATGGACGCATCGGGCATTTACAGCGGTACCTGGCAGATGCCGGACGGCGCGTTTCAGATTACCGGCGTCAGAGCGGAATCTGCAGCCAACCCGAGCGTCGCGCGAGAGGCGGATGCGGGAAGGCTGCCGCTGCGCGTCGCCGGCGAGCTGCGCGTCTTGCTCGATACGAGCTACTTGTCTCATCTGGGGGGATCGGTTATCGCGGCTGTAAGCGCTTCGGGCAAGGGAGGGGCCAGCGCCGTCATCGGCAGCGATACGCTGTATCGGCTGGCGCTGGCCGGCTCGGACGATTATCGTCTGACGGTTCGCGATCCGAACGGGGTTCAACTGCTGGATATGCAGTCTATTGCGGTTGTCGACGGACAACGCAGGGAGATTACGGTATCTCCAGTCCCATCGGCCAGGCTGGAGGTGCTGCTGGAGGATGATAAGGGCCGGCCTGTGGCCGCGGGAGCGGAAGTTCGATTTCGGAAAGGCTCTTCGGGAACGGAATTGTCGGCGCGAGCAGACGCATCGGGAAGCTTCCGCCTTCCGGGAGAACTCCGGGCGGGCGAAACATGGACCGTGACAGCTGTAGTCCCCGAGCCTTATATTGCCCCGGCCGCGAAGGAGCTGACGCTCGGCGCCGGCCGGAATACGCTGACGCTGGCGCTGGAGCGGGTCGCGGACGGCAGCGTGGAGGGGACCGTTGCGTATGAAGACGGAACGGCGGCTCCAGGAGTAACGGTCAAGCTTATTCATACGCTGCGGGGAACCGTCGATGCGGAGGCCGAGACGGATGCGAACGGGCGGTATTCGTTATCTGCGCCGCAAGGTCTGTACCGGTTCGAGGCCGCGCGTACGAAGCCGCCTCTCCTGCAAGTCGTCGGATTGCTGGGCAACATAACGCTGACGCCGGGAACGAATGCGACGCGCAACGTCACCGTCACCGCTCTTGGCGGCGCCCGGATCGAGATTAACGCGCGGGTGAAGCCGGTGGACGGCGACTGGCGCAAGATCGACCTATGGGAGAGGCGGACGGCGTCCGAATACGGCTTGAAGATTACCGGCAGCAATCCGGCCGCTTCCGTCTACCCGGGGATGATTACCCGCAACACGTATCATACGCGCGGCGTGGCCGGTGATGTCATGAAGGTTTGTATCGGCGGGGGGCATACCGATTATTCAACTGCCTGCAGTGAAGCGGTGCTGGATGACTATCTCCAGGCCAATGTGCACTTGGATATGATGGAGAAGGCGAGGATTACCGGCACGATCGCCGGGTATCTTCCGGGCGACGACGTGCGGATTGGCGTCGAGCTCGAGGAGGGCGGCAAGTTCCGCAACCTGCACACGATACCTGTCACCACGGGAGGGCGCTTGTCCGTGTCCCTGCATGAGACAGGAAAGATTCGTCTGCGCATTCAGAAGACCTTCCCGAACCGCAACGTGCCGCCCTACTATCCGACGGCTGTCGTCCAATACGTCGACGTCGATGTGGCAGAGGGCCAACTGGTGGAACTGCCGCCGATTGTGCTGCGGGACACGACGGACTGGTTCTACGGCGTGCCTGGCAACGGGCTGACGGCGCGCCGGGAAGCGATCGCGGGCGACAGCGTCAGCTTGCGGGGCAGCTACAGGCTCTCCGAAGATCGGCAAGCGTTGAAGAACGTGAAGCTGCGAATCGAAGTGCCGGCGGGCACGGAGATGCTCGAGGACAGCGTCGTCCTGAACGGCTCGCCGGTTGGCGCGCAGCGGACGGAGACGAACGTCTACGAGCTGCCGGTCGGGGACTTGATGCCGGGCGCCTTCGGGTCGCTCAACTACCGCTTGAAGCTGGAAGCAAGCGCGACGGAACGATTCGAGGCCTCGCTGCGAATTGCCTATGAGCGTGCGGATAACGGCGAGCGGCGGGAAGAATGGATCGGCACGACCTATGTGTACCCCGTGCAGTTGACCTTGACGGCGCCGGGACAGGTCGTTCACGACCAGGTGCCGGTCAGCGGCCGAGCGCCAGCCGGAGTCCGCGTATCGATATATGCGAATGACGAGCTTGCGGGAGAAGCCATCGCAACGGCAGGAGGGCTGTGGTTCGCCAAGGTCCGGCTGCCGCAGTCGCCGAGCGCCAAGGTGTGGGGAGACGAGGCGGTCTATCGCATGACGGCCGTTATGAAGAGCGACGACGTATTGATCCGATCGAATCCGGTATCCGTCTCGTACGATAAGGATCATGCGGTCATTACCGAAGTGAATATGACATCCATCTACAGCAATGTCAGCTTCGACCCTGCGGAAGGAGTGGCCCGATTCCCGTTCGTGGCCGATATGGGTCTCCCCCTCACCTTCCGGGTGAAATTCAACAACAGCGAGCGCGTCTCCAACGTTCGGATTCAGTTCGAGGACGGCGAACTGCGCGCCACTTATATCGCAGCAGAAGATGTATTCAGGGCCACGACGACAATGAAGGCGAATAAGCTTGGCGGCATCTACGTCACCTACGATACGGCGACTGAGGAGCTGTCGCCCGTACCGAGGCCGGACCCGGCCGACTTGGGCAAGGCCGTATCCGGCCTCCCGGACGCATGGCGGCTTGCTCAGTATGAGCTGGCGGACGAGGCGGAGGCGGCGAAGCATCTGGGAGCCAATCCGCTCATGGATCTGAGCAGCGGCGCCTATAATTCGCCTCTGGTCAAGGTGACGATGGGCAATAGCGACAAGTACACGGGCTATATGCGGGTCACGGCAAGACGCGCGACCGGTCCTGCCGGGGGGAAGCCGTACCGGGACGTGTCGAACGGCTTTGCGCAGACGGCCAGGGGCGTTGCGCTCACGACGCGGGCCACATTGTCGGAGAGCTTGCTGACGCCGACGGAGAAGGCGGCGTTCGCCGCTCTTCTGACCGGGCATAACAAGGACGATGTCGATCAACTCATTATTGGGCTTACGACCGCCTTCCCGGACAGTCTCAACGCGAAGGTCATGGATATTGCGAACAACCTGCGCAGCTATGTGACCGATGCGATGGATTTCAGCGATTATGCCGACGAGTTGATCTCGTTCCAGGATTATGTCATTCAGAACGAATGCCACGGTCCGACCAAAAACCACTATATCAACATGACGAATCTGCTGTATGAATCGGCGACCGACGGACTGCTGGCGAAGAACACGATTACCGGATACGCGCTCATCGCCACGCATCTGAACATTCCGCCCATGCTGGGCTTCGGAATCGGGGAAGGGCTGCTGGGGCTCGGCAATACGGTGAAGAATCAATGGAAGGAACGGTTGGACGCGTTAAAAGAGGATTTCAAGAAGGACCAGGAATGGCGGGATCGGATGGCTGCTGCCGGAGCCATCGATCGGTGCAAGACGCCGGAGGAAGTGGAGGAAGCGGAGAGGTTCGAGGAAGAGAACATGGTGGCCGACCCGACCTGGATCTACGACCCTAGCGGGTATGTCTACGAAGCCGTGCCGAGCAACCGCTTGGAAGGCGTTCAGGCGTCGTTGTACCGGCAAGATCCGCAGAGCGGAGAGTGGCGGTTCTGGGATGCGGAATGGTATCTGCAGCGGAACCCGCTGATGACGGATACGGAAGGTCGATACGGTTGGGACGTTCCGGAAGGCAAATGGCAGGTGCGCTATGAGAAGGAAGGCTACCAGACGGCGTACAGCGATGAGCTTATCGTGCTCCCGCCTCACTTTGACGTCAATATTCCGATGGTGTCTTACCAGCCGCCGACGGTCCAGGAGGTCGTCGCGGACGAGGCGAGGGGCGTATACCTCTCCTTCAGCAAGCCGATGCGCACGAGTTCCGTGACGACGGTCTCCGTGCTGATGGAGTCGGAGCGCGGCGAGCCGGTCGAAGGAGCGGTTGAGGCGATCCGGCCGGAGCGGACGGCGGAAGGCGTAGAGGTGGCGAAGCATTATCGCTTCATACCAAGCGGGACGCTTGCGGCCGGATCGGCCTATCGGTTCACGGTGCTGCCCGAAGCGCTAAGCTACGCGGAGGTGCCGATGCTGGCAGCCGAGAAGCGGGACTTGACCGTATTGCCGGGCGACGCGGCTCCGAAGGAAGCGGGAGCGGACTTGCAGGCGCTCCCGGGATCACGGTCGGTCACGCTGACCTGGCGGGCCGAGCAGTCGCCGCTTGTGAAGGCCATGAAGCTCTATTGGCGGGAGGCAGGCAAGTCCAACGACGCGTATACGAATGAAGCCGAGCTTCCGCCGGGCCAGAGATCGTATGCGCTGACCGGGCTGAACGCCGATACATCTTACGAGATCAAGCTGGTTACAGTCGGGGTGAACGAGAAGGAATCGGCGGGCCTGACCGCGAAGGCGCAGACGCCGTCCGAGGAACCGCTTGTGATGGACGCGACGCCTGCCGGGGATGTGACGAACGCAGTTGCGGCGAGGACCGGCGCGCAGTCGCTCGGCGTGAGGTGGACCGACCCGTCCGATGCCGATCTTCGGAGCGTCATGCTGGCATGGCGCAAGAAGGGCGACTCCGAATTCGGTGCGCAGGTTTCTGCGGCCCCGGGCGTCCAGCGAATGGATATCGCCGGTCTGGCGCCCAATACCGTCTACGAGATTCGCATTTCGACAGCGGATACGTATTGGAACGAGTCAGCCGGCATTGTACTGGAAGGCAGCACGCAAGCCTCGGTTAACCAGACCGGCGGCGGAGGCGGGAGCGGGACCGGTGCTGGGAACGTGTCAAACCCGCCGAGCGATGAGGAAGTGCTGGATGTGGGAGCGGGCGAGCTGATCTGGAGCTGGTTCGAAGACGATATTCTGCTGCGGATCGCGCCGGGCACGCTTCCGGCCGGCTCTAAGATCGCGATTCGCAAGCTGGGGGCAGGGCCGGAGACGGTGCTTCCTGCGCCGCTCGGCAGCTACAGTGATCTATTCCGGATCGCGGTCGACGGCTCGAATCGCTTCTCGCAGCCGGTGAAGCTGTCGATGCGCTATAGAACCGCTGCCGGCAGCGAATTCGATCTCCGCAAAGTCGGCGTGTTCCGGCGCAATGATCGCGATGGCAGTTGGTCGTATGTCGGCGGAACGCTGAACCGGCGAGCCGGCATCGTGACAGCAGAGATCGGCGAGCCGGGCATTTATGCCCTGCTGTCGGCGGGCACGCGCTTCAAGGACTTAAACGGGCATTGGGCGCAGGAGATGGTCGAAGTGCTGGCAGGCCGAACGATCGTAAGCGGCAGAAGCCGGGATGTATTCGCTCCGTCTGCGCGGCTTACCCGTGCAGAAGCGACGAAGCTGCTGGTGGAAACGATGCGTGGGAAGGCGACGTCACCGCAAGGAAGCCGTTCGTTCTCCGACGTTCGGTCCGAGGACTGGTTCTATCCGTATCTCGTTACTGCGGCTGCTGCCGGCTGGATCGAGGGCAGCGGAGACCGCTTCCGCCCCAACGATCCGATCAGCAGGGAGGAGCTTGCAGCGCTGTTCATCCGGGCGCTTGGCTGGCAGGAAGAGGCGGAAGCGCGGGCTGAGCAGCTGGCGAATACCGGGGGCACGGCGGCATTCGCCGACGGCAAGCAAGTCGCCCCTTGGGCGGCAGGCTACGTGGAGGTTGCGCGAGAGAAGGGGCTTATGCAGGGCAGTCGCGGCGGGCAATTCCTCCCGAAAGCGAACGCTACGCGAGCGGAAGGGGCGGTATTGCTGTTCAGGGCAATCCAGGGCATGGGATGGATTGAAGAATAGAATGAAGTCAACGGTTGGCGGGAGCTTGATCCCGGCCAACCGTTTTTCTGCGGAGAAGAGGAGACCTGGCCGTAAGAGCGGGAAGTGACGGTTATCACTGATTCTTTTTGGCGAGGAGGGGTACATTAGAGGGAGGAAGGAAAAGTTTAACGAAGGAGGGGCTGAGATGAGCGCGTTGACGGATTCGTTGAACGTTCAGCTGTCGAATTGGGCTGTGCTGTACATTAAGCTTCACCATTATCATTGGTATGTGAAAGGGCCGCATTTCCCCGTGCTGCACGCGAAGTTCGAGGAACTGTACGATATGGCGGCGCTGAAGCTGGACGATCTTGCGGAGCGGATTCTCTCAATCGAGGGAAGCCCATTGTCTACGATGAAGGAGTTTCTGGCGCATGCCACGATCAAGGAAGCGGATAAAGCGAAGAGCGAGAACGATATGTTAACGGCGACGATCGAGGATCTGAAAGAGCTGATCCAGGGGTTGAAAGAAGCTGCGGCTACGGCCGAGGAAGCCGAAGATACGGCGACTTCGGATATGCTGATCGGTCAGGTAGAGGAGCTTCAAAAACAGGTCTGGATGCTGAAGTCGACGCTGGCATAAACAAGGCGAGCGTTAGAGAGAACCGCTGAGGATACAGGCTCGGCGGTTCTTGCGCGCTCTGGACTAGGGAGGAGGAAGAAGCATATACATGTAATAGACAGCCCTGATATCCCGCGGCGATCCGTCCATGATCCGGGACATGCGGCGGTGTCGAGAAACGGGCGGGAGTTCGACAAATTCGGACAGCTTCCAATGAAAACGCTTTTTTCATGGACTTGAATGGGAGCATTTGTTATAATTATGGGGTAAATTTACCTGTTTGCGGAGGCGTTGCAGTGGAGAATTATATCAACTCATACGTCATTGTTACCGTCTTCCTGGTGCTCGGTATCGCTTTTCCGATCTTCGTTCTGTGGCTCGGCTCTACTCTTAGGCCTCGCAAGCCTACCGAAGAGAAGATGACCACCTACGAGAGCGGCAACGAGCCGGTGGGAGACAGCCAGATCCGCTTTAACGTCCGGTATTATTTGTACGCGCTTATGTTTGTTGTTTTCGACGTGGAAACTGTATTTCTGTACCCTTGGGCCGTAGCTTACAATCAGCTTGGTCTCTTTGCGTTGATCGAGATGTTGATTTTCGCGGGCTTGCTGCTCGTCGGCCTGGTGTATGCATGGAGAAAGAAGGTGTTCAAATGGAACTCGATTTAGCGAACGTATCTCCGGAGGACCGGAAGGAAGTGGAGCGCAACGTTTTCTTTGGCACCATTGAACAACTGAAAGGGTGGGCGCGAAGCAACTCGCTGTGGCCGCTCACCTTCGGTTTGGCATGCTGCGCGATCGAAATGATGGCCGCGGGCGGGGCTCACTACGATTTGGACCGTTTCGGGGTTATGTTTCGGACATCTCCCCGGCAGGCCGACGTCATGATCGTCTCGGGAACGGTAACGAAGAAAATGGCGCCGCTGCTCAAGCGTCTGTACGATCAGATGCCTGAGCCGAAATGGGTGATTGCGATGGGTTCCTGCGCGACCGCGGGAGGCCCGTATGTGAAGTCTTATTCCGTCGTGAAGGGCGTCGATCAGATCGTCCCCGTGGATGTGTACATACCCGGCTGTCCGCCGAACCCTGCCGCCCTGATCTACGGCATCAATAAACTGCAGGCGAAAATACGCTACGAGGCGAAAACCGGGAAGCAGGTGACTAGCCGATGAGCGAAGAAAACAAGCGGGACGACCGTTCCGCTGAAAATAAACCTCCGGAATCGGAAACGTCCGCTCAACCGCCGACTGAAGCCGGGGCGGAAGCGCCGGTGGAGCAGACGAAGGAAGAGGTAACGGAACCGCCAAGCGAAGGCGATGCGCCAGTTCCGGAACGTCGCAAGGAGACGGACGAGGAGAAGGCGGCGCGGCGTAAAGCTACGCTGGAGGCGCGCGAAGCGGCGAAGGCAGCAGCGGCACTGGCGGCGGCTGAGGCGGCGAAAGGCGGCTCGTCAGCGAGTGCGCAGCCGGCGGGAGAGAGCGCGCAGGGAGCGACAGAGGCTCCGGCCGCTGCGGCAGCAGGCGGATCATCGGCCAGCGAGGGCGATGCGCCGGTCCGCCGCAAGGAGACGGACGAGGAGAAGGCAGCCCGGCGCAAAGCCGCGCTGGAGGCGCGCGAAGCGGCGAAGGCGGCCGCGGCCCAAGCGGCGGCGCAAGGAGGCGCTCCGGCGGGAGCGGCTGGGGTCGGAGAGGGCGCGGGAGCGGATGCGCCGCCGCCGAAGCCGCCGTCGCCGAGCCAGCCCAGGCTCGACCGCGTTGCGGCGATGCTGCGCGAGCTGGTGGCGGAGGATGCGGTCGAGGAAGCTTATATCAATGAAGCGAACGATCACCTGCCGACGCTGGTCATCAAGAATGAGCGGTGGGGCCAGGCGGCGAGGTTGCTTCGCGACCATGCGGAACTGGCTTGCGCTTATTTGCGCAATGTGTCCGGAGTAGATTACGAGACTCATATGGAAGTCGTCTATTACCCTTGGAACATGAACGCTCGAGAAGGTTATTGCATCAAGGTGCGCACGGACCGGGAAAGTCCGTCCGTCGCGTCCGTTACTCCGATCTGGGAGACGGCGAACTGGAACGAGAGAGAGATTTACGATCTGCTGGGCGTCGATTTTCCGGGACATCCGGATCTGAGACGCATCATGATGCCCGACGACTGGGTCGGCCATCCGCTTCGCAAAGACTACGTTCCGCTGGACCCGGAGGTGTAAGATCACGTGATTCGTACTGAAGAGCTGCTGCTCAACGTAGGTCCGCAGCATCCGAGCACGCACGGCGTGTTCCGGATCATCGTCAAGCTGGACGGGGAAGTCATCACGGAAGCAACCCCCGTGATGGGGTATCTGCATCGCGGTACGGAGAAACTGGCGGAGAATTTGAATTTTACGCAGATCATCCCTTATACGGACCGGATGGACTACGTCTCCGCGATGACGAACAACTATGTTCTCTGCCACGCGGTAGAGAAGATGATGGGGCTGGAAATTCCCGAAAGGGCGGAGTTTCTGCGTCTGATCGTCATGGAACTGCAGCGCGTCGCCAGCCATCTCGTCTGGTGGGGAACTTATTTGCTGGACATCGGAGCCCTTAGTCCGTTCCTGTACGCTTTCAGCGACCGGGAACGCGTACTGGGGCTGTTCAATGAATTGTGCGGGGCGAGGCTGACGTACAATTACATGCGCGTCGGCGGCGTGAAATGGGACGCGCCCGAGGGCTGGATCGATCGGGTCAAGACGTTCGTCAAAGACATGCATTTCCGGCTGGACGAATATCACAACCTCGTCAGCGGCAACGAAATTTTCTTGTCGCGGGTCAAAGGGATCGGCAAGTACGACGCGGAGACGGCGATCAGCTACGGCTTGTCCGGGGCAAACCTGCGATGCACGGGCGTGCAGTGGGATCTGCGCAAGGCGGAGCCGTACAGCCTGTACGACCGCTTCCAATTCGACGTGCCGGTCGGCAAAAACGGAGACTGCTACGACCGTTATCTAATTCGCATAGCCGAGCTCGAGCAAAGCCTGCGCATTCTGGAACAGGCGCTGGAGCAATTCCCGGGCGACGGAGATACGATGGGGAAGGTGCCGCGCGCGATCCGGCCGCCGGCCGGAGAGATCTACGTCCGCATCGAATCGCCGCGCGGAGAGATCGGCTGCCACATCGTCTCCAAGGGAAAAGCCGAGCCTTACCGGCTCAAGTTCCGCAGACCTTCTTTCGTAAACCTGCAGATTTTGCCTAAGCTGCTCGTAGGGGAGAGTATGACAAACCTCGTTACGATTCTCGGCGGCATCGATATCGTGCTGGGGGAGGTTGACTGCTGATGCAACGCTTCTGGGATGAGCCCCTGAGCTGGGGCAATGCGGCGATCTTCGTTGCCGGGGGAATCGGCGTGCTGGCCGTCGTGATCCTGTTCGTTACCTATGCGATTTACTTCGAGCGCAAGGTCATCGGCTGGATGCAGTACCGCAAAGGTCCGAACCGCACGGGGCCGCTCGGCTTGCTGCAGACGGTGGCGGACGTTGCCAAGCTGCTGCTGAAGGAGGATACGATTCCTCGGAAAGCCGACAGAGGGCTGTTTATTTTGGCTCCGGTAATGGCGTTCGTTCCTTCGTTCCTCGTGCTCGCTTTCATTCCTTATTCGATGAATTTGCAATTCGCGGACCTGAACGTCGGCTTTCTCTATTACATCGCGCTCTCCGGAATTACGACGATCGCGATCGTCATCGCCGGCTGGGCGTCGAACAATAAGTACTCCCTGCTCGGGGGGATGCGTTCCGCGGCGCAGATGATCAGCTACGAGGTGCCGCTCGTCATGTCGGTCGTCGGCGTCGTCATGATGACCGGCAGTCTGAACCTGAGGGAGATTGTACTGGCGCAAAGCGGCTACTTCTGGGAGTGGAACTTCCTGCCCCAGATTCTCGGCTTCGGCATCTTCATCGTTGCGGCGGTGTCCGAGCTCAATCGCACGCCGTTCGACTTGCCGGAGGCGGAGTCCGAGCTGGTCGCCGGCTATCACGTCGAGTACAGCGGCTTCCGTTTCGCATTTTTCATGCTGTCGGAATACGTGTACGTGTACGCCATCGCCTGCTTGACGACGATTTTGTTCCTCGGCGGCTGGAACGCTCCGTTCCCGCAGCTTGATTTTATTCCGGGGCTGGTCTGGTTTTTCCTGAAGTTCGCGTTTATCGTCTTCTTCTTGTTCTGGATGCGGGCGACGTTCCCGCGGCTCCGCGTTGACCAACTGATGGGAATGGCGTGGAAGGTGTTGCTGCCGCTGGCGATTCTCAATATATTCTTGACGGCAATTGGCATTGAATTGATGGGATAGGGAGGCGGTCGCCATGAAAGGCATGCTCAAAGGATTAGGCGTGACCCTAAAAACGATGGGAACCAAGAAGGTGACGTACGCGTATCCCGACATCCCGATCCAGATGCCGGAAAGGTTTCGCGGGATTCAGTATTTCGACCCGGAGAAATGCATCGTGTGCAATCAATGCGCGCGCATCTGTCCGACGGACTGCATCACGCTGTCGGGCAAGCCGAATCCGGATCCGGAGAAAAAGGGCAAAGTCATCGATACGTTCGACGTCAATTTCGAAATCTGCATCCTCTGCGATCTGTGCACGGAGGTGTGTCCGACCGAGGCGATCGTCATGACGAACAATTTCGAGCTGGCGGCTTACAGCCGGGACGAACTGTTCAAGGATAAGGAGTGGCTGTTCGACAACAGCACGAACATTCGCCTGGACAACAACAACATCGGCTCTCCGAAAGGAGGCGCCAAATAAACGGTGTTCAACTTCAACATTGAATTCACGGGAGAATTCGTCGCGTTCTTCCTGCTGTCGGTGTGCGCGATCGTCGGCGCGGTGCTGGCGATTAATTTCACGAAGGTTGTGCACACGACTCTCTCGGTCGCTTTCACGTTTATCGCCCTGGCCGGGCTGTACGTCGTGCTGGAAGCGGAGTTTATCGCCTTCGTGCAGGTGCTTCTGTACGTGGGCGCCATCACGATTCTGATGATCTTCGGCATCATGATGACGAAGCACGACGGAGAAGGGCGCGAGCCGGCGAGGCCGCTGCTTGAGACGCTGTCGGCCGTCGGCTGCATCTGCTTGTTCGGCATTCTCTTCTTCGGAATCCGCAACGCGACTTTCCCGGTCCAGACGGTCTCTCTGGCAGAAGAGAATACGAGGGAAATCGGCATTCTCATGTTTACCCAATACGCGATTCCGTTCGAGCTGACTTCCGTTCTGCTGACGGTCGCCTTCATCGGAGCGATCGCTCTGGCGAAGAGAGAGGAGGACGCGGAATGAGCATGCTGTCCTCTTACTTGACGCTGGCGGCGGTTTTGTTCTGCATCGGGCTGTACGGCGTGCTGACGAAGCGCAACGCGATCATCGTGCTGCTCTCGATCGAGCTGATGCTCAACGCCGCGAACCTCAACCTGATCGCTTTCTCCAAATACGGAGCGCTCCCGTCGCTGACGGGACAAATCTTCTCCTTGTTCACCATCTCGGTCGCGGCGGCGGAAGCCGCGGTCGGCATCGCGATATTGATCGTCTTCTATCGCAGCCGCGTTACGGTGAACGTGGACGAATTCGACGAGTTGAGGAGGTAACTTCATGAGCACCTTCTTTACCGAATACGCCTGGCTGATTCCGCTGTTTCCGTTCGCCGCGTTCATTATATTGACGGGGATGGGCAAGTCGCTGGGCAAGGCGGGAGCCTGGATTGCCACGGTCGCTTCGTTCGTCTCCCTGGTGCTGGCCGTATGTCTCGCCACGGAGAGAATGTCGGGCAACGCGCCGGAGTACAGCAAGCAGTTCGAATGGATCTCGATCGGCAAGCTGAAGCTGATGGCCGGCTTCGAGGTGACGAACCTGTCCACGCTGATGCTGGTCGTCGTCACGCTGGTGGCGTTCCTAGTCAATCTGTACTCGCAAGGTTATATGAAGAAAGACGAGAGAATTTCCACTTTCTATGCGTACGTGGCCCTGTTTACGAGCTCGATGCTGGGCTTGGTGCTGGCCGACAATCTCTTAACCTTCTATATTTTCTGGGAGCTGGTGGGCGTATGCTCGTTCCTGCTCGTCGGATTCTGGTATCGCAAGCCGGAGGCGAAGGCAGCGGCCAAGAAAGCTTTCATCGTGACCCGGATCGGGGATCTGGGCCTCCTGATCGCTATCCTGCTGCTGTTCTGGTACATGCCGGGCAACGCGCTCGACTTCACGGCAATTCATAACGTGTTCGATACGCAAGGAGGCGTCATCTCCACGGGAATCACGACGTTGATCGCTCTGCTGATCTTCCTTGGAGCGGTCGGCAAGTCCGGTCAATTCCCGCTGCACGTCTGGTTGCCGGACGCGATGGAAGGTCCGACGCCGATCAGCGCTTTGATTCACGCGGCGACGATGGTCGCGGCCGGCGTGTTCCTCGTGGCCCGTACGTTCGATATTTTCGAGGCTTCGCAGGTCGCGATGAATACGGTGGCGATCATCGGCGCGTTCACGGCGATTTTCGCCGCGACGATCGGACTGGCGCAGAACGATATCAAACGGATTCTCGCGTTCTCCACGGTCAGCCAGCTCGGCTACATGATGCTCGCGCTCGGCGTCGGCTCCGTCGGGGGAGCGATGTTCCACCTGTTTACGCACGCGTTCTTCAAAGCGCTGTTGTTCCTCGGAGCGGGCAGCGTCATTCATAGCGTACATACGCAGGATATCCGGGAGATGGGCGGCCTCGGCGGCAAGATGAAGATCACGGCATGGACGTTCGGCATCGGAGCGCTGGCCTTGTCGGGCATTCCTCCGCTGTCGGGCTTCTGGTCCAAGGACGCGATTCTGACCGTCGCCTTGGAGGAGCAGCCGATTCTGTTCGTCGTCGGTCTGGTCGCGGCGTTCTTCACCGCCCTGTATATGGCAAGGCTGTTCTTCCTCGTCTTCGCGGGCAAGCCCAGGGAGGGGCAAGCGGCGAAGGAGTCTTCGGCCGTCATGACGATCCCGTTGATTGTGCTGGCGGTGCTGGCGGTTGTCTCGGGCTTCGTGGAGACGCCGTTCAACGGTTGGCTTGGAGGATGGCTGCTCGGAGGGGAAGCGGAGCATCATGTCAGCGGTCTCGTCATGATCGTCTCGGCGGCCGTCGGTCTGCTGGGCATCTATATCGGCTGGCTGATGTACGCCAAAGGAACGATCCGCAGAGACGCCGTCTCCTCGCGTGTTCCGGGACTCGTTAAAGTGCTGGAGAGAAAATATTATATCGACGAGCTCTACCAGGCCGCGTTCGTCAAGCCGCTTCAGGGGCTCGGCAAGCTGCTGGAACTGTTCGACGAATATGTGATCGACGGCCTTGTCCGGCTGTCCGGCCATGCGGTCGGCGCGGTCGGCAGGCTGAATACGAGGCTGCAGAGCGGGCAAGTTCAAGCTTACGCGCTGACCGCCGTGATCGGCATCGTGATTCTGATGCTCGCGATCGCCGGAAGGAGGTTCTGGTAATGCTGGAAGACTTGCCGGTTCTATCTCTGATTGCGTTCGCGCCGCTGCTTGGCGCCCTCGTCGTGCTCCTGCTGCCTGGCGGCAGAAGTCATTGGATTCGCGGAACCGCGATCGTATTCACGCTCATTCCGCTCGCTCTGACCTTATGGCTGTACGCTTCCTACAACCCTTCGGCGGGTGGGGCGGCGTTCTCGGAACAGGCCGAGTGGTTGGCGATTCCGCTGAACATCGAAGCGTTCGGAGAGGGAATCCAATCCTTGAAGCTGAGCTTCCAATACCATCTCGCGGTGGACGGCATCTCGATGCCGATGCTGCTGCTGACGAGCATCGTCTCGACGATGGCCGCGCTCGCTTCGGTGCACATCCGCAAACGGTGGAAAACGTACTATTTTCTGTTTCTCCTGCTGCTGACGGGAATCTACGGCGTTTTCCTGGCGCGGGATCTGGTCTTGTTCTTTATTTTCTTCGAAGTGACGCTTATTCCGATGTTCTTCCTGATCGGTATATGGGGATATTACGGCCGGGAGAAGGCGGCGACCCGGTTTCTCGTCTACAACGGATTGGGCTCGGCGGCGATGCTGTTCGCGTTCCTGATCCTGATCGCGACGCTTGGCTTCGGATCGTCCGACAACGCGAACTGGACGTTCTCCGGCAATTACGACGTTCTGCTCGGCAATTTGCGGGACGCAGGCGCCTATGCAAACAACGCCATGGAAACGATGTGGTTCCTGTCGGACAATATGCGCTGGGCGGCGTTCATCCTGCTGCTCGTCGCCTTCGGAATCAAGGTGCCGATCTTCCCGTTCCATACGTGGATGCTGAAGGTTCATACCGAGGCGCCTCCGGCGATCGTCATGATTCACTCCGGCATTTTGCTGAAGATGGGCGTGTACGGATTGATTCGCTTCGCGCTGTATCTGTTCCCGGAGCAAGCGAATTCGTGGACGACGGTGCTGGCCGTTCTCGGCGTCGTCAACATCGTGTACGGGGCGATTCTCGCCTGCGTGCAGAGAGAGTTCAAGCTGGTACTGGCCTACTCGAGCATCAGTCATATGGGCATCGTGCTGCTCGGCATCGCTTCTCTGGGAGAGGTCGGCCTGCAAGGCGCGATCTTCCAATCGGTGTCGCACGGCTTGATCTCGGCGCTGCTCTTCCTGATCGTCGGAAGCCTGTACGAACGGACGGGCACGACGGAGCTGAGCGAGCTGGGCGGATTGGCCAAGGTAATGCCGTTCACCTCCGGCATTTTGCTGCTGGCGGGTCTGGCATCCTTGGGGCTTCCGGGATTGTCCGGCTTCGTCGGCGAGTTCCTCTCGTTCCTCGGACTGTTCGGATCGATGAAGGTGCTGACGGCGATAGGCGTACTCGGAATTCTGTTCGCCGCGATCTACGTGCTGCGAAGCGTGCTGGCCATTACTTACGGGGAGCTGGACGAGAAGCATGCGGAATTGAAGGACGCCCGATTCGTCGAGGCTCTGCCGATGGTCGCCCTGTCCGCTCTGATCGTACTGCTCGGCGTATACCCTTCCTTGCTGACCGATCTGATGCAGAACGGCTTCGGCGCACTGCTGGAACAATTACAGACGAGGGTGGGGGGTTGACATGGAAACTAAGCTCGCTTTAACTTGGAGCGATTTGTGGTACGTGACCCCCGAACTGGTGTTGACCGGGTTTGCCGTATTCCTGACGCTGCTGGATTTGGTTCTGCCGCGCAGGGTGAGCCAGATCGCGATCGGGTGGCTGACGTTTGTCGGCCTGCTGGTCTCGGGCGTATTCGTCGTACTGCTCATGAACGAGCTGCCGGGAACCGATGACGGCGTCGTTCAGCTGCTGGCGGGAAGCTATCGCATCGACGACTTTGGCAATCTCTTGAAACTCGTGTTCCTCGGGTCGGCCGCGTTTATCGTCTTCTCGTCGCTCGGGGCGGTCAAGGACGAGGATGTCCCGATCAAGGGAGAGATGTACTCGCTCGTGCTTCCGGCAACGCTCGGAGCGATGGTCATGTCCTCGTCCGGAGACTTGATTACACTGTTCGTCGGACTGGAGCTTCTCAGCATTACTTCTTATATTCTGGTAGCCGTGAGGAAGAAAAACAGACTGTCCAGCGAAGCGGCGTTTAAGTATTTCGTTACGGGGGGGACGGCATCGGCGTTTATTCTGTACGGCATGTCCTTCCTGTACGGCATAACGGGATCGACGAACATCGAGTTGATCCGCGAGGGCTTCGGCTACGCGATGGAGAACGCGGAAGCGCTGCTCTACATCAGCTTCTTCCTGATGATCGCGGGTTTCGCGGTGAAGCTGGCGCTGGCGCCGTTCCATGCCTGGTCGCCCGACGTGTACCAAGGAGCTCCGACTCCGGTGACGGCGTTCCTGGCGGTCGTCGCCAAAGGAGCGGCGTTCGCGATGCTGTACCGCATTTTCGTCAACTCCGCGTATCTCGTTCCACCGGGCGAAACGTTCCTGCAGCAGGACGTGTTCCTCGGACTGAGCGTCCTTGCCGGCGCGGCGATGATCGTCGGTACGGCGGGCGCGCTGCGCCAGCGGAACGTCAAACGGCTGCTCGCGCTGTCCGGCGTTGCCAACGCAGGCATTCTGTTGATTCCGCTCGCGCTCGGCTTTGACGGGCTTCACACTTCGATGTTTTCGGAGTTCGTGTACTATCTGATCGCTTACGCATTCATGAACATCGGAGCTTTCTCGGTGCTCATGATCGTGACCCGAGACTCCGGCAACGAGACGGTGTCCGGCTTCGCGGGGCTGTATCACAGGGCTCCCTGGACGGCCGCGGCGATGACCGTGCTGCTGTGCTCGTTGGCGGGCCTGCCGGTGACCGGAGGCTTCTTCGGAAAGCTGTTCATCCTGTTCGGCACGATTCAGACGAAGACGTACTGGCTGGCGGCGATTCTGCTCGTCACGACGGTCGTGTCTTACGCGGTGTATTTTACGATCATTCGCCAGATGTACATGAGAAGCGGTTCGGCGGATTCGGGACTGAAGCTGACGGCGCCTGCGGCGATTACGATCTGGATCTGCGCGGCCGCGACGCTGGCGCTCGGATTCCTGCCGGTGCCGATTCTCGATTGGATCGACAGCGTGTTCTCCATAAGGCTGGATTTTCTGATCCAGTAATAAGGTAGCCGGGCGTGAAGCTTGGCGGAGGGGTTGTCTCGAAAGTCGTCACTGACTTGGGGACGGCCCCTGTTTTTATAATTATCTTGCCCACCGCCCTGCGAACACGCGGATTAAGCTCGGGCCGCGCGCTTATCGTAGTTGGCGGTTCCGTTCGCAGAACGACAAATTGCGACCTTAGTCCCTATTTTTCCGCAAGCGGCAGGGAATCAGCGGTTCGCAAGCGAAATTAGGAGAAGACGGAAGTTGAAAAAATTCTGAAAATCTAAGCTGCGCGAGGCCTATTCAGAAATTTGTCAGGCGGCGCAGATACAATAGTCCGTAAGCGATGGGGAAGACGAAAGGCGGGGATGCGAGATGGAGAGGACAGATGCGAAGATTGGCGCGACGAATAGCCAGTCCGGCTCGGGCAGACGCGCCGCGATAGCGGCCGTGTCCGCCATCTTGCTGGTCTCCGCCGTGCTCGCGTCTCCCCGGACGCAAGAGATCGAGAGCGCGAAATCGTGGACGAGCGTCCATACGCAAGCGATCGGAACGGACATGATCCGGAACGCGCCGGCGCTTATCCCGCCTCTGCCCGAATTTATCGGGCTGACCGGCATCGACGAAGCTTGGGCATGGCTGGACAGGGACGTGACGTCTACGATCGCGATTATCGATACGGGGATCGATTTTAACCACCCGGATCTAAAGCCCTACTTGCTGCCCGGCATTAATCTTGTCAACGGCCGAAAGTCCGCGCAGGACGACAACGGCCATGGGACGGCGGTCGCGGGCGTGATCGTTTCCGCCGCCAAGGCCGGGGACTTCTCCCCGGGCCGGGGCAGATGGAAGGGCAAGCTCATGCCGATCAAGGCGCTCGACGAATTCGGCGCGGGCAATGAGGAGAAGCTGACGCAGGGCATTCGCTACGCGGTCAACCAAGGCGCCGACATCGTCGTGCTGTCCCTGGGCCTCAGGCGCGATGCGCAGAGTTTGCGCGAAGCGGTCGCTTACGCGGAAAGCCGCGGCGTACTGCTCATCGCCGCAAGCGGCAACGATGCGGCGATCTTCGGCGATACGGCCGCCGTGCAGTATCCGGCAGCCTATCCGAGCGTCATTTCCGTTGCCGGCATCGAAGGGATGAGGAACATCTCGTCTTCGACCTCCGGACCGGAGAACGACATCGGAGCCGCCTGGAGGGTGCAGACGATGGCGATCGGCGGCGGGGGAATCGAGATGGAAGGCACGTCGATGGGCGCGCCGCAAGTCGCGATGGCGGCCGCGATGCTTAAGGCTGCCTATCCGGAGTGGGAGCCGCTGCGCGTCCGGGAGACGCTGCGAAGAACGGCCACTCCGCTGAACGTGCTCAAGCCTTGGACGCCGAACTCGGGCTACGGCCTGCTGTCGGCGGTGAACGCATTGCTGGCCGGCGACGCCTCCGATTGGCGGGAGCCGAACAATATGCGCTCTCAGGCAAGCGAGCTGCCGCTCGGCAAGGAGGTCGCAGGCAGATGGGACGGCAAATCGGATGCGGACTGGTTCGTCTTCGACGCGAAGTACGACGGCTTGTTCAGCCTCTCCGGCGATCGGGGCAAGTTCTCGCTGTACGACGGCGACGGCAAGCTGGTCAGGCCGAAGCCCGCGGAAGCCGTGCCGGATGGCGTGCTGATGCAATGGCCGGTGAAAAAAGGACGCAACTGGCTGCTGACGCAGCTGCCGGACAATTCGAAGGCGGAAGCCCAGGACTATCGTCTTGTATCCGGGTTCTCGATGAATCCCGACGCGAGCGAGCCGAACGATACGTCCGCATCGGCGGCCACGCTTCCCGCCCGCAGTCAGAAGTGGACGGGAACGTTCCACAAGCGGGGCGACGTCGATTGGTTCGCGGTGACGCTTCCCAAGCCGGGCAGCCTTAAGCTGACGGTGACGCCGGACACGACGCGAATCGATCCGGAGCTGCGCATCTATCCGGCCGGAGGCAAAATGGTTCTCGTCGACGAGCGCGGAGACGGGGGCATCGAGTACGGGGCGGTCTCCAATGCCAAGGCGGGCAAGTATTATTTCCGCATCTCCAACGCGGTATCGTCGAATCCGGAAGCGGTAATCGGGACATATACCGTCTCTCTGGAATACATTACCGAGAAGGAGGATTTATACGAACCGAACGAAAGCGCGCTTACGTCGACACCGCTCGTGATCGGGAAAACCTACCAAGGTCTGATCCAGACGACCAAAGACGAGGATTGGTACCGATTCGTGCTGACGAAGAAGACGAAGGTGAAGCTCGGCGTCGCGAACATCCCGTCCCCGATGGTCATGAACGTTGAATTGCGCGATAAAAAGCTGCAAACGCTAGAGCAATGGATCAACGGGAAGGAACAGAAAACGATAAGCGGAGAAATAATGCTGCCGCCCGGCACATATTATGTTCAGGTGACTGCGGACAGGTACAACCGCGGTCAGCATTACAGTCTTAAGCTGGAAACGGCGAACGAATAGCAAGGGGAAGGCTCGAATCGGGGCGAGGAAGCTCCGGTGAGGGCGGAAGGAGTCGGGAATGGGGAATGATTCGGGTTTGTTCGAGCTGGCGGGATGGAACGGGCTATTTTCGATCTTCGTGACGTTAGGTTGCGTCGTCATCGCTTGGATCGTCCTGCAGGAAGTCAGATGGGAAAAAATCGCTCGCGATCCGCGGGGCCCGAAGGTTCGGGTGCTGCAGCTGCTGACGGCGATCGGACTGGGGCATCTTGTCGCCCGGTTCGTGCTGGATTACTGGACTTGGGTCGGCACGCTTAAATGGCTGTTCGGCGGCGGTTAGCTTCTTTTTGCCTGGACGACCGTGATATTTCGCGATATTGGGCAATAATATACAAACCCAAGCATTCGTCCATCAGGGCTCGAACGAAGTCGAATGGCGGCTGAACGTCCCAAAAAATGCCGCTTGTGTCAATGTTGTGCGAAGTGGTATGATAAAATTTGGGTTTTTCGGAGTCGGGTACTTTTGCCAGTGCTTCGGAATGAATCTATTACGCGCGGAGGGAACCACCCATGAGCAAAATCATCGTCCGCGGCGGACGCACCCTATCGGGAACAGTCCGCGTGCACGGCGCTAAAAATTCCGTCCTTCCGATCCTGGCCGCATCTCTGCTTGCGGAGCAAGGATCAAGCGTCATTCATGACGTTCCCGCCCTGGACGATGTTAAGAATATCCTTCAAGTGCTCGCGGCTTTGGGGGTTTACGCGCAGCATCAAGACGATAGCGTACGACTGGACGCCGAGTCGCTGACCGCCTGGGAAGCGCCTTACGAACTGGTCCGCAAAATGCGCGCTTCGTTCCTGGTCATGGGGCCGTTGCTGGCTCGCGTGGGCCAGGTGCGGATCTCGTTGCCCGGAGGCTGCGCCATCGGCACTCGTCCGATCGACCAGCATCTGAAGGGGTTCGAGGCGATGGGAGCGGAGATCGGCTTCGGCCAAGGCTCCATCGAAGCGAAAGTGAACGGCAAATTGCGCGGAGCCAGAATTTATCTGGATATTGCGAGCGTCGGCGCCACGGAGAACATCATGATGGCGGCAACGACGGCGGTCGGAACGACCGTGATTGAAAATGCGGCCAAAGAGCCGGAGATCGTCGATCTGGCCAATTTCCTGAACGCGATGGGAGCCAAAGTCCGCGGAGCGGGCACCGGCGTTATTCGCATCGAGGGCGTGGAGCGGCTTCATGCGGCCGAGCATCAGGTGATCCCCGATCGGGTCGAAGCCGGAACGTACATGATCGCTGCCGCGATTACGGGCGGAGACGTCTACGTCGAAGGCGCGATTCGCGATCATCTCGGTCCGATCATCGCCAAGATGGAAGAAATGGGCGTACAAGTTGACTGCGACGAGAACGGCATCCGCGTATGCGCGGCGAAGCCGCTTCGCGCCGTTGATGTGAAAACTTTGCCTTATCCGGGTTTCCCGACCGACATGCAGGCGCAGATGATGACGCTGCTGCTGGTCGCGGACGGAACGAGCATCGTGACGGAGACGGTATTCGAGAACCGGTTCATGCATGTCGACGAATTGATCAAGATGGGCGCCGAGATTAAAGTGGACGGACGCACCGCGATCGTTACGGGCGGCACGAAGCTCTCCGGAGCAAGCGTGTGCGCGACGGACCTGCGGGCCGGAGCTGCGCTGATCTGCGCCGCATTGGCGGCCGACGGCAGCACGGAGGTCGGCGGCATCCACCATATCGAGCGGGGTTACGTAAATATCGTCAATAAGCTGGCGGGTCTGGGAGCGGATGTCTATCGCGCGCCATCGCCGGAAGACGTCCTCGAGGAGTCGGAAAAGGCGGCTCTGCAGCCGGACAACTTGATGAAGCAGTTCGAACAGCGCGCTGCGGCGTCGGCGGAAGTCGTCATCCGCAACATACAACCGACGCTGGCCTAATCAGCCGCGTTACGGAAGCTTATGGATTAACGGATCTTATACTTAGCCGCTATCGAATGTACTGCCCCCGGGCCTTTGTGGTCCGGGGGCTTTTGCGTGTGTTCTACCCTCTCACACTCTCGCATATTTTGAAAGCATCGGTTGGTAGCGGCGATCCGACGCCGCTTGCCGAAATACGGCCGAGCGGGGTGGACGGGTGAGAAGGAAGGCATACGGCCGAAAAGGTTGGGCTCGCAGAGGAAAGGTGTCTTGGGCGGTCATCGGGATGGCGTACGCCGCGGGCGCGATGATCGCGCTCTGCCTCTGGGTATCGCTTCATGGAGGCGCCGGCGATGCGGCGGGACAAGCTCCTCTGGCAGTACGGGACGAGGGGATCGGGGCGGCCGCGGGCTTATCTGGGCGCGCAGGCATTCGCGATACGGCCAATGAGGCGGGAGAGCGGGCGAAGGCGGACGGAGGGAATAAGGGGCGGATCGGCGCGGACGAAGAGACGTCCGAAGCAGAGGGCGGTGCTAAGAGTGAAGAGCGAGCCTCCTATGAGCAGCCTCGGATCTCCATATACTTGTCGAAGACGGGGAAGGTAGAGACGGTGTCGCTGGAGACGTACGTTCAAGGCGTGGTGGCGGCGGAGATGCCGCTCGAGTTCCGTCCGGCGGCGCTGGAGGCGCAGGCGATCGCGGCCAGGACGTATGCGGCGCGCAGGCTGTGGCTGGGAGAGCGTGCGGGAGAGGCGGCGCACGGGGCCGACGTGACGGATACGCAGGAGCACCAAGTTTATCTGTCCGTCGCGGAGATGAAAAGGTTGAAGGCGGACGATAGAGAAGGTTGGGAGAAGGTCCGCGCCGCCGCCGAAGCTACGGAAGGCCGGATTCTCGTATACGGGGACGAGCCGATCGAGGCGCTATTTTTCTCCACGAGCAACGGTTATACGGAAAATTCCGAGGAAGTGTTTTCGACCAAGCGTCCGTATTTGCGTTCGGTAGAGAGTCCGTGGGATTCGGCGATCTCCGATAGAGCCAAGGAAACGGTAGAGATGGAACTGGCGGAGGTGTACGATCTACTGGGGGTAAAAACGGCGCCGGTCAGCGGCGCGGGCGCTTCGGGTGATCTCATTCGGGTGCTGGAGCGGACGGAGGGACGAAGGGTGAAGACGATGCTGGCGGGCGATCGGCGTCTTGCCGGGACGGAGGTCAGGCGGCTGCTCGGGCTTCGCTCGGCTTCGTTCGAATGGAAAGCCGATCGCGGCAAGCTGAAGATAACCGTCTACGGGTACGGGCACGGCGTAGGCATGAGCCAGTGGGGCGCGGAAGGAATGGCGAGAGAAGGGTATGACGCGCCGCGCATTCTGGCACACTATTATACGGGAGCGCGGTTGGAGCAAGTTTCTAAGCTTGCGATTCCGTCCAATAAACGTCCATAGGTAAGGTAGAACTATAAAAATTGTAATCTTCCAGCGAATTCAGGTATAAAACCTCTTCACCTGGTAACAATGGCTTACTGAGGTGATGAAAACCATGAATGAAGGAAACAAAACGCCACGCAAAATCGAAGAATCCCACAAGTCGATTGCGGGCACGTCTCCCGCTGTTAGGCCTACCGGATGGAAGAAATTTCTCTCCAAGCGCTGGGTATTCCCTGCAGCGTACATGGCCGCGGCAGCAATTATCGTAACGATTCTCTGGCTGAACACGGGCAAGGATCAGCAAGATCCGGCAATCCCCGGTCAAGCAGGAGTCGAGAGCGAAGCCGCCTCGAGCGGACAGGAAAGTCCGGAAGCATCGGCCGTACTCGCGAACGGTGAAACGCTTCGCTGGCCGGTAGAGAAGATCGAAGACATGACGACGCTGATGCCTTTCTACGATGCTTCGGCATCCGTGGAAGAGCGCGCAGCCGCCACCGTCGAGTATCAGAACACGTTCACGCCGCATATGGCGACCGACTTGGCCCGCGAAGACGGACAGTCGTTCGAGGTTCTGGCGGCGCTGAGCGGAACCGTCAAAGTCGCCGCCCAATCGCCGACCAACGGCTATGAGGTGCAAATCGAGCACCCGAACGGTTTGGTGACCGTCTATCAAAGCCTTACGGATCTGAAAGTGAAAGCGGGAGACGAAGTAGAGCAAGGCGACGTAATCGCATCGGCGGGCCACAGCGAGCTTGAGCCGGGCGAAGGCGCCCACGTGCACTTCGAAGTTCGGGAGAACGGCGTATCCGTTAATCCGAACGAGCTGATCAAGTCGGAAGAGTAACAGGGCAGTCTAGAAAGGTAGAACATGAAAACGGTCGGTCAGGAGGTCTACTCCTGACCGACCGTTTTTGCTGTACGTGCTTAATGGCTTGGGGTGGGTCCCGGTGCGAGTGATAAGCACGCTGGACGTGCTTAATGGCCCGATCGTGCCTTAAGGTACAGCCCCTGCAGAGGTTGCTCTCGACATGAAACGGGGAGATATGTCATAATTTTGCAATAACGACATGGCAGGAATTCGATCAGGCGAAGGGGAGTACGGGGATGAGGATCGTGGGTGCCGCGGAACTGAAGCCCGGGGACGTACTGGAGAGAGCGGTGCTGAACCACAACGGTATGGTCATGCTGGAGGCTGGAACCGTTCTCACGGAGAACTATATTCAGAGATTAAAGACTCTTAGAATCAAGTACGTACATCTGTCCAGCCGCCACGGCCAATCCGACGAAGGCTACGAGAAGAAGAAGCGGAGCGGCAGCGCGCTCGCTTGGGAGCGGCCGGACATCGCGGAGATGAAGAACGACGATAAGCCCCGCAAGGAAGCGGGGAGGATTATCGGCGAGTTCGTAAGCCGAGGAGCGATGATGGAACAGATCGTGCTGCCGTTCCCGGAGGCCAACTTCCGCCAGGAGTTCCGCGAGATGGTGCTGGAGATCTCCCGCCAGCCGGCGCTCGCGGAGGAACTGGGCGTCATGCTGCAGACGGACCGGATGCTGTTCGAGCATGCTCTGAACGTTACGCTGTGCTCGAGCATCATGGGGGCCGTGCGGGGGCTGGACAAATCGCAGAAGTACGAGCTGGCGATGGGCGCGATGTTTTGCGACGTCGGCATGACGAGATTGCCTGCGGATTTCACGAAAGTGAACCGGAGCTTGAACGAAGAAGAGCAGCAGCTTTTGCGCCAGCATACGAGCGAAGGCTACCGGGTGCTCAAGGGGATGAAGGAGGTTCCGCTGCTGTCCGCGCAATGCGCCTTGCTCCATCATGAACGGTATCGCGGCTCCGGCTATCCTCTCGGCATGACGAACGATAAAATTCCGGAGTACGCGCAGATCGTCGCGATCGCGGACGTCTACAACGCGCTCGGCTCCCCTCGCCATCATCGAAACGCGTACGGGCCAGCGGAGGCGATCGAATATTTGTCGGCGTCGGGCAATTACGATTTTGATTGGGAGCTGATTCGCTCGTTCCTGGGACACGTCATCATCTATCCGGTCTCGACTAAGGTACAGTTGAGCACGGGTCAGCTTGCGACCGTCATGGAGACGGCAGGCCGTCCGATTCAACGACCGCTCGTCCAAGTGTACCGCGAGAGCGACGGAAGAGACGTCATTGTCCCGTATTCTTTGGAATTGCAATCGCATACGAACGTCGTCATCGTCAGCAAAGCCGACAAATAGCCGCCAAACCGCTCCACAGACGGAAGGGGAAAGTCCCTTCCGTCTTTTTTTCTAGGGCTAAAGATTCAGCTTTTCCGCCGTCGGACCTATGTTTTCCGTCAAAAAAGGGACTTTCCTAGCTTGTCAGGCTTGGCAATCTAGAATAAGTGACCGCGCCCCTCATATACTGTACCAATCTATTTCAGCAGGGAGGCGGGAGCGTGCACGATTATATCAAGGAACGCACGATCAAGATTGGCCGCTGCATCGTGGAGACGCGCAACACGGTTCGTACGATCGCCAAGGAGTTCGGCGTTTCCAAGAGCACGGTGCATAAAGACCTGACAGAACGGCTGCCCGAGATCAACCCCGATCTGGCGGACCAGGTCAAGCACATCCTTGAGTACCACAAGTCGATCCGGCACCTGAGAGGAGGAGAGGCGACGAAGATCAAGTACAAGAAGACGACCGTCAAAAAGCGGGAGGTCATGACCGCAGGAAAAGCGTAATTTGGCCGACGATGTCGAAAAAGCAAAGGCGTTATCGGCGTTCTGCGGGCGTTGAAGCGGCTTGGCGGAGACGATTCGGAGAAGGATGTCGGATTTTATCCTTTCCGAATCGTTGAAAAGAAGGATTTGCCGTGCATGCATCGAATATTATACTATTACAATATTAGACACTCCATTTTGGCGAGGGATAAAAGACGCATGTTTAGCAAAGACATCGGCATCGATCTGGGTACGGCGAACGTATCCATTCATGTAAAAGGCAAGGGAGTCGTACTCGACGAGCCTTCCGTGGTAGCCATTGAAAGCGATAGTCGCAAAGTGCTTGCGGTGGGGGGAGAAGCCCATCGGATGGTTGGACGTACGCCGGGCAATATTATCGCCATTCGTCCTCTTAAGGACGGCGTAATTGCCGACTTCGAAGTGACGGATATGATGCTGAAGGCTTTTATCCAGCGCGTCGGAGGCAAGAACTGGTACAGCAGGCCGCGCATTCTGATCTGCGCCCCTACGAACATTACGTCGGTGGAGCAGAAGGCCATTCGGGAGGCAGCGGAGAGAAGCGGCGCTAAGGAAGTGTTCCTCGAAGAGGAAGCGAAAGCGGCCGCGATCGGAGCGGGGATGGATATTTTCGAGCCCAGCGGCAATATGGTGGTTGATATAGGCGGAGGTACGACGGATGTCGCCGTTCTATCCATGGGCGACGTCGTAACCGCCTCTTCTCTTAAAGTCGCGGGGGACAAGTTCGACGCCGCGATCATGAGATACATAAAGAACAAATATAAATTATTGATCGGCGAACGGACGAGCGAGGATATCAAGATCAAGATCGGCACCGTCTACATGGGCGGCCGCCGCGAAGAGATGGATATCCGGGGCCGGGATATGGTCAGCGGCCTGCCGCTCACGGTCACGATCCATTCGGACGAAGTGCGGGAAGCGCTGTGGGAGCCGATCATGTCGATCATCGCTTCCGCGAAGTCCGTGCTGGAGCGCACGCCGCCGGAGCTGTCCGCGGACATTATCGACCGCGGTGTCATTCTGACCGGGGGCGGCGCGCTGCTCGACGGGCTGGATGCGCTGCTCGCGGACGAGATCAAGGTGCCGGTGCTTATCGCGGAAAACCCGATGCATTGCGTCGTTAAGGGAACCGGAATCATGCTCGATCATTTGGACAAGATGACCCGCAAGCTGGGATAAGCGGAACGCTCCGCGACCGGCCGGGGCTGCGAGCGGCTCAGGGAGCCGCGGCGGCCGCCGGTCAGTCGGGGCGGAAGCAACCGAGACCAAGCATACGCGAGGAGGACAGGCTTCATGTTAAGAGGGCTGTATACGGCCGCTTCGGGAATGATCGCCCAGCAGCGGCGGCACGACGTGATCACGAACAATATCGCCAATATCAATACGGTCGGCTTCAAGGGCGGCAATGCGGTCAATCGCACGTTTCCGGAGATGCTCGTCTATGCCATGGGCGGACCGAATCCCTCGGACGGCAAGCTGGGCAAGCTCAGCACAGGCGTATTCGCGGAGGAGAACCTGCTGAGCATGGCGCAGGGCGATCTTAGGGAAACTTACCGCAGCCAGGACTTGGCGCTCGTATCGGATATTTTCGTGGACGGAGTGAACTTCGACCAATCGGGCAAGTTCGTCGACGCGAACGGGCAGATTACGTATCAGCCCCAAGCCTTCTTCGCCGTGAACGTCGCGGGACAGGAACGTTATACGCGCGACGGCAGCTTCAAGACCGCGCCGGACGGCACGCTGGTGACGTCGGATGGTTATCCGGTGACGGGTGCGGACGGACAGCCGATCGTCGTGGATCGGCCGTGGGATGCGATTACCGTAACGGCGAACGGCCGGTTGGTCAACGGCGAGACGAGCGAGCCGCTGCCCGGCGCCCCTCAGCTTCGCATCATGCGCGTGGATAATCCGAATCTGCTCGTTCGCGAAGGAGACGGCCGCTTCCGCTACGCGGGAGAAGCGAACGGCCTCCGGCAGATCGAAGCGGAAGACCAGGTCGAGGTGCGGCAGGGCTTCCTGGAACGTTCCAACGTGGACATTACGCAGGCCTCGATCGATCTGATGGCCGCGTTCAGGGCATACGAAGCGAATCAGAAGGTCATTCAAGCGTACGATCGCAGCTTGGAGAAAGCCGTTAACGAGATTGGCAGAGTGTAGGAGGGGCATAGTAAATGAATAGTTCCATGATTACCGCATCCGTATCCATGGGTTCGTTGCAGCAGAAGCTGGATATGCTCGCCGACAACTTCGCCAACGCGAATACGGTAGGCTATAAGCGCAAGACGGCCGTGTTCGAGGACATTTTGACGAGTGTCAACAATCAGCTGAACGACTTCAACCAGCCGGGGAGAAAATCCCCGCTCGGTCTCGTCGAAGGCTGGGGAACGCGTCTGATGTCGATGCGTACGGATATGACCCAAGGCGCTCTTCAGGAAACCGGCGTCATGACGGACGTCGCGATCGAGGGCAACGGATTGTTCGAAGTCCGCACGGTCGACGGAGCTCGGGCGTTCACGCGCCATGGCCCGTTCCAACTGCTTCCCGACGGGGAGAACGAACGAGTTCTCGTCACGAATACCGGGCAGCGGGTGATCGGGGTCGGAGACGAGCCGGTCCGCATACAGAATGGCTACGACCTGCGGATCTCGGAAGACGGTACGCTGACCGCGGTTGCCGCCGACGGCATCGAGACCGTCGCGCTGGGGCAGCTTAAAGTGGTCGAACTGACCAACGCCGAGCTGCTGCAGACGCTGGCGGACAACCTGTACGGCATTCCGATCGGCGTGGATCCGAACGGCGTCGTTAGGGAACCGGCCGACGTGAATGCAGCCGGCATAGCGGTTCGTCAAGGTTTCGTGGAGCAATCCAACGTGAACATGGCGGATGAGATGAGCGATTTGATGATGGTGCAACGCGCATACCAATTGAGCGCCAGGGCGCTGTCCTCCAGCGAACAGATGATGGGGCTGGCGAACAACCTGCGCGCTTGATGCGAGAGGCGGGTCGGAATTAGACCAAGATCCGCGGCGTTGCTCGTCGAAGGAGACGAATTTTTCATGAAAGCACCTTCCCGTTCGAACGGCAAGAGCAAACCTTCCGCAGGCAAGGTCATCGCCCGAGTCGTTTGGATGAGCGTAAAGCTATTGATTATACCTGTTCTATGCGTTGCCGCACTTATCGTTGGACTCGCGATCGGATTTTCCGTCCTGGGGGACAAGCCCATGTCGGAAGTGTTCGATATGAAAACCTGGAAGCATATGTATGATCTCGTGTTCGCGGAGGGCGCTTAACGCATGGTCTGCGCCTAGCAACCGGGACTGCGACTCCCCGGCTTCTGCTCGGGGAGTTTTCATTTGTAGGGGTGAGCGTTATAATGGTGGGGAACTTGAGAGAAACGGGGGGAACGCGGGAATGAACGTGCCAAATCTGCTTACGATGTCCCGCTTCGTTTTAATTCCCGTGTTTTTGGTGCTGTATTTCGAAGGCTATGCGATCGCGGCGCTGCTCACGCTGCTGCTGGCCGGGTTTACCGACTTCCTCGACGGTTATATCGCCCGTCGCAAAGGACAAGTTACCGTAACGGGCAGCATGCTGGACCCGCTTGCCGACAAGCTGATGATGCTGGCCGTCATTCTCGCCCTGCTGATCAAGAGCGCGCTTCCTCTGGCCGCCTTCGTCGCGATGGCTTTCCGGGAGCTGGGGATGATCATCGGTTCGGCTATTTTTTATTTCCGCGGGCTCAAGACGGTACCCGCCAACGGAGTGGGCAAAGCGACGACGATCATCTACTATTTGGCGATTACGCTGCTGTTGCTGGATCAGCCGGGAGGCGTTCCAGTGCTGTGGGGAGGAATCGTTCTGTCTTTTGTGGCGTCGTTCATTTATTTCATGAAATTCAAGAGAATAAACGGGGTATCCTGAGGAGCAAGCAACAACCCGCCGCCGGATTGGACGTGTTCAACCGGCGGCTGGCGGCTTATATCAACCCCGGCTGCTGCAGCTCGTCCGAGGGATGCCTGTATTATTCGCCGCGCAGTTTAGGCTTATGCGCACGGACACCGTATATTTAGGAGGAATTGCCAATGCTCGATATCGTACAAATTCAAGAACTGATCCCGCATCGTCCGCCGTTTCTGCTTATTGACCGGATTTTGGAGCTTGAGCCAGGCAAGAGGGCGGTCGGCCTTAAGAACGTCACGATGAACGAACCGCATTTTGTCGGGCATTTTCCGGAGTATCCGGTCATGCCGGGCGTGCTGATCGTCGAAGCGCTGGCGCAGGTCGGCACGGTGGCCATGCTGGCTCTGGAGGAAAACCGGGGCAAGCTCGGCTTCTTCGCCGGCATCGACGGCTTCCGCTTCCGCGACCAGGTCAAGCCGGGCGACACGCTCATCCTCGAGCTGGAAGTGACGCGGCTTAAAGGCCCGATCGGCAAAGGCCGCGGCGTCGCTCGCGTGGGCGACAAGGTCGTCGCCGAGGGCGAGCTGATGTTTGCTCTTTCGGATCCTTCCAAGTAGAGCGACCTCGAAGCAACGTTACCTACGATGTCGGGAACCCTAAGCCGATTGAGTCGGGTTGCAGCAGCAAATGGTGGTACGTCGTGTGCTGTAAGCTGGCTCAGTCGGGTTACAGCAGCAAACGGTGGTACGTGGGGCTGTAAGCTTGTTCAGTCGGGTTGCAGCAGCGAACTGCGGTGCGTGGGGGTTGTAAGCCGGCTCAGTCGGGTTGCAGCAGCAAATGGTGGTACATCGTGTGCTCTAAGCTGGTTCAGTCGGGTTGCAGTAGCAAACGGTGGTACGTGGGGGGTGTAAGCCGGCTCAGTCGGGTTACAGCAGCAAATGGTGGTACATCGTGTGCTGTAAGCCGGCTCAGTCGGGTTGCAGCAGCAAATGGTGGTACGTGGGGGTTGTAAGCCGGCTCAGTCGGGTTGCAGCAGCAAATGGTGGTGCGTGTGGGTTGTAAGCTGGCTCAGTCGGGTTGCAGCAGCAAATGGTGGTACATCGTGTGCTGTAAGCTGGCTCAGTCGGGTTGCAGCAGCAAACTGTGGTACGTGGGGGTTGTAAGCCGGCTCAGTCGGGTTGCAGCAGCAAATGGTGGTGCATCGGTGCTGTAAGCTGGCTCAGTCGGGTTACAGCAGCAAATGGTGGTGCATCGTGTGCTCTAAGCTGGTTCAGTCGGGTTGCAGCAGCAAACTGCGGTACGTGGGGGTTGTAAGCCGGCTCAGTCGGGTTGCAGCAGCAAATGGTGGTGCATCGGTGCTGTAAGCTGGCTCAGTCGGGTTGCAGCAGCAAATGGTGGTGCGTGTGGGTTGTAAGCTGGCTCAGTCGGGTTGCAGCAGCAAATGGTGGTACATCGTGTGCTCTAAGCTGGTTCAGTCGGGTTGCGGCAGCAAACTGCGGTACGTGTGGGTTGTAAGCCGGCTCAGTCGGGTTGCAGTAGCAAACTGTGGTATAGCCAGGCTGCAGGCCGGCAGTATCGGGTTAGAACAGCTGCATCCCGAACAGCTTCGTGATCAAAAACGGACTTTTTGAATTACCTTTATAAGAGAAAGGATGGGGATTGATGTCTGCTGTAAATGAACTGTACCAAGGATGGTTAAACGACGCCAATATAGATGAAGCGACGAAAGAGGAGCTTAGAGGAATCGCCGGACAAGCCGGGGAAATCGAGGATCGCTTCTACCGGGAGCTGGAGTTCGGCACAGGAGGCCTGCGCGGCGTCATGGGAGCCGGAACGAACCGGATGAACCGTTACGTGATCGGCAAAGCGACGCAAGGCTTTGCGAACTTTCTCCGCACCCAGTCCTCGTCCCCTTCCGTGGTTATCGCGCACGACTCCCGCGGCAACTCCGACGTGTTCTCGCTGGAGGCGGCTTGCGTTTTGGCGGCCAATGGTATTCGTACTTATCTGTTCCCGTCTTTGAGACCGACTCCGCAGCTGTCGTTCGCGGTTCGGGATCTGGGAGCGACGGGCGGCGTAGTCGTGACGGCCAGCCATAACCCGCCGGAATATAACGGATACAAAGTATACGGCGCGGACGGTGGACAGCTCGTTCCCGATCAGGCGGAGCAGGTGATCTCGGAAATTCGTTCGATCGCTTCCTTCGATCAGGTGAAGAGGCTGTCCCGCGAAGAGGCGGAGGCGCAAGGATTGCTCGTGTGGCTGGGTGAAGAGGCCGATCAGCGTTTCGTTGACGCGGTGGCGGCTCAGGTCGTGCAGCCGGAGCTGATTCAAGGCGGCGCCGGAGCGGAGCTGGGCATCGTGTTCACGCCGCTGCACGGTGCGGGTAATGTGCCGATTCAACGCGTGCTGGCGCAAGCCGGGTTTACGAAGGTGAGCGTCGTGAGCGAGCAGGAGCAGCCGGACGGGATGTTCCCGACGGTCAAGTCTCCGAATCCGGAGGAGCAGGAAGCTTTTACGCTGGCGATCAAGCTGGCGGGCGAAGTCGGAGCCGATCTCATTATCGGCACGGACCCGGATTGCGACCGGATGGGCGCGGTCGTGAAGAACGACAAAGGCGAGTTCGTCGTGTTGACGGGCAACCAATCGGGCGCGCTGATGGTTCATTATTTGTTGTCGAATCTGAAAGCCAAGGGCAAGCTGCCTGGCAACGGAGCGGTCATCAAGACGATCGTAACGAGCCAGATGGGAGCGGACATCGCCGCCTCATACGGTTGCAAGGTGTTCAGCACGCTGACGGGCTTCAAATATATCGGAGAGCTGATGACGCAGTTCGAGAAGGACGGCTCTCATGAGTTTCTTTTCGGCTACGAGGAAAGCTATGGATACTTGACGGGAACTTACGCGCGGGATAAGGATGCGGTAGTCGCCTCCTTGCTGATTAGCGAAGCGGCCGCGTATTACAAGTCCCAAGGCAAGACGCTGTACGACGTGCTGCTGGAGCTGTATGCGCAGTATGGCACGTATCTGGAGAAGCTTGAATCCCGGACGCTCAAGGGCAAGGACGGCGTAGCGAAGATCGGCGCGATCATGAACGATTGGCGCGAAGCTCCGCCGGAAGAGATCGCGGGCGTTCGCGTGTCGAAGGTGCTGGACTACTCGCAGGGTCTGGACGGCTTGCCGGCCGAGAACGTGCTGAAGTTCCTGCTGGAGGACGACTCGTGGTTCTGCTTGCGTCCTTCGGGAACGGAACCGAAGATCAAGATTTATTTTGCGGTGCGCGGTCAAGGGCTGGACGAGGCTTCGGCTTCGCTGGAGAAGCTGACGGCGGCAGTAATGGCTCGCGTCGATTCGCTGGCTTAGGCGGAACGGCGAAACGCACGGTTTGTGCGGGATAGCGGTCTGAGGGGCCGGTAAGGCTTGTCAGAGGGAAGTTAGAAATGAAGGAGTGACTGTTGTGCCTCAGTGGCTGAATACATGGAACGCAAAAATGGCGAAATGGCTATGGTGGGTCGTGCTAGTTGGCGTCGTGGCGTCTTTACCGGTCGTCTACGCTAGGGAGCAGACGGAGACGTCGGCGGACAAAGTCGCGATCGTAATGGATTACCGGGACTTGCTGCAGGTGTCGAATTCGCAGGTCGATCCCCGGCGTTTCGTACAGGAGCAGATCGGGCTGCTGAAGGACGCAGGAGTCAACGGGATGGTCGTATTCGAGAGCACGCTGGAGGAGCTGAGCTGGGCGGGCGAAGTGAACGTGTACAACGCCACGCAAGCCGCGCTTCTGGAAGACCGCGTCTCTCCTCCGGAGGATAACGGTACATATGTCGTGTTCAATCATCCGGAAAACGAAGCGACGCTTCGTCCGATCATCGAGTGGGCGTTCCGTCATCATGGCGCGGAAGTGACGAATTGGTCGATCAAGGGCCATACGGGCTTGCGTCTGAGCATGGGCTACGACGATGCGCTGCTTCGTCCGATGCAGCCGAATCCGATCGCGATCAAGTCGCTTACCGATGCTGGCTTCCTCGTTTTCCCGAGGCTGTCCGATCGGTTCGACCCGTTTGATCAGACGGAAGTTGCGAAATGGCTGAAGTCTTATCAGGAGCTGGGAATCGATCGCGTGCTGTTCGACGGCGAGGCGGTTACGGGCTTCGGAGACGACGACAAGAAGAAAAAGGGCATCACCCGTTTTGCCGGCGAGCTGAAGAAGCACGGCATCGGAGTGGCGATTTTCGAGAACTTGCGCATCCCTCAGAAGGGGATGTCCAAGCTGGCCAATCAACTGGGCTACAATGCGATCCGCGCGCATTCCGTAGGCGAGGCGGAGATGACGGTCATCAAGAAGCCGGTGCTGGAAGACCGGTTGGTGCTGGCCGTGAAGGACCGCAACATTCGCCTGCTTTACTTGAATGCGGTCTCGGTTCGCGACGCGACGAAGGGGCAAGTGACGCATCCGCTGAAAAATATCGTGGACGTGCTGCAAGGAGAGAAAGACGACGACGGAGATACGGTTAGCGTCGGCGTCGTGAAGCAGCTGCACGACTTCGGCTTCGAAGTCGGAGCTCCGAAGGCGTTCCAGGTCGAGCACGCTCCTGCGGAGAAGGTGCTCCGCGGAATTGCGATGCTGGGAGCAATCGTACTGGTAGCGCTGACGATCGGCTTGTTCCTGCCGTCGCTGATGCTGCCGTCTCTGATCGCTGGAGCTGTGGGCGGCGCAGGGCTGTATGTGCTGAGCTCCACGCTGATGGTACAAGCTCTGGCGCTGCTCGCGGCAATCGCGGCTCCGACGGCTGCCGTCGTGCTGCTCGTCAAGCGTATCCGGGTGCTGCGCGACGGTGCGGGTGAGCAGACGATGTCGCCGCTGCACAGGCTGGGCGGAGCACTGCTGCTGTTCGTGCGGACAACGATACTGTCGCTGGCCGCGGTGCCTCTCGTGGTGGCGATGCTCAACCATATTTCCTATAGCCTGGTGCTTCAGCAGTTCCGGGGAGTAAGCGTCCTGCATCTGCTGCCGATCGCTCTGGTGGCGCTGTACGTGTTCCTGTACGGCTCGGGCAATACGGTCGTCGGCAACGCGAAGAAAATACTGGCTATGCCGCTGACGGTGCTCTGGATGGCAGGGGTCGGCGTGCTGGCTGCGGTCGGATACTATTATTTGTCCAGAACGGGCAATAGCGGACAGGTGACGGGCATTGAGCTGCAATTCCGTTCGCTGATGGAAAATACGTTCGGCGTACGTCCGCGTACGAAGGAGTTTTTGCTTGGACATCCGCTGTTCATCGTGGGCATTTTCCTGGCGCTGCGTTACCGCTGGGCGACGGTGCTGCTGGTAGCCGGCACGATTGCGCAGCTATCGATGGTGGACACGTTTGCGCACATTCATACGCCGCTGCTGTTGTCGCTCATTCGCGTGATCCTCGGCCTGGGCCTTGGCTTGGTGATCGGCCTGGTCGCGATCGCCGCTTGGCAGGTGCTGGAGCGTCTATGGAAACGCTGGGGCAAGCGGATTTTGGAGGATGCGGGGTAATTGTTTTCGCGGAACGTTAAAGCGTGAGATTCTGAAAAGCGGTTGATCAGTTGCTTAAGGAGATGATCGTATGCGTAAGCCTCGAGGGTATGCTCGGATCATCCGCAATGTTTCTACCGTTCAAGGACTGATTGTTCAGCCGACTAACTTGTCTCAAGATCAGATTGCTTCGGTCATGCGGGAAGGTCGTAAACGCATGGTTGAACGTTATGGAACTTCAGCAATAAACGAGTCAGTGCAGATGACACAAGAACATATCGAACGTACGAAAAGAGGAGTCCGGATTTAATCGGGCTCCTCTTGCTGTGAACGTGAGGAAAATGAAAATATTTTTATGGAAATGGGCACCCGGTATGGTGTAACGTTACTAGTAGTTGCAGGGAATGTTTGGGCAACTGTGGACGGCTGGGAAATCGAATGACATGATGTAGGACTTGGCGAATTGGAGCATCCTACAGGTAAATATAGAGATAAGGAAGCAACGGGGGCGGAGGACAATCGGACAGCGGGATGGAAAAGGGCAAGCGGGCGCGGAAACGCGTGCAGCTCAGAGCGAGAATGGACGGGAAGCCGGAGCAGGTGCGGGGAAACGGACTTATCGTCTCGTGCTGTCGGGGTACTACGGGGTCAAGAACAGCGGAGATGAAGCGGTGCTGAAAAGCATCCTGACTGCGCTAGAAGAAGCGGCGGACGCGGTCGGCGCGAAGGTGAAGCCGGTCGTGCTGTCGGGAGACCCGGAGTGGACGACCCGGCAGTACGGGGTCGAGGCGGTGCCGCGTATGAAGCTGGCGGAGGTTCGGAAGGCGCTGAAGGCGAGCGACGGACTGATCAGCGGCGGGGGGAGTTTGCTGCAGGATGCAACCGGCTTGGGCTCCATTCCGTATTATTTAGGGATTATGGAGCTGGCTCGCTGGTGCGGGAAGCCGACTTTTGTATATGCGCAGGGCATCGGGCCCGTGAATCGGGCGATGTTCAAGCCATGGATTGCGCGAGCGTTCAAGCGCGCGCGATATGTGTCGGTGCGGGACGAGGAATCGGCCGCGCTGCTGCGCGGCTACGGCGTTCCCGCGTCCCGCGTTGAGGTTGTGCCCGATCCGGTGATGGGTTTGCCGCCGGGAGGGAATGGCGCCGACGATAGTGGCGCCTTGGGAGTGGACACGCTGCCTGTGGTGGGCGTGTCCGTCAGGTTTTGGCGCAGCGACCGCGCGGATTTGGACCGCGCGGCTGCGGCGCTTGAAGCGCTGGCCGCGCGCGGCGTGCGGCTGCGGCTGCGCTTCCTGCCGTTCCATCGCGGCGCGGACGAGGATGCGTCCCGCTACGTGATGGAACGGCTGGCGCGCACGGGGGCATACTCCGAGCGGGAGCTCGAGTTGGCCCCGGCGCACGACGACCCGCAGCTGATGCTGCGGGAGGCGGGCCGATGCGCGCTGCTCATCGGGATGCGGCTGCATTCGCTGATCTACGCGGCGAATCGGGAGGTGCCGCTGCTCGGCATCTCGTACGATCCGAAGATCGACCAGTTCTTGCAGCGTCTTGGCGAGAAGGCGATCGGCTCGACGGAGGCGCTCGACGCTCAGGCTGCGGCGGCGAGAGCGGAGCAGATTTTGCGCGATCCCGGGCTGTGGCGGAGCGAAAAGCAGGGCGTGATCCAGAAGCTTAAGGAAGAAGCTGCCAAACCCGCGCAACAAATCATGGCGTTCATACGTAAATAATATGTAGGCTAACGTCGATTCAGGGGAATCCCGGTAGATGAGACGAAATGTCCGATAAGTTGGAGTTGACTTTTAGTGGATGCGAATACGAAGCCGTTTCCTACGGTTTCTTTGTATGGCGTGCCGTTTTCGAAAATGGATATGCAAGAAACCGTCGATTATTTGACGAAGGCGATCGAGACGAGAACGCCGCACCGGGTCATTACCGGCAATCCGATCATGCTGATGGTCGGGCTGGAGAATCCGTCCTTCCATCATACGCTCGCTACGGCGGATCTCGTCGTACCCGACGGCTCGGGCGTCGTCTGGGCGGCCCGCAGGCTCAACCAGCCGGTCAAGGAGCGGGTGCCGGGCTTTGATCTGATGCACGAGCTGCTGAAGGAAGGGGATATCCGCGGCTGGAGCGCGTATCTGCTCGGCACGACTACGGAAATCATCGAAGCGGCCAGGGAGAAGCTCAGCAAGCAGTTTCCGGGTGTGCGTTTTGTGGGCTGCAGGAACGGTTTCTTCAAGGACGGCGAGGATGAAGAGGTCGTGGCCGCGATTCGCGAGGCGAATCCGGACATGCTGTTCGTCGCCAGGGCCACGATGAATCAGGAACCGTGGATCGAGAAGCATCAGGCTCAGCTCGAAGTACCTGTGGTGATGGGCGTCGGGGGCAGCTTCGACGTGGTGTCGGGCAAGCTCAAGCGGGCGCCGGCCATTTTCCGCAAAGCGGGGATGGAGTGGTTGTATCGCTTGCTTCAGGAGCCTTCGCGGTTCAGGAGGATGCTGGTATTGCCCCGTTTTGCGCTTAAAGTGATTAAAGACGGAGATAAAGTCCTGAAAGCGGGCAATCCGTTATGAAAGGGCTCGTGAAAATCGCATAATTCATGAAAAACGGCTGAAAACGACGATTTGACCACCTTGTTGAATTTCTTGTGGCGGGAGTATAATTCATTCCGGTACAGAAAAAAGGGGAGTTGTGAATGTTGTCCGGTTGGATGCTAGGAATCGCACTTATTTCATTCATTGCGGCAATGGCTTTGGCGCTCGTGTTGACGCCGCTGGTCAAGAAGCTCGCTTACCGCGTCGGCGCGATCGACGTGCCGAATCATCGCAAGGTTCACACCAGGACGATGCCTCGCCTGGGGGGAGTAGGGATTTATGCAGCGTTCACCATCGGTTTGCTCTGCATGATGCCTTTCGTTCCGGAGGGCTATCTGAGCGCTTACGACCGCAATCTCATTAGCGCGCTGCTGGTGGGCGGCACTCTGATCGTGCTGCTGGGCGCGTTTGACGATAAATACGACTTGAACGCCAAGCTGAAGCTGCTCGTGCAGATCGGCGCGGCCTGCATCGTCGTCTTCGGCTTCGGAGTCAAGATTGACTTGCTGAACATTCCGTTCGGCTCTGCGATGCAGCCGCTCGGAGAATGGGTCAGCGTCGCGGTCACCATCGTGTGGATCGTCGGCGTGACGAACGCGATCAACCTGATCGACGGGCTGGACGGCTTGGCCGCAGGCGTGTCGGGGATCGCCATTGCCACCATTCTCGTGATGGGCATTATCATGAGCAACGAGGCGGTTATTCTGCTGGCGGCTCTGCTGCTCGGCAGCATCGGGGGATTCTTGTTCTTCAACTTCCACCCAGCGAAAATTTTCATGGGCGACTCCGGGGCTCTGTTCCTCGGCTTCGCGCTGGCGACGCTGTCGATGCTTGGGTTCAAGCAGATTACGGTCGTGTCGTTCGTAACGCCGCTGCTGATTATCGGCGTACCGTTGTCCGATACGTTCTTCGCCATCGTCCGCCGTTGGAAGAAGGGCAAGCCGATTTTCGAAGCGGATAAAGGCCATCTGCATCACTGTCTGCAGCAGCTCGGCTTCAGTCACCGCAAAACGGTGCTCATTATCTATGCGATCGCGGCGTTCTTCGGCACATGCGCGGTCATTCAGTCGGCCGTTACGAACACGGGACTGGGCAACTGGATCACGTTTATCGTCATCTGCGCGCTTGTGTTCCTGCTCCAGATCGGCGCCGAGCTCATCGGCATCGTCGACAAGACTCGCCGCCCGGTGCTGGACTTCCTGGCCCGGCTTCGGATGAAGCCTCAGACTCATTCTCGGAAATAATAAAGGCCAATCGGCAACCCCGAAATGCGCTAAAGCATTTCGGGGTTTTACTATGTCTTGAGGCTTAATTTAGGAGAAAAAGGCGGAAGATGGCTAAACTTTCATAGTTTCATGACCGATAACAGGTATACGGAATGTCTAAATCAGCTGGCAGAGCAAGAAGACGGGCGGTGAATCGGTAACGGCAAGCGAATACGGAAAGCCAGTGACGGGATCCAATGCTTAACAAGGAGGAGTAATCAAAGTGAAACCGACGATTAATCGCATCATGCAGTGGCTGCTCATCGCGGCGCTGGTCGTATCGATGCTGCCGATCGCTCCCTCGAAATCGGAGGCAGCCGATCCTATATACTTTCAGTTCCGGGATTTCAGTACATCATCTACTTCCCCTACGGAAGTAAACTCCAATCAGATCGAGATCGCCGGTACGTTCAACTCGGTAACGAATTTGTCTTACCGCATCGAGAAGATCGTTAACGGGCAGCCTGTCGAAGCTTCCAACAGTTCGACTCAACCGATTATTACGGGCGGCAACTCTTTCCGGTTCGCTGCGGTTACGATCTATGACGGCCTGAACCGGATTACAGTTCTTGGCGTGAACCAGGTCGGAAACGTCGTTTCGGGAGAAGCCTATGTCAACTTCTCCAACGTTCCGGTTATTACCGAAGTCAAGCTTACGGACGGCAGACCTTTATCTTCTTCGGCTCCTGTCGTTACAGCGCGTGCCAATGAGGCGATCTCCGTCAATGCTCCTAACGCCACCAACGTGACGATCAACGGCGTAGAGATGTTCGGAGGCTCGGGCACAACGTTCTTGCTGAATAACCTCGGTTTGAAACGGGGATATAATAAGCTTGTTATTCTGGCGCGAAATGGCACCAAGACATACGAGCTTACCCGTTACCTTGTTTATTTTAACGGATCATTGACGGCGTATGACGTGAACTGGGCGGGAACGGCCATGGATGGGGATCCCGTTTTCAGTACGGCGCCTAACGGCAATGTTACCTCGAAAGTTATTTTGAGGACGAACGCTTCGCCGACTGCAATTCCTCCGGAGTTCAGAGTAGAGCTTGTCGATAGCACCGGTGCGTCATTAACTTCCCCGATTGCAAGCGACGCGAGCTATGATCCGGTTGCGGGTGTCGTCGTGGATGGCGATTTGACGACTTATTCAATTACGACGGATACCGCGTTGAACCTGGGCGGTCTATCTAACGGCAAATACAATTTGAAAATCAGCGATACGAGCGCGAGCGGCACGCCGTTCATTCTGATTCCGTTTACTTATCGGGACGCTGCTTCCCCGTATATTACGGATATTAAGCAGGCTTATGATGTGACGGATAATGGTACTGCCATTACATTTGCATCGTCCGCTTCTTTCCCGAACAATGCCGCAGTGAGCATCGTTCCCTTGTGGCTTTTGCTTGATGTGGCTAATCCTTCGGGAGTTACGGCGACTGTAACTGCAAAACAAAACGGAGTTGCCGTCACGGGCTCCAACTTTGTTTACAGCACGAGGACAGCAAACCCTGGGCAAGTGGCAATCGTGATCAACAAAATGCCGACTGGGACGGTCGAGCTGACGTTTACCGTGACTAACGGAACGTTCACTGACAGCGTTGTTCGTACGATTGTGTTTGTACCGGCGCCGTCCATTCAATTGACCAACGTGTATAACGGACAAATTTTCGAATCGAATGCGCTCCCCGTTATCGAAGGTAAAGTTATCAACTTTAACCTGATCGACGCTGCGGAATTGAATAGCGTCTACATGAAATTGAACGGTCAGAGATATCGTATTAATACGTCAGGCGTAGGGGAGATCTTCACGGCTGTAACCACAGTCGGAGGAGTCAACTATAAACCCGGCGACTTCAGGTTCGATTCTACGGCTGCGATTACTGGCGGTCTCCAGCTTCTGCCGGGCGCTAACGAATTGATTTTCGAAGGGGTCGCGAACGGCGTACCTGTCTCGACGAACTTTACGGTTTACTTCTTCTCGAAGGATAACCCGACGATTCAGAACGTTCGGCCAGTTCCATTCGTCATTGAACCTTCGCTGGATTCGAACATACTGGATATTAAACGCAAATTCAATGACGCTGAAGTCAAGTTTGCTCCGACGGGAGATAAACAATTCACGACCACAGAAAGATCGCTGGATTTATTGTTTGACGTTCAAGCACTTACCAGCGCAGAGATCCAAATCGATGGTAAAAAAGTCGTCACAGCTACGGTAACGGATTCCGGTCCTACCGCGGGAACGATTGAAACCTTCGATTCCGAAATCGGGGATACGGTTAAGCTCTATATCGAAAATCCGAATACGAATTTGGCCGTTACGAGCTATTTGGATCCAGAATACAAATATCGGCTTCGGTTGTCTGAGGTCAAACTGCCGCAATCGGGTTCGACGAATATCACGATTATTGTACGCAAAGGTACGGTATCCGTATCCGAGACATTCACGATCATTCGGGACTTGTCTCCGTTCCAGATTTTGTCGCCGCAGCTACCGAACGAGAGTGTCATCAACTCGAACTTCCTGAAGGTCAGCATCAAGGCCGAGGGAGCGGATTCCGTACTGATCGGTAAGAACGCGATGGTGAAGGACACCGGCGATATTTTCAGATACGAATTGAAAGATCTGAAAGTCGGCAAAAACACGATCAAGTTCGTCGTTCAGCAAGGGACTCAGAAGATTAATGGATCCTTTGTCGTGAACTATGCGGGCGATAGTTCTGTTACAGCACAGTATAAATCCAAGCTTCCGACATCAGGCAAGATTTCATTGTTCAAGGGAGAGCTAGGGCTCACATTCCCTAAAAATACGTTCTTGAGACAGGCGAACCGAAATCCGGGACAAGATGTCAAGACGATCAACTTGTTCGACGCTCAGGAACTGTACTTCGGGATTGCGGACCGGGAAGACGGTCGAACGGTCAAGCGTTATAACGCAGTGGGCGAGGTAGATCTTCAAGGCAACCCGATGGATGGCATTCTCCAGGACATACCGGTCAGGGCGGAAGCAACGGATCGTCTGATTCCGAAAAACAACTTTACGTTTGCTTCCAACTTGTTCTGGGTGGATTCCGGCTACTTCAGGGGCACAGGATTAGTCAATGACTATCAGTTGGTCGATGCTATGCATCCATATGCGACAACGGATAATGGCGACGACGTATTCTACATTCGTTCTTTCTATCCGGATAAGTGGCTTGAACCGTCGCAGCGCGGTACGATTACGATCAAGTATGATTCGAACATCGTAGATGCAATTGCTCGTAACCTGAGCATCTGGCGTTATACGTCTCAAGGCTGGGTTAACGTAGGCGGCACTGTCGACACGAAAAAGAAAACCGTTACTGGCTCTTTTGACGGGTTTGGCTACTATGCGGTTATGTCCTTGCGCTACAGCTTTAGCGATATCGTTGGCCACAGCTATGCTCGTCTGGCGCTGGAAACGATGTTCTCCCGAGGCATTATGCTTAATAAAGACAACAATTCCTTCGGAGTATACGATAACATCACACGGGGCGAGTTCGCTCAAGTCTTGGTGAAGATGCTGGATATTCCGTTGGAGTACGATCCGAACAATATGACGTTCGACGATGTCATTCCGATCGACTTCCCGGATGCGTTGTGGAATTATCGCTACATTGAGACGGCAGTCAAGAAGGGATATATTCGCGGCAGATCGCCCAGGTTGTTCTGGCCTAACGATACGTTGACTCGCGAGGATGCCTCCGTCATGATCGCCAGAGCGCTGAATCTGGTGAAGTCCAATGCGAACATGGATAAGGACAAGGAAGCTCTGCAGAAGCTCTTCACCGATGCGAATACGGTTAGCGTATACTCCGCAAGCGCGGTGCTGGCGATGCAGAAGGCGGGATACATTTCCGGGATTCCGAATAACATTCCAGGCGGGAAGTTGTCTTATCGCTTCGAGCCGAATTCCAACCTGACTCGTGCCGATGCGGCAGTTATCGTGGAACGGATCATGAAGAAGCTTAAGAAGCTATAAAGGATATTGAGGGAGTCGCTTCAGGCGGCTCTCTCTTCTTCTGAGCCAGGTCATGCCATGTTGCAAGTTGGTTCTATAGGAAAAGATTTGACAATGATTTAAAGGAATGTCCAAGCTATACTAGAGTAGCGATTAGGCTTACATAACGAAACGGTTTATTCGCACCGAAAGTGAAGAAAATCTTTGATGAATTTGAAATCGGCCGCAACTTTTCAAGATTCCATGCGTTTAAAGTTGTGGGTCAACGAGAGAGGGACTCAGGAACTAACTCTCGCATTGCTTCTATGAATTTCTGCTTTACGCTGGGCGAGCGTCTCATGTATAATGAGGAAAGTGGCATAATTTACCCTGCCTGTTTTGTGCTTGTTCGGCATTTCATCCGCTAGTTTTCAAGTTTCTGCGACATGTATCTACTTAATAGACATGCCGTCAGACATCAATTATAGACAATGCTCTTCTCAAGGAAGGGGGTGAAAACGCCGATGAGAGATTCGAGCTATAATTTTCACACACAAACACAACAGATATTTTCTCGAGGAGGAGAAAAAAAGGTTATGAAGAAAAGTTTATCTATTCTGCTTTCCTTCGCCCTGGTATTCGGCTTGTTCGCATCCATGGCATCTGCAGCCGACACTGAGTTGACGACTGCACAGAAATACCAAGCACTTGTTGATAAAGGCGTTCTGAAAGGCAACCCTGACGGCGATGCTCGTCTGGGCAACACGCTGAACCGCGCTGAATACGCTACGATCGCTATCGCTATCGCTGGTCTGGCTGAAGAGAAGCCTGCTACGGCAACTTTCTCCGACGTTAACTCCAAGCAATGGTGGTACGGCGCAATCGAAGCTGCTGCTAAAGCAGGTTTGGTTGACGGCGTAGGCGGCGGCAAATTCGATCCTCGCTCCGACGTAACAATCGAGCAAGTGATCAAAGTTGCTGTTCAAGCTGCTGGCGCTACTCCAGTAGAAGGCGCTGAAGTTGAAGGCGCATCTGCTTGGGCTGGTCCTTACATCCAAGCTGCTCTGGACGCTGGTCTGATCGCTGCTGGTCTGGACTACAAAGCATCTGCTACCCGCGGTCAAACGATCGACGTTGGCTATGCAGTATACGAGAAGCTGAACCCGGTTGAACCGGCTAAGGTTTCTGTTACTTCCGCTAAAGCAACTGGCGTTGCAAAAGTAGAAGTTGTTCTGGACAAAGCTGTTGACGCCGAGAAAGCTAAGCTGACGCTGAAGCGTGGTACTGCTACTGTTGCTACCGAAACGAAATGGGCTGATGACAAGAAGTCTGCTACTCTGACTCTTTCCAGCACTAAGATTACTGAGGCGGACTATTCCGTAACGTTGAGTGGATTAGAAGCTGACCAAGTTGAAAATGCTACGGCATCTTTCAAAGGTGAAAAAGAAACGGTAACTAAGCTCGAATTTGCTACGACTAGCGATGAAATCGCGCACTCCAATGCGACTCGCATTCGTTTGAGAGCTGAAAACCAATACGGTGAATTGGCGTCGTTCAACGCTGCTTCTTACACGGTAAACGTTACGAACTACGCTGAACAACTGACGAAAGACAGCGATGGCTATCTGGTAGTTAAGCTGAACACGACTACAGCAACTCCTGCTCCAACACCTGGTTTGACGATGATTCCGATCTATGTTTACTTCAACGACACTCATCTGACGGCTAGCAAAACGTTCAAACTCGGTTTCGCTCCTTTTGTAACGAAAATGGAACTGGGTGAGCTGAAGTACCAAAACGGCAAAACTGCACTGGTTAACACGGGTGACGCTGCGGTTGCAACGGTTAAACTGTTCGACCAATACGGAAACCCAATTTCCAATGATCAAACTTTGGCAACACCAGTGACTTTCAACAATAACATCGTGCCTTATGCACAATATGCTAAAGTTGAAACTGGCGATTTCAACAACGATAATGAATACGATGTTCGTCTGTCTCTGACTGACAAAGAAGACAAAGCATCGACTCATACGTTGACTCTGTACTCCGGTTCCGCTAACGCGAAACTGAACTTCGATATCGGCACATCCAAAGTTGCTACGAAGCTTGAACTTGAACCGTATGACGGCACGCTTGCAAGTGGTGACAGCGGCAAGTTCGTTACGCTGAATGCATATGATGCTAACGGCGATAAGCTGACAGCTCAAGAGATTGTCGACAACACTAAGAATGATCGCATTAAAGTAACTGTATCCGGCGTTACAGGCACAGCTTCTATCGTTAAAATCGGACCTAACAAAGGTAAGATTGCTCTTCCGACGATTAATGCACCTGCTAAGTCCGTAGTATTCGTAACGGCGAGCATTCTGTCGCCAAACGCTAACGATTTCAAAACGCTGCAAATTCCTGTAGCAGATGCTCGTATTCCTGCAAGAGTTGATGTTACTAAGCGGCCACATGCTAAAACAGTACTGGGTACTAGCTCGGACTTCACGATCAAAGTTAAAGACCAATATGGTGATGATTTCGGCAGCACTGCAGCTGCAACGCCATATCAAGTGAAATTGGAGTTTGTAAACCACTATGTTGTAAACTCCGTTGTTTATGACTCTGGTATTCAGGTAACAGGCATTGGCGCTGCGATCACTGGTGCTGTTGGTAAAGATGGTACTAATGAGGCTAAGCCAGGCAATGCTCAAGAAGTAATCGTTCCATCTACTGCTTTCGGAACGTTGAATGACGGCGCAACATTCACAGCTACCAACTCTGTGTTCGGTGAAGGTACTCTTAAAGCTACACTTGAACAGGAAGTTGCTGGTTCTTCTCCAGTGACGTATAGAGCGATTGCTCCAACAGTAGCTGTATCGATCGAGTCGATTGATCCGACTAAAGTTCCGTTGAACTATAGCCTGGAAAACATCTCCTCGTTGTATGCAGCTATTGACAGCGGCTTGTTGACAACTCCTCAAAAAGTTGCGACTGCTGGTGTTGTTGCAAAAACCCTGTCTCTCGTAGTTAAAGACAACGCAGGTAACTCCGTTGCTTACCCTGACTCCATCGCATCTGTAACGGTTGAAAACCCGAACGTTGCTAATGTTGGTACAGCTGGCAGCAAAGGCTATGTAATTGGTAACAAAGCTGGTGAAACGACTGTAACGGCAGTTGTTTACAAAGCGGTTAACAATGAACAAGCAGTTCTGACTGCTAAAGTGACGGTTAAGAATGATCTGGTTGTAATCGATAGCGTATCGGCTAAAGGTAGCAATGATGCTGCTGTAACTGCTGGATCGTACATCTACACTAACATGGATCTGAAAGTTAAAGACCAATATGGTGTTGAGTACGCTGGCGTTAACATCAATGCATACGATGCTCTTACGGGTATTCGTTACTCTGTATCCGAAGTTACGGGTGCTAACGTTTCGATCAATGCATTGACAGGTCAAGTCAATACCTTTACTGTTACATCTGGCGACGGCAAGTATGAGTTTATCGTTACTGCAACTGCTCCTAACGGTAAATCCGCTAGCACGTTGATCCACAACTAATCTTATTGCATTGAAAAGGATGAGGCTAAGCCTCATCCTTTTTCTTATACATATTTGTAATTAGCGCAACTTAGTTGCGCTTTCAGTCGTTTAATAAATAGAGGAAAATAATTCGAGGAGATGTGGGTATGAGGCCGAAGTATAAGATAGTATCATTGATTGCTACGCTTTGTTTACTACTAGGAATATTTCAAAACACGATTTATGCGGAGTCGCCGAAAGACGATTATAAGGTTTTACAACCGACCTCACTCGGGACAGTTAAGCTTAAAGAGAATGTCACGGCTATTGTGAAGAATGTACAAATTATGCCCTCGGATAATCATCAAACAGTTGGCTTAACGGTAACAATTAATAATCAAAGCAATTCGGATATAAATTTAATTGATTATTGGATTCATATTTATACAAAATCAGGCACAAAATTAAACGTGCAAAATACTAATACTAAAACTCTTAAAGTTGCAGCAAAAACAAGTGAAGATCTAAGTTACTATGCCACTGTGGGTAAGGACCTAAATGCTGCTGACTTAATAGTTAAAGTAATACAATGGGATTTCTCGTCATCTTCATATACGCGAGTGCTGGGTGAGATTGCAGTTCCAGCGAGATATAATCCTGTAACCCCATCAGGAGAGGCAAGAGTTGTTACAGCAGATGATGTTAGTGCTACTGTCAGAATAAAGAGTGCTACGATTGGCAAAAGTGAAAGCTATTATCGACCAGATCTGAAGGTTACAATTAAAAATGACGGTAAAAGAACCATTGTTCTTCCAGACTATCAGCTCTACATAATGACCAAGGACAAACTCATGTATCCACTGAGCGTATCCAATCTTAAAGGTACTGTTCTAAATCCTTTAGCTGAACAAGAGTTTCCAATGACAGTAAATATTCCACTTGGAGTAAAAACCGATGGATGGAAACTTGTGATTATGTATCCAATCAATGAAGGTAAGGGACTATTCCCATTAGCACAGTTTGAGCTTCCTCAATCCAATGTAACTGAGGGAGAGGAAATTGGGAAATATTACACATTCATTAATGCAAAAGGTGAGTATTCGATTAAACTTGATTCAATAAATCGCCTACCAATCGATGAAGATGATTTAATCATCGCAAATCTAACAATAGCAAACAGAGGGAAACAAACTCTTCCTATTCCTTCTCTCGCTGGAACCTATTTGTTAAATGAATCTATTGAAAAGTTAGCGACGATAAACCAAAATAATAAGGTGATTGCAATTAAGCCGGGAGCGACTGAAAGCATTCAACTCGTGAGTCGCGTTCCCTATACATTTGATATTGAGAAATTAAAAATAACTATTCAACAAAAGGAAACGGGTGAAAATAAAACTGAAGAGCTCATCGAATTGGTTGCATTTAACCACAAGGGTGCATTTACTCGAATTCCATCTGTAAGACCAGACGATGGCTACAAGATTAATGATATTGGGTCGAGATCAACGGTAAAAGTCACTCGATTTAATCAGTTTGAAGGTACTTCAGCAAATTTAATATCTGCACGACTTGAAGTGACAAACCAGGAAAAACGTCAGTCGCTAATCCAACAACTAGCTGGATATTTTGAAAAAGAAGATGGAACAGTATACCCAGCAAACATTGAGAGTGTACAGGATAAGTTATCTCCGGGTGGCAAGGCAATTGTAAATGCATGGGCGATTGTACCGAAGGAGATTGAGACTGGGGATGTTCGATTAGTAATTGGTAAAGCGTTACTAGAGACATCTGCAGGTTCAGCTAATAATGAGACAACGAACAAAGAAAAGCTTGTTGGTTACGCTCAACCTAGTTCACTGATTTTGCCACAGCTTTTTAAGGCACAGGACAACCTTAAGAATATAGACCTCCAATCTTATGAATTATCCTTTACGAATGTGTCGACTCAAATTGCATTCCAGGAATCACAAGTAACCTTTTTATTTGATTATGTATTGACGCAGGACTTAATCAAAAAATCCAATATGAAGGACCACAAGATTATTATTGAAATTCAGGATGCTAATCCAAAGTCTGTGTTCAAAAAAGAGTTCTCCTTGCCTGTAGGTGAGACTGGCTCTGATAATCAAAGTGCACAACTGCAGCTTGGAGAAAATCATGCAGAAGTCACTTGGAACAATGTCGAACTTACACAGTTGATCACCGCACTTAAGGACTATCAGTTAAACGTATACTATCAGATTACTCCTGGGTATAAGACTCTAATCGCGTCTCAAAAGATTCCGTGGTTAGTAAATAGATCCCTATAAGAATAAGAGCGAGCAGGCTTAAAACCTGCTCGCTCTTATTCTACTCGATAGCCTTCTGAGCTGTTAGATCGTCTAGCCTGCTAGTGATTAATGATTGCTCGACTGTTTGGGCGTTTAATAGGGAGTCGTATAAATCCGAATCGGCTTTTGATTGTTTTGCAAGAGTAGCCAAGTAAAATAAGGCAGCTTCATAGTCATTGTTATCGTCGAATTTTGTATCAATTCTTATTTTTAAGTATTCCTCTGCTTGAGCGTAGTGTCCCAGATAAAAATGGATTTGGCCGATCGTTAAAGCTAAATCAGGAGTAATGCCAAATGTTCTTCCCTGAACTTGAGCATCGGGCAGATTCTCTAATTCTTTAGCCTGTGATTGGATCCGACTTTCAATGTTTAATCCTTCGTTCCAATTGATCAGGGCATCTTCAGGTGTGTTCAGATTTGCAAGGCCTGACTGATAGTATGCACTAGCTAATGCCTCAAATGCAGTTATATCCCATGGTCTTAATAATAATGAATTCTCCATTAAACTAATTGCTTCATCATAATTCTTGTCAAGCATAAGCAGTTGAAACTTACGAGTTGTAAAGAGCTTATACGTGGGTTCGAGGTTTTGTCCATTCTCAAGCATTTCAGAAAAATCGCTTTTGTATTGAGTATTCCCTGTTTGTGAGTAGAGTTGCAAGTATACTTGCAATTTAAGGTCCAGATATTCAGGATGCTTTTGTTTTGAGATCGCTTGATCAAGTGGAGATACAATTTCGTTTAATGGTTTTCCTGAAAGTGCGTTTTCTTTGGCAGTGGCGTACTGTTGCGATCCCGTATAGTACAAAACAGAAAGTATGAAAAAACCGATCGATCCGACTAGTAAAGTTAAGGGATAAATATAATTCTTCATCTTTAAATTCTCTTGAAATTTAAAAGGAGGAAGTTCGTTGCCAGCAAACAGTCCGCCAAGACCAAGGTAAAGAATTGTTCCAATAATGATAAAGCTCATGTTAAAGTCGATAGCACTGTGTAGCAAAAGGGCGGTAACTAAAATGAAAAATCCCAAATAAGGAACTTGGTCTTCCTCAGCTTTACGACGATAAGAACGAATGAAATGATAGAAAGCGCACGCTATAACTACGAATAATGATATAATTCCAATCAAACCCGATTCAACAAGCACCTGTAGGTAAAAACTATGTGCTTCTCGGCTGGTATATGGAGTAGATTGATAAACCTCATACAATGCTTTCCATGCGCCTCCGCCTGCACCGGTTATAGGATAGTCTTTCCATAAGCTAAGGGCATCTTCAAAAAAGGTACCTCTAGTTAGTACACTATTCTGATTGAAATTAATTTGGGCAATCTTTGCTTCGATATTATCCGGGAGAAGTTGACGCAAACCCACATTGCTAAACAACAAACAAACAAGGACTAATCCAAGTGAAAGAACAACAATTGGAATGTACAAGAAGGAATATTTTCCGTCTCCCCACTTCAGGAACTTTTTTTGAATATGTCCTTGTACATACTTGCGAACCAGGATACAGAGCCCTGCACAGACAATGCTAGAAGCAATTAGCACAGTCCAGCCCAAGAAGGCTTGTGCTCCATTGAAGTCTACTTGTAACGCAATTCCTTTATTAAAAATAAAACTTGATATTAGAACTGAGATTACAAAAGCAATAGCAAAATATAATATAAGTAGTATTTGATACAACGGTTTGATAAGAATTAGAACGATAATGAATAGAATCGGGAGCATGACAAATGCGCCTCTAGAACCGGTAAGGATAAATGAAATCATGATAGGAACTAGGGGGATGGAAAAAAATTCGGGTTTTAAGAAATGGCGATTGAAAGTCATTATAATTAAGTTAATAAATAACACTCCTAATAACAGCGCCGCATAGGTGTTAGGGTATTGAAAGACGGAGCTAAGGCGAGCATCTTGGCCTTGATTTAATACAGCATCATTATAAACGTTACTAATGTAACCAGGCTGCTCCGACCAGTTAAAGATTCCTCCGAAAGAAGCATCTCCAAACCAATTGGCAAGGCCGAAAATTATTACGAGATAAGAGATACCCAAAATAATGCTAATTAAAGAGCGTGCGCCACGTGAGCTAGAAGAAACCGTTATAGAGATAAGAAAACAACAGGCATACCCGATTTGAATGAATAACCCAAAAAACGAGTAATGCGAGGAAGCTGCAGTGACCAGCGCAAATGCGTATGCAATAGGTGTTAAAAAGATAAATAAATGAATAACTGAAAGACGTTCTTTATAAAAGCTCTTATTTCGGAAGATCCCCCATACAACAATAGGGAAGATCAGGGAGATGCATATTCCCCATATGTAGATGGGCGCTTCAAAAGAGACTTGCTCTCCGCTGAATAGTCCTTTTTTAAAGGATAAAATCAAAAGAACAAAAAAAAGGGCGAGAAGCACTGATTTATGAATAGGAGTTGGTAGACTTAACAGGTGGTTCCCTTCAGTAGACTTCTTTTTTGCTTTTGCCATTACAGTAATCCCCCATTGGAAATTTAGTCACGTTAAGTTTATCATAGAAGGGAAATTAGGCAAAACAATTCAATACTTTAAAATAGATTTAAGCATGTAAGACTAATAGAAAATGTCGATTAATGTTATAATGTTAAGTATAATGGTCTTACAGAACGTGATTGATGATGTTCAATCGGAGAGAAGGAAGAAATGGTAAACTTTGCACTGGTAGGTTGTGGGTTTATTGCCAATAAGCATTCCGAGGCAATATCGGAAATTGAAGATGCGTGCATTTACGCTGTGTGCGACAAAATTGAACAAAACATGGTACCGTATAAAGAAAAGCATAGTGCACTAACATATAACGACTATGATCTTCTGCTCCAAGATCCAAATGTTCAAGTGGTAAATATATGTACGCCAAGCGGGACACATGCGGCCTTAGCTATAAAGGCGGCAAAAGCAGGCAAACATGTAATTCTTGAAAAACCTATGGCGTTGAACGAGAAGGATGCAAATGATATTATTTTGGCTTGTAGAGCAAACAATGTTAAACTGGCGGTTGTTCATCCTAATAGATTCAGACCTGCTTTAATCGAACTGAAGAAATTACTTGAAAGTGGCGCTTTCGGAACAATTAGTCATATTAATGCAACTGTTCGTTGGAACAGAGATAAAGCCTATTATAGCCAAGCGCCTTGGAGAGGCAGTAGGGCTATGGATGGCGGTGTACTTATGAATCAGGCTATTCATAACCTTGACCTTCTTCTGTGGCTTATGGGGCCAGTAGAGCAGCTCAAAGCATTTACATCGACAAGATACCGTGAAATTGAATGTGAGGACGTCGCTGTTGCAATAGCAACATTTAAGTCAGGCGCTCTAGGAGTTATCGAGGCTGCGACCACAATTTACCCAAAGAACTTGGAGGAATCAATCAGTATTTTTGGCGAAAAGGGGACAGCAGTAATTAGAGGCGTCCATGCAAATGAGTTCGAGCATCTATCCGTAGAAGGATTGTCTGAGGAACAAATTGGTAAAATAAAAAATGCTGCGATGACAACGCAACAAAAGTCAGGACATGCATACATAATCGAGGACATGATAAACTGCATCAGCCAGGATAATGAGCCTCTAGTCGGTGGAGAAGACGGAAAGAACGCTCTTGAATTGGTCCTAGCTATTACGAAAGCTGCTGAAAGTAAGATATAGATAAAATCAATCACAAATTGTATAGGAGAAAATGATCGAGATGAACATTCAATTAATAGACTTGAAGAAGCAATACGAAAGTATAAAAACGGAAATTCACACTGCTGCATTGGGTGTGCTGGACAGTGGAAGCTACATTCTCGGTCCCGATGTACAACGATTTGAAAATGAAATAGCCGAATATTGTGGAACAAAATATGCAATTGGCGTTGCGAATGGAACGGATGCCTTGTTGCTTACTTTGGATGCGTTGGGGATCGGTCCTGGCGATGAGGTTATTACGACGCCGTTTACTTTTTTTGCGACGGCGGAAGTGGTCTCGCAGATGGGAGCAACTCCAGTCTTCATCGACATTGATCCGAAAACTTATAATCTGGACGTTTCGAAGATTGAGCAAGCCATTACGGCGAAAACGAAGGCGATTATTCCTGTACATATTTTCGGGCAGCCAGCAAACATGGATGAGATTCTGTCAATAGCGAGCAAGCATAGCCTACATGTCGTGGAAGACGCTTGCCAAGCGATCGGATCACAGTATAAAGGCCGTCCGATCGGTTCGATGGGCGCTGCCGGTTGCTTCTCGTTCTTCCCTACCAAAAACTTGGGAGGATACGGCGATGGGGGCATTATTGTTACGAATAATGAACAATTGATGAGTCGGCTGCGGATTCTGCGTGCGCATGGAAGCAATCCGAAGTACTATCATTCTATGATCGGCTACAACAGCCGTCTGGATCCGTTGCAAGCAGCCATGCTTTCCGTGAAGTTAAAGTATCTCGATGGGTGGAATGCGAAACGGAAAGAGCTTTCGCTGAAGTATAACGAAGCTTTCCGCGATCTGCCGATCACATGTCCATATGCCGCGGAGGACCGGAAGCACGTTTATCACCTTTATATTATTCAAACCGAATTCCGGAACGAACTTATCAGCCATTTGGAGAAAAACGGGGTTGCTTCAGGAATCTACTATCCGGTCCCGCTACATAGGCAAAATGTTTACTTAGAGCTTGGCTACGAAGAAGGAAGCCTGAAGGAAGCGGAAGAAGCGTCTAACCGAACGATGGCGCTGCCTCTATATCCAGAAATGACTGAGGAAGAGCAGCAATACGTCATAGATACTGTTCGGGACTTTTTTAATAAGAAGGTGAAATCATGAGCGCAGTTTCGACTGAAGAACAACGGATCATTTCTTTGGCCAACCAATTAATGGCGAAGCTAGAGAACAAAACGGCAGTGATCGGCGTAGTTGGACTGGGCTATGTGGGTCTGCCGCTAGCGGTAGAAAAAGCGAAAGCAGGGTTCCGAGTTGTCGGATTCGACGTGCAATCCAGTCGGGTAGATATGGTGAATCAAGGCGTTAACTATATCGGAGACGTGGTAGATTCTGAACTGCAGTCGATCATAAACGACCAGATGCTGAAGGCGACGACGGATTACTCCTTCATTAACGAGGTAGACGCAGTTGCTATCTGCGTACCAACGCCGTTAGATGGCTACCAGCAACCTGATACGAGCTATGTCGAGTCGTCCACGGAAGCGATCATGAAGCATCTCAAGCCGGGTATGCTCGTGGTTCTGGAAAGCACAACTTATCCGGGAACCACTGAAGAGATCGTTAAGCCTATCCTCGAGAATTCAGGGCTGAAGTGCGGTGTGGATTTCTTCTTGGCGTACTCTCCTGAACGCGTAGATCCGGGTAATAAGCACTTTAATACGAAAAATACGCCTAAAGTCGTCGGAGGCATTACAAAGCTCTGTACGGATGTCGCAGCGGCAATGTACGGCGCGGTGCTTGAAGGCGCCATTCATAAGGTTTCAAGCCCTGCCGTTGCGGAGATGGAGAAAATCTACGAGAACACGTTCCGACATATCAATATCGCTCTGGCGAACGAGATGGCGATCCTGTGTAACCGGATGGGAATCGATGTATGGGAAGTAATCGATGCTGCTAAAACGAAGCCTTACGGCTTCATGGCTTTTTATCCGGGTCCGGGACTTGGGGGGCATTGTATCCCGATCGATCCGTTTTACTTAACATGGAAAGCACGCGAATATAATTACCATACAAGGCTGATCGAGCTATCTGGGGAAATTAACAATGCAATGCCGGAGTATGTGGTTGAGAAAGTAAGCCATATTCTCAATATGGATAAAAAATCCGTAAATGGTTCGAAGATAATTATCGTTGGGGTGGCGTATAAGAAGGATATTGATGATTATCGAGAATCCCCCGTACTGAAGATCATAGAACTTCTTGAGCGCAAAGGTGCGGAATTCGTTGTCTTTGATCCGTATGTGAAGAGCTTTAAGCATAACAATAAAGTTTACGAGACAGTAAGTAGGGTCTTCGAAGATTATGCTTCTGCAGACCTAACGCTTATTACAACAGATCACTCCAATGTGGATTATGAGTCGATATTGCGCAATTCAAAAAAGATTCTAGACACACGAAATGCGATGAAGAACTTATCACCTGGTACCGACAACTATTTCCGTCTGTAGAAAGGAATTGACATGAAGAAAATCGTTACAGTAGTCGGAGCTCGTCCTCAATTTATTAAAGTTGCGCCCGTCTCACGAGTATTAAGACAGGAATATCATGAAATAATCATAAATACAGGTCAACACTATGATTCGAATATGGCAGATGTTTTTTTTCAGCAATTAAACATCCCATTGCCGGATTACAATTTGGGCGTAGGCTCGGCTACTCACGGAAAACAAACTGGGCAAATGCTGCAGAAGATCGAATCCCTGCTAAACGATGAAAAGCCGGAGGCGGTCTTAGTATATGGCGATACGAATTCAACGCTTGCTGGGGCGCTTGCAGCGTCTAAGATGCATATTCCAATCATTCACGTGGAAGCCGGACTTAGAAGTTATAACAAAAAAATGCCAGAAGAAACCAATCGTGTTCTGACGGATCATATATCAACGTTACTTTTCGCTCCTACGGATACCGCGGTGTCTAACCTTTCCAAGGAAGGGATTGTGGATGGAGTTTATCAAGTGGGCGATGTGATGTATGATGCGATGATCTACAATATCGAACTGGCGCAACAACACTATAAAGTCCAGGATTTTGGATTGAAATCGAAGCAGTATTATTTATCGACGATTCATCGAGCTGAAAATACGGACAACAGGGATGTGTTGAAGAATATATTGTTGGCATTATCAACTTTGAACGTCGACGTTATCCTTCCGCTTCATCCTCGAACAAGAGCAAAAATGATCGAATACGGCTTGGGGGATATTCTGGAATCATCAAATCTTCGTGTAATAGAGCCTATATCTTATTTAGAAATGATTTTTTTGGAAAAGAATGCGAAAGGAATCATTACAGATTCGGGAGGCGTTCAAAAAGAAGCGTACTTCTTGCAGGTTCCGTGTTATACATTAAGGACGGAGACGGAGTGGGTTGAAACGGTTAATTGCGGATGGAATCAATTACTCCCTCCAGACACTCCGGACCTTGCACATGCCATATCAAAAGAATTTGATCGTCCATATATCCCAAATCTATTCGGTGAAGGGAGAGCCTCGCAAAAGATAGTAAGTAATATTCATACGCTTTGGTGAAGATTAAATTATGTCTACTGAGGTAAATCAGTATCAACAGCCACTATCAATGAAGGTGATTCGGACCGACAATGATAGTGGTTTTTTTCATAGCCGGTGCTGGAGTGAGAGAGTCAGTGTCAGATAAATCATTCGGTTTGGCACGGCTCGATCGAATGGAGAATCGTGGCTCATAACAAGTTTGTAGGTAGCTAAAATTTTAATCATGATAGCCCAATGTTTGATTTAAGTCATGTCCACCTAGACTTCTAAAAATCTCATCAACTTTTTCACTCCAATATGCCTTCCATTCCGTTCTTTTGCCCGATGAGGTAATGGTTTCTGTTGATTTAATCGCCTCGATATCCTCAGCATTCAAGAGAGAACCATTTCCCGTAGTAAATTTCGCAATTTCCCCGATTGCTTGCTTTTTTTTGAAATCTCCGTTATCGCCAACGATATCTTCATAACGAACGGTTAATACATCGTTTTCATAAAGCCACCCGAGCATCGGTTTAGATAAGTCAAAAAAAATACTGCCGTCAAACTCTGCGAATAATTCCATCTGCCGACGCTTGTCATCTAATGAGCCCCAGTCTTTTTCTATTGCGGATCCGAAACCATTCTTGGCTGAATATCTCATGAATGATACAAAACAATCCCGTATATCACGAATTAGAAAAATATTTTTAAAACCGGACGAGATAGAAAACACCTCCGGGTCAGCAGGCAAGTGGGAAAGCACATACTCGCCACTTCTCACCAAGTGGATGTAATCCAACAAATTAATTACTTTGTTTTTTTGCGCCAAGTTTTTAAGAATATAGCTTTTATGATCAAATCGTAAATCGGCAAACCCCCACTTTGCGGCGTGGATCCCTGAATCTTCAAACCTTAAACGTTTTAAGATTTCTCCCATCATGTAGGTACCGGCTTTGGGAATCGAAAGAACTAATACTTTATCGGTCCATTCAACATGAGTGGAGTTAAAATAGGTTTTTTTATCCGCTCCGATATATATAGGGAAGTTACTTCCGGCAAGTGCTGAAATCGACTCGTAAATCGTATTTAATTCAGAAAGTTTATTGCGGGCCTGGTACAATTCATTTGAAATCTCCTCTTTCTCGAGAAACAGGCTATTATATTTATCATTACGAATTAAAGTGAAACCAAGTTTGTGGAAAAGTCTTTGTATCATAGAAAAAACCAACTCCTGATTTGAGAGTTTGTTGTCCTTAATGATTAGGCTAAACCATATTCGTTCTTTCCAAATAATTGATAATGATTTCTACTGATTCTTCAACAGTTAACCTATCCGTTTCAATAGTCAGTTCCGGGTTTATAGGTTCTTCATAAGGAGCACTTATCCCTGTGAACTCTTTAATGATTCCCTCGCGGGCTTTTTTATACAGACCCTTAGGATCGCGATTTTCACACTCATGAATACTGCATTTTACGTAAATCTCGATAAATTCATTTTCTTCAAAGTTGATTCTTACCATTTCGCGGTCTTTTCGATATGGCGAAATGAATGCCGATAATGTCATCAAACCTGCATCAACCATTAGCTTTGATACTTCGCCTATTCGGCGGATGTTTTCTGTACGATCTTGGGGACTGAATCCAAGATTTTTGTTTATACCATGACGTACATTGTCTCCATCCAAGACATAAGTGTGAATACCTCTTTGATAGAGTGCAGCCTCAACTGCAACGGATAAGGTAGATTTTCCGGCGCCGGATAAACCGGTGAACCATAACACGGCACTTTTATGCCCTTTTATGGATTGGCGATTTTTTTTAGTTATTTGCCCTTCATGCCAAGAAATATTTGTTGACCTCACCATACCACCCCATCATTAAACGTAAATCTATAAGTTGCAAAGTTCCATTATACTACCGTCACTGGGCGTAAAATCAACATCACTATCAATAAAAATTCGGAACCATAATTCTACATTTAACAACATCCATATCAAAAGAGGTTGATTACCTGAATTAATCAATCTTTTTAATTCCTCCGGATTGAAAAGCCCTCTTTTCGTTGAACGTTCATCAAGCAAAATGTTCTCAAGTAGTTCTTTATCGTTTCTCATCCAAAATTCAATCGGCGTAGGAAAACCTTTTTTATCTTTTCTACTTATAATCTCTTTGGGGATAATACCCTTTACAGCCTTCTTCAAGATATACTTTGGTTCATCATGCTTTACTTTAATATCCAATGGAATGGTTGCGGCTAACTCGACAATTCTGTGGTCCAATAGCGGAACCCTGGATTCAAGCGAGACTGCCATACTAGTGCGATCCTCGACGTGCAGCAAAGCTGGCAAATAGCTCTTCAAATCATGATATAGCATCTTATTGAAAGTACTAAGATCCTGCTTTTTATTTATATACTTAAGGAAAGTTTGCTTACTGTCATAGGAGACGATTCGCTCTTTGAACTTGTTCGAGATTACGGGGTGCGTGCGATCGATGCGGGTATTGATTTGGGCCCAAATATCATTAAAAGTTAAATGGACTGAAACTTGATTTTTCAATGTATTTCTCAGTTTTTGAATCGTTCTTTTTATTCCGTGTTGATTGATGTTATTCCGCAGTATTCTCAATCTAGAGATGATTTTGGGCGCTAATTTTTGACTTTTTAGCCCGGAAGAGACGTAATAACGGTTATAACCCCCGAATAATTCATCTCCACCTTGTCCTCCCAAAATAACACGGACATGGTTACTTGCTTTCTCACTGACCAAAAATTGCGGTATCATGCCCGGTCCGGCACAAGGCTCGTCCATATGCCATATTAACCTCGGCAAAACCGTTCTATAATATCCTTCTTCCGGGCTAACCTCGATATAATTCGTACTCGCAAAATTAGCAACGATCTTAGCATATTTGGTTTCATCAAAGTATTTTGACTCATTAAATTTCCCGGTGAACGTCATCATGTGATTGGTTGTTTGATTCGATGACAAGCAGCTCACTGTACTGGAATCCAAGCCGCCGCTTAAGTGACAGCCAATTTGGACGTCACTTCGTAATTGCAACCTTATTGAATCCGTAAGAAGGTTCTTTAACTCAATAATGTAATCCTTTTCCGATTTATTCTTTATTGTATAATCGACGTCCCAATATTCCGATATTGTAAGTCCTTTATGAAGATTAAGAGTACCAAAATGACCTGGAAGAAGTTTATTAATTCCATGAAAGAAAGTCTTCTCATCCGGAATGTACATATAATGAAGATAATCCGAAATTGCCTCGTAATTAGGTTCCCGCGGAATAGAAGCATCGGCAATAATCGCTTTAATCTCGGATGCGAATATAAAACGAGAGTTATCAAAATAATAGTAGAAGGGTTTAATTCCGATGCGATCCCTTGCAAAAAATAACTCCTTGGTCTTGGAATCCCAAACTGCAAAGGCAAACATGCCGTTCAGATCTTGTAAGCATGCAGAACCCTTTTGTAAAAATAACTGCAATAATACTTCAGTATCGGATTTCGTAATAAAAGTATGTCCATCTGCAATAAGACGATGTCTTAATTCGACATGGTTATAAATTTCACCGTTAAATGCAATGGTATAACGGCCATCAACCGTTGTCATAGGCTGATGGCCGTTCTCTAGATCAATAATACTTAATCTTCTGAAACCTAATCCAAAATTATGATCCGTATATATTCCGGAATCATTCGGTCCCCGATGAGTCAGTACATCTCTCATTTTAATTAAGTTATTTTCGTCTATTGGGTTTCTGGTAATATCGTATATCCCAACAATTCCGCACATGATTATATTTAACCTCATTTATCAGAATTGTCACTTTGACTTTTAATGGGAGGACTAGAATTTCGACAGGACTCGCTTGATTCCCTCTGCCAAAGTCACTTCCGGGACTACACCCAAAAGGTTTTTCATCTTATCCAACTTTGGCCTTTTGATCAGCGTCATCTTGTTTGGCAATTCTATGAAATTCGCATATTCCTCCAGATTAACGTTCAGTTCCGTTGCAACTAATTTTGCTAGGTCTTCAGTTTTAACAAACTCATCCGACCCGATATTTATAATTTCGAATTGTTCAACATAAATTACTTTTTCAAGCGCTCTTACAGCGTCATCCAGATGGAACCAAGCCCTTTCGCTACCAACATGTACTTCGATTTGTTTGCGATTGGACAAGCCTTCAATAAACCGGATCATTGCCGAACGATGATCTCCTCGCGTCTCATCTTCATGGTAAAACATGAAGGGACGTACAGCTACCGCTTTTAATCCATTATTCAGTGCTTCATATTGCACTAGTTTTTCTCCGAGGTATTTCGTTAAACCATATCGATTATTAGGTTGAGGTACCGTAGTATCTTCGTCCAAATATCCTTGAATATTGCCATATACTTCGGAAGTTGAGAAATAAACCAACTTGGAGTCAAACTTTTTGCATAATTGGATGACATTATTTACGCCCACAAGGTTTGTCTCTACAGCTAAACCGCTGCTAGCTTCGCAAGTTACACGACTAACCATTGCAGCTAATAAATAAACAACATCGGGTTTTTCTTTCATAAATACTTCCATCAAATCAATTGCAATATTAATATCCGCTTGGTAATAATCTGTTCTCCAGCCCGGAATAATATCACACTCAATTACATGATGGTTTTGTTTGCGAAGGTGTTTTACTAATTCTTTCCCGATATTACCTTCCGAACCGATTGCCAAAATTTTCATAATAAATTCCCTCCGAAATTAATTTATGCCCGTACTATATTTATGTAAGCTTTATAAAACTGCCACAAGTAATATAGGGGTCTTCCAATTTTTCTTATTAGGTACTCTGAGATAGTGTTACATGTTTTTCCCATTTTATCAACAAAAGATCGAGTACGATCGTCTTGATGCTGCAGCGAAATGGAGTTATGCAGACACTTGCAAACAATCTCATTAGCAAATCTCTTGTATGTGTATTTGCCGCTTAGAACAATGTCGGAATAGGCTCTTTCAGTGATTTCATTTCGTTTCTTGCCATTTTTAATTATGCCTATAACTTCTTCTAAATTGCTATAATCTCTTTTTAATTCAACGAAATGTAAACCTGGTTTAAGGATATCATTGTAGTGACCTTCAAGAAGCACTTGACATGTCTTCGTTAAACATGCTTCCAAATGTCTAGGCGAGATTGCAAATAAATTCAAATTTCCATCGAGACCTGGGAAGCAATGCGCCTCTAACTCCGAATAACTTGCATTCGGGTTTTTCAATAAAAAATCTTCAGTCTTCTTTCTGATGTCGCCAGTAGGATCCAAGATACTGGCTCCACCTTCTACACCTATCGTAAACCTACATTTTAATAAAAATTCTAACCACTTATCCCCGTAAATTGTGTCCTTTTCCTCATTGGATATGTCGGAGTGAAGTCCGTTTGAATCGCAAACTTGCTTGAAAACTTCGCCAATCTTAACTTTAGTTAATCCATGTTTACCCAGCCAAGGGGGTGCCCTCCAGGCCCTGTAACCGATATCGACTTCTCTCTCTTGAATCTTCTTTTGTAAAGTATGAACCTTATCGACGGTCTTGTCGTCAATATATCCAGTAAGCACTTGTTCAATCTTTACGTTTTCAAAATCTACATTATTGTAGATTTTTTTCCATTCGGACACAGGAGAGACGGTGAATATGAAATCGATACTGAAACGATTGATCAGAACATTTAGGCAGTCCGTGTATACGAATTCATCCTGAGGTAGGATAGCCTTTATCGCACTAGACTTACTAAAAAAGACCAATTTGCTCATTAGTTTCTCAAAACGCCGTGAATTCCATCTGGCACCAAGAAAAGTTGTATGGAAGATAATTAAATCGAATTTGACTTTTTTTAAGTACCAAGGGATCTTTAATACAAACAATGCGTTTAGGTAATAGATTTGGTGGTTGGTATAATTCTCAAAAGAATACAAGTGTTCATTAATCGAGTTGCGAACAGGATAATGTAAACTACGGTAAATAATTAATATGTTGTAGGACAATGGTTCATCCCCTAGCTACCTATATTTACTATATAGAGTTACATTATTGATAGTATAACATTATTAATAGTATAACGTATTGATTCTACCCGTTATTAGCAGTACATGTCAATTAAACATGTTTGTAAAAGAATATTCATAGTAAATCATTGGTTATAGGCTTTCCGTTGCCCTTAGTCTATCGTAAACTAAATACAGCCTTTAACTATTAGGTGTAATTGCTTGATAGATTACCGGAATAAGATTAATATGAAGGGCGACTGACGATCCTTCTTCCCAGATTCAAGATATTCAAAAAGGTGGGCTCTATTCATTATGTCATTATACTCGATTCTCCAGTGGATCTACTTGGGTTGGATTGATATTAAGGGGCGATATAGGAGAACTGTACTTGGCCCATTTTGGCTTGTTGCAACGACTTTTTTGTCGATTGCAATGATGGGTGTGATCTATAGCACAATATTTAAAGTGGAAATTAATGAATTTATTCCTTATATTGCCGCCGGTATAGTTGCATGGTACTTTATAAGTGGGGTCATTATGGAATCTTGTAATGGCTTAATCTCTAATAAGTTTCTGTTACTGTCCAAGCCAATACCCATTTTTTTGATTAATATGCGTATTTTATCGCGTCATGTGATTATATTCTTCCATAATATGATTGTTTTAATTCTATGCCTGCTTTATTTTGGTCGGCTTCAAGATGTATTAATTTTTCCGACTATTCTTGGCATTATTTTTAATTGTGCAATTGTTATCGCGCTAGGCATCTTTTTATCTTTGATTTGCGCTAGATTCAGAGACATTGTGCAGGTCATAACATCGTTAATCAACATTCTTTTCTTGATAACCCCAATCGTATGGAATAAAAAAGTTCTTGAATCGAGGGATTTCTTAGCTGAGTGGAATCTATTTTCACATCTTGTTGACTTAATAAGGTCTCCCCTGCTAGGTCAAATACCGTCTATCGAATCGTACACGATTTCATTTGCTTTTTTTGTGTTTATCGCACTCCTGGCCTATATTTCTTCAAGAAAACTACGAAACTTTATGTATTGGTTGTGATCTTATGGCAAGTATTACACTTGAGAATGCCGGCATTGATTTTCCAGTCGGGTTAATGGAATCCGGAAACTTACGCTCATGGATTGTTTCTAGATTCAACTCGGAAAAGCAAAAACAATCCAAGTTAACTTTCGAAGCGTTGAGCCCCATTAATGCGAGTTTCCACGATGGTGAAAGAATTGGCCTTATTGGTTCGAACGGCGCAGGAAAAACAACGTTTCTAAAAATGCTGGCGGGAGTTTATTTGCCTACGAGGGGGAACATATACAAAGAGGGAAATACATCGACCTTATTTGATCTTTATCTTGGCATGGATGATGAGGCCAGTGGGTATGAAAACATTCGGATTGCTAGTTCTGTGCTGGGGTTTAAGCAAAAAGAGATAAGTCATGTGGTTAAAGATGTAGAGCAATTTACGGAATTGGGCGAGGCATTATACCGACCGCTCAGGACTTATTCAGCGGGAATGCGGGTCCGATTAGCATTCTGCATTGCGACTTCGATTGATACGGATATCATGCTGATTGATGAAATCATCGGAGTAGGGGATAACCATTTTTTGGAGAAGGCAAAACAAAGAATGCTGAATAAAGTAGGCCAAACAAAAATGCTTTTTCTAGCTTCCCATGCGTACTTTGTTCTAAAGGACTTTTGCCATAAGGGTTTGGTGTTCAGCAAAGGAAAAATCGTATATGAAGGCAACATCGATGAGGCGATTGATTATTATGATCGGAATAAGCATGTCCTTTAGATTAAGCATGCAATCATTAACTATAAGCGTGGTGTACTATGAACATCCTTTTGCTTTGTAATTATGATCCATATAATGCTGCAATGGTATCAGATCATATTAACGCATTTTACAATTTTTCAATGCACAACATTTTTGTATACACAAATATGGTTAAAAATGGCGGAAATCTCGACGAAGAATTGGAGTTGGATCAATTTGACGCGGTTATCGTCCATTATTCCATTTTTCTATCCGGGGATGCATACGCTTCCCAAAAGACCAGATATCGGTTGAAGAAATATAAAGGAATCAAAGCTGTATTTATTCAGGATGAGTACCGCTCAATCCAAAGAACGATAGATTCCCTAAATCAAATTGAAGCGGATATTCTTTTTACCTGTGTACCAGAAAAGCATATAGAAGATGTCTACCCAACCAACCTATTGCCAAAGCTAAAGAAAATTCAAGTTTTGACAGGATACATTAACGAAGACTTGCTTATCTATCCTCCAAGAAGGCTTTCCAAACGGAAATTTGACATTAGCTACCGCGGCAGAAAATATCCGGCTTGGCACGGACGAATGGGGCGTGAAAAGTGGATCATTGGCGAGCGATTTAATGACGAGGCGAAAAAATACGGGCTTAGAACTAATATCAGTTCGGATGAGAATGATCGCTTATATGGATCCCAATGGATTGAACTAATTCGAAATTCGAAAGCCGTATTGGGTGTGGAGAGCGGAGCGAGTATATTTGATTTTACGGGCGAAGTTTCAGCTAGAGTAGAAACTTATGTCGCTTTGACTAAGAAGGCAGTCAAAAAAAATGAAGAGCATCACTATGAACAACTCAAAAAGAAGTTCTTTGAAAACATAGAGGACGTTTACGATTTATCGCAGATCTCTCCAAGAGTACTTGAAGCTATCTCCCTACGTACTGCATGCGTATTGTACAAAGGGGACTACTCGGGATTATTGACTCCCTGGCGCCATTATATTCCGTTAGAGAAAGATCACAGCAATATGGATCAAGTCATTGCATGTTTAAAGGACGATGAGCGGTTAGCTGAAATCATTGCAAATGCGTACGCAGAAGTCGCGCTTAATCCTAGCAATAGCTATAAGAGCTTTATAAAGAATTTTGATGAGATAATTGAAGAGCACTTTTTTCATAATATGGAATTTGTTAAGGATAATTATGTTGAGAGTGAAGTGACTAAAGGGATTACAGAGGTTTCTGCGGCTTTACAAACACATCGTAATTCAGAGCCTGACCCTAAAGAATTTAATAAGAAGTTTCCGTTTTTTTATGTAAAAAATCCGCATGCATTTCTTATTCCAAAGCGATATTCCTTAATAAGGATACTTTGGTCGAAGCTGCCCTATAAAATTAAGATGCGGCTAAAGAAGGTTGTTTTTAAGTGAAAATAAACGATCATCCAACTTATAATAATGTTAACCAACGGGTACACAACGATGAAACCTGAGGTTTGGATCATCAATCAATATACCGTAACTCCCGAATATCCAGCCAGTACGAGGCATTACGAATTGGCTAAGTACATGTCTCCTTATTTCGATGTCACGTTATGGGGCAGCAACTTCATACACCACAACAAAACGTTCCGTTTTGAAAAGCGGTTCAAAACCTACGAAGAAACGCTGGAAGGCTTTCAGATGGTATGGTTGGCGAGCAAAGCTTACAGAGACAATGGTGCCGCTCGAATCTTAAACATGATGCTGTATGCAGTCACCTTATTTTTCAAAGGGGTATTTCGAAGGAAGAAACCGGATGTAATTATCGGTTCATCTCCGCCTTTATTCGCTGCCTTTGCTTCGTGGATGATTGCCAGATGCCGGGGAGCGAGATTTGTCTTGGAAGTGAGGGATTTGTGGCCGGACTCCTTGGTCCATATCGCTGGCGACAACAAGAAGCTTATAGTCGGCATGCTCAAGTGGATGGAAAGATTTCTATATCGTCACTCCGACAACGTGATCGGACTCACCGAAGGAATTGTGGAGAAGCTAGTCGAACGAGGCGTTCCGCGGGAAAAAGTTGCGTTTGTTCCAAACGGCATTGATTTGGAGACCGAGGGACGACAATGCGCGGATAGGCGTGCGCTTCGAGAGAAACTAGGTTTCGGGCCTGCCGACAAGATCATGATGTATGCTGGAGCTCATGGGCCTGCTAATGATCTGGGGCAACTGCTCGAAGCCATGAAGTGCCTTCAAAATGAGAGCAGCCTCAAACTCGTCCTGATGGGCGAGGGGGTCGAGAAGGCAAGGTTAATAGAATTGTCCAAACAGCAACATTTACATCAAGTTGTTTTTCTCCCTGCGGTCCCGAAATCTGAAGTCCAGACGTATTTATCCATCGCTGACGCCTATATTATTTGTTTAAAAGATATTCCTCTGTTTGAAGGGGCGTTACCGAACAAATTGTTCGACTATATGCTGCAAGACAAGCCGATTATTTCCACGGTTGCAGGCGAAGTAGGGCGGTTTCTTGTTAGGCACGGATACGGTAGATATGGCAATATGAAAGAGCCAGGAGAAGCTTTCTTGGCAACGGTGATTCGCAGCATCACGAACGATAAGCCGCCGAAGCAAAAAAGCTCCGAGTACGTGAGAATGCACTTCTCACGCAAGGCGCAAACGGAAAGCCTCGCAGCGATGTTACAAACCCTAGTGCATAAAAAATAATAGGAGTGAATGATATCAATGGCGAATTACATTCATCCCGATACATTTATAGGCGAGAATGTGACTTTCGGTTACAATTGCATCGTCGAAGCGGGGGTCCGTATCGAAAACAATGTTACGATCGGCCACAACGTTATCATCTATGCAGACACGGCAATCGGAGAGGGCAGCATCATTCACGACAACGTCGTCATCGGCAAGAAGCCGATGCGTGCAGCAAGATCGATCATGAAAGAGCAAAAGCATTACGAGCCTGCGGTTATCGGAGCAAGGGTTACCATTGGAACCAACGCGGTAATCTATGCCCAGTCGAAACTGGAAGACGAAGTGTTCGTGGCCGATCTCGCAACGGTCAGAGAAAATGTATCTATCGGAAAACAAACAATCATAGGCCGAAACGTGGCAGTAGAGAATGAATCAACGGTAGGGGCATACTGTAAAATTGAAACAAATGCCTACATTACCGCGTTTTCTACTATAGAAGACTATGTATTCGTAGCTCCTGGGGTTGTAACAAGCAATGATAATTTTATCGGGCGTACGGAAAAGCGTTTTGCTGAATTTAAGGGGTGCACGATTAGAAGAGGCGGTCGAGTAGCGGCGAATGCCACCTTGCTGCCGGGAGTGGTTGTTGAGCCGGAAGCCGTTGTCGGAGCGGGGAGCGTTGCCAGAAAAACTCTGAAATCGGGAATCATCTATGTCGGTAATCCGGCAAGGGAACTCCGAGCGGTAGATCCTGAGCAACAACTGTCAGAGTCTGAATAGCTGTTTTCTCGTCTATCGACAAATTATGATACAATGAGGGCATCAGCTTTAAGTCGGGAGATTGTAGGATATGCCTAATATTCAAGCAAAGAAAACGTTCAAGTCGCTATTGCTAATCGTTGATGTTTTGCTCATTTTATTGGCTTATTTAGTAGCCTTCGTCTTGCGTTACGATGATATCCCGCAACGCAACTGGGATTCTTTTCAGTCGCTTATGCCTTGGATCGCGCTGCTGGGTCTTTTTTTTCTATCCATTAATGAGCTCTACTCGATTAACCGGAAGACGATCTGGGATATGATGCGCAGCTTATTCGTTTCTATGACTTTGCTTGCATTCTTGACCATGTCTATTTCCTTCTTGTTTCGAGAGTTCGCGTTGCCACGATCGGTTATTTTGATCGCTTATTTTCTTACTCTTATTTTCTTGAGCACGTGGAAAGCTTTTTTCGTTTTTCTCGGGCATAGGAATGAGACGGTTAAGACTTTACTCGTAGCCGAAGAGGAAGAGGCGGGAAAGCTTATCTCGCAAATCAAGATTGCCGCGCTCAGAACCAAAATCTCCCATATTCACCCTAATACGGAAATAAATAGAATATTTCAACTTATCGAATCCCATGACAATATTATGTTGAGTTCTAACATGGATCAGGAGCTCAAGTCGCTCATTTTGTATCACGCTATGAAGAGAAATAAAACGATTTATGTAGTGCCCTCTCTTTATGATTTGTTACTGACCAAATCGACGATAACTTCGGTGCATGATTCGATGGTTATGGCGGTTAGACCCTTCGGCCTTACAATCGACGAAAGAATCATAAAACGCGCTCTCGATATCGTATTGTCGGTAATAGGATTAATCGTGCTATCGCCCGCTATGCTGTTTACCATGATCCTGATTAAAATCGACAGCCCAAAAGGCAGCGTATTCTATAAGCAAACGAGAATCGGGCAAAACAATAAGGAGTTTACTATTATTAAATTCAGATCTATGGTACAGGATGCGGAAGGTTCCACCGGTCCTACGCTTGCTACTCATAACGATCCCCGAATTACGAAAATCGGCCGTTATCTTCGAAGATGGCGCCTGGATGAGCTTCCGCAGATCGTTAACGTGCTGAAAGGCGAAATGTCTATCGTAGGACCAAGGCCGGAGCGCGAATTTTTCACGAAATCGCTAAACCAACAATACGATTCTTATCAATATCGCAATACGGTAAAACCCGGAATAACCGGCTACGCTCAGATTATGGGGAATTACACGACCAATGTACAAGATAAGCTGGTGTTCGACCTATACTATATCCGAAACTATTCTCTATGGATGGACATCGTAATCATGATTCGAACGCTATCTGTAGTGATGGACCGCACCAAGGCTGAGGGACATAGTCCTAAATCGGATCATTCCAATGCTAAATCTGCAATTCGGATCGATTCTTAAAGTAGTAATTAATCATCTCTTCTAGCCCATGTTCGAGGCTGTACTTGGGTTCCCAGCCTAATTCGTGACGAGCTTTATAGTTGTCCATTCGGCTGTGGACAATATCCCCAGTTCTTGCGGGACAATAAGTTGGTTGAAACGGACGTCCGGTTAACTCACACATGGTTTCTAAAAGTTGATTAATTGACGTTTGGCGACTACAGCTAATGTTATAAACTCGGTTCGTCCCTAAGGTGATGGCTTGGAGATTGGCGCTCACGATATCTTTTACATAAATAAAATCCCGAGAGTGGTTGCCGTCACCATAAATAACTACATTTTCACCTCTCAGCAATCGGCTTAGAAAGGCGGAGACGACACCTCCTTCACCTTTCGAGCTTTGCCTTATACCGTAGGCGTTTGAAAAGCGAAGAATGGTGTATTCAAGGCCATATTGTTCGGAAAAAAGTTCAATGTATTTTTCCGGAACGAGTTTGGATAATCCGTAGAAAGAAATTGGGTTATTAGGATGTTCCTCGGTAAGCGGTAGATTTTTCGGCGTCCCATAGACTGCGGCCGTAGAAGCATAAATCAATTTTCTTACCCCATAGTCGGTACAACATTGAAGGACTCGCAAGGTTCCGATAATGTTTGCTTCAGCATCAAGGCTTGGATTCGTTATCGACGTCTGAACATCAACTTGTGCTGCATAATGAAAAACGATTTGGGGACGAAATTCCTGAAACGCTCGTTCTAACGTATTATCGAGAATATTTAAGTTATAGAATTTTACCGATGAACTAAGTGAGCGGCGAGCTCCGGTAGAGAGGTTGTCAATAACCGCAAGGTTGTATCCTTCTTGCAGCAACGCATCCACTAAGTTTGAGGCAATGAAGCCTGCACCGCCAATAACCAGCACGTTCATAAGATCGATCCTTCCAGTTTGGCAATTAAGCATGCTAGTATTATACCAAACAAGTGAATAATTCACGATGAAGGGCGATGCTTCTAAAGCTGAATCTTCCTTCTATCGCAACTAATAGTAGAATAACACGTACAATCTGATAGAACTTGTCGAAACGGGAGAGATGAACTTGCCAAAGACAAAGAAGTGGACGATCTGGGCAGCGACGGCGTTACTGGCGATTATAATTGGAACGATTAGCATAATGTCGACGGTCGAAGCGGATGGGGGTTCTACGCCGGGTTCGGTGGACGATCCGTTGGTGACGAAAGCTTATGTGGATGCTGCTGTTGAGAAGTTAGTGAAGCAGGAACTGGAGAAAATCGGATCGACCGGCGGTGGGGGATCTACTGCGCTTGAAGTCGTTACGGTACCCTGGGGATCGAAGCTCATCGTGGGAGACGGCGGCGAGATGATCGTACGTTCGGGGAAAGCGATCGCTTACAGCTCGGATGCCAACGGTTTGTCGGATTTGACGGACGGTACGGACATTAAGCCGGGCAAGGCGGTAGGCAATAATCATCTCATTCTTAACCCGAGAGGGGAAAGAGGAGTCGAGGCAGATCCTAAACAAGCGAAAGGGCTGATCGTCCTCGTTCGGGGCGAGTACAAGCTTCTGCAATAGCTATTATACCTTCATATGCCGACTGCCGATCCTTAGGGACGGCAGTTTTTTATGCCTTCAAGCCCATGACCGAGAAGGCCTCACTGAATACCCTGTAGAATGCCGTATTACGGCAACTATCGAATACGGGTGATCGAGTGAAAGTCATGGAGGGAAAGCTTGCAGGCGTTAAATTAATCGAACCGACCGTGTTCGAGGATTCCCGCGGTTATTTTCTAGAGAGCTATCAAGCGAATCGTTATACGAAGATCGGTCTGCCGGAGTCCTTCGTTCAAGACAACCATTCGTTGTCGAAGGAAGCTGGAGTGATTCGTGGGCTGCATTATCAGCTTCATCCACAGGCTCAGAGCAAGCTAGTTCGTGTGACGGCGGGGGCAATCTATGATGTCGTAGTGGACATCCGCCAAGGTTCACCTACTTTCGGCCAGTGGGAAGGCTTCGAGTTGTCGGCGGAGAACAAGCTGCAATTGTTTGTTCCGGCTGGTTTTGCTCATGGGTTCTGTACGTTGGTTCCAAATACCGAGGTGCAGTACAAGGTGGATCGGCCATATTCCAAGGAGCATGATAGAGGAATTCTCTGGAATGATCCGGCGATTGGGATTGTGTGGCCAACGAGTAATCCTATTCTCTCGGACAAAGATGCGGGGCATCCGGTTTTAGCGCAAGCAGAGTATAATTTTAAGGTTTAAGGGTGGTTCAGCATGAGATTGTTTGTTACGGGCGGTGCCGGATTTATCGGCAGTAATTTCGTTCATTATATGCGAAATCAGCATGAAGATTATCAGCTAGTCAATGTCGATCTGCTCACCTATGCAGGAAATCCGGATAACTTGCAGGGAATAATGGAATGGTCGAACTATCGGTTCATACAAGCAGACATCTCCGATGCAGTAAAGATGGAGACGATCGTCGGTGAAGGCTTCGATGCGATCATCAATTTCGCCGCGGAATCGCATGTGGATCGAAGCATTGCCCATCCGGGTTTATTTGTGAGAACGAATGTTACAGGAACGCAAGTTCTACTCGATCTAGCGAGAAAGTACAATGTTCCAAGGTTCGTGCAAATTTCGACGGATGAAGTTTACGGTACGCTTGGAGACGTCGGACTATTTTCCGAAGAGACGCCGTTAGCCCCCAATAGTCCCTACTCGGCCAGCAAGGCCGGGGCGGATCTGCTCGTTCGTGCCTATCACGAAACGTACGGAATGCACGTCAATATTACGCGTTGCTCCAACAATTACGGGCCATATCAATTTCCGGAAAAGCTAATTCCACTCATGATAACCAAAGCGCTAAGGGATGAACCTCTTCCAGTGTACGGAGATGGTTTAAACGTAAGGGATTGGTTGTACGTGGAGGATCATTGCCGTGCGATCGATCTGGTTTTGCACAACGGGAAAAAGGGTGAAGTGTACAATATCGGCGGCAATAACGAGAGGACAAATCTTCAGGTCGTGAGTACGATTTTGAAGGAACTGGGGAAACCGGATTCGTTAATTGGCTTTGTCGAAGATCGCCTGGGACATGACAGAAGATATGCGATAGATGCCTCCAAAATTCGCCGAGAACTTGGTTGGCAGCCTCAATATGATTACGAATCCGGCATCAAGAAAACGATCGAATGGTATCTGCAGCATGGAGAGTGGCTGGAAAGAATCGCTTCCGGAGCTTATCGACAATGAGCAATCAAAGACAGATCCTTCTGGTGACCGGTGCAGGGGGTCAACTCGGGCTAGAGCTCGTTCATATGAACGTTGGCGATATCGAAATCATCGGGAAAAATCGATCCGAGTTGGACATTACAGACTTTGAAAGCTGTGAGAAGGTATTCAGGTCGCTAAAGCCGGACATCGTCGTTCATGCAGCGGCTTATACGGCTGTCGACAAGGCTGAGTCCGAACCGGAAGCGGCCTGGGCGATTAATGTCGAGGGAACATGTAACGTGGCAAAGGCAGCAGAGGCTGTTGGAGCTAAGTTCTGCTATATCAGCACGGATTATGTGTTCGATGGAAAAGGAAACATGCCCTATGCGGAAAACCATCCGACCTCCCCGCAATCGGTCTACGGAGTCACCAAGCTGGAAGGCGAGCGGAAAGCGAGCGAGTTTTCCTCGAAATGTTTTATTGTTCGAACGTCTTGGGTGTATGGAAAATATGGCTCCAATTTCGTGCATACGATGCTGAAGCTTGCGACAAGCAAAAAAGAGATAACGGTTGTGGATGATCAGATTGGATCGCCGACCTACACTTATGATTTAGCCCTATTTATTGCCGATTTGGTTCGATCCGAAAAATATGGCGTGTATCATGCTTCCAACAGTGGAAGTTGTTCGTGGTATGAATTTGCCAAAGCCATCTTCGAAGAAGCGGGAGAGGAATCGATCGTCGTTCATCCATGCTCCACGGAGCAATTTCCGAGGCCGGCGCCCCGTCCAACCTTTTCGGTGCTCGGCCAAACGGCTCTAATCGAAGCAGGATTCACTCCGCTTAGGCCATGGCGTGATGCTTTGCGCGAATATTTGTCGCAGCATGCCGACTCCTACATTTTCCCCGGCAAACCATAATGTAATACGCCTTGAAGAGGAGAAGCCGAGCCATAATAACGGCATCAACTTCAAGGAGGAATCGATCATGGCCAGAAGGAGCAACAAGCTTGTCGTACCGGAATGCGCGAACGCGATTAATCAGATGAAGTACGAAATTGCATCCGAGCTCGGCGTACAAATCGGGCAGCATGCGGAAGGCTTCGATACGGAATTCGCGGGGGAACTGGGGAGCATAGGAGCGGCCGCATTCGGGCAAGCTTATCTTGGCGACTTATCCTCGAGGGAAGCGGGATCTCTGGGCGGCGGAATTACGAAACGCCTTATTCAGCAAGCGCAACAAACGCTCCTATAAAATAAGGCTGAAGCTGCTGGCATGACGGGGCTGCTGTCCGTTGACACCCCTCGACAATTCCGGTATCATTATAAATCGAAGGTTAACTTTAACAGCCTTTTCCAATTGGGAAAGGTTGATTTTTATATGTGGAGGTTGGAGACTTTGGCGATTAAGGGCCGGCATCTCTTCACGTCTGAATCGGTCACGGAAGGCCATCCGGATAAGATTTGCGATCAGATTTCCGACGCGGTATTGGATGCTTTCTTGGAAGCTGATCCTTATGCTCGCGTAGCGTGTGAAGTATCCGTAGCTACAGGACTTGTACTCGTGATCGGTGAAATCAGCAGCAGAGCCGATTTTATCGATATCTCTTCCATTGCACGCCGCACGATTAAGGAAATCGGGTATACTCGCGCGAAATACGGGTTTGATTCCAGCACCTGCGCGGTTCTGACTTCTCTGAACGAACAATCCGCGGATATCGCCCAAGGTGTTAACGCTGCGCTCGAATCCCGTGATGGGAAGGACGTGCAGCAAGAAAACGAAGACATTGGCGCCGGTGATCAGGGCCTCATGTTCGGATTTGCTACGAACGAGACGCCTGAGCTGATGCCATTACCAATCGCATTGGCCCACCGTCTGTCCCGTCGTTTGTCGGAAGTGCGCAAGAACGGCAAGCTCGCGTATCTCCGCCCGGACGGCAAAACTCAGGTTACGGTACAGTACGATGATGGCAAGCCGGTGCGCGTAGACACGATTGTCGTATCCACGCAGCATTCCGAAGACATTACGCTGGAGCAAATCCAGAAGGATATTCGCGAACACGTCATTTATCCAGAGGTTCCGGCTGAGTGGTTGGATGACGAGACGAAGTTTTTCATCAACCCGACGGGCCGTTTCGTAATTGGCGGACCTCAAGGGGATGCCGGTCTGACAGGGCGTAAAATTATCGTCGACACGTACGGCGGTTATGCTCGCCATGGCGGCGGCGCTTTCTCCGGCAAGGATCCGACTAAAGTCGACCGTTCCGCGGCTTACGCAGCTCGCTACGTGGCTAAGAACATCGTTGCTGCCGGCCTCGCCGACAAATGCGAAATTCAGCTTGCTTACGCAATTGGAGTAGCGAGCCCGGTATCGATTAATGTCGACACTTACGGCACAGGCAAAGTAGATGAGGAGAAATTGGTCGAACTGATCAAGAGTAACTTCGATCTTCGCCCTGCGGGGATCATCAAGATGCTGGATCTGCGTCGCCCGATCTACCGCCAGACAGCTGCATACGGTCACTTTGGCCGCACGGACGTCGATCTTCCTTGGGAGCGTCTGGATCGCGTAGAGGCTTTGAAGCAAGGGGCTTTGGTGTAAAGTTATTGAAAATACAGAAGCGCATTGTACCGGAAATCGGGACAATGCGCTTTTTTATGTCGAAAACTAATGATGTGCTGCATTTTGGCCGAAGAAATAGGTAAGTATGTTCATTTTCGGGAGGTCATTCGGTTGCAACGAATTCGCACTCTATCTCTTATTTTAACAGTTGCGCTACTTTTACAAACTTTTGCTTTCCCGGTTGCCGAAGCAGCCCCCAGTGGGCCGGTAGTTGTCGCTATGACTCCGAGCAATGGCGCAACGGCTGCTGTCACGACGACCAATCTGATGCTTACATTTGATGAGGAGATTGTCCGGGGAGCGGGGATGATCGAGCTTCGCGATGCCGATAGCGGAACGCTCGTAGAGCAGTATGATATTTCAGCAACTACTCCTCCTGTCGTTCAGTTGGATACTCAAAATAAGTCCATTGTCATTACGCCAACTACAGCCTTAACGTCAGGAGCACGTTATTCGGTTATCGTGCCTTCTGATGCGGTTCGCAACTATTCTAATAACGCATCATTCGTAGGGACTGCTTGGAGCTTCCGGGCGGAACAACTCGTTCCGGTTGCCATGAACTTCGTGCCTGCGAATGGATTTGAGACGTTGGATCCGGTGAATCCGGGCAACCTTTCCTTTGAATTTGTAAGAAAAGTCGTGAAAGGCTCTGGTTATATTCAGGTTAAAAGAGCTTCGGATAATGTTACGGTGCATTCGGTTAGCATTCAGGCAACGGACGTGACAGTTGCCCAGGTTGGGGCGAATTGGAGAGTCAACCTGGCCCTTAAGGGATTGGAATATGGGAAGTCCTATTATGTCCTGATCGACTCCGGGGCGCTCGTTGATCCGCTAAACGGGGCGTATTCCGGAATACAGTCGTCCGGCGGGTGGACGTTCAAAACCAAGTCCGCACTCGATACAACCAAACCGAAAATCAAAACCTTTAATCCAGCCAATAGCGGGGTTCTGGCGGATGTGAATGCCACACAAATCTCGTTCGAATTCGATGAACCCGTCTTTGCCAACACTAACCGAAGCGTCATTCTTACAACTTCGAGCGGTGCGCTGGTCTGTACAGTGCCCGCCATTGCAACCGTCGCAAATACGGGCAGTACCAACGCCGTTCTTAATCTTGCCGGGGCATCGTGTCCCAAATTCGTTAACAACACGGACTACACCGTACAGATCGGATCCGACGTTTACCGGGATGCAAGCGGAAACTATTTGGACGCCGTAACTTGGAAGTTCAAAGTTCTTAAGGACTCTACGCCTCCAGCGATCAGCGCTTATTTCCCGACTGTGTCGGCGACTGCGCTCAGTACTTCCTTAAACGAGCTTAGTTTGACCTTTAACGAGCCGCTAGGGCCGTTGGCCTCGGGGGCGACGGCGCAAATCTTCCCGCAAAACGCGCAATCGAGCAAGAGAGATTTGACGATGTCGATTGATCCGTCGAATAACCAGAAGGTTATTCTGAAGCTGACGGGGACTACAAAGCTGAGCAATTCGACTCTATACTCGGTGACCGTTCCGGCCAACGTCATCCAGGATACATCGGGTAACTTTTTCGGGGGCATAACGAATCCGTACCAATGGTCCTTCCAGACAGGAACGAACAGCGTCCCCGTCGTTAGCAGTTCGTCGATTAATGGAACATCCATCGTTTTAAAGTTCAGCGAGAACTTGGATTCGACAAAGACGCCAAACGCAAGCAATTTCTACGCTACCGTCAATGATGCTGCAAGAGCAGTGACGGGTGTATCCGTAAGCGGCAACGAGGTTCGTTTGACTTTGCAAAGCAGTGTGCTGGTTGGCCAAAACGTCAGGCTTTCCTATTATCCGGATACGGTTGTTGCCAGAAGATTGCAGAATACAAGTGGCATAGAAGTCGCTGCTTTCAATAATCTGCTTATAACGAATTCGACGGATTCCACCCTGCCCAAGCCAGAGAACGGGTATTTCTATGGAAGTTCATTAACTTTGACGTTCAATAAAGCTCTGGCGGAAGTGGCTCCGCAGTTTCAAACCCAGATTCAGAGCCAGTTTACCGTGAAACAGAACGGCAACGTCATTGGGATTAACTCCGCGTTTTTGAGCGGTAACTTCTTGACGATGACTTTGAATTCCGCATCGACCAGTTCGTTGCCAGTATCGGTATCGTATGCTCCGGGCTCTTACCCGCTTCGTGATCCAAGCGGAAGCATGGTTCCGGCGTTTACGGATTATTATGTTAGAAATCAATACGACAACGAGCCGCCGCAGTTGCAATCGGCCGTCTTAAACGGCACTAAGATTGTCATGACTTATAACGAAGGGCTGAATCCGAATAGCGTTCCGCCAACCACTGCGTTTTCAGTAGTTACTACGGGGGTAACCCCGCCGACTGTGACGAAGGTCGCGGTAGCGAATAATACGGTTGAGCTGACGTTGTCTCAGAGCGTCTCGTCTAATGTTCCTGTCTTGTTGTATTATTACCAAAGTTCGCCGGCGATCCTGGATCTGTCCGGCAATATTGCTCCGGCGATCGTGGGCTACAACTTTACTTCAGGTTCCAGCGATGTCGCTCAGTTGGCGTCGTCCAGTATCTTGAATAACCAGTTGACGCTGGTCTACTCTGCTCCGCTGAATCCGAATACGGCCCCGTATGCTTCGCAGTATACGGTCAAATATGACGGGGCAACGATTCCTGTGACCGGCGTATCTGTGGCCGGAACTCAAGTCGTTGTGAATTTGTCGTCTGCAGTTGGCGCAGGTCAAACGGTGACGGTGAGCTACATTACGTCGGGGAACCCGTTAAGGGATACGCTTGATCGAATCGTTGCCGCGCTTAATAATATTACGGTAGGCGCGCAAACGGGTACGCCGATCGCCAACTTGCCGGATTATCTGGAATCCGACGGAGCGGGAGCTGTCAGGCTGGTCGTCGGCAAGGCGGTAACGGCAACAGCGGCGGTTACTCCATCCGGAAAAGCCGCAAAACGTTATGTGGTGGATGCAAATAAGCTGGCGGCCTCCTATGCTTTGATTAAGTCGAATAGCGGCGTTACCGTTCCGCGGGTATCGGTTCGTATCCCCGCGACGGAGGCGGGAGCGCTCGTGAGTCTTCCGATTCAATCGCTGATCTCTTCGGCGACAAACGTATCCAATGCGGAGTTCCTGCTCGATTTTGGAGATGTACAGTTTAACCTGCCGTTAAATGCGATCAACTTTACGAAACAACTGCAGCAAATCGGAGGCAATAATTCGAGCGATGCCGCTCTGCTGTTAAGCATCGAGAAGGTATCGGATACTTCGTTCATTGCGGCGCTTGCCGGTCAGGGCGCACAGAGAGTGGCTGCTCCTGCAGATTTTACCGCGTCGATTCTATTCGGCGGAAGAGAATATCCGATTACTAACTACGATAGGTACGTAACGCGTTCATTTGTAATTCCTGCATCCGCTGGATCGCTTGATAACTTGGCCGTCGTATATCTCGATCCTGCAACAGGCAAGATCAGCTATGTGCCGACTACGGTTACGAATAATGGGACCTCGTTGTATGTGAATTTCATGCGTAAGGGCAACAGCAAGTATGCGGTAGTTCGCAAAACGATGCAGTATGCCGATATGAGAACGCATTGGGCAAATGGGGACGTATCGTTACTTGCTTCGAAGTTTATCGTGGACGGGACTACGCCAACGACATTCTCTCCGAAAGCTAACATTACCAGAGCGGATTTTGCGCAGTATATCGTTCGGGGATTAGGCTTGAGCGGCGATCGTTCGGCTGCGGGCAAGTTCTCGGACGTGCCGGGCTCCGGCGCATCTGCCGCATACATCGGGGCAGCGAGCGCAGCAGGAATCGTCCAAGGAGGAACGGACGGCAAGTTCAGGCCGAATGCGCCGATTACGCGCGAAGAGATGGCAACGATGATGGTACGGGCCATGGCTGTCGCCGGAGTTCAACAGTCCGCCGACAGCTCCAACCTGAACCGCTTCAACGACAGGGGAAGCATCAGCAGTTGGGCGAGAGACGGCGTGTCGATCAGCGTGCAGGCTGGCATTATCGGGGGAGTGACGCCTACCACGATGAAGCCGAAGAGCAATGCGACCCGGGCGGAAGCTGTCGTTATGATTAAAAGGTTGTTGGAGTTCGTAGAATTTATTGATTCCTAAGAACGATTGAGAGAAGGTTTTCGATGAATCACTCTCGAATTGCCGAGGCAGGGTTGGCCAAACCCGGAACAACCCTCCGCTATCCTTTCGATCCGGATCTGCCCGTGCTGTTCGTTGGGAGCAAGATGTTCGCGCTGCTCGGGCATACGGGGGATCGGGAGAGCATTAACCTGAAGGCGGATCCGGAAGAGGCATGGCTGCTTAGGCAGCAATATCCTGAGGCGGTGCTGCCGGGATACCATATGAACAAGAAGCATTGGAACACGGTCGTCCTGGACGGAACGGTGCCGGAAGATGAAGTGTTCGCGATGCTGGAGCAATCCTATCAACTCGTGAGGAGTAAGCTGCCTAAGCGAGAGAGGGACGAGATTCCGGATTAAGAGAGAAAGAGCGGCGAGCGATCGTCGTTCTTTCTTTTTCCCTATATAAAATTTCAAGATAACGGATCCGGAGTGTAACTTTTGGCCTCTTAATGAGTCTAATAGAGTAGGGATAATAGGAAGTTTGCTAGCAACGTCTGCCAACGAGGCGCCGGAGCGGGACTTCTCCCAAAATCCAATAGACTTACAGGAGAACAGAAGTACATGCGATTATTCACTTCACAAGCCCGACAGAAGCGTTCCAGATTCGTGTTGCCTTTTCTCGCAGGAGTGTTGGTGTTCACCGGTCCCGTCAGCACGGGATTCATCTCCGTTCCCCACGCCGTCGCCGCGACGCAGCAGTCCGCGGTCACCTATAAGCTCTTCAAGCAAAATGAAACGATCGTAACTTCCGGAGTTCGTCAATTGACCTACGCCTGGATCCCGTCCGACACTTCGATTCCGACCGAAGTCTTGCACGTTCTGCAAGTGGACCTCAAAAATCCGTACGTTCAGCTCAATGCGATGGGAGGGCCGAAGGGAAGCGTGACCGCGAAGCAGTCGGTTGGCGCAATGACGAAAGAAACGGGCGCAGTTGCGGGCATTAACGGAGACGTGTTCCGCACGGCAAGCGGCACGGAAGGCGTGCCGATGGGCGCACAGATTACTTCGGGACAGCTCCTTGTCAGCACAGAGCAACTGCAGGGAATGTATGCGTTCGGGGTGACGAAGGATCGCCAGCCAATTATCGAAAATTTCGTGTTTACCGGTACGGTAACGGCGGTGGACAAAGGAGTCTCTTACCCGCTGGCGGGGTTGAACAAGTCGGCTTATCGCACGGAGCCGGACAAAGCTTACAGCCATGTTAACGCGCTGTACATGTATACGAGCGCCTGGACTGCTGCGGAGCGGCCGGCGAACAGCGCGGCTACGCCGAACGAGGCGCTGATCGTGGACGGTGTCGTGACCGAGGTTGCCGTAAGAGGAGCGATCTCGACTCCGATTCCCGAGAACGGATTTGTGCTGCGGGGCCACTACGGCAAGGATTCCGGCAACTTCGTCGCCAATCTGGCGGTCGGGGAGCGGATTAACGCGGACTACTCTCTGACGACGGCCGCAGGCAAGGTCTACAACCCGTCCGACTTCCAGATGATGGTGAGCGGACATACGCTGCTGATGGACCAGGGGGCGCCTGCCTCCTTCACGAGAGACGTCAATGGACTAAGCGGGTATGCGGATCGCGCCCGTACGGCCGTAGGCTTTTCCAAGGACGGTTCTACGGCATACTTGCTTACTGTCGAAGAGAACGGAGGCCGCAAAGGCGTCACGCTGAAAGAACTGCAGCAGATGCTCAAGGAACTCGGCGTCTGGAAAGCCGTCAATCTCGACGGGGGCGGCTCGACGACGATGGTGACGCGGCCGTTGGGGGATTTCCAAACGCAGCTCACTCATCCGACTTCTTTCGGGACGACGCAGCGTCTGGTGACGAACGGGATCGGCGTCTATACCACCGCACCGCAAGGCTCGTTGAAAGGCATCGTGGCCAGCGGACCGGAAACGCTGTTCATCGGGCAGCAGGCGAACTACTCCCTCAAAGCGTACGATACGTATTACAATCCGATTGATCCGAACGGCCTGACGCCGGCCTGGAGCATCGACAAGCAGTTGGGTTCGTTCGCCAACGGCACGTTCCAAGCCGCGAAAGCCGGATCGGCTACGGTCAGCGTGAAATCGGGAAGCGCAAGCGATTCTCTGAAGCTGGAGATCGTCGGCGAAGCGCAGGTCGCCAAGCTGATCGTCGAGCCGAGCTCGACGCTGCTGAAGCCGGGAGCGGTGATCAACGTTCCGGTGAAAGCGCAGTTGACGGACGGGCGGTTGTTGTCCGTACCGGCGTCGTCCGTGACGTGGGAGTTCCGCGGATTCACGGCAACGGCGCAAGACGGCAAGCTGACGGTGAACAAGGTGCAGAACAACGTGGCCGCGGGTTACGCCATCGCGCGGTATGACGGCTTCGGAGCGGTAGCCGTGCTGGCGCCGGGAACGGAGCAGCTGCTGGAGGACTTCGAGAAGGCGGCTTACAACGTAGGCTTCTCTGGTACCCCTGTCGAGACGGCCGGATCGGCAGCGATCGTCACCGGGATCACCGGACGCGAGACGTCGAAGGTGCTGGCGATGGACTACGACTTTACGGTCGGAGCGGGCAAGAGGTACGCCAACGCCGTTCTGAACGACGGCAAAGGCATCGCGATCAAAGGCTCTCCGAGCGCCATCTCGATCGACGTGCTGGGCGACGGCGGCATGCACTGGCTGAGGGCCGAGTTCATTAATGGTGACGGCAAGCCGGCTTACGCCACGATCGCCGATAAAGTAGATTGGACCGGCTGGAAAAATATCCGCTTCGACCTGGCTCAAGCGGGACTGAAGGGCGAAGCCAAGCTGACCAAGCTGTATCTCGTCAATCAGGAGAATGATCAGGACGAGCGCTCGATGCTGGGCCAGATAGCCTTCGACAATCTCGTGCTCCAATATCCTCCGGGACAAATTGAAGTCTCCAAGCCGACGATCGTCATGACAGTCGGGAAGAAGCAGGCTACGGTCGACGGGAAGCAAGTGACGCTTCCGGGGGCTCCTTTTATCCAGAAAGGAACGAACACGAACTATTTGCCGCTCCGCTTTGTCGGAGATACGCTTGGGGCTCAGGTAGTTTGGAACAATGCGGATAAGAGAGTAACGGTGCTGCGCGGGGACAAAATGCTGGAGCTGTGGGTCGGCAAGGACACGATGACGGTAAACGGAGTACGCCAGGCGATGCCGGCGGCCCCCCTGCTGATCAAGGGCAGCGTCTATGTTCCGGTTCGTCTCGTATCCGAGCAGCTCGGGCAGAAAGTAGATTGGGAGAACAAAACTCAAACGATTACAATTCGTTAATTTTAGACCGAAAGTCCTATTCCTCTCTCGATGAGACTTCAAAATATGGTATGATGTAAACATTGCTAGCAAGTGAGATCGGCTGTAGTCTGATAGAAGATGATTTTAGACGGCGTCTTCGAGTAGGGGAGTAATTAGCGTGGATTATCATGTAGACCAGATAGACCGCGTCATCCAGAATGCGATTTCCGTCATGGAAGACAGCAAGGTCCAAGTGTTCGAAATCTGCGAGGCTGCCCGTCGGGAGCTGCTCTCCCTCACGCACGAGTTGGAGACCGTTCTGCAGGAGACGTCGGATACGATAGACAAGGTAGATCGCATAGAACGGGATTACCGGCTGGCGAGAATCCGGCTCACGGAAGTGAGCCGGGATTTCGTCCGGTACTCCGAGCAGGACATCAAATCGGCATACGAGAAGGCGACGCAGCTCCAGCTCGACTTGATGGTCTACCGGGAAAAGGAAAGCTATCTGAAAGCCCGGAGAGACGAGCTGCAGATGAGAGTGAAGGGCGTAGAGTTGTCTATCGAACGCGCGGATACGATCAGCCTGCAGATGAGTGTCGTGCTTGACTATTTGTCAGGGGACTTGACCCAGGTTACGCGAATACTGGAATCGGCGAAAAATCGTCAGATGATCGGTCTCAAGATCATTCTGGCCCAGGAAGATGAGCGCAAGCGAATTGCTAGAGAAATTCACGACGGACCGGCCCAGTCGCTGGCGAATCTCGTTCTAAGAACGGAAATTGCCGAGCGGATGCTGGACACGAACGATCTTGAACTCGTGCGCAGCGAACTGATCGATCTGAAGTCGCAAATCCGGATCGGGTTGGAGGAAATACGGAAAATCATTTTCAACCTTCGTCCGATGGCTTTGGATGATCTCGGTCTGGTGCCGACGCTTCGCAAGTTCGTGCAGGACTTCGAGGAGAAGACGAGAATTCGTTCTGTATTTGAGACGTCGGGCAAGGAGAAAAGGTTGCCGAACGCGATGGAAGCGGCCATGTTCCGGCTCGTGCAGGAAGGCTTCAACAACGCGCTGAAGCATGCGCAGTCGACGTTCGTCTCGCTTGAGCTGATCTTTCTGGACGACACCGTCCGGATGTTCATACAAGATAATGGAGTCGGGTTCCATCCGGATATCGTGGAGGCCCGTTCCAAATCGCATTCCCATTTCGGCTTGATCGGGATGAAGGAGCGCGTGGATTTGCTGCAAGGCAAGATGGAGATCGAATCGACGATCGGCCAAGGCACGGTAATCAAGATCAATGTTCCCATAAAAGCGGATTCAAGAAAGGAGTTAATCGCGCATGGAGAATAAGACAGCGGCACGTACGATTAAAGTGCTCCTAGCCGACGATCATCAGCTCTTCCGCGAAGGATTGAAGCGGATTCTGAACATGGAGAGCGATCTGGAGGTTATCGGAGAGTGCGGCGACGGAATTCAGGTGCTGGAGTTCTGCAACCGGGAGAAGCCGGACGTCGTACTGCTCGACATTAATATGCCGATCGAGAACGGCGTGGTGGCGACCGAGAGGTTGCGCGATATTTTTCCGGAGATTAAGGTCATTATCCTCTCGATTCACGACGACGAGAGCTACGTGTTCGAGACCCTGCGCAAGGGCGCGACGGGGTATCTGCTCAAGGACATGGAAGCGGAGTCGCTGGTTAACGCCATCCGCACAGTCGCGGAAGGACATGCTTACATACATCCGAAAGTAACGGGCAAGCTGATCAATCAGCTTCGCCGCATGACGTATCTCGACGAGATCGGCGCCACTTCGGGGGCAGCTGCCAGCCGGGAGACGGTGACGAAGTTCATCCCGCGCGGGAACAACCCGCTCACTCGCCGCGAGGCAGAGGTGCTCCGGCTTATGGCCGAGGGCAAGAGCAACAAGACGATCGGGGAGAACCTGTTCATCAGCGAGAAAACGGTCAAAAACCACGTCAGCAGCATTCTGCAGAAGATGGAAGTGGACGACCGCACGCAGGCCGTCATCAATTCGATCAAGTATGGCTGGGTGACTTTGTAATACATAATAAGCGAATCGCGGTTTCCGGCTTAGGGCTTGGGGATCGCGGTTTTTTTTTGTGGGGTGGGAGGCATGTCAGCGAGCGAGTTTGCCCAGTGCGGAACCCTCGATGGACCGGCGGCATATATTGTGGAACGAGTAGACGGTAAATGGGCTGGAGCGGATATCCGGCGTCGGGTCGGCCGTCGCTCACCTTCATGGCAAAGGAGGAGACGCCATGCTTCCCGAGCTGTTATGGATCGTCGGTTTATACGTTGCCGCCGCGGCATTCGCGCGCTGGATCATTCGTCGAAGCTCTGGCGGGGGGCGCCGCCATTACGTGCTGGTCGCGGGAAATCATCAAATGCAGATAGAAGGGTATATCCGGGCGATTCAGCTTTTTTCGAGAAGGACGGGAACGGAGATCGGAATAACGGTCGTGCTTGATCGGTCTACGGATGAGACGGAGCCGATTTTGGAGCGTATGGCTCGTAAGGATTCGGGCATCGAGTGGATGAGGCGGGATTGTTCCGAGAGCAGCGGGCATAGAGAGTGTGGTCGGGGAGAAGAGTCGATCGGATCGATCGCTGCTGCGGAGTCGCGCGTTGTGTGGGTTGAGTTGGCTCGTCAGGAGGATGTTCGGCGGTTGCCTTTATAGAAAGTGTGAGAAAGAGAGAGACTGGGGAGTAGAGAGAGAAGCTGGAGATGCGTTGCATGTTGAGGAAATACATGATACGATATTAGAAAATAAATCAGGCTCGGCCGTGAAGCACACGCCGCTCTTTCTCCGGATGGGGAATGGGCGGCTTTTCTGTTTTGTTGGTCGGTGGTGGGGGAGGAGCGAGGGGATGAATGTAGATCACGATATTCTCCGATCTGGTCGGGGGAACGACGGAACGGGTCGATTTAGCCGTGGAGACGATGTTGTTGGAGGAGGGGGGAAATAGGGAGCGACAGGAAGACAAAACACTGATTATTATCCATCTGGAACCGCAGTCCTACTATCAAGAGGATTTCCCTGAAAGGATGTTCCTGTACTCCAGCAAGCTGTACGAGAAGTACCGTCGTCGGATTCTTCCGATTGCGGTTTTCAGCCACACACGGCAGGAGAAAGAGCCGAATCGGTTCGGCTGGTCTTTCCCGTTCTTGAAGGTGATGAATTTCCGATATTATTCGCTCCAGTTGCGCAAGAAAGGCTGGCGCCGATTCGTTCGGACCGATAACCCCGTGGCTGCTGCGCTTTTGAGCAGTATGGGATATAATAAAAAGCAACGGGTTGCGGTAAAGTTTGAATTTCTTCGCATGGTGACTCGTCTGCGGTTGGATCCTGCCCGGATGAAGCTGCTGACCGTTTTTTTCGAAACTTATCTACAATTAACGACTTCTGAGAACGAGCAGTTGCTCAAGAAAATAGATCGAACTAACCTGAAAGAGGAGGTTGCGATGATGGAATGGATGACGTCCTGGGAGAAGATGGGTTTGGAGAAAGGCTTAAAACAGGGGAGAGAAGAAGGTGTGTTGAAAAGCAAAGAGGAAATTGCTGCAAAAATGCTGGCCAAGGGACTTGATCCGGCCATGGTGGGAGAAGTGACCGGATTGTCTGCCGACAAGATTAACAAGCTTAAGGAATCGGTTCATTAGTTGGTTATATCCAGATAAATCAAGGTGAAGCACACCTCGAATCGCCGTATAGGCTGGGGTGTGTTTTTTTGTGTTGTTGGAATGGGGAGAGACGACGCTAACGTGGGGAAGATGGAAGGATCAGTATTCGAACTGGAGGAGGGGAGTTGGATGAAGGTTGTTTTATATGCTGTACGGGCTGCGCGCGGGCAGAAGGCGCTGATCTCGATCGACTGGGAGACGGATCGGAAATATTGGAATGACAGAGCGAGTGAGATTGTTCGTCTGCGCGAGGAGATTCCTCTGGGCGAGGGAGAACGGATGTGCCGAATGTTAGAGGAGGAATGGGCGAGTGAGACGCGATCTCCTGCGGGCAAAGGCTTGAAAGAAGAATCGGGTGATAGGGAGAGAGCCTGGCGAGGGGCCGAGGAGAAACAATTCGTGCATGGCGGCTGGGCGGAGCGACTGGTATATCATGCGAGATCGGCCGGGTATGCGGGCGAGATGGAGAGAATTAAGCTGAGAGAGGGGGCGGCGGCGGAGCCGCGCCTGCTCGAAGCGGCAGGAAGGGCGGCCGCGCGTTTGGCCGGCCGTTCGCTGCTCCGCGAGGAAGCGCAGCAGCTGTTGGACGCCGAGCTGCCGGGCAGCTCGGGCGTCTCCGCGTTTGCTGCGCTGCAGCTCGCGGCGCTCTTGGGGGCCGTGCAGCTGACGGCTGCAGTGGCCCCCGATGCAGTTGCAGCCCCCGCGTCGGCGGGGCTGCGGGGTTGGGCCGAGCGGGCGCTGCGGCGCGCTCGGCTGTTGCGGGGGCGCGGGGCGGGCGGCCGCGCCCAGGTGTTGCGCTGCCGGCGCTGCGGCAGCGCGGATAAGCTGCGGCGCACGGATTGCGCCGCGTGCGGGAGGCAAGCCTGCGCGTATTGCGAGGCTTGCTTGACGATGGGGCGCAGCCGCGAATGCGAGTTGCTGGTCATCGGCTTGCCGACCGCCGGTGCTGCGCTCTCGGTACCTGTGCCCGCTGAAGCGCCATTGCTCCCAACACGTAGACAAACTGCCACAGCACCGTTCCCAACTTCTATTCCAACGGCTAGTCCTGCACCTGTTATTCGAACAGCTAGCGTACCTTCCCACTCAAAAAACATCCGTCAGCACCTCATCAAGCGCTGGGGGCTCAGCCCTGCGCAGAGCGACGCTGCTGCTCAAGCCCTCGCCTTCCTAGAAGCTCCGCGGGCTTCCAAGGGCCGATCATTTTTACTCTGGGCGGTTACGGGAGCGGGCAAGACGGAGATGATTTTTCCCCTGCTTGATTCGGTGCTCTCAAGAGGAGGCAGAGCGCTGGTGGCGACGCCGAGACGGGACGTTGTGCTGGAGTTGGCGCCAAGATTGGCCAAAGCGTTCCCGGACCGAAATATTGCCGTTCTGTACGGAGGGAGTCCGGATCGTTGGAGGGAAGGGGAACTTACGCTGGCGACTACCCATCAGCTTCTCCGTTTTCAAGGGGCTTTCGACCTCGTACTTATCGATGAGTTGGATGCTTTTCCTTATCATAACGACCCGATGCTCCATTACGCCGCCGCCAAATGCGGAAAGCCCGATGGCCGAACCGTCTACCTCAGCGCTACGCCTCCGGCAGCATTGCAGCGTGAGGCGTCACGTGGGAGGCTGGCGTATGCAAGAGTTCCGGTCCGCTACCATCGCTATCCGTTGCCGGTTCCCGCCAGACTGAAGCTGCCGTCCGTGTATCAAGTACTCGCCAAACAGACAATCCCGCAAAGACTGCTGCAACCGATTCGCCGATCCGTCGACCGCGGTGCCCAAGTATTCCTGTTCGTGCCTTATGTTAAGCAAGTCGAACCGATGGTCCGGCTGCTCCGCAATCAGGCGAAGAATCTTGGTCTACCCGGGAACGCCATCGCCGGAACCTCTTCCCCGGACGAAGAACGAGGGGAAAAGGTCGTTGCTTTCCGCGATAGAACCATCCAACTCCTTGTTACAACGACGATTCTGGAGCGGGGGGTCACGATTCCTCGCAGTGACGTGTTCATTCTGGACGCTCATAATTCGTTGTTCGACGCGGCTTCGCTCGTACAGATGGCGGGAAGGGCGGGACGCTCGGGAGACGACCCGTTCGGAGTCGTCTATTACGGCGCTCCGGAATGGACACGGTCACAACGGAACTCGATCCGGCAAATCCGGACGATGAATGCCGCAGCAAGACGAAAGGGTTATTTGAAAGCCGACTAGCCGGCCCGAACCATTGCCCAGAGAGTATCATTCTAAAAGCCGACCCGCCCTCACGTAAGTCGAAAAGTGTAACTTTTCCAGCCCATACCTCGTCCAAATAGGAGTGATTAACGAATGCGATTGAATGTTGGCTCTTGGTTTGCCTCGACAAAACGCGAATGTCCAATCTGCGGCCGTGATGCGAGCCAGGGCGCGAGTGCAGCTGCCGCTGTGCCGATTCCGATCAGGCATCCGGCGCCGAAGCGGGCTCTGGCATCTTTATGCGGTCTATGCCGACAAGCGATTCCCTGGATCGTGCATCCGGTCTGCCGCGTCTGCGGACGGGCGGAATCGTGTGAGGATTGCATCCGAAGAACGCAGCGATCCTACGCCATCAGTCGCTGTGCGGTTCGCTATACCGATGCGATGAAGGACTGGCTTGCCCTCTACAAATACCGGGGCAACGAGGGTGTCGAGACGATTTTGGCCGCCATGCTGGCATTCGCATTGGAGCGTCTGCAGGCCGCGACCTCCCAAGCTTCGTTTCCTATCATCACTGCCGTTCCGCTGGCCCCTGAGAGGCTAAGAGAGCGAGGCTTTAACCAAGCCGAGCGATTAGCCTGCCGATTGTCCGAATGGTATGGTATGGCCTATCGCCCACTTTTGCATCGTCTCCGTCACACCGAGAAACAAAGTCTCAAAACCCGTCGCAGCCGCGTCGTCGACATGAGAGGCAATTTCGCAGCCGTCTCAGCAGCTTTATTTTCCGGAAATATCATCTTGTTGGACGATGTGTATACGACCGGAAGCACGCTCGACGAGTGCGCTCGTGTCCTCAGACAGGCTTCCGAACCGCATGCGGAGAGCCGAATCTACGGTCTGCTCTGGGCGCGTTCCTAGCAGAAATCGTGAGAGATTCCATAGAAACTCGCTTTTCGACGGCGTTCGCCTTATGCTATGATAGGGTGACTTCGGGTAAAACCAATCGAAATAATGCCTGTCCCAAAGGAGGAGACATGGAACGTCGAGCTAAATTAAACGAAATCGACATCGTACGCGGCATCGCGATTCTGGGCGTGCTCATGGTGCACTCCACCTCGTTCGCGACGGTAGATATGAAGCATACATCCCTTTATGGGGTTTATAATTTCTTGAACATTTTTTCTAAAATCGGCACGACTTCGTTCATTCTGCTCAGCAGCTTCGTGCTGTTCTACAATTATTATCCTCAGCCGCTCACGGTTCAGCGGTTCAAGAAATTTTATCGCAATCGGTTGATGTATATTGTCGTTCCTTATTTGCTGTTCTCGCTGCTGTACTTCGTGTTGAGGTGGTATCAGAACGGGTTCGCCTGGGAACTGTCGCAGATGTGGCCGAGCTTCTGGAGCAAAGTGGCGCAGGGGCAGGCCTATACACATTTGTATTTTGTGTTTATCAGCATCCAGTTATACGTGTTGTTCCCGGTGTTATTGCTATTGATGAAAAAGTACAAATGGCTGGCGGCGTCCGCGATATTGATCGGCGTCGGGCTGCAGTGGGCATTCTTCCTGCTCAACCGCGAATACTGGCAAGTAACGAACCGGGGCAGCTGGTCCTTGTCTTACTTCGGGCATTATTTTCTCGGGGCATGGCTGGGCATCTACTTCGATCGAATTAAAGGCTGGCTGATCATCGCCAAAGAAAATATAACGAAAACGAAAGTGGCCGCGTGGATCGCTCTATGGGCGGTATGGCTCGGCTCCGGCATCACCTATGTCACGATGTTCTACAATGCGCGAATGTACCAGACGAGGTATCACAATGCGCTGTACGACGGAATTTGGGACCTCTATACGATGATCACCCCTCTGGTATTGATGCAGATTGCCTTCCTGATCGGCGGAAAAATGAACACTTCTTTCTGGGTCGGACGACTGCGTCATCTGGGAATCGTTTCGTTCGGAGTGTATCTGGTGCATCCGCTGATCTTGCTCGTCTATCGGCAATTTCCGCTCTCCGGCGGCAGTACGCTCGTTCATCATGCCTGGTATGCCGGCGGCTTCCTGCTTGCTCTGACGATCTCCTGGCTTGCCGTTACCGCGTTGAGCCGACTGACCGGATGGTCCTGGCTGCTGTTCGGCAGCGTGCCGAACCAGCTTAAAGCGGCTTATTCGGAGCCCAGACGTACCGATACGCCGGCGGTTAAACCGACAGCATCCGTGTAACAAACGAAGTAACTGGCGGATGCTTGTCTTTTCTAGTATAATTTAGGCAATTAGAGTCGATTGATGTCGGAGATGGGGGGATGATTACGTGAATTTAACCTACTGTCCGAAATGCGGCAAGCTGTTCTCTAAAAGCTTCCGCGAGGTCTGCAACAGTTGTCACCAAGAGTTGGAAAAAGATTACGAGCGATGCGCGGAGCATCTGCGTAAGAATAGAGGCATGGACATCCAGCAGCTGTCCGAGGAGACGGAGATCAGCATCAAGCAGATTACGAGATGGGTTCGCGAGGGCCGGATTTCGTTGATGGATGCTCCTAACTTGTCCTACCCGTGCGAGTCGTGCGGTACGCTTATTCGCGAAGGGCACCTGTGTGAGACTTGCAAGAAGCGCTTAACTCGGGACGTAAGGAACGCCACTTCACAAACGGGGCCGAGGTATAATCCCGACGATGAGCGGCAGAAGGGCACATACCAGATCGGCGATCGTCTTCGCGATCGCGATAATTAACCGCAACGACTAAACATTTCATATGAGCTGACCGATAATAGGGATAGATATTATCGGTCTTTTTTATTTATTGAGGTGATCGTCATGAAAATAAATGATACTCAGCGTATCGGTGCTTATCGCACTTATCAACAGCAATCGGATATTCGCGCCAACCAGGTTTCCGGCAAGCGTCGGAAGGACGAGGTGCAGTTTTCGGCGGAGGCTATGGAGCTCTTGGGGGCTCAACGTGCCGAGGATCCGAACCGTTCCCAGCGGATCGAGACGCTTAAGAAAGAAGTGGCTACGGGAACCTATCATGTAGATTCCGGCAAACTGGCCGAGAAGCTGTTGCCTTTCGTTCGGGAATAGTCTGTGCAATCAAGATGACGGAAGGTGATGAGTATGTCTTTTCATGCGCTGTGCGAGGCTCTGGAAACGTTGCTGTTGCAACACGAGCAGATGAGCGCGTATGCTGAGCGGAAAAAAGAATCCTTGGTTGCCAACGATATCGATGTGTTAAACGAGATGGTGACCAAGGAAGCGCGATTGATAAAACTGATTGCCGAGGCTGAAGGGCGCCGTCAGCAAGCCGTTAACGCGATCTTGAGAGAAGCCGGGTTTACCCCGACTCCTTCGACTACGGTGGCCAGTTTGATTCGAATGATTACGAATGCGGAAGACAAGTTGAAGCTCTCGGAGCTTGCAGATAAGCTTAGCGCCGCAGTTGAGCGTGTTCGGGCTTTGAATGAGCTGAACATGAAGCTCACTCGGCAATCCATCGAATTTAACGATTTTTCCTTGAATCTCCTGGCAAGCGCCTACGACGATCAAGATTATGTTTATAAAAAACCGACCGAGTCGGCTTACGGGCAAAGCAAGCTCAGCTTTTTCGATTCGAAAGCCTGATTCCTACTAACTCGGGACGAAATGGGGAAGATATTCCATGATAAGATCCACGTTCCATGCGATTGAGACGGCTAAGCGAAGCCTGTTCACTCAACAAGCCGCATTGCAAACCACCGGACATAACGTCGCCAACGCAAATACGACCGGTTACTCCAGACAAGTAGTCAATATGACGGCTTCGAGACCGATGGAAGCCATTGGGATGTCAAGTTCTACGACCCCGGGACAACTCGGCACCGGCGTTGAGTTTAGCTCGATAACTCGAATCCGTGAGGGATTCTTGGACTCCCAGTTCAGGAACGAGAATAAGACGCACGGCAGCTGGTCGATCCAAGCGGATACCTTGCAAAAGCTCGAAACGATCGTAAACGAGCCTTCCGATACCGGGCTTCGTGCCGTATTGGATAACTTCTGGAAGTCGTGGCACGACTTGAGCGAAAACCCGGAGGATATTACTGCGAGGAAACTGGTGCGCGAGACGGCCAAGGCTGTGACGGATGCTTTTAATCAGACAGCGCGTCAATTGGACGAACTCAGCGCGGATATTACCGAGAATATCGGCGTGAAAGCCAATCAGATCAATACTGCGCTTGAAACAATATCAAGCTTGAATTTGCAGATTCGCAAGATCGAAGGCTTGGGGGATAATGCCAACGATCTCCGAGATCAAAGGGATCTACTGATGGATGAACTATCCAAAGTCGTGAACGTGACGAGTGTAGAAACGAACGATGGCAACTATCAAGTCATGATGGGCGGAGCCGTGCTGGTCGATAATGGGGAATACACTCCGGTGACTGCTGAAGGACTGCTGGCGAGCTTTGCCGGTGGAGATTTGAACGGCGGCGAAGTTCACGGAATGATCATCTCCAGAGACCAATATGTCGCGAACTATCAGCAGCAGTTGAATACGCTTGTCAACGGCCTGGCTAATGGAGATATTACCGTCACAATTCCAGCAGGTTCTGTCTTGCCAGACGGCATCACCTTAAACAATATTACCTACTCCGGGACTGCTCGTACGTTGACCTCTCCTTTGACTGTTACGGTGAAAGGTCTTAACGGTCTGCATCAACTCGGCTATACGATGATGGATCCTCCGCAAGCGGGAGGTACCTTCTTTGCCTCCAAAGACGGTGGGCCAATAACGGCTGGTAATGTGACTTTAAACGCAGATATTCTTGCCGATGCAGGCTACATTGCTTCTTCTATGAGAACTTCGGGAACTCCCGAGGCGGTTGTCAAAGGGAACAAGGATCTGGCCATGCTGATTAGTCAGTTTAGCGAGATGAAGATCGACTTCTCCTCGGTTGCTACCGGTGCGGCAACTGCGCAAGGTTCCGTAAACGACTTTTTCCGCTCGATTGTCGGTCAATTGGGTGTTGAGGCAGAAGAAGCCAATCGTCAAACGACGAATGCAAAAATTGTAGTCGACCAGGTTGACGCCCGTCGCCAATCCGTTAGCGGCGTATCGCTTGACGAAGAAATGAGCAACATGGTCAAGTTCCAGCATGCCTACAATGCGGCAGCACGCTTCATGACAACAATTGATGAGACTCTGGATAGAATAATTAATGGCATGGGAACCGTTGGCAGGTAACATTTTCACAGTGAAAGGGTGAGATAAAATGTTGGGACGCGTCACGCAGGGGACAATAACAAGTCAACTCCTACGTAATATTAACAAAAACCTCTCCCAAATGCAGGGGCTTCAGGAGCAGTTGTCGACGGGCATGAAGATCAATCGCCCGTCTGATGATCCGGTTGGCATTACATACTCCTTACGCTATCGAAGTGATTTGTCTCTAAATGAGCAATATCAGACGAATGTCAATTCCGCGGCTTCCTGGCTGGATTTTAACGATACTTTGCTTACTCAGGTTGGAGACATCGGAAAACGAATTAAAGAGTTGGCCGTCAAGGGAGCGAATGGAACCAATCCCCAAGTGGCGTTGGATAATATCGCAAGCGAAATGAAACAACTAAAGGAACAGCTTGTGGATATTGCGAATAGTCAATTTAAAGGTAAATATGTGTTTAATGGACAATTCACGGATAAAATTCCTTATGATAATGCAACCTCACCCACGGATGTTGTAACAGATACTGGGAACCTCAATTATGCAATCAATACAGGCATTGAATTAACGGTAAATCTGACAGGAAACAATGTGTTTGGTTTTCCGCCACCAGGAGTAACGGCGCCGCAGAATGAGGACGATAATTTGTTCTATGTCATTGATCAGATGGTTGCTAACTTGGAGTCTGGTAACTACGAAGGGGTAAACGGACAGATAACCGCGTTGGACAGCAGACTGGACAAAATTCTCACACAGCAAGCAGAGGTTGGTGCCCGCGTCAACCGGGTGGAGTTGATGGAGCAACGGTTAAAGGATCTGAATGTGAACCTTGAAACGCTGCAGTCCAAAACCGAGGATGCAGATATTGAGGATTTGATTATCCGCTCGAAGGTGAACGAGAGCATCTATCAAGCTTCGTTGTCTGTTGGAGCGAAAGTCATCTCGCCATCGCTTGTCGACTTCTTGCGATAAGTCTGGAGAGTGAGGAGGTTTGAGGCATGGTACCGTTCTTATCGATTCAATCCCAAAGGGGATTGATTGGTGTTGAATCCGAACTCGGACAGTTTCAAATTCGTCGGCCGAAGCCGGAACTGGAAGTACAATCGACGCCAACCGTCATTTCTGCCACTAATCGTCCAGGTGATCTTCAGATAGATCAATCTTTGACTAACGATGCTTTAACTGGTGGCAAGGCGGAAGCTTTCTGGAACCGTGTATACTCCCAATATAAACAAGTCGCTCAGCAGAACATTCAGCATATTGTCGAGAAGGGGAATCGGATGGGGGATCTTACCAATCGCGATAATCCTATTCCCGAGCTTGCTTTAAGCGATTTTATCGAAGGGGCGCCTGATTTACAAATCTTCGGATTTGCCTCCTTGGCAAATGTTGATTTTCACTATATGCCTAATGATATCAATCTGCAGGTAGATGTTGGCCAAGTGAGGATTCAGTCTCAAGTTCATCGACCGGAAATTCATTATGAACGGGGGAACGTGAACGTGTACATGCAGCAATACCCAAAAGTCACGATTACGCCTCCCGAGATCAATATAATTGCATAAGTTTTTAAATTAAGCTATAAGCGATATACGCTTATGGCTTTTCTAATTTTAGGGTTAGGAGGCCGGGAAATGCATAATCAAACTGAAGCAGGATTACCTCAAATGAATGAGAAATTGATTTACAATTTTGAGGAGGGGCTCCCGGGTTTTGCTCACTGCAAGCGTTTTGTTCTGGCGGAAGAGGAGGCTAACAAACCGTTTGGAACATTAAAATGCCTGGACAGTGAGGAGACGAGCTTCGTTATCGTTGATCCGTTTTTTTTCTTTAAGGAATATGAATTTGAGTTGCCGGAACACGCAATAAAGGAACTGCAGTTGGTTTCCAGCCAGTCTCTAATTATTCGCGTTATCGTAACTTGGCGGGGGAGTCTGAGTTCGGCTACCGTAAATTTGGTTGCTCCCGTTATCTTGAATGCGAACGTTGGCTTGGGTAAGCAGATCATTCTATCCAATACGTCTTATACGGCAAGACATCGACTCTTCGAGCCAAGATAGAAAGATAAAGGAGGTGTTCCTATGCTTGTGCTTTCCCGTAAAAAAGGACAATCGGTTATTTTGCAGGAGAATATAGAAATCACCGTGTTGGAAGTAGAGGGCGATGTAATAAAGTTAGGAATCGCTGCTCCAAGGGAAATACAGATCCTGCGTAAGGAACTAGTAGACTCCGTGCAGGAATCGAACCGAAATGCAGTATCCAATAAGGTGGATGTGAGCTTTCTCTCCGAAGAACTCAAAAAAATCAGCAAAAATTTCTAAAAGGCTATTAAGCTTCTTTGTCTCTCCGCCGATAATGAATACAGAGCCTGAATATAGGGCGGCCGACCTATAGATTAGGTAATGGAGAAATCGCATGGATGCGAGTCTCAACAACATTCAGGGAGGAATTCGATTATGCGTATTAATCACAACATTACTGCAGTAAACACTCACCGCAACATGACGTTGAACAACGTTGCAACGAGCAAGAACATGGAGAAACTGGCTTCCGGTCTCCGCATCAACCGTGCTGCTGACGATGCAGCGGGTCTGGCTGTATCCGAGAAGATGCGTGGCCAAATTCGCGGTCTCGAACAAGCGCAACGCAACGTTCAAGACGGTATTTCTTTCGTTCAAACGGCTGAAGGTGCAATGAACGAAGTTAGCGCAATGCTGACTCGGATGAAAGAATTGAACGTTCAGAAGCTGAACGGAACGTATTCTTCGACGGATAAAGCTAACATCAATGAAGAGTTGACTGCACTGGGTGCTCAAATCGACAAAATCATGACGGAAACGAAGTTTAACGGAATTAACATCACGGCTGGAGCTTCGATCCAATCCAATGATGTTACTGGTGGCACAATCTCGATCGGTTCTATTTCTACAACTGGTTTCAACGCGCTGGGAAGTACTACTTCTCTGGCAAGCATCGAAACGGCAATCGAGAACGTGGCTACGCAACGTGCTAAACTGGGTGCTGTCCAAAACCGTCTGGAGTACACTTCCAACAACTTGGGCACAACGGTTGAGAACCTTACGGCTGCTGAATCCCGTATTCGTGACACGGATATGGCTAGCGAGATGGTTGCTCTTACCAAGAACCAAATCCTGCTTCAATCTTCGCAAGCGATGCTTGCACAAGCAAACTCCGCTCCGCAAGGCGTACTGTCCTTGCTCCGTTAATTCAAACAAGAAAAAGAGGCTTCGGGATTACCCGAAGCCTCTTTTTCTATTATTGATGCTAAATAAAAGATAACTTGTAGTCGATATATAAAGTAGATTGCCAATCTGGTACGGAATGAGGGATTGACATGCACACGGTATCAAGCGCTACAGCGTCGCCTGTTCAAACTCCTGCAGTGAAAGCTGGCCTTGAAGCAGAAGCTCCCAAACAGCAAACAGTATCGCAGTCGTTGCCGCGAACGGGAAAACAATTGGAGATTGCAGAGAGACAAGGAGTCAAAGTATCCATTGGGGAAGAACAACTTATTCGAGCCGTGGATCGGGCCATTAAATCTTTGGAGGGTCCTACTACCTCTTTTGAAGTTAAGGTTCATGAGCAGACTAAGGCTGTAATGGTGAAAGTCTTTAACAAAGAAACGGGAGAACTGATTCGCGAGATCCCTCCTGAGAAAACGCTTGATCTTGTCGTGAAGATGATGGAGATTGCTGGAATTTTAGTAGACGAGAAAGTATAAAGAAAGGGAGAGATCAAATGGTTACCAGAATCACAGGAATGGCATCTGGACTGGATATCGACCAGCTTGTCAAAGACTTGATGAAGGCCAAACGGGCGCCGCTCGATAAGCTTACTATACAGAAGACAACGCTTGAATGGCAACGAGAGCAGTATCGCGAGATTAATGCCAAGATCGTTGATTTCCGCAACAACAAACTATTTAATTATGGTTTGCAAGGAACTCTCAATGCTAAACAAGTTACCACAACCGGGAATAGCACTGCTGTTAGTGCGAGAGCAAATTCGAATGCGGCAATCGGTACGCTGACGATTGAGGTCACCGAGCTTGCAAAAGGAGCAACATGGAAAACCACTTCAGGTTCCGGCATCGGCGAAGTTGACCTGAATACGAAACTAAAGGATTTGGAAGGTAGCTTTAGCTATACGTCGGACGCTAATGGAAAAATCACCATCCAGACTGGCGGGCAGCCGATTATACTGGATGAAAATACAGATACGCTGGCTACTATGGTTTCAAAGTTGAACAGCAGCAAAGATGCGAACGTAAACGTGTTTCTGGACAGCCACACGGGAGCGTTATCGATTACTTCCAAGACAACCGGCGATGACAGTAGTATCAATCTTGTATCCGATATCTTCGATAATTTCTCTTTGGAATCCAAGGCAGGTAATGATGCAGAGTTGCTCATTAACGGAATATCAACTAAGAGAACAAGTAACACTTTTACGGAGAATGGGGTGGAGATCACCCTTAACAGTAAGTCGAATGGTAATCCAACTCAATTGACAGTAGGCACTGATACGAATCAAATGATCGATACGATCAAAGCTTTTGTTAAAGATTATAACGATCTGTTGGATTCAATTAACAAGAAACTTGGAGAAGAACGTTATCGAACGTACGTGCCGTTAACCAGTGAACAGAAGAAGGAAATGTCGGAGAGCGAAATTGAATTGTGGGAATCCAAGGCAAAGAGCGGTTTGCTAAGAGGGGACTCGACATTTACGGCATTAGTCAATAGCTTTAGGTTGGCCGCGGTTACGGATGTAAATGTTAACGGAGTAAATGTGAATTTGTCCAGTTTGGGTATTTCTACAGGTGATTATACACAGCGTGGTAAGTTGGTGATTGATGAGGCCAAATTGCGCAGCGCGCTGGAAGCTAATCCTGATCAGGTAATCGGCTTTTTTTCACAAAGAGTAAGCGAGAGCGATAAGACTCCTCCTGGGGTTTCAGCAACCAATAAGAACAATGGATTATTTAACCGTCTTTCTAATATTGGGATGTTCTCCATTCAGGAGTTGGCTACGAAAGCCGGTACATCCCGGGTAAGCACGGCAACGGATGCTGCTTTCAATGCGGACAGTAATATTGGTGAACAGCTAAGACTGCTCGATATCCGACTGACGGAGATGAACAAGCGTATGCTCCGGGCAGAGAATCAATACTACAAACAGTTTGCGGCCATGGAAGCCGCAATTAATAGGTTTAGTGCTCAGTCTGCAAGCCTGTTTAATAATTACTAAAGGGGTTTTTAATGAGCACACTAGCGTTAGTAATGATTGCCTTGAATGAAGAGGTTAAAATACAGCGATGCATAGAAAGCGCAATTTCTTATGTTGATGAGATAATCGTTGCGGATACTGGTTCAACGGATCGAACGAAAGAAATTGCGTCGGGGCTCGGAGCTAAAGTTTATACTTATGTATGGGAGAGCGATTTTTCGAAGGCTAGGAACTATGCCATTAGCAAGTCTTCTGCAGATTGGGTGCTGGTACTGGATGCTGACGAGTGGATTGATGCTATAGACCATTCTCGGATACGTCAGTTTATCGAAGAAGCGAATGCGGTTGGACGTATAGAGAGAATAAGTACAGTCTTTGACGAAGGGGAAACCCATGAAACCAGAGACTACATTACCCGGTTATTCCCTAGACATCTAGAGTATTACGGACGGATTCATGAACAGGTGAGTACGTCCCTTGCTCGACGTAATGTGCCTATTGTCGTTCAGCATGACGGGTACTTCAAACTGAAGAAATCAGATCGTAACGTGCCGCTTTTACTTCTGGAGCTTCAGGAGAATCCCGAGGATCCTTATTATCTGTTTCAATTGGCTAAAGAATATGATGGACTGGAGAACTGGGCAGAAAGCAAACTTTATTTTGCTAAAGCCTATGCAGCGCTTCAAGGTGTGGAACGTTTTGCTCCGAATGTCGTTACGGAGTATATGTACTTGTTAATGAAATTAAAAGAATATGGTAAAGTGTTAGATATTCTGCAACAGAAACATGCTTGGCTAATGAATTTTCCTGATTTTCATTTTGCCTGCGGGGTATTTTACTTGGATCTGGTCCTCTCCAATCCTGCCCAGTATATGGAGTATTTACCGCTTATAGAACGTTCCTATCAACTGTGCCTTGAAGTGGGGGAATCGGAGTTGTATGATAGTGTAAAGGGAACAGGTTCGTATGCGGCCTACTATAATTTGGGTAATTACTACGAGGTGCTTGGAAAAGCGGAACAGGCGATACAATGCTACCGTAATTCGGCGGCTATGGGGTACAGCAAGGCAGGGCAGAGATTAATTGAAATGAATGAGGAGTGAAGAGAGTGATTTCTACACCGTTTCATAAATACCAACAATCTTCCGTTCAGACTGCTTCTCCTGCTCAGTTGATTCTTATGCTGTATGACGGAGCTATTCGGTTTATTAAGCAAGGGATAGACGGAATTGAAGCAAAAGATTATCAGAAGGCAAATCATAGCCTCATTAGGTCACAGCATATTGTGAATGAATTAATCGCCTCTCTTAATCACGAATATCCAATTGCGAATAATTTGTTGGACATCTACGACTATGCAAACCGAAAGCTGATTGAAGCTAATATGAAGAAGAACAAACAATCGGCGTCAGAGGTTATTTCTATATTAAGTGAGCTGAGAGAGGCGTGGGTACAAATCATTAAATCCACGAATCCAAAGGAATCTGACTAAATGGACCAGTTGATCGAAGAGATTTTATTGGAGACCAAGCGTCTAGGCAACGAAGAAATAGCCTCAGATTATGAACAGTTCGAAGCGTTGGTTGAAAGAAGGCAAGAGCTTACGGAGCTTGTTGAAGAACGTCGAGCAGAACTAACTGTAACTCAGAAGGCGATAATTAGAGAATTGCTGACGTACGATTCTTTAATTCTCGCGAAGATGAACAGGCTTAAGGATGAGGCGGAAAGCTCGATCAGACGAATGAATGAGACCAAGAAGCAACAAGCGGCTTATAATCATGCGGGTGTGTATGATAGCTTTCTGATGGATAAGAAGAAATAACAAAGTCCTCGGCGTGCTTGCCGAGGACTTTGTTTTATCTAAATAATAAATCAAGGCGGTTGTACTCGGGATTAAGCGCTATTAATCGATTTTTGAGCGTCTGCTTTGTCAAAGGATCCTCGCACATCTCATAATAATGGATATAATGACTGTGCTGGGAAGGCTCCATTGCTAGGGCTCGTTCCCACAACGAGTATGCTTCCGTTAAGCTCCCTTGATGGGAGTAATACCAGGCCAGCTTTGCCATACTCGAGGCAGTCAAGGCGTCCTGCTCAGTTAGGAAGTTGTAATATTGAAGAGCCGTCGGAATATGATGGATCTCTAAAAAGTAGCTTGCAAGGCGGTTGACGATCTGCGGTGTTTCATAATGACTTAATACGAATTCATAAGCATTCCACTGTTGTAAATTATAAAGCTCGACTAGTGATTCAAAAGGAAGATCTTCCGCGGCAAAATCCTGAACGTTGCCATTAAGAAGATCCTGGACAAAGTTCGCCACTTGACTATGCTGCTCAATGTATTGGAGCCAATCGGTGCGGTTCCAAATCAAAATGCCCATTGCAATCTGCTGTGCAATTCTATAAGGCAACTGGTCTTCATGAAGGATTTCAAGGCAGGCCCCGAATAGCGGCTCATCATTATGCAGCATGGCATATTGGAGCTTTTCTGACAGATTATAAAGTCCGCTAGTTATGTTGTTTCGACAATAGTGCAAGGAAAAATCCTTGTGACAGGATCGAATGGCTACCTTTCCGACTATTGCGTAGGTTTTCCGATTCGTGTCCGTTTGAAGAAGCTCCTCAAGGATTTTAACGACATCCTCAAAGCTATGATTAAGAGAAGATAATTGAATAAATTTGTTGATTGCCTCTATGTCGTGTTTGTTGTTCATTAAAAGCTTCGCTAAATAAGGGATTGCTTGAATGTAATTCTGCTCGTTTTCATTAATTTGGACTAAATGCCAGAGGGGGCCTCTGAAGCCAAGATCAGAGCTTACCAAGGAAGACTTTTGACCGCTTGAAGCAATTTCAACAATTCGATGGGCCTCTTCGAACTCCCTTTTGGCGGTTTTCCAGAAACCAAGCTTGTATAAGATACTTGCGTATAAAGAACGGACATCTGCGTAATGGAAGTAAGGAACTAAATTATCTTGGGCGAACGTATATGCCTGAAAAAGGTCGTTGGTATTAAGGTGCAGTTCAAGTATCGAAACTAAATTATGCTTATACCATTCCTCGCTCTTGTCCCCACTAATGTGTGCGGCCTGAAGATGCGTCAAAGCTTCTGCATGTTTCCCCATGAAAAGAAGCTGTCTTCCCAGCATGCATTGATCGTAAGGGGAGAGCTGCTGCCGTTTTTCCATCTCCGAAAAGATATGAAGGTTTCGTTCGTGTTTATTTTTGGATTGAATAGTTTCCTCGGTGTAACCGGAATGAAATATCTTAATAGGAATAGGAACAATCTTAACCGATCTACCAGCCTGTGGAGTTGGTTGCTCATGTATAGGGCGAACATACTGAATATTCATATGGTTCGCGAACACCCGCAAAATCGGTTCTTCGGTGGCCGGCTTGTTGGCTTCTTTATAACTAACGACCGTGACCCGATATAAGGTGTCATTTGAAGGTTTCTGCTTAGTCAAGAAATTTCTTAAATCGGATATATTGGGCTCGTCTACGAATTCATCGGCATCCATAACCAAAATGAATTGCCCGGTTGCATGTTTAAGGGATTCATTCCTCGCTGCGGCAAAATCATTGATCCACTCAAAGTCATATATTTTGTTCGTATACTTTTTGGCAATTTCTTTGCTGGAATCCGTAGAACCGGTATCCACGATTACAATCTCGTCTACAAAACGGGAAACGCTTTGCAGGCAACGGTCCAGAACGGCCTCTTCGTTCTTGACGATCATGCATAAGGAGAGGAGTGGTTTCATAGTGCCTCCAGTAGGTTAAGGGTATGGTTTCAGCTTAATACAAAAACTTATAAACTCCAAGAAATATAAAGGAGAAATGCCGCAAAATAGAGGGTTTTGTCGAAATTGCGCCGAAATGTTCTATAATGAAAACTTTAAGCAAGTCTAATGAAAGAGATGAGATCAATCGTGAATAATCAAAGCCTCCAGCCGGAATATATGACCCGATTTCAATGCATTGGCGCAGAGTGCGAAGATACTTGTTGTGCCTTCTGGAATGTGACCGTGGATAAGGAGACTTATCATAGATATCAATCTGTGAAGCACCCTGCTCTGCAAAAGAGGTTAAAAGACGATGTCGTTCCTAGAAGAGAGAGCGAAAGATCGAAATTAAACTATGCCAGTATGAGATTAAACTCGGAGACGGGGGCCTGCTCATTTCTGGACCATGGTTTGTGCGCCATTCAAGCTGAACTGGGAGAGTCTTATCTGTCCCCTACGTGCGCGACATATCCCCGCAGAATCAATGAGATCGACGGGACACAGGAAGTGTCCGCAGCCCTATCCTGCCCTGAAGCGGCAAGACTGGCACTGTTAGAGCCCCGGGGGATTGACTTTGAATACGTTCCGCGCCAAGAAGCGGCGAATACGCAATGGAATGCCAGATTAACCTCGCAATCCGCTGCCGCTCCAGTCACACTAAAATATTTATGGGATTTAAGGGTACTGGCTATTGAAATCATCCAAAATCGCCAATTCGGACTTTCTCACCGCATCATGCTGCTTGCCGCCTTTGCGGATCTGGTAGATGAAGCAGCCTCCGGGCAAGCTGCCGAAGATCTGACGCCTCTCATCGAACAATTTAGAAACGGTCTGGCCGCACAATCAGAACTTACGATCCCGCAAACCTTTCCGGTTAACCATTCCTTCCAGCTCAAGCTGCTAAATGAACTTTTGGTCGGAATAATGAATGAAAACCAAATCATAAACGTTCGGTATCGGGATTGCTTGATGAGCTATCTGAGGGGAATGCAGCAGGCAGAGGGCTTGAGCTTCGAGCGCGTTTTGTTGTTCTACGAAAAGGTGTATAGGGACTGTCATGATACGTTTCTCAATCAGCACGAGTACATCATGGAGAATTACATTGTTAACCTGATGTTCTCAACGCTGTTCCCCGTATCCACGGATGGGAAAATGTTCGATCAAGTGTTATACATCGGGATCTTATATGCGTTAATTCGTATGCAGCTTGTCGGGATGTGTGCTGACCAACGGAAGTTGACTGAGGAAGATGCGGTAAGGCTCATCCAGTCCTTTACTAAAAACTTCGATCACTCCCGCCACTTTAAGAAGGAAATAGTGGAAGTGTGCAAAGCAGAAGGAGTTACAGCCTTGGGGCATTTGTCTTTGCTGGTCATGTATTAGCCTATCGACTCCAGTATAATTTGCGGGTATGCAAGAAGGCGTGTAAATATTTTCAAAGACTAATTAGCTCATATCGGGCTTGAAAGATGTCGATATATGTAATATAGGACACGACGAAAATACTACACTCATACTGGGGCGAAAGTTTGATGAGGGCATACCAAAAAAAACAGATTCTCGATCTCCTAACAACGTTGCATGAAGCGACGGATGAAATACATAAACAATTTGTCAATCGAAATATCCCCGCTGTAATTAACCTTTTGGTTGACTGCCAAAATGCGGCGGTACATATTGGCGAGTTTATAGAGAGTATAGAAGGTGAAGATACACGAACGGTTGAATTGTTAACCGAGTACCATGAGAGCCTTTACCAAATCGCTGTGAAAATTGAAACCACCGATGCGGGCTTCGTGAAGCAGCTAAAAAGAGAGCTTGTCACGATCGAAAGCTGCATTCAGGATGAACTCAAGCCCAACAAAATTGAGGTTGTACTTTTCCCTTATAAGGCTTCCATGTGGGACGCTCTTGAATCGATTTGGCTGGCTGCCAAAGCGGATCCGCAATGCGATGTTTATGTGGTTCCGATCCCTTACTTTGACAGGCTCCCCGGGGGCAGGCTGGGACAGATGCAATATGAGGGACATCAATATCCCGACTACGTTCCGGTTGTAGATTGGCAAAACTATAATCTGGAAGAACGTCGTCCGGACGTGATCTTCATTCATAATCCCTACGACGATGGGAATATCATTACAACGGTTCATCCGAATTATTACAGCAGAAATCTCAAGAAATATACAGAGTTGCTTTGCTACTCTCCTTATTTTGTGACCGGGAATCACATAGAGGAGCATTTCTGCACCGTGTCGGGAATTATCCATGCCGATCGCGTGTTCGTGCAGTCGGAGCAGATTCGCGAGGGCTACATCCACGCAATTGACGCGTTTGAAAAGGCGCGCAATTGCGTCGGCCTTTTCGGAAATGTCAGGGAGAAGATTGTGGCGTCCGGTTCGCCTAAGTTTGATAAGGTCATAAACTCCAAGCCAGATGATTTCACGCTATCCGACGAATGGGAGAAGTTGATTGAGAAGCCCGACGGTTCGCGAAAAAAAGTGGTTCTTTATAACACGTCAATAGGTCCCCTTCTGAGGGGAAATGAAAAGTATATTGCAAAGTTAAGGGCTGTATTTAGAACTGTTCGCAACCGCGACGATGTAGTCCTTTGGTGGCGGCCTCACCCTTTGAGCGAGGCGGCTTATGTCACAATGCGTCCATTCCTTTTGGAGGAATATTCACGACTGATTGAGGAGTACAAGCTCGAAGGATATGGAATCTATGACGATACGGCGGATCTGCATCGGGCGCTGAGCTTAAGCTCAGCTTTTTATGGGGACGCTTCTTCTCTCATGCCGTTGTATCAATGTATGAAAAAACCTGTAGTGGTTCAAAATGAACAGCCACAAGATCGTCTATTAGTTGGAGGCTTGTGGGATACGGAAGAGGATCTGTGGTTTGTAACGCTGGAGCTCAACGGACTATTTCGATTAAATAAGAATGCTCGAAAAGTGGAGTACATCGGGAGCTTTGCTCAGGAGAAAGCTTTAGATTGGAGGCTCTACCACACCATCCATCAAAGCGGAAATAAGCTTTATTTTTCTCCGAGCTCTGCGGGGGCCATAGCCATATATGATTTGATCGATTCCTCATTTCGATATGTTGAGTTGCCCTTGCCCAAACAAAAAGAATATAACGATCAGAGCAAATTTTCAAAAATTATCGAATGCGACGGCTCGCTCTATTTTATTCCTTTACAGTTTCCCGGTATTGTCAAACTGAATCTGGAAGATAACAGTACAGAAATTATAGACGAATGGATAAAGCCCGTCAAAAAGCTGATCTTTGACTCTGAACTCGGCTACTTCCTTAACGGTGTTTACGATGAGCCGCGGGGTTCGCTGGTTTTAGCATGTTTCAACGCCAGTGCTTTGATAGAAATTGATTTGAAAACGAAAAAGACAAAATGGAAAGCCTTGAGCAGCGACAAATGCGGATACTCGGATATTTTATTGATTGATGAAACCTACTGGTTATTAGCTTTGCATAAGTCAGCTCTAGTCAGCTTTAATAGGGCAGAGGAGACGATTGCGGAGTATCCAATTAATCTCGAAGGAATACCCGCAGACGGATTTTGGCAATTTCAAAAACTTATGTATTCCAATGATTCTTTGTATTTAGTGCCTGCTGATACGCAACGCTTGGTTAAATTCGAATTAATCGATCATTCGTTTTCTTATGTGGATGATTTCCGTCTTGCTAGTGAACAAAATGATGTTCCACTATCCGTAAGCAATCCTATTGGTTATTTTTCTGTGTCTTCTAATACTACAGATAGAATTTATCTCAATGACAAGCAAAGCAGAAGTTTTATTGAATACGACCTGATTAACGGCTCTCTGCGTCAAGAGAGTATCGTAATTACGGATGGCGACAACTTGAGGGACTTGCAGAATTTCTTAATTAGAGCACAAGGCAGTGGAGTTGATGACGCGAATAGCTGTGCATTTGGAGAACATACTTATGGCGCATCGCTTGAAGCACTGCTGGACATGATCACAAAGCCTGATCATGAGCCTTGGCTGGATAAGCTCCTGGATCGCCAAGTGGAGCTCCTTATGTCGGAAATCTCTCATCCTAATGGCCAAGCGGGAATAGAAATCTATGATACAGCGAAGAGGGCGGTGTTGAAGCCATGAAGTATGATTACCTAATTGTTGGCGCGGGACCTTATGGAGCGGTTTTTGCACATGAGGCTATGAAGTGTAATAAAAGATGTTTAGTGATCGATAAACGGGATCATATCGGGGGCAACATCTATACAGAACAAGTAGAAGGCATCAATGTACATAAATATGGAGCGCATATTTTCCATACGAATGATCGAGAAGTATGGGATTATGTCAATCAGTTTGCGACGTTTAATCGTTATACCAATTCGCCGATCGCGAAATTTAAGGATGAAGTCTACAATTTGCCTTTTAATATGAATACTTTTTACCAGCTATGGGGCGTGTCCGACCCGGCAGAAGCAGAGAAGAAGATAGAATCTCAGCGTTTGCAGTGTGAACAGCCTCAGAACTTGGAGGAACAGGCGCTTTCATTGGTGGGACGAGACATTTACGAAAAATTAATCAAAGGCTATACGGAAAAACAATGGGGGCGAAGCTGCAAGGACTTGCCTGCGTTCATTATCAAGAGACTGCCTGTTCGCTTTACTTGGGATAATAATTATTTTAACGACCAGTATCAAGGAATACCTGTTGGAGGGTATACGCTAATCATTGAAAAGCTGCTTGAAGGCAGCGAAGTCAGGCTGAATACGGATTATTTCGCACAAAGAGAATACTTCGACAGCCTTGCCAACAAGATTGTATATACAGGGATGCTGGATGAGTTTTATGATTATCGTTTTGGGCCGCTGGAGTATCGCACGCTGCGATTTGATTCGGAAGTGCTGGACAAGCCCAATTTCCAAGGCAACGCTGTCGTCAATTACACCGATAAGGAAACGCCGTTTACCCGCATCATCGAACATAAACATTTTGAATTCGGCACTCAGCCCAAAACAGTCATCACACGCGAGTATTCAAAAGAGCACGAAAACGGGGACGAACCCTATTATCCGGTTAACGATCAAAAGAACAACGCCCGGTATTTAAACTACAAGGAGCTTGCTGAAAGAGAAGAAAACGTGATTTTCGGCGGCAGGCTGGCGGAATACAAATACTACGATATGTGGCAAATCTTCAGAAACTCGCTCGATCGAGTGAGAAAAGAGCTGCAACAAGCTTGAGGTAATCGTTAGAAATGAGAATGCCGGAGGGGTGAGCTTGAAGATCTCATTGACGGGGCTAGCAGGGATGAAAATACGTGCAGGTGATGGCTTGCAAGAGCCGGGACATCCCGAAATGCTTAGCACCCCTCTATATTATTGGGCGCAGCCTGGCGATCGGCTGGTGCTCCTGGACTCGGGGTATAAGTTTAATGTTGCCACCTACGTGCCGGAGGTAAAGGAAAGCTGGATTTACACCTATGACTATGCTCCGAACGAAAGCTGGACGGCCTATCGGCACGATTTAAGCGGGGATAGTTACAGACAAGACGATTATATTTTTACGGAAGGCGTTTACTTTCGAGTATGTCTGCGGAAAATGAACGGCGAACCGTTTGACGGCTCCGAGGATATTAACCGTATTCTTGCTTTTGAACAGCATACAGCTCCTATTCGAGAAATCAAATCTTGGATCACGAATGAAGTGGAGCAGGTCGCGAAGCGCGTTCAGGCATTGCGGGAAGAAGGAGAACTCATCTGTGCTTTATTGACGGATACGCACTTTACGGTAAACGGAACTTGGGAAGAAACGGCAGCTTCCATCCAACAATTGCATCAGGCTCTAGGTTTTGATGGGATTGTGCATCTTGGCGATTTTACGGACGGAATGGTCACGCGTGAAGTAACCCGCTATTACTCAGAAAAGGTGCTGGCAGATCTAAAACAGTGTGAAGTTCCTGTATGGGTGACGCTGGGCAATCATGACACGAATTATTTTCGGAATAATCTGGATCGATTTTCCCTGGAAGAACAGTGCGAGCTTTATTTAGGGAGGGAAGAGCCGAGATATTCCATTGATTTTGAAACGCAAAAGCTGCGCTTTATATTTCTGGATTCCTTCGACCCGGACGAGACGCTGCGTTATGGTTACAATGCTTCGTGTATCCAGTGGCTAAAGGAACAACTTGAACATACAGCTGATGACTGGCAAATTGTGATTTTTTCTCACCTTTCACCTGTTAGCCGCTTACAGTATTGGGCAAAGGCGTTGCGTGGAGAGAAGGAATTAATGAGCGTGTTGAACCCTTATGCCGGAAAAATTCTGGCTTTTGTTAATGGTCACAATCATGCGGACTTATTGGATAATGCCGAGAGCTTTCCTATTCTATCTATCGTAAATTCCAAGTGTGAAGCCTTTACGGAGTATAAGACAGAAGGGTTTATCACTCCCGACCGCAAGCTGGGCACTCCTTCTCAGGAAGCATTTGACATTATGCTTATCAATACCGAGAAAAGACAGATACGTTTTGTGAGATTTGGTGCGGGGAAGGACCGGATCGTCACAAGCGGGAAGGCGGAATGGCTGGAATGAAAATATGGGGTCATCGAGGGGCCTACTCTTCCGCGCCGGAAAATACGCTCAGCGCATTTCAACTGGCAGCTCAAATGGGCGCAGACGGAGTAGAACTAGACATACAGCTTACAAGAGACGGAGAAATCGTCGTCATTCACGACGAAACGGTGGACCGAACAAGCAATGGCCAGGGGTGGGTCAAAGACTTCACGCTTTCTGAAATCAAGAAGCTTAACTTTAATAAAAGAGGAATCGCAGAGCCACTGCACATGGAAGTGCCGACGCTCGCGGAAGTGTTGGAACTATTGAAGCCGACGAGCTTGACTGTCAACATCGAGTTAAAGACCGGTGTGGTCTATTACGAGGGCATTGAACGTCAGGCATTACAATTAGTTGATCAGTATGGGATGGCGGACCGAGTAGTATGGTCCTCTTTCAACCATTATTCCGTTCAAAAAATTAAGCAGCTTGAGCCATCTGCCGGAACTGCGCTGCTATGCGGCGGGGGAATCCTGGTCACCGGGGAACAATGCGAGAAGGTTGGAGCTGAGGCTCTGCATCCTCACGTCAAGATGCTGCGCTACCCAGCGCTCGCGGAGGATTGTCGTAAACGAGGCATACTCATACGCACGTGGACGGTAAATAGTGATGAGGAGCTTGAACTTGCCATGAATCTCGGCGTAGATACAGTGATCGTTAACCGAATTGACTGGGCGAAGGGTGTTTTGGCGCATGGGAATTGAAAGGCAGTACCATAACGCGAAAAAAGGCCCTCTTTCCCCGGAGGATTTAAGGGCCGTTCAGCTCATACAGCTTGAAATGTTAGCAGAGGTGGATAGAATTTGCCGCTTGCATCACATTAATTACGTGATGATCGGTGGTACCATGCTGGGGGCTGTGCGTCATCAAGGCTACATTCCGTGGGACGATGATGCGGATATTGGATTGCTTCGGGAGGAGTATGAGAGGTTTCGCGAGGCCTGTGCGACGGATTTGGATACAGATCGATTCTACTTTCAAGACATTAGGGCCACTCCCGGTTATCGATGGGGCTACGGGAAAATCAGACGCAAGAATACGTATTTTCTGAGGGAAGGACAGGCTCACATGCCATACGAGTCCGGGGTATTCATTGATATTTTCCCTTTTGACAATGTGCCTGACGGGAAGTTGGCCGAGAAGATCCACAATCTTCATTGTACAATAATCCGAAAGATTTTATGGTCGGAAGTCGGCAAGAAAACGGATAAAAATCCAATCTTGCGTGGCCTATACTGGCTGCTCAGCCTGATTCCGCTTCGAATGATCTCCAATCACCTGCATCGTTTTGCTGATAAGTGGAACCGAAAAAATAGCCAGCGTGTAAGAACGATCACCTTCCCTGCTCCCGATCGGTACAGCGAGGGGAAGAATGAGTGGTTTCAACAGGTTGCCGAATATGCATTCGAAAATTTGATTTTATTCGGACATCGTGACTATGACGCTTACTTAAAGCATAAGTTCGGCGACTATTGGACACTTCCACCAGAGAATAAGAGAAAGTCGCATCCCGTTGCTTACTATAAATTATTGGACGAATAGCCTGGCAATAAGGGGGTGATTTTTTGTTGAAGGATGCACTAAGACAATACTACGATAACTCCCCATGGAAAGATTCCGTCTTATGTTGGTATCCCTTTGCCGACGGGGTGACCTATGAAGTGGTTATGGATCCAAAGGACTTCTCGGTTGAAGCCTTAGCAACTTATAAAGAAAAGTTGGGTTCTCACGGTCGCTTGCTTTTAGTGTATGAAAACCCGTTTGCATTACGGTATTGGGCTGGCCAACGGGCCGCGAATACAGGGCTGCCTTATGATACGCTATACGGGTATGGAAATCAACCTCTCCCAAGCAAAGCTGAACTGCAAACACGCTTGAAGCTTGCGGGCTTTGAAGGGCAGAAGTGGTTCTACCCGTTGACCGATCATTACTTTACAAGGGAGGTGTATTCGGAGAATTATCTTCCCGATGAATTTTTGAACCAACGCTTTATTCCGTACATCAGTGATGATATTTCCTTGCAGTTCGACGAACGCCCTCTCTACCGCGAGGTCATTCGCGGCGGAGCATTTGAGTTTATGTGCGGGGCATATTTTGTGGAAGCGCGGGTCTGTGCAGACGATCCTTCATGCATAGTAGATTATGCGGCGATCACGATTTATCGTGATCCCGCCAAACGCTTTGCCACAACGGTTCGGGCTGACGGTACGGTGCGCAAAACACCTCTGCATCCCGACGGCAAGGCCAGCCTATTGAAAATCTTGCGTAATCATGAGGAACTAAGCAGCTTGGGCGTTAATGTCATTAAAATGAAAATAGAAGACGATTCGTTGGTTATGCCGCGCTTGAACTTGCCAACATTGTGGGATTATTGGGCACAGAAGCTCTCGGATGGAGCATTTGATGCGGATGAGATGGTTTCCCAGTTTGACCGTATTCGAGATGCTATTATGATGGCAGCAAAGACCGGGAAATGCTTTTGGGAGTTGATTCCGGCGAATTGTCTTTATGATAAAGAAAATGACGAGCTGCTCTTTATCGACCAGGAATACTTCTGGGAAAACGCTTCGCCCGATATTGCTCTTACTCGGGCGTTGTGGGCATTGATCTATTCGCCAGCGTTCGGCAGGGATCCTCGTACAAGAGCATGGCTCGAACTGCTCAAAGAGCGGTATGGGATTTCAGAACGGTTTGAGGCTTTATCTGAACAAGCGGAATTCAAAACACGTACGGAAGTGTTCGGTGACATGGCGCTTCCGCTGGAGCTGGAAACGGTACTGTCCGCAGAGAGGATTATGGAGAGGCGTCGATATTATAAGTTTCTTCCCGCCGTTCAAAAGCTGCAGGATATGGGACTTAAGCGTCCGGCGATTTATGGATTCGGGTTGCGCGGGAAGACTTTGAAACGCGTTCTGGACGACTGTGGAATCGACGTAACAGCTGTTATGGATAAGACGCTGCAAAATAACGAAAATATCGAAGGTTTGATATCGGACTGCAACTGCGATGTGTTAATTGTCAGCATTCTCAATAGCGATGAAATCGAAAAAGAACTATGCGGGAAAGTAAGCATACCCGTATATACCTTGGGAGAATTAATTGGTGAACAAACTAAACGAGTTGCAGGCCGTTGAACTTGATATTCTTAAAGAATTTATGCGGGTCGCTAAGCGCGAAGGGCTAACCTGGTTCGCCATGTTTGGAACCCTTCTTGGCGCGGTACGCCATAACGGATTTATTCCTTGGGATGACGATATTGATATTGCTTTGCCGCGCAAGGAATATGATCGTCTCAGGCTTTCGCAACATTGGTTTAGCGAACCCTATTTCCTGCAAACCCCACAAAACGATCCTGCCGCCGCGCCGCATTTCATAAGATTGCGACGAAGCGATACGGCTATTCTCATGAACTTTCCTAATGGATACACTCGAGGCGGTCACATGGGGGCCTATATCGATATCCTTCCGCTTGATGATATGCCAAACGGCGATGTGGCTAAACGTGTTCAAGAAACCGTCGCGAAAATGCAAGTTCAAATGTTCGCTTCCGCCGCTCTTGACGAATGCGAAGGGGCTGAAATCCCCGAAGGCAAGGAGAGATTCTGCTACGGTGCCGGTGGAATATCGGGCCAATACGACTTTCTTGCCGGGCGGTATGAACGTTTCTGTTCGAAGTATTCTAACCAGCTATATTACTCTATTCCCGTTCTGGGAGGAGAGAAGGGGGGGAAGGTGTATGACAAGAAATGGTTTTCGGAAGGCGTTGAAATGGACTTTGAAAATCTGAAAATTCCTGTGCCTGTCGGTTATCAAGAAACGCTAATTGTATCCTACCCCAACGGACTCTACGAGCCGGATGTAAAAGACCGCAAGCCCAAGCAAAGGGATCATTGCATTGTAGATTTGAATCGCTCATACCAAGAGTACATTCGCCGCTACACAGACATGCTCTGCGATATTGAGAGTAAGAAAGTGTATATCTTCGGTGCCGGCGACAGTCTGCGGATTTGGATGGAACGCTATAGCCAAGGTTTGAATGTCGTTTGCGCGTTTGATAATAGAAAAGAAGCATGGGGTAGCTCTGCTTATGGCGTGCCTGTGCGTTCTCCTTCGGAATTGCCCGCGCTAATGGATGAAAATTCGCGGCTCATTATCTCCAGCATTTATCATAAAGAAATAGCCAAGCAGCTTGAAGTCATGAAAATATTCGATTACTACTTTTTTATTGATGGCTTTAAGTATACGAGGTGTGTAAACAATGCAAAGTAAAGTGAGCATGGTTGTGCCCTGTTACAACAAAGTTAAAGAGATCGGGGCAATGCTGGAAAGCGTAATTGCCCAGGTATGGAACAACCTCGAACTCATTCTCGTCAATGACGGCTCCAACGATGGCACTCGTGAAGTGATCTCCGAATACGAGCCGAAGCTTCGTGCTCGGGGATATGAGGTTGTCATTGTCGATCAAATAAACTCAGGATGCTGTGCGGCCGTGTATGCCGGTCTTATTCGGATGACAGGACAGTACTTCTGCCTGGTTGACTGCGATGACAACATTGAACCGGAATATGTATCCACTATGGCAGGCTGGCTTGACGAACATGAGGAGTATGAATGGACGGCATGTTCATACAGACCTTATCGGATTAGAGACGGCAAAGTAGAACCGCAAGCCGTAACCAGTGCCGCAGCCATGTCGAATAACGAGCAACTGCTCGAACGGCATATTTTGCGGAAAATCATCACAACCTCGTGGGTATACATGGCGCGAGTAAGCTATATGAAACGTTGCCGTTTGATAGAAGTGTTCTGCGTTGAACGCAGGAAAACATATGAACCGCTATTCGCGGTTCCGTTGATGCTAGGCGGCGGAAAGCTGAAATGCTTTGAAGAACCGCTGTACCGCTTCAATCGGTTCGCTAGCGATATGTATTCTTTCGATACCTACGAAAAGGTTGAAAAGTACTATAGCGACTACTTTTATCTGTACAATTGGGCGATCGAACGTACGGATTTATGCCAAGACGACAAAAATAGATTATTCGCATTAGTTAAGCTAGGTAAAGCCAAGGACTGCTTATACCATCTAAACGATATGGACCCAATCGCACAAGCTGTAAGTGACAGGGAGCAGTATATAAATGAAGTTGCTGCAAGTACGACTGTTTTAATCGATGAATTATTTGGCCCGCCTCTCCGTTTAAAACCTGCCGTATTCAAATCAAAGCAGTACATGGAGATCATGAATTATCTAGACAAACTGATTCTAGATCCGGATAAGTTAACCGATGTTCAACTAAGCGAGGGCTCCAAGGTCATCGCGTACGGGGCGCTTGGGAAAATAGCAAGCTCTGTGCTTCCTCAGCTCAGGGGAACGGTCTTGGAACCAGAGCTTTTGTGGGATATTGGTGCCGAATCGGAAAACGAGATTGGAGGTCATGTCGTCATGAAGCCTAAGTTCGACGAGCTTCAAAAGGAGGATATTGTGCTTGTTTTACCGAAATCCGCCGAGGTATTGCGGTTCGTGCAGCAGAACTGCCCTGGTGTTAGGACAGTGGGCGTAGAGTTTTTACGAGAATTTATTATCCGGAATAGGTATTCTGGAATCAAGCCCGATTGCAAGTTTGCTTATTGATATGGACCATAGGGGCACTTGATTGCAATGCGGAGAGGAAGCTCTAATATGATATTTGAAACTAAACTGAAAAGCCTTTTGGATACGCCGATCGGTTTTCTTATTGCGCCTGCATTACTTCATTTGACCAGAAACGCATTTTCGGACGAAAAACAAATTGCGTTATATGGTGCGGGAGAGTGGGGGATTAATTGGCTTAACTATTTTCGTCATAATGGAGTAAAAATCGACTTCTTTATTGACGCCGGAATTGGCGGTAAGGACGTTGTACGCGAAGGACTCCCGGTCTATCTCCCCAACGAGACAGTTAAGTCCAATGTTTTACTTTTCGTTACTCCTGCAGTGCTTAATCAAAACCTTCAGGTGAGAAAAAAATTTCTCAATGAAATGGTGGAAAAAGGGTTTGCCGCAGAGGATGTCCTTTTTGTTCCTTTTGAGGTTTCTAGAGCGCTTGAGATAGGCAATTCATGCATAACAAACGCTTCAAAGTGCATAGAGGTCATGTCTATGCTGCAAGATAATTTGTCCAAATGCTGCTATTATGATTTTATCGAAAGCGGATTGAAAATAAAGCCATTATCAGCTCCATGGATGGATGTGAAATGGCAATATATCGCACCCGAGTTGTTCGAGCTTACAGAGTCTGATTATGTAGTCGATTGCGGAGCATATACAGGCGATACGGTTCTGCAGTTTGCTGAGATGTATCCGAATCTGCGCGGAATGACTGCGTTTGAGCCGGCGCCCGAGACGTTTGAAGCCTTACAAAACTTAATCGGGAAAGTGAGCATTCCGGTTCACGCCATCAATAAAGCTGTAGGAGACGTTTGCGGTTCGACGTTCTTGTATCTGGGAGATGACCCTCTTGGGTATCGGATTACCGATTGCACCAGCGAGGTTACCATTGAGATTTGTACCTTGGACAGCGAATTAACCGGTAGTGCTCCTACGTTCATTAAGATGGATGTTGAAGGGGCCGAGCTTGCGGCTTTACGCGGCGCACAAGAGGTCATTCAGAGGAACCGGCCGATCTTGGCGATTTGCATCTATCATAAAGGGGAAGACCTCTATGAGATTCCGTTATATTTACGAGAGCTTGTAAACGATTATCACTTCTTTGTTAGAAAATATACGGATACCGCATTTGAGTTGGTATTCTATGCCGTTCCTTTGGAGCGGTTGCTGAGTTAGACAAATTGTTGACTAGGGGCCAAGCATATGGAGAGTTTTTATAAAAAAGGGGAAACCATAAGCGATATTTCTTCAATTAAAAACAAGAAAGTTGTATTGTTCCCCGCGGGAAGCTACACCAAGCTACTATTGCAATACCAGAAACCGAATAATATATTTTGCATTTGCGATAACTCGAGTGGGATGCAGGGGAGAACAATCAGCGATATTCCTATTGTCTCTCCTCAAAAGCTTAGTGAGGAAGAGGGCGATTTTTGTATAATTGTAACATCGCCTAATCTCGAGAGAGATTTTACCAGGCAATTAAAGGAGCTTAATCTGATAGATCGCTGCGAGTTCATTGTTTGCAATTGGGGCTCAGTTACCGCTCCCCAATTCTACGACCCTTTTACATTTGAAGATAAGCGCAAAAACCATACAAAAACGCTGCTTGTTCTTGCGGGCTACAAACAAAAGCTATGGGATATTGTATTCAAGCGCATTAAACGGTTTGTTCCCAGCGATATCGATGTTTGTGTGATGTCGTCAGGGAAGTATGTTCCCGAACTAAGCCAAATCTGTCGCGACAACAATTGGTCCTATCTATCAACTCAAAAAAACAACTTATCTTTAATTCAAAATATAGCCATAAAGCTTCATCCGAATGCGGAATATATCTATAAGCTCGACGAAGACATGTTTATCTGCGAAGGGTTTTTCGACGGTTTACTTGAAACGTATAGGGATGTTGAAAAAAACTCCCGTTATCGAGTCGGTATGGTCGCGCCGTTGATTCCCGTTAATGTACATGGAAGCATTCGTTTTATGGAGAAGATGAACTGTCTCGAAGAGTTCGAGGACAAATTCGGCAAAGCCTATTATGATTTCCACACTCATTTCGAGGGGAAGACCGGAGAAACGCTGTTTCTCTGGGAGCATACCCTACCTTTGGACGAAACTTCAAAAAAAATACGTAGCATGCCATACTCCTATTTCGTTTGCCCCCATCGGTTTTCAATTGGTGCGATTTTATTCAAACGAACCACTTGGGAAGAAATGGGCGGGTTTAAAGTTAAAGAAGGTTCCGGCTTAGGGAGTGACGAATATGATTTCGCTGCGTTCTTCTTAACCTTAGCGAATTTTTATTCCTTCATCATCGCTGAAAATGTGTTAGCCGGCCATTATAGTTACGGGATGTTGAACAACCCGGCATTAATTGACGATTTTTACTATCGAAACAAAGAGCATTTCGATCTTTTGGAGGCGTAAAGATGTTAGCCACGGATACGGATAAACATTGGAATATCGGATATATTTCGGGTGCATTCGACCTGTTCCACATGGGGCATCTCAATTTAATCCGTCGGGCAAAAGAACGATGCAACAAGCTGATTGTTGGCGTTCTTACAGATGAGCTGATCATGAAGCGCAAAAATAAATGGCCGACTATACCGCTTAAAGATCGTGTAGAGATCATAAGTGCGATCAAATACGTTGACGAGGTTGATATCACGACGGAGCCTTTGATCTATAAATTTAATGCTTTAAAGAAATACGGATTTGACGCCATGTTTAGCGGAGACGATCACATAGACGATGGTTGGGGGCATGATGAAGAAGAGCTCAAAGCAGTAGGTGTTAACTTGGTATTCTTTCCCTATACGAAAGAAGTATCCACCAGCCGTTTACAAGAAGCCATTTTTCCTCCCAAGGCTGAACATGCGGATAAAGCAAGAAGAATAGAAGATGGAGTTCATTATCTATTTCCCTTCGATAAGGTGAATAAACATGAGCGTATCCTGATCTATGGCACCGGAAACGTCGGCAAACAATATGCCCGGCAGCTTTCGGCGTTGGACTTCTGCGAAATTGTCGCATTTGCGGATACATACGCAAAACCTGGCGATCAGTTCGAGGGAAAACGCTGCCTGACCCCAGAGGAGGTTCGTGTTTTTGAAAAGGAACTTGATCGTGTTGTGATTGCTTCTGCTGTCTATCATTCACAGATTTTATCGCTTTTACGGTCATTAGGAATCGAACCGGGGAGAATAATATGAAAAAAGTGATCACTTACGGAACGTTTGATTTATTCCACGAAGGTCATCGCCGGTTGCTAGAACGTGCCAAGGCTCTCGGCGACTATCTTATTGTCGGGGTTACCACAGAGCAATATGACATTCAACGGGGCAAGATGAATGTGGTGGATTCCTTAATGCGTCGCATCGATAATGTACGAAGTTGCGGTTACGCCGATGAGATTATTGTGGAAGATCATCCGAGTCAGAAGATTGGGGACGTTCAAAAGTATAACATCGATATTTTTGTTGTCGGGTCCGATTGGCGCGGCACATTTGACTATTTAAAGGAATATTGCGAGGTTGTCTATCTTGAGAGGACAAAGGATATTTCAAGCACGGATTTGCGAATTGAACGGAACAGGAGCATTCGGCTTGGCATCGTTGGCAGCGGCCGTATCGCTGAGAGAACGCTGTCTGAAGTGAAATTCGTAAGCGGCATCTCTGCGACATCGGTTTTTAACCCCCGTCTAAGCAGTGCCAAAGCATTTGCGGATCGATTTGAATTGGCTAGGGCCTTCGATAAATACGAAGACTTTCTCGACAATGTTGATGGTGTATATATTGCTTCGCCTCATGAAACTCATTATGAATATGCCCGTCTGGCTTTGTTGGCAGGAAAACACGTACTTTGCGAAAAGCCGATGGTTTTGTACGAAAATGAAGCGCGAGAGTTGTATGAATTGGCACAGCAAACGGGTCTTGTATTAATGGAAGCCATCAAAACAGCTTATGCACCCAGCTTTCTCAACCTCCTTGCAACTGCCAAAAGCGGACGAATCGGTAAAATATATGATGTGGAAGCCACATTCACAAAGCTTGTCCCTAGCGATTCCAAGGCTCGGGAATATTCCCCCGTTGTCGGTGGCAGCTTTACGGAACTGGCGAGTTATAATTTGTTGCCCATCGTGAAGCTGTTGGGAACCAAATTCAATGATCCGCGGTTCGAAATTTTTAAAGACAATACCGAAGTGGATATCTATACGAAAGCCTACTTCCGCTTTGAAGATGCGATAGCCACCGTGAAAACCGGCATAGGCGTTAAAAGCGAGGGGCAGCTGCTTGTTTCCGGCACAAGAGGATATATCCAAGTTAAATCGCCTTGGTGGTTAACTAGAACCTTTGAGGTATGTTACGAAAATCCGGACGATAATGAAAGCTTCTACGCGCCGTTTCCCGGATATGGAATGCGTTTCGAAATCGCTGATTTCGTTCGCAATATCAACGAACCGGCGAGGCGCAACTACAAGCTGACAGTTGAGGAGTCCATCGCAATGGCGAGGGTTATGGAGAAATTTTTGCAAGTGAGAAAGGGAAAATCCTAGCGTTGGCGCAGAATCTCTTGGAAGGAAGGGTACCCTATGCAAGGCAAAGTAAGTATGGTTATGCCATGTTATAATAAAGTGAAATATATCGGCGCAATGTTCGAATCCATTCTCGCGCAGGAATGGGATCACATTGAGCTTATTCTGGTGAATGATGGTTCAACCGATGGTACCCGCGAGATTATCTCTGAATATGAGCCCAAGTTTCGAATGCGCGGATTTGAGGTTGTAATTGAGGACCAAAAAAATGCCGGCGTATGTGCCGCTGCCAAAGCAGGACTTGCGCTAGCTACCGGGGATTATATCTGCATGATAGATAGCGATGACGAGTTGGATCCCAAGTATGTATCGGTAATGGCCGGCTGGCTGGATGAACATGCGGAATACGATTATTGCATTTGCGATGCGGCCCTGTATACAGGCAGTGGAGAAGGCAAACAATATAAGCCACTTAAGTTCAGTGATCTCCAAAGCGAAGAGCCACTATATACCGAGCGCTATCTTCTGACGGATATTCGTTCAGAGGTATGGGTTTATTTAGCGAGAACGGAGTACATTAAGAAGTGCAATATTATCCAAACCTATTTTACAGATACGAAAGGTTCCCATGAACCAGGGTATATCGTTCCCCTTACTATGTATCAGGGAAAATATAAGTATTTTCCTTTGGCACTGTACCTTTTTAATGTTGGGGACATCGGACATTCCCATCATGTTAAGTTCGAACAGGCGCAGCGATTTTACGATGAATATGAGCGGCTCTGTAAAATCGCGATAAACAACCTGCCGGACAACATTGTCGATTCTAAAAGGAAACAGCAATTGATTCATGTCTCGTTAATGGCAAAGCATATTAACCTGTATCGGCATGCTAAGGGATTACCCGACGGTTATTCCTACTTGGATCAGGCTCTTGAACAACTCGTAGAAACGATAAATACGGTTTGTGGAAATGCAGCTTCAATTACGAAAAACGATATAGTCGGAAAAGAAGAACTATTTATTCAAGCGGCAAAAAATAAACTGCTTGGTGTTGCGCCAACTCCAATGTCCATTGCACCGGATGGCCGCATGATTGGATATGGAGCCCTAGGCAAGCTTGCCGTATCCTGGATTCCATTGTTGAAGAATACTCCGCTTGAGCCAACGGAGCTATGGGACATCTCAGGTGATGGGGAAAGCGTCAAAAGGCCCGACTTTGGTTCGCTGGGCAAAGACGACACAGTGCTTGTTTTTCCCAAAGCAGAACAAGTTCTAAGCGAGATTAAAGCATGTTCGTCATGTGTCGTATTCAGTTCCAACGATATTAAAAACTATATCTCTCATTCTATTGCAGAAAAATACTTGAGTTAAGGTTGTGAATGCTTTGGCCACTAATCATACGAAGTTAAAAATGCTGGTTCTCTATACCTCCTTTAGAACTTGCGGTGGCATCGAAAGATTTCTGCTCAACTTTTTTGAGCTGTTTCCTGTCGAGGAGTATCAAATTGACCTTGTGCTATTTGATGACGATCAAGATGATGCGAAGATGTTCGACATGATTCCGGAGCACGTTAACGTACTTCCTTTCTTAAAGCAATATTCAAAATGGTCTTCTAAGCTTATGGAAGAGCTTGAAGCTTCCGGCCAAACCGAAAGCGCAAAAGCAAGGAAATTCATTCATGCCCGCAATCTTGACTCGGAGTTTAATAAGCAATCGGTGGGTCAGCGCCAAGAAGAAAACTGGAAGGTGCTGAAAGCCCTGTGTCCGGAATATGGGTGCTATGATATCGGCATAGCTTTTACAAACACATTACCCTTGAAAATATTGGCGGAAAAGGTCTCCGCAAAAAAGAAATTCGTTTTTCTGCATCTGGATATCCAAGCCGCTATCGCGTTAAAAATGCAAGAAGAGTCATTCTATCGCCATGAAAAAAAATGTTACGAAGAGATGGACGGCATTGTTTGTATTGCCAATCAAAATGCCCGGTCCTTTTGCGCGCTCTTCCCTGACTTATCCAATCGGGTTCAAGTGCTGATTAATATTAACAATAAAGCGCTTATGTTGCGACAAGCGGAAGAATTTTATCCTGAGGAGTATCGGAAAAGCGAGAATAATCTGTTAACCGTCGCAAGAATTCACCCGCAAAAGGGAATCGAATTACTAATAGAAACGGCTGGGAAATTGAAAGAGGCCGGCATGGACTTCCGCTGGTTTGTTCTTGGAAGTTACCATGCAGAATCTTACACTGCAAAATGCCAGAGCCTGATTGAGAAGATGAATCTTCAAGATCGTGTTTTCTTTCTAGGTGAAACACCGAATCCATTTCCCTATTACAAAAACTGTACGTTATACGTTCAAACGTCTGTTTTTGAAGGCCGGCCGCTTGCAATAGAAGAAGCGATGAGCTTGAATTGTCCCATCGTGACGACGGATTTTTCTTCCGCTAGAGAGCAGATTGAAGATGGAGTTAACGGAAGGATATGCAGCTTTGACGCTGAACAAATGGCGAGCGTAATTGCGGATTTGCTTCAAAATACCGAGAAACGTATCAGATTTTCGGATAACAATTCCAAGTATGACGGCACCGATGGTGTTAATAAGTATTTAGAATACTTCAGGTAAGGTCGAATCCTTGCAGGAAGGAGTAGACGAATGCAGCCCAAAGTCAGCATGGTCGTTCCATGCTATAACAAAGTTAACTATATTTCCGAAATGCTTGATTCTGTCCTTGCACAGAAGTGGGATAACATTGAAATCATTTTGGTCAACGACGGCAGTAACGACGGGACTAGAGAGGTCATTGCCCAATATGAGGGGAGACTGCAAGCCCGAGGTTATCAGGTCATTGTCATTGATCAAGAAAATCAGGGCGTAGCCGCAGCAGTTAGAAATGGTTTAAAGCTTGTATCGGGTGAATTTGTATGTATACCAGATTGCGATGATTTACTACATGAAGAATACGTTTCAGCCATGGTAAATGCACTGCATCAATTTCCTGACGTAAATTGCGTTGTTTGTGATGAGGTCAGAAATCGATGGGATATGGGCTTTGCTCCGAAACGGGATGTCTCAGAGATTACTCTGGTGCCGAATCATAATCAGAATTTATTAACAAAATTTATTATGAAGAAACTTATGACTTCAGTGGCGATAATTATGCTTCGAAAGGCATTAATTGATAAATTATGCTTAGTTGAACGTTTTATTACTCATCTGAGCCATACTCAGGAGGAGCAGATTTGGCTTCCGATCTTAGCTTCGGAGGAAGTCATTATTCACCTGCGAAGACCGCTATACTCTTACATTTTGCGTGAAAACTCTATCATAACATCGCAAACGGACTTACAAAAAATTTACCAATATGCAGAATCCAAATGTTTTTTGTCCCAAAAAACGTTAGAAGATTGTATTGACTCATCAACCAAACTTGATTTTTATTGCAAGCTAACTGTTATAAGCAAATGTAGATATGTGGTAAGACAGATAAGTCGGAACTCTGGCTTAGAAAGTTATAAAGATTACTATTTTAAAAAATTTGTACGTGCTATGAATGAGATCTCATCTTCTAAAATAAGTGAAGAACGCGTTGAAAGGACCGGAATTTCTGTAGCTTTTTGTGCGATAAGCAATTGCACTACTCTGTTTGCAGCAGAAAAAAAAGATACACTCTCTGTAATTCGGAGAACACAAGGTCGCTTAATCGCGTATGGCGCTGGTCTTGTAGCGAAGAGTACGTTACAGGATTTTATTAAGTGCAATATTGTCCCCTACGAAGTGTGGGATATCAAAGCAAAACAAGATGAAAGTCTTTTTAATATTCCTCTTGTGCAACCTGATTTTGATTCGCTTACAAGGGAGGATACGGTAATCATATTTTTGAATGGCAATTCAGATGTGGAATATAAGCTGCGTGGAACGAATTCGAACATATTTTATTATCAAGATGCGCTAAATGACTTGAGTGCAGAGTATTTTCCAGAATTAATTGTGCACGAAGTGAGGTGCGGTGAGTGACACCATCCAAGTATTACCCATTTCCGATAAAAGCTTTGAAGCATAATATGCCTTTGGTTATTTATGAAACTGGGATCATTGCTGAGCAATATATAGATCAGCTAGAAGCGCTAGGTATGCGGGATCGGATTCAATATTGTGCCGACACCTTTCCTTCTAAACGCAAGCAATTCAGAGGGATTCCGGTACTAGATCAACAACAGATCGCTCAACTTTCTAATAAACAAGAGATGATTTATGTCGTCGCGTCCTATTGGGCATCATTTTCGATTGCAGATACGCTTCGAGCATGCGGCATTGATGACATTCATATTGTTATGCCTATGGCGATGGAAATTGAGGGACAAACTGTCCACTTTCCGCTCCATAAGCGTGCTATACGTCATATTGTTATTTATCCGTTCATTGAAACGATTGAAGAGCATGATGATATGGAGGCGAGACTGAATTGGTTTCTGCCGAATAGACAGAATCTACATGTATACATACCTCAAGACCTGCCAGGTGATGAGGTATGGCAAAGTGAAATGGATGCTTGCGATGTCCTTCTCGTATGGAGGCAGTCCAGCTTGAATGATGCGTTATTACGGCCCTATCGAGCGAAAATAGGATGTGTTGATCCGAGTTATATGGAAACCCCGGAATTGCCACTATATGCAAGATTATACTACCGCACACTTGAGTTTGAAGAACGAGCAGCATTGCTGAAACAGTCGATGTTTAACTTCGAGCGATTGCAGGCGCTGGTCGGTAAAGGGCAGCCTGCTTATGTGTTTGGGTCAGGCCCTTCGTTAGAGACGGTACTGAATATGCAGCTCATACCGGGAGTAAAGATTATATGCAATGCAATTGTACAAAGTGAGAAGGTGCTCGACCGGCTGGATCCAGATGTGCTTGTTGCTATCGATGCGCACTTTTTCAGTCATACGATATTTGGTCAACAATATAGAGAAACGATTAAGCAGTTTCTTGACCATTCTTCGCGTTACTGCATCGTTCCTGAGATGTATGCGGCATTGTTGTTTGCTCAGTATCCGGAGCTGCGTTACCAGATCATTGGAATGCCTATTACAAGTACGATTTATCATTTCCCCGTGTTAGATTCGTTCTGGGTAAAATCATTAGCTAACGTAATTACAACTTTAGCTATACCTATAGCTTCATCGCTTGCAGATACAATTCTGATTGCAGGCTGTGATGGATCATCCAATTTAGAAGAGCCTTGGGACCACAGTAAGATAGCACAATGGGACGATACAGTGAATGCAGCACACGAGGCCCATACTTCCTATAGGCTGATAATCAATAGCAGGGAATCATATCATGAGCAGCATAATCGCAACATTGAGGAACTAATCGCGCTCGGTGAGCAATGCGGGAAAACATATCATTCGATTACGCCCTCGTTTATTCCTGCATTAGCTAGGAGATTTAAGAGATTGGAAACGTGAAGTGTCCCAAAGCCAGATGAATAAAGGGGATTTCAGGAAACGATTTTCACTGATTAGTGTGCATATATGGGGACACTCGAAGCATCTGTTGAATACTCTTATTATTATATTGATATTATACATATAAATATAAGGCGGTGTTCTTTTGAAATTATCTGATATTAGAAATACAAAAAAAAAGATTGTTATTTTTGGTGCGGGCAACGATGGTACTAAAATTTCAAGTGAAAAACAATTTGTTGTTTCGTACTTTGTCGATAATGATGTTGAAAAACAAAATAAATATATTGATGGGATATTAGTAAATAATCCTTCTATTTTATTGAAGGAAAAGAAACATGATCTACTAATAATAGTCGCAAGTTTATCTTGTTATAGTGAAATAGCGCTTCAGCTTAAAGAGATGGATTTTAAGGAAGCAGAGCATTTTTTCATATATGGAATATCAATAGTAGATAGCTATTATGAAAAAAATGAACCTCATGCTTCTTATGCTCCCTGGAATGAGGACAATTTATTTTTGGCTACTTATCGAACCATAAAACAAAATACATTGGTTGATAAATATAGATGCTTTGAACTATGGTCAATAATAGAACAAGTGTCCAATTTAAATGGCGCATTAATCGAGATTGGAGTTTGGCGTGGAGGAACTGGTGCATTGATAGCAACAAAAGCCAAGCTTTGTGATATAGAAGATACAGTATATCTTTGTGATACTTTTACGGGGGTTGTCAAAGCAGGGAGTAATGATTCATTTTATATAGGTGGGGAGCATAAAGACACGAGTATAGAATCAGTTGAATCTTTACTTGGTGAAATGTCGTTGGAAAATGCTCAAATTTTAAAAGGAATTTTTCCTGATGATACAGCAGATCTCATAAATGAAGAAGTATTTAGGTTTTGTCATATTGATGTGGATGTTTATAATTCTGCGCAACAAATATTTGATTGGATTTGGGGTAAAATGGTTGTTGGTGGCATTATAGTTTATGATGATTATGGATTTAGTAAATGTGATGGTATTACCAAACATGTAAATCAGTTAAAAACTAGAAGTGATTTGATTTATATTCACAATCTAAATGGACATGCTTTGTTTATTAAAATAAGCTAATTAGTTGAAGTAAAGTGACTGAGGAGGCGGTTCCTTATGCAATATAAATTTGGAGAAAATGAACAGATATTAGTGTGGAGGTCCTGGTCGAGTCTGATTCTTGTTTGAAGATATTTGTTTAAAGTGGAGTTAACTATAAAAGTGCGCGAAGAGGAGGCCCATCATGAAACCGAGAATTGTAGCTGAAATCGGATGTAACCATATGGGTAATATGGATATTGCAAAAGAAATGATTACTACGGCAGCGATATTTTGTAAGGTAGATGCAGTTAAATTTCAAAAGAGAAATAACAAAGAATTACTTACACCGGAACAATATAACGCGCCTCATCCAAACCCACACAATTCTTATGGGGAAACTTATGGCGAACATCGAGAGTTTTTGGAGTTTGATCTTGATCAGCATCGTCAGTTGAAGAAATGGTGCGAGGAAGCGGGGCTTGTCTATAGTACATCTGTGTGGGATATGACTTCTGCTAAAGAGATAGCGACCTTGAGCCCTCACTTTATTAAGATCCCTTCTGCCCTGAATTTACATTATGAAATGTTAGGTTTTTTGTGTGATGAGTTTCACGGTGAGATTCATCTGTCATTAGGTATGACGACGAAACAGGAAGAAAAGGAGGTAGTTGAATTCTTTATTAAGAATAAGCGTGCCAAGGATCTGGTGTTGTATAGCTGTACTTCTGGATACCCTGTTCCTTTTGAAGATGTATGCTTGCTGGAAATATCTAGACTGGGCCAGGCCTACGGGCGGGATGTTAAAGAAATAGGATTCTCGGGGCATCATAATGGAATTGCAATTGATATCGCTGCATTCACTCTAGGAGCTACTACAATAGAACGCCATTATACTCTCGATAGAACATGGAGGGGCACGGACCATGCTGCCAGCCTAGAACCGGATGGATTGCGGAGGTTAGCAAGGAATTTAGAAGGCGTTCAGAAAGCACTAACATATAAAAAAGAAGATCTCCTCAATATTGAGGTTGTGCAAAGGGACAAACTTAAATGGAAAAAACACTAAAAACGGTAGCATTCATTCCTGTTCGCGGCGGTAGCAAAAGTATTCCATTGAAGAACATTAAGGATTTCTGTGGTAGACCATTAGTATATTGGTCGATAGTTGCGGCAACTAAATGCACGGAGATAGACGAGGTTTTCGTTGCAACTGATGATATTCGTATCAAAGAAACGGTGCTGAGTTTTGGCTTTTCTAATGTGAACGTTATCGAGCGTAGCGCTGAAAGTGCTCATGATCAGGCTCCGTCTGAGACGGTTTTATTGGAGTTTGCAAATCGTATAAAAGCTGAGCGCATTGTGTTTATTCAGGCCACATCTCCATTACTAGAAGCAGAGGATTTAACAGAAGCATTACGCAAATTGGATGATGTTCAAGCCGATAGCCTCGTTTCGGTTGTGCGGCAGAAACGCTTTATATGGCAAGAGCACGAAGGTGAGGCTAGTCCTCAAAATTATAATCCACTGTCTCGTCCTAGAAGACAAGACTGGGAAGGCTACCTTGTTGAGAATGGTGCTTTTTACATCACGAGCAGGGATCAATTGCTATCTTCTAAATGTAGAGTTTCTGGTAAGATTGCCTTATATGAGATGAGCGAGGATACTTATTTAGAATTGGACGAACTTACGGATTGGGCTATTATTGAAAAAATAAAAGAAATGAAGTTGGAGTCGCAAGCGAACCGCGATATCGCATGGCCTTCGCTGAATCTATTTATATCTGATGTCGATGGTGTGCTCACCGACGCTGGTATGTACTATTCTACGGATGGACAAGAACTGAAGAAATTTAATACCCGAGATGGTAAGGGGATTGAACTTCTTAGAAGAGCGGGCATCAAGGTAATGTTCCTTACAGCGGAAGACATCGAGGTTGTGCGAGCGCGTGCGAAGAAGTTAAATGTGGATTATTTATTCATGGGTATCAAAAATAAAAAAAAGTTTTTAGCTGAATTTTTTGAGGCAAATCCCCAATTTGCATTCCATAAAACCGCCTATATAGGCGATGATGTGAACGATCTTGAGTGCTTACAAGCGGCGGCTTTCTCGGCTGCACCTCAGGATGCTCATTCGAGTGTCAGGAGAGAAGTCGACTACGTTTGTTCGCTCAGTGGTGGACATGGTTGCGTGAGAGAAGTGAGTGACTTCTTGTTAACTAAAAGAAATTAGATATTAAATAGTGATCTCAGGAAGGGAATGGGCGTTATGATTACATTGCCTGATTTCAGTAAAGCATTTGAATATGAAAACCAATTCTATCTATCTTGCGATATTACACGAATCAGCAAGATGCTGGCACATTATGAGTTGTTTAAAATGGTTATGGATTTACCGGGAGCGGTTGTTGAGTGCGGGGTGTTTAAAGGGGCGTCACTATTGAGATTTTCCATGTTCCGAGAGCTTCTGTCTTCGACGTATTCTAAGAAGATCATCGGGTTTGATATCTTCGGAAAATTTCCAGAAACGAATTTTGAAGAAGATGTTCGGTTTCGAAAGCAGTTCATTGATGGGGCTGGAGAGAATAGTATTGCGGTTGAACAGTTGCAAGAAGTACTTGATCGGAAAGGGATTAATAAACAAATAGAATTGGTGAAAGGAGACATTACAGAAACAGTTCCCGACTATGTGAGGAAGCATCCTGAATTGAAAATATCATTGTTGAATTTAGATACTGATATTTATGAGCCCTGTACAGTGATTTTGGAGCATCTGTATCCGCGGCTAGTAAAAGGCGGAATTCTTATTATAGATGATTATGGGACATTCCCCGGCGAGACAAAAGCGATTGATGATTATTTCAAAGGGAAAGATGTAATAATTAGAAAGTTTCCATTTGCAATGACACCCTGTTACTTAATTAAAATTTAAAAAACATATCCTCAAATATGAAGTTAACGATGAGTGAATGTTAAAGTAGATAAGTGGCGGAAGGTTCGCTTGATAAGAATGCGTGTCGCGATCTGCTCGTCATTACGGGAATTGTATTGCTGCATAGCAACGAGAATTGTACGTTTATGAATAGTGATTGTGACTGTATTCATCGACCCGCAGTATCTTTAACGCTTTGAAAGGCAGGATAGTTAGTGGGGCTATAATGGAAACTAATGGTAAGGGAGCCGAAAGGAATGGATATTAAATTGAAAACAGTTGTTCATAGAATCTATAACCATTTAGCAGACAAGCAGTCACAAGATATATTCCAAAGCAGAATGATGTACAGTCTGACGAATGATTATAGATTTATTATGGATGTCGTAAATATGCTCCCGCAAAGCCAGCAGTTGAACACATTAATCTCAACGATCCCGGATATTTCTTCCGAATTAATCATGTATGGAGCAGGAAGTGAATTTAATAGAATTATATGCGCGTTCCCTCAAATTAAGTTTAAATGCTTATGCGATAAGAACCCAGAAAAGCAGAAAATCGGTTGGCATGGATATGACGTGATTTCGCCGCAAGAGTTGTTTGAAAATTATAAAGATAGCTATGTCATGATAGTTTCATCAAAATACTGGCGCGAAATATATGAGGAACTTACTTCAGGTGGAGTTCCTGAGGGGCAGATTATTAATGTTGGAAAGATTTCAGCCGAGCTGCTGGATCTGCAATACTTTGACACAGATATTGTTAGGCCTGCTCTAAATGAGATATTTATAGACGCGGGTTGCTTTGATTGTGAAACAGATCTCTCATTCAGAAAATGGTGCGACGGAGCATACGAAAAGATCTATGCATTCGAGCCGGATATACAGAACTATAAAAAGTGTCAAGTGATTATTGAAAGAAAGCGGATTGAGAACATTTACTTGTTTCCAAATGGACTTTGGGAAGAAAAGAAAACCCTTAATTTTAGTATGCAACAAAGTCAACGTTCTAAGGTAATAAATAAGGGGAACGAAAGAATTGTCACGATTGAGGGAGTCCCGTTGGACGAGATCGTTGGCGAAGATAAGGTTACTTTCATAAAAATGGACGTTGAAGGTTCTGAATTGGAAGCTTTGAGGGGGGCGAGAAATACAATCAGACAAAATCGTCCTAAATTAGCAATATCTATCTATCATAGAGACAATGACATATTTGAAATACCGGATTATGTGCTTTCATTGCACTCAGATTATAGACTGTATATCCGTCATTATTCTTTAGGCCCGGAGGAAACGGTTCTTTACGCAATTTAGGGCGTATACAAATTATACACGCCATTTGACACCGCTTACAAAAAAATCATTGACACCAATCTTTACCTGATGTTATATTCGGGATGTGGGCTGGGTATAGATGCCTATGTCTAACGTCATTTGAATATGAAGGGAATGTTTAACACATGCAAGGTAAAGTAAAATGGTTCAATGCAGAAAAGGGTTACGGTTTCATTGAAACCGAGCAAGGTGGGGACGTGTTCGTTCACTTCTCGGCTATTCAAATGGACGGTTACAAAGCGCTTGAAGAAGGCCAATCGGTGGAATTCGACATCGTACAAGGCGCAAGAGGTCCTCAAGCGGCTAACGTTACCAAACTGTAATCATCCGGCGCGATCGCGCCTAACTCACATAAGAACAACGCACCGCTTCCCTGGAGCAATCCAGGGTTTTTCTTTTCCCGATTCGACGATTCACAGCAATAATTTAAGTTTTCAAAAAATTCAAAATTATTAACTGAATGTTTTGAATAGCCCATCTCAAATGTGATATGATGTAGGTAAGCAAAGGAGGAGTTGCCCCATGAAATACAACATTCGAGGTCAGCGCATGGAAGTCACAGATGCTTTAAGAGAGTACGTGGAGAAGAAGCTGAGTCGTCTGGACAAGTATTTTGAAACGCCTCCGCAATCCGATGTCAATGTAACCTTGAGCGTTACCAAGGGCCACCAAGCCATCGAGGTTATGATTCCTCTTCCGGGAGCGATGCTTCGCGCCGAAGAGAAGCGTGACGACATGTACGCTTCGATCGACTTCGTAGTGGACAAACTGGAAAGACAAATTCGCAAGCACAAGACGAAGATCAATCGCAAATTCCGCGAGCCGGGATCTGCCAGAGCTTTGTTCAAAGAAGACTTCGGCAACGGAAGCGTGTCGACGTTGGCTCGCGAAGAAGACGAGAACCTGGAGCTCGTTCGGACCAAGCGCTTCAACCTGAAGCCGATGGACGTCGAGGAAGCGATTCTGCAGATGAATCTCGTCGGACACAACTTCTACGTGTTCGCGAATACCGACACGAAGGAAGTGAATGTCGTTTACCGTCGGGACGACGGCAAATATGGGCTGATTGAAGCCCAATAATCCCTATCGAACAATCCAGCCTCGGCGATCTCGCCGGGGCTTTTTAGTGTCTGCGAATCTGCGCAGCTGGCTTACCCCAAGACATCTGCCTCTTCTCTCGAAGTACAAACCTTCCCGACTTCTCTCCAATATGATGAAGAATGAGGGTATCAAGGTAGCTACGGCAGCAGAGGAGGCGTGAAGGTTGAGCAGTTTCTGGAACGGCCGCAAAGTGTTGATCACCGGCCACACAGGGTTCAAGGGGAGCTGGCTTGCGCTGGCGCTGTCACGGCAAGGAGCGATACTGAGCGGTTACGCACTAAGCCCTCCAACAGACCCGAGTCTGTACCATCTAAGCAAGATCGGCAAGGTTTTAGATGACCGTTATGGAGACGTCAGGAGTTTAGACAATCTGAGAAAGGCCGTCCTTCAATCCGAACCGGAAGTCGTATTTCATCTTGCCGCCCAGCCTCTCGTTCGCCGTTCATACGCAGATCCGACCGTGACATTCGACACGAATGTGATGGGAACCGTTAATCTGCTAGAATCCGTCAGAAACTGCCCTTCCGTTCGGGCGGTCGTCATAGCGACGACGGACAAAGTTTACGAGAATCAAGAATGGATATGGGGCTACCGGGAAAATGAACGTCTTGGCGGCAAGGATCCCTATTCGGCTTCGAAGGCGTGCGCGGAACTGGCGGTTCGTGCTTATGCGGAGTCCTATTTTCCGGAGGACCGTTATCCGATTCACGGGGTGGCGATTGCGACCGCGCGAGCGGGTAACATTATCGGCGGTGGAGATTGGTCTGAAGACCGCCTCGTTCCGGATTGCCTGCAAGCGCTGCAGGAAGGGCGGGAGATCGTCCTTCGGCATCCGCTGGCAACACGCCCATGGCAGCATGTGCTTGCACCTGTAGAAGGGTATATGCGATTGGCGGAATTTCTATACAAGGAGGGCCCTGCGTACGGAGGTGCGTGGAATTTCGGTCCGGGGGACCGCGATGTCCAAAGCGTTGGCCGTATCGCGGACCAGCTTCGGCGGATATGGGGAACGGACGCAGCCGTCTCCGCACCGGATCAGTCGATCCAGAGCTGGCCGGAAGCCCGCATCTTAAAACTCGACAGTTCTAAAGCCGCAGTCCGACTCGATTGGCATCCACGCTGGGATTTAGGCACATCGCTCCTCAAGACGGTAGAGTGGCACAAAGCCTATTTGCAGGGAGAAAATATCGCCGACCTGTGTCTCCGCCAGATCGCCGAATACGAGGAAGGAGAGTCGACATGACGATTCAACCGGGCTCGATATGGGAGGTCAACTGGAGAGGGGAACGGCGCACCGCGATTGCGTTGACCGGCAGCGACGAAAGCGGACAGGCCCAGTTTATGATGCTGAATTACGAAGCGGACCCGGATAACGTGACCGCTGCACAAATCGCCGCAGACAAAACTTACACGATCCACATTGATCAAACCGAAAACTTCCTATCCCAGGCCGACAACCGACTTCTAGAATCCCTTCTAAGAAATCGAATACTCATCGAAACAACTCGTCATTACCGGATCAAGCACGCAGCCAAACCTCCTTTTTCACCTGGACGGCCGATATCCTATGGGGGACGCTTCTACGATGAACGTGAAGTGCTCAACCTGGTCGATTCGTCGCTGGACTTCTGGCTGACAGGCGGCAGGTACGTGGAGCGCTTCGAGCGAGAACTCGCTGCATTTCTCGGAGTCCGATATGCGCTGGTCACGAACTCTGGTTCCTCCGCCAACCTGCTCGCTTTCATGGCGCTGACCTCTCCGATGCTGAAGGACAGGAGAATAAGCAAAGGCGACGAGGTTATTACGGTGGCGGCTTCTTTTCCGACGACGGTGAATCCGATCGTGCAGTTCGGAGCTGTGCCCGTGTTCGTCGACATCGATCCGGAGACGTACAACATCGACGTATCGCACTTAGTGGCCGCGCTGAGCGACAAAACGAAAGCCGTCATGATCGCTCACACGATGGGCAACCCGTTTGATTTGCAGCGCGTTCGAGAGTTTTGCGACAAGCATCGGCTATGGTTGATCGAGGATAATTGCGATGCACTCGGCTCAAAGTATTTTTACGACGGACAGTGGCGCTTGACCGGAACGATCGGCCATATCGGCACATCCAGCTTCTATCCTCCGCACCACATCACGATGGGGGAGGGTGGCGCCGTATACACGAACGACCCTCGGCTGAAGCGGGCTGTCGAGTCGTTCCGGGATTGGGGACGGGATTGCTGGTGCGCTTCAGGCAAAGACAATACGTGCGGAAGGCGCTTTTCTCAGAAGTTCGGAGAGCTTCCGGAGGGTTATGATCACAAGTATGTATACACTCACTTCGGATACAACCTCAAGATTACGGATATGCAGGCTGCCGTAGGCTGCGCGCAGCTTCAGAAGCTCCCCGGGATCGTCGAGGCCAGAAAAAGAAACTGGACGATGCTGTACGAAGGTTTGCTGCCCTTGGCGAATCTGTTCCAACTGCCCAGAGCGACCGACAACTCCGATCCTAGCTGGTTCGGGTTCCTCCTGACCGTACGGGATAACGCGCCGTTCACGAGAGAGAGGATCGTCCGTCATCTTGAAAATAAAGGCATTCAAACGCGCATGCTGTTCGCGGGAAATCTGCTGAGACAACCCTTGTTCGACGAGATGAGAGCATCCGGCACAGGGTATCGCGTTGTCGGGGAGCTGACGCATACGGACAACGTTATGAATCGTTCTTTCTGGCTTGGCGTATATCCAGGCCTGGGAGCAGAGGAGATTCGGTTTATTGTGGAGGAAATTCGTCGATTTGCGCTGTCAAATTTCTAATTTGATCGCGGAGCCTGTCCATGGTATGATGAAGGCATACAAACAACCGGACGCGAAGCACGCGCCGCTCGACTTCCTCGCGGAGAGTTGGGCGGCGCGTTTGCTTCCGCAACATCGATCGACATACCAACCATAGAGAGGGAGGAAAAGTAAAATGGACGAAACAAAGGAAATTCTGCTCGCAATTAAACACAGCGTAGAAATGATGGACGCCAAGATCACCAGAATCGAGCACGACATCACGGGACTTAAAGCGGATGTATCTGATCTCAAGAAAGGCCAGCTTCGTCAAGAACGCCTGCTCGAGACATTGTGTCTTCGTTCCTTGGAGCAAGAAAACATCGTGCGGGATCTTCAATTGAATCAGCCATAATTTCATCTGTCCCTCCGCTGCCTGCCTGGGCAGCATTTTTTTTATGTCCGAATGACTTCCATTTCCAGTCCGGCTTCCTTGCCCCAATACCCCCGAACTGATAAAATGTAAAGATATAGTTAGCCCGCGAGAGAGAGGGGTACATTCGATTATGATGGGACTTGTCAAAAAAATATTCGGAGATGCCAATGAACGAGAGGTGAAACGGCTTCTCAAGACCGTCGAGCGAATCAACGGCCTGGAATCTTCCGTTTCCTCGCTAAGCGACGATCAGCTTCGCGCGAAGACGGACGAGTTCCGCGGACGCATCGCCAAAGGCGAGTCCTTGGACGATATTCTGCCCGAAGCGTTCTCCGTCGTGAGAGAAGCGTCCAAGCGCGTGCTCAACATGCGCCATTTCGACGTACAGCTCATCGGGGGCATGGTGCTCCACCATGGCAAGATCGCGGAGATGAGAACCGGCGAAGGGAAGACGCTGGTCGGAACGCTCTCGGTTTACTTGAACGCCCTGCAAGGCGAAGGCGTCCATGTCATTACGGTCAACGATTACTTGGCTCAGCGCGACAGCGCGCAGATGGGTCAGATTTATACGTTCTTGGGCATGACGGTCGGCTGTAACCTTCACGGGCTTTCCCATGAGGAGAAACAGGCGGCTTACGCGTGCGACATCACCTACGGCACGAACAACGAGTTCGGCTTCGACTATCTGCGTGACAACATGGTCCTGTACAAGGAGCAGATGGTTCAGCGTCCTCTTCATTACGCCATCATCGACGAAGTCGACTCCATTCTTATCGACGAAGCGCGTACGCCGCTCATTATTTCCGGACAAGCGCAGAAATCGACCGAGCTGTACTACGCGGCCGACCGCCTGGTCAGCAAGCTGAAGGAAACCGAAGATTTCACTGTCGACATCAAGCTCCGCACGATCTCGCTTACCGAGACCGGCGTGACGAAGGTCGAGAAAGCCTTCAACATCGACAACCTGTTCTCGCACGAACACGTAACGCTTAACCATCACGTGAACCAGGCGCTGCGCGCCCGTTATATTATGAAGCGGGACGTCGATTACGTCGTTCAGGAAGACGAAGTCGTCATCGTCGACGAATTCACCGGGCGTCTGATGGCCGGCCGCCGTTACAGCGAAGGCCTCCACCAGGCGATCGAAGCGAAAGAGCAGCTCACCGTCCAGAACGAGAGCATGACGCTCGCAACGATCACGTTCCAGAACTACTTCCGGATGTATCGCAAGCTTGCCGGCATGACCGGTACGGCGAAGACGGAGGAAGAAGAGTTCAAGCGCATCTACGGCCTTGAGGTCGTTCAGGTGCCGACGAACCGTCCGATGGTCCGCAACGATATTCCGGACGTCGTGTACAAGTCCGAGAACGGCAAGTACAAGTCTGTCGTCGAAGAGATCGTCAAGCGGCACGCAACGGGTCAGCCGGTGCTCGTCGGCACCGTCTCGATCGAGAACTCCGAGCGCATCTCGGAGCTGCTTAAGAAGAAGGGCGTCGCGCACCAAGTGCTTAACGCCAAGTATCACGCCGAGGAAGCGGCCATCATCTCCAACGCGGGTCAGTACGGCGCGGTCACGATCGCGACGAACATGGCCGGACGCGGTACGGACATTTTGCTGGGCGAAGGCGTGGCCGAGAAGGGCGGCCTTCACATCATCGGTACGGAGCGCCACGAGTCCCGCCGGATCGATAACCAGCTCCGCGGCCGTGCCGGCCGTCAAGGCGACCCGGGCTCCTCGCAGTTCTACCTGTCGATGCAGGACGAGCTGATGAGAAGGTTCGGCGCCGACAACATTATGGGCATGATGGAACGTCTCGGCTTCGACGAGGAGTCTCCGATCGAGAGCAAGCTGATCACGCGCGCGATCGAATCGGCCCAGAAGCGGGTTGAAGGCAGCAACTTCGATACCCGCCGGATCGTCCTTCAGTACGACGACGTCATCAACCTGCAGCGGGAGAAAATTTACGGAGACCGCCGCGCGATTCTGAACGCCGAAAACATCCGCGACATCGTCTCCGGCATGATTCGCTCCGTCATCGCCAAGTCGGTGGAGAATCACTGCTCCGACAACGACGTGCCGGAGGAATGGGATCTGGACGGCTTGGTCGCCTATGCTCATTCCCACTACTTGCCTGAAGATCGCTTGACGAAGGACGATCTGTGGGGCAAAGAGAAGGAAGAGATGATCGAGCTGCTCGTCGGCCTGGTCGACAAGCATTACGATGAGCGCGAAGAGTCCATCGGCGTAGAGACGATGCGCGAATTCGAGAAAGTCGTCGTCCTGCGAGCCGTCGACAGCAAATGGATGGATCACATCGATTCCATGGACCACCTTCGCCAAGGCATTCACTTGCGCGCGTACGGCGGCAACGATCCGCTCAGAGAATACCAATTCGAAGGCCACAACATGTTCCTCGCCATGATCGAACGGATCGAGGAAGAGGTCGCCTTGTATATTACGAAGGCGCAAGTGCAAGCCGCGCCTAAGCGCGAAGCGGTCGCGGAAGGCCAAGCCGTCGACACGAAGGCGGAAGCCGGCCCGAAGAAGCCCAAGACCCGCAGCGCCGCAACCGTCGGCCGCAACGATCCGTGCCCTTGCGGCAGCGGGAAGAAATACAAAATGTGCCACGGGCGCATAGAATAGTAAGCCGCCTGCAGCCGTCGCGCCTGAGCCGAAATCCGGTTCGGGACGGCGGCTCGGTCGGCCCGCAGTTCCAAGATCTCAACGAGGTGATTCAACGATGTTTGAGCTAGACGTATCCGATAAGCAAGACCTTCGCGCCAACGCGAAGCGATTACAGCAACTTAGGGGGTCTCTTTGACTTAGATCTGAAGAAGGAACAGATCGAGAACTACGAAGTCAAAATGAGCGAACCGAATTTCTGGGACGACAACGAGAAGGCGCAAGCTCTCATCGGAGAGATGAACGCTGTCAAGTCGGTCGTCGATCAATACGAAGGCTTGGCGAATGAGTGCCGGGATCTGGAAGACATGCTCGAGATTCTCGAAGAGGAACCCGACGAAGCGCTCGGCACGGAATGGGCCGAGAGCGTAGGCAAGCTGTCGGCCAAGGTCGACGCTTTCGAGCTGCAGCTTCTGCTTAACCAGCCTTACGACAAGCTGGATGCGATTCTCGAATTGCATCCCGGCGCGGGCGGAACCGAGTCGCAGGACTGGGCGCAAATGCTGTACCGCATGTACACGAGATGGGCGGAGAAACGCGGCTTCAAAGTCGAGTTGCTCGACTACCTTCCGGGCGACGAGGCGGGCATCAAGAGCGTCACGATCCAGATTCGCGGGCATAATGCCTATGGCTATCTGAAAGCGGAGAAAGGCGTGCACCGGCTCGTGCGGATCTCCCCGTTCGACGCATCGGGAAGACGGCACACTTCCTTCGTTTCCTGCGATGTCGTGCCGGAGATCAACGACGAGATCGAAGTCGAGATTCGTCCCGACGACTTGCGCATCGACACGTACCGTTCCAGCGGCGCGGGCGGCCAGCACATCAACAAGACGGACTCGGCTATCCGAATTACCCACTTGCCGACCGGCATCGTCGTGGCCTGTCAGACGCAGCGCTCCCAGATCCAGAACCGGGAGAAGGCGATGCAGATGCTCCGCTCCAAGCTCTACGAGCTGAAAATCCAGGAACAGCAAAAGGAACTGGCCGAGGTTCGCGGAGAGCAGATGGAGATCGCCTGGGGCAGCCAGATCCGTTCTTACGTGTTCCATCCGTACAGCATGGTCAAGGACCACCGTACGCAGGTGGAAACGGGCAACGTCGGCGCGGTCATGGACGGCGATCTCGACTCTTTCATCGACGGCTACCTGCGAAGTCAGATCAAGCAGGAAGCGCAATAACGAAGCAACGCGATCGGCCCTACACTTCTTGCGCGCGAGCGGCGCGCAGGAAGTTTTTTTGTACGAATCAGCAAGTATAAAATCCGCTATCCGTATCCGTATCTGAATCGTCTCCGACAAACCGCGTTCATCGTCCTGAGGACGCCGAAGGCGGTTTTGCTTGGAGAAAATCTTCATAGGAGAGGCCGTTCGGTACATAATGAATCTAAGCGTCGAATAAAGCGAGATGAGGTTCCATCATGTCCACCACCACTACCGCCGACACAACCGGCAACAAATCGTCGGATTTGCCCTCGTATCCGAATAAAAGGAAAGGTCCGCGTTTCTCCAAACGGACAAGAACGGCGTTCAGCTATGCCGCGATGCTGGTCGGGGCCTTCTTCATAGCGGCCAGCTTTAATCTGTTTCTGCTGCCTAACCGGATCGCTTCCGGTGGGGTGTCGGGGATTTCCATTATCCTGAATACGCTCACGCACATTCCTCCGGCGTATACGCAGTGGGCGCTGAACATCCCGCTGTTCATCGCGGGTTTGCTCGTACTGGGCAAACAATTCGGAGTGAAAACGGTCGTCGGCTCCGTCGTGCTCCCCTTGTTCGTTCTTCTGACCTCGCATTGGGCGCCTCCCACGAACGATCCGCTGCTGGCCTCCATCTACGGAGGGCTGGGCGTCGGGATCGGCTTGGGGCTCGTATTCCGCGGGAGGGGCTCGACGGGAGGGCTGGACGTTGCGGCGCAAATTCTCCACCGGGTGCTGGGCATCAGGCTCGGACTCGCGGTGGCCGCGCTGGACGGTCTCGTCATTTTATCCGCGGGATTGTTCATCTCCCTTGAGAACGCGCTCTATGCATTGATCGGCCTATTCACGACAAGCAAGACGATCGACGTTATCCAGACGGGCTTCCAGACGTCCAAAGCCGCCTACATAATTTCTCGCGATCCCGAACGCGTATCGGCGGCGATTCTGCATGAGCTCGACCGGGGGTTGACGCGATTGCAGGGGACAGGCGGATTTACGGGCGACGATCGCCCGGTGCTGCTTACCGTGGTCGGGCAGAACGAGGTGCTAAGGTTGAAACTGCTTGTCCGCGATGCCGACCCGGACGCTTTCGTCATCATTACGAACGCGGCGGAGGTGCTCGGCGAGGGCTTCCATGACGATCGAATGTGACCATTGCATAAATAATACTTTAAATGTATAATAATACACAACCACATCGAACGAGCGACGGAGAACGCCTCACAGGAACATCTTTCATTCCCTAGCGTAATCCGTTACAATTGAGAATGTTTACGCGGGATGCCAACGCCTTCCGCAACCTAAGTCCTGACAACGGCGCGAGCCGTTTCTTGGCGATTCATCCTTTTCTAAGCTATGGAGGATACTATTATGAATGCTAAGCAAATCCGCGCGGCCATTGTCGGGTCCACCGGCTACGGCGGCGTCGAACTCATCCGTTTATTGGAGTCTCATCCCAACGTGACCGTAACGTCCGTCATTTCCTCGTCGAGCGCGGGCGCTCCGATCGCCGACGGTTATCCTCATCTGACGGAGATCCGCACCGATCTGCTCGACGATCTCGATATCGAACTGATCCGCGACAAAGCGGATGTCGTCTTCCTGGCTACGCCGCATGGCGTCAGCCTTAAGCTGGCCCCTCAGTTTCTGGAGGCGGGGTTAAAAGTAATTGACCTCTCTGGGGATTTCCGGCTGAAGTCGGGAGATGCGTACAGACAATGGTACAAACATGAGCCTGCTGATCAAGCTCTCGTAGACCGCGCGGTATACGGTCTGTCCGAGGTGTACGGAGATCTGGTGAAACAGACTGATTTCGTGTCCAACCCGGGCTGTTTTACGACGACGTCCTTGCTCGGTCTCTATCCGGCGGTGAAAGCCGGCTGGATCGATCCGAACAGCATCATCATCGACGCGAAATCCGGCGTGTCCGGAGCGGGACGAGGGCTGAACTTAAGCGCTCATTATTCCGAAATCAACGAAAACTTTAAGGCATACAAGCTGAATAAGCATCAGCACACGCCCGAGATCGAACAGGTGCTGTCCGAAGCGGCCGGCCGGCCGGTCGTGACGACGTTTACGACGCACCTCGTGCCGATGACCAGAGGCATTATGTCGACGATGTACGGCACGCTGACGGAGAAGCGCACCGATGCGGAGTTCGTCGAATTGTATCGTCAGTTTTACGAAGGGCGCAAGTTCGTCCGCGTTCGCCCTGCCGGACATTGGCCGGCGACGAAGGAAGTGTACGGCACGAACTATTGCGATATCGGCTTCTCGGTCGACGAGAGAACCGGGCGCGTGACGATTATCTCCGTTACCGACAACCTGGTGAAGGGCGCGGCAGGCCAGGCGATCCAGAACTTGAACCTGCTTATGAACTGGGACGAGACGCTTGGACTTCAGTTTACGCCGGTTTATCCCTAATAGAGAGCATAAACTTTACTTACGGACGAGAGGAACGGACCGAATATCATGGGAAAACAAAGCTACGTTATCGTGGAAGGCGGAGGCGTTACGACGCCGAAAGGCTTTAAGGCCGGCGGGCTGCACTGCGGCTTGAAAAAAACCGATCGCCACGATCTGGGAGTCATCGCGTGCGAGGTTCCGGCTTCGGCCGCCGCCGTGTATACGACGAATCTATTCCAGGCGGCTCCGCTGCTGGTGACGCGGGAAGCGCTGGCCAGCGGCGGCTTGCTTCGCGCGGTCATCGTGAACAGCGGCAACGCCAATGCGTGCACGGGAGCGCAAGGGGAAGCGGACGCGCGCACGATGCAGGCGAACGCGGCGGAAGCGCTCGGCGTGAGCAAGGATCAGGTGGCTGTGGCGTCCACGGGCGTGATCGGCGAATTGCTGAAGATGGACCGCGTGAACGCGGGCATCGAGAAGCTTCCGGGGCGGCTGCGAAGCGACGAGCAGGGCTCCGACGACTTCTGCCAGGCGATTCTGACGACCGACCTCGTGAAAAAAACAAGCTGCGTGACGCTGACGGTCGGCGGCAAGCAAGTAACGGTCGCGGGAGCGGCCAAAGGTTCGGGAATGATCCATCCGAACATGGCGACGATGCTCGGCTTCGTGACGACGGATGCCAAAATCGGCTCCCCGCTGTTGCAGGAGCTTCTGCGCGAAGTGACGAACGTGAGCTTTAACATGATTACGGTGGACGGCGATACGAGCACGAACGACATGCTTGTCGCACTGGCCAGCGGGCTTGCGGACAACGATGAGTTGACCCGGGCTCATCCCGACTTTGCGGCATTCGTTGATGGATTGCGGCACGTCTGCACGGAACTGGCCAAAGCGATCGCCCGCGACGGCGAAGGCGCGACCAAGCTCATCGAGACGACGGTCGTCGGCGCGGACAGCGACGATGCCGCGCAGGCGATCGCCAAGACGATCATCGGCTCCAGCCTGGTGAAGTCGGCCGTGTACGGAGCGGACGCCAACTGGGGGCGCATCATCGCCGCCGTCGGCCGCGCGGGCGTGCCGGTGAACGTGGCGACGGTCGACATTCGTCTGGGCGACATCGTCGTATTGGAGCAGTCCCGTCCGGTTCCTTTCGACGAAGAGATAGCATTGGAATACTTAAAAGGCGATACCGTCGGCATCCATGTAGACCTCAACATGGGAAGCGGCAAGGCGACGGCGTGGGGCTGCGATCTGACGTACGATTACGTGCGCATCAACGCCGCGTATCGGACGTAAGGAGAGCAGGCGCATGGGCAAACAGCGATTTGTGATGAAATGCGGCGGGAGCACCTTGGCGGCGCTGCCGGATGTTTTTTTTGAGGATTTGCGGAGCTTGCAGGAGAGCGGCGTCGAGCCGGTTATCGTGCATGGAGGCGGTCCCGCCATTAACGAGACGCTCGGCAAGCTGGGCATCGAGAGCCGATTCGTGAACGGGCTGCGCGTCACCGACGAGGCGACGCTTGACGTCGTCGAGATGGTGCTGGCGGGACGCATCAACAAGGAGATCGTGCGCAAGCTGCAGCAGAACGGGGCGCAGTCGCTTGGCTTGTCTGGAACGGACGGCAAGCTAATTGTCGCGAAGCCGGTCGCCAATGCGGATGAGATCGGTCATGTCGGCGACGTCGTCGGCGTGAACGCGGCGCTGGTCGAAGGCGTCATCGGGCTCGGCTACCTGCCCGTCATCGCGCCGATCGGCATCGACGAGAGCGGACAGCGATACAACATCAATGCGGATACGGCCGCTGGAGCGGTCGCTTCCTCGCTCGGCGTCGAGACGATGATCGTCGTGACCGACGTGCCGGGCATTATGCGTACGGTGAACGGGGAGAAGCGGGTTCTGCCCGTCGTGACTTTCGCGGACATCGAAGAGATGATCGCCAGCGGCGAAATCTACGGCGGCATGATTCCGAAGGTCAGAGCGGCCATGAGCTGTCTGCACGGCAACGTCAAGGAAGTTCGGATCGTGGACGGCGCGGCGGAGCGGGTGCTCAGCCGGGCGCTGACGGAGGGCGACATCGGAACCCGGATCGTAAGGGCGTAAGGCCACACGGGTGAAAAAAGGAGAGATCGGTATGAGTGACAGCGCGTTGTTCTCGACTTATGCGAGATATCCCATTACTTTGGTGAAGGGGAAGGGCAGCCGCCTGTGGGACGATCAAGGCAAGGAATACCTTGATTTCATGAGCGGACTTGCGGTAACGAATCTCGGCCACGTGCCGGACGCGGTCAAGAACGCGTTGATCGGCCAGCTTGACCAGCTGTGGCACGTCTCCAACCTGTTCCATATCCCGGGACAGGAGAAGGCGGCCCAACTGCTCGTAGACAACAGCTGCGCCGATGCGGTGTTCTTCTGCAACAGCGGCGCGGAGGCGAACGAGGCGGCGATCAAGCTCACCCGCCGTTATCATCAGAAGCTGAAGGGCAGCGACCGCTACGAGATCGTCACCTTCACCCAATCGTTCCACGGACGCACGCTTGCCACGCTGACCGCGACCGGGCAAGACAAGGTGAAGGAAGGCTTCCTTCCGCTTCCGGAAGGCTTCGTGCACGTGCCTCTGCACGATCTGGAGGCATTGGAAGCGGCGATCAACGACAAGACGGCCGCGATCATGCTTGAGCTCGTTCAAGCCGAGGGCGGCGTTATCCCCGTCGATCAGGACTTCCTGAGGGAAGTGCGCGCGCTGTGCGATCGTCACGGCATTCTGCTGATCGTCGACGAAGTTCAGACGGGTATGGGACGCACCGGCAAGCTGTTCGCCTACGAGCATTATGACGTCGAACCGGACATTTTCACCTTGGCCAAGGGCATCGGCAGCGGTTTCCCCGTCGGCGCGATGCTGGCCAAAGCGCATGTGAAGCCGGCGTTCGTACCGGGCGCTCACGCGACGACATTTGGCGGTACGCCGATCGCGATGGCGGTCGTCGCCGCTACGATTGAGACGATGCTTAAGGAGAAGGTCGCCGACAAGGCGGCCGAGGCTTCCGAATATTTGATCGGCCAGCTTCAGGAGAAGCTTGCGGGCTTGCCGAACGTTGATCAGGTGCGCGGCAAAGGGCTGCTGATCGGCATTTTGTGCCACGCTCCTGCGGGCGAAGCGATCGCTGAGCTGCACAAGCGCGGATTGCTCGTCGTGCCGGCCGGGCCGAACGTCATTCGGCTGCTGCCGAACCTGCTCGTTACTCACGATGAGATCGACGAGGCGGTCGCGCTGATCGCAACCGTGCTTACGGAGCAGGCCGCTGCAAAGACGACCAATTCGTAATTCCAACAAGCTGCGGCGCCGGCCGCGGCTTCGCAAATAGAGAAGGAGGGTTTGCCCTTGACTACGGCAGCGAACCTGGAACAGATTGCAGCACAACTGAAAGGCCGCGATTTTCTTGGTCTGGTGGACTACTCGCCGGAAGAAATCCGGTACTTGCTCGATCTCGCGATCGAGATCAAGCGCAAGCACAAAGCCGGAGAAGTGTACCAGCCGCTGAAAGGCAAATCTCTTGGCATGATTTTCGAGAAATCGTCTACGCGCACGCGCGTATCCTTCGAAGTCGGCATGTACCAGCTCGGCGGCCAAGCGCTGTTCCTGAGCCGCAACGACATTCAGATGGGCCGCGGCGAGACGATTCTCGACACCGCTCAAGTCATGTCCCGGTATCTGGACGGCATGATCCTGCGGACGTTCGGGCACCGCAACGTCGTAGAGCTGGCGCGCGGAGCGACGATCCCGGTCATCAACGCGCTGTCGGACCAATCCCACCCTTGCCAGGCGCTGGCGGATTACCAGACGGCTTTGGAGCATAAAGGCAAGCTGGAAGGGCTGAAGGTTGCCTACATAGGCGACGGCAACAACGTGCTTCACTCGCTGATGATGGGCGCGGCCAAGCTGGGCATGCACTTCTCCAGCGCTTCCCCGGAAGGCTACGATCCGTCCGAGAGATCCGTCAAGTCTTCGATCGAGGCGGCGGAGGAAACCGGAGGCAGCGTGCGTATTCTGCGCGACCCTCGCGAAGCGATCGAAGGCGCGGACATCGTCTACACCGACGTATGGGCGAGCATGGGCTTCGAAGAGGAGCAGAAGGAGCGCGAGAAGGCGTTCGCGAACTATCAGGTAAACGAAGAGCTCGTGAAATACGCGAAGCCGGACTACCTGTTTATGCACTGCCTGCCTGCTCACCGCGGCGAGGAAGTGTCGGAGGGCGTCATCGACGGCCCGAACTCCGTTATTTTCGACGAAGCTGAGAATCGCCTGCACGCTCAGAAAGCAATCATGGCCGCGGTCATGTAGGTGACGCTCCACGGAGCTCCAAGCCAAGCATCGTCGATCCCCTAATCGTAACGGCTCGCGCCGAACGAATGTTGAAATCAATCATGCACTTCTATACTCGAGTTCAAAGGAGCTTCCAATTTCCATGGCAAAGAACAAAATCGTGCTGGCCTACTCCGGCGGGCTGGACACCTCGGTCATCCTGACGTGGTTGAAAGAAACGTACGACGCCGAGATCATCACTTTCACCGCCGACATCGGCCAGAAGGACGAACTGGACGGCCTTGAGGAGAAAGCCCTCAAGACCGGCGCGTCCAAAGTCTACATCGACGATCTTCGCGCCGAATTCGCGAAGGACTTCATCTTCCCGATGTTCCAGGCAGGCGCCCTCTACGAGGGGCAATACCTGCTCGGCACGAGCATCGCGCGTCCGCTGATCGCCAAGCGCATGGTCGAGATCGCCCTTGCAGAAGGCGCAACAGCCATCGCGCACGGCGCTACAGGCAAAGGCAACGACCAAGTCCGCTTCGAGCTGACGGCCGCCGCTCTTGCTCCGAACATCGAGGTCATCGCGCCTTGGCGCGACGAGGCGTTCCGCGCCGCGTTCCCGGGCCGCGCCGAGATGATCGCCTATGCCGAGAAGCATGGCATTCCGGTTCAGGCTTCGGCCGCCAAGCCATATTCGACGGACCGCAACCTGCTGCACATCAGCTTCGAGAGCGGCATGCTGGAGGACCCTTGGTTCGATCCTAGCGCGCCGGAAGTCGAGGAAATGTACGTGCTCAGCGTCTCCCCGGAGAGAGCCCCGGACGAAGCCGAGTATATCGAGCTTGACTTCGAAGCAGGCGACTGCGTAGCGATCAACGGCGAACGCCTCGATCCGCTCGCGGTTATGGAGAAGCTGAACGAGGTTGGCGGCAAGCACGGCATCGGCCGCGTCGATATGGTGGAGAACCGCTTCGTCGGCATGAAGAGCCGCGGCGTGTACGAAACCCCCGGCGGGAGCATCCTATTTACGGCACATCGCAAAATCGAGTCCCTGACCATGGATCGCGACGTCATGCACCTGCGCGATTCCTTGATCTCCAAATACAGCTCTCTCGTGTACAACGGCTTCTGGTTCGCGCCGGAGCGCCTGGCCATCCAAGCGCTCGTGAATGAGAGCCAGAAGAACGTGACGGGCACCGTCCGTCTCAAGCTGTACAAGGGCAACATCATCGCCGCCGGACTGAAAAGCCCGGTCAGCCTCTACAACCCGCACATCGCGACGATGGAGGCCGATCCTACGCAAGCGTACGATCAAGGCGACGCTACCGGCTTTATCCGCCTGAACGCTTTGCGCCTGAAGGTATCTTCCGGCGTCAACGGAGCTTCCGGCATTTAATCGATAAAGTGCAAAAGGGAGAACCGCGCCCGAAGCCTGCCGAACCATCCCCCGCAAGGCGGGGCCATGACGGGAGGCACCTTCGCCGCGCGGCGCTCCCCTTTTGCCGTTCAGAGCGGGTTACCAGAAGAGAGGGGAATTCGGATTATGAGCAAGCTGTGGGGGGGCCGTTTCACGAAGCAAACGGACCAACTGGTGGAAGAATATACGGCATCGATCACGTTCGACAAGGAACTGGCCGAGGAAGACATTCAGGGCAGCCTGGCACACGTGACGATGCTCGGCAAGTGCGGCATTCTCCCGGCGGAGGACGTGGAGACGATCAAGGCCGGCCTGTTGAAGGTTCGCGAGAAAATCCGCAGCGGCGAGCAGCAGTTTCTGATCGCCGACGAGGATATCCATATGAACATCGAGAAAGCGCTGATCGAAGAAGTCGGCCCGGTCGGAGGCAAGCTGCACACCGGACGCAGCCGCAACGATCAGGTAGCGACCGACATGCACCTGTATCTGCGCAAGCGCGTCGTCGAGTTCGTCGAGATGCTGCGCAAGCTCCAGGCGGCGCTGATCGGACAAGCCAAGCAGAACCTCGACACGATCGTGCCGGGCTACACGCATCTTCAGCGGGCGCAGCCGATCCTGTTCGCGCATCACCTGATGGCTTATGTGTCGATGTTCGGCCGCGATATCGAGCGTCTGCAGGACAGCTACAAGCGCATCGACGCGCTGCCGCTCGGGGCAGGCGCGCTGGCCGGTACGACGTTCGCGATCGACCGTCATTTTACGGCCGAGCTGCTTAACTTCGGACGCGTCTATGAGAACAGCCTCGACGCCGTCAGCGACCGCGACTTCATCGTCGAGTTTCTTGCCGGCGCTTCGCTGATCATGACGCACTTGTCGCGCCTGAGCGAAGAGCTGATCCTCTGGTCGAGCACCGAGTTCCAGTTCGTCGAGCTCGACGACGCCTTCTGCACCGGCTCCAGCATCATGCCGCAGAAGAAGAACCCCGACGTGCCCGAGCTGGTTCGCGGCAAGACCGGCCGCGTCTACGGCAACCTAGTCGGCCTGTTGACCGTGCTGAAGTCGCTGCCGCTCGCGTACAACAAGGATATGCAGGAAGACAAGGAAGGCATGTTCGACACGGTCAAGACGCTTCAAGGAGCGCTCCAGTTGTTTGCCTCCATGATCGAGACGATGAAGGTGCGCAAGGACCGGATGCGCCGCGCCGTCGATCAGGACTTCTCCAACGCGACGGACATCGCCGACTTCCTCGTTGGCAAAGGTCTGCCTTTCCGCCAAGCGCATGAAGTCATCGGCAAGACGGTGCTGTATTGCATCCAACAGAACAAGTTCCTGCTCGACCTGACGCTGGACGAGTTCAAGCAGTTCTCCGACTTGTTCGACGATCGGATCTACGCCGTGCTTCAGCCGGAAGCGGTCGTCAACGCCCGCGACGTCTACGGCGGTACGGCGACTCCGCAGGTGGAAGCCGCTATCTCGCGCGCCGAAGCTGAGCTGTCCCGTACGGCGCAATGGGTCGAGGAGTACGAGCAGAAAAGCCAATAAAAATAGGCCTGTTCACAGGCACCGGTATCCGGTAATATGGAGTCAATACAAAGATACGGCCGTGAAGCACACGCCGCTTGTTCCCTTTAACGAGGGAGCGGGCGGCGTTTTGTTTTGAACGGACCACGAAGAAGGTGAGGAATACGGATGAGCGAGAAAAAAGCCAAACCGCACGACGAAGCGCTCAAGAAATTGCTTCAGACGTTTTTCGCGGAGTTTATCGAGCTCTTTTTTCCGGAGCTAAGCTCGTTGCTGGATCATCGCCATACCCGCTTTTTGATGCAGGAGCTGCTCGTGGACGTCGTCGGCGAAGAAGCCAAAACGCTCGATTTGCTGCTGGAAACCCGCTATAAAGCGCTCGACGCCTACATCCTCTTGCATATGGAACCTCAGTCGTATCGTCAGAAGGACTTTCATGAACGGATGTTTATTTACTTCAGCCGCTTGTTCGAGCGCCATCGCAATCAGCACCGGCTCATTATTCCGATTGCCATTTTCACGGCGGAGGAAGGGGCGGAGGACCCGGATACGTTCGTCATGGGCATTCCCGATCACGAGATCGTCCGTTTCAAGTTTCTGAAAGTCGAGCTGAGAACGTTGGATTGGAGACGGTTTATCGCTTCGGAGAACCCGGTGGCTGCTGCGCTCTTGGTCAAAATGGGATACAATGAGAAGGAGAAAAGAGAAATGCGTTCGGCTTAAGACCATCCGAAGGAAAGGGTGAAATTGATGGAACTGATGCCTGCATGGAGGCGCTGGGGATACGAGGACGGAATCAAGGAAGGCTTGGAAAAGGGGAAGGCAGAAGGCAAAGTCGAAGGGAAAGCCGAAGAACGGGCAGCGATCGTCCGTCGGATGCTCGCCAAAGGTTTTACTCCGCAACAAGTGGCGGACACCCTAGAAATTCCGTTAACTGAAGTGGAGCAACTCGGAAAGCACTGAACGTAAGAAGGACGGGACAGAAGATGCCCGGCACGCGAGATCGCAACCTGTCCGCATCCGGGATGAGGTCTTCTTTTGTCACGCAAAACCTTATAACAAGGGCGTGGAACAAATGACGGTACTCGATGCACCAATAGGACGGGGAACGTTAGGAAAATGGGGGAATAGTGTCGGCATTCGAATCCCTTCCGAAGTCGTGCTGCGTCCGAAGCGAGAATCCGGCTTATCGGAGCAGGAGCGCCTGAGAGCCTTGTATTTGGAATTGGCCGCTCAAGTGACTCCGTATACGGAGGGCCATAAAGAAGACTGGGAGCCTATGGGGGATGAAAATTTCGAATGAGCGTCCAAGGCGAAGGGGTGCGGGGCTCGATCATTTGGCTGAAGCTGCTGCCCAAAGTCGGGAATGAGCAGGCCGAATATCGGGCTGCAATCGTTGTTTCGGATGGGTTTATTCGGTCGTTCTCGAATTCCAGGCTCGCATTTATCGTTCCCATTACAACGAAAGTGAAAAACACCCCGTTCGAGGTCCCCGCTCCAACCGGTTCAGATGCGATTCCACTCGATGGAGAGCTGGCCGAACACCCGGAAATTTCCGTTCTGGAGGGCGTTGCGCTGCCGGATCATGCCAAATCGGTTGATCTCCACGCAAGGGACGCCGTCGTCATCGGACGGATAGATCCGACTTCGCCATTTTATACTCGCGTTGCCGATTACGTAAAAGCGATTCTGGCCTGACGCGAGAACCGCTTTTTAGCGCACCTTCACCTAAGCCTGAAGGCGGCGGTACTGCTGCGGAGAGCTGCCCGTAATTTTCCGGAACAGGCTGTGGAAAAACTTCATGTCGCTGTAGCCGACCTCGTTGGCCGTCTGCTGCACCGATTTGTCGGTCGTCGCAAGAATGCGGCAGCATTTGGCGATCCGTACGTTCTGAACATAATGATTCAACGTCTGGCCGGTCTCTTGCTATTTTTAAGATGAAAATACGTTATAATACTAGAATAGACGACTCGGCAGACCGGAGGATTTTTCATGGTTAATAACGACAAGAAGGAATACACCATCAAAGATGTCGCGATCCTCGCTGGAGTATCGACTGCCACGGCCGGACGCGTGCTCGGCGGTTATGGGAGCGTTTCTAGCAAAACCGCCAGGTCTGTGATGGAAGCGGCTCAAAAGCTGAACTACATTCCCAACGCGATCGCGCAAAGCATGAAAAAGAGAAATACGAATACAGTCGGCTTGATCGTGGCGAACATTTGCAATCCTTATTTCAGCACGATCGCCAAAGCCACTGAGGAACATTTGGCCAAGCATGGATACCATGTCATTATCTGCAATACGGATGAAGATCTGGACAAAGAAATTTCCTATATCAAAACCCTCTATGAGAAGCGAATAGACGGATTGATGATCGCCACCGCTTTCAAAGGAAATGAGAAGATTTCCGAAGAAATCGGCCGGATGTATGACGGTAAAATCCCGACCCTGATCATAGACCGTGAAATAGCGGGGTTATCCCTCCCGACGGTCACTTCCGATAATTTCAGAGGCGCTTACGACGCGACGAGCCACTTGATCCGGCTGGGTCACAAACGAATTGGAGTCATTGGAACGACAATCAGCACTTTGTACCAAAGGGTCGACGGCTATAAGAAGGCTTTGACGGATAACGGAATTCCGCTGGATCAGGATCTGATCGCGAACAAGGGTGTTCCCAACCTCCAGGCAGGGGACGTAAGGGAAGGCAAAGAAATCGCGATCCACATGCTGACCTCCTCGAAAACGAAAGTGACGGCCATCCTGGCATTAAATAATTTGTTAACCTTCGGCGCCTTGCAAGCCATCCGCGAGTTGGGTTTGAAAATCCCGGACGATGTCGCATTTATCGGCTGGGATGATTTTGAGCTGGCTACTGTCATGAATCCCCCGATTACGGTGGTTAATCAATCGACCGGCGACATCGCCGCCATCGCTTCCAGCCGGTTGCTTCAAATGATGGATGAACCGGCTCAGGATGAGGCCGACAGAAATCGAAAAGTCGTGCTCGCCACGCAGCTGATTGTCCGGGGATCTTGCGGCTCCTGAACGGATTCCAGATATTTCCCCTAAATCATTTTTCGGAAATCACTTGACTTTGCATACTTCACGAAATATTATAGGCATTAGAAAGAGAACGTTCTCAATCCTCATGAAAGTACACACGTCATACCAGCCAGCAATAATTGCCCGTTCAGTTGCATTAATATCCAAGTTTCAAATCATTTTTTTACTCAAAAAAAGAGAACGTTATCAATTTTGAAAGCCATTTTGAAAACGCTGCTAAAGTTCGCGGTTTCAGCTTGTCCGTTCGAATGGTGTTAGGGCATAGGAGTTGAAAGTGTGGAAGGAGCTTTAAACAAGGAATATACCATCCGGGATGTCGCTAATTTGGCAGGAGTTTCTACCGCAACAGCGGGGAGAGTGCTCGGGGGATACGGCAGCGCATCCCAAAAGACGATCAAAGCCGTTCTGGAAGCCGCTGAAAAACTGAATTACATTCCCAATGCAATCGCGCAAAGCATGAAAAAGAAAAACACCTATACGGTCGGCTTGCTGATCGCGAATATCGCCAACCCGTTTTACAGCACCATTGCAAGAGCTTTAGAAGAGCATTTGATGAAGCAAGGCTATAACATGATCATCTGCAATACGGATGAAGATCTGGACAGGGAAATCACCTATCTTAAAACGTTGTACGAGAAACGGATCGACGGCCTCATCATCGCCAGTGTCCTGAAGGGCACCGAGATGTCGAAAGAGGAAATCCACCGGGTTTATAACGGGAGCATCCCTACGATTATTCTGGACCGCGAGGTGCCCGGTTTGGAGCTGCCGACGGTCACGTCGGACAATTTCGGAGGCGCGTATGAAGCGACCAGCCATTTGATCCGGCTGGGGCACACCAGGATCGGGATTATCGGTACGACGATCAGCACGCTGAGCAAGCGCGTGGAGGGGTACAAGAAAGCGTTGGACCATCATAACCTCCCCTTTACGGAATCGTTCATTTTGGATCAAGACCTTACGGATATCCAGGTTGGAGAGGTGAAGGAAGGTTATAACAAAACGATCACGATGCTGACGAAAAACAGGAAGAAGCCGACCGCGATTCTGGCCTTGAACAATTTATTGACGTTCGGCGCGTTGCTCGCGATCAAGGACTTGGGTCTGGAAATCCCGAAGGACGTGGCGATCATCGGGTGGGACGACTTCGACCTGGCGCCGCTGCTGGAGCCTCCTTTGACCGTGGTCAGGCAAAACCCGTTCAACATTGCCAGCATTACGGCGAATTGGCTTCTAGATTTGATCAACGGTGTCGGAATGCAGGACGGTTCGGATCCCAAAATCGTGCTCTCCACGCAGTTGGTCGTCCGGGGGTCATGCGGTCAGCCGATTGAAAGGCGGTGGTCATGATGTGAGAACCATGGAGAAGACCCCAAACGGGGGTTGACTTTAAACTGAAATGAGAACGTTCTCACATTCATTTCAATGCCAACCTGCAGTTCATTAAAAAAACAAATAAAATCGGAAACGGAGTGTTGAACATGATGAGAGTGATTCAAATCGGAGCCGGATTCTGGGGCGGCGGATGGACAAGCGTCCTCAAAGAATCTCCTTATACGGAATTGGTGGCGCTTGTAGACCTGAATGAACAAACCTTGCATGGAGTCGGCGACGAAGTCGGACTTCCGAAAGAGCGCAGATTCACGAATTTCCAGGAAGCGCTGAAAAACGTGGAAGCCGACGCCGCCCTGGTGGTCACGCCTCCCCCTTTTCACGAATCCGTGGCGCTTGAAGCGCTCGAAGCCGGTCTCCACTGCATGGTCGAGAAGCCGATCGCGGATACGCTTGCCGGCGCGGACCGGATCGTCCGCAAAGCGAAGGAAAAAGGCTTGTACGTCATGATCACGCAAAGCCACCGGTTCAAGAGAGGGCCTCGCACCGTTCGTCGTTTGATCCAGCAAGGGGCGGTGGGCAAGATTGAAGCCCTATACGGCCGTTACAGAAAAGCGCCGATGTTCACGGGATTTCGTGCGGAAATGGATGAGCCGCTGATCGTGGACCAATCCATCCACCATTTCGACTATATCCGCGGCATTTTCGGCCTGGAACCGGATTATGTCCGCGCCCGGAGCTTCAACCCAAGCTGGTCGTACTTCAAGGGCAATGCTTCGGCCTTCGTCGAGTTCGAATCTAAGGATGGCACGATGGTTTCTTACACGGGTTCTTGGGTGGCCCGCCGCCCGCATACGCAATGGGACGGATCCTGGGAAGTTCACGGTACTTACGCATCGCTTTATTGGGATGACAACCGCGTCTTGATTTATCCGCACGAGAACGTGATCGGCGACACCGTATTCTACAAAGGCGCCATCGAGAGAGCGAACGATATTCTCGAAGTTCCGCTCGACAACGTGGAAGCGGAAGAAAGATACGGCACGCTTAAGGAATTCACGTCATCAATCAAGGAAGGCCGGCAGCCGGAAACGTACGGCGAGGACAACATGCGCAGCTTGAACCTGGTGCTGGCCGCCGTCGAGTCGACCAAAAGGGGAGGAGAGCGCATCGACCTGAACGAGTTTTTCCAGTCCAACATTCAAAAAAACGGCTAAATAGGGGTGCCACGCATGAAAATCTCATTCAATACTTGGGCATACAGCAGTTTTCCGGTTTGGGTGCCTTCTTATCCGCTGGAAGTCGTGATCGAACGGCTCGCCTCCATGGGCTACGACGGAATCGAGATCGGCTGCGCGAATCCGCACGCATGGCCTGACCATGTCTCGCCGGAACGGCGCAAATTTATACTTCAACATTTGAAAAAGAACAACCTGGCCGTTTCGTCCATGCTTCCGGCTCCGGGCGGCGGATCGGGCAACAACCCGAGCTCGTTGATCAAAGAGGAGCGCGAATTCGCGGTCAAGCACTACAAGGACGTCGTACGCCTGGCTCATGAGTGGGAGTGTCCCACGGTCATCTGGGTTGCCGGGTGGGCCTCGTTCGGAATGCCGCAGAAAGACGCCTGGAACTACAGCAGGGAAGGCCTGGCCGAAGTCGCGCGTTACGCGAAAGAACTCGGCATCACGATGGTTGTCGAGCCCACTCCGGTTGACAGCAATCTGATCGAAACCGCGGACGATGCGCTCCAACTGGCCGAAGAAACCGGCGAATCCAACGTCAAAGTGATGTTCGATACGATCCATGCGCTGTACCGGAACGAAGTGCCGAGCGACTATGTTTACCGGATGAAAGACAAGTTGCACCACGTCCACATTTCCGATAACGATCGTTTGCCTCCGGGGCAAGGCTACGGTAACTTCGACACGGTTCTGAAAGCCCTTAATGAAATCGAATATCAAGGCTACCTTACCATGGAAGTCGGATTCCATACGAGAAAAGCGGATCCCGATTGGTATGCCCAAACGTCCATCGACTTCCTGCGTTCCAAACTGGCTTCGCTGAAGTGAAGGGAGGTTGCCCGGTCGGGCAACCCATTCATGGCCCGATGTAAGCGCTCTATTGGCGGCAGCTTCACAAAAATTCAATTATTTATTGGGGGAAAAGAACGATGTTCAGGAAATTGTCGGCAGTATGCTTGACGGCGTTACTCGTGTTCGTGCTCGCTGCATGCGGATCCAGCAAATCGGGCGATGGCGGGGAATCCTCGGCGCCGACCGCTTCCGAAGGCGGCAGCCCAGCCGCTTCTGGAAACGCGCCTGCCGGGCAGGAAGTCAACCTCAACCCGACCTCGGTTGAAGGCGTTGGTCCTAACGGCGAGAAGGCGGAGCTGCCTTCCGTCCTCACCCTGACGGACGAAGAGAAGCAAAAACTGAAAGACGGCAATTTCACGGCTGCTTTCGTTTACCACATGCAAAGCAATGATCATAACCAGATCAAGCTCGCAGCCGCGAAGAAAACCTTGCAAGATCTCGGGGTAAAAGTGGTTTCCACCACGGACGCCAACTTTAATGCCCAAACGATGATCGGCCAGATCGAAAGCACGATGGCGCTGAAGCCGAGTGTCATGATCGCGATGCCCGTCGACCCGGATGCGACCTCTTCCGCGTTCCGCGAAGTGCAAAAAGCGGGAACCAAGCTGGTGTTCATGGAAAACGTTCCGGCCGGTTTCAAACCGGGCGAATATACGAGCCTGATCAACTCGGACAGCTACGGCAACGGCAAAGCGGCAGCCGAAATCATGGCTCAGCAAATCGGTTACAAAGGCGAAGTCGCCATGGTGTACTACGATGCGGTATTCTTCGTCACCAACGAACGCGACCGCGGTTTCAAAGAAACGATCCAGAAGTACCCGGACATCAAGCTGGTTGCCGAGTCCGGATTCGCGGACCCGAACAAAGTCGGCGAAGTGGCGGACGGTCTGTTCGCCCGTTATCCGGATCTGAAAGGCGTCTATGCCAGCTGGGACGTGCCGGCTGAAAGCATTATCGCTTCGGCGAAGTCCATCGGCAAGAACGACGTCATTCTCACGACGGTCGATTTGGGTCTCAATACGGCCCGCATGATCGCGGAAGACGGATTCATCCGCGGCACGACGACCGCCCGTTCCTACGACCAAGGCGTTGCGGAAGCGATGGCGGCCGCTTATGCCCTGCTCGGCAAAGAAGCTCCGTCCTATATTTGCCCGCCGGCCCTTCCGGTCGTGAAATCGAACGTGCTTGAAGCGTTCGAGACGGCATACCATAAAGACGCTCCTAAGGAAATCGTGGATGTCGTCAACAAAAACAAGTAAACGATAAGCTTCCGGCTTCGTTAAGCGGCGTAAGCCGCTTAACGGGGGCTCTGCTTCAAAGATTGGAAATCGAACCATACACGGGGTGTGACACATGCAAAACAACCGATCGCTGCTTGGCATTCCGCAGGGGGCGAAAGTGAAATTCAACTTCAGCAATTACATGGTTTACATCATTTTCGTGATCGTTCTGCTGATTTTCGCCCTGTGGCACGGCGAGAAATTTTTCTCCGCCAACAACATTCTCAACATCACCCGGCAAACGGCGATGATATCCATCATGGCCGTGGCCAGTACCTTCGTCATTGCGGCCGGACAAATCGACCTGTCCATCGGTTCCATCGTGGCATTGTCATCGCTAGTCACCGCTCTCGTCCTGCAGAGCACGGACAACATGTTCCTGGCCATCGGATCCGGCCTGGTGACGGGCGCGGTAATCGGTTTGTTCAACGGGTTCTTCGTGGCCAAAATCAGGATCCCCGCGTTTCTGGTCACCCTCGGAACGCTTAGTCTCGTCAAGGGCGCGGCTATGTGGGCAACGAACACTTCGGCCGTACCGATTACGAACGAAACGTATACGCAAATATTCGGCCTGGGAACGATCGGCCCGATTCCGATTCTGTTCGTCTGGACGTTGATCGTGGCGGCCATCGGCTATTTTGCTTTGACCAAGCTGCCATTCGGCAAAAAAGTGCTTGCGACCGGGGGCAATGAAACCTCGGCGAAATACACCGGTATTAACGTAGCCCGTACGACGATGGCGGTATTCGTGCTTTCCGGCATTGCGGCCGCATTCGCCGGCATGCTTTATGCAGGGCGGGTGCAGACCGCACGGTACACGTTCGGGGAAGGCGACGAACTTTCCGTTATCGCGGCCGTCATTCTCGGCGGCACCAGCATGGCCGGCGGCGTAGGCACGGTCATCGGATCCGTGGTCGGTTCCTTGCTGATGGGCGTGATCAACAACGGGCTGATCATCGGCGGCCTGAGCGTCAGCCAGCAAATGATGGTGCGCGGCGGGATCATCATTTTGTTCGTTACGCTGAGCATGCTTGCCACTCGGGGTAGCGCATTTAAGAGGTGAACGATATGAGCGAGTATATTCTCGAGATGGACGGCATCAACAAATCGTTCAACGGCGTCAAGGTTTTGAAGAACGTAGGCTTGAAAATCAAGAAGGGCGAAGTGCATGCGCTGGTGGGCGGCAACGGCGCCGGGAAGTCCACCATGATGAAAATTCTGACCGGAGTGTATACGGCGGACTCAGGAACGATCCGGATCGGCGGTGACCCGGTGAAGTTCGATTCCGCGCAGGATTCCAGCCGTTACGGGATCCGCATGATCTTCCAGGAACTCAGCTTGGTCCCGACGATGACTGTGGCGGAAAACATCTTCCTGAACCAGAAGCCGAGAGCCAAAGGTTTACCCATCATCAACAACCGCCAAATGGAGAAAAAAGCGGCAGAACTGCTTCGCGAATTCGAAATCGATCTGGATCCTTCCCGGGTAGTCAACACGCTTGGCGTAGGGTATTGCCAACTGGTCGAAATCGCAAAAGCTTTATCCCAGGATGCCAAGATACTGGTCTTGGATGAACCGACGGCGTCGCTTACGGAAACGGAGACCCAAATCCTGTTCGGCATCGTCAGGAAACTCAAGGCCAGAGGCGTCACGATGGTCTACATTTCCCACCGGATGCATGAGATTTTTCAGATCACGGACTCCATCACCATCATGAGAGACGGTCAGCATATCATCACGGACGACACCAACAACTTCAGCATGGACTCCATCATCCATCACATGCTCGGCAGCACGACGGTCGAAAAGGCGTTCAAAAGAATGCACCGGGAGAGAAAACCGTCAAACGCCAACGTTTTGGAAGTCAAACACCTGCACATTAACGACAAACTGAAGGACGTCAGTTTTGAGCTGAAGAAAGGCGAAGTGCTCGGCTTCGCCGGATTGATGGGTTCCGGAAGAACGGAAATCGCCGAAGCGATCTTCGGCATCAACCCCGCGAAAAGCGGAGATATTATCGTGGATCATAAGCCCGTTAAAATCCGGAAGGTGAAAGACGCCATCGATGCCGGCATCGCCTTGATCCCCGAAGACCGGAGAAGACAAGGCCTTGTCTTGATCCACACGGTGAAGGACAACATGATCTTGCCCGTCGTGGACAAGTTGAAGAAGGGTCTGGGCTTGGACAAAAAACGCGTGGAAAACATTGTTCAATCCAAAATCGGTGAACTTGCCATAAAAACAGACAACAGCAACAAAGTCATCTCCCTCTTATCCGGAGGAAACCAGCAGAAAGTCGTCATCGCCAAATGGCTGGAAACCGGGCCGAAAGTGCTGATGATGGACGAGCCCACCGCGGGCATCGATATCGGCGCCAAAGGCGAGATCATCGACATGATCCGGCGGCTGGCCGATCAAGGGAACAGCTTTATTCTGATCTCTTCGGAACTCAGCGAACTCATGGCGATTTGCGACCGCATCATCGTGCTCAAGGACGGCCGGATCACGGGAGAACTGAACGGAGACGACATCCCGTCCGAGGAAATCCTGCAGCATGCCATTCAACAGTAAACCGGTCTGACGGAGATGGAGGGAAGCGCTGAAAAGCATGATCCCGAACGTCGAGAACGAGGACGGCCTTACACGAAACGATTGATCGCCAACCTGTCGGAGCTTCTGGCCGAAGAAATGAAAGTTACCCATTACGAAGAAATCGCTTCGATCAAGCGATAACATTCCGTCTAGGAAATTCAGGGGGAGAACGCATGAAGAAGCTTCGCTGGGGCATTTTGGGATGCGCGCAAATCGCGGTAAACGACATCATTCCGGCCATCCGGCAATCCGAGCTTGGAGCGGTTGCGGCCATAGCCAGCCGGGATGAGTCCAAAGCTGGGCGGACTGCGGAGTCTCTCGGCATCCCGCAGGCTTACGGCAGTTACGAAGCGCTGCTGGCCGACGACAGCATCGACGCGGTGTATATCCCGCTGCCGAATCACATGCACCACGAATGGACGATCCGCGCGGCGGAAGCAGGCAAGCATATTCTCTGCGAAAAGCCGCTCAGTTTGAACGTCCGCGAAGCGGAGCAAATGGTCGATGCCTGCGGGAAGCATGGAGTAAAGCTTGCCGAGGCGTTCATGTATCGTTATCATCCGCGCTATGATCGGATCCTCGAGATCATCCGTTCCGGCGAAATCGGCGAGTTGCGGGGTTTGCAAGGCACGTTCACGTTCAATATCGGTCCCGCTTCGGATAACATTCGGTTGAAAGCCGATATGGGAGGAGGGGCCCTGTACGACGTCGGATGCTATTTAATCAGCGCCGGCAGGCTGCTGCTCGGCCGGGAGCCAAAGGCCGCAACCGTTCGTTCGCTGGTTTCTCCGGATTATGGCGATGTTGATTTGATGACGGCTGGGCTGCTGGAATTCGGCGACGGGCTGAACATGACCTTCCAGTGCGGGATGAGGGCCGAATTCCGCGACACGGTGGAAATCATCGGCACGGATGGGCGAATCGATATCCCGGCTGCCTTCCTTCCATGGCCGGGCTTGACCGCGAATTATTCAGTTACGGTGAAGGGCGAGCGGAGGGAAGAACAGGCGGAAGCCTTGAACACCTATCGCCTGCAGGTCGACAGGTTTGCCCGCAGCATTCTGAACGCAGAGCCGCTTGCCTTTGATCCGACAGATGCCGTTGCCAACATGAAGGTCATCGGCGCGTGTTTGCAGTCTGCAAAAGAGGAAGCCCGTGTCGAGCTTCCCCAGGGATAAGCAACGGAGGGCTTTGTTACGATCATGATGAAAGGCGTCATATTTCCTGGTGACAAGTAGAGGTCCGGGAATTTCCGGTTCCCGTTCCCGGAGCGGGCGAGGTACGCTCACACCGGCTCCACGAGAATGCCGTCCTCGATGCCGTCGCCGGGAATCGGGGTCTCGTTCGGTGCCGGAGCGTCCGGAGCCGATCCAGAACCCGAGCCGGATCCCGATTCGCCCGGAGCTTGACCGGCGCCCGGAGGCAGCAGCCGCGGATCGTCCGGGTGCACGGCGATGAGCGTGTCCTGCGCGCGGTACGTGTCCTTGGACAGCTTTTTGCGCTCCGCGAATTTGCCGTCCACTTGCTTCACCAGGAAAGCCTCGACGACATAGCCGTTCTCGCCTTTCTGCAGCAGCGTCTGCTTGCCGAGCGCGACCTTCGGGTCGGCGACGTAGACCGTTTTCGGCGGGTTCACCTTCAATTGGGCCGTTTCCGTCTTGTAGATCACCTTGTCGTCCATCGTTCCGAACAGCTTGACCGTAACCGTCTTGTCGGCTACGACGGTGCGGATGAGCAGCTGCTTGCCGGTCGAGTTGCGGAACTTGAAGTTGACGTAGCCGTCCGCGAACGTGGCGTCGAGCCCGCGCGGCAAGTAGCTGACCGGCAGCGAGTGGTTGCGGCGTTCGACGATCTCGAGCCCGGCCAGCAGCGCGGCGTTGTACAGCGTGCTGGACACCTGGCAGATGCCGCCGCCGATGCCCGGCGTCAGCTTGCCCCGCAGAATGACAGGGGCTTCCATATAGCCGTATTCCTTCTCGGCCTTGGAGACGATTTTGCCGTATTCGAATACTTCCCCGGGCTGCAGCAGCGTATCGTTAAGCGCCAGGGCCGCCGCGGTGACGTTGTGCGAGCGTCCTTCGCCGCTTGTGGAGAACGACGTCGTGAACTCGACGATTTTGCGTTCGAGCCCATCCTCCTTCAGCTTGGCGACGGTAATCTCCGGAGGCGTCTCCACGATTCCGGCCGGCACGAGCCGCGCTTCACCGGCCGATCCTGTCAAAGAGGACGGAGTCAGCTTCCGGATCGCTTCGATCGCGGGACCCAGCTCGATTCTTCGGCCAAGCTTCTCGGGCGTGTAGACGACATTGTCCCGTTCGTCGATCGTTCGGCTCGCATCGGCCCCCTCTTCCTGAATCAGATCTCCCCAAGCTTGCTTAGCGGCTTGCTCCAGCCGCTCCGAATCCCATGTCGCGTCGATGCCGTAGGCAGCGCCCCGTTCGCCGTACGCGCGCAGCTTGGCCCGTTCCCACCAAGAGTAATCGAGATGGCGCTCGATCGCTTTGACTGCCGCGTCCGCCGTAATACTTAAGCCGAGCTCCCCGAGAGTCACAGCCGGAACGCCCGCGCTTGCGCTCGTTCCTTCGGCGGCAACTGCTTTGACCGGGCCGCCAAGGCTGTTCGGATCAAGCGACACCTGCACGGCCTGCGCTTCGGAGATTCGCGCCCGAATCGTTTCCAAGGCCGCCTCCGGAGTTCTTCCTCCCAAGTCAAGCCCGCCCACGCTGAAGCCTTCCGGCAGCGTCTCGTCGCTTCCGTAGCTCATCGCGCTTCCGACGCCGGCCCCGATCAGCAAGAAAATCGCGATAAGAGCAATCAATCCTAACTTTTTCATCCTTCGGCCCCTCCCCTTGCCATTGCTATCCGTCGAATCGATGATTTCTCTTACCTACAGCGTCTGCGGGATCGCCGTTTTCTACCCGCCGCAGCGACGGGAATGACGATGCGCGCGTCTGTAAAATGTTTCTAATCAGTTATACTTCGATTTCCCCGATTCGTTCTTGCCAAAAATTAAAAAATTCTAAACAAATAACGAAAGCCCAAGCGCGGCAAGGCCCGGAGCAGGAAACTTCGACAGATTTCCCGGGCAATTGATCGACAAAGAGAGGAAAATCGGGCATGATGTCGAAGTATCTAAAGTCTGAATCTTAACAGGAAGTGATACCGTGATCGAAATGCAGGACATCTGGAAGACCTATGCAGACGGCACGACGGCTCTTCAAGGCATCAACGTCGTGATCGATCGGAACGAATTCGTTTACATCGTGGGTCCGTCCGGCGCGGGTAAATCCACCTTCATGAAGCTGATCTACCGGGAGGAGTACCCGTCGAAGGGGCAGATCTCGGTTAACGGCTTTAATATAGGAAAGCTGAAGCATCGCAAAATTCCGTACGTCAGGCGCAACATCGGGGTCATTTTCCAAGACTACAAGCTGCTCCCGAAGATGACGGCGTTCGAGAACGTGGCGTTCGCGATGGAAGTCATCGAGACGCCGCGCCGGCTCATTCGCCGCCGTACGATGGAGGTGCTTGAGCTCGTCGGACTGAAGCATAAGGCGGGCAGCCTGCCGGCCCAGCTGTCCGGGGGAGAGCAGCAGAGGGTGGCGATCGCCCGGGCGATCGTGAACAATCCCGCCGTAATCGTAGCGGACGAGCCTACGGGCAACCTGGATCCCGAGACGTCCTGGGGCATTATGAACCTGCTGGAGGAGATCAATTTTCGCGGCACGACCATCGTCATGGCCACCCACAACAAAGAGATCGTGAACACGATGCGCAAGCGCGTTATCGCCATCGAGCGGGGAACCATCGTTCGCGATCAGGCGAGAGGGGAATACGGCTATGAGATTTAGCACCATTCTCCGCCACATCCGGGAGGGCTTCAAGAACGTCGGCCGCAACGGCTGGATGACTTTCGCTTCCATGAGCTCTATCGCCGTTTCCTTGTTCATTCTCGGCGTTTTCATGCTGCTGGCCATGAACGTCAGCAAGCTGGCGGATCAATTGGACAGTCAGGTTCAAATTAACGTCTATTTGCAGACCGATACGACCGAAGCGAAAGCGCAGGAGATCGAGAGGCTGCTCAAGCGCATTCCCGAGGTCAAGACCGTTACTTTCGTCAGCAAGGCGGAAGGCCTGGAGCGGTTCCGGGACAGCATGGGCGAGGAAGGGCGGGCCGCCCTCGACGGCTACGACGCGGAGAACAATCCGCTGCCGGATTCCTTCGAGATCGAAGCGTTCGACCCGCAGCAGATTTCCTACATTGCCAAGCAGATCGAAGCGATCAACCTGACCGATCCCGAGAAGTCGATCGAGCGGGTCAAATACGGCAAAGACACGATCGAGAAGCTGTTCAGCATCACGAACGCGGTCCGCAACATCGGGATCGTCATCGTGCTCGGCCTGACCGTGATGGCGATGTTCCTGATTTCGACGACGATCAAGATGACGATTATCGCCAGACGCCGGGAAATCTCGATCATGAAGCTGGTCGGAGCGACGAACAGCTTTATCCGTTGGCCGTTTTTCATCGAAGGGGCGATCATCGGATTTTTCGGTTCGCTGCTGAGCGCGGCGATCCTGATGTTCGGCTATTCGCAGCTGGTAGAGTCGACCAGTGCGACCGTAGGCTTGTACATGATCCAGTTCGCCACGATGGATGAAGTCATGAGCAGCGTCGGCGGTTCGATCATCGGCTTGGGAACCGTGCTCGGGATATTCGGAAGTACAATCTCGGTTCGCAGATATTTAAGGGTATAAAACGATAATGGGAAAATGCCTACGCTTTCCGGAGGAGGAGCCTTGTGAACAAGAAGCTGTTGGTACTGATCGCGATGCTGTTGGTTGTCGGCCTGGTCGGCAGACCCTATGAAGGACAAGCCCAGTCGGAGCTGGATAAGATCGAGCAAGATCTCAAGCAGCTCAAGAAGGATATGGACCGAGCGTCCAACAACCAGAAATATGCGGAGAAGACGGTTCAAGAGCTGACGGGCAAGCAGGAAGCGACGAAGGCGGACATCGAGAGCCTGCTGGCAAGAATCGAGACGGTACAGGTCAGATTGCAAAATACGCAAAAGAAAATCATGGATGCGGAAGAGAAGCTTCTTCAGACCGGAGTCGAGCTGGAGAACGCGATCAAGCAGCGCGACAACCGCGACCAACTGATGGCTTCCCGGGTCAAGATGGCTTATACGGCGGGGCCGGTATCGTTTCTGGACGTGCTGCTGAGCGCGGCGAACTTCTCCGATTTCCTCGATCGGTTCGACGCGGTGGAAGCGATCGCCGCCCAAGACCGCAACATTCTCGATGAGAAGAAGAAGTACGCGGACGAGGTTGCCTCCCTTAAGCTGCAGAGCGAGCAGGAGCTTGAAGAAATCCGCAAGCTTTATGAAGAGATCGAGCTGCATAAGGCGTCCTTGGAGCAGGAAGAGAAGGACAAGGAAGTGCTGATCGCCAAGCTGGCGGTAGAGATCGAAGAGCTGGAAGAGATCAGCGAGGAATCGGCCAAGCAGCTCACGGAGCTTGCGAAGCAGGCTTCGGCGCTGGAAGCGAAGAAGAACCGCATTAAGACTTACTATACGGGAGGCAAGTTGGGCATGCCTTTGAAGTCGGAATACCGGCTGTCTTCCCCGTTCGGCTATCGGATTCACCCGATTACGGGTTCCAAGAAGCTTCACGCCGGAATGGACATGGCCGCGCCGAAGGGAACGCCGATCTATGCCGCCGAGACGGGCGTTGTGATCGTGGCCCAGTCCTGGAGCGGGTACGGCAACTGCGTCATCATCGACCATGGCGGCGGCTTGTGGACGCTGTACGGGCACATGAGCGAAATTTTGGCCAAAAAAGGCGACACGGTCAAACGCGGAGAAAAAATCGGACTTGTCGGATCGACGGGACAATCGACAGGCAATCACCTGCACTTCGAAGTCCGCAAAAACTCCGAGCCGGTCGATCCGGCGCCTTATTTGAAGTAAACGGACAAGGGGCAGCCGAACGTCCGACGATTCGTCGGGAATCGGCTGTTTTCTTTTATTGACGGCATTCGTCTAAATGAACTAAGCTTGTCATAATCTAACCATAAGGCGAATTTCGGGGAGTGGGGTACGTGTGGTTCAGAGGTCGCACAGTCGCGGCGATGTTGGCGCTAACGGCAGTGGCCGCTTGCGTCGCGACCTATGCCGTCCTTGAATTTCCGGGGTGGAACTGGATGTCGAAGGGCGCGTTGGCAGACGGCGGAGCCGGCCAGGAGCAAGAGGGCCTTCGTCAGGACGAAGTCGACAAGCTCAATAAAGCCATGTCGCTGATCGAGAAGCGCTACCTGCTTCCTGCCGACCGCAAGAAGCTTCTTGACGGAGCGGTGCAGGGCATGGTCGAATCGCTAAGCGACCCTTATTCGGTGTATAAGCCGGAAGACGAAGCCGAACAGTATATGGATGCGCTTCAAGGCGCATTCACCGGCATCGGTGCCGAGCTGAGAATCGAGAACGGAACCGTCGTCGTCGAATCGCCGATCCGGGGATCTCCCGCGGAGAGAGCGGGACTGCAGCCGCGGGACGTGCTGCTGTCCATTAACGGGGAGAGCTTGTACGGCTTGACTCTGAGCGAGGCCGTCACCAAGATCAGAGGGCCGAAGGGAACGAAGGCGAAGCTGAAAGTGCAGCGGGCGGGCAGATCTGAGCCGCTGGACCTGGAGCTTGTTCGCGATCGGATCGATCCGGAGACGGTAAGCTCGGAGATCGGGGCGGACGGCATCGGACATCTGTTCATTAACCAGTTCACGAACGAGACGTCGGCGCAAGTGGCCGAAGAGCTCGCGGCGATGGAGCGGCAAGGGCTGAAAGTGCTTGTGATCGATGTGCGGAATAACCCGGGAGGTTATCTCCAGTCGGTGGTCGAAGTCGCGGATCTGCTGTTGGAGAAAGGCAAACCGATCGTGCAGTCGGAGTACCGGGACGGGCATCGCAAAGTGGACGTCGCCGAGCACGGGGCCAAAAACGGCAAGCGGTATCCGATGGTCGTGCTGATCAACAAAGGCAGCGCCAGCGCCTCGGAAATTTTGGCGGGAGCGCTCAAGCAGTCGGCCGGAGCGTTGCTGGTCGGCGATACGACGTACGGCAAAGGAACCGTCCAGGTGCATTTCAACGGAGAGCTGGGCGACGACAGCCTGATCAAGCTGACGGTGTACAAGTGGCTGCTTCCGGACGGAACGTGGATCAACGAGGAAGGGATCGAGCCGGACATCCGGGTTGCCCAGCCGGATTACTTCCTGGCGTGGAGGCTGCCGAGAGACCGGGTGCTTAAGCCGGACTCGACCGGCGGGGACGTCGAGAATCTGCAGACGATTTTGTCGGGCGTAGGTTATCCGGCCGATCGTTCGGACGGTTACTACAGCCCAAAAACGAGAGAGGCCGTCGAACGTTTTCAGAAGGACGAATCACTGCCGCCCACGGGAGAGGTCGATGCGGAGACGGCTCAGCGGCTGGAGGAGAAGCTGTACGCGGCCCTTCAAGACCGCGCGAACGACGCCCAGTGGCAGAGGGCGCTCGCCGAAGCCGCCAAGCTGCTGAAGTGATCGAATAACCATAAAACGGCATGCTCCGAGAGCAAGACGCGAGAAGGATTTTCCCGCCCGCCGTCGAATACCAATTAGGAGGTTGACTCTAGGTCAACTTCCTTTTTCATGTTGGGGCGTGTTTTAGTCGTAAGAAAGAGGAGAGTCGCGATGGATGATCTTCTGAATGTGCTTGAGGAAGCGGGACAAGCCGCGATCGGCCTGTTCGCTTTCCCTTATTTCTATATTGCGATTGCGCTCGTATGGTGGCATGCCCGTCATACGGTTACGCTGCAGCGCAGGCTGTATCACGTTCGTCTCTACGGAGCGCCGCGGTTGACGTTTGCGAGAACGGCGGCGGGACTGGCGGCCGGATTGGCGTTATCCTTGATCGGAATGGGAGCCGGCGCCGCACTGAACGGCGAGACGCTGATGTTCGTCTGGATCGGGATGGGCGTGCTGGCGGTGTTTCAGCTGCGCTACGTATGTCTGGCGTACGCCGCGGGCGCGATCGGCTTGCTGCAATACGCGGCGGAAGGGACGGGCTTCGGTATCGCCGAAGGTCCGGCCGCCGAAGCGTTGCGTATGCTCCTTGCGATCGACGTTCCCGCGCTGCTCTTCATAGCCGGGCTTCTCCATATCGCGGAAGGCCTCCTCGTTCGGCTGCAGAGCAAGACGCTTACGATCCCTCTGTTCCTCCAGGGAAAAAGAGGCAAGCCGATGGGCGCTTATGCCATCGCCGGAGTATGGCCGATTCCTCTGCTATGGCTTGTTCCTTCGTCGGACGGCGGGTTCGCTCTGCCTTGGGCGCCTCTGTTCGGCGGCGACGCGGCCGCCTGGAGCTTCCTCGCATTCCCGGTTCTGATCGGCTTCAGCGACCGGACGGCGGCTTACTGGCCGGAACGCAAGGCGAAATTTTCGGGTAATCTGATCATGCTCTACGGGGCAATTATTGCCGGCTTGGCTGTCTGCGCCATCTACTGGCCCTCGGTTGTCGTGGTCGCATCGGCGGCGGCATTTCTGCTGCATGAAGGCTTGCTCTGGATCGGCCGAAGCAGGGAGAGAGGCAAGGAGCCTTTGTATTCCCAAGACGGCACGGGCGTAAAGGTGCTGGCCGTGCTCCCCGGTACGCCGGCGGCGGAGCTCGGGCTGCAGGCGGGGGAAGTGATCAAGAAGGTCAACGGGGCCGTCGTGCGCAACAAAGAGGAGCTCCATGCCGCATTGCAGCTTCAATCCGCTTATTGCAAGCTGGAAGTCGTCAATCGGGAGGGCCATGTCAAGTATCTGCAACGGGCGCGTTACCAAGGCGAGCATTACCAGTTAGGGCTTATTCCGGCGCCGGACGACGACGTCGAGTTCGTGGCTTCGCCGCGTTCCGCGTCGATCTGGCAGGGGCTGAGGGAGGCGGGGGCGCGCCGGCTTCGCAATTCTCCGACGATGAGGCATCAGGAAGCCCGCCGTGAAGCGGAGCTGGCCGCCGCGGAACAGGCCGCCGCCGCGCAAGCCGCAGCGGAGGCGTTGGCGCAGGCCGAGAGGAAGAAGGCCGAAGAAGAGGCCGGGCTGCCGCCTCGGGCATCTCATGCCCGCATGAAATCTTGACAACCGCGTAGAGGTTTAGTATTTTATTGGTGATCATCAGGAATAGGCCCCTAGGGTTCCACGGCGCGTCGAGCGCCGGTTCGGTCCGAGAGGGGCGCATCCGCCCTTAAGAGGCAGGATGGACACGGAGGGATAAAAGCCCGGGAGTATCGATGACGACCCGCGACGCCAGCTTGGCTCGCGACGGTCCTGCGATGCTCCGGGCTTTTTTGTCGTTCGGCAAGGAGCTCGGGCGAAGGCGGGGCACACTACATTCGGAGGTGCATGGAATCATGAATCGTTCTTGGTTGCTGCTGCTTGCGGCAGGGGTATGCGAAGTCGGCTGGGTGGCCGGTTTGAAGCATGCGTCGAATGCGGGAGAGTGGGCGCTGACCGCGTTCGGGATCGTCCTCAGCTTCGCGGGACTGCTGCGGGCGACGCGGGACTTGCCCGTCGGAACGGCTTACGCGGTGTTTACGGGGCTCGGCGCGGCGGGTACGGTGTTGGCCGAATCGTTATTTTTCGGAGCCGAGTGGAATGCGGTCAAATTGCTTCTGGTAGCCGTGCTGATCGTCGGCATCGGCGGCCTGAAAATGACGACGGACGTCAAGCCGAAGGAGGCGAGCGCGTAATGGCATGGGTTGCGCTTGTTCTGGCGGGGATGTTCGAAGTCGTAGGCGTGCTGGCGATGAACCGGCTAAAACAGAAAAAAGACAAGCTGAGCGTACTCCTGCTTGTCTTGGGATTTATCGTCAGCTTCGCTCTGTTGTCCGTAGCGATGAAAACGATCTCGATGGGCACCGCCTACGCGGTGTGGACCGCGATCGGAACGGTCGGCGGGACTCTTGTCGGCATGCTTCTGTACGGAGAGTCCCGCCAGCCCCTGAGAATTTTTTTCCTGGCGCTGGTCGTCGCCGCGGTCGTCGGACTGAAGGCTCTCGGGAACGAATAACCTCTTCTCTTCGACCGTCTCTAGCGCTTGTTGATCCAGTCGGCGATATCCTGGATGACCTGCGATTCCACTTTGCCGTCCGCACTTTTGGCGAAGAAGTGGTTAAGGCCCGGATACAGCTTGAAGGATGCTTTATCGTTGTTCTTCAACGTTTCTTTCCACTGCACGTAATCTTTATCCGCATAGACTTGAACGTCGGCTTCGCCTTGCAGCACGAGCACCGGTTTGGTCAGCTTGGCGGCGATTTGATCGGCTCCGCGGCTGTCCATTTCTTTGAAGTAGTAGGCTGGAATGCCGAACAAGGTTTGCGCCTTCGCTTCGTCGTCGGTCAGGCCGGCAAGGCTTTTCGCTTTCTCGACTTCGGCGGCGACGAGCGCCTCGCTGGCCGACTTGGCCGGGTTGCCGTCTTCCATCGTGGCGATAATCGCCGCGTTCTGATCCGCGATGATTTCCCACAGCGTACGGGGGGAACCGGCAAGGACGGCAAGTCCGGCGAAGTCTCCGCCGTCGGCGTCGATGCGCGGAGCGAGCATGCCGCCCAGGCTGTGGCCAACGATGTAGACGTTCGCTGCGTCTATCCGTTTATCCGCCTTCAGCAGCTTCGCCGCCGCGATCGCATCGTCGACCGTTTCGTCTTTGACGGTAAACGACGCCAGCATGTCGGGAGTGAAGCTTTGACCGTGGGCGTAGGTTCTCTTGTCGTAGCGCAGGACGGCGATGCCTTGCTCGGCGAGTCCCCATGCGAGATCGCGGAACGGCTTGGCCAGGCCGACCGTTTCGTCCCGATCGTTCGGACCGGAGCCGTGCACGAGAATGACGGCCGGGAGGGGACCGGAGACGTTCTTAGGCAGCGTCAGCGTGCCCGGAAGCGGGTATGTCGTGCCTGCCCCGACAACGATCTCTTCTTCGATCAGGCTGTCCGGGGCGGGCAGTTGTTCCGCGATCGGCTTCAACCACAATCCGGTCGCTTGATTGTCGGCGTTCAGGGCGAGCGTTAACGCTATCTTCGCCTTGGAGAAGGTAAGCAGAGCGACGAATTGTTGCTGGTCGGGAGAGGCGGAATTCGCCTGGATCGCTTCGATACCGTTGAATGTTCCGGCTAATGCGACCGTTTGCTCCCAGACGGCTTTCAGCGTATCTGCCGGCACCGTTGCTTTCAACTCATCATGGAAATACATATCGGACAGCTGTTGATATTGTCCCGAGACCAGATGTTCGACGATCGCTCGCACGGCGTCTTCGTTGTGCTTGGCCGTGAAGATGGAAGCCGTCGAGGTATCTTCGTGAACGGCCGTGCGCAATCCCAGAGCGCGTTCGAAGAAGGAGAGCGGGACGAACATGCGGTTCGACTTGACGGCCGCATCGGCTCCGAACGCCACGTTGGCTGCGCCCCCGATAAGGGCCTGGTTGCTGCCGGGCTTCACGGTTGCCGTTCCGGCAGGGCCGGAGATCGCGGCTTCCTTGGAAGCGGGAAGATATTCAACCTTGAGACCGAGCGCTTGCGCGGTCTGGCGCAGCGGGAGCATGACGTCTTTGCCGCTCTTGTACGGCTGGGCGTCGGAGAATTGAACCGTTTGTCCGTCGACGTTCAGCTTAAACGTTGCCGCGGCGGATGCCGCTAGCGGAATCGCGGATAAGAGCAGGGCGGACGCGGTTGCGATCAGGGCGATCTTTTTTTTCATGGTATACCTCCGTAAGATGGATTGGGGCGTGCGGTTAAGCTTCGGTTTTTTTTCTGTAGATCAGATAAGAATAGACGGCCGGCACCAGAGCGCTTAACAGGGCGCAGGCAAGCAGAACGCCGACCGTCCAGCCGGCGGGAATCAACCAGGAAGACAGAAACATCAGGATGCCTGCGATAACCCAGAGGCGGCCGGCCAGGCGATGGGTCAAACGCCAGTTGCGATCGTCCATCAGCGCCCAAGGGGTGCGGATGCCGATAAAAAAGTTGCTGCGAACTTGCCCCATTCGGTTGCCGACGACTATCCACAGCAATCCCATTCCGCCGAACACCAGATTGAGCATCGGCAGTTTGTGGCCCACGTTGTCCAGGATGACGATAAGCAGCACCGAGTGGAGGAACAGGCTGATCGTCCAGCGTATCAAATAGTAATAATCCTGGAAGCGAGCATAGTTGTTTTTACGCGGATCGACGTAGCGCATGACGGACAGGAGCGCCGGCAGCGCGACCGTGAGCGCGGCGTTCATGAGCCAGAAGCTCCACTTGGCCATCGTGCGGTCGGCTTCTCCGTTGATGTTGTAGTGGGAAGCGACGATGTCGGGAAGCCGGTGGTTGAAGGTCAGGAACAGCGCTATGAAGATCGCGGCGTTCGTCGCGAGCAGAAGCCAGTCTTTTTTCGACCAGACGCCCGCAGTTTTTTCGTTGTTGTTGTCAGCGTGATTCGTCATGGGGGTTCTCTCCTTTGGTTCCGATCATGCCGAGAAACCAGCTCATGGCTTCTTGCATCACGGACATATTGATGGAGTAGATGATGCTTTGGCCGTGCCTTTCGTCTTGAACGAGCTGAGCTTGCTTTAGAATGTTCAAGTGATGGGAGATGCTCGGCTTCGAAATGTCGAAATGCTCGGCGATGTCGCCTGCGGACAGGTCTTGATCCTTCAACAGTTGCAATATTTTTCGCCTTGTCGGATCCGACAGCGCCTTGAAGGCGTCGTTCATGGAGCTGATCCCTCCTTCCATGAAGGGGTGATGAGTATTTGATTTGATATTTAGATAAATATCTAAATCTTATATTTAGATGATAAGCTAAATATTAAAATGAGTCAATACCCTCTGGTGTCCTCCATCTCAAAAGTCGTCTGCCTGAGTGAAGTGCAGATAGGGCGGGGGAGAGGGATTGGGGGGAACAAAAAAACGCGAAACTCGGTCTTTGAACCGAATTGCGCGTTTAACGGGCGATTGCCCAGGGACGGTAGACGGATTATGACGAAGCGAATAGTTCCGGGTGGCTGGCGATGAACCAGACGACGGCGCCGGCGATGCCCAGGCAGAACAGCGTGAACAGGGTAATTTTGAAGGCGCTGCGGGGGACACGGCCGGAGACGGTGCCGGTCTGGCCGTTGACCATATAATAGTATGTCTTCGATTTGTAGACGTAGTTGGCGTTCCACACTGGAAGCAGCAGATGCTTGTAGGTGACGTTATTGTAGGTGGTCCGAATGCGCAGGTTGCGGATTTCGTCGCCGCCGATCACGTTCCGGACCTCCGCTCGGATCGTTCCGTCGGCCACGTTTTGCGCCTTCTCCCAGCCTTCCTCGCGGGTGACGGAATAGCGTTCCGAGATATGCCCGCTTAGATACTCCGGCTTGTAGCCGTGAAGCTCGCCCAGACGAAAATCTCCCAGCTTCTTCAGCAAATCCGCGTCGTAGTGTCCGGAGGCCGGGATCAGAATGTCGTCGAAGCTTCTGCCGTAATCGCCGCGGGCAGGGTGCCAGACGGTATATCTCTCGGTGGCGGTGTACGTTTCCGTTTTGCCGTTCACAACCCTGGTCTTAGTCACCGTACGGTAGTGATAGATGCCGACTTCCGCCGAGTAGACGGAATACGTATTCGTATCATAAGTCCAATAGGGGATGTAGATCCCGTTCAGTTGGGAGTCGACATCCGCTTTCTTGAAGTCGCCGGGCATGAAAAATCGTTTCTTCTTCCATCTTGCGAACGATTTGAGCGCTTCGTCCCGCGACACCCGGAACGGGATGACGGATTCCGGCCGGATGCTGCGCACGTTGTCTTGGCTCAGCACTTTGGGGGAGCCGCAGAAGACGCAGGTGGACGTCGTCTGTCCAGCCGGGATCAGCGTTTCTCCGCCGCACGCTTCGCAATGGATCGCCTGCTGCTGCGTTCCCCAGTCCTGCAGGCGATCCAGGTCCTCGGCCCGACCGTGAAAAGGATGCTCCACCGGCTCGTCGAGCACCTTCTCGATCTGCCGCTCCGCGCCGCAATATTGGCATTTCAAGTTTTGGCTTTCCGCGTCGAAGACCATCGGTCCCGCGCAGCTCGCGCACGGAAAACGAATCGCGGTCGTAGCGTTGCTCATCAGGTACGCCTCCGGCTAAATTTTACTTCCGCATTCAGAACAGAATTTCGCGTTCTCGTTCAGCCGGCTGCCGCATTCGGAGCAGAATTTCTTCCCGCCCGCCGCTTGGCCCTGATCTTGCGCCGCCGAGCCTTGACCCGCAGCTCCAGGCGCGGCACCCTGTCCCGCAGAGGCCGCCGTCCCGGGAGCCGAGCCCGGCTGCTGCTGGCTGTTCATCTGCTGGAACATCTGTCCCATCATCTGCCCCATGGCCATGCCCGCGCCCAGCTCCGCTCCGGCTCCCGCCGCGCCTCCGCCCGGCTTGTTGGCGGCTTCGCGAAGAGCCTCGGCCGTCTGATACTTCATATATTGATCCAGGTTGCCGGCGATGTTCATCGACGATTTGCGGTCGATCATCTGCTCCACTTCCGGCGGCAGCGACAGGTTCTCGATCGTCACGTTCGTCAGCGCGAGGCCGATCGCCGCGAAATTCGGCTGCAGCTTCTCCGCCGCCATCCGTCCGAGCTCGTCGTAGGAGCTGGCCAGATCGAGCACCGGAATTCGCGCTTCGCCGACCAGGTCGCTGATGCCGGATACGACCGCGGCCTTCAGGAAACCGGTGATGCCCGCCGTCGTAAACTCCTTCTTCGTGCCGAATATATCCCGCAGAAACACGACCGGGTCCTGAACGCGGAAGGAGTAGTTGCCGAATCCGCGCATGCGGATCATGCCGAACTCGGGATCGCGCATAATGACCGGGTTCGTGGTGCCCCATTTCTGATCGGTAAATGTCGTCATATTAAGGAAGTAGACGTCCGATTTGAACGGGGAGTTGAATGCGTGTTTCCATGAATTAAGCGCCGTGAGCACCGGCAGGTTTTGCGTGCTTAACGTATAGGTTCCGGGGCCGAACACGTCGGCGATCTGTCCTTCGTTGACGAAGATCGCGGCCTGGGACTCGCGGACGATGAGCTTGGCGCCCATCTTGATCGCGTTGTCGTAGGCGGGGAAGCGATAGACGAGAATCCCCCGATCGTCGAGCCACTCGATTACTTCGATAAATTGTCCTCTAATGAAATCAAACAATCCCATGCGCCACTCTCCAGTCTGCCGCCGACGGCGGACGGCGAATTGTTAACGATGCGAATCGTTAGCGTCCATAAACGAAGCTCCGCCTGCCTCGGAAGAGAGGCGCGAACCGTTTATGCGTATGCCCCTATCGTATCATAAAAAGGCGAACGTCTGCCGCATATTCGTCAAAATCCGCGCTCTGCGGCGGGTCTCCAGACCCTTTTGACGGTGCGCGGGCAAACCGATATAATGGATGGGAACACACATTCTGATGACGGAAAATGACGATCCGAACAGCCGAGCGAATCGGGACGCCCGATCGGGCAAGGCCGCGGATGCGAAAGGGGCAGAGAGCAGATGGCAGAAACGGAATTGTTGAACAAACCGTTTAAGCTGGTATCCGAATACTCGCCTTCCGGCGACCAGCCGGGAGCGATCAGCCAGCTGGCGGAGGGCATATTGGCCGGGAAGAGGCACCAGACGCTGCTCGGGGCGACGGGGACGGGGAAGACGTATACGATCGCCCAGACGATCGCTCAGGTGAACCGTCCGACGCTTGTCATCGCGCACAACAAGACGCTGGCGATGCAGCTGTGCAGCGAGTTCAAGGAATTTTTTCCGGAGAACGCGGTGGAATACTTCGTCAGTTACTATGATTACTATCAGCCCGAGGCGTATATTCCGTCCACGGATACGTATATCGAGAAGGATTCCAGCATCAACGACGAGATCGATAAAATGCGGCACTCCTCCACGGCGGCGCTGTTCGAGAGAAGAGACGTCATTATCGTGGCCAGCGTCTCGTGCATCTACGGTCTCGGTTCCCCGGAGGAGTACCGGGATCTTCGGCTCAGCCTGCGGGTGGGCATGGAGAAGTCGCGCAACGCGATTTTGCACAAGCTGATCGACATTCAGTACACGCGCAACGATCTCAACTTTGTTCGGAGCACGTTCCGCGTGCGCGGCGACGTCATCGAGATTTTTCCCGCATCCAGAGGAGATTCCGCGATTCGGGTCGAGATGTTCGGCGACGAGATCGAGCGGATTACGGAGATCGACGTGCTGACGGGCGAGATTACGGCCGAGCGGGAGCACGTCGTTATTTTCCCGGGATCCCACTTCGTAACCGGCGAGGAGAAAATGAAGCGCGCGCTGGTGAATATCGAACGGGAGTTGGAGGAACGGCTGGCCGAGTTAAGGGAGCAAGGGAAGCTGCTCGAGGCGCAGCGGCTGGAGCAGCGCACGCGCTACGATCTGGAGATGATGGCGGAGATGGGCTTCTGCTCCGGCATCGAGAACTACTCCGGACCGATGACGTTCCGCGAACGCGGAGCGACTCCGTATACGCTGATGGACTTCTTCCCGGACGACTTCGTCGTCGTCATCGACGAATCGCACGTCACGCTGCCGCAGGTCCGGGCGATGTACAACGGGGACCAGGCTCGCAAATCGGTGCTCGTCGACCACGGTTTCCGCCTTCCGTCGGCCAAGGACAACCGGCCTCTCCGATTCGAGGAATTCGAACAGAAGGCGAAGCAGCTCGTCTACGTCTCCGCGACGCCGGGTCCTTACGAGCTGGAGCATTGCCCGACCGTCGTCGAACAGATCATCCGTCCGACCGGTCTCATCGACCCTATTATCGAGGTACGCCCGACGAAGGGGCAGATCGACGATCTGCTCGGCGAGATCCGCGACCGGATCGCCAAGGACGAGCGCGTGCTCGTAACGACGCTGACCAAGAAAATGTCCGAAGACTTGACCGATTATATGAAGGAAGTCGGCATCAAGGTCAGCTACTTGCACTCCGACGTCAAGACGCTGGAGCGGATGGCGATTTTGCGCGATCTGCGTCTGGGCACGTACGACGTCGTCGTCGGCATCAACTTGCTGCGGGAAGGCCTTGATTTGCCGGAGGTCAGCCTGGTTGCGATTCTGGACGCCGACAAGGAAGGCTTCCTGCGTTCGGAGCGCTCGCTCATCCAGACGATCGGCCGCTCGGCGCGGAACGCGGAAGGACGCGTCATTATGTACGGCGACAAGATCACCGATTCGATGGAGCGGGCGATCGGCGAGACCGAACGTCGCCGCAAGATTCAGCTCGCCTACAACGAGCAGCACGGCATTACGCCGCAGACGGTCGTCAAGAAGGTGCGCGATCTCATCGAAGCGACGAAAGCGGTGGAGTCGAAGCGTTCCTATCTGACGGGCGCCGAAGATCTGAGCAAGCTGTCGAAGAAGGATCGCGCTTCCGTCATCGAGCGTCTGGAGTTCGAGATGAAGGAAGCCGCGAAGGGCCTGCAGTTCGAACGCGCCGCGGAGCTCCGCGACGCTCTGCTCGAGCTGAAGGCGACCATGTAGCTGACTCTGCTTCTGCAAGTTCCTTACAAGTGCGTGTTCATGAAGCCGGCTTTTTGAACATCCTCTCAAATGTATTTGCAAGGCTGCCCGCAGTCCGGTATAATGTACGGGAACGTACATTCCTATTCGGAGTGCGACTGCGGACGGCCAAGCTGGAAGAGCAGCCCCCGCCTTGTCGCGAAAGGGGCTTTTTCGTTTTGGCTAACGAGAAGATCGTCATTAAGGGCGCACGCGCCCATAACTTGAAGAATATCGACGTTACGATTCCGCGCGACAAGTTCGTCGTGCTGACCGGGCTGTCCGGCTCGGGCAAGTCCTCGCTTGCCTTCGACACGATCTACGCCGAAGGGCAGCGCAGATACGTCGAGTCCTTGTCCGCCTACGCCCGGCAGTTTCTCGGACAGATGGACAAACCCGACGTAGATTCCATCGACGGCTTGTCTCCGGCGATCTCCATCGACCAGAAGACGACGAGCCGCAACCCCCGTTCGACCGTAGGCACGGTCACGGAGATTTACGATTATTTGCGTCTCATGTACGCCAGAGTCGGCAAGCCTCATTGTCCGGACCACGGCATCGAGATTACGTCCCAGACGGTCGAGCAGATGGTCGACCGCATTATGGAATATCCCGAGCGCACGCGCCTGCAGATTCTCGCGCCTATCGTATCGGGCCGCAAGGGCGAGCATACGAAGCTGCTGGCCGACGTTCAGAAGCAAGGCTACGTTCGCGTTCGCGTGAACGGCGAGATCCGGGATCTGTCCGAGAAGATCGAGCTGGAGAAGAACAAGAAGCATTCGATCGAAGTCGTCGTCGACCGGATCGTCGTCAAGGATGACGTGCAGACGCGGCTCGCCGATTCGCTGGAGATGGCGCTGAAGCTGTCCGGCGGACAAGTGCTCGTGGACATCATGGACAAGGAAGAGCTGATGTTCAATTCCAATCTGGCCTGCCCCGAGTGCGGCTTCTCGATGGATGAGCTGGCGCCGCGCATGTTTTCCTTCAACTCGCCGTTCGGCGCGTGTCCGGAGTGCGACGGCCTCGGCGTCAAGATGATCGTCGATCCCGAGCTTCTCGTTCCTGACCGCTCGAAGAGCATCGAGGACGGGGCGTTCGAAGCCTGGGCGGGCAGCACCTCCAATTACTACCCGCAATTTCTGAGCGCGGTGTGCGCGCACTATGGCATTCCCACCGACGTGCCGGTCGAGCAGCTGCAAGACAAGCACATGCAGATCATTTTGTACGGAACGGGCGGGGAGCGGATTCGCTTCCGCTACGAGAACGAGTTCGGCCATACGCGCGACGCGCAGGTGCCGTTCGAAGGCGTCGTTCACAACCTGGAGCGCAGATACCGCGAGACCGGCTCGGAAGGCATTCGCGAGTTCATCGAGGTGTATATGTCCGCCAAGCCTTGCGGCAAGTGCCGCGGACAGCGCTTGAAGAAGGAAGTGCTCGCTGTTACGGTGGGCGCCCAGAATATCGCTCACGTCACCTCGTTGTCGATCGGCGATGCGCAACGTTTCTTCTCCGGCCTAGAGCTGACCGAGAAGGAGCTGTCGATCGCCAACCTGATCCTTAAGGAGATTAACAACCGGCTTGGCTTCCTGGTCAACGTCGGTCTCGAATATTTGACGCTCTCTCGCGCGGCGGGCACGCTGTCCGGCGGCGAAGCGCAGCGGATCCGGCTTGCGACGCAGATCGGCTCCAGCCTGATGGGCGTGCTGTACATTCTGGATGAACCGAGCATCGGCCTGCATCAGCGGGACAACGACCGGCTCATCCAGACGCTGAACCATATGCGAGATCTCGGCAATACGCTGATCGTCGTCGAGCATGACGAAGATACGATGATGGCCGCCGACTGGATCATCGACATCGGACCCGGAGCGGGCAAGCACGGCGGACAGGTCATCGCTGAAGGCACGCCGTCGGAAGTGATGGACAACGAGAGCTCGCTGACCGGCGCTTACTTAAGCGGCCGCAAGTTCATCCCCGTTCCTCTGAACCGCCGCAAGCCGAACGGCAAATGGGTGGAGATCAAGGGCGCGAAGGAGAACAACCTGAAGAACCTGAACGCCAAGTTTCCGCTCGGCGTATTCACGGCGGTGACCGGCGTATCCGGCTCGGGCAAGTCGACGCTCGTCAACGAGATTCTGTACAAGACGCTGGCTCGCGACTTGAACAAGGCGAAGACGCGCCCTGGTCAATACAAGGAATTTATCGGCCTGGAGCATCTGGACAAGGTCATTGACATCGACCAGTCTCCGATCGGACGGACGCCGCGCTCCAATCCGGCGACGTACACCGGCGTATTCGACGACATCCGTGACGTGTTCGCGATGACGAACGAAGCCAAGGTGAGAGGCTACAAGAAAGGCCGGTTCAGCTTTAACGTCAAGGGCGGCCGCTGTGAAGCGTGCAAGGGCGACGGCATTATCAAGATCGAGATGCACTTCCTGCCGGACGTCTACGTGCCTTGCGAAATCTGCAAAGGCAAGCGATATAACCGCGAGACGCTGGAAGTGAAGTACAAGGGCAAGAACATCGCCGAAGTGCTGGAGATGACGATCGAGGACGCCACCGAGTTTTTCGTCAATCTTCCGCGCATCCACCGCAAGCTGCAGACGCTGATGGACGTCGGCCTCGGTTATATGGATCTGGGCCAGCCGGCGACGACGCTGTCGGGCGGCGAAGCGCAGCGCGTTAAGCTTGCGGCCGAGCTGTACCGCCGCAGCACGGGCAAGACGCTGTACATCCTCGACGAACCGACGACCGGACTTCACGTCGACGATATCGACCGGCTGCTGCAAGTGCTGCACCGCCTCGTCGATTCCGGAGAGAGCGTTCTCGTCATCGAGCACAACCTCGACGTCATCAAGACGGCGGATTATCTCGTCGACCTCGGACCTGAAGGGGGCAGCGGAGGCGGCACGATTATCGCCACCGGAACGCCGGAGGATGTGGCCAAGGTCGAGAAGTCGTACACGGGCAGATACCTCGGCCCGGTACTGGAGCGGGATCGCGCCCGCACGGAAGCGGCCATGTCGAAGGCGTAGATTCAGCCGAACGTACCTGACGCCAACATAAAGAAGACGAATCTTCCCGGACGGAGATTCGTCTTCTTTATGTTCTACTTGTTCAGCTCCGCAAGCATATGATCCAGCATTTCGTCGGTCAAGGCGCCCTGGCTGAACGAGACGAGCGCCCGCAGCGGCATATATCGCATCATTGCCGCCACCATCTCGGAGCCGTCTTCCTGAAGCATGCCGAGGGTGTCGTTGGCCGCGCTCATTTTTTTCATCCATTCGCCGACCAGCTCCGCCCGCTCAGGATCGCTCATCAGATCGCCGATTGTCGAATTGCGGGTCGCCTTGATGCGCACCGTTACCGACGACTCTACGCGAACCGTTTCCTGCAGAACGATATCGGCGGACGAGCGGCCGACCAGAATGCGGAAGTCTCCGCTTTCCACGTGCCAATCCTTCAGCTCCGTATTGTAGTAGGCGAAGGCGCGCTTATCGAGAACGAAGCTGACCGTTTTTTCTTCTCCCGGCTGCAGCTCTACCTTCTCGAAGCCTTTCAGCTCCTTGTCCGGACGAATGACGCTGCTCTGCACGTCGTTGACGTACAGTTGAACGATCTCTTTGCCGGCGAGGCTTCCCGTATTTTGTACTTTGACGCGAACGGTCAGCGACTCCTGATCGCTAAGCGTTTTTTTATCGACCGCAATGTCCGTATATTCGAACGACGTATAGCTGAGTCCGAAGCCGAACGGGAACAGAGGAGCGAGCTCCTTCTTATCGTAGTAGCGATAGCCGACAAACAGTCCTTCCTTGTACTCGACCCGGTCGCCTTCGCCCGGGAAATTCAAATAGGAAGGATTGTCGCTGAGCCGGACCGGGAACGTTTCCGCGAGCTTGCCGCAAGGATTGGCGTCCCCGAACAGCAGATCGGCGATAGCGCCGCCCAGCGCCTGCCCGCCCAAGTAGGCTTCCAGCACAGCTTTCGCTTGGCCCAGCCAAGGCATCTCGATCGGTGCGCCGTTGCTCAAAACGACGATCAGACGGCTCTGCGTTTGAGATACTTCTTCAATCAGCTTCCGATGATTGTCCGGGATCGACAGATGGACCCGATCGTAAGCCTCCGACTCATAGCGATCCGGCAAGCCGGCGAACAGGATCGCCACGTCTGCCTGCGCGGCCGCGGCGGCCGCTTCCCGAAGCAGCGCATCGTCGATTTCATCGGTATCCGGGGAATAGCCCGGCGCATAAGTAACGACCGCCTCGTGACCGGCGGAACGACGGATCTCCTCCAGAACGTTCTCCAGCCTGGTCGGGCTGACGTGGGAGCTTCCCCCGCCCTGGTATCTCGGCTGCTCGGCGAACGCCCCGATGACGGCAATCGTTCCTTTCTTTGCAAGCGGCAGGATGCCGTCTTCGTTTTTCAGCAGCACCATGCTTTCCCGCGCCACTTCTCTGGCCAGCCGGTGATGGGCTTCGCGGTCGTACGAGGCGTCCGGCCTCCGGTTGTCGACCGCCCGGAAGATGACGGTCAATATCCGTTCTACCGCCCGATCTAACGCGTCCTCGGACAGTTCTCCGCGTTTGACCGCTTCGACGATTTTACGGTCTCCGAGTCCGTGGCTCGAGGGCATTTCCAGCTCCAGACCCGCGGCCAAGCCTGCGGCCCGCTCGTTCACCGCGCCCCAGTCGGATACGACAAACCCTTCATGTCCCCATTCGTTCTTCAGAATGTCCGTCAGCAAATAGCCGTTCTCGGAGGCGAACGCGCCATTGACCTGATTGTAAGCGGACATGACCGTCCAAGGCTGCGCCTGCTTCACCGCGCCTTCGAAGCTGGCCAGGTAGATTTCCCTCAGCGTGCGCTCGTCCACGATCGCGTCGATCGTCATTCTGCGATGCTCCTGGTTGTTGACGGCGAAATGCTTCAGCGAAGTGCCGACGCCTTGGCTTTGCACGCCTTTAATATGGCTTGCCGCCATTTCCGAGGAGAGGTAAGGGTCTTCGGAGAAGTATTCGAAGTTTCTGCCGCAGAGAGGCGAACGCTTGATATTCGCGCCGGGACCGAGCAGCACGGCCACCTCTTCGGCCTGGCATTCCTCTCCGAGCGCAACGCCTACCTGCTCGATCAAGCTGCGGTCCCAGGAGCAGGCCAAGCCCGCCGCCGACGGGAAGCAGGTAGCAGGCACGCTGTTGAACAGACCGACATGGTCGCTCTCTCCCTTTTGCTTGCGCAGTCCGTGCGGGCCGTCCGTGACCATAACCGACGGAATGCCGAGCCGCTCCACCGCTTTGGTCCGCCAGAAGTCGAGCCCCGAGCAGAGCCCGGCCTTTTCCTCCAACGTCATTTGCGAGATCAGGGCTGGTATGTCTCTTGTCATCTTGATTCTCCTCCTCGTTCTCTTGTCCGTAATCGCTTTCATTTTGATTCGAGCTCATTTTAACGAATTTTTTGACGGTTTTATGGTATTAAATTTATATTAATTGTAGATAACCTATATTTACGGAATTCTATTCAACCATCGGGAGGGGTCGACAATGCGGGGACGCAGCTTCAACGCGGACGATATCCGTTATATTTGCAAGCTGATGTACGACAATTTTCATATTCCCATTCGTTATCACGACCGGGACGGAGCGCTTGCCGCCGGATATCCGCCCGGGCAGCCTGCCGTTCCTCCGGAAGAGCGCGACGAATCGGTTCCTCCGGACATTCCGTATGCCGCTCCCGCATTAAGCGCAGCCGACGGGTTGGCAAGCTGTCTGACCCTCCGTCTGGGCTCGGCCGGACAACCGCTCGGGGCCGTCATCATGGGACCTACGGTCAAGAACAAAACCGATCTGCTGAATGCCGGCGCGCTTCTGTATTATCTCATCCACGGCAGCAAGCTGGACATGGCCGATGTTTATCAGCCGAGCCTAAGCAGCGAACTGCCGGCCGTTCCCGCCCAGGATGTCGATCTCGATTTGTCGGACCGCCGCGAGAACTTCGTTTTCCATCACGATCCGATTTTGGAGAAGCGGATGCTTCAATATGTGAAAGAAGGCCGCAAGGAGGAATTGGCCGATCAGCTCGATCTGATCCCGAGAGAAGGCGTAGGCGTGCTATCGAAGAGAAGCCGGCTGCGGAACGAGAAAAATCTCGCGATCTGCCTTATTACGCTTGTCACTCGGGCCGCTATCGACGGCGGGCTGTATCCGGAGACCGCGTTTACGGTCAGCGATCTGTATATTCAGCACATTGAAGAACTGCAGGACGCCGAGGAGGTAGGCCGGGTCGGCCAAGAGGCGCTGCTCGACTTTGCCGGGCGGGTTCGCAGCCAGAAGAGCCGGCGTTATTCCAGAGCGATCGCGGCTTGTCAGAACTATATTTTCAACCATCTGTACGAGGACATTACGCTGGCGCAGCTTGCGGACGCAGCCGGGCTTGCCCCCGGTTATTTGTCGCAATTGTTCCGGAAGGAGACCGGCATCACCGTCAGCGAGTATATTCAGCGCGAGAAGATAGAGGAAGCCGGGAAGCTGCTGATTTATACCGACGATACGCTGCTTGCGATCAGCTCCAGACTGAATTTTCACGATCAGAGCCATTTCATCAAGGTGTTCAAAAAGCATACCGGCGTTACGCCGCGGCAATACCGGAACCGTCAGCGGGAATGAGCGGAACAGGTCGACAATAGGCAACAAGGAAGTCGAATACGGAGCATAAGCGAATGCTATAATCGATAATCAATCATCGCTGGACGACCCGGTTGAATCTGAACCCCATGAGGTGCCCGACAATGACTAATCCACTCGGCAGATTAACGCGCATTTCATGGAAGTCGCTGCGCATCAAGCTGATCGCGGGAATCGTACTGCTGGTCGCTCCCTTGATCGGATTGCTCATCTACTCCAACTTGTATGCCGTCAAGGTCGTTCGCAGCCAGGTGGCCGATTCGAACAAAAACTTAATGTCCATGTGCATGGACCAATTCGACAGAAACCTGCAAAATGCCGACGATTATTTGCTCGGCCTGATCGGCGCCGGTCCCGAGCTGGAAGAGCTGGATTCCGGGACCGACTTCGAACGGTACAGCGCCGTTCGCCGGCTGTCGGCGAACGTATCCGGGATGCTTCCCTCCCTTCAGGCGGTGGACGGGCTCTTCGTCTACTCCGCTGTACGGGACGAGTACATTCCGGCCCACAGCACCAGAACGACGATGGACGAACGGCAGTTCGTCCGCGACTACGTGGAGGAGACGGCTGCTCGCGGCCAGACTGCCAAGGAGCTGTTTCATAAAAGGTGGCACGTCCGGCAGCTCGGTAACGCTCATTACCTGATTCGGCTAATGAAGTACGACAGAGTGTATCTCGGCGCCTGGATCAACATCGACCGGACGGACATTCCGCTGGAGTTCATTCATATCGGGGCCGAAGGAGCGGTGCTGTTCGCGGACCTGCAAGGTATGCCGCTGTCGAATGAAGCGTTCGTCGATCGTACGGGCGCAGCCGTCGCGGAAGACTTGAGCCATTACTACCTGACGGGGAGCGACGACCGGTTTCTGGCCGTAGGAGACCGCTCCTCCAAAGGCGACTTCAGCCTGATCGCTTTTATTCCGGAGGAGAAAATATTGGAGAAGCTGCCGCAGCTGCAAAGGCTGGTGGCGCTCATTACGCTCGGAGCGATCGCGCTTCTGCCGCTGGGCTTGTACTTTCTCCGCAAGGTGCTGCTCGTTCCCCTTAACCGGCTGCTGCAGGCGATGAAGCGGATCGGAGAGGGCAATCTGGAGACGCGTATTCCCCGATTTCCGACCTCCGAGGAGCTGGCCGTCGTCCGAGATACCTTCAACGGGATGATGTCCCAAATTCGCGAGCTTCGGATCAGCGTATACGAAGAGAAGCTGAGCAAGCAGAAGGCCGAGCTCCAGCACTTGCAGCTTCAGCTTAATCCCCACTTTTTTATCAATTCTCTCAATATGGTGCACGTGCTGGCCCGTACGAAGAACAACGAGCTGGCCGAGGAAATCTCGCTTTGCCTCGTTCATTACTTTCGTTACATGCTGCGGAGCAACCTTACCTTCGTTACGCTCGGGGAAGAGCTGGAGCATATCCGGAACTACGTCCGCATCCAGGAGCTGAGATACTCGGAGAACTTTCGCTGCGAACTTCAGGCGCCGGACTTCCTGATGCGCACGCCGATCCCGCCGCTGCTGCTTCACACATTTGCGGAAAATACCGTTAAACACGCGATTACGCTGGATGAGCCGACTCTGCTCGCCATGATCATCGATCTGGAAGCCGGAGAAGCGGACGACGAGGAGTGGATTCGCATCGCGATACAGGATAACGGCCCGGGGTTCAGGCAGGAGGCGCTGGAGGAAATCAGCCGGGGCAACCGGGTCGTCGACGAAGAAGGAGAGCATATCGGCATATGGAATGCGCGGCGGCGCCTGCAATTATTGTACGGACAGCGGGCTTCGATCCGGTTCGGCAAAACCGAGCCGCACGGCGCCAAGGTCGAGATCAGGCTGCCGCTTCGACCGGCAGCCTGGAGCGAGGAGGACTGAGTATGCTGCAAGTGCTGGTCGTAGACGATGAGCGCTGGATGGCCGAGTCGGTAAAAGCGGGACTTCGCTGGGAGGAGCTCGGTATCGGCGAGGTCCATCTGGCTTACAATGTCCGGCAGGCCAAGGAAGCGTTCGAGGAGCGGACGATCGACCTGATGATCTGCGATATCGAGATGCCGCAAGGAAGCGGCTTGGAGTTGCTCGCATGGGTGAAGGAGCGGTATCCGCTGACGGAGTGCGTCTTCATGACCTGCCATGCGGATTTCAAGTACGCGCAGCAGGCGATGCAGCTCGGCAGCATCGATTATTTGCTGAAGCCGGTTTCGACGGGAGAGCTGGAGCAGGCGGTCTTGAAGGCGACGCAGAAGATCCGCAAGGAAACGAAGCTGCTCGAGTACAGCCGATTAGGTCAATTCTGGAGCAAGCATCAGCCTCTGCTCGCCGAGCGCTTCTGGCTGGACATTATTCGCCATGCCATTCCTTCGCATCCGGAGGCGATCCGGTCGGCGGCGGACGAGCGCAACATTCCGTTCGCTCCGCAGATGCGACTCGTTCCGATTCTGATCGAAGTCCAGCGGTTCCATAAAGAGCTCAGCCAGAGGGAAATCCGAATGATCGAATACGCGCTAAGAAACAGCGCCGAGGAGACGCTGCTGAACGACGGCGGAGGCCAGATGGTCGCGCTGGAGCCGCCGAGGCTGCTGCTGGCGATCGTGCCGGCGGACGAGCCGAGCGGCAAGAAGGGATCGGAGCCGCTCAGGCAGACGTGCGAGGGATACATTCGTGCTTGCAACGACTACTTCTACTGCGATATTTCGTGCTACATCGGCGAGGCCGTATACAGCCATCAACTGGCGGCTGCCGTGCAGCAGTTGACGCTGCTGTCCGAGAATAACGTCGCATTCGCCAACAGAGCGTTTCTGACGTCGGAGCCGCGGCCGAGCGCGCGCGTCTCGCTTCCGGAGATGGAGCTGTGGCCTGTCATGCTGATGGAGGACTCGGCGGATAAGGTGCTTGCGGAGGCGGAGCAGTTTCTTCAGAGGTCTGTCGACCGGGAAGGGGTGGACGCCGAAGCGCTGAACCGGTTCCAGCATAATTTCATGCAGATGGCGTATTATGCGCTCAAGCTGAAAGGGGTCCACGCCCATCAGCTGTTCGGCGATCCGGAATCGGTCAGACTGACAGCCAAATCTGCAGACAGCGTAGTGGACATGCTCGTCTGGGTTCGGCATCTGGTCGCCAAGGCGGTGGCTTATGCAGGTCAAGGCGGGCAATCGCAGTCGATCGTGGAGAAGGTGAAGGCGCACGTTGCCAAGCATCTCGAGTCCGAGGATTTGTCGCGCGAAACGCTGGCGAATCACGTTTTTTTGAACCCGGACTATTTGGACAGGCTCTTTAAGAAAGAGGTCGGCATGTCGGTTACCGATTATGTCGTGCGAGAGCGGATGCAGCTTGCCAAGGAGCTTCTGGCCAAGACAAATATGCCGATTGCAACGATCGCCGGCAGGGCCGGCTATGCGAACATTTCGCATTTCTCCAGAAGATTCAAGAAGCTCGTCGGTGTCGGTCCGAACGACTATCGTCGGCAGGCCGGAGGTCGAAAATAGACAACGAGCGGGTCGATAACGGAGCGGATACGATTCCCGGCATCGCCTACAATGAAGTCAGATCGAATCCGGAGCGATCGAGCATCATTCCTAGAGGTCTGGAGGCTAACCATGAAAAAAAGAACGGGTTGGGTCGGGGCGCTGCTGGCGCTTATGCTGCTTGTATCCGCATGCGGCGGCAACGGAGATTCAGGCAAGAAGCCAGGCGGCGAAGCGGCCGAGGGACAAGCTTCTCAGGCAAGCGGCCAGGAGCCTTACGAGGTGGTCATGGCGTTTTACATTTTTGGCGAAGTGCCCCGGGATTTGCAACTGGTCCAGGATGAGATTAACAAGATCAGCAAAGCGAAGCTTAATACGACGGTCAAGCTGCTGCCGATCAACATCGGCGCATGGAAAAACCAGATGAACCTGATGATGACAAGCGGAGAGAAGCTCGATCTGATCGTGATCAACGAGTACAGCAACGACGTGACCAAAGGGCGGCTGCTGCCGATCAACGAATTGCTGGAGCGGCACGGTCAAGGCATCCTGGAAGCGGTCGGGCCGGACTATTACAATGCAACCAAGGTGAAGGGAATCAGCTACGGCGTTCCGAGCATTCGCGATCTCGCCGCGGACTACGGCCTCGTCGTGCGCAAGGACCTGATCGATAAGCACGCGATCGATGTCAGCGGAGTGAACGCGCTCGAAGACCTGGAAGGCGTATTCCGGGAACTGAAGGACAACGAACCGAATCTGGTGCCGATTACAAACAAGACGAACACCTCGGTGCTCGGTACCTTCAGCACCCGGGATTCGCTTGGAGACGATTTCGGCGTCCTCGTGAACAACGGCCAAGACGATCTTAAGGTTGTGAACTGGTTTGCTACCGAAGAATACGCCGAGCAGCTCAGAACGGTCCGGAAATGGTACGAAGCCGGCTATGTGCTGAAGGATGCGGTGCAAAATCAGGAGGCGGACGTTGCGATGGTCAAGGCAGGCAAAGCGGCTTCCTTCCTGGGGCACCAGAAGCCCGGGTACGAGGCTCAGCAGAGCCGCGCCACCGGCATGGAGATGATGACGATCAAGCTGGGGCCTGCAGTGGCCAAGACAAGCACGGTAACCAACAATATGTGGGGCGTGCCGAGCGGCGCAGAGAAGCCGGAACGCTCGATCCAATTCCTCAATTTGATGTATACGGACAAGGACATCGTCAATCTGCTCGATTGGGGCATCGAAGGCAAGCACTATGCGATCGCCGAAGACGGCCTGATCGACTACCCGGAAGGAATCAGCGCGCAGACGACCGGATACGGCTTGAACATGGGATGGATGTTCGGGAACCAGTTCCTCTCCCATGTGTGGAAGGGCGACAATCCGGACGTCTGGAAGGAGATGGACGAGTTTAACCGGAACGCCATTAAATCGAAGGCGCTCGGCTTTACTTGGGACCCGACTTCGGTCAAGGCCGAGGTGACGGCCGTCTACAATGTCGCCGACCAATACAGAAGGGGGCTGGAGAGCGGCGTGCTGGATCCTGACAAGGAGCTGCCGGCGTTTCTCAACAAGCTGGAAAGCGCGGGCATCAACAAGATTATAGCCGAGAAGCAGAAGCAATTGGATGAGTGGGCGCAGACCCAATAACAGCCGCGGCAGCAATCCAATCGGCGAACAAGTTGATTGGATTGCTTTCTTTATATATATCGATCAGGAGGGAGTGGCTTCGATGGAGCAGGCTGCGAGCAAGATCCGCATTCGGCCGCGCCCGGGCAAGGCGGGGTCGCGGTGGAGCATGGCGAAGAAGTTTTGGCCGCTATACTTGCTGATGCTGCCCGGCGTCGTCTACATGATCATCAATAATTACTTGCCGATGTTCGGTATAATCATCGCCTTTAAGGACATTAACTTCGCGAAGGGCATCTTCGGAAGCGATTGGGTCGGCTTCAAGAACTTCGAATATTTGTTCAAAACCGAAGACGCTTACATTATCACGAGAAACACGATTCTGTACAATGGAGCTTTTATCGTCACCCATACCGTACTGGCGATTGCCTTCGCGATTTTGTTGAACGAAATCAGGAAGAAGTTTTTCACCCGTCTGTATCAGAGCATTATTCTGCTCCCGTATCTGATGTCCATGGTGATCGTCAGCTACCTCGTGTACGCCTTGCTGAGCATGGAAACCGGTTTTCTGAACAAGACAGTTTTGCCGCTTCTCGGCATCGAGAGCATCTCATGGTATACGGAGACGAAGTATTGGCCGGCCATTCTGACCATCGTGCACAATTGGAAAGGCATCGGGTTCCTGTGCGTGATCTATCTCGCGTCGATTATCGGCATTGATCCGGAATATTATGAAGCCGCCACTCTGGACGGAGCATCGAAGCGGCAGCAGATTTTCTCGATTACGATTCCGCTGATCGCGCCCGTAGTCATCTTCATGACGCTGCTGGCGATCGGCCGGATTTTCTATTCCGACTTCGGCCTGTTCTACCAGGTGCCGATGAACTCCGGTCCGCTTCTTGAAGTGACGAACGTAATCGATACGTACGTCTATCGCGGGCTGATCTTCCTGGGCGATCTCGGCATGTCTTCGGCTGCGGGGGCCTATCAGTCGCTCGTCGGCTTCGTGCTCGTCATCCTGTCCAACTACGTGGTCCGCAGACTCAGCAAAGAGAACGCCTTATTCTAGCAAAGGGAGCTTATGCGTATGACCTCAGATAACAAGCAGATGCAATGGATTGCGCATGCGGCGCTGATCGCTTTCTCGATTGCCTGCGTCGTTCCGTTCCTGCTGCTCGTCATGTCCTCCGTATCCAGCGAGCAGACGATTCTGAAGCACGGCTACTCCTTTTTTCCGAAGGAGTTCAGCCTGAGCGCCTACCATTATCTGTGGTACAATTGGCAGAGTTTGGGCAGAGCGTACGGCATTACCGTGCTGATTACGATCGTGGGGACGTCCGTCAGTCTCGCCATGACCTCGATGTTCGCTTATCCGATCTCAAGACGGGATTTGCCGTGGCGGAACTTCTGGACCTTCTTCGTCTTCTTCACGCTGCTGTTTAACGGCGGACTCGTGCCGGCCTACCTGATCTATACGAAACTTTTCGTGATCAAAAATACGATCTGGGCGCTGATCGTTCCGGGGCTGCTGATGAACGGGTTTAACGTGCTGCTCGTCAGAACGTTTTTTGTCACCTCCGTTCCTCCGGCGTTAATCGAGGCGGCGAATATCGACGGCTGCGGGGAGATCAAGGCGTTCTATAAAATCGTGCTTCCGCTGTCGCTGCCCATCATGGCGACGATCGGTCTGATGCAATCCATTTTATATTGGAACGATTGGTTTAACGGAATGACCTATGTGACCGATTCGAAGCTGTTCAGCATCCAGAACATTCTGAACAGAATGATGACCGAGATCCAGTTCCTGAGCTCCGATCCGAACATGTCGACGTCGGCCAGCGAGACGATCGCCCAATTGCCGAGCGCGACGGTTCGCATGGCGATCGCCGTCGTCGGAGTGCTGCCGATACTGGTCGCCTATCCGTTCTTCCAGAAATACTTCGTCAAGGGAATTACGATCGGCGCGGTCAAATAACGAACCGAAAGGATGAGCGAGAATGCAATCGTCGGCTGACAGGCCTAATATCTTATGGATTTCCCTGGAGGATACGAGTCCGAGATTCGGCTGCTACGGAGACTCTCTGGCTCGTACGCCTCATATCGACAGGCTGGCGGAGGAGGGGACGATGTTCCCCAACGCCTTCGCCGTGGCAGGCGTCTGTTCCCCGAGCCGGTCGGCCGTCATTACGGGAATGTATCCGACGTCGATCGGAACGCATCATATGCGCACAGAGCATACGAATCCGCATACTCCCGAGCTGCCGACCCCGTATTCCGCCGTGCCGCCGGCTCATGTCAAGACGTTTACGGAGTATTTGCGGGCCGAAGACTATTTCTGCACGAACAACTGGAAGACGGATTATCAATTCGCTTCGCCGCTGACGGCTTGGGATGAGGACGGGATGGACGCCCACTGGCGCCATCGCGACCCTGAGCAGCCTTTCTTCGCCGTATTCAACCATATACTGACGCACGAGAGCGGCATGTGGGGAGATATGATCCGCAAGTGGATGAACCCGAACGCGGCGGACGAGCCCCGTCCGCTTGTGACCGATCCGGACAAGGTGAAGGTGCCTCCTTATTTGCCCGATACGCCGAAATCGCGCGAAGCGCTTGCCCGATACTATGACCTGATCGCGGAGGCGGACGAGTACGTCGGGCGGCTTCTTGGTCAGTTGGAGGAGGACGGGTTGGCCGACAATACGATCGTTATTCTGTGGAGCGACCACGGAGAAGGTCTGCCGCGCGCCAAGCGCTGGCCTTACGACGCGGGCATCCGCGTGCCGCTCCTCGTCCGCTGGCCGGGCAAGGTGCCGCCGGGGGCTGTCGACGACCGATTGGTCAGCCTGATCGATCTTGGTCCGACCGCGCTGTCGCTGGCGGGAGTTCCCATCCCGCGGCATCTTGCCGGACAACCGTTCCTCGGGCCGGACGAGCGGCCCAGAGACTATGTGTACGCGACACGGGACCGCTATGACGAGGCGTACGACAAAGTTCGCGCGGTGCGCGACAAGCGGTTCAAATATATCCGCAACGATTACCCGAATCAGCCGTACTTGCAATGGATTCCGTTCAGCCATCACCATCCGATGTTCCAGGAGCTGTGGAGATTGGAGCTGGCGGACGAGCTTAAGGACGAGCAGCGGCTGCTGCTGCGGGGGACACGACCAGCGGAAGAGCTGTACGACTGCGGCGAAGACCCGTATGAGATACGAAATCTGGCCGCCGATCCCGCTTATCGCGACACGCTGGAACGGCTTCGCGGCGAATTGGACGTATGGTGCGGAAAATACGACGTCTGGGGCGACGTTCCGGAGGAGCGGATGGTGGCGGAGATGCGGCCCGGAGGCGTTCAGCCTCAAGCGGCCGCGCCGATTTTCGTGCCGATCAACGGCAGCCGGCCGGGCGTCGAGCCTTCCGCGCAGGGGGAATATGAGGAGCCGACGGCGATTATGCTGCATGCCGCTACGCAAGGGGCTTCCATCGCCTATACGACGGAGGAAGGCGAGAAACCGCGCTGGCGGCTGTACACCGGGCCGATTCCGCTTCGCGAAGGGAGCGTCTTCATCCGGGCCAAGGCCGTCCGCATCGGCTACAAGGACAGCGAGGAGGCGCAGGCCTCCTACACGGTCAGACTCGCGACTCCGTAAACCTGGGCCATTTTGTGTAAGGAATAAGCATATGGCCTGCAACCCGCCGTTCCGGGGAGAACGGGAGGGAGCAGGCCATGCTCGTTTTCCTACGATTGAGCGGCAGGAGTAATCAACGCGATAAGCTGCTTCTGCAGCTTGACGATGTTTTGCTGCTTCTCGAGAATTTGCCGCTTCTGCTTCAGAATCTCTTCCATATCGGTTTTGGCGGCAGCCCATTGCTTCTTCTCGGCATGCTCGTGGAAGCTGTCCCACGATTCGTGCTTGCGGTCGCGCATGTCGCGAATCGCGTCCTTGGAGGCCCTCATTTTTTCGACCAACTGCTTGGCGGGCTTCTTAAGGGAATTCCGCTTCTCCGTCGTCAGGGTCTTGCTGGCTTCCCTGATTTGCTGATTCTGCGATTTCATCTGGTGGAACAAGCTTTTCTGCTCCGTTCGAATCTGGTCGAGCTGCGTCTTCAACGCTTGAATATCGGCAGGCAGCGCGCTCCAATCGATGTTAGGCTTCGCAGGGTGCTCGTGGCGGTGATGTTCGCCGGGATTGGCGGAAGCGAGCGCCGGGACGGCAACGGCCAGCGCGGTAAGCGTCAGCAAGGCATACAGGAAACGTTTCATCTCGTGTTCCTCCCATTTCGTGGATTCTCCACTAGTATGGTCAAAACGGCGCTTTCCATTCTTTGGAACGAAGACATTCCGTTATCCTTTCGAAGCCGGATTTTCTTGACCAGCCTCGTACGCAATCAGACTGATCGTGTGGCCCGCACTCTCGGACAGCTTCTGCTCCATGTTTCTAACTTCTTCGAGCTCTTCCGGCTCCAGATCGGCGATCGTAAAATTCGGCTGCGGCATCAGATAACCTCCCGTTTTTTTTGAATGTAGTATGAGACAACGAAATGGGTTTCACTCGTCTATCCGGATCTGGGAATACGAACCGGTTATTTTACGAATACTAACGGCAACTCCGGACGGACGAATCGGAGGATCGGAATGTGTGACAAACTTGTTACGACGCCAACTTCGGACTTGCAACGGAGACGTTCAGAGGCTAACATAGATAAAGATGGGTTCATTAGGTCAGATAAAGGAGGTCCCCTTTATGTTTCTAGCCGAAGCGGCAACGGAAGCTGTGGAGAGCACATACTCGCATTTCGACATTTTCATGCTGATTTTCACGGTTCTCATTGCAATCGGTTTAGTGCGTCTGCTGATGCAGAGGCCTCGCAAGAACGTGCTGGCAATCGGATTTGCCGCGGTCTGTCTTCTCGTATTCCTGGCGGCGGATTACAAAATGATCAGCGGCTGGTAATCCGAATAAGACTATACATAAACAAGCCTGAGCGACGTCTCGGGCTTGTTTTTTTGTCGTTTTCTTCCATATGAATTTATGATAGAGTAAGTCTGTGACTAGAAAAAGTTGGGAGAGGAAGTCGTTGAAAGGAAATTGGGGGCGGAAATTCGGGGGCGTGCTGACCGCGGGGCTTTTAGCATGTCTTCTGGCAGCGGGCGGCGCATGGGCCGCTGGAAGCAAGGGAGGATCGGCGACGCGAGTCATTGACGGCGAATTGTATGTCAAAGCCTCGCTCGTGCCCGACGTCATCAAGGAGGTGTCTCCTTCAGTCGTGGCGATTATCGGGAAACCGGCCGACGAGAAGAACGCGAGCCGATTCGCGTTGTCGCATGGAACCGGCGTGGTCGTCAAGAGCGACGGATGGATCGTTACGAACGCGCACGTCGTTCAGAACATGGAACGGATCGTCGTCGTGACGGCGGACGGCAAGGAATACTCGGGCAGCCGCAAGCAGGTCGACGCGGCAAGCGATCTGGCCTTGGTGAAGATCAACGCGAAAGGCCTCAAGACCGCCAAGCTCGCCGCGGCTCCGCTGAAAGTCGAGGTCGGAGAGACGGTCATCGCGATCGGGACTCCCGTATCCTTCTCGCTGCGCAATACGGCTACGGTGGGCGTGATCAGCGGGATGAACCGGTCGGTCTCCTCCGATTACAACCTGCTGCAGACGGATGCGGCGATTAATCCCGGCAACAGCGGCGGCCCGCTCGTAAATCTGAAGGGCGAAGTAGTCGGCATCAATTCGATGAAGTTCGTCGATGTCGACATCGACAGCATGGGTTTCGCCATTCCTGCGGATACGGTGCGGTACGTGCTCGAGCACTTCGATAAATACGGCAAAGTGAAACGGGCTTCCTTGGGCTTGGAGCTGGAGGAGAGCTGGTCGGCGGTAGTCGGGCTGCCTACGGAGGAACCGATGACCGTGCTCTCGACGACTTCGCAGAATGCGAGGAAGATCGGCATAGCCGCGGGAGATCAGTTATATGCCGTGAACGGCAAGCAGGTATCGACGATCGTCGAGCTGAATGAGCTGCTGAAAGCCTTCTTGCCGGGACAGACGGTCAGCGTTACGCTGCTGTCGGATGGGGACCTGGTTACCCGCAAGCTGGTGCTGTCGGAGTACGCGGCTCATTAACAACAGGAGAGGGGTTTTACCGGAATGAGATTTAAAGGAAGAACGATTGTAATGTTGGCGCTGGCGGCAATATTGATGCTTGTCGGCTCGATCCCCGCATACGCGGACGACGCGGGAAACAAAATTGAAATTCGCCTTAAAGTCGACAGCAAACAAATGAAGATCGACGGCGAAACGGTCCAAATCCAACCGCCGTATCAAACGGCCGGCACCGTGATGGTTCCGCTCAGCGTTTTTACGAACAAGCTGGGGTTCGGGGCTAAAGTCCAGTTAACGGACAACAAGATCATCAAGCTGACGTACGGTACGCATACGATCGTGATTACGCTGGGCAGCAAGACCGCGACAATAGACGGAAAGAAGACGACGCTTCCCGTCGCTCCGGCCAGCAAGCAGGGGGTAACGATGGTCCCGCTCGCGATCTTGGCCAAGAGCTTCGGGGCGACGCTGGCGAAGGATGCGGCGACGCAGGAGCTCGTGCTGAAGTTCGTTCCCGATGCGAATAAGGGCGAAGGCGGCAACAGCATCGATGCGGACGCGGGCAAGTCCAAGATCGGAGACAGCTACTACGGCTGGTCGATGAATTATCCGACGGGCTTGACGATGACCAATCAGACGCAGGACGGCGATTTCGTCGTATTCGAAGACGTGAAGAAGGAATACTACCTGGCCGTCAGCGTCGAGGAAGAAAAACAGGAATTGACGATGGAAGAGAAGCGGGACGAGATGTACGGCTATTTTGATGAAGGCGAGAAAATCGTCGACAAGAAGACGGTCGGCAGCGGAAGCCAATCTTACGAGCGGCTGATCACGAAGGATAAGCGCGGATTTTTCTACGAATACCGGGGCATTCAAGCGAACGGCTATCTTTATATCGTCATCTACGGCAAGAAGGTGAAGACGGCCCAGGAATTGGCCAAGTCCACCGGGTTGCTGGACAGCTTCGCTCCCTCGTTTAACCGCACGGACGTATCGATCAAAGACCTGACGCGGATTGTCGACGGATTCAAAACCTTTACCGACGATGATTACGGTCTGGCCGTCAAGCTTCCGAAGGAATGGAAAGCGGACGAGGAAGCTTCCATCCCTTGGTTTTACAGAGAGGACGGCGGTTATCTGTATTTGGAAGTGACCTCCGTCGCCGCGGGAGACACGATGGACGAATGGATCAAGCGCAAGACGGTCCGCTTCGAGCAGGCGTTCGCTCCCGCGTATCGGAAGGCGCCCGAGATCCGGAATATTTTCTGGAACGGGATTGCGGCTAAAGCGATGAAGCTCTCGTATTCGTGGGATACTGAGACCTGGTGGGAGGAATACGAGATATTCGCGATTCGGGGCGATTATCGTTACTATACCGAGCTGGCTTATTTGCCGGGCAAAGATCCGAATTCTTCCAAGCTGTACGACACGACGATTCGCACGATGAAGACGGACTTCTCCGTCGTCGAGAACAATTTTGGCGAGATCGCCGACGACTACGACAATGCCGATCGCAGCGCCGTCGTGACGAGAACGAGCGAGAAGTACGGGTATCGGATCACGCTGCCTCAATACTGGACGGGTTTTAAGAAAAACTTCGAGGAACCGTCGGTGGATTACGGAGGTACCGGGGTATCGGTCGGAGTGATTTATTCGGAGGAAGTTTCCTTCACGTTCGGCGAGCTCTCGTCGAGCATCGACGCCTATTTTAGGGACAAAGCCGCGCAATCCTCCAAATACCGGATCGTCGAGAATACGACCGTTCAATTCGCCGGCTACACCGCGAGGAAAGTCGTTACCGAGGATACGACCGTCAGCAAGGACTCTTCTCCGTACAGAGTCACGAACTATTACGTGTTGAAGGGCGACAAGCTCTACAACGTGTGGGGTTACTGCGCCCTGGCCAACGCCAGCGATTTTAACGTGAACAACATGGAGAAAGCGTTAAGCTCGTTCGCCTTTACCCGTTAATTCGAAGCGCCGATCGCTAGAGGCCGTTCCGTCGTCGTTCCAAGACGATACGGAGCGGCCTCTTCGCCGCGCCGGGAAGATGGAAACCCAATTTCCTTGACCTGTCCCGCCTTAAGCGCAATAATGAGAACAGTGAATGCCGCTTGACAGAAGCGGTTTGGAGGTTAGGATTGCATGAAGGACAAAGCCGCCTTGCGGCGTGAAGATATCGAATTGCTGGCTCCGGCCGGCGACTGGGAGTGCATGAGAGCTGCGGTGGCCAATGGGGCCGACGCGGTGTTCTTCGGCGTGGAGAAGTTCAACGCCCGGGCTCGCGCCCACAACTTCCAGACGAACGAGCTGCCGGAAATTATGGCGTTCCTGCACAAGTACGGCGTGAAAGGTTTTCTTACCTTTAATATTCTCGTGTTCGAGGACGAGCTGCCGGAAGCGCGCAAGCTGATCGAAGCGTGCATCGACGCCGGGGTGGACGCGGTGATCGTTCAGGATTTGGGTCTGGTGAAAATGATACGCGAAATTTCTCCGGACTTCCCGATTCACGGTTCTACGCAGATGACGATTACTTCCCCGGAGGCCGTCGAATTTACGAAGCCGTTCGGGATGGAGCGGGTCGTGCTCGGACGGGAGAACAACCTGAAGCAGATTCGGAAGATCGGCGAGCAGGCGAAGCTGCCGATGGAAGTATTCGTGCACGGCGCCTTGTGCGTCTCCTACTCCGGACAATGCCTCACCTCCGAGGTATGGGGCGGCCGTTCCGCGAACCGGGGCGAATGCGCGCAAGCTTGCCGTCTGCCCTACGATCTGATGGTCGACGGCGTGCAGCAGCCGATGGGAGACATCGCGTATTTGCTGTCCCCCAAAGATTTGGCGGCGATCGACATCGTGCCAGAGCTGATCGAAGCGGGCGTCGAGTCGTTCAAGATCGAAGGACGCTTGAAGAGCCCCGAATACGTCGCGAACGTGGTCAGCAAGTACAATAAGGAAATCGACAAGTATTTCGAAGGGGACGAGACCGGACCTTCGAAGGAGGAAGTGCGGGAGCTGCAGCAGAGCTTCTCGCGCGGCTTCACGCACGGCTTCCTGGAAGGGACGAACAACAAACAGCTCGTGGAAGGAACGTTCCCGAAGAGCCGCGGCGTCTACTTGGGCAAGGTGGAGAAAATTTTGCGCGACGCGGTCGTCTGCAAGCTGGAAGCTCCGCTGAAGCGCGGCGACGGCATCGTCTTCGATGCGGGCGATCCGACGAAGAAGGAAGAGGGCGGACGCGTCTACGACGTGCGGGTGTCGGGAGCCAAGCTGGAGGGAGAAGCGGCCGAAGGGCTGCGGATCGAGATCGTGCCGGGCCGCAACGACATCGACTTGAACCGGGTGCACGAAGGCGACCGGATCTGGAAGACGAGCGACCCCGCGCTGGACAGGCGTCTTCGCGCCAGCTTCGAGACCGAGAAGCCGTATCGCACGTTCCCGCTCGCCGTATCCGTATTCGGCCAGGAAGGCGTGCCGCTGCGCACGATCTGGACCGACGTTCGCAAGGGAACGACGGTGGCCGTGGAGTCGGAGATGCCGCTGGAGCGCGCGGAGAAGCGCCCGCTCGGCCATGAGGTGTTGAGCGAGCAGCTCGGCCGTCTCGGCGGAACGCTGTACCGGCTCGATCAGCTCGAAGTCGGGCTGAAGGGCGACGTCATCGTGCCGAAGAGCGAGCTGAACCGGATGCGGCGCGAAGCGGTCGAGCAGTTGGAGGCGATGCGAGAGCTGCCGCCGAAGTACATCAAGCGGCAGATCGACGAGTTCGCCGACGCGTTCGATTCCGATGCGGCGGACGTAAGCGTTCAGCCGAGCGAAGTGAAGCTGACCGCGCTGTGCCGGACGCTGGAGCAGGTGAAGGCGGTCGTGAAGACGGAAGTCGAGTTCATCTATGCCGACTTCGAGTTCATCAAGCAGTTCCCGGACGCGATTCAAGTGTGCCGCGAAGCGGGCAAGCGGATCGCGCTCGCCACTCCGCGCATCCATATGCCGGGAGAGAACGGCTATCACCGCAATATTCTGAATCTGAAGCCGGATGCGGTGCTCGTTCGCAATACGGGAGCTTTGTACTACTATTTGAAAGAGCGGATGGAGAAGCCGAACGAGACTCATCCGCTGCTGATCGGGGACTTCTCGTTGAACGTGGCGAACCACAAGACGGTGAACCTTTTCCGCGAAGCGGGCCTCGATTGGGTGACGCCTTCCTACGACCTGAACATTCAGCAGATGGTCGACATGCTGCGCCGCGCGGACACGTCGCGTCTGGAGATGGTCATCCACCAGCACATGCCGATGTTCCATACCGAGCATTGCGTCTACTGCACGTTCATGAGCGAAGGCACGAACTACACGAACTGCGGTCGTCCTTGCGAGGAGAAGCGGGCGTCGCTGCAGGACCGGATCGGCATGTCCCACCCCGTCCGCGTCGACGAAGGCTGCCGCAACACGGTGTACAACGCGATCGAGCAGTCCGGCTCGGAATACTTGGACCTGTTCATGGAGCTCGGCGTACGCTCCTACCGCGTCGAGTTTCTCGAAGAGAGCGCCGACAAGGTGCACGAGGTGCTCACCCTCTACCGCGCCGCCATCGACGGCCGCATCTCCGGCTCCGAAGTGTGGCGCAAGCTCAAGGCGATCAACCAGCTCGGCGTCACTCGCGGCCAGTTGGTGAAGTAAAATGAGTGAAGCCCCGCTTTCCTACGCGATGTAGGAGCGGGGCTTTGCTTGGTCGATAGATTTCCTTGCTTAGTGGACGTCTTGGCGGAGGATCGTCTAACGTATGTCGATTTCCAAACCGATGCTTCTATCTTCGCCGTTTACCCTGAAAACAGCTAGGGCATGAAGTTTTTTCTGGGTACCTTGTAATTGTTCCGGCGGGTCGTACGAATAGGATTCGTCTTGAGTTAAAGTTTTGTTTATTTCGACAGCGCTAATAGCGAATTCCGGGTTGGTCTTATCTCCTTGCTGCAGAGAGACGAGAGGAATTCCGTGCGTGATTTGAACAGGTTCGTTGCCGGTATAGATGAGTTCTCGCAGGACCACAGTTTTGTTGTTGTCGTCGTTTTCCACTTTCACTCGAAGGATGAAATCACCTGCAGACGTTTCCTTGCTGACCGGAGTATGCGTTTTTTGATCACATCCCGTTCCCACTAGTAAACAGACTACGACGAAAAGGGCGAATCGTAATTTTCTCCGCATTGGAAGTCCCCCTCTTCCTCTTTCTTCTCTCACAAATCAATAAGAGACATGCTCAGTCAACACTTGTCCTTCCGGACCTAGAATGCTGAATACACCCTTGACATGAGAGTAATACATACCAACGGTCGTATAATTGGCATTAATATCTCCAGTATACAATATGCCTGATAAAACGCCATGAACCATTCTCTTTTCAGGAGGGTCGCTTGCTCTTCTTTCAAATACGGTGGCTCCGCTGTCACCCAATTTCGCTTGGGAATGATTCGTTTTTCTCATATTAAATAATGATCCCGGAGCATAGGTGAGACTATCCAAGGTTCCGCATGTGGAACTGGTGAAATTTTTGCCTGACTGGCAAACATATGTGCCGATAATATCCGTAGAATTAATGGCCGTTATATTGACTGTTGCTAACGGTGCCGTATTGGAATTGTATATTTGATGGCCGACGTTGGCTCGGGCAGTCTCGATGGCGAGCATATCGACGCTTCCGCTGTTTTGCTTTACGAATACGGTCCCAATGCTTGAGCCTCCTTGAGAAGCATTGTCGTCCCAAGTTCCGCAATGACCTGCCGTAATATAGTAATACTTATAAGTATTGTCGGGCAAAAGTCTTCTTGCTGAGAATGCACCCGTACATCCCGATGTACCGACGGTAATGGCAAGGCCTCCTTTAAGAGGTCGCGTGTAAGCGGTTTTGCTTAAAGATTGGGTCTTAATCGAATCAAATCGGATTTCAATATTTTGGGGATCCAGACGGGTGATAAGTTCGCTATCGAATATCTCTTTATATTCTTCTGGCAGCCCGACAATGACCTTGTTCTCTTGGATGCTGCCGTCCGTATATTTGATAGGGTATATCGTTTTCAATTCGTTGACTTTACTTTGTAAGCTAAGAAGGTCTGTCTCGCTGATATCCGTATCATAAAATAAAACTCTGGACGGGTATGAAAAACTTTCCTTTAATTTTTCTGCAACGTTTCTGTTCTTCTCTAAGTTTACTACCCCGATTTTAATAGCACCGTTTTCATGGTGATCAAGATAAACACCTGCAAAGATTGGCCTCCAATGATTATTGGTTGCAATATTATCTTGCTTTTCTTTTAACTCGGGATATATGGATTCCTTGAGAAGCGCGGCTTCCTTGATTAGCGTATCGCGTACGATCAGTTCTTTTAACTCGTCATCAGTTAGAACTATCCCAATTTTGTCGGCAGTCGATTGAAGTTCCGGCGATGAGTTGATTTTCCTTACATAATCTTTATCTGCGTTTAATCCGAGCAATGCCCTTACTCTTAAGCTTTCCGCTAGTGCTTCATTACTGTCATTTTCTGATGCTCCCGCTGCAAAAGGTAAGCTACTAAACATAAACACAATAATTACGATTAGAAAAAATGCCTTCTTCATCATAAAACCTCCAATTTATATATTTCAATAACTTAAACATCCTTATTTTACAATTAAATACATTCGTATAAAATGAGTGAAAAGGCATATATTTATGTTGGGTTTTGGCGAATGATGAAGATTTTTAGAATTAAAGGGATATTTTCATGTGATTAATCTCGATCCTCATCTCACACAATTTACACTCCCCTAACACAACTCTAACTGTTCGTTTTCACTTCGATGATACAATCGGTTTCAAGAACATAGCTGCGCTTGGGCGCGATTGATATAGAGGAGGCTCGAAGCATGAAAATAGCGGTTGTGGGAGCGGGAGTGGCCGGATTGACGATAAGCGCGGGGTTCGCGGAGCTCGGGCATACGGTGCGCTGTGTGGACGGCGATTCGGGTAAAATAGCGCAGCTGTCTCAGGGGATCGTCCCTTATCGCGAGCCGGGCTTGGAATCGCTCGTGCTGAGGAACGTCGCCGCGGGGCGTCTCGGGTTCGGGAACGAGCCGTCGGGATTGCTGAACGAGGCGGAGCTGCTGTTCATCGCGGTCGGAACGCCTGCGGACGAGCGGGGGGATATGTCGCTGGCCGCGCTGTGGAAAGTGATCGATCGTATCGAAGCCTGGCCGGGGGACGGCCGGAAGAGGCTGATCGCAATTTCGAGCACCGTGCCGGTCGGCACGGCGGAGCGGGCGGAATCCCGGCTGCGCGGCCGGCTGACGGGACGCTGCGAGGCGGAGGTCGTGTCCATCCCGGAGTTCATGCGGGAAGGAAGAGCGGTTCGCGACTTCTTCGAGCCGACGCGGATCGTGATCGGAGCAGTCAGCGCCGAAGCCGCGGATCGGCTGACGCAGCTGCACCGCAGGCTTCCCGGACCGATCGTGACGACCGATCGCCGAAGCGCCGAGCTCGCCAAGCTCGCGGCGAACGCTTGCCTCGCCGTCAAAATTTCGTTCGCCAACGAGATGGCCGCTTTCGCGGAGCAGGTCGGGGCGGACTATCCTTCGGTGGCACAGTCGCTTGGTCTCGATCCACGGATCGGACCGTATTTTCTCGAAGCGGGTCTGGGCTTCGGCGGTTCCAGCATGCCGAGGGACACGCACGCGCTCGTCCGCATGGCCGACGATGCGGGCGCTCCGCAGACGCTCGTGGAAGCCGCCGTCCGCGCGAACGCGATGCTGCCGCTGCGGATGGTGCGCAAGCTGGAGGCCGCACTGTCCGATCCGGGCCGCCGCAAGGTGGCGCTGCTCGGCCTGGCCTGCAAGCCGGGGACGGACGATATGCGCGACGCGCCGTCTCTGCGCCTGGTCGCGGAGCTGAGCCGCCGTCATCCCGGCATCGGGCTGACCGCCTACGATCCGGAAGCGGGAGCCGCCGCCCGCAAAATACTGCCTGCTTCGGTCGCGATCTGCGAATCGGCCGAGGACGCTCTGCGCGGCGCCGACGCCGCGATCGTGGTTACGGGTTGGAGCGAATTCAGGCAGATTCAGGCGGAAGACTTTAAAAATTGGATGAGCCGCCCTATAATTATGGATGGAAGAAACGTGCTGGACGCCGCGGGCCTGAATGCGCAGGGAGTTGTCTGCATCGGGGTCGGGCGGCTGCCGTCCATTCCCGGGCCGTCCTCTCGCAGGGCGGGCGAGCTCGCATTGTGATCGTAGAGAGGGTGCCTGTAAGATGAAAATTCGCAAGGCGATTATTCCGGCAGCGGGGCTAGGGACGCGTTTCCTTCCGGCGACGAAGGCGATGCCGAAGGAAATGCTGCCCATCATCGACAAGCCCGGAATCCAGTATATCGTGGAAGAAGCGGTCGCAGCCGGCATCGAAGACATCCTGATCGTGACGGGCAAAGGCAAGCGCGCCATCGAGGACCATTTCGACAGCTCCTACGAGCTGGAGCAGAATTTGCTGAGCAAGGGCAAGCTGGACTTGCTGTCGGAGGTTCAGAAGCCGTCCGAATTAATCGACATTCATTATATCCGCCAGAAGGAGCCGAGGGGACTCGGCCACGCGATCTGGTGCGCGCGCAAGTTTATCGGAGACGAGCCGTTCGCTGTATTACTCGGGGACGACATCGTCCAATCGGAAGTGCCGTGCCTGAAGCAGATGATGGACGTGTACGATCGGGTGCAGGGGTCGGTGCTCGCCGTGAAGAAGGTGCCGGATGAAGAAGTATCCCGGTACGGCATCGTCGATCCGGATCCGTCGGGAGGCGACGGAGATCGGATTCTGAAAGTTCGCGGCGTCGTGGAGAAGCCTGCTCCCGAACGCGCCCCTTCGAATGTGGCCATTATTGGACGTTATATTTTGACGCCCGCGATTTTCGATATTTTGGAGACGCAAGACGTCGGAGCGGGGGGAGAAATCCAACTGACCGACGCGATCTACCGCCTCATGCGCGACGAATCCGTCTATGCGTACAAGTTCCAGGGAACGAGATACGACACGGGGGAGAAGCTCGGCTACTTGAAGACGATTATCGACTTCGCGCTCGAACGCCCGGATCTGAAGGACGAGATCCGCGCTTATCTCGACGAGAAGCTGGGGCGTTGATCTTGGCCACGCAGTGCTAATATGCGCTTATCAGCAACAAGCCGGCGGACGAGAACCGCCGGCTTGTTCGCTGTGCGCATTCATGAACGGTTCGCCGACCGGGTGCGGATTTGCGAAGGGGTCGCGTTGCGGATTTTTTTGAACACGCGGCCGAAATAGGTGATGTTGGAAAAGCCGACCTGCAAGGCGATTTCCGCGACCGGACTGGCAGATTCGAGCAGCAGCCGTTCGGCCTCCCGGACGCGCAGCAGGTGCACGTACTCGATCAACGTCTTGCCGGTTACCCGCTTGAACATGCGGCAGAAGTAGTTGGGGCTCAAGTTGACCATTCGCGCCGCCTGCTCCACCGTAATCGTCTCCCGGTAGCGGCTGCGCAATTCCTGGAGCAGTCCGGAGAAGTCGTAAGCTTGCGGCGGCGCGGAAGGACGTCCCAAGGAGGCAGACTGCTGGGCATAGCGGAAGTATTGGCCGAAGATGCGGAGAAGCTCGGCTTTGACGATGAGCTCGTAGCCGGGGCGCTTCTGTTCGAATTCAAGCACGAGCCGGGCGAAGGCCGCGCCGATCTCCTCCATCTCCGGCTCGTCCGCGCGAATAAAGCCGGGCCATTTCTGACGTTGGATCAAATAGGGTTGGAAGTAGTTGTTTTCCGTAATGTCGAGTCCGCTCCCGCGCACGAGCGCTTCGTTGAAGACGATGCAGACGAGCTTCGAGCCCGGCGCGATAACGGTTGCCGCATGCAGCTGCCTCGAATTGACGAAGGCGAGCTCCCCCTTTTCGAGAACCTGGCAATCGGCGTCGATCTGGATGCGGGCTTGTCCCTCCTTGACGAATATCCATTCGATATGATCATGCCAATGAAGCGGTATGTGATGGACAAAGAAAATATTGATCGGGAACGTGCGGTCGGGGAGCCAAGTGTTTTCTTTGCGGGGACTGACCGTCATTTTCCGAACCCCTCCTTCTTCCCGGGTCGCTGCGCAATTCATACGATTCTCTCGAAGCGGCGCAATAAGGAACGCCAAATCGGCGATACTTTCATTATAGAAGGCGTAAGATTGTGCGAATAGAGGTTAATTTCGTTTCTGGCGCTGCTTGCGGAACTGCGCTACGATAGGGGCAGCAGTCAAGGCTGGAATCACGGCGGCAGAGGCGGGAGATTTCCCTCCGAATCCGCTGCAGATTTGCCGGGATCATGAAAACGGGGGAGTGGCTGAACATGGCCAAACAGCACAAAATTATCGTAGCCGGCTGCGGCGGCATGTCGCAGGCGTGGATCGCGGATGCGGTCGCGCGGGAGAACGCCGAGATCGTGGCATTGGTGGATTTGTTCGAAAATACGGCCAAGGCCGCGGCCGAACGCCATCGCTTGGACGTGCCGATCTTCGCCGATTTGGGCGACGCGCTGGCGGCGACCGATGCGAATTTGGTGTTCGACGTGACGATTCCGGCCAGCCACAAGCAGATCGTGACGACTGCTTTGCGGGCAGGGGTCCACGTGCTGGGAGAGAAGCCGATGGCGGAATCGCTGGCGGACGCTGAAGAGATCGTGCGCGTTAGCAAGGAGACCGGCAGACGTTACGCGGTGATGCAGAATCGGCGATATATGAAAACGATACGGGCATATCGCGATCTGGTGCGATCCGGAAAGCTCGGAGACATCGGCTCGATTCACGCGAGCTTTTTCCTCGGGCCGCATTTCGGCGGTTTCCGGGACGCGATGGACAGTCCGCTGATCGTCGACATGGCGATCCATACGTTCGATCAGGCCCGGTTCATTACCGGAGCTGATCCGGTGTCCGTCTACTGCCACGAATACAATCCGCCGGGCTCGTGGTACAAGGGGAACGCTTCGGCCGTCTGCATTTTCGAGATGGATAACGGCATCGTGTTCAGCTACAACGGCTCGTGGTGCGCGGAAGGGCTGAACACCTCGTGGGAGGCCGATTGGCGGGTGACCGGCAGCAGGGGGAGCGCCGTCTGGGACGGAGTGAACCTGCCAGTCGCCGAGGCGATCGACGAAGCGGAATCGGGCGGCTTCATGAACGCGTTCAAGCGGCTGGACGTTCCGGCAAGCTACGAGGGCCGCAGCGGACATGAGGGCTGCCTGGACGAAATGTTCGCCAGCCTGGAGAAAGATCGTCCCGCGGAGACGGATTGCCGCGACAATATTAAGAGCATGAAGATGGTTTTCGGAGCGGTGGAGAGCGCGCGGACAGGCAAGAAAGTTTTGCTGTAAAACGATGTGTGAAAACGACATGCGGAACGACGAGAGAAACGGCGGTATCGGAGCGAAGCTCCGGCCGTCGTTTTTATTTTGCCGTCCGGTGCGGGCTTAAAAATTGACAATCCGATCTTAAGAATGTTGTCTGTCTGGCGCAAGCCGGGGAAGGTAAGATGGATAGCAGGAGGGAAACGAACATATGAATCGAATCTTAACGATAGGGATATGCGATCGGCTGAGCGGGCAGGATAATTAGTAGATTAGCGAAACGAGGTGCCATTATGGATGTGGCTATTACGATAAAGAACTTCAAGTCTTTATCCAATATTACATTGGAGCCTGGCAGGGTGAATGTATTTATCGGAGCCAACGGGACGGGGAAAAGCGCTTTGTTGGAAGCGATCGGCGTTCTTAGCGCGGCAATCTCGGATAAAGTCGACGATGCCGGGAGTATCATTCAGAGTCCTTGTTTGTCAATGAAACGAAAGTGTTCGGACGTTTAAGGAACTCGAGGTATAAATTAGAGAACTTTCCGGAGATAGAAATAGACGCTTACGGATCCGCTTCAACGGGAGCCCGTCGGACTGCTCGGAGGCAGGCTGCCGGAGGCGGTGGACGATCTGCTGGATACCGAAGAAGAAACCTTCGGATCGATGGATCTGTATGATTTGCTGGATTTGCTTGACTGGACGAAGGCAATCGGCGTCGGAAAGCCGTCGAAAGATACTGTATCCCCGAACATTCCGATGACGGCCAAAACGATACGATTTACGGATCGCTTCATGCGGGAGGGGAGAAGCGAACTGACGCCTTACGATGCAAGCGAAGGATCGCTGTACGTGCTTTTCTTGCTCGCGTTGGCGATGCATGCCAAGTCCCCCAACATGTTTTCCATAGATAATTTCGACCAAGCTTTGAACCCGCGCTTGGCGAGGAGCATTACGAAAGTGTTCTGCGATAGAATCATTGAGGCTAACAAAACCGCATTCATTACGACCCATAATCCTCTTGTGCTGGACGGGCTTAATCTGGGCGACGATAGAATCAGGCTGTTCACCGTAGATCGCAATTTGAACGGTCATACGCAAATTAATCGAGTCGTCGTGAACGAGAAGCTGCTTGAAACGGGCAACAGCCTATCCAAGCTATGGGTCATGGGAATGCTGGGCGGTGTTCCGAATTTATGAGGAATTATACGTTCGGAATCGTCTCCGAAGGACCGACCGATTTTCAAATGCTCACGAGCATCATCGCGAAGCTGGTGCCGGGAGAGCACAGGTTTAGACTGATTCAGCCGGATCTTTCGGAGACTCCGGGGCTGGGAGCGCCCCCTCGGGATTACGTCAGGAGTCGCTGCATGCAAGCAGAAAAGTTTCACAAGAGCATCTTGCAATTATTATAGCCGGTTTTAAGTAAGGCAAGTTCTCCAGGTCAGCCGCGCGGGCTGGCTTTTTCTATGAGAAGGAAAGGCGAACGTTTGTTTTCCTGTTTCCTCTTGGAAGTATGGTCAAATTCCTGTAGACTATTAACTAGCGGATCTGTCCGGCGCAAGCGCGGGGCTGTCCGACCACTGACATTAATCTGTAGATTACCGGAGGCAACATGCGCCCCTCATTTTATAGCGGTTGGAAACATGTGTTCAAGCTCGATCCCGACAGGGAGATCGGCGACGAAGCGCTGGAGGCGGTATGCGCCTCGGGCACGGACGCGATTCTCGTCGGCGGCTCGAGCGGGGTAACTTTCGACAATACGGTTGAACTGATGTCCCGCATACGCAGGTACGAGGTGCCGTGCGCGTTCGAGCTGTCCGATCCGGCGTGCGGTGTGCCGGGATTCGACGGCTATTTTATTCCGAGCGTACTTAACGCGAAGCGCGCCGAGTGGCTGATCGGCCATCACGCTGCGGCGATCAAGGATTACGGTCATCTGATGCCTTGGGAATCGATCGTCGGCGAAGCGTACCTAGTGCTCAACCCGGACTCGACCGTAGCCAGGCTGACGGAGGCGGACGCCCGCATCGGGCCCGACGAAGCCGTCGCCTACGCCCAGGTGGCGGACCGGTTATGGAACGTGCCGGTGCTGTACGTGGAGTACAGCGGAACGTTCGGAGATATGGAGCTGCTGGGCCGCATTCGCGCGGAGCTCAGGCAGGCCCACCTGTTCTACGGCGGGGGGATCGACGGTCCCGAGAAGGCGGCGCAAGCGGCGCTCCGGGCGGATACGGTCGTCGTCGGCAACGTCATTTACGATAACTTGGACGCTGCGTTGACGACGGTTCAGGCGGTTAACCAAGCGGCAAAGGAGCGGAATTATGTTTTTTGAGAGAGATAACGCGAACTCGATCGACATCGACGATTCGATCAATAGGCTGAATCCGAGTCAGAAGGAGGCGGCGGTCACGACCGACGGCCCGCTGCTCGTCATGGCGGGAGCGGGAAGCGGCAAGACGCGGGTGCTGACGCACCGCATCGCCTACATCATCTCCAAGCGTCTGGCGGCGCCGTGGAGCATTCTCGCCATCACGTTTACGAACAAGGCGGCGCGCGAGATGCAGGAGCGGGTATCCAAGCTTGTCGGCCCGTCCGGCCGGGACATCTGGGTCAGCACGTTCCACTCCATGTGCGTGCGCATTCTGCGCAGGGACATCGACAAGATCGGCTTCGGCTCCAACTTCAGCATTCTCGACTCCGGCGATCAGCTGTCGGTTATTCGCAATATCATGAAGGACAACAACCTCGACGTGAAGAGGTTCGAGCCGAAAGCCGTTCAAGCCGCCATCGGAGCGGCGAAGAACGAGCTGGTATCCCCGGAGCAGTACGATCAGCGGCAGGGGGACTACTTCGAGTCTATCGTCGCCAAGGTATACACGCAGTACCAGAAGCGGTTGAAAGCGAACAACTCGCTCGACTTCGACGATCTGCTGCTGCTGACGATCCAACTGTTCAAGGACGCTCCGGAAGTACTGGATTTTTACCAGAACAAATTCAAATACATTCACGTCGACGAATACCAGGATACGAACAAAGCGCAATATACCCTCTGTAAAATGATGGCCGACAAGCACCATAACATCTGCGTCGTCGGCGACAGCGATCAGTCGATCTATCGCTGGCGGGGCGCGGACATCACGAACATCCTCAACTTTGAGAAGGACTACCCCGAAGCGCGCAGCATTTTGCTGGAGCAGAACTACCGGTCGACCTCCAACATTTTGGACGCCGCCAACTCGGTCATCAAGAACAACATCGGCCGCAAAGCGAAAAATCTGTGGACGGACCAAGCCGGCGGGGAAAAAATTACGGTGTACCAGGGCGATTCGGAGCATGAGGAAGGGTACTTCGTCGCAGGCGAGATTCGCAAAAATCGTCAGAGCGGCCGGCGCTACGACGATCACGCCATTCTGTACCGGACCAACGCGATGTCGCGGGTTGTCGAGGAAATTCTGATCAAGTCGGAAATCCCGTACCAGATCGTGGGCGGCATCAAGTTCTATGATCGCAAAGAGATCAAGGATATTCTGTCCTACCTGCGTTTAATCTCTAATCCGGATGATGACAACAGCTTGCTGAGAATCGTCAACGAGCCCAAGCGGGGGCTTGGCGATACGACGATGGCGAAAGTGCAGGCGGAAGCGACTCGCAAAGGCATCTCGATTCTGCGGTTGCTGAACGAAGGGGACGGGTTGCTCGGCGACGGTCTGTATCACCTCGATATCCAGAATCGTGCTAAGGCGGCGCTCGGCAGCTTCCGCGATTTGATCCGTAACCTCAGCGCGATGACCGACTACTTATCGGTAACGGAGCTGACCGAGAAGCTGCTGGAAATGTCCGAGTACCGGCTGGAGCTGCAGCGCGAGAATACCCTTGAGTCCAAGGCCCGGCTGGAAAACATCGAAGAATTCCTGTCCGTTACCCAGGAGTTCGAGAAACGCAACGAAGACAAGTCGCTGCTCAGCTTCCTGACGGAGCTGGCGCTTGTCGCGGACATCGATTCGATGGACGACGACGGGGAAGACGGCGGCGACGCTGTCGTGCTCATGACGATGCACAGCGCCAAAGGGTTGGAATTTCCGGTCGTTTTCATCGTAGGCATGGAAGAGGGCGTCTTCCCGGGAAGCCGCTCCCTGATGGACAACGAGGAGATGGAAGAGGAGCGGAGGCTTGCCTACGTAGGCATTACGCGGGCGGAGAAGAAGCTGTACCTGACCTGCGCGCGGATGCGGCTGTTGTACGGGCGCACGAACTCGAACGCGCCTTCCCGATTCCTCGGAGAAATTCCGAACGAGCTGAAGGATGCGGTCGCTTCGGCGGGAGGCGGGCGTTCCGGCTCGTACGGAGGCTACGCCTCGCGAACAGGCGGCAGTTCGTCTTACGGGGGCTCCTCCTATGGGGGTTCGTCCTACGGCGGCGGCAGCTACGGCAATTCGCGCGGTTCCGGCTCGGCAACGGGAAGCGGAGGCGGCGGTTATCCGCCTTCCGGGTTCGGAGCGCGTCCGACCGTCTCTCCGATGAATGCCTCGGCAGGGGGCGCTTCGTCGGTCGTCCGACCGCAGACGACGCCGTCCGCGGCCAAGCCGGTCGGAGACGGCATGGCGATCGCCGCCGGCGACAAGGTGCAGCACGCCAAGTGGGGCGTCGGAACCGTCGTCTCGGTCAAAGGAACAGGCAACGACGCTGAGCTGCAGATTGCGTTCCCGGCGCCGGTGGGCGTCAAGCGATTGCTTGCGGCGTTTGCTCCAGTGACGAAGATCTAGGTTAGGATTATTCAATTAAAAAGCGAGGTTAACGTGCATGGCGCAAATGGATTCGCTGGAACGGATGCGGAAGCTCGTCGACGAGTTGAACGCGCATGGCCATCGTTACTACACGGAGGATAATCCGACCATCAGCGACAAGGAGTACGACGCCCTCTACGACGAGTTGACCGCTCTCGAGGCGGAGACCGGCACGGTGCTGCCGGATTCCCCGACGCGCAGAGTCGGCGGCAACATTCTGAAAGGCTTCGAGCCGCATCGCCATCTGTCCCGGCTGTGGAGCTTGGACAAGGCGCAGAACGTAGAGGATTTGATCGCGTGGGCGACGAGGGCGAACAAGCTGATCGCCGACTACAACGCCAAAAATCCGGAGCAGCCGCTGCCCGATCCCGAGTACGTCGTTGAGCTGAAGTTCGACGGGCTGTCCCTTAACCTGACCTATAGCGGAGGGGAACTGGCGCAAGCTGCTACCCGGGGGAATGGAGAAGTGGGCGAAGGCATTCTGGCTCAAGTTCGCACGATCCGCACCGTTCCGCTCACGATCGGATATGACGGCGGGACGATCGAGGTGCAGGGAGAAGGGTTCATGAGGCTGTCCGTGCTGGAGAAGTACAACGAGACGGCCGCCGAGCCGCTCAAGAACGCGCGCAACGGCGCAGCGGGGGCGCTGCGCAACCTCGACCCCAAGGTGACGGCTTCGCGCAAGCTGGACGCGTTCTTCTACAATGTCGGCTATTCGGACCGGCTCCCGTTCGCCAACCACCGCGAGATGATGGCGTTCTTAAGGGAGAACAAGTTTCCGGTGAACCCGTATATCGCTTATTTCTCGAACGTCGAGGATCTCGTCAAGGAGCTGGAAGGGATCGTCGCGCGCCGCGGCGAGCTCGACTACCTGATCGACGGAGCGGTCGTCAAGCTGACCGACATGAGGACGCGCGAGGCGCTTGGCTATACGGATAAATTCCCGAGATGGGCCGTCGCCTTCAAGTTCGAGGCGGAAGAAACAACGACCGTGCTCGAGTCCGTATCCTGGGAGCTGGGGAGGACGGGCAAGGTGACGCCGCTCGCACGTGTAGAGGCTGTCGAGCTGGCGGGCGTGACCGTTCAGAACTGCACGCTCAACAACATCGGCGACATCGAACGCAAAAATCTGCTGAACGCCCTCGGAACGCGAGTCTTCATTCGCCGCTCCAACGACGTCATCCCGGAAATTTTGGGCAAAGCGGACGACGAGGAGGGCGGACCGATCGTTGCGCCGACCGAATGTCCGGGGTGCGGATCTCCGCTGGAGATGCGCGGCGCCCACCTGTTCTGCAACAACCGGCTCGGCTGCAAGCCGCAGATCATCGGACGGATCACCCATTTCGCTTCGCGCGATTGCATGGACATCGAGACGTTCAGCGGCAAGACGGCAGAGCAGCTCTACGAGGAGCTCAGCGTTCGCGAGCCGGCGGATCTGTACGGCCTGACTCTGGAGCAACTCGTCGGATTGCAGCGGTTCGGGGAGAAGAAGGCGTCCAATCTGCTCGACGCGCTGGAGAAGTCCAAGTCGCGCGGACTCGCTTCTTTCTTGAACGCGCTCGGCATTCCGAATACGGGCAAGGCGACGACGAAAATGCTGGCGGACCATTTCGGGGATCTGGACCGTCTGATGGCGGCGGAAGTGGAGGAGTTGATCGGCTTGCCGGACGTCGGCGGCATCGTCGCCGAGAGCATCAACCAATACTTCCGCGATCCGCTTAACCAAGCGAGCATCGCCCGGATGCGCGAGCTCGGCGTGAAGCCGGAAGCTGCCGCTCCGGCAGCCGCAAGCGCGGATGCGAGCCATCCTCTGTTCGGCAAGACCGTCGTCCTGACCGGTACGCTCACGTTAATGACGCGGGACGAAGCCGCGAAGAAGCTGGAGGCGCTCGGCGCCAAGGTGTCCGGCAGCGTATCCAAGAAGACCGATCTCGTCATCGCGGGCGAGAGCGCCGGCAGCAAGCTGACCAAGGCTCGCGACCTCGGCGTTCCGGTGCTGGAAGACGAAGAGGAACTGGTTCGTCTTCTCGGCGGCGCAGACTAGACCCAAACGACAACAGCCTCTACGGCCACTTGGAACAGTGGAGTAGAGGCTGTTGCGTTAAGTATGCGGTTGGATATTCGCGAATAATTATATTCTGATAGGCGCAAAAGGCCATAAGGCACAAACATTTCGAGTTATCGATGGTCGTGCGGGGGTTGCGGAATCTGGATAAAGTTAGAAACTTTAGATGCCGCCAAGCGTCTAACTATTAAAGAATAGAAAAGGGGAGTTTTCCATGCTCGGTCGGTCGCTCGGATTCAAAGGCGCGGCAGCCGCGGCGATGCTGGCGGTATTCCTATGCTCTTGTTCGAATGACGGGGCGGAGGAGACAGCACTGCCGACGTCTTCTTCGCTTCCTTCTCCGGTTGCTTCTTCCGTATTCGTTCCCGAAGCGTCCGCACCGTCCGACCCCCGGTTTCAACCCGAGCTGGCCAGAAGCGGCTTAACGGCGAAGCTGACGCAGGACGAAGCGGCGGAGCTGCTGGGAACGGATTTCAATGCCGAAACCTCGTCGCTCTATTGGAATTCGGATTGGATACGGACTCGGGTATGGACGTACCAGAACGAAGCGTCGTCCTCCCGTTTGCTGCTTCATTGGTCGGAAGAAGGGCGGCTGCTGTATGCCGTTCTGTACGACCGGGACCCGGAGGGAAACGAGAGAAGCTATATTCCGACCATCGGCGCTCTGACAGCTTCCTCGTCCGACGATAACCAGCTTGCGGCGGAGAACGGCATACGCATCGGGCAGACGGTCGCGGTGAAGGCCGGCACCGCCGCATACGATATGATCAGCTCACGCGAGCCGCGAATCTCCTACTTCGCCTTGCCCGCAAGACCCGTGACCATTTTAAGCCTGACGGATACTTTCGCCGAAATCGACGATGACGGAGTCCGATCTTGGGTGCCGATCTGGTATTTGACGAACGAGTCCGAGGGCGCGGGGGACATCGCTCCTTCGAAGGTGAGCATAGCGCCTGGCAGTTCTCTGTACTGGTATCCGAATGCCGGCAAGGAGGCCGTGACCGTAATCGGAGCGGAGACGGCCTATGCGCTCCGCGTCTTGGGAGACTGGTACGGCGTGGCGTTGCCGGACTCCGCAAGCCGCCATGGATTCGGACTGCTCTGGGTGCATAAAGATCAGATAGACGACTTCCAAACGGAGTGGAAGCCGGTATTTGAAGATTCCGGCATCTCGCCGGAAGCGATCGCGGCCGTCGCGCGCTCCGCTCTCCGAGTCGGCAGCCTGTCCGTCACGGCCGCGGAGACCCTGTTCGGTCGCCCTCAATATCTCGAAGCGTCGGGCAACGTCGAGCCGCCTGGCAAGCTGAAGACGCTGCCGGTATGGAGGTACGAGAACGCCGACGCCCAATTGGTTCTGACATGGTCGGACGATGATCGGCTGCTCAATTATCGTTATCGCGACAGGAGCGGGAAGTACGACATCGGCAACGAGGGCCAGCATACGCTGGAACAGCCGGTCATCCTGAAGGCCGTCGAAGGCGCGCGATTCCCGTTCGCGAGATCCGAGGCTGTCGACTACGATTGGCGGATAGAGACGGAGCTGCCCTTCAACTACTTGGTCGGAGAAGCGGGACGCACCTTGCTGATCGCGGGCGAAGACGGCGGAATCAGCGGCTTTCACGAAGCCTCCCATCTGTACGGAGTGGATAAGGTCACCGGAAGAAAGCTGTGGAAATACGATTTCGGCTACGACATCCACTTGTTCGCCTTGTCCGAGGCTCGGCAGACGATTATCTTCTATCGGCCGCTCGAGCGGGGAGAGGGAACCTCGTCGTATCGATTGATCGCCATGAATACGAGAGACGGCAAGACGCGTTGGGAGCGGACGCTCGAAATCCAGGAGGACGTATGGGAGCTTAGCAGCGAAGCCTCGGGGGATGTAGCCGTTCTCGCGCTTGCGACGGGCGACGAGGAGCAACTCACGACCCGGCTGGAAGCGAGGGACGTTCGGACCGGTCAAGTCGTCTGGTCGGCAAGTCTGGAAGGGAGCGGGACGCTGCTGCCGAATCCGCAGCGGGCGCCGGTCGTGATCGTGCAGTCCGGAGGCCCTGCCCTTGCGGACAAGAAGCTGACGGCGTTCGATGCCCGAACCGGCAAGATGAGGTGGGAGCTGAAGGGAAGATCCGTCGATTTGACGAGTGGCGGTCTTCTTGCCGCGGAAGGCCGTCTAAGCAGTCGCGGACCGGCCGGCTTCTGGGCGAGAGACGAGGAGAAGCTGATTCTTGCCGATCCGACGACCGGAGCGGATAAGCTGTCCTTGCCGATCAGCTTCGAGTACGGCACGCATTACGAGGCGATCGACGAGCGGTATATGCTCAAGCAGCAATCCGAAGACGGCGAGAGGCTGTACGACAGCGCAGACGCGACAAGCTCGCTGATCGACTTGCAGACCGGAGAGACGCTCTGGACCGTGATCGGAAAAGCGGATAAGGGGATTATCATGGACGGGGTACTTTACTGCCGTCTGGACGGGAAGCCGAGGGCGGTCGATATCGCGGACGGAAGGACGATCTGGGAGGCGGAGTTCGAGGCGTGGGGAAGCTTGCATGCGTTCGGAAACCGTCTGCTCGTAGAAGGGATCCCCGACGTATACGCGCTGAACCCGATAAGCGGAAGAGCGGAAAGCCGTCTGCACGACGTGCGCATCGGCTACTACGAACTGATCGACGGCGATATGCTTGCCGTGAGAGATGGAAAGCTGTACGCAGGTTCCTCTAACGGTTACTTCGGAAGAGTATCCGTTAAATAGAGACTAAAAAGGGCGAAGCGATAAGCCGACGTAAGTTCATTACGTTCAGGAGCTTATTGCCTCGCCCTTCTTAAAACCTACGGTTGAGTCCTGCGGAACCGGCCCGCGCGAATCTGCTTGATCCAGAAGTAGACCGTGCAGCCGATGCAGAAGCCGATCAGTGCGGCTCCGGCCGCCAGCAGCAGCATCGCGGCGAAGGCGTATCCGACGATCTCCCAGCCGAGAGCGAAGGAGACGAGCGCCAGCGTCAGGAACAGTACGGCCAACGTATTATTGAAGCGTTGGAGCTCGACCGCCTGCGTCTCTTCTCCCTTATTTTTAATCACCCGCTTGGCAATTTGCACGAATACGTTCAACTTTCCCTCGGTAAGCAAGCCGCCCAATTGAATCGCCCACAGAGCCGCCAAAATCCAAAATTGATGAAACAGGAAAAACAAAATAACCGACAGCACGATTCCGGCCTGATTCGCCTTCACATAGCGCATGGGAACTTCGCGCACTCTAATCACCTCAATATCGATGAACTTACTTGTAATTAATCGTAATCGATTAAGGGCGCAATGGCAATAGGTCAGATCATTCGTTTTCGGGAACGATACGCGCTCGGAGACAGGCCGGACAGGCGTCGAAACCATTTGCAGAAATAATGAATGCTGCCGAACCGAAGCGCATCCGCAATCTCCGTCACCGTCAACTCCGTCGTTTCGAGATAGCGCTGCGCAGCCTGCAGTCTCATTCTCTGATGATCGGCATGGGGGGATCGCCCGACGATTCCTTTGTAGGTTTTCGATGCGTAATCGTGACTGTAGCCCGTCATTTCCTCCAGCCACTCCATGCGATAGTCTTCTTCCGATCGCGCTTCGAGCGCTGCGCGAATCCGTTCCACGATGGCGTTCTGCGGCATTGGAGCAACGGTTGTTCTTCGCAGGCGCACATAAAGCCGGATCATTGCAGCGCGGAGAGCGAGCGGCGCATACTCGTCCTGACGATTGAATTCCTTAACCAACTCTTCGAAAAAAGGAAGCGCCCACGACCCGATAAGCGAGCATGGAGGGATCAGGGCGTTCGGAACGTCGTCCGGTACGGAGAGGCTTTGGTGAGACTGCGGAGGAAGCTCGATATTGCGGACGGAGGGAGGATGCGGCCGGGCGGCGGATTCGGATGCATCGGGGGCGAAGTGCAGGCCGAAGAGGACGAACGGATCGTCGGCGTCGGCGGTAATCCGGTGCGGAACCTCGGGACCGTATCCGAACAGGCAGCCCGATTCCGCGGAATAGACCCGGCCGTTAATCATGATCTCTCCTTTTCCCGACTCTACGTACAGCCACTGATAATCGTCGATCACTCTTGGACCGAACGTCTCCCCCGGCCGGCAAGCGAGCCGGTTTGCGTAATGAACGGCGGGGTTGAATCTGAACTCGATATCGGACATGGCGCTTCCTCCCGGGTATAAGACGGTGAAACCGATAAATGACAAATACGACCCGGCTGCCGCTAAATCCTTCTATATGCTCTGCATGATAATATGGCTTCAAAATCGTTGTTCCGAGGAGAGATGAGCATATGAACGAATTACCGGTCAAGGACAATAACTCAAGTCCGATCTCTGGGGCATTTTCGGATTCTTCGCCGCTGCTCGGACTGCCGGAAGCGCTTCGGGAACGTGCCGAACAGGATGGCATGCTTTTCTTCAAAGGCCTTATTCCGCGGGAGACCGTGCTTGCGCTTCGCCAGGACGTCTTGAAGATTTTGGAGAGCCGGGGCTTGACCGATTCCCGATATGCGCCGATCGACGGCATGGCCGATGTGGAAGCGGTCAACCGGATTCCGGACGAAGAAATTCGCTGGAACGGCGTCGGAGTTACGCATGACATTTATCTCGCGATTCAGAGGCTGGAGAGTTTTCATGCGTTGGCCCATCAGGAGAAGCTGCTGTCCATGTACCGCGAGCTGTTCGGCTGCGAGGTCTTCCCTCACCCGAGGAACATCGCCCGGGTGATGCTGCCTCATCGCGATACCAAGGTTACGCCTTCTCACCAGGATTTTCTTCATATTCAAGGCGAGACCGAGACTTGGACGGCCTGGATTCCGCTTGGCGACGTTCCCCGGCGGTTGGGCGGCCTTGCCGTGCTGAAGGGGAGTCATAAAGCCGGATTGCTGGGCGTCACGGAGGCGCCGGGAGCGGGAGGGCTGGAATCGATCCTGTGCGGTCTCGACTACGAGTGGCAGACGATCGACTACGAGGCGGGAGACGTGCTTACCTTTAACAGTCTCACCGTTCACAAGTCGATGCCCAATCAGGTGCCGGGACAAATTCGGCTGTCGTGCGATTATCGCTACCAGGCGCTCAGACCTGGCGCGGTGATCGAGCCTCGTTCGCTGCTGCCGCACGGTCCCTTTGCATGGGAGGAGCTGTACGAAGGCTGGGAACGAAAGGAACTGCAGCGTTATTGGGAGAACGTCGGATTCAGCTACTCGGAATTCGACGAATCGATCCGTTGGCAGAAGGAGAAGATTTGTTAAAGGTTTATGCTGCGAATATAAGCGAAGAGGCTGCTCCGAGTCGATGTACGACTTTTTCGGAACAGCCTCTCTACTTATTCGTTTGGAAACGCGCTTACCGTTTCTCTATCAAGACGGGCGCCTTCCGGTATTTCGTTGCCTGTTCGTAGTCGAAGGCCATGCCCAGCAAGTCGGCTTCGCTCCACATCTTTCCGAAGAAAGCGAGAGAGAACGGCGAACCGCTCTTGTAATAGCCGGCAGGAACGGTCACGAGCGGAACGCCGGCCACGTTGATTTCAGAAACCGTCGTCGCGCCGATGTTGTCCTCGCTGGAAAGGAGCGGCGTTTCCTTGAACATTTGAGGGAAGACGAAGCCGTCCAGATCGTGTTTGTCCATAACATCGTTGACGATTTGGAGCAGCTTCGTCCTGACGGCGACGAAGTTCGAAAGGTCGGCGACGGAGGTCGGATCGGGCAGATCGTCGTTGTAACGGTTGAAAATGGACGGCTTCTCGCCCGTTTTTTCCAGCAACTCCGCTACCGAGGTGATCGCGGCGTTTTTGCCGAGCCGTTTCAAGTAGGCTTCCATGTCGTAGATGACGGATTCGATGCCGACGGAGCCCGAGGCTTTGAAGTACTCCGCGAATTCCGTTCCGGCAAAAGGATCCGGAATGACGACGGCTCCCTGTTCCTTCAATTCTTTGATCGCGCGATCGTACAGCGCCTGCGTTTCCTCTGTCAAATCCTGATCGCGCCAGCCCGGGCCGTACAGTCCAATTCGCTTGCCTTGCAAGGCATTCTTGCTGAGTTTGGAAGTATAGCCTTTACGCGGAATGTTACCGATTGAAGCGACCGTCTTCGGATCTTCGAAGCTGTAGCCGGCAATGACGTCCAGCATGACGGCCGCATCCCGAACCGTTCTGGCGTGCGGTCCGATGACATCCCGGGTGCTTCCGCCAAGGGGGACGACTCCATTAAATTACATTAATGTGACGAAGGTTGAGGCGGTGGGGATTTGTTGCTGGGTTGAATCCCGTATCAATGTGGTACATATAAGTTATCGAGCAATTCAAACGTGGAAAGCTGGGATGGGATGTCGTTTTTCGGAAGAATGTTAGCGAGCGTAGGTATCGGTTCGGTCAAAGTGGACACTGTGTTGGGGAGGGCGACCTACGCTCCGGAGGAAATCGTGCGGGGGGTTGTCCGGATTTAAGGAGGCACGGTCGATCAACAGTTGGACAGTATCTCTTTATCGGTGGTGGGGTGACTCCGCTTACGATCGCCCGCGCTTCGGTATGGATCAAGACAAAGGCGGACATTCAGGCGGCGCTGGATCCGTCGGACGAGGATCGCATTCAAGTTTTCCCGTCTGCTTCCCAACGCCTGGTTTTGGAAGCGATAGAAAGCCTGGGCTTCAGGATGAGGCAGACGGAAACCGTGTATTCGCCGAAATTGAAAGGTTCGCTGCCGTTCGTGCAGGAACTCGAGTTCGTGCCGATCGGAGGGCGGTATCGTGGTAGGTTGGAGGAATTAGAAATCGTGTTTTTAAACGCTTGTCCGGAAGAAATCGAACTGCTGCTGCAGATTGACCGCAAAGCGAGCGGGATCCTGGGCCGCTTCGCGGAATCTTCGGATATAGATGAAAGTTTCGTGCGAGTCACGCTGGGGGCGAACGACCTGAGTGATGACATTGCCTGCGTCGCCGAAACGTTGGACTCTATTCTTATTAAATACACATAACATTGGCGACTCCGAGGCCGCTTTGCGACGCTGGGGTTTAGCCAACGCTTATGGGAGGGGATTGGAATATTTTAACGGTTGCAACCGCATTGGAGGCTATGGTATATTCTAATTCCTGTCGCCGAAACGAAGCGAACTTGAGAGAGTCGCTGAGGTCGAACAAACTCGAAAATTATCGTAACTGGTAAAAATTGAGGGTTGCAACGCGGTGCGGGATGCGGTAAGATAAAGACCTTGCGCCGGAAACGGGGCAGGCGAGAAACACCGATTGTTCTTTGAAAACTGAACATTGAGCGTAAGAAACAACAAGCAATACCAGCAGTGAATGAGCTAATCAACTTTCATGGAGAGTTTGATCCTGGCTCAGGACGAACGCTGGCGGCGTGCCTAATACATGCAAGTCGAGCGGAGTTAGGAGGGAGCTTGCTCCCAA
>NZ_PVYW01000014.1 GCF_003001675.1 Cohnella sp. SGD-V74 | reverse complement strand
TTGAGTGGCTAGAATGGAACTGTAAATATATGAAATCAAAGTAATAGGAATACAATCCAGTTCACTATGTGAGCATTTATGCAACGCTAGTGCGCGCCACGTGCTTATCTCACCCATCGCCCCACAGGCTCGTACCATAAGCTCGCGCCACGTGCTTATCTCACCCATCGCCCCACAGGCTCGCACCATAAGCTCGCACCACGCGCTTATCCCTTTTTTTCACAAATGAGAGCCTCCTCTTCTGCCCCCCTCGTTACCTTAAAAAAGTATAGACGTTCGTAAAAGAGTGCTAGTTGTATAGCGCTTTCATCGCCTCTCTCCGATGGTATATTGACGTTGTCGGCCAATGAATCCATTTATTGAGAGGGGTACACAAATGAAGAAAAGCTTAAAAGCCATTTCGTTAGCGCTTACGGTCATCATGCTCTCCATCCTCGTTGCGGCATGCAACAGCAACAGCGGCAGCGGCAAAATCAGCGTAGGCATCGTCCTGCCGACCAAGGACGAGGAAAGATGGGTGCAGGACGAACAGCGCTTCAAGGACGCGATCAAAGATACGAAATACAAGACCGAGATTTTGTTCAGCCAAGGCTCTCCCGCCAAGGAAAAAGAAAACGTCGAGACGCTGATCAACAAAGGCATCAAAGTGCTGATCATCTGCCCGCCGGACGGCGACGCCGCGGCTGCGGCCGTCGAAGCCGCCAAGAAGGAAGGCATCAAGGTCATCTCCTATGACCGTCTGATCACGAACACGGATGCAGTCGATTACTACGTCACGTTCGACAGCGTCGCAGTAGGGGCCGCTCAAGCCCAATACCTCGTCGACCATGCAAAAGGCTCCGGCCAGCCGCTGTATCTGTACGCGGGCGCCGCTTCCGACAACAACGCGTTCCTGTTCTTCGAAGGCGCTTGGAACGTGCTGCAGCCGAAGATCGCCGACGGCACGTTCAAAATTGCGAACTCGAGCGAAGCGGAAGCGCTGAAAGACACGGCGAAGCTGTCGCGCGATCAGATGAGCAAAATCATCGGCCAAGTGACGACGAACTGGGACGCCAACGAAGCCAAAAACAAAGCTCAAACGCACCTGACCGCCGCCGGAGCGGACCTGAAAGGCGACGTCGTCATCCTGGCTCCGAACGACGGAACGTCCCGTTCCATCGCCGACGTGTTCGCGACCGATTCCGCGGTGACGAGCTACGTCATTTCCGGACAGGACGCCGACAAAGCTTCCGTGCAGTACATCATCGACGGCAAGCAATCGATGACCGTGTTCAAGGATGTGCGCACCCTCGTCAAAGACGCCATGGGCATGGCGGTCGCGATTCTCGACGGCAAGACGCCGGAGACGACGGGCTCCTACCCGAACGGCGCGATCGACGTCAAAGCCAAACAGACCGACGTTATCGTCGTGGAGCAATCCAACGTGAAGCAGAAGCTGATCGATTCGGGCTATTACCAGGCGAGCGAGTTTACCGGACTTTAACCGAATAGCATAAGCCGGGCGGAATAGCGAGGGATCCTCCGTCGCTATTTCGTCCGTGCGCGAGCTGCTTGCTAAGGAGCGCATGAAGATGAGCGACTACATTTTGGAGATGAACGGGATTTCCAAGGAATTTACCGGAGTGAAGGCGCTCGCCGACGTCAACTTCAAGGTGGAGCGCGGCGAGATTCACTGCCTGATCGGCGAGAACGGGGCCGGGAAGTCCACGCTGATGAAGGTTTTGAGCGGCGTCTACCCGCATGGCGCGTACAAGGGCGATATCGTGTTCGAAGGAGCCGTTCAGCAGTTTCATAGAATCAGCGACAGCGTCAAAGCGGGCATTGCCATTATCTATCAGGAGCTGGCGCTGTTTCCGGACCTGACCGTCTACGAGAACATCTACGCGGGCAACGAGGTGAGCCGCGGCGGCATCGTCAATTGGAACCGCACGATCGTCCAGGCGAAGCAGATGCTGCAGAAGGTAAAGCTGGATTTGAACCCGGAGACGCTGATCAAGGATCTGGGCGTAGGCAAGCAGCAGCTCGTGGAGATCGCCAAGGCGCTCAGCAAAAACGTGAAGCTGCTCATTCTGGACGAGCCGACGGCGGCGCTTAACGAGAACGACAGCGAAAATTTGCTGGAGCTGCTGCGGGAGCTGAAGAGCCAGGGCATTACCTGCATTATGATTTCGCACAAGCTGAAGGAAGTCATCTCCATCGCGGACAAGGCGACCGTGCTTCGCGACGGCAAAACGATCTGCACGCTCGACGCCGCCAAGGGAGAGCTTGCGGAGAACGTCATTATCAAAAATATGGTCGGTCGCGAGATCGACGACATCTATCCGAAGAGATTAAAGCGGAAGTTCGGGGACCGCATTCTCGAGGTTCGCGACTGGTCGGCCTATGATGCGGAGCTGGGAAGACAGGTCGCGAAAGGAATCGACCTGCACGTCAAACAAGGGGAAATCGTCGGCATCGCCGGGCTGATGGGCTCGGGAAGAACCGAGCTCGCGCGCAGCCTGTTCGGCAATCCGAAATCCTATAGATTAAGCGGCGAGATGCGGCTTCACGGCGCTCCGGTTCAGCTGAGGCACCCGAGCGAAGCGATTCGCGCGGGCATCGCTTACGTCACCGAAGATCGCAAGGGAGACGGGTTGTTCCTCATTCAGGACATCAAGAACAACATTACCGCCGCCAACCTGGGGAACATCTCCTCCCGCGGCGTCATTAACGACAATGAGGAAATACGCGTCGCGAATCAATACAAAAGCTCTCTGAACGTCAAAGCCCCGTCGATAGAGCAGATCGTCGGCAACCTGAGCGGCGGCAACCAACAGAAGGTAAGCTTGGGCAAGTGGCTGTTCGTCTCTCCCAAGCTGCTGATTCTGGACGAGCCGACGCGCGGCATCGACGTAGGGGCCAAATTCGAAATCTATACGATCATGAACAAGCTGATCGAAGAGGGAATGAGCATCATCATGATCTCGTCCGAGCTCGGCGAGGTGCTCGGCATGAGCGATCGCGTATACGTGATGGCCGAAGGGCGGATTACGGGCGAGCTGCCGATCGAAGAGGCCGATCAGGAGAAGATCATGCATCTCGCGACGCTATAGGCAAGGGGGAGGATCACCTATGAATCTGTACAAAGAAACGAAGTCCTTGGTCAAGGTGAATATCCGCGAGTACGGCATGTACATCGCCTTGTTCGTGATCATGCTCGTGTTTACGATCATGACGGACGGATTGTTCATTTCTTCGCGCAACATCAGCAATTTGCTGGACGCAACGGGATACATCGCCGTGCTGGCGGTCGGCATGACGCTCGTTATCGTCATTCGGCACATCGACTTGTCCGTCGGCTTCGCGGCCGGCTTCCTCGGCGCGATCGCGGCCATTTTGCTGACGCAGGCCGGCATTCCCGTCCTTCTGACGATTCCGATCATTCTCGTTCTCGGCATCGTCGTCGGACTGTTCAACGGGGTGCTCGTCGCCTCGATCGGCATTCCGTCGTTCGTCGCTTCTCTTGCGGGCATGCTGATTTTCCGGGGCGCGCTGCTGCGGGTGACGGAGAAGACGGGCACGATCAACGTCAAGAACGAGCAGTTCAACGCGATCGGCAACGGCTACATTCCGGAGCTGGCTAACGTGGGCGGACTGAATTTGCTGTCGCTTATTCTGGGCGCGGCGTTCATCGTGCTGTACATCGCGGGGGAAATCTCCAAGCGCAGAAACAAGCTCAAATACGGGCTTGAGGTCGTGACCAACCAGATGTTCGTGCTGAAGCTCGTGTTCGTATCGGCCATTATCGCTTACATTACGTGGATTATCGCAGGCTACAACGGTTTTTCCTGGACGGTTATCATCATGCTGCTCGTCGTTGTCATCTATCATTTCCTGACGACCAAGACGGTGCTCGGCAGAAATATCTACGCCGTCGGCAGCAATCCCGAAGCGGCTCATCTAAGCGGCATCAACGTCAAGAAAATCACCTACATCGTCTTCGGATCGATGGGTATGCTCTCGGCGCTGTCCGGCATTCTGTACACGTCCCGCCTGCAATCGGCGACGACGACCGCCGGCACGCTGTTCGAGCTGGATGCGATCGCGGCCGCTTACGTCGGCGGCGTATCCGCGGCGGGCGGCGTCGGCAAGGTGACGGGCTCGATCATCGGCGCGATCGTCATGGCTTCCCTGTCCAGCGGCATGAACCTGCTCGGCGTCGGCATCTCCTACCAGTACATGATCCGGGGAGGCGTCCTGGCCGCAGCCGTCATATTCGACGTCATGACCCGGAAGAAGAGAAGCTGATCGCAGGAAGCGCTAATAGACTCGCACAAGAACTGGCGGCCGGGGATCATCCCTTCGCGCGCCTTTTCTTCGTTTAAACTTTCGCAACCTCGCCCAGTCGGGTTACAGCAGCAAAAGGAGGCCCAGCACAGCTGCAGCCTCGCCCAGTCGGGTTACAGCAGCAAAAGGAGGCCCAGCACAGCTGCAACCTTGCCCAGTCGGGTTACAGCAGCAAAAGGAGGCCCAGCACAGCTGCAGCCTCGCCCAGTCGGGTTACAGCAGCAAAAGGAGGCCCAGCACAGCTGCAGCCTCGCCCAGTCGGGTTACAGCAGCAAAAGGAGGCCCAGCACAGCTGCAGCCTCGCCCAGTCGGGTTACAGCAGCAAAAGGAGGCCCAGCACAGCTGCAGCCTCGCCCAGTCGGGTTACAGCAGCAAAAGGAGGCCCAGCACAGCTGCAACCTCGAGAAGTCGGGTTACAGCAGCAAAAGGAGGCCCAGCGCAGCTGCAACCTTGCCCAGTCGGGTTACAGCAGCAAGCAAGCAAACAAGCAAACAGCGACGCCGGATGAACGGCTCGCCAAATACGTCTAAGCCAGCCGGAGGGGCTGTTTCAAGCCAACTGTCTCATAAGCGAGAGCGTACCACCGTACCAGATTATCGATGAAAAAAGTGGGCGTCTATCTCCTGGAGATAGACGCCCATGACATCATTCCATCGGTAATTGCTTGGTACGACTTCGCTGACTTAGAGGACGGTTCCGTTAAGACTGAGGAACCAGGTCGCACGCTTCCGCGGGCATCCAGTGCTCGTCCTGGCCTTCCCATTTCACGTTGCAGCCGATCGGATTCGTCAGCGGAACGGTTACGGCCTGACCGGCCGTATGTTGAGCCAGGGCGTTATCGAGATCGTTGATTTTCATTTTGTCGATTTCGCGCGGATTGTCGACGCCTCTTCCGGAATAGACCAGCTTACGGTCCCGGTCGAATACGTAGAAATGAGGCGTTCGCAGCGCGCCGTAAGCTTCGGCGACGCTTTGGCTTTTGTCGCGCAGATAGATCCACGGAAACTTCTTCTCGTTCATCCGCTCGACCATATGCTCGAAGGAATCGTCCGGCTTCGTCAATTCGCTGTTGGAATTGATGCCGACGAACGCGACGCCCCGGTCGCGATATTTGAGCGCGGTTTCCCGGGTTACCTCTTCGGAGCCGACGACAAAGGGACAATGATTGCACGTGAAAAATACGACAAGCGTCGAAGCGTCGGAGAAGTCCTGCAGCGAATACGTCTTGCCGTCTGTCGCCGGCAGCGAGAACTCCGGCGCTTGCTCACCCAACTGTAAAGTAAAAGCCATGCTATTCCCTCCTCAGTGGATTTGTGCACCTGGATTGTACAAAAAATTCCTTAAAGGCGCAACAGTCTAAAGGAGCATTAATCGTCCGAAGCGGTCGGCTGTCATTCGCAGAGAGCGGCGCGGCGAAACGTCCAGGCAGGGTCAGCCCTTGGCGACGGAGGCTTCGCTGTCGCGGGATTGCTCCAGAAGATATTGTTCATGCTGAGAAGAGAAATGGGCGATTTTATGGGACACTTTCTCCAGGTGTTTGTCCATTTCCCGAATTTGGACTTCGACGTTCTTTTTATGCTCGATCAGCATGTCGCAGCGCTGCTTCAACGTTTCTTTGCCTTGCGCGCTCAGGTCGACGAAGCTCTTGATCTGTTTGATGGACATTCCGGTGTTTTTGAGGCAGCAGATCAGACCCAGCCATTCCAGATCGTCCTCGGAATAATGGCGGATTCCCCCTTTTTTCCGGCTGACAGGGGCCAGCAAGCCTTCCTTCTCGTAGTAGCGCAGCACGTGCGCGTCCAGCTTCGTTTTCTCCGACACCTGCTTGATCGTGTACCCCATCGCAATTCCTCCCGAAAATTTTCTTTCTCTCTATTGACTTAAAGTTAACGTTAAGGTTTATCATACGCAATATATCCAATGCTTTAAATTCTGTCAAACTTAATTCGGAGGTAGATTATGAAAGCGATAACGGATAGTTACGAGTTGTCGGGCGGCGTCAAAATCCCTTGCATCGGCTTCGGCACGTGGCAGGTGCAGAACGGGGACGGCGCGGTCTCGTCGGTGAAAGCGGCTCTGGACGTCGGGTATCGCCATATCGATACCGCCGCGGGATACGGCAACGAGGAAAGCGTCGGCATCGCCGTAAAAGAGAGCGGCATCGCGCGCAGCGATATTTTCATAACGAGCAAGCTGCAGAACGACATGCACGGATACGACGATACGTTGAAGGCGTTCGAGCAGACGATGAAAAACTTGGATATGGAATATTTGGACTTGTACCTGATCCACTGGCCGAATCCGGTCAAGTTCAGGGATCGCTGGCAGGAGACCAACGCGGGCTCCTGGAAAGCGTTCGAAGAGCTGCACAAGGCCGGAAGAATCCGCGCGATTGGGGTCAGCAACTTCCATCCCCATCATTTCGAGGCGCTGCTGGAGACGGCGACCGTCATGCCGATGGTCAATCAGATCCGCCTGTGCCCTGGGGATACGCAGGACGAAGTCGTGAACTATTGCCGGGAGCGCTCCATTCTTCTGGAGGCGTACAGTCCGCTCGGCGTAGGCAAAATATTCGAAGTTCCCGAAATGAAAGCCCTTGCCGAGAAGTACGGCAAGTCCATCGCGCAGATTTGCGTACGCTGGAGTCTGCAGCGGGGCTATCTGCCGCTGCCCAAGTCGGTGACGCCGGAGCGCATTCGCGAGAACGCCGACGTGTTCGATTTCGAGCTGTCCGCGCAAGACGTGCAGCTTATTGCCGACTTGAAGGGATGCTGCGGGTACTCCGCCGATCCCGATAAGATCACCTGGTAAACGCGCAAGCGAAAATAAGGAGGAGCTATACAAGATGAGAACGATACAGTTGGGACAAACGAATTTGCAGGTGCCGGTCATCGCGGTCGGCTGCATGCGCATCAACGGATTGGACAAACAGGAGGCGGAGCGCTTCGTCCGCACTTCACTCGAGCTGGGAGCCAACTTTTTCGATCATGCGGATATTTACGGGGGCGGCGCCTGCGAGGAAATCTTCGCGGATGCGATCCAGATGAACGCGTCCGTGCGCGAGCAAATGTTCCTGCAATCCAAATGCGGCATTCGCAAAGGCTCATTCGATTTCTCCAAAGAGCACATTCTGGCTTCGGTGGACGGTATTCTGAAGCGTCTGAAAACCGATTACCTCGACGTCCTGCTGCTGCACCGGCCCGACGCGCTGGTGGAGCCGGAGGAGGTTGCCGAGGCGTTCGACAAGCTGGAGAGCAGCGGCAAGGTGCGCCACTTCGGCGTATCCAACCAAAATCCGATGCAGATTCAACTGCTGCAGAAGTTCGTCAAGCAGCCGATCGCGGCCAACCAATTGCAGCTTAGCATCACGAATGCCAATATGATCTCCCAGGGCCTTCACGTCAACATGCTGGACGATCCGGCGGTGAACCGCGACGGCAGCGTGCTGGATTTCTGCCGCCTGAACGACATTACGGTCCAGCCGTGGTCTCCCTTCCAGTACGGATTTTTCGAAGGGGTGTTCCTGGACAATCCGAAGTTCCCGAAGCTGAACGCCAAGATCGACGAAATCGCCGCCAAGTACGAGACGACCAACACGACGATCGCGATCGCATGGCTGCTTCGCCACCCGGCCAACATGCAGCCGGTGACCGGAACGACGAACGTGGAGCGCCTGAAAGATTGCGCCAAAGCCGCCGAAATTCGGCTTACGCGCCAGGAATGGTACGAAATCTACCTCGCTGCCGGCAACATCTTGCCGTAACGGCGATACAAGTTGAGCGAAGCAACTCAAAACAACCTGTCTGAAGCCGGCAAAGCCATCCCTTTCGGAATGCAATGGGCTTCCCTTCCATTGGTTCAACCTATATAGATGCGTGTATAAAGGAGGAGTTATCGGATGAAGTTCGCATATTTGGGCAGAACCGGGATGAAGGTCAGCCGCCTGTGTCTGGGCACGATGAATTTCGGTCCCCGCACCGACGAGAAGGAAGCGTTCGCCATTATGGACAGGGCGCTGGAGGCGGGCGTCAATTTCTTCGATACCGCCAACGTCTACGGAGGAGGCGACAACGGCCACCGCGGCTGGACGGAGGAAATTATGGGCCGCTGGTTCGCGCAAGGCGGCGGCAGACGCGAGAAGGTCGTGCTGGCCACCAAGGTCTACGGAGACATGAACGACGAGAACGACGGACCTAACGAACCGAGCGGCCTCTCGGCTTACAAAATTCGCAGACATATCGAAGGCTCGCTGAGACGTCTTCAGACCGACCGCATCGAGCTGTATCAGATGCACCATATCGAGCGGCACGCTCCGTGGGAGGAAATCTGGGGCGCGTTCGAGGGGCTGGTCAATCAGGGCAAGGCGTATTACATCGGCTCCAGCAATTTCGGCGCGCGGCATCTCGCCTATGCGCAGGCGGCCGCCGAGAAGCGCAATTTCCTGGGCCTCGTATCCGAGCAGCACAAGTACCATCTGATGTGCCGGCTGCCGGAGCTTGAGGTGCTGCCCGCCGCGCAGGAGCTCGGCCTCGGCGTTATCCCGTGGAGCCCGCTTGGCGGAGGCCTGCTCAGCGGCAACGTGCTTAATTCCGCCGGGGGCGCTAGATCCGGACAAGCGGCGGCGAATTTGACCGAAACCCAGCGCGCGCAGCTGGAAGCCTACGGCAAGCTGTGCGCCGAGCTCGGCGAGAGCGAATCGAACGTCGCTTTGGCCTGGCTCCTGGCCAACCCGGCGGTAACGGCGCCGATTATCGGGCCCCGGACGCTGGCTCAGTTCGAGGATACGCTGAGGGCCGTCGAGATCGAACTATCGAGTGAGGCGTTGGCCAAGCTCGACGAGATTTTCCCCGGCCCAGGCGGCGAGGCTCCCGAAGCTTACGCTTGGTAAGCCGTTCCGTATGCGCACGCCGTTCTTTCTCCGAATGGGGGGGAGGACGGCGTTTTTTCTGCAAACTTGCCCGATTGACAGAATCATTGTACTAGTGCAATAATACAGGTGACTTCCAAGGCAGGTGAAATCGGGCGTGCTGAATTTTTACGAGCTTAAGCTGAATAACAAGGACCCCGTCTACTTGCAGGCGGCGCTGTTCGTGAAGCGGCAAATTTTGCTGCGCAAAGCGGTATCCGGCGACAAGCTGCCCTCCAGACGGGAGGTCGCGGCTCAACTCAGCATTAACCCGAATACGGTGCAGAAGGCGTTTAAGCTCATGGAAGACGAAGGCTTCGTGCGCACGAGCAGCACGCTGGGCAGCGTCATCTACGTGGACGACGCTATTTTTCGCCGGATCGAGGAGGAATTGACTCGGGAATTGGTTCAATCGTTCGTCGAGTCGGCCAAGGAAATCCATCTGTCGTTCAAGACGGTCGTCGAGCTGATCAGCGAGCATTGGGAGTAATTTTTTTGTGGTGATTGTACTATTCCTATAATACAAGTAAGGGGCTGCGAAACGATGAAGGGCTTCTATCGTCTGCTCAATCTCGAATTTGCCAAGTGGCTGGCGTTCATCGCGACGGTATGCGCCGTTGCGATCTTCGCGCCTCCGATTATGCTGCACCGCCAATTGAAGTATTACAGCGAATACGCGGTGAACGAGCGGTTCGAAGAGGTGTACGCCTCATCCGGAAGCGTCTTGCTGTTTTTAATATTGTTTGCGCTCGTCTGCGCCTTTTTCCTCATTACGGTATATGCAGACTACTGGGGCAGCAAAAGCGTCTATACGTACCTGACGCTTCCAGTCCGCCGAGAGGCGCTGTACTTCAGCAAGGCGGCCGCGTTGGTGATCGGCCTGCTCCTTCTGCTGACCGCCCAATTGATCGGCATCCGGCTCGGCTACAGTCTTTACGAGAGCAAAGTCGCCGGTTACGGAGACGGGCAGTTCGTCATGCGCAACGGCTATTTTCTGGCGATGATCCGCTCCGAGTTTTTCCGCTTGCTGCTGCCGCTGAACCTTAGCCGAATACTGTCCTCGCTGGGCTTGCTTCTTGTCACCGCGACGGGGCTGTACTACGGGGCGCTTTGCGAGCGCAGCCGCAAATATTCGGGCTTCGTCGTCTTGGCGGCCGCGGCGTGGCTCGGCATTCGGGTGCTCGGATACCGGCTGAACGAGATGAGCCATTACGGCGAGCCTACGGGGCTGTACATGAGCACCGTCCTGCTGTTCGCGCTCAGCGGGTACTTCGTCTGGCACGGCCTGCGACTCGTTCGCAGAGGAGCGATCGCGTAACGCGCGAGCGAAGGGAGGGAACAAGGAATGGATAAAATCAAACGCCATGCCGCTCTGCCCGCGCTGGCCGCGGCGATCGCGATCCTCGTCGCGCTGGCGGCGTCGACCTACCAAGCGAAAGACAGCGGAACGTTCGAGGTGCGCGATCTGCTTGGCAGCCGCGAGGCGATCGGCGATGTCGTAATCCGCGGAGAGCTGAGGGATGGGGTTCACCAGACGCGCTTTCGCATAGAAGAGGGGCGGATACGCGCCGATACGGAGCTGTTCGAGCAGCCGAAGCAGGCCTATCTCTATCGCTACGTGCCGGGCAGTCCCGTACGCTATGGAGGGATGGAATACTTCGTTCAGAACGAGAGCTCGATGCATACGATTACGTCGAGGAGAATCACGGAACAAGGCTACTCGATTCCTGTCGGTTCGGCCGAGGTCGTTCCGCCTCCGATGCGCCGCGATCCCGAGGATCCGAACGACGGCGTCCGCCTTGCGAATCCGCCCGAATACGGACTGGCCCGAATTGGAGACAGCGTGTATTACACCGTTCCCGTCTCGTCGCGGTCTATTGGCTCGAGCGCCATCTATGAGCTCAAGTTTTACCAATGGGGGTTCAGGACCGGTATCGATCCGCAAGATTACGCTCACCGCAAGCTCGCGGATATTCCTCTCGACGCGAATGAATCCGGTCAAGGAACGGGAATCGAGATTCTCGGCCTGGAGGCGGTGGGAGACCGTCTGGCGCTGATCTTCGCCGAGAACGGAGCGCTTCATGTTCGAAGCTATGACGTTCACACCGGGGAGCCGCTTGGAGAGGCGACCGTCCCGGAGTTCCGCTTGCCCGCGCGCGAAGGCGATTCCGGAGCGTCCGGCGTCGCCTCGTTCTACGAGGGCTACGAAGCCTACCCGGACCACGAGCGGTCGACGCTGACGCTGAACTTCCGCCGCGGCTCGTCGGTTGCCAATCGAATTGACATGACGGCGCTCAGCTTCGGCTTCTCGGGCGGAGTGAAGCTTGCGGACCGGACCGATCTGTCGTTCTCCGACGGGGAGGAAGATACGTACAGCGGAATCTCTTTGCTGAGCTATCGGGACGGCAAGCTGTACGCGATCCGGTCTTACCGGGGGCCGGAGACGGAGCAGCCTCGCGCCTTGTTCGACATCGTGCGCCCCAAGCATCTGTACGCGTACGTCTATGAGCAATCCAGGCTGATCTACAAGGGCGAGATCGTAACCGACTGGAACGAGGACAACATCCGGGCCTACAACCAGTCTCCGTATCAAGGCAGTTTCGGCTACGACCAGACGGATTACAGATATTTTACGAACATTGTTGTCGAATAGAGCATGCGGAGCATCGGGGAAGCCGAGGAGGAATGACCGTGATTGAGTTGAAATACGTGGATAAACGCTACCCGACGAGCAACGCCCTGCTGTACATCCACGAGCTGAAGATCGGTAAGGGAGAGGTTGTCGGCATTCTGGGCGAGAACGGGAGCGGGAAAACGACGCTGCTCAAGGCGATCATGGGCATCGGCGAGCTCCAAAACGGCGAAATCACGATTGAAGGGCAGCCCGTCGTCCGGCAGTATGAACGGATGGCGTTCATTACCGAGGAAGGCGGTTTCCTCCCGAACAAGACGCCGTTGGAATACGCGGATTTCCTGTCCGCCTTCTTCCCGAGGTTCGATCGGCCGTATTTCGAGCAGCTGCTGGAGCGGTTCGAGCTGCCGACTCGCCGCAAAGCGCGAACGTTCTCCAAGGGTCAGAAAATGAAGCTGGAGATGAGCGCCGGTTTGGCCAAGCGACCCGATTATTTGCTGCTGGACGAACCGTTCGTCGGCAAGGACGTGTTCTCGCGGCGGGATTCGCTGAAGCTGATGATGTCCGGGCTGCGAGGGGACGAGACCGTTCTGATCACCACCCATCTGATCGATGAGATCGAGAACGTCATCGACCGCGCCATCGTCCTGCACAAGGGGCTGATCCGGGCGGACTTCCGCATCGACGATCTGCGGGAGGAAGGCAGAAGCTTGACGGACGCCATGGAGGAAGTCCGGCAATCGAGTCCCTATTATCGCAATTAAGCCGTCTACGCTTATCCCTTCTTCTCATATAAATGAAGAAATGAGGGGAGGCGGAGCGGGTGGTCATGTGGGGCTCGGTCTGGATCTGGATGGTCGTGTCGGTCGGATGCGCATCCGGCTTCCTGCTATTTCGGCGCGTCAAGCTGCCCGTCTCCGGCAATCCCGGTTCGGGCGACAAGCGGGTAACGGTTATTATTCCGGCGAGGAACGAGGAGAGCAATCTGCCGCATCTGTTGGCTTCCTTAATGGAACAAACCGCGCGGCCGCATGAGATTATCGTCGTCGACGATCATTCGAAGGATCGCACGCGCCAGATCGCCGAGAGCTACGGAGTTTCCGTCATGACGGGAAGTCCGCTCCCCGAAGGCTGGACCGGCAAAAACTGGGCGGTATGGAACGGATACTTGCGCGCTTCCGGGGATGTTCTCGTCTTCCTGGACGCCGACGTCCGGCTCGCGCCGAACGCGCTGGCCTCTTTGCTTCGCGCCAGAGAGCGTTCCGGCGGCGTCGTGTCCGTCGTGCCTTATCACCGCACGCAGAAGCTGTACGAAAGATTGGCGCTCGTATTCAATCTGCTGGGCGCATTCGCGTTTACTTCTCCGTTCGAGAGAAACAATCCGAGGAAAGGGCTGTACGGCTCCTGCATCGTGGCGGCTCGGGAAGATTACGAGCGAATCAACGGCCACGAGAGCGTCAAATCCGAAGTGCTGGACGATCTGCTGCTCGGTTCGAAGTTTCGCGAAGCCGGCATTCCGACCGCCAACTATCTCGGATACCGCCTCGTTTCCTTTCGGATGTATCCGCAAGGCATTCGCAGCGAGATCGAAGGCTTCAGCAAGGGAGCCGTGCTGAGCACGTCTACGTTGAACCGCTGGACGGTCGTCTGCTCGGCGGCATGGACAGCGGGGCTTCTCGTGTCGGAGAGCGCGCTGCTGACGGCCTTTACGCCATGGGCTCTCCCGCTGGCGATGGGTTACGTCCTGTATACCGTTCAATTGCTCTATTTGATGCGATACGTCGGCTTTTTCGGCATCGTCGTGCCGCTGCTTCATCCGCTGGCCGTCCTGTTTTTCCTGATCGTCATGCTGTATTCGCTCTATCAAGTAGCGGTGCTCGGGCGCGTCAGATGGAAGGGCAGAGACGTCCGGGTCGGAAGCGGGAGGAGACGGTGATGCTGCTTCTGTGGACGGTTGCGGCGTTCCTGTCGGGATCGCTCATGTTTTCCTACTGGCTCGGACGGGCGGTCAAACGCGATCTGAACGGCGTCGGCGACGGCAATCCCGGCGCCCTGAATCTGTGGAAGGCGGCGGGCTTCCGGCTCGGGTTGACCGGGATCGTCCTGGATTTCCTGAAGGGCTATTTGCCGCTGCTCTGGCTGAGCGGCACGGATTACGCCCATGGGTACGGCCTCGTTCCGCTGGCGGTCGCTCCGATTGCGGGACATGCGTTCTCCCCGTTCTTGAGAGGACGCGGAGGCAAGGCGATCGCAGTGTCTTTCGGAGTATGGAGCGCAATCACGGGGTTCGAAGCCGCACTGGCCTACGCCGCGATCTTGGCCGTGTTGAAGACGATCGGCCGAATGCTTCGCGCGAACGGACCTAAACCCGCGCAGTCGGACGGTCTGCAGGTCGTCATCGGGATGGCGCTGCTGCTCGTCTATTTGTGCGCGGCGAAGCCCGATCCGGCGCTCTTGGGCGTGTGGCTCGGCAATTTTTTAATTCTCGTCTGCAAGCATCGGAAGGAATGGGCCTCCTGGTGGGGAAAAAGAAAGATAGAAGAGGCGGATGCGGATAACTAGCCTCGTTACAATTTGTCATCCGTTTTGTCACCTTTGTCACTAATCGGGAGTTCTCGCGGATTCGAGCCGTCCGATATGCTAAGCTGGAATCGGTAAAACAGACAATAAACGGCGGGCTGTGCGGACGCCGAAGGAGTGCCTTCTCCCGATGATTCGTCAACGCTTTTCCTTGCTCATATGGTGTCTCGTTTGCGGTATCGTCGTCTGTACGTTTCTGCCGTCGCTGCTGGTGGATCGGGAGAGCCGTTTCGACAGCCGGCGAGAGCCGTTCGTTGCGCTCGTGAAGTATTGGCAAATCCACTTCGGTGAGGAGCGTCCGGCGGAAGCGGAATGGAAAACTTTTAACGCGGAGACGAGAGAGAGCTTGAGCGGATACCGGGGCACGGTATGGCTTCAGCGCCCCTTGCCCGAGCTTCCATGGCGCAGTCCCTATCTCGTCTTCAGCAATATGGGACGATTCGAAGTTTACCTGGACGACCGGATGGCGTATTCCTTTAATATGGACGGAGCGCTGCGCTACTTCAACTCGAACAGGGTGATGCATCCTGTGCCCGTCAGTCCGCAGGACGAAGGGAAGACGCTGCTGATCCGCACGGAATGGGACGGGTCGCCGCTGGTCGGCAACGACATGGCGCTGGCCGGGGAGCCGGATCAAATTTTCTATGCTCTGATGCTGGTCGAGATGAATTTCTTCGTCTATGCGGTGCTGAGCCTGGCGATAGGCATAGCCGGATCGATCCTGTTCGTGCGCCGCAAGGAAGCGCTGTACGGCTGGTTTACGCTGTTCGGTCTGTCCATGGGACTGACGCTGCTGCTGATCTGCCGCCTGCCGCAATGGTTCGTCGATCTGAAGGAAGCGTATTATTGGAAGGAGCTGCTCTCGCCGCTCGCCATCTGGGCCAGCGTCGGAATATACGTCAACGCGCTTGGCGTCCCCAAGGGAAAGGCCGTACGGGCCGTGCACGCTCTCAACGCGCTAAACGTCGTTGCCTGCCTCGTTGCGGCGTTGACGATCCCTTCGCTGTACCTGTCGTGGTCCGGGCTTGGCAATGCGGTCGCGGCGCTGATCGGCTTCGTCGTCGTGACCTTCTTCCTGCTGCGTTCTTCCCGCGCGTCCGATCATCGGGACATGGGACGCAGGTGGATCATTCGCGGGTACTGGACGTTTACATTATGCGGCATCGTCTATCTTGCCATGTGGCTGGTGCCGGGCTTGCTGACCGATTGGTTGAATTCGCGGACGTACTTGTATCGAATCATCGAGGGACTGACTCCGAACAGCTTGTTTCTGTTCATGATCTGCATGGTGATGGTGATCGTCGGCCGAGTGCGCCTCGTTCATCTGGAATCCGAGCGCAACGCCTCCGAGCTGCGGGAGAAAAACAAGGAGCTCGAGCAGTTTCACCGCAATCTGGAGCGGCTTGTGGAGCGGCGCACGGCCGAGCTGGAGCAGGCTAACCGCACGCTCTCGGTGACGCTGCGGGAGAAGGCGGAGACGCTTGCGCATCTATCGGTGTTGGAGGAGCGCAATCGCATCGCCTACGAGATGCACGATGTCGTCGGTCATACGCTTACGGCGGCGATCGTGCAATTGGAGGCGACGAAGCGGCTGTCCGGCGCGGACGGCAGCGTGCCGCAGGAGAAGCTGGATCTGCTCGACGAGCTGGTGCGGAAAGGGCTGAACGACATTCGAAGCACGGTCAGACTGTTGGCGTCGGGGGAGGAGGAAGCGATCCCTCTGCCCGCCCTGCTTGACGAATTGATTCGTTTCGCCGAGGATACGATGGAAATTGCGGTCGAGGAGAAAATCCAGTTGCCTCCGGGCTTTACGCTGGGCAAGCTTGCGGACAACGTGCTCTACCATGCGCTTCAGGAAGGCTTTACAAACGGAATTCGCCATGGCGGCAGCAGGCGGTTTCGGTTTACGCTGCGGGTAGAGGAACAAGCGCTGGTCTTCCTTCTCGTCAGCGACGGAGAGCCGTTCTCCGCGTCGGAGCCCGGGTTCGGACTCGCTTCAATGAGGGAGAGGGTGGAATTGCTCGACGGAGAGATGACGGTGCGGGCCGGGGCGGCGGCGGACGGCTCGCCGTCTGGTTGCGAGCTTCGCATTCGCCTCGCGTTGGCGGGGGTATGAAGACAATGGTTAGCGGGAGAGGGTTGACGATGAGAGAGCCGCTGGAGGCGATCGCTTCGAAGATAATGCCGGGAGCCCGGCTGCTGCGCGCGCGGGAATTGCCGGGGGGAGTGTCCGCGCGGGTCGTCGGACTTGAGCTCGAGCTGGCCGACGGAAGCGCGCGCAAGATCGTCGTCCGTCAGCACGGACAAGCCGATCTCGCGCGCGATCCGCGCATCGCCGCGCACGAATTCCAACTGCTGCAATGGCTGCGCGCGGCGGGAGCGCCCGCGCCCGAGCCGTACGGATACGACGAGTCTGGAGAGACGCTGCCTTCGCCTTATGTTGCGATCGAATACATCGAGCATGAACGGGAATACGTTCCGGCGGACAGCAACGAGCACGCTCGCCGAATGGCGGAAGCTCTGGCCGCGATACATCGGTCCGACGGCGGCTTGGAGGAGCTGGCGTTCCTTCCGCGGCAGGACGAGCTGGTCGCGGAGCGGGTGGCCGCCAGGCCGGATCGGCTCGACGAATCGTTGAGTGAAGGCCGCATCAGGGATGCGCTGGAGCGGGCATGGCCACCGGCGCGGAGCAATCGGACCGCGCTGCTGCACGGGGATTTCTGGCCGGGCAACGTCCTCTGGAACGGAGGCCGGCTGGCCGCCGTCATCGACTGGGAGGATGCCGCCCTGGGAGATCCTCTGGCTGATCTCGGCAATGCGCGGCTGGAGATGCTGTGGGCTTACGGGGAAGAGGCGATGGAAGCGTTGACGGCGCGATACCTCACGCTGGCGGGCGGAATTGACGCCGGGAATCTTCCCGTCTGGGATCTGTACGCCGCGCTGAAGCCGGCTTCGCGACTGTCCGATTGGGGGTTGGAGCCATCCGTCGAAAGGGCGATGCGGGAGAAGCACCGCCGGTTCGCGGACAGAGCCTTGGACAAGCTTCGTTAGCCGGTGCGAGAGGGGCTTCTTACGGCCGGCGGAATCTCATGCGGAACGCCTTCGGAGTCGTGCCGGCGAGCCGGCCGAAGCAGCGCACGAAATGCGGGAAAGACCCGAAACCGACGTTCTCGGCGATCGTTCCGACCGCGTCGTCCGTATCGACGAGCAGCCGTTTGGCCTGCTCGATCCGGTAGCGGGTCAAGTAGTCGAGCGGCGTGCAGCCGTAAGCGCGCTTCATGCAGAGCGAAATATAGTTGGCGTGGAAATGCAATTCATCCGACATCGTTTTATAGGTGAACGTCTCCCGAAAATGGCGGCGCAGAAATGCGGCCGCTTCTTCGGCGATCGCCAAATACGAGCCTCCTGCCGGGAGGCTCGTTTCTTCGTGGAGCTGCAGCAGCAGCTCCTGGAAGAGCAGCTGCCGTCTCCAATGGGAGGCAGCGGACATCTCCGCTTGCAGCGCGAGCAGCCGGCGCAGCCGCGAACAAGCGTCGTCCGGCGATTGCAGCATGCCGGACTGCGGCAAATAATGCGCGAACGGAACGAGGGTGGAGTAGCCGCTCTCGGAGAGCTGCGGCAGACCCGCGGGATTCGCCGGGTCCGACTCTCGCCAGTCTCCGAGCGTCTGGAAGTGGAGCCAGTAGAAATGGGTTTCCTCCCGGCAAGGCTCCGTCGTCCGGTGGGCGCGGTCCGGGCGCAGCAGGCCGAAGCCTCCAGCCGGCACGACTATGGGAAGATCGTCTTCCGCCATGTACAGGCAGCCGCGGGTGACGACCAGCAGATCGAACACGCCGATGCCGGAGCGGTCCGCATGCTTGCCTCCGGCGGGATATGTATCTTCGCCGCACGTAGTGAAATGCGGCAAGGGCGGAGCGATGAATTGCAGCATTCGAATGCCTCCGTTCGCGGATTGTCTTTCTAGGGCGCGCATGCATACACGTCCTAGTATAGCGAAGTTGCGATCCGACAAAAAGTGTGTGAGTTAGGCTATCGGAGAATGGACGCCGCAGTGCTATATTCGGAGGGAGAGAACCTACTTTCCGAATAAGCGAGGTATTCATAATGAGCAAACGGCATGCGGCATTCGAAGCGCTCCCGCTCGGAGCGATCAAGCCGGAGCAGTGGCTTCGGGATCAACTGCGGATTCAGGCGGACGGGCTGACGGGGCATCTGGAGGAGCACTGGGCGGACGTCGGGCCCGACAACGGCTGGATCGGCGGCAACGGCGAGAGCTGGGAGCGGGGACCGTACTACTTGGACGGTTTGCTTCCGCTGGCTTATTTGCTGGAGGACGAAGGCCTGATCGCCAAGGCGAAGCGCTGGGTGGAATGGTCGCTGGCCAGCCAGCGAGAGGACGGCTCGTTCGGTCCGGAGAGCATTGAGACGGTCAACGGAGACGTCGACAAAAAGCAGGATTGGTGGCACTACATGATCATGCTGAAGGTGCTGACGCAATACGGGGAGGCGACGGGGGACGAGCGAATCGTTCCGTTCCTGACTTCGTATTTCCGGTACGTGCGCAGCCGGATCGAGGAGCATCCGCTGCGCGGCTGGGCGGAGGCGCGCGGCATGGAGATGCTGCTGTCGATCCAGTGGCTCTATCGGAAAACCGGGGACGAGAGTCTCCTGGAGCTGGCGAGCCTCGTGGCGGATCAGACGACCGGCTGGACGGACGTGTTCCGCGATTTTCCGTTCTGGCGCAAGGTGGAGCAATGGGATTGGAAAACGCATGTCGTGAACGTGGCGATGGGCATCAAGGCGCCCGGCGCTCTGTACGAGCTGACCGGCGATCCCCGGGAGCGGGAAGCGGTGCATCGCGGCATCGACAGCCTGATGACGTATCACGGACAGGCCCACGGCATGTTCTCGGGAGACGAGTGGCTGTCGGGCACCCATCCGAGCCAAGGCGTGGAGCTGTGCGCCGTCGTGGAGTACATGTTCTCCATGGAGCAGCTGACAAGAGTGTTCGGGGAAGGGCGCTTCGGCGACATTCTGGAGAAGGTGGCGTTTAACGCCTTGCCGGCGACGATCTCCAAGGACTGGACGTCCCACCAATACGACCAGCAGGTGAACCAGATCGTCTGCAATGTGGCTCCCCGCGCTTGGAGCAACGGCGCCGAGGCCAATCTGTTCGGCCTGGAGCCCAACTTCGGCTGCTGCACGGCGAACATGCATCAGGGCTGGCCGAAGCTGGCTTCGCATCTGTGGATGCGGGACGGCGAAGGCGGCCTGGCGGCGGTATCGTATGCGCCTTGCACGATAACGGCGCAAGTCGGAACGGTTGGCGCGACAGCCGAAGCGACGTTGAAGGTTCGCGGCAATTATCCGTTCCGCGAGACGGTGGACATCGAGTTGACGCTCGACCGCCCGGCCGAATTCGGCCTTTCGCTGCGTATTCCCGAATGGTGCGAGCGGCCGATCGTGACCGTGAACGGGGAAGAAGCGTCGCTGACGGTCGAACGGGGCTATGCCAAGCTTAGCCGCGAATGGTCCGACGGAGACAGGCTGACGCTGCTCCTGCCGATGAAGGTCAAGACCGTCGCCCGCAATCTGCTCGCCGTCAGCGTGGAGCGGGGACCGCTCGTGTACGCCTTGCCGATTCAGGGGAACTGGCAGCTGCTGCAGCAGAGGGAGAAGTTCCACGATTGGGAAGTGTACCCCGGCTCTCCGTGGAAATACGGATTGTTAGCGGACAACGAGTACGAGATCAGCTTTGACGACGTCGCCTGCCAGCCTTTCGATGCGAGCCATTCCCCCGTTCGATTGAAAGCGAAGGGCCGGCTGGTGCGCGATTGGAAGATGGAAGGCAACAACGCCGGGACCCCGCCGCTGCATCCGAACGCTGTCGGTCAGCCGAACGTGGATCTGGAGCTCGTTCCTTACGGCGGCGCGAAGCTGCGCATCGCGGAGTTCCCGACGATCGGCCATCCTCTCGAAGCGAGACAGCATATGTAGAACAAATCCCTCTGGCGAACGCTGCTGCGCGTGCCAGAGGGATTTCCATGTTTACGTCGATGTCAGGCCGAGCCGCTCGTACTGCTCCGGCGGCCGTCGGCGAATTTCGGCGCTTTGCCGGGAGGCGCGGTCAAGTTACAATGAAGGAAAAGGATTCCAAGGAGGAGATCGGATCGATGCTGCGCACCGTTACGGGCATGATCGGGGAAGAAGAAGCGGGACGGATTCTGGAGCACGAGCACGTCATGGTCGGATTCGTCGAAGACGGGAAGCTGACTCCGGAGGATTACGATGCGGACGAGGTTGTCGCGGAAGTCGAGCCTTACTTGCTGGAGCTTAAGAAGGCGGGCTGCTCGACTTTCGTCGATTGCGCGCCGGAATTTTTGGGACGGGACCCTTACGTGTTGAAGCGCCTTTCCGAGCGGACGGGAGTTCGCATTATCGCCAACACGGGTTATTACAAGAAGCCTTATTTGGCGCCGTTCGTCTATCGGGAAGACGAGCGGGAGCTGGCCGCCCGGTGGGTTCGCGAAGCGGAGCGCGGGATCGGGGACAGCGGCGTGTATCCCGGTTTTATCAAGATCGCGCTGAACGACGGAACGGCCATCGACGATACCCAGCAGAAGATTTTGAGAGCGGCGATGCGCGCATCGCTGGATACCGGGCTTCCGATCCAGTGCCATACGATCGGGGACGATGTCGCCGCGCATGCCGCGCGGTTGATGGAAGAGGCGGGATTCGACCGGGAACGTTTCATTTGGATTCATGCGCAATCTTCCAGCGATCTGACCGTTCCTCAGAGGCTGGCTGCCCAAGGAATGTGGATTTCCATCGATTCCATCTTGCCGGGCACATACGACAAGCATGCGGAGCTGCTCCGGCGGTTGATCGAACTGGGCGTCGGAGATCGGATATTGCTGTCGCAGGATACGGGATGGTACACGGTCGGAGAGGAGCGCGGCGGGGAATTGAAGCCTTACCACCGACTGTTTACCGATTTCTTTCCCTTCGCGGCGGAGCAGGGGCTGGACGCGGCCTGGCTGGAGCGCTGCGTGACTCGCCATGCTTTCGAAGCGATGAGTTTGAGGAAATAATGGGAAGGAAGAGAGCGTTGAGCAATCCGGTAGAGAGCATTCGCTGGGCGGACGGAACCCCGGCGCTGGAAGAGCTGCTGGCGCAGCCCGGGACCTTATCCGTTCGCGGCATGAATCAAGGCTTCGAGGCCGAAGTTACGAGAATCGATACGGAGCGGGACAGCTTCGTGCTGAAAAGATGGAACAAAGACTCCAATCCGGATATTGGGTTTCAATATCGGTTGCTTACGGCTTTGAGCCAGCGGGGAGTCGCAGTGCCGGAGACGCTCGGCTGGGGAATCGACGCCAGCGGACATCAGGCGCTGCTCACTCGTTATGGCGGAGAGCCCGTCACTAAGGCGAACGTCGGGACGATGACTGCGTTGGCTCGCATTTTGTCGGCGATTCATCGGATTCCGGTCGAAGCGTTCGGAAGCGTGGAGCTGCCGAAGTACGAGATGGCCGCCTACTTTTTTCCTGGAATCGAAGCTCATCCCGATCTTGAACAAACCTTGCGGCAGCTCGTTGCCCGCATTCCCGAGACGAGCGATCGGCTCATCCACGGAGATTATCATCTGCAAAATATCGTCGAGCGCAACGGCGAATACGCGGTCATCGACTGGACGAACGGGCAAGCAGGGGATTACAGATACGATTTCGCTTGGGCGTTCGTCCTCGGCCGCATTTACGTTTCGGACAAGCTCGCTTCGGCATTTCGCGTCGCGTATCTCAAGGAAAATCCGATCCCCCCGGAGGAGCTCCGCCTGTTCGAGGGAATCGCATGCCTGAGATGGATGCTGCTGCATAGACGGGGAGGCGTTCCGCAAGGCCCTCGAACGTTGAAGAAAGCGCGGGAGATCGTTGCGGCTCTCGAAGGCATTGTCCCGAAGGGGCTGCTTGATTAGGCCGCGGCCGCTCACTCCATCGTTAATCCGCCGGTGACGGGCGTATACGTGCCGGTCAGAAAGCGGGCATCGTCGCTCGCCAGGAAAGCGATGACCGAGGCCACGTCGTCGGGTTCGGCTATGCGGCCAAGAGGCGTAAACCGGCCGACGACCTCCCTTTCGTGCGCAGACAGCGCGCTGCCATCGCTCGCTTCCGTATTCACGTGCCCCGGCGCGACGACATTGGCGGTAATGCCTTGCGCTCCCAGCTCTTGCGCGATGTACGCGGCGAAGGAATCCAGGCCGCCCTTTGCCGTGCCTTGGGAGATCATGCAGGGCGAAGGGTCTTTGCCCAACGTGTCGGATACGTAAACGAGCCTGCCGTAACGCCGTTCCATCATATAGGGAATGACGGCTTGGGTCGGTACGAACGCGGCTTTTAATTCGTGCAGCACTTTCGCCGCGAAAGAGCTCCAGGTCAGATCCGCGAAAGGTGCGGCTTCGAAGTCGATGGAGGCGTTGCACACCAGAATATCAATGCGGCCGTATGAAGCCAGAGCCGCATCGACGAGACGGGCGAATTCCTCCTCGCGAAGAACGTCCGCCTGCAGCGCCATCGCTTCCCCGCCGCGGGCCGCTATCTTCTCTGCGAGCTGTTCGGCGGAGGATAAGTTCGCCGCCGAATCATTGACGACTACCCGCGCTCCCCGCTCGGCGAGCAGGAGGGAGGAGGCGCGGCCGATTCCCCGCGAGCCTCCCGTAACAATCGCCACTTTGCCTTGAAGTTCCATTGCCAACCCTTCCTTCTATTCGTTGATTTGGGAAGCCGAATACATCTGCGCGATTTCCAGCGCCGTTTTCCTTACTTCCTCGGCAATGCGAGGGGGCTCCAGCACAAGGACATCGGTCCCCGATTGAAGCAGAAATCCGATCAGCTGTTTTCCTTCGGGAAGAGAGGTTCGCACGAGAAGCGAGCCGTTAGGCTGCTTCTCGATCTCGCTCTCGTCGAACCAGTCGATGGCCGCTACCTTTCCTTCGCCCGAAATCCGCAGCACCAGATCGACGCGGGGCGCCGCTTGCTCCACGGGCGCCTTCATCCGCCGGTTCAATTCGGCCAGATCCGCTCCCCTGCGTCGATAGCCTTCGGCCAGCATCTGCAAATCCCGAATCCGCGAAAGCTTGAAGATCCGATAATCCTCGCGAGTCAGACAATATCCGTGAAGGTACCAGGAGTACCCCTTGAGCGCCAGCCCCACCGGCTCGACGCTGCGTTCCGATTCGCCTCCCTGGCCGTCGGTGTAGGCGAAGCGGACGAGCTTCGTCTCGGCGGTCGCCGTCTGCAGCGTCTCGTATTTGCGGCGCTCGGTCTCGCTGTTGCGCCAAGGGGTAAAGTCGACCACAACCTGCTGGCGTTCCGATAGCCGATCACGTTCCGCCTGCGAGAGCAGCGCGCCGACTTTGCCGAGCAGGGCTTCCATGCCGGAGTCGTTCAGCGCACGAGTCGATTGAAGCCCCTTCAGGGCAGTGAACAGCGAAGCAAGCTCGGCGAAGGACAGCAGCTGCCGGTCCAGCCGGAAGCTGTCCATGATCTCGAAGCCGCCTTCGGCTCCGGTGTAGGAGACGATCGGGATTCCCGCCAGGCTTAACGACTCCAGGTCGCGGTAGATCGTGCGCAGAGACACTTCCATCCGCTCGGCCAGCTCATTCGCCTGCACTCGCTTTCTGTTCAAGAGAAGAATCGTAATAGCCATCATTCGTTCGAGCTTCATATCCGTTCCTCCCGATCGTAACTTCCGGCGCCGTCAATGCGCCGTCGCGTAACTGTCGACCTCCGCCGCCGGGTCGAGCTTCTCATTGCTCATGAACAGGGCGGTCACCAGGGCAAGAATGGCGGGAAGGAGCGCCCATGCGAACGTCGCGCCGATCGATGAAGCGAGCCCCGACCGGACGACGTCCAGCACGCCGGCGTCGAAGGTTCGGCTGAGCTCGGGATTCAACAGGACGTACGGATCGCCGTAGTCCAGGTTCGCTGGCACGGAAGAGGATCCGCCGCTCGCGAATGCCGATGTCAATTTGCCTGTGAGCAAGTGGCTTTGAATGATGCCGAAGATCGTAATTCCGAGCGTCATGCCGAGCGAACGGTTGAAGTTAAGCGTAGAGTTGGCGGCCCCGCGCTGCGTCGCCGGAAAAGATTGAATGGCCGACGTGCTGAGAACGGAGAAGGTCGCGCCTACGCCGAGACCGATCAGAATCATATAGACGGTGACGAGAATGCGCGGCGATTCCGCCGTAATCCCCGTCAGCAGAATGAGCCCGGCCACGAGCAGGAAGAGGGGAGGCACCAGAATCGTTCGATAAGGCAGCTTCGTCATCAGGAAACCTCCCAGCGTAGCCGTCACTACGGACCCCATCATCATCGGCAGCAGAACGAGTCCGGCATTGGACGCGGTGCCTCCCAGCACGCCCTGGATGTAGATCGGAATGAACACCGACGCGGACATGAAGGCGGCTCCGCTGAACATGGCGATGACGTTGCTCGTCGTATAGAGCCGATTCTGGAACATCCGGAAGGAGATGATCGGTTCGGCCGCTCTTTTTTCCACGAAGATCAGGAGCAGCGCCAACACGAGGAAACCCGCGAACAGTCCGAGAATCTGAGGCGAGCCCCAGGCATACTGTTTTCCGCCGAGCTCCAAAGCCATCATGAGACATACGATCGCTCCGACGAGCAGCGTCGCCCCCAAGTAATCAATGCTTTGTCTGGAATGGGCGGCCGACTTCTTGTAGAACAATGCGATCAGCACGAACGCGATCAAGCCGAGCGGCAAGTTGATGTAGAAGATCCATTCCCAACGCAGATGGTCCGTGATGTACCCGCCGACCATCGGCGCGGCTATGCTCGACAGACCGAACAGCCCTCCGAACAACCCCATCATTTTCCCTCTGTTCTCGGGGGACACGACGTCGAACATGATCGTGAACGCGATCGATACCATGGCGCCTGCGCCGATCCCTTGCACTGCTCTGTAGATGCTGAGCATCACGATGGAGTCGGCCGTGCCGCACAGGGCCGATCCGATCATGAACACGATGATGCCGAAGATGAAAAACCGCTTGCGCCCGTACATGTCGGACAGCTTGCCGAAGATCGGCATCCCCGCCATCTCCGTGACCATATAAGCGGACGTCACCCAGACGAATTTGTCAAGCCCGCCCATCTCCCCGACGATCGTTCCCATGGCCGTAGCCACGATCGTGTTGTCCATCGACGCCATGAGGATGGAGAGCAGAAGCCCCGCCATAATGAACCCGACTTTATTTTTCTCTTTACTCATGAGATGTTCCATTCCCTTCGCGATTAAGTGAACCGGCGAACCCGCCGTCTGAAATCATCATAACCGCTCTTTGTTGACATCTGTTTGTCAGGATTAAAAAAATTGTTGACGAGTCCGGACCCGCCGGCGCGCTTAAAGCCCAAGTCCTATGAGGATTGGGCTATTTTTGTCGTTGACAACCCCAGTAAAATGATTTAGTATTCCATTATATCAACTCGGAATAGTATGTTTTCTAAAAATTCCGAAAATTCCGCATCACGACCAGGGGGAGAACGACAGAATGAAATTCAACAAGATCAGCTTGCTGGCATTGGTATTATTGTTAACAACGGTGCTGGCCGCATGCAGTAAAGACAATTCGAACAGCGGCGGCCAGAATGCTTCGCAGAGTCCGGCCGGCAGCGCCAGCCCGTCTCAGGAGCAGAATGCCAAGGAATATAAGAACGAACTGAACATCGCCCTCACGGCGCAGCCTCCGACATTGGATACCGCGATCACGGTATCGGCCGTAGCGCTGGATACGGCGGGCAACATTTTCGAACAGCTGTACACTTTGAACGCTAACTACGAGCCGCAGCCGCAGCTGGCGGAATCGGTGGAGATAAGCGAGGACGGCTTGACGTATACGTTTAAGCTGCGCCAAGGCGTGAAGTTCCACAACGGCAAAGAGATGACTTCCGAAGACGTCGTTGCCTCGATGAACCGTTGGCTCACGACGTCGTCCCGCGCCAAGGTGCTGCTGACGAACGCAAAGTTCGAAGCGGTCGACGCTTATACGGTAAAATTAACGGTCGAGAAGGCGGCTTCGGACGTGCTCATCCTGATCGCTTCCCAAGCGCAATTCCCTTCGATCCTGCCGAAGGAGATCGTGGAATCCGCGCCTCCGGAAGGCATTACGGAGTACATCGGCACAGGTCCTTACAAGTTCAAGGAATGGAAGCAGGATCAGTATATTCATCTGGTTAGAAACGAAGATTACCAAGGCATCGAGGCGGAGCCGAGCGGCTACTACGGACGCAAGGACGCGCCTACCGAAAATCTGTATTTCCACTTCGTCACCGACCATGCGACGCGGATCGCGGGCGTCAAGACCGGCAAATACGACGTGGCCGACAGCATTCCGATCGAGAGCTACGACGAGCTTGCCGCTGACAAGAACGTAGACGTGCAGACGTTCCCGGGCGGGGCGCTGACCGCGTTCCTGAACACCTCCGAAGGCTTGTTCGCGAATCAGACGATCCGCCAGGCGGTTATCGCGGCGCTCAACAACGACGAAATTCTGCTGGCGAGCTTCGCCAAGCCGGAGCTGTACTCGCTCGCTCCGGGCTACCTGAGCAGCAGTCAAGTGCAATGGGCGAACGACGCCGGCAAGGAGTACTACAACCAGGCCGACCAAGAGAAGGCTAAGAAGCTTCTCGCGGAAGCCGGCTATAACGGAGAAGAAGTCACGCTGCTGACGACGAAAGATTACGCCGAGATGTACACGGCTACGCTGGTCATTCAAGAGCAGCTCCGCCAGATCGGCATGAACGTCAAAGTCGACAACTTCGACTTCCCAACGTTCCTGGAGACGAAGAACGACCGCAGCAAATGGGATCTGTTCGTAGCGAGCACGGGTTATCAGCCGACTCCTCCGCAATTGCTCGCCGTCAACCCGGACTGGGCCGGTCTGAACAACGACACCGTGAAGCAGGCGCTGATCGACATTCGCGGCGCGGCGACTCCGGAAGCGGCCAAGGCGGAATGGGAGAAGCTGCAGCAGTTCCTGTACGAATTCGGTTCGTCCACGGTTATCGGGCATTACAACATCCTCGTGGCGACGTCGAAGAACCTGGAAGGCTTCGAGCTGTTCAAAACTCCGCTGGTGTGGAACGCGAAAATCGCGAAATAAGCGCGAAATAAGATAGTCGTCTCCATTAGAGGAGGGTGTGACAAGTTACTTTGTAACTTAGCCGACACCCTCCTTCTATTGATGAATCGGCAACAATGGAATACAATCGAAGACGCCAGTCTTATTCGACAACGAACGAGGGGATTTCATGCTGGTTTACATTGCGAAAAGGCTCCTGTCTCTGATTCCCGTATTGTTCGTCGTCACGGTCGCGATCTTCCTGATCATTCACCTGACGCCGGGGGACCCGGCGGCCGCCATGCTGGGCATTGAGGCTTCGGAGGAGGAGATTCGGGCGCTGAACGAGCAGCTCGGATTAAATCGCCCCGTGCACGAGCAGTACATGCATTGGGTTTCGGGCGTGCTCAGAGGCGATCTGGGAGACTCCATCTTCATGCGCCAGTCCGTCGGACAAGCGATCGTCGAGCATATCGGCCCTACGCTTTCCCTGGCGATTCTCGGACAGGCGATCGCGCTCGTGCTGGCGATTCCGTTCGGCATGATCGCCGCATACAAGAGAGGCACGGCCGTCGATTACTCGCTAATGGGCGTATCGCTGCTGGGACTTGCGATCCCGAGCTTCCTGCTCGGCTTGTTCCTGATGCTGATCGTCGGCGTCCAGCTACAATGGCTGCCGGTGGCGGGGTATGAGCCGCTGAGCAAGGGGCTGTGGGAACATCTGCAATATTTGATTCTTCCGGGGCTTTCCCTGGGCGCCATTCAGGCGGCGCTCATCACAAGAATGACCCGCTCGTCCATGCTGGAGATTTTGAACCTGAACTATATCAAGACGGCCCGTTCCAAAGGGCTGCGGGAGCTGACGGTGCTGACGAAGCACGCCTTCCGCAACGCGTTCCTGCCGATTCTGACCGTCATCGGCCAGACTTTCGGCACGCTCGTGACGGGAGCGGTCGTCGTGGAGTCGATTTTTAATATTCCCGGACTGGGCCAGCTCATCCTGAACTCGGTCGTGCGCAGGGATTTTGCCGTCATTCAGGGCGTCGTACTGATCGTCACGCTCATCTATGTGGGCATCAATCTGATCGTCGACCTGCTGTACGGCGCGGTGGATCCACGCGTTCGTCTGGACCGCAAATAGGGAGGAGAAGGCATCATGGCGAAAGAAAATATCATCGCGATGAGCAGGCGGCTGAAAAAAGAGCAGCGAGCCTTGCGCTTCCGCCGGTTCAGAAGCAATTACGGCTTGGTCATCGGCGCCGTCCTGTTCGCGCTGTTCATCTTGATCGCGGCTATCGGGCCTTATCTGATGCCGTTCGACCCGTACGCGATGAAAGTCACCGAACGTCTGCAGCCGCCCAGCGGCGCCCATCTGCTCGGAACCGACGAATTCGGCCGGGATCTGATGACGAGAATCGTGTACGGAGCGAGGGTCTCCCTCAGCGTAGGCTTGGTCGTATCGCTGCTGTCCTCGCTGCTCGGCCTTGTGATCGGAATTTACGCCAGCTACTACAAGACACTGGATCATATTTTAATGCGCATCTGCGACGGCTTGATCGCCATTCCCGGCGTGCTGCTCGCCATCGCTCTGATGGCTGCGCTGGGCGCGTCCGCGATGAACGTCATTATCGCGCTGACGATCGTATTTACGCCGAACATCGCCCGGGTCGTCCGCTCGTCGGCGCTCGTCGTCCGGGAGCAGACCTATATCGAAGCGATGCACGCCCAAGGGGCGAGCGACTCTCGCATTCTCTGGAAGCATATCGCCGTCAACACGCTGTCTCCGCTGCTCGTGCAAGCGACGTTCGTCTTCGCGGAGGCGATCATTTCCGAAGCGGCGCTGAGCTTCCTCGGGGCGGGCATTCCGGCTCCGGAAGCGAGCTGGGGCAACATTCTCCATGCGGGCAAGCTGGTCATCTACAAGGCGTGGTGGATGGTCGTGTTCCCAGGCGTATTCATCATTTTGTCCGTTCTCGGCTTGAATCTGCTGGGGGACGGCTTGCGGGACTTTCTCGACCCTCGCGTGAAGCTGAAGCAGAAGAAATCATGACATCGAACGGGACGGAGGGGACGTTATGAAGCAGGCGCCTCTATTGGAAATCAACAACTTGAAGACGCATTTTCATACGGAGCGGGGAAAAGTGACGGCCGTCGGCGGGGTCAGCTTCTCCATGGACCGCGGCGAGATTATCGGCATCGTGGGCGAGTCGGGCTGCGGGAAGAGCGTCATGTCCCAGTCCATCTTGAGGCTGCTCGAGCATACCGATTCGGTCGAGTACGAGGGCGAAGTCCGGTTCGAGGGCCAGAATCTGCTGGACATGCCGCTGTCCAAGCTGCGGGCCGTTCGCGGCAACGATATCTCGATGATTTTCCAGGACCCGCTCACTTCGCTTAATCCGGTATATACGATCGGCAATCAGATCGAGGAGGCGCTTCGCCTTCACCGCAAGCTGTCCAAGAAAGAGGCGCGCAAGAAGGCGATCGAGATTTTGGGCCTGACGGGCATTCCTTCGCCGGAGACGCGGGTGGACGATTATCCGCACCAATTGTCCGGCGGCATGCAGCAGCGCGCGATGATCGCGATGGCGCTGGCCTGCGAGCCGAAGCTGCTCATCGCCGACGAGCCGACGACCGCGCTCGACGTGACGATCCAGGCGCAAATTCTGGAGCTGATCACGGAGCTCAACCGGACGCTCGGTATGGGCGTGCTGTTCATTACGCACGATCTCGGAGTCGTATCGGAAATTTGCACCGGCGTCAAGGTGATGTACTTGGGGAGGATCGTCGAGGAGGCGACGACGGAGCAGTTGTTCCGATCTCCGCTGCATCCGTACACGCGGGGGCTGCTGAAGTCGATTCCGAAGCTGGAGGGCGACCGCCGCGAGAAGCTGCACGTCATCGAAGGGACCGTTCCTTCGCTGTTCGACATCCCGCGCGGCTGCGGATTCTCGACCCGCTGCCCATACGCCGACGAGAAGTGCCGCAACGAAGACCCGGAGATGGTGAAGGCGGACGAGCGGCATCGGGTGAAGTGCTGGCATTACGAGAAGATCAACCGTCTGGAAGAGAGGAGGAGCGGCGATGGCGAAACGGTCGGCGGCTGAACCGATATTGTCAGTTAACGGGCTGGCGAAGAAGTTTCCGGTATACGGTTCGTTCGGGAAGCTGTTCGGGGCCAAAGCTTACGTGAACGCGGTCAGGGAAGCGTCCTTTCGTCTGTACGAAGGAGAGACGTACGGCCTCGTCGGCGAGTCGGGCTCGGGCAAGAGCACGACCGGGCGCGCCATTCTCGGCCTCACGCCGGCCAGCTCGGGAGAAGTGCTCTACCGGGGACAGGATCTCGTCAAGCTGTCGAAGCAGGAGCTGCGCAAGTTCCGCAACGAGATCCAGTTCGTCTTCCAGGACCCGCTCTCTTCCTTGAATCCGCGCAAGCGGATCGGCGACATTCTCGAAGAGCCGCTCATTATTCATAAGATAGGTGATCGGCAGCGGCGTCAGGAGCAAGTGTTCCGCATCCTCGAAGTCGTCGGCTTGCAGCCGGAGCATTATTTTCGCTATCCGCACGAATTTTCCGGAGGGCAGCGGCAGCGGATCGGGCTGGCCCGAGCGCTCATCGTTAATCCGAAAATCATGATCTGCGACGAGCCGGTGTCGGCGTTGGACGTGTCCATTCAGTCGCAAATTCTGAACATGCTGCGCGAGCTGCAGACGGAGCTTGGCTTGACGATGCTGTTCATCACGCACGACATCAGCGTCGTCCGCTACATTTCCGACCGCATCGGCATCATGTACCTGGGGACGATCGTCGAGGAGGCGCTGACGGACGATCTGTTCCAGGCCCCCCAGCATCCGTATACGAAAGCGCTGCTGTCGGCCGTGCCCGACTATACCCGCAGCCGGCTGAAGGAGCGGATCATCTTGAAGGGCGAGATTCCGTCTCCGCTGTCCCCGCCGCAAGGCTGCGTATTCCACACGCGCTGCCCGCTGGCGACGGACAAGTGCAAGGTCGAGCCTCCTGTCGTCAGGGAAGTACAGGCGGACCACCGGGTCGCCTGCCACTACGTTTAATAAGACATCCAAGGAGAGATACAGCGATGACAACGGTGAAAATCACGCAAGGCCAGAACGTCATTTACAACGGAGCGGGATTGCAGGTCATCGGAAGCACCGGACCGAACCTGAGCGGACTTAACCCGAAGGAGTTGCTGGAAGCGGCGCTTGGTCTGTGCGTCTCGATCTCGATGCAGAAAAAGCTGGCCCACGACGAAATCGACTACGATGCCTCGGAGATCCAGATCGATGTGACGGTGCGCAAGGGGAAAGGTGTAACGGACCGGTTCACGGATTTTAAGGTGACGCTCAAGCTGCCCTCCTCGCTGGACGAGGCCTACAAGCGGGAGCTGATCGAAGCCGCCGAAGAAGTATGCACGATCGGCAACACGCTCAGAAACGGGGCGTCGATCGAGACGGTGGAAGTTTAGGCGGGATACGGGCGGGCTGCTGATCTGAAAAGGTGGAGCTGCAACCCGACGGTGTCGGCTTAGAGCGAGCCAGCGTCGGTGTTTCGTGCTGCAACCCGCCCGTGTCGGCTTAGAGCGAGCCAGCGTCGGTGTTTTGAGCTGCAACCCGACTGTGTCGGCTTAGAGCGAGCCGTCGTCGGTGTTTCGTGCTGCAACCCGCCCGTATCGGCTTAGAGCGAGCCAGCGTCGGTGTTTCGTGCTGCAACCCGGCCGTGTCGGCTTAGAGCGAGCCAGCGTCGGTGTTTCGTGCTGCAACCCGACGGTGTCGGCTTAGAGCGAGCCGTTGTCGGTGTTTCGTGCTGCAACCCGACGGTGTCGGCTTAGAGCGAGCCAGTGGTCGGTTTTTCGTGCTGCAACCCGCCCGTATCGGCTTAGAGCGAGCCAGCGTCGGTGTTTCGTGCTGCAACCCGGCCGTGTCGGCTTAGAGCGAGCCAGCGTCGGTGTTTCGTGCTGCAACCCGACGGTGTCGGCTTAGAGCGAGCCGTTGTCGGTGTTTCGTGCTGCAACCCGAGTGTGTCGGCTTAGAGCGAGCCAGCGGTCGGTGTTTCGTGCTGCAACCCGCCCGTGTCGGCTTAGAGCGAGCCAGCGGTCGGTGTTTCGTGCTGCAACCCGACGGTGTCGGCTTAGAGCGAGCCAGCGACGGTGTTTCGTGCTGCAACCCGCCCGTGTCGGCTTAGAGCGAGCCGACGTCGGCGTTTCGTGCTGCAACCCGGCCGTGTCGGCTTAGAGCGAGCCGGTGCCGGTGTTTCGTGCTGCAACCCGCCCGTGTCGGCTTAGAGCGAGCCGTCGTCGGCGTTTCGTGCTGCAACCCGACCGTGTCGGCTTAGAGTGAGCCAGCGACGGTGTTTCGTGCTGCTTTCCCGTCTGTGGAGGCGGTCAGAAATGTACAAGAATCACACGAATAAAATCCATTGCATTTTTCTCCCATGCCCGCTATCATCATTATGATAATGATTATCAATCGCAAATGAATAATCATTATGATCATAGCTTGATTGGGAGGGCACGAAGCTTCATGCTGCGACGTTTTTTTGCTTATTACAGACCTTACAGAAGTCTGTTCATTCTCGATTTCAGTTGCGCCATCTTGGCGGCTCTGCTGGAGCTGGCGTTTCCGATTGCGGTCAACCGGGTGGTGGACGACTTGCTGCCGAGCGGCAACTGGATCTGGATTTTATACGCTTGCCTGGGTTTGCTGGGTGTATACATCGTCAGCTCCGCACTGCACTACGTGGTCACGTATTGGGGACATAAGCTGGGCATCAACATCGAGACGGACATGCGCAAAGCGCTGTTCGACCGGGTGCAGAAGCTGTCGTTCCGCTTCTTCGACAACAACAAGACAGGGCATCTCGTCTCGCGGATGACGAACGACCTGATGGACACGGCGAGATCGCGCACCACGGGCCGGAGGATCTGTTCATCGCGATCATGACGCTGGCCGGCGCGTTCGGCATCATGCTGAGCATCAACTGGCAGCTCGCGGTGCTTACGTTCATCATCGTACCGCTGATGATCTACCTGTCGCTGTACTTCAGCCGCAAAATGTCGGTCGCCTTCGACAAGATGTTCGCGAACATCGCCGACTACAACGCGCGCGTCGAAAACAACGTCAGCGGCATCCGCGTCGTTCAAGCGTTCGCCAACGAGAAGCACGAGATGGCCAAGTTCGCCGACAACAACAACCGCTTCCGCTTGGCGAAGCTGGTCGCTTACCGCATCATGGCTTGGAACTCGTCGCTGAGCTTTATTTTGATGAAAGCCGTATCGCTGTTCGTGCTCGTCTGCGGAACCTGGTTCGTCATTCAGGACCGTATGACCTACGGTGAATTCATCGCGTTCATCATGCTCTCGAACGTCTTCCTCGGGCCGATCCAGCAGATCAACTTGGTCATCGAGACGTATCCGAAAGGGATCGCGGGCTTCAAGCGTTTTCTGGAGCTGCTGGAGACGGAGCCGGACGTGGCCGATGCGCCGGATGCGGTCGAGGTGAAGCATGTCAAGGGAGACCTCGATTTCCAAGGCGTTACGTTCGGATATGAAAACAAGGATAAGGTGCTCGTTAACGTCAATCTCTCGATTCAAGCGGGAGAAACGGTTGCTCTCGTGGGGCCGTCCGGAGCGGGCAAGACGACGCTCTGCTCCTTGCTGCCGAGATTCTATGACGTGGACGCGGGAGTGATTAAAGTCGACGGCATCGATATTCGGGAGATGAAGCTGGAGTCGCTGCGCTCCCACATCGGAATCGTGCAGCAGGACGTCTTCCTGTTCGACGGTTCGATCCGCGAGAACATCGCTTACGGCAAGCTGCACGCGACCGAAGAGGAAATTTGGGATGCGGCGCGGCGCGCTCAGTTGGAGGAGATGATCCGCTCGCAGCCGGAAGGACTCGATACACTGATCGGGGAACGGGGCGTGAAGCTCTCCGGCGGGCAGAAGCAGCGGCTGTCGATCGCGCGGATGATTCTGAAAAATCCGCCGATCCTCATTCTCGACGAAGCGACTTCCGCCCTGGACACCGAGACGGAAGCGGCCATTCAATTGGCGCTGACCGAGCTGTCGCAGGGACGCACGACGCTCGTCATCGCCCACCGGCTGGCGACGATCCGCAGCGCGGATCGCATCGTCGTCGTCTCCGATCAAGGCATCTCCGAGCAAGGTCGGCACGAGGAACTGGTCGAGGCCGGCGGCACCTACAGCAGGCTGCACCGGGCGCAATTCGGCAGTTGATCTTGACGCCGGAAGCGTCGCGGATCGGATAACGCCGCACGAGACGGGGCCATCCCTAGGTTGTCTTTTAGATGACCAAGGGATGGCCTCTCTCTTTTTCGAACAACCTCTCTAGGGCGTGTATGCAAACCCGCTCAGGAGCATCTATCATCCCCTGCTGCGTCACTTTTGCTTGACGTACCCCGGTACGCCTTCACAAAAGTTCCTTGCATGGAACGAAAATTCGGCAACATCTGCTGTCCTCGGAGGTTGCATACACGCCCTAGGGAGTCTTCAACGTTCCTGCAGCCAACCGTCGTGCAGCCATTTCTCCGTCACCCTGCCGTTTACCCAGCGGATGCCCCGTTCGAACGTAACGATGGCCTCGTTCGGTCCTGCGACCACCCAGACGTAGTCGTCATTTTCTTTGTCGCGACATTTTACCTTCATCCCCGATACGATGATGCTTGTCGGCTTGCCGTTCTCGATGATCGCAATTCGTTCGTCATGCCGCTCGATCCACAATACCTCAAGCTGTCTGCTCAAGCCCGGCGCGACCCGGTCGAGGAACCGCCATGCGCATGCGGCGGCCGCATCTTTCTCCGGCAGAGCTCCGTCCGCCAAGCTGCGATCCATCCAAGTGCAGCCGAGTACGCGTCCGTCCCGCTTGCGCGCGACAAAAGAATAATGCTCCCCTCCAAGTCCATTCGAAGCGCCCGAACGCTTCGCATACCGGAAGATCCATACCTCTTCGCCGTTCTGGGAGCCTTCCCGCACGCGGTTCAACACGTAATTGGCCGGCACGTCGAGCAGCTTGAGAGCGACATTCAACATTTCGAGACTGTCCCGATGCCGCGCGGAGAGGGCGCTCATCCTGCCGCTGCCTCGGTAATCCGGCTTTTGTCCAGGAAATCCGGGTCGGAAGCGACGACGCCGGCCTGGCCCCAGTTCGTCACCGACGTTTCGCGGAGAATGACCAGAACTTTGTCCGGAGGAAGGTTGAACAGCTTGACGGTCGCGTCGGTTAACGTCTGAATCCATTGTTTCTTTTGTTCCTCGTTGAAGCCTTCCCAGCAGTCCACGTTAATGATCGGCATTGCTTACCTCTCCTTTGTCTGAAAGAAATTTGCGATCTAGGCACTCGCACAACACTAATTGTAACTAAACTACAATTGTTGTCAATAATATAACAAAAGTTGTAGCTGGAAATCGAGTGTAGTAAAATAAATCGCAAACCTAGGATCGAGACGGTGATAACTTTGAGCGCGAGCGAGGAACTGCAGTATTTGGTCGATTTCGACCTGTTGAGCAAGCTGGTCGTCGGCATCGGGGAAGTGTCGGACATTACGGGCGTGCCGACGCGGCAAATCCGTTACTGGGAGGACAAAGGCATCCTTCAGTCGACCAAGGAGGCGGAAGGGGCAACGAGGAAATACGATTACTTGAGCGTGAAAAAAATACTGCTCATCAAGGAGCTGCTGGACGACGGCTACACGCTGGACGCGGCGGCGAAAAAAGTCGAGGCGCGGATGAAAAACGTGAACGAAGCGTTCATGAAGCTGGCCAAGCCGACGAAAGACGAGGGTTGATCGGAGTGCATTTGCCGCCACTTTTTCTGGATAAAATGAAAGAACTTCTGCATGAGCAATATGAGGCTTTCGTCGCCAGCTACGACGAGGAGAAAGCTCAGGGGCTGCGGGTGAATCCGTTAAAGGTTTCCGCGGAGGAACTTGCCCGAATCGCTCCATTCGCGTTGAACGGAGTGCCCTGGGCGGCCGAAGGCTTCTATTACGGCAAGGAAGATCGGCCGGGCAAGCACCCTTACCATGAGGCGGGGCTGATCTACATTCAGGAGCCAAGCGCGATGGCCGTCGGAGCGCTCGTCGATCCTCGGCCGGGAGAAACGGTGCTCGATTTGTGCGCCGCGCCGGGAGGGAAGACGACGCATCTGGCCGGCCGGATGAACGGGGAGGGGCTGCTCGTCGCCAACGAGCCTCATCCCGCGCGCTCGAAAATACTGTCGCAGAACGTAGAGCGTCTGGGCGTCCGCAACGCGGTCGTGACGAACGAGATGCCGGACAAGCTCGCCGACAGATTTCCCGTGTTCTTCGACCGGATTCTGGTCGACGCCCCGTGCTCGGGCGAAGGCATGTTCCGCAAAGATCCCGACGCTTGCGCGCAGTGGAGCCCCGATCACGTTGCGATGTGCGCGACTCGTCAGCTCGACATTCTGGAGAGCGCCGCGAAGATGCTGAAGCCCGGCGGCAGGCTTGTCTATTCGACATGTACGTTTTCGCCGGAGGAGAACGAAGGAGCGATCAGCCGATTCGTCGAGCTTCATCCGGAATTTACGATCGAGGAGGCGCATACTTACGAAGGGTTCGACCGCGGCCGGGCGGATTGGACGGCGGACGCCGCTCCCGGCATCGGCGAGACGCTGCGGCTGTGGCCGCACCGCATTCGCGGCGAGGGTCACTATGCCGCCGTGCTGAGGAAGACGGACGGGGAAGAGGAGCCTGCGAGACGCAAGTATGCGAAGGGCTTGACCGACCGCAAAGCGTTAAAAGACTACTTCACGTTCGCCGAAGAGACGCTGACAACGACGCCTGCGGGAGAGTTCACCCTGTTCGGGGATCAGCTGTACATTTTGCCGACGGGGATGCTCTCGCTTGATCAATTGAAGGTTGTCCGCCCGGGCTGGCATCTGGGCACGCTCAAGAAAAACCGCTTCGAGCCTTCGCATGCGCTCGCATTGTCGCTTAGGGGAGACGAGGTCCGCAACCGCTTGAGCTTGTCATCCGATGCGCCGCGGATGCTCGCTTACTTGAAGGGAGAAGCGCTGGAAGCTGAAGGGGCGAAGGGCTGGCATCTCGTCGAGGTCGACGGCTATTCGATCGGCTGGGGCAAGCTGGCGGACGGCACGCTCAAAAATCATTTTCCGAAGGGGCTTCGCTGGACCGGGGGGTAAGCGACGGCCCTTTCCTTTTAGGAATCAGGCCGGCGTTCCCTGACATCTTGATCGAAAACAGAGTTTAAGATCCGAGTTTCCGGTTAGTTCTCTTATAGCCTCGGCGATGCTGGAGGAATATCGGATGCTCAACCATTCGTTGGCAAAAGCCGTAGGGCTGTATACGGTGACGGAATTTTCGTTAAATTCGGCCGTAGTTTCCTTAAACCAGGTATCGAAGCTCGGTTTTGACAATTTAGATCGGAAATGCTTCAGCAACTCAGGCCATATACTCGACATTTCGCCGCTGTCTGTCCATTGTTGATCAGCGGGAGCGGCTTGGTCGATCTGACATCGATCCGGGGAGACCAGTTCATTGATCGTTAAGCGGTACAGCTCGCTCAGGATCAGAAAACTCTCGATCCCTGGAAGCGCTTGCCCTCGTTCCCACTTGGATACGGCTTGATGGGATACGTTCAACAGTTTGGCCAACTCCATTTGAGTTTTGCCCGATTTATTGCGCAGCTCCGCCAAATTCCGTCCGATTGCAGAGTAATCCAGCATTCGTTATTCTCCTCTCCGAAAGATAAGACCGATAAATACACTATAGCATGTACAAGAACGAAGGTAATCCGATTAGAAGTTGCAGTAAAGCGGACGGTTGCAACCGACGGTTGAGCAAACCTGCAGACCGCGAGGAATTTGGCCGTTCGCGTCGAATTTACTGAGCTTTGGAATACTGATACAAGTTGAACCCAAGATACGTCGAAAGAGCGTACCCAATGGAATGGAGAAAGGGAGGGTTTTGCCGCGAGTTTTGGCTTTGAGTTGCAAACCTTTGAAGGTCTTATGAATCAGAGCAACTCAAAACAACCTGTCTGAAGCCGGCAAAGCCATCCCTTTCGGAATGCAATGGGCTTCCCGTTTCATTGGTTCAACTATATAGCAGAGGGAGGTGCGGGATGAGACGCTGGTTCGCGAATTCGTTGAAACGCAAATTAACGCTGCTGCTCGTGTTCGCGATCCTGCTTCCGATGCTGATTACCGGCATCGTGTCCTACCGGATCGCCGCTTCCGTGACGGAGGAGAAGGCGAAGCAGTCGGGGATGAACACGCTGAAGCAGATTAAGGACAAGCTCGAATTCGTCATTCAGGACGTGGAGAACATGTCCATTTTCCTGATCGGGGAGAAGGACATACAGCTTTATCTGGACAACAAGACGGAGGACGTTACGCGCTATTCTCTGATTATCGGGACGCTCACCAACCTGGCATTTTCCAAAAAATATATCTCGAACATTACGATCAAGCCGCTCGACGGCAAGCCGGAGCTGTCCAACTCGACCATTCTCGAATCCGGGCTGACTCCGCTGCTGGAGCAGTTCAAGATGGATTACCGGAAAACGTCGAAATGGTGGACGTCCCTCTATACGAACCGGACGAACGAGGGCGTGAAGCAGGTCATCTCGATCGTGCGGCCGATTCGCAATTTCTACAACTTCCGGGAGATCGGATGGATCGCGGTCAGCCTCGACCAGAAGGAGATCGAACGGTTCATCAACGAGGCTGCCTGGGAGAAGAGCGGTTACGTGCTGCTGCTGGACAAGGAGGACAGAATCATCTCCGTCTCCGGCGGCGATCCGTCGTGGCTGTCCAAGCCGATGGCCGAGGTTATGCCGGATATGGAGCCGCTGAACGAAGCCAGCGGGGTGCTGAAGTACGGCGCGGGAAAAGAACAAAAGACGATTTTGTACAATACGATTCCGAATCTGGGCTGGAAGCTGGTCGGCTTCATTCCGACGCAGGTGTACGGGGCGCAGAATGCTTACGTGCTTAACGTCACCGCTTTCGCGACCGGAATCGCGCTCGTGCTCGCCGTCGGGCTTATGCTGCTGTTTGTCCAATGGGTGACCAAGCCTTTGACCGGCCTGACGAAGTACCTGAAGGACGTGAACCCGGACGACCCGATTCCGCTCTATCCGATCCGCAGCACCGACGAGATCGGGCTGCTCGTTCGCAGCTACAACAAGCTCGGCGACAAGATCGACCTGCTTAAAACCCAGGTTCAGAAAAACGAGGCCAAGAAAAAAGAAGCGGACATGCAGGCGCTGCAGGCGCAGATCAATCCGCATTTTCTGTACAATACGCTCTCGTCGATTCAGTGGATCGCGCTCATGAACAAGGACAAGCAGATCGCCGAGATGGTCGGGGCGCTCAGCGATTTTATGAGATTCAGCCTGAACAAGGGCGAGGAATATTGCCACGTTCGCCAGGAGATCGCGCATGCGCAAAACTACGCGTACATTCAGTCGATTCGTTTTCCCGACCAATTCGAGATCGAATTTTTCGTCGACCCGGACATGATGGACTTGCCGATCCTCAAGCTGCTGTTCCAGCCGCTCATCGAGAACAGTCTGATCCACGGCATTCAGAAGAAGAAAGAGAAGGGGCACGTCTTCGTGCACGGCGAATGGAACGGAGACGTCATGAAGTTCGTCGTGGAGGATACGGGAATCGGCATGGACGAAGCGACGCTGCGCGGCATCCGGGCCCGAATGATGACGGACGTCGATACAACCCCCCATGCTGGAGAGGCGGCCAAGCCGAATACGGGGGGCAGCTACGGCCTGCTGAACGTTCACCGGCGTCTCAGGCTGCATTACGGAAGCGGTTCCGGGTTGACGATCGACAGCCAGCCGGGCCGCGGCACGCGAATCTCGTTTCTGATTCCGTTTAAGGAGGGGCAATCGTGAAAATTATGATCGTGGACGACGAAGTCATTATCCGCAACGGCCTGTGTACGGTAATCGACTGGAAGGAGCTCGGGCTGGAGCTTATCCCTCCCGCGGCTTCCGCCGAAGAGGCGCTGGAGCGGATTCCGACCGAGCAGCCGAACATTCTGCTGACCGACATTCGCATGACGGGCATGGACGGCATCGAGCTCGCGAAGGAAGTCAAGGCGATGCTGCCGGATACCGAGGTGATCATTCTCACCGGATTCGACGACTTCTCGTATGCCCAGCAGGCGCTTCGCGGAGGAGTGACCGATTATTTGCTGAAGACGAGCCGTCCGGAGGAAATCATCAAGGCGGCGATGAAGGCCAAGCAGAACATCGTGGAGAAAAGAGAGCTGTTGAAGCAGGAGAGACGGCAGCGCAACGAGCTGAACAAGCAGACGTTGATGAAGCTGTTGAGCGGAGCCATGCCGGGCGCCGGCGCGGCCGAGTTCGAACGCATCCGGGACTGGCTGCGCAAGGAGGAGGGCGGCCGGACCGAGGAAGCGGAAGCGGCGCGCGTCGTTATCGTGTCCGCTTCCGGCTGGGGAGACAAGCGGTTCGAAGGTTTGCTGATCGGCGCCGTGGACAACATGATGAACGAATTGCTGACCTGCATCACGCTGCCGGACAGGGAGCGCCTCGTCGTCGTGCTGCGCGAGGAAGCGGAGGCGGGCGGCGAAGCCGCTGTGACAAGGGCGATGAGGCATGTGGAGAGAATTCTGAAGTGCGAGACGTTCGCTGCGGTCGGCCGCTCGACGGATCGGTACGAACAGTTGCCGGAATCGTACGCGGAGGCGGAACGGATCTATTCGTTCAAAGGGCTGATCGGTAGCAGCGGACTGTTCACCTGCGAGGATCTTAAAGGGAGAGCGGGAGGGAGAACGCTCTGCTCCGAGCAGGAAGAGGCCGAGCTGTCGGCGCTGCTGATGAGCAACGATGCGACCGGGCTGAGGCATTGGACGAACCAGACGGTAAGGGCGCAGGTGGAGGACTCGGCCGCAACCCCGACGACGCTGCAAGCTTATCTCCATTCCGTTGTCCTCGCGGGCTACCGCTGGCTGGAGAGAACGCGTGCCGGAGAGGCGGCTGCCGGCCAGGGTCAGGCTCTGTTCGTGCCCGAGCCCCCCGTCTACGACTGGGGAGGACGTCCGGAGGACGAAGTGTTCAAAAGCTTGTCCGGGGCCATGGCGGCCTACCATCAATCGATGGACCGGACTCGGTTTTCGTATATCCGCAAGGCGATCGACTACATTCGCGAGCATCTCGATCAACCGCTGTCGCTGCAGCAGGTGGCGGGATTCGTGCATTCGAATCCGAACCACTTCAGCGAAGTATTCAAGCGGGAGACAGGGATGACCTATCTGGAATTCGTCACCCAGGAGCGAATGCGCAGAGCCGCCGAAATGCTGCACGGAACGCCGATCAAGGTGGCCGATATCGCCAATCGGGTAGGCTATATGGATATCAAGTATTTTACGCAGCAGTTCAAGAAGCATACGGGCAAAACTCCGTCCGAATACCGGCAATCTCCGAGAGAACCTGAATAATGACCCCCATCGTCCCGAAGTTTATCCCGTTATCCCGATTGCCTTCGCCCTTTATACTGAACGTGTAGCGAGAGACAAACAAGGAGGGCATAACGCATGAAAAAGACATGGTTAACGGCGTTGCTGACCGCAGGCTTGGCAGTATCCCTGGTCGGGTGCGGGGCAGGCGAGAAGAGCAATTCTCCGAAAGAGAGCGGGGCTTCGGCGACGAACGCTTCCGGCGAGAAGGTCAAGCTGTCCATCTGGCATAACTACACGGGCGACGACTTGCGCGCGCAGACGATGCGCGCCACTCTGGAGCAGTTCCAGAAGGACAACCCTAACATTCAATTGGATATTCAGGGCATCCCGCCCGACGGCTACCGCGCTCGCCTTAAGACGGTAGCGGCAGCGAACGAAATGCCGGACCTGTTCGTCATGTGGCCGGGCGTCATGACCAAGGAATTCCACGGCGGGGATCTGCTCCAGCCGATTAACGAATTGATCGACAGCAAGCCGGAATGGAAGGAAGGCTTCCTGCCGAACTCCTTTAACGACTTCACGATCGACGGCAACACGTACGCCGTTCCGATGGCGCTGTCCCCGACGTCGATTCTGTATTACAACAAGAAGCTGTTCGCCGATCAGAACGTGCAGCCTCCGAAAACTTGGGACGACTTGATGAACGTCGTCGATACGTTCAACAAAGCGAAGATCACCCCGATCGCGCTCGGCAACAAAGCGGCATGGCTGGCGCAATCCAGCATTCTCAGCTCCCTGGGCGACCGGGTGACGGGCACAGAATGGTTCCTTAAAGCGGTAGCGGGCGACGGAGCGAAGTTCACCGATCCGGAATTCGTTCAAGCGCTGGCCTATTTGAAGCAGCTGGCCGAAGCCAAAGCGTTCCAAGACGGCTTCAACAGCATCGACAATACGCAGATGGAGCAGATGTTCGCGCAAGGCAAAGCGGCGATGATGATCGACGGAGGCTGGGCGCTGACCAACCTGGCGGCCAACGCTTCTCCGGAAGCTCTGGCGGACATGGGCGCGACGGTGCTTCCTTCGGTACCGAACGGCAAGGGCAGCCCGAACTCTCTGTCCGGCGTCGTCGGAACGGGACTCGGTCTGAGCAAGAACGTGGAAGGCGCTCGCAAGGAAGCCGCGTTTAAGCTGATCTATACGATGGCGAGCCCGGAAGTTCAGAAGAAGACGCTGGAAGGCAACCAACTGGTCAGCTACAAGGTCGATCTGGATAAGTCCAAAGTTTCCCCGATTTTCGCGGAAGTCTACAGCTTGCTGGGTACGGTAACGACGACGCCGGTATACGACGGACGTCTGAGCTCCGCGGTGGCTGACGTCATGAACAACGGTTTGCAAGAGCTGCTCATGGGCGGTTCTCCGGAAGCGATCGCGAAGAAGATTCAGGACGCGCACGACAAAGAACTGGCCATGACTAAGTAAAGAAACGGAACCGCGATTCCAGCTGCCGGGACTTCCCGGCTCTGGAATCGGTTTGTTTAACCGCTCGCGAGCCCGCTGTCCCAAGGCAAGGATGGCGAAGCCGTGCGACTTGCAAGGAGGGAACCATGACAACTTCGGCGCGAATCAAAGGATTTATCCTCATCGGAATTTTACCGGCTCTGCTGATCTATCTGTTTTTCGTCGTCGTTCCGATTTTCTGGTCCGCTTATTACGGATTTTTCGATTGGAAGGGAATCGGGGCTGCCAAATTCATCGGATTCGACAACTATGCGGAAGTCGTTCGGGATCCGATCTTCTGGAAAGGCTTCAAGAACAATATGTTGATCGTCGCTGCGTCCGTGTTCGGCCAAGTGCCGATCGCGATGATTTTGGCGCTGCTGCTGACGCGGTCGAATCTTTTCCAGAAGATGATACGGGCTTCGGTGTTTATGCCGATGGTGCTGTCATCCGTCGTAGTCGGCATTATCTGGAGCTACATCTACCACCCTCAGATCGGAATTCTGAATTTCCTGCTCGATTCGGTCGGGCTGGAGCATCTCAAGAAAGCTTGGCTGTCCGAGCCGAGCATCTCGATGTACATGATCATGATTCCGATTATCTGGAACTATATCGGCCCGTATATGATCATCTTCATCGCGGCTTTGCAGAACATTCCTTCCGAGATCAACGACGCCGCGCAGATTGACGGCGTAGGCTCGACCCGCAAGCTGTTCCAGATCACGCTTCCGATGATCTGGGATACGATCAAGGTCGTCGTCGTCCTCTGTATCTCGGGAAGCTTGAAGGCGTTCGACCTGATCTACGTCATGACCGGCGGCGGGCCGGCGCATACGACGGAGGTACTCGCTTCTTACATGTACAACAGTACCTTTAACGTGTACCGCTTCGGGTACGGCAGCGCGATTTCGACGTCGATTATCATTTTGAGCCTGATCTTGATCCTCGGCAGCCAATATCTCATGAAACGGGATTATCGATAGGAGGCGTTACACATGCAGATGGAGCAGAAGCTTCCCTTTAGTCCGGGACGGGGTTGGGCGAAAATAAGCCGCGGGCTGATCAATATCGGATTGTCGCTGTACGCGATCGTGACGTTGTATCCGTTGTTCTGGCTGTTCACCAGCGCATTCAAGACGAACGAAGAATTCGACTCGCGTCCGTTTTACTTGCCCGAGGTATGGCATTGGGACAACTTGTCGCGAGCATGGAAAGTATCGGCGATGGGAACTTCGCTGATCAACTCGACGATCGTGACGATCGCCTCGCTCGCGCTGACGCTGCTGCTCGGCGCTCTGGCGGCGTACGTGCTGGCGCGTTTTCAGTTCCGGCTGAAGGCTTTCCTTATGGGCCTGTTCTTGCTCGGCATGCTCATTCCGATCCACAGTACGCTTGTGCCGCTGTTCATTATGCTGAAGAAAGTGTCGCTGCTCGACACGTACTGGGCGCTGATCTTGCCGTACACGGCGTTCGAGCTGCCGCTCGCGATCTTCGTAACGGCCGCGTTCCTGACGGTCATTCCGAAGGAGATCGAAGAGGCTGCGCTCATCGACGGCACCGGCTACTGGGGCATCTTCTTCCGGATGATGCTGCCGCTCAGCCTTCCCGCGCTGTCGACGGTAGCGATTCTCGGCTTCTTGCGGTTCTGGAACGACTTCGCGTTCGCGCTGATCTTCATCAGCAAGCCGGCGCTCAAGACGGTTCCGCTCAGCTTGTCGGTGTTCGCCACCGGCTATTCGACCGATTACAAGCTGACGATGGCCGCGATGACGATCGCCGTCATTCCGACGATCGTCGCGTTCCTGATGTTCCAGGAGCAGATCATGAAGGGCATGACCGCCGGAGCGGTCAAAGGGTAAACGAAAAAGGCATGCACATCCGAAGCGATTGCTCCGGGATGCATGCCTTTTATATTGTTCCGACGGCTACAAGCCGACGTCGCGGTTGCGTCTTCGCAGCAGCTTCCATCCGGTCCATGCCCAGAGAAGGCCGACGAGCAGCCAAGCGGCCGAGGAAGCCAGGAACACGTATTTGCGAGCGGCCGGGGACAGGAACGGGGAATACGTGCCGTTAAGGCGCTTCTCCGCCTTCTTCATCAGCTCGATCTGCAGAGCCGGATCGTTATCCGTGCCTCCTGCGTTCAGCCGGTATCCGTTCGTCTGGCCCGCGGCGTTAAGCCCCGCCCTTACGGTGAAGGTGATGTCGATGCCGAGCCGCTTGCAGATGTCGAGCACCGCTTGGGAATGCGCGCCGTACGGGAAGGCGAGCGCGTAATTCGGCTTGCCCAGCTCCCGCTGCAAAACCTCGTTAGCCTGACGCAAATCCTCGGTCACTCGTTCCTCGTACTCGTCCTCGGTTTCCATCCGCTTTTCCTTTTTCAAGTACCTCGGTTTCGCCAGCATCGGCTTCAGCTCTTTGTTGCCGGGGGCGGTCGGAACGTAATGGTGGGAATTGAACGTATGGCTGAAGAAATCGATCCCGCCCTGCGCCATTTCCCGGACCTGATCCCACGTCGCTTTCGGGAAAGCGCCCTTTCGTTCCCCGACTTTGCCGGCGATCAGGAAAGCTGCCGACGGCGCTTCGAATCGCTTCAGCAGCGGATAGGCATGGCTGTACAACGATTCATAGCCGTCGTCGAACGTCAGCAGCACGGCATTGTCGGGCACGGGGGCGGAATGGAGAATGAAATCCCTGTATTCGTTCATCGAAATCCATTTGAAGTTGTTCGCTTTCATGAGCTCGAGCTGCTTCTCGAAAGCGGCCGTGCTGAGCGATTTGCTGTCCTGCGGCTCCGGGCTGACGTCGTGGTACATGAGCACGAGAACGCGGTCTTGGTAGTACACGCCGGACGGCTCCGTCGGCGTCGGTTGCAGTCCGTAATAGGCGGAAGGAGACTTGTCCAGCGCGATCGCCTGCACGAGGGCGGGAACGGCCCGATGCAGCGACGGGAAATACGAATTGTACCAGCGAACCGTCAGCAGGCCGAGCGCTGTCGTTCCGAGTGCCAGGACGAGCGTTAGAATTAGAAATTTGGACTTGATCGTCATCGAAGTACCTCTCGTTTACAAATAAGATGCCCCAAAAACATAGGTCTCCTAATCATACCAGATTCTGTGTGGAGATTCGACAACTCTCTTGGGCACTACGAGGCGTTTATCCTGTTTGTTTATTATTTGTTTATAGGCGATATGTAGAATAAAGTCGAGAGCTATCCGACTTGAGGCATAGGAATATAGTTGGTTCAGTCGAACGAATGGAGGAAGAGCATTGATGCGAAAACAATGGAGTTCGGGATTGGCCAAGCTGTTGGTTATCGCGCTGCTTCTGCAGAGCATCCCTGCGATGCAATGGGGAGGAAGCGCGGCTTATGCGGAGGAACCGGGCGACGGGCCGTTTTTTTCCTATGAGCCGGTCAGCGTTACGCAAAGCACTTATGAACCTAGCGTGACGGACGTCACCTATGGGACCGATCATTTGATCGATTATACTTGGGAACGGACCGGAGGCGTGTATAGTCCAGCTGCAAGAGAAGCGGCGGCCATGGTCTATGATGAGCTTTTCGAAAATGTCGTATTGTTCGGGGGCGAGGGGAACAGCGGCCTGAGGAACGATACTTGGATCTGGACCGGCGGCGACGTCAATTCCTGGGAAGAAGTTGAGCTGTCGACCGTGCCGCCCATCCGAAAGAATGCCGCAATGGCCTTCGATCGCGTCAGCAATAGCGTCATCCTCTTCGGCGGGCAAGGCCAGTCCGGCGTACTCGGCGATACGTGGAAATGGAACGGCAGCGTTTGGACGCAAGTGACCGGACTGTCGCCGTCTCCATCGCCGCGTGGGGGCGCACAGATGGCCTCTGACGGCCAGAATCTGATTCTGTTCGGCGGGTACACGCTTAGCGGTTCGACTAAGGTGCCGAATCGAGAAACCTGGTTGTGGAACGGAACGTCTTGGACGAATGTGACCCCGGCGGATCCGGGCGATTCTCCGCCCGCTGCCTACAACGGCCAGATGAGCTTCAACGGCCAGACTGCCGTTTTGTACGGAGGGATTACGGGAACCAAAACGGAGAGCGGACATACGATTAAAGACAGCTCTCCGGATTTTTGGATGTGGAATACTCAGACGCAAACCTGGAACTCGACGCCCGGCCCGCTGCCTTTCGGCCGCTGGGATCACGCGATGGCGTACGACGGCAAGCGAACCGTTATCTTCAGCGGAGCGCGGGACTATATTCATTCCAACAATGTATTGGTGCCGGAATTAAAGCTGCCATCATCCATGTATCCGTATCCGAGAACAGGCATGGCCTACGGATGGAACAACGGGAAATGGGAGGAATCTCCGCAGTTCGGATCTTCAAACGGCGCTTTTTTGGACGACGTTGGGTATCCGGGTCTGCTTCAGCTTTGGCCGAATATAACGCCTTTTCCGATTACGGGCGCAAGTATGGCGTTCGACGGGTCCAAATTTATCGTTTTCGGCGGTCATCGCGATTCAGTAAGCGTCTATACCATGCATCAATCGCAGACGCCTGATAAACAGCCGGATTTGCATCTTACTGTGCCTGCCGGCCGAATGAACGAAACGTGGGCGTTCGGTTACACGCCGCCGTCCGCTCCGGTTATCGAGATGACCGAGAATCCAATCCCTAACTTCGATCCGGATCATATTAACGATACCGTCAGCGTCATTACGGAAATCAAATCCATTGGCGGTCGTCCTATTTCTTCTCGCGGGGTAGAATACCGGCCTTATACGGATGATGGCAGCGAGGACTGGATATCTGTCCCCTACACGGACACGAATCCGCAAGGAGTCGGTTCCTTCACCGTCAGATTGACCGGTCTCGACTGGCATCTCAAATACGAGGCCAGGGGCTTTGCCGTTAATGAAATAGGCACGAGCTATACCGAGATCAAACCGTTCGAACTGAAGGATGATCCGAATATGCTGCCGCCGGAGGTTCGATTTGATCGCGTCGGTGCGACTTACGTCCATGTGAAGGACAGGAAGCGGATCGTTGCCGTCGGCGAAGGCATGACCAATTTACTGCGCAAGCCGTTGGATCAAATTCATTTTCATCTGAAGAACGGCGCTGCCGAGCATCCGCTGGATTATAATATTTTGAACGGTCGTCAACTGGAGTTGACCTGGGACGAGGATTTGCCGCCGGGAAAATATGACGTCGTGCTTGAACATGATTTCTATAATAAAGAAGATGATAAAGATACGTCCGAAAAATATACGTTCCCGGAAGGACTGCAGCTGCTTGTGACGGACTTCTACAAGCCGCGCGATTTCGCGTGGGTGGAGGTTCCCAGCACGTCCTCGGCTAACGAGCTTGGCGCCCTGAGGCTGCAAGGACCGTTTACGGAAACTCCGGAGGCTCCGAATGTATATCAGCTGAACGATGTTTCCGAGGTCGTTGCGATTAACAATACCGTTATGTTCAAAGGCAGCAGCCTTGTGGTGGACAAGCGGGACCCGGGAGTATCCGTCATTACCGGAGAAGGGCGCCTGTACGTCAATACGGGAGGCCAAGGGGCGAACGCGTCGTATACGTTGTACGACGGAAGCTTCGAACTGACTTCGAACGATTTCTCCATTGCGTTTAACGACGGCAAGGCTGCCGATTATTTGGGCATCGATATGCCTCTTAAACCGACCAAGATTACGTTCAACAAGGACGGCGTGAATTTGGCCGGTTCCCTGGAGCTCGGCTTTATGGTCGGCAGCCAGAAAGTGTCCAAAGCGATTGCCGTCGACGATCTGCAATATCGCTACGGACGGTTCGAGCTGGTCGGCAATTACCCGCTGGACAAGAGCTTTAAGGTCGGTCCAATCGACGTAAGCGACACCTCCTTTGCCATAGACAGCCGTTTTCCTTCGGTTAACGTGAAGGGCAAGGGCAAGCTGCCGGGAACGGACATCGGCTTCGACCTGCGTATGAAGCTGAAGCAAGGCCAACTCGACGAGATCGGCTTTAGCATGTTCAACAAGTCGAATCTGGCCTCCACAGGCTTGCAGGTCGATTACTTGTACGGCACCGTGGACAAGCTGGCCGGCAAGACGCAAATTCCGCAGCGCCTCCCGGTATCCGGTTCGGTGACGGACGTTCTCGTTCCGCAGCAGAAGCATCCGGCGGTGAGCAGCAAGTTTAACCTGCTCGGCACCGACGAGATCGCCGTCAATCTGACGTCTTACGGCTTTGACGCGACGGGAATCGAGTACTACTACTGGCTGCCGGTCAAAAATATGACCTTGCAAGCGGTCGTTAATCCCTCGATTGCGGGGATCAAAGGCTTCTCGAAGCCAGGATTCCTGGCGTCGGGCGACATTAACGCCTTCGATACGATCAAAGGCAAAATTGCGGCGTATTCCTTCAATAAGAAAGGATACGACGGCATTCTGAAAGCGACCGTATACGTGCCAAAGGGTATTCCGCGCATCGGCGGCGCGACGATTCGCGATGTCGCCTTAAGCGTAAACGACAAGCAAATGATCGGGATGATGAAGCACAACGGAATCAACGCGAGAGTGTCGTATACGTTCAGCAACAATACGATTTTGTTCGAGGTCGAGGCCGAACCGCCGAAGAAATCCTGGTGGGAGAAGGGGCTGGATTTCGTCGGCAACCTCTATAACAAAATCGACGATTTCTTCGAGAAAACCGCGCCGCTGGGCGATATTCTCGAGGAATTGATCGGCGCCGAGCCAAGCGAGCTGTCGGCCTTCAGGCTTGCGGCCGGAGACGATTGGGCGATGAGCTTCGACTTTGCCCGGTTCAACGCGGTTGCCGCTCTGCCGACGGTATCCGGCCAGATGCAGAAGGTGTACGAGATGACGCCGGTGAACGGAATCGTGCAGCCGCAGGACGCCGCGGAGCGGAATGTAAAGGCGCGTTTTGCGGACGGTCAGTTGACCTCCGTAGAGCAGGCGCTGCCGATGACCGCGCAGAATGCGGCCGCAGGCCAGACGTCTTCCGCGTTCCGGTCGGACCGCGCCTACGAGGCGTTGATTGTGTTGACGGGAGATCAGCGTTCCGCGTCGTTGAAGGTTGCCGCCGTCAACAATCCGCAAGCTGAAAGCGCGGTGAGGACGGAGACGGTCTACGATGCCGAATCGGATCTTACTTTCATGCGGGTTTCCTTGCATAAAGGTATTTGGAAGCTTACGGCCGGCGCCGACAGCCAGATTCGTATTCATGAGCTGCTGTTCGCGAACCGCTCGCTGACGCTGGAGCAGTTGGCCCAAGTATGGATGCAGACCGCCGAGCGGCTGGTTACATCCTTATTGGTAGAGGAGCGCGGCCTTCATGCGCTGCGGGTGTATGAGGCCCCTGCCGAAATGATTCTCTACAAACCGGATGGCAGACCTTATCATCTGGAAACGTCGACCGGTCAGCCGGGCTGGAACTCCTTTACGGACGTCGACGGCCATCAGCACATTTTGGTGGACGCGGCCGAAACGGGAACATGGCTAATCGTCGCTAATACAAGCCCTCAGGCGCATTTGAGCCGCGTGCCGGCAGATACGACTGCCGATCAGCTCCGGCAATGGGTGCAGGACGCCGCTTACCCGACGGTGTTCGAGCTGGACAATTGGACCAGCGGTCAGGCGATCGTGGAAATTTACGGAGCGGACGAGCATACGAAGCTGTATACGCCTGCAGGCGACCTGTACGCTCTTCAGCCAAATTCGAATTTGAGCGGCATGAATATGATCTACGACGATGCGCAGCGGAAAATGACCGTGTGGATCGACGGGGGCGAGCTGAAAGGCCAGTGGAAGGCGGTCGGCAGCAGCTTTACGAGCATTCTGGCCTATCAACTGAACCGGAAGTTCAAGTCTATCAAGCCGCTGATTAACGAAGGCCGATATTCGAAATATTTTAGTGTGGTAGAAAAAGGAAACTATATGCTGTCCATCAGCGGCGGTAATACCGACACGGTCATTCTGAAGCCGGACGGCACCCGCTATGCGCTGGACTTTACAACGCCGAGCGGCAACGCGTATGTGCAGCCGGCGGCGGACCGGGTGCCGGACGGTTCCTCCGGCGGCGATCCGACGGAGCAGTCGCAGGTCGCAACGCCTTATCCTGCCGAGGACGGCCGTGATATGCTGTACGTCTCGCTGCTGGACGCGCCTGCCGGAAGATGGCTAGTGCAGAACGGCACGCGAACGGAACTGGAAATTCAGAAATTGATTTCTCTGCCCGAGGTGAAAGCATCCGTAGCCAGAGTGGCCGACAATCGCATTCGCGTAACGTGGTCGACGGCAAATGCCGCTCCTAACACGGAAATCGCGTTAATGCTGACCGGCGGCAAGGAAGATTATATCGGAGACGCGCTTGCGGAAGCTTTGCCGGCATCCGGCATGATCTTGATCGATATTCCGGATTCGGTGCTGCCCGGAACCTATTATTTGTCGGCCGCGGCGACAAGCGACGGCGAAGCGCCCGCTTACGGCGTTGCGGAAGAGACGGTGGAGGTCAAATCCTCCTATGCGTTGGCCGCGCCGACGCAGCTTGAGCTGCTATCGACGGGCAATGGCGAAATATCGCTGGGCTTCAAGTCCGTATCCGGCCAGGTGGAGAAATATCGGGTATGGATCGGCGAAGGCGCAGCCAGCCAGCCGGTTAATCCGGCGCTGGAGATCGAGCCGCAGGCGGGTGTAACCCAGCAAGTGGTCATTTCCGGACTGCCGACGAACGCCGACTATACGGTGGCTGTATCGGCAATCGGCCAGTCGGCCGACCGGATCGCGCTTAGCCCGCTATCCGCAAGCGTCGCCGTGACGCTGCCGAATCCGCAGCCGGCCGCGCTTGCCGTATCGTTGGATGCCGGGGGCAGCCTGGATGCGGTCAAAACCCAAACCGTCCAAGCTTATGACGGCAGCGACCGGGTGATATTCTTTACAGCCGCAGAACATGCCCTGCTGAACGTCGAAGCTAATCAGGCGACGGCGGTGACCTTGACAATTGACGGGCAGCAGCTTGGCAGCAGCGCTCAGATTGCGGCGGGCGGCGTCCACTCTTTTGATCTGAATGTGCTGCTGAATGTCGGCGCGCTGGAAGAGCGGGAATACAAACTGTTGGTCGAAGCGGTGAACGAGCGCGGCGACCGCAGCTTCGAAACTCGCAGCCTGTTCGTCGATCGCACGGGGCCGCTGCTGATCGTTTCCGGCAAGGACGATACCGGCGCGCCGATCTCGCTCAACGGTTCGGTGGACAGCGCCGGCAAGCTGCTGCTTGTCGGACAGACGGACATCGGGGCCACGCTGGTCATCAGCGGCACGACCGTGCCTTTGGATGACGAGGGTCGCTTTGTTTACTATGCGCCACTCGATTGGAACGTCAACGCGGATCGGATTCCGATAACGATTGTCGCTTCCGATGCGGCCGGCAACACAACGGAGTACGGCTTTGAGGTGCTGAAGGACAGCGATGGAACGTGGGAAGATTTCCCTGGCGATCTCGCTGCGCTGACGGTGGGGGGCGCGACGTTGGCCGCCGCCTATCAGTTTGGGAAGCTTTCTTATGAAGCGAAAGCCGATTCGAACCGGGTACGCGTCTTCGCGGTTCCGATGGTCGCAACGTCAACGGTAACGATCGACGGGCAGCCCCTTTCGGCTGACGGTTATGTTGAGATAGATGTGCCTGACGCGGGAAAAACGGTGCAAATCCGGGTTCAACCGGCCGGAAACGAGCCGGAGAAGCTCTATTCGCTGCAGATTAGCGGCGGTTCGAGTGTATCTTTGCTCGGCGATCTGACGATAAAATCGCAGACCGGCGAAACGATTGCCGCAGCTCCTTTTGCAGGAACGGAAGAAACCTACGAAGTCTATGTCGATCATACGGTCGAAGGCGTGACATTGACGCCAAGCGCCTTGAAGACCGGATCGACGGTTAAAGTCGACGGCAACACGGTGTCAGGCGGGCAAGCTTCTCCGCTGATCGACCTGCAAACGGGCGAAAACCGCATTGCGCTTACCGTCGTGTCGCCTGACGGCGTGCAATCGCGTGTCTACCAGATTAGCGTCTGGCGAGAAAACAGCGGCGACGCCGAATTGCGTCAGCTTGGCATTCAGACGAATGGTGCAGTGCTGACACCGGGCTTTGCTCCGGAGATTACCGATTACCAAGTGTATGTACCTGGGGCTGCGACGGTCTTTACGCTGCTGCCGGTCGCCCACGAGGACGCAGCCGTTCGCGTTAACGGTCAGCTTCTGACCGGCAGCGCGGCGACGCTTCCTTATGACGGCGACAGCCTGACCGTGCGGATTGGAGTCAGCGCGCAGGATGGAAGCACGCGCGACTATACGCTTCACATTCTGCGTCAGAAGGGCGAGCCTGAAGCGCCGCCGCTACTGTCCGCTCTGGAGGCGAGCGCGCGGATTGACGACAGCTTTTCGCCGTACAAGCTGAGCTATGGCACGAAACAGAAGGTGAGCCAGAGCAGCGTGTCCATTACGGCAACCGCGAACGATCCGCAAGCGACGGTCACCGTGATGGGCAAAACCTTGCAGGGAGGCGGCAGCTTCACGGCAAGCTTGGCGACGGGACAAAATACGATCAACATTCGGGTTGAATCGTCGGATCAGAAAGTTTCGCAGACGTATTCGATCGACGTGACCCGCGTAAGCTCAGGCTCCGGGCCGACGGAGATCGTGCGTCAATCGAAGGTTACCGGCGGAGCGGGCGACTGGATCGTGGAAATTCCGATCGTTCGGACGACCGCGCCGGACGGCAGCGTTATCGATACGGTGAAGCTGGACTCCGACAAGACGAAGGAAGTTCTGGACAGAGCTCGGCAGAGCAAGAACAACGTCGCGCGGATTCTAGTGACCGATCTGCCGGATGATCCGGCAGATGAACGACTGGTCAACTTAAGCGCAGCGGCTTTGTCGCTGCTCTCAGACAGCGGCTTGTCGCTGCAGATCGAGCTTCCCGAGGGCGTCATCGAACTGCGGGCAGATTCGCTGAAGCAGCTTGGAGCTCAGGCGAAAGACGCTTACTTCCGGATCGTTCCGATCGTGAAGGCAAGCGAGCGAAGCGAAGTGGATGGACGCGTGCTGAAAGCGGAATTGGTTCAGCAGGCGGCGGACGGCCAACCGGTCTCGATCGTCGGTCGACCGGTCAAGATCGAAACCAACTTCTCCGGCTACAAGACGGAACTGCTGTTGCGGCTCGACGACGGCTTGAAGCTGCCGACCGACGAAGCGGCGGCAAGACGGATGCTGTCGGGACTGGCGGTATACATCGAGCACAGCGACGGAGAGAAGAAGCTGGCTCGAGGCGAAATCCGCTTTGAGAGCGGCAAAGCCGGCATTGCCTTCGAGGTCGACAAGTTCAGCACGTTCACTACTGTGCGGATAGGCGACAGCGGCGCAACGCAAGAGGAAACGCTGAAGCCGTACCTGTCCGGTTACCCGGACGGCACCTTCCGTCCGTCGCAATCGATCAAACGTGCGGAATTCGCAACGATCCTGCATCGTCTTGGCTTGAAGAGCACAGATTCTTCAGCGGTCGGACAGGTTGCCGATTACAAAGACGTGACGGCCAAGCATTGGGCTTCGGAGGCGATTGCGGCAATGCAACTTGCGGGTCTAATGCGCGGCGACAATCAAGGCCGCTTCCGTCCGGAAGCCGCCGTTACCCGCGCGGAGATGGCTAGCATCGTAGCCAGACTGCTTCCATCGGGAACGACGGGTCAAGCTCGAACCGATGTTCCGGAAGACTTACGGGGACACTGGGCGGCAGGCGCGATCACTCAAGCGCTGCAAGCCGGCATTCTGCAAGGCTATCCGGATGGAACGTTCCGTCCGGATCGTACCCTGACTCGCGCGGAAGCGGTACGGGTGCTGAATCAGCTGCTCGCGAGACCGACGCCTGACGTCTCGAAGTCCTCTTGGCCGGACGTCCCGGCGAAGCATTGGGCGATCCGAGATATCGAGTCGGCGTCCGGCACTGTAATGATGTCGTCCGACGGCAGCGTTCAAATCTTTAAATAAAGACAGCTTGAAAGTCCGTGAGCCCATTTGGGTTCACGGGCTTTTTTTATCCGCCGCCCTCACAGACTCGCCAATAAGCCCTTCGCGCAGCAGACTTGCCGAATAAACCCGCGCGGCGGGCTTATCTCATGAGGGGATAATGGTCTGTGGAGCTGTTAAGGACACAATCGCGAGGTAGCGGTTAATTCTTTGTGTTAGATATAGACACTAAAAGTATATTAAAGTATTATTAAGTATACTAAATAACAAATATAAGCTACAGAGAATACCGGAGGTTGGGGAGCGATGAAGAAGTGGGAAGCAAGCTGGATCTGGGTGAACGAGGAACTGAGACGAAACAATCAATATATGGAAGCGCGGGGTTCGTTCGAGCTTCGGACGTCTCCCGAGAGGGCTGTGCTTCGCGTAACGGCAAATCAGGAATACGAGCTGTACGTGAACGGCGAGGAGATCGGAAGAGGGCCGTCGCCGTGCGATAACGGCTCGCAGTATTACGACGTATACGAGATCGCCGATAAGCTGCGTCCCGGACGCAACGTTGTCGGTGTGCTGGCTTACAACTTCGGAACGGACAGCATCGTCACCGGACAGCGTCAGGGTCCGGGAGGTTTGCTGTGCCAGGTCGATCTGAAGCCGGACGCGGGCGTTGACGTGAGCGTCTGCTTGGCGGCTACGGGAGAGGGCTGGAAATGCCGCGTTTCTCCGAGGTGGAGGCCGGATTCGATTCGCATGCATATGTGGGGCGGGTACCGGGAAATTTACTTGGCCGAACGGGAGGATGGATGGGAGCTGCCGGAGTACGACGATTCGGATTGGTCGGCCGCGACGGTCGTTGCCGTGGCGAATGGCGAGGAGTCGCCGTGGCCCAAGCTGCTGGAGCGGGAAACTCCCCATTTGAAGCAAGCTTGGCTGCGACCGGTCGACCTCGTCGGAGAGCAGGCCTATCTCGGAGCGATTGTTAACGCCGGTTCCGTGCTTGAGGGCGCAGATCCCTCCGGTTCAATGTCCGTCGATGCTTCTGTGCCGGGCTCTTATCCGAACGCGACCTACGATTTCGGAACGGAAGTCGTCGGGTACCCCGAGCTGGAGCTTGAAGCTCCCGAGGGCGGGGTCGCTCATCTTTTTTACGGAGAAGGGCTTGAGCTGGAGCTTACCGATACGTTCGTGCTGAAGAAGGGAAGCAATCGCGTGCGTTCCTTCGGCAGACGGGCTTTCCGGTTCATGAAGCTTGCGCTGCAAGGAACTCCGTCGCCCGTCGAAGTCCGCTCGGTGCGAATGAAGTCCGTGCATTACCCGTATCTGGAGCATGGCAGCTTTGCGTGCAGCGACGAGAGGCTGAACCGGATCTGGGAAGTGGGCAAATATACGGCAATCGTCAACAGCCAGGAGCATTTCGAGGATTGCCCCTATCGCGAGGCCGCATTGTGGGTGGCGGATGCCGTCGTGATGGCCAGAGTCGTCTATCAAACTTTCGGAGATTTGTCCCTGGTTCGCAAATGCTTGCTGCAGATCGCCCGCGTTCAGAACGAAGACGGTTCGATTCCCGGAACGGGACCGGAGAGGAACGACTTTATGCTCCCGGATTTTTGCGCGCATTGGCTGTTCGGCGTGAAGGAGTACGTCGATTACAGCGGGGACGACAGGTTCCTGGCCGAGCTGTGGCCTTCCATAAGCAGGCTGGAGGCATGGTTCAGGGCGCAGGAGGACGAAGAGGGCTTGTTCGCCAATGCCGACCGCGACGGCTGGTGGTGCTTTATCGATTGGTCGGACGACATTGAGCGCAAGGACAAGGTAACGGCGATCTCCTGCTACTATTACAAGTTCCTGCTTACCGTCTCGCAGCTTGCCAAGCGCATGGGAGAGTTGCCGAGATCGCGGGCGCTGGAGGCGAAAGCGGCCGAATTGCGCAAGACGGTCAGGGAGCGCATGCGTTTGCCGGAAGGGCCGCTGTTCGCGGATTGCCTGTCAGCCGGCGGGCTGTCCGACAGCGTAACGGCGCAGACGAACTTCGTCGCCGCCTGGTGCGGAATCATGGAGGAGGAAGCGGCCAGAAGCTTCATCGAGGACTTCTACTTGACCGGCAAGCTTCCGCCGATCAAGGGGGCGTTTTTCTACCATATCGTTCTGGAAACGTTGTTTGCTTACTCCTATCGCGAAGAAGCGTTGAAGGAAATTCGTTACTTCTGGGGAGCCATGCTCGACCGGGGAGCGACGACATGGTGGGAGACGTTCGACCCGTCGCTGCCCGCATGCACGGTGCCGAGTCCGTATCTGGGCCATACGCCGACGTATATGCAGGCCTCCATCCCCGTCAGCTTCTCTCACGGCTGGGGCGCTTCTCCGACTTATTTGCTGTCGCGCGAAGTGCTGGGCGTCGATACCTCCCGGCTGGGGGAAGGGCTGGTCGCGCTTCGTCCCGCCGCCGCGGGAGGGCTCGCTTGGGCCAAAGGTACAATTCCGACACCTCGCGGGGACATCGAAGCCTCTTGGTCCGAAACGGACGGCGGAGCTGTCGCCTTCGAAGCCCGGCTTCCCGCAGGGCTTGGCTGGTCCGCGGACGAATCGCTCGATAACGTCGAAACGGCAGAGGACGGAGGGTTCACCGTCGTTACCGCCACCTTCACCGCAACCCGATCCGACTATAGCTGCGTTTAATGCGTGTCCTGAGGAGACAGCCGATCCCGGCTGTCTCTTGGCATACTCCCGCACTTGAGCCTCGCACTTATCATTCATCACACCCACTCCCCGTCGGAGAGCGCCGAGGCACTTTTATGGCCTTACCGTCGCAGCAGATTGCCCCGCCTGAGAGCCTCAAGGCACTTTTGTGGCCTTGACCACGCGTTCCATCGCCCCATCGCCCTGACGCAGCCCCTTAAGCACCCGACATTCACGCTAAAAATAGTTCCTCAGCAACAATTATGTATACTTAGTTAAATAATTGTTGTATAAAGAATACTTATTTGTTATGTTATTTGCGAAAACATTCTTAATCCAATGGAGGAGGCTATTTATGTCTCGAATGCGTAACGTATCTGCGGTACTGGCAGTGCTGATGCTTTTGCAGTTGCTTCTTGCCGCCGTCGTCTCGGCGGGCAAATACGATCCGGCGCTGCAGCAGTCCGACCGGGTATCGACGGGCAAGGACGTGTACCCCGCGATCGTGCTGGACGATTTTAATGCGCCGGAGTCGGTGCAGGCGTGGCAGGCCGGACAAAATACGGACGCCGTCCAGTACGTGACGAGTCTGCTGAACGGTCCCAACCAGCCGTTCGAAGGCGTTGGCGCCTTGGAGCAGGTGCCGGAGCTGGTCAAAGTATACGAGTGGAGATCGATCTACCGCGACTACGAGCAGCCGCTGGATCTGAGCGGATACCGCTATCTGGCGCTGGCGGCCAACAGCTGGGGATGGCAGGCGACGGCGGACTATGCGCTTAAGGTCGCGCTGTACAGCGGAGACGACCGTTTCGAGAGCGTCGCCATGATCCGTCCGGACTCCTGGAGGCCGATCTTCATCAACCTGGAGGAGTGGGCTGGAAGAAGCAACATCACGAAGATGGAAATTTCCTTCATGCAGAACTTCGACCTGGAGGGGATCGCACCAGGAGCGCCAGGCTACGATTACTGGAACGGCCGTTTCCAGATCGACTACATTACGGCGACGAACGCGCGCGACCTCAGCTTCGACATCGAAGGTGAAACCGAAGGCTTCACCGCTGCGGGAGGAAGCTTGCAGACGGCGGGCGGACAGCTGCTCTACTCGCTCGGAGGCTCGGCCGGAACGCTCGAATCCCCGCTGCTGGCAATCGACGCGGCGAAGCGTAACGGATTGTCCGTGACGATGACGAACGGAACGGGGGCGGAGCAACTGACCGTACAGTGGAAAACGGCGGGAACGGATTGGGACGCCGCCCGCACGAAGACGTTCGATATTCCGGCTTCGGGCACGTTCACCCGCGATTTCAACTTCTCGGACCGCGAGGACTGGAGCGGGACGGTGACGGCGTTCCGCTTCAGCATCCCTGCCGCTTCGGGCACGCTGGCGATCGATCAGATTACGCCCAAATCGATGCCCGTTCTGGAGAAGCCGTTCGACGGAACGGCGCAAGCTCTCATTGAGCAAGGCGGAGTGATCGCCATTGAAGGAACCGTTAAGCCCGAGTTCGTCGCCAATCATCCCGAGGCGAGGCTGTATTTGTTCGAATTGGCCACCTACGAGGATGCACAGACGGAGTTGGCGTCGCATACGCCGCTGGCGGATGCGGACCTCGCAGAGTCGTTCCGGTTCGAGACCGGCCTGAACGACGGAACGAGGAGCCGGCTGTATTCCAAGTTTGCGGTGGCGGCCCGCGAGGACGGAGGCGAGTACACGCTCGTCGCCGCGCCGCAATACGTCGCGAACGCGGAGACGCTCGCCGCCAACAACGAGCCGTTCCCCCAAGCTGAGAGCATCAAGGGGCTGCAGGTGCAGATGACGGGCGACGCGCAGGAGCTCGGCATCAGCCACGCGGCGCTGAACGTAGCCTACAACGAGCTGATGTACAAGAACGGCAATCACCCGAACAATTCGATTCCGTTCGAAGTCGAAGGCCAGACCTACTTTTTCCGCAAGGATCGGATCGAGCAGATGGACCGTCAGGTCAAGAGCCTGTCCGACAACGGCATTATCGTCTCCCTCATTCTTATCATGTACGATACGAAAGACCCGGAATCCGCGAACGAATATTTGCTCCACCCGGACTCGGAGCCCGGCGGCATCGTCTACGCGCTGAATACGTCCAACGCTGTCGGCGTCGAGTATGTGAAAGCGGCGACTAAATTTCTGGCCGAGCGCTACTCCAAGTCCGACCAGCAATTCGGGCGCGCGGTCAACTACATCGTGGGCAACGAGGTCGGCCAGAACAAAGTATGGAACAACATGGGGCCGAAAAAGCTGGACGCCTACGTCCGCGAATACGCCCAGACGCTTCGCCTCGTCGATACGATCGTCAAGTCGGCTTACGCGAATGCCAGAACGTATATCTCTCTCGACCATTTCTGGAACGAGAACTTGAGCGCAGATTCCTTATGGAAATACGACAACAAGGCGATCGTCGACCGCTTGACGCAGCTGACGCGCGCGGAAGGCGACTTCAGCTGGAACATGGCGTTCCATCCGTACCCGGAAAACTTGTTCAATCCTCGCTTCTGGAATGACGCGACGGCGACGGATTCCTTCGACACGGAGCGGATTACGTTCAAAAATCTGGACGTGCTCGTCGACTACATGAAGCAGCCGGACTATACGTACGACGGGGAGATGCGCCGCATTATCCTGTCGGAGCAGGGCTTCCACAGCCTGACGAACTCCGAGAACGATCAGAAGGTTCAAGCCGCGGCTTACGCGTATGCGTACTACAAGATCCGGTTCCTTGACGGCATCGACGCCTTTATTCTGCACCGCCACGTCGATCACGGCGAAGAGGGCGGACTGAATCTCGGGCTGTGGACGCATACGCCGACTTCCGTCGTCACTCCGGATCAGCACAAAGCGATCTACGATGTGTTCAAGTATATCGATACGGAGCGGTCGTTGGAGGTGACGGATTTCGCGAAGGCGATCATCGGCATTCCGAGCTGGCAGCAGGCGATTCCGGGCTTTAATCCCGCCCTTCTGGCCGATCGGAGCTTGCCGCAAGCCAACGGCCTCGAGTTTATCGCTAGCGCAGACCAAGCAGGGCCGGACGGGGGCTTCGAAGCGGGAACGGACGGATTCGCGGCATCGGATGAAGTCAGTTCGATCCGCTCCGAGCAAGGAGGCGCTTTCCGCGGCAACGGCTACTTGGCGGCGACCGTGAACAGCGCTTACCGGCTCAATTGGGCGGGCGTGCAGAAGAAGCTTACGCAACCGCTCGACGCGAAGAAAACGCCGTATTTCACGGCCGCCATTCAACTGCCCGGCGCTGATCCGAGCCATGCGTACTATGCGAAGTTCATCGTCTACAGCGGCTCCGAGCGCGTGGAAGGTACGGCCAAACTGGATCTGTCGAAGGGCTGGAACCATCTGGCGCTGCCGCTTAAGGGCTGGGATGGTCTGCGGTCGATCGACGGCGTCAAAATCTGGGTCCGTTCCGTCGGAGGGGCGCCTTGGCAAGGTGAAATCCGTATCGACGAGGCGAAATTCGTCAAGAAGATCAAGGAAGAGAAGAAGTATCCGAACGTCGAAGTGGAAGCGAAGCTTGTCTCTCCGGCACTCGAAGCAGGAGCGGAAATATCCGTAACCGTAACGAATTTCGGCCCCGACAAGCTGAACAAGAAGCTGAAGCTGGAACCGACGCCCGGCCTGAAGCTGTCCAAGAAGGACATTCAACCCGGCGGCATACGAACCGACGAAAGCCGATCTTTCACCGTGAAGGTCACGCAATATACGCCGGCCAACGGAACAGAACCCGAGCTGAAAATCAAGCTGGAGGATCGCACGTATACATTCCCGTTAAAAGGAAAAGCCCCGGTAACCCCGGAGGACGGCGTTCTGTACAACTTCGAGGACGGCGTTCAGGGCTGGAGCGCAGGCTTGAACGTAGCCAGCGTCGCCGCCGTGCAGTCGTTCCCGAACGGTCCGGGCACGCCGAGCGAAGGACAGCAAGCTTTGTCGGGGCGTTCCGCGATCGCGGCGGCCTCCGCCTGGAAGACGGTGAAGACGACGCCCGAGCAGCCGTTCGATCTAAGCGGAGCCTCCGTATTCTCGTACGACATCAACAGCTACGGCGGCGTTCCGGGAGCCACTTATGAGACACGAGTAACGCTGCGGAGCGGGGAAGACAGCTTCAGCTACACGAGCGCCATGAGCGCGGATCGCTGGAACCGCATCTCTGCAGACCTGTCGGCATGGGCGGGCCGCTCTTCGGTTACCGACATTGAAATTTCCTTCCGTGCGGTCGGCAGCGACATCACTTGGAATCCGGAGTTTCAGCTGGACCGGATCGGCGTGGAATAACGGCAGCGCGGGGCAGTGCGAGGGAGAGGCGCGACGGGTTCGCCCTCTCTCCGAGCGGCCGGAACCGCGGGATATCGGCGGTATGCCGCGACAGATAAAAGGAGAGAAAACGGATGGAGAACAAAGGGTTTGAGAGCTGCGCGGGCATCGACGCCTTGGGAAGGAAGCTGCCGACCCGGGAGGAGGCCGGGCCGTATCGGGCGGATCGGTTCGTCGGACTGTTTTATTTCCTGTGGCTGGGGCAGCATGGAACGGAAGGGCCTAACGACAATACGCGCATCCTCGCCCGGTGGCCGGAAGCGGTGCATGACCCGGAGCATCCCGCCTGGGGCCCGCCCGAGTCGTTTCACTTTTGGGGAGAACCGCTGTATGGCTACTACTTGAACGACGATGAATGGGTGCTGCGCAAGCATGCTCAGCTTCTGACGGCGGCAGGCGTCGACTTTCTCGTCTTCGATACGACGAACGCGGTCACGTACAAGAACGTGTACGACCGGCTGTTCCGCATTCTCGACGAGCTTGCCGGGCAGGGCTTCAAAGTTCCGCGATTCGTTTTCTATACGAATACGGAGTCGGGGCGGACCGTGGCGGACATTTACGAAGACGTGTACAAGCCGAACCGGTATCCGCATCTGTGGTTCCGCTGGAAGGGCAAGCCGCTGATCATCGGCGATCCTTCGCAATGCGAGGAGGAGCACCGCGCTTTCTTCACGTTCCGGCTGAACCAATGGCCGAATGAAGCGGAGAAGACGAACGGCTTTCCGTGGATCGAGTTCCAGCGTCCGCAGCGGGTGTTCTACAGCGAAGAGGGAGCCAAGGAGACAATCAGCGTATCTGTCGCCCAGCACCCCAGCGTGGCGATGAGCGACACTCCCTTCTATGGCTGCGGCGACAATTGGGGCAGAGGGTATCACGAAGGCGCGGGTCCGGGAGAGACGGATTCGGAGGAGGCGATCGTTCGGGGCGCCAACGTGGCGGAGCAGTGGGCGTTCGCGCTGGCCGAAGATCCGGAAATCGTGTTCGTGACAGGCTGGAACGAATGGATCGCGATGCGCCTGCCGGGCCGGCCGGAGAGGCCGGTGCTGTTCGTCGATCAGGCGACGCTGAACTTCAGCCGCGACATCGAACCGATGAAGGGCGGTTACGGGGACAGCTACTATATGCAGTTGATCGGTTACATCCGGCGTTTCAAAGGCATGCCGGACGAAGCGGAGCCGAGCTGCCGCCTCGAGAGGCCGATTCCGATCGCTCCCGACTTCGGGGCGTGGCGGGGAGTCGGCGCGGAGTATCGCGATTTTCGCGGCAAGACGCGGCCTAGAAGCCATCCGGGCTACGGCGAGCTTCATTACGCGAACGCAACGGGGCGCAACGAGCTCGTTGCGTTCAAGGCGGCGCATACGGACGATACGCTGTTTTTCTATGCGGCGTCGGCGTCCGATCTGACACCTTACACGGATCGCAACTGGATGATGCTGCTTCTTCGCATCGAAGGAAACGAAGACAGAGACTGGGAGGGCTATCACTTTGCCGTTAACCGGCGGACGCCGGGTGAATCCGCGGCCTATCTGGAGAAGAGTCTGGGCGGTTGGAATTGGGAAGCGGTCGGAGAGATCGGCTATGCGGTACGGGGAAACGAGCTGCATCTGGCGATTCCGAGAACGCTGCTCGGCCTGGAGAAGTCGGACCGGGAGCTCATGCTGTCGTTCAAATGGGCCGACAACCTGCAGAACGAGGGCGATCCGATGGACTTCTACCAATACGGCGACGTCGCGCCGGCGGGCAGACTGAATTACCGTTATTCAATCCCGGCGGGCGAATAGGACTGCGAGATTTCCTAAGTTCGTCGGCATTAACGGAGAACGGCGGCAAGGATCGGCGACGATAGGCGAGCACGGCGGTAACCGCTGTGCGCAACAGAGCGGGAGCGAGCGAGGGACATAACCCTCCGGCCCTCCCGCTCTGTTCCGTCTTGCGAAAAAGGCGACGCTAAAGTATACTAATCCCAATTCGGGAGGAGTGTAGTCGCATGGACATGGATAGGTCGGACAAGACTCCGATGTATCGGCATATCATGAACGATATTAAGCGCAAGATCGAGACGGGGGAGCTGAAGGCGCACGATCCGCTCCCGACGCAGATCGATCTGGCCAAAGAATACAACACGAGCGAGATCACGTCTCGCAGAGCTCTGTCGGATCTCGTCCAGGAAGGATACGTATACCGTATACGCGGCAAAGGAACCTTTATCCAGGAGACTGTCGCTTCAGCCGGACCGAAGCCGATTCGGACGATTTTTTTCGCTCATAAAAATCATGAAGTGTCGGATTTCACCCATCCGTTCTTCACCGATATGTTCGAAGGGATCAAGGCGGCGTGCGACGAGAGCGGAATCGCCTTCCACATGTGGAACATCGGAGAAAACTACGAGCTTCCGCAGGACCCGGGAGCGGGCATCATCCTGCTGACGACGATGGATTCGTTCGATCAGTCCCGCCTGTCCGCCTGGCAGCAAGAGAAACGGCGCATCGTCACCGTGCATTTCTACTACCCGCACTTGGGCATCCCGTACGTCATCGTGGACAACTTGACCGGGGGCTATCTCGCGACGCAGCACTTGCTGTCCCTCGGCCATCGGCGCATCGGGGTCATTCTGACGGGCAATTCGATTCTGGAAATCAACCAGGAATTTTCCCTCCGGCTGCAGGGCTACCGGCTTGCGCTGTCGCAGCGGCAAATTCCGTTCGATCCCGAGCTGGTCGCCATTATGAGCGGAGATCACGAAAGAGTGAGCATGGGCAACGACGGATTCCGGAGGCTGATGTCGCTCGACGATCCTCCGACAGCCATCTTCGCGACGAGCGATTACAAGGCGATGGGGGCCGTGTATGCGGCCAAGGAGCTCGGCATGAAGGTTCCGGAGGAAGTCAGCATTATGGGGTACGATGACGTTAAAGTAAGCAAGTATACTTATCCGACGTTGTCCACGGTTAATCAGAATACGTATAAACTCGGCCAGAGAGCCGCGGAAATTTTGCTGTACGAAATGAAAGACGGAGAGAACCGGCTTGTGAAGGACGAGATCGTACCTACGCTAGTCCAGAGAGACAGTACGGGACCGGCTCCCGCAAAGCGCTAAGGGCAAGCAATTGAATAGTTGGGGCTCCTGTTGGGAGCGCGGGGCTGTCGGGAAGTTGGCGACAGCCTTTCTTATTCCGATTACGGCAAATCGGAGCCGCGGAGAGCGAAAAAGATGTTGCACTGCAGCTCCTTATATAGTATTCTTTTAAAAGTAAAGTATACGAAATAATAAACACTATACTTTACTGGCGACAAAGATAGGGTTTGATCGACAGCATGGCCGACAAGCCGGGTTCGTTCGGGACGCTTATCGGTCAAGGGAAGAAAGCGCTTCACCAAAAATGACGAAAACGAGGGTGAGATCGACATGTTCAAAAAGAAGGGGCTGGCTTTGCTACTTGGTATACTTATGGTGTCCTCGTTACTCGCGGCATGCAGCAAAAACAACGCCGCCGAGTCGAGTCCTTCCGGCACGACCCCGAGCTCCAGCGCGCCGCCGTCGGAAACCGCTTCCGAAAGCCCTGCCGAAGCTGCGCGAGAGTTAAAGGGAACGATCAACATTTCCTTGCCCAATGCTTCCTCTTCCGTATGGAACGCGGTGGCCAGCGGTTACATGGCCAAAAATCCGGGCGTCAAGGTCACGGTCGACAACAAGCCGATGGAAGGCTACAAGGAATGGCTGACGGCCCAGTTCGCAGCCGGCACGCCGGAAGTGGACATGGTCGTGAACAACGAGGTCGCGGCCCTGGTCAACGAACGCAAGTTCATGGACTATTACGCTTATTTCGACAAAATGAATCCCTACACCGGCAAGCCTTGGGTGGAATCGCTCGATCTCGGAGCGATGGGCATCAACCTCGAGGGCGTCAGCTCCGAGGACTTCCTGGCCAACCTCAATTTCGAGTCGGTGCAGATCGTATGGGTATACAATAAGGAGATTTTCGAGAAAGTCGGCATTACGCAAGCGCCGAAGACGTTTAACGAGCTGATCGACGCATTCGAGAAAATCAAAGCCGAGGGCTACACGCCGCTCGCGCTGGCCGGGGATTCCACTTCGATGTGGAGCGGCGAGGCAGGATGGCTCGTGCGGATTTACGCCGACCAGTATTTGCGCGACTTCATTAACGTCATCCGTTCCCAGGAGCAGGACTACTCGTACGTGCCGGATATCGACAGCGTATGGGAGTATGATTTGACCGATCCGTACAACGATTCGAACAGCAATGTCACGAAGAACGAAATGCGCCATTTGAAGGCGATTCGCGATAAAGAGGGGCCTTATCAGGTGGAGGGCAATCCGAAGTGGGTCGCCTATGCCGACAATCTGAAGCGCTTGTTCCAATACGTTCCTGAAGGCTTCTTCGGAGTGAAGGCCGAGCAAGCGTACAATCTGTTCCTGACGGGCAAGGCCGCTACGCTGATGGGAACTCCGGGCCACTACTTCCAACTGCCGAAGGATTTCGCGGATGAAGAGAAAACCGGCGCACAGGGCGGCGTGAAGCCGTTCCAATACGGATTCTTCAACATGCCGTCGATGGAAGGCCCGGAAGTGATGGCTCCGGCCAGAACGATTCAAATTCCGATCGGCTTCTACGGGTTCGTGAACAAGTCGGCCGAGCAGAATGAACTGAACGCGGACTTCATGATGTATTTGACGAGTCCGGAAGGCTACGGCGTATACGTTAAAGCAATCCAAGAGAGCGACGACGCATCGCTGGCAGGCTCTCCTGCGCTGAAGGACATTACGCTTCCGCCGGAAATGGCTTCCGCTTTCGCGGACTTCGCGCCGATCGGCAATACCGAAGGCTACTGGAGCCCGGGCAACCAATTGGCTCGCGGACTGATGGACTATCAGCCGTCCGTGCAGGACTGGGTAGGCAGCGTACAGCGCTTCTTCGACGGCAAGCTGACGACGGAGCAGTATTTGAAGGAACTGCAAACGAACATCGACAAATATCTCGAGCCGGCGCTGAAGCAAGCGAAGAAGGAAATGTCCGATCTGGACACGCCGGAAAGACGACCGCCTGAACGTCAATAAGCGGACGCCAACGGCACGGGCCGGCATTCGGCCTGTGCCGTTGGACCTTAAAGAGGATCATGCGCGGAAGGGGAGGAAAGGCAGCATGAGAAAAATCGCATGGCTTGCGATGGCATTGTTGTTCCTGCCGGGAATCTTCCCGGGCGTCGCGTCGGCGCAGGAGGGCTGGTCCATCGAGAGCGGCGCAGATATGACGTCCATCTCCGCGGCTCCGGACGGGAGCCGTATTGCTATCGGCAGCCGGGACGCCAAAGCGCTCGTCTACGAGGCGGACGGAGGTTTGGCGTTCGAAGCGCCGGCCGGCAACGTCGTGAACGCGGTCGAGCTGCTGACGGACGGCAGCCTGCTGCTGGCCTCGGACGACCGGCGGCTGTACGCTTACGATCGCGACGGAAACCCGCTGTGGGCAACGGATTTGAAGCGTCAAGTCAAAAGCATGTCCGCATCGGACGACGGGACCTGGATCGCCGCGGTCGTGCAGCGCAACGACGAGCTTCTCTTCATCGACGGCAGGACCGGCGAGCAGGTCGGTTCCGTGCCGATCAGCGCGACGATGCGAACGGTCAAAGTGTCGGAGAACGGGCAGTGGGCCGCCGTAGGCTCCTCCGACCAATACGCGCATTTGTTGAACCGGGACGGCATAGTCGGCAAGATCGGGGCCAAGGGACAGATTCAGGCGATCGACGTGTCCGCCGAAGGCTATACGGCGATCGGAACGAAGCTGAACGAAGTGGAGCTGTTTAATCCCCAAGGCCAGCCGGTTCATATCGCCAAGACGCGGGATCACGTGACGGACGTCGCTTTCTCCGCGGACGGAAGAACGATCGGGGTCTCGGATTTGTCAGGTTATTTCTATATTTTCGACGCGGACGGGAAGAAGCTGTGGGAATCCAAAGCCGGCGGCAACGGCCGCGCCGTCGCGTTCGATCCGGAAGGCAAGACGCTGTACGGGGGCACGAACGATGGCCGCATCCTCTCGTTTGACGTCGGAAGCGTCGTCGCCAAGTCGAAGAGCGAAGCCAAAATGAGGACCATCTTATGGGGAGCAGCCGTGCTCGCGGCATTGGCGTTGATCGCCTTCCTGCTCGGATGGATGAAAAGGCGCAACAAGCTGGGCATTTTCCGGGAAATATGGCGCTCGAAATGGATCTACGTCGGACTGGCTCCAAGCTTTATTCTCATATTCACGTTTTTGTATTTTCCGGCTTTCTCCGGTCTGTTCCACTCGCTGTACGAATGGCAGCCGGGCGGCAGGACGACCTTCATCGGGCTGGACAATTTCAAGCGCATGCTGAACGACCCGTTCGTCACCAAAGGCCTCGGCAATCTGGTCATTCTGGTCGTGACGGGACTTATCAAAACGCTCATTCCCCCGCTGATCGTCGCGGAGCTGATCTACCACCTGCGCAGCAAGAGGCTGCAATACGGCTTCCGCACCGCGTTCACGGCTTCGATGGTCATTCCGGGCGTCGCGGGGTTGCTCATATGGCAAAATTTTTACGACCCCAACCTGGGGCTGTTCAACAATTTCCTGAAGCTGATCGGACTCGGCTCGTGGGCGCACGGCTGGCTTGGCGATCCGGATACGGCGCTGTGGGCGCTGATCTTCATCGGCTTCCCGTTCGTCGGCATTCTGCAATTGCTCGTGTTCTATGCGGGACTTCTCTCCATCTCGGAGGAGATGATCGAATCCGCGAAGATCGACGGGGCCACGCTGCCTCGCATAATTCGGTCGATTCACCTGCCGCTGCTCGCCGGTCAATTCAAGTTCCTTATCATTCTCGGGCTGATCGGGATCATTCAGGATTTCAACGGCATTCTGATCGTTACCGGGGGCGGACCGATGGATTCGACGTACGTTCCGGCCTTGCAGATGTACTACGCGGCGACCAAGTTCAACGAGCTGGGCTACGCGTCGGCGCTCGGGGTCAGCATGTTCGCGATCATTCTGGTCATTACGGTCATCAACCTGAAGTTTATCAAAACGGAAGATCATTAAGGAGGACGAGACTATGCGAACGCTTAAACTCATTCACGTCCGCCAGCTCGTCATCATCGCGCTGCTGGCCGTGCTCGTCTTTCTGACGCTTGTGCCGATCTTGTTCATGCTCGTCAGCTCTCTGAAGAGCAACGCGCAAATTTTGGGCAACTTCTGGGGATTGCCCGCGCCTGCCAGATGGGGCAACTACGGCGAAGCCTTCCATAGCATTTGGCGCTACATCGTCAACACGATCGTCTATGCCGTCGTCGGAAGTGTGCTTGTGATGGCGCTGTCGTCCGTGTCGGGTTATCTGTTCGCGAAGAAGACGTTTCCGGGCAAAGATTTCCTGTTCATGCTGATGCTGGCCATGATGATGGTTCCCGGCATTCTGACGCTTATTCCTTCCTATGTGCTCTATGAAAATATGGGGCTGACGAATACGCCGTGGGCGATCATTATCGCCTGCGCGGCCGGAGGCCAGATTTTCGGAACGTTTCTGTGCCGGACGTTCATGGCCGGGCTGCCGAGCGAACTGTTCGAAGCGGCGCGCATCGACGGAGCGACGGAACGGCGCGTATTCCTGCAGGTCGTTATTCCGCTGTCGGTGCCGATTCTGGCGACGCTGTTCATCATGCAGTCCGTCGGCGTATACAACGATTACATCTGGCCGCTGCTCACGATCCGGGACAGCAATCTTCAAGTGATTGCTGTCGGGCTGACGATTTTCACCAAGCAGTTCGGCATTACCGATCTCGGAACGCGTTTCGCGGCGTATACGATCGCGTCGCTGCCGCTGCTCGCTATTTTCTCCTTCGGGATGAAGTACTATATTCAAGGCATGACGCAGGGCGCGTTAAAGCTGTAGAGCGGAGGGGATTCAAGGTGATCCGCATATCGGACAGAAGCGCGCCGATGTATCAGGTCATGATCGACGACCTGAAGACGAAAATCCGCAGCGGACAGTATCCGAAAGGATGGCCGCTGCCGAATCAACAGGAATTGGCCAAGCTGTACAACGCCAGCGAGATTACGTCCCGCAGGGCGCTGACCGAGCTGGTGAACGAAGGGTACGTCTACAGAGTGCGCGGCAAGGGGACGTTCGTCCGCGGCTCGGAGGGCGAAGAAGAGGAGGAGAGTCCGCTTCCCGTTCGGCATATTTTCTTCGTCTATCACAACTTGTCCGTAGATTCGCTTAATCATCGTTACTGGGGAGACATGCTGGAAGCGATGAGGGAGGTCTGCGAAGAGAACGGAGTCGAGTTCTACCTGTGGGCGGTCGATGAACGGTATCGGCTGCCCGAGAAGCCGGGCGCGGCCTACGTGTTGGTGACTCCTCCGTACAGCTTCGACCAGAAGTCGCTCGAAGCGTGGAGGGATGAAGGCAAACGGCTCGTGACCGTGCAATTTTATTACCCGCATCTGTCCGTTCCTTACGTCGTCGCGGACAATTTGACCGGCGGCTACCTGGCTACGCAGCATCTGCTGTCGCTTGGACATAGGAGGACGGGCATCATTCTGACCGGGAAGTCCGTCGTCGATCTGAACCAGGAGTTCTCGCTCCGCTTGCAAGGCTACCGCTTGGCGCTTCAGCAGCACCAAATTCCGTTCGATCCGGAGCTGGTATGCGTCATGGACGGTCCGTCCGAGAACGCGGAGATGGGGTACGAGGGCTTCAAGGAGCTGCTCGGACGCAGCGGCGGGGAGCCTCCGACGGCGATCTTCGTCACGAGCGACCTGAAGGCGCTCGGCGCGCTGAAAGCGGCTCAGGACATGGGACTCGATGTTCCGGGAGACGTCAGCCTGATCGGATACGACGATCTGAGGATTAGCGCGTACACGTATCCGCATCTGACGACGATCAATCAGAATACGGCTCAGATCGGCCGCCGGGCGATCGAGATTTTGCTGCACGAGCTGCCGAGAAGTCCGGGAGAACTCGTCAAGGACGAGATCGTGCCGAAGCTGGTAGCTCGCGGAACGACCAGGGCGCTGCGGCCGGCTGAGTGAACGGAGAATGTTTACTCCAATTGATCGGGATGCACGGGCAGGCTTTGTATGATCTCGTTCATACTGAATGAAGCGCACGGTACGGTCTGCGAGCTGATCGGATCGTCTTCCGCATACACCTCGATCAGCTCATAGTGGTCCCCATCCAATACGTATTGCTCCAAGGTGAGATTGGAGAGGTCCACGATCCAGTATTCCGGCACGCCATATTTGGCGTACACGATGCGCTTGCGCACCTTGTCCCGTCTGCGTGAATGCTCGGACGTAACCTCCACGACGAGATCCGGAGCGCCGTTAATGCCTCTGTTGCTGATGATCGACATCCTGCTGCGCCGGATCAGAACGATATCCGGCTGCCGCACCTCTGTGTCGGACAAGATGACGTCGATGGGCGAAGATACGATAATGAATTCATTCCGGCAATCGGAGTTGAGCTTGTACTGAAATTCATAGATGATGGATTGATGCGTAAATGTCGGCGAAGGGCTCATCAGCTCCAATACGCCGTCAGAAATCTCGTAGCGATTGCCGTCGTCGATCATATTGGCGTATAACTCGTAAGTAACGGGCGACTCTTTGATGACTTCTTCGTACGTTTTCTTTTTCACCTTATCTGCTCCTTATCGTTTCGCTCAAGGCGTCAATCGGATGATTTCCGGCGCTTTGGGCTTTTTTTTCTATGGCTGCGACAGTTTTTTGTTTGAAAATAAAGAGCACCCCAGCAAAGAAACACGTCCTGTGTTTATCTTTGTGAGGTGCTTCCTCGACATTTATTGCTTTTATTATGCTGGAATGGATAGGAACTGTCAATTCCTGTCGGTCAGTCTGCGATTTCCCGTTCTAGCCGCAAGCCATCTTGACATGAATTCGGGTTAATGTGAAAATATAGCTGTGTTGGCACTCGGTTCAAGCGAGTGCTAAACCTAAAACGATTGTGCCTATGAAAGTCTCATTTACATACCCCGAAAGGAGAACTAATCATGGCCAAGAAACAATTCAAAGCGGAATCCAAACGTCTGCTCGAAATGATGATCAACTCCATCTACACGCAGCGGGAGATTTTCCTGAGGGAACTCATCTCCAACGCCAGCGACGCCGTGGACAAAATCTACTACAAAGCGCTGACCGACGAAAACCTCACGTTTAATAAAGAGGATTACTACATTAAGATTACCGCCGACAAAGCGTCCCGCACGTTGACGGTGACCGATACCGGCATCGGCATGACGAAGGAAGAGCTGGAAAACAACCTCGGCATCATCGCCAAGAGCGGATCGCTCGCGTTCAAGAAGGAGAACGAGGCGCAGGACGGCCACAACATCATCGGCCAATTCGGCGTCGGATTCTATTCGGCGTTCATGGTTGCGGACAAAGTGACTGTCACGAGCAAGGCGCTGGGCAGCGACGAAGCGTACCGCTGGGAGTCCACCGGAGCGGACGGCTATACGATCGAGTCGGCGGAGAAGGAAACGGTCGGCACGGAAATCGTGCTGAAAATCAAGGAGAATACCGAGGAGGACCAGTACGACGAGTTTCTGGAGCAGTACCGGCTCAAGGCGATCGTCAAGAAATACTCGGACTTCATCCGCTATCCGATCAAGATGGACATTACGGGCAGCCGCCCGAAGGAAGGCGACGACAAGGAGTTCGAGGAGTATACCGAGGAGCAGGTCGTCAACAGCATGGTGCCGATCTGGCGCAAAAACAAAAGCGAGCTGACCGACGCCGACTACGAGAACTTCTACAACGAGAAGCACTACGGCTGGGATAAGCCGCTCAAGCATATTCACCTGAGCGTCGACGGTGCGGTTCGTTATCAGGCGATCCTGTACATTCCGGAAAACACGCCGTTCGATTATTACACGAAGGAATTCGAAAAAGGCTTGGAGCTGTACTCCAACGGCGTCCTGATCATGGAGAAGTGCGCCGACCTGCTGCCGGATTACTTCAGCTTCGTCAAAGGGATGGTCGATTCCGAGGATCTGTCGCTGAACATTTCCCGAGAGATGCTGCAGCACGACCGTCAGCTGAAGCAGATCGCGAAGAACATCCAGAGCAAGATCAAGAGCCAATTGCAAAGCTTGCTCAAGGATGAGCGCGAGAAGTACGAGAAGTTCTATGAAGGCTTCGGCCGTCAGCTCAAGTTCGGCGCTTACAACGATTACGGCGTGAACAAGGACGTGCTGCAGGACCTGCTGCTGTTCTACTCCTCCAAGGAGCAGAAGCTGGTGACGCTGGACGAATACGTATCTCGCATGCCGGAGGAGCAGAAGTTCATCTACTATGCGACCGGCGAATCGAAGGAGCGGATCGAGAAGCTGCCGCAGACGGAGCTTGTCTCCGACAAAGGTTACGAGATTCTGTACCTGACCGACGATATCGACGAATTCGCGGTCAAGGTGATCGCCAAGTACAAAGAGAAGGAATTCAAGTCGGTCTCCAGCAGCGATCTGGGCATCGAGGCGGACGAGAAGGACAAGGAGAACGAGACCGAAGAGAGCAAGGAGCTGTTCGAGGCGATGAAGGAATTCCTGGGCGACAAGGTGAAGAGCGTCCGGGCTTCCAAACGTCTGAGAAGCCATCCCGTCTGCCTGAGCACCGAAGGCGAGCTGACGATCGAGATGGAGAAGGTGCTGAACTCCATGCCAAGCAGCCCGGGCGTGAAAGCCGAGAAGGTGCTGGAGATCAACGTCAACCACGCGGTATTCCAGTCGCTCAAGGACGCGCACGGCAAGGATAAGGAGAAGCTGAACCTGTACACGAGCCTGCTGTACAATCAGGCGCTGCTTATCGAAGGCTTGCCGATCGGCGATCCGGTCGAGTTCACGAACGATATTTGTAAGGTGATGGTGTAAAAGGAAGGGCCGCCAGTCGATTCGAGGTTTTGGGCGAATCGATTGGCGGCCTTTTTGCGGCGTCAGGCGGCGCTAATGGCGGGCCAAGGGGCGGGGCCGGGCGGATAAGCGCGCCAGGCGGCGCTAATGGCGGTCCGAGGGGCGGGCCCGGACGAAATAAGCGCGCCCGGCGAGCTTACCGGCGCTCGGTCCGCCTACCGACCGCCGTCAGGCTGGTAGACGCAATAGGTGTTTTTGCCCAGCTCTTTCGACTTGTAGAGGGCGGTGTCGGCGTTGCGGCACAGCGTGCGGGGATCGGCGCCGTGCTCGGGGGAGAGGGCGATGCCGATGCTTACCGTGATGGCCTGTCCGAACGACTCGACTTCCGCGGAGATCGTCCGGCGCACCGAACTCAGCACGCGGGAGGCGGTGGCCTCCGCCTCCCGGAGCGTAGCCGACGGCAGCAACGCGACGAATTCGTCGCCGCCCAGCCGATAGGCGTAAGCTTCGCTGCCGACAGCCGCGCGGATTTCCCGGGCGACGCCGCGGAGCAGCCGATCGCCGGCTTCGTGGCCGAGCCTGTCGTTAACGACTTTGAAATTGTCGAGATCGATCATGAGCAGTCCCAGCGTACCTGCCGGTTTTGCCAGCGCGGCGCGGATGTCGTCTTCGAAGGAAGCCCGGTTCTTCAAGCCGGTCAGACTGTCGTGGAACGCCAAATACATAGGTTTGGCTACCCAACCGGCGATCAGCAGCGATAAACCCGCGGCTACGACGAGAATGCCGAGCAGTTGGGAGAGAAACGTTCTCGTATTGACGTCGAGCACCCGGTCCAGTTCTTTTTCGTTGTAGACGATTTCCAGCACCTTGACCTTGGTCACGCCTTCGTCGTATTGCGATTCGTGCCGAACGTACCGGTAGACCGCCGGCTCGCCGTTCCACGTCCCCTTGTATTCGGTTGTCGTTCCCGTGGCAAATGCGGCATCGAAAGCCTGCTTTCTGTCCCCCTGAAGGATCTCGCCTCGTTCCGAGCTGCCCAGACGCCGGCTGGCAAGATTCAGCACTTGAATTTCGTTAATGGACGGATTGCCTTGAATAAGCCCGTCGACCGTGCGGGAGAAATCGAATTCTTTGAAAATCGGGCTGTTCTCCAGAGAATAGCCGAGCTGCACGATATATTTCTTGTCCCCGGTCGCGAGGTAGCTGTATTTCTTCAATTTTCCGGAATACTGCTCGGTGTCGATGCCGTCGTGGTAAAAGCCGCCGCCGGCCCGCCGCTCGTCCAGCACCTTGGCGAGTTTGCCGCAGCAGTCGTTGAAATCCAGTCCGATGTCGGGCAAATAGCTGCTGTAGACGATTTTATTTTCCTCGTTGATCATGTACACGTCGAATCGGTAAGCTTCCTTTAAGCGCTGAAAATCCCACTCGTCCAGACGCGGATCGGCTTCGTACTTCACGATCAGCTCGTAGGAGATTTCTTTCATTCTTTTCGCCAAGTTTTCCCCGAACAGGTAGTAGGCTTTGTCCAGCGTATCGAGCGCGTTTCTGACCGATTTTTCATAGAGCTCGATCTGCTTCTCCGTATTCGCGATGGCCTGATTTTTCATTCTAAGATGGTCCGAAGTCGCCACCAGCGTCGAGATCAGCATGGCGAACAAGATGAGGGCGGAGGCGAGCTTGAATTGAAATCGCGATTTGACGTTGGACAAAGGGGATCTCTCCTGTCTGAACAAAGGTGTGAAAGCCGTGCCGGCAAGGCGCTTTATTGCGGACGTCGAACCCTGTCGAAATTGCATAATTTTGGCTGGAAAACTGGCGATAAATTTTATATAATTACTTCCATTGTTTTCCTCCACAGAGGAATATGCCTATCCAGGGGAGATGTCGTCATTCATGAAGAAAATCGTATCCGCCATGCTTGTCCTGCTGCTGTTGACCGTCAGCGGCACCGCGGCGCTCGCAGCACCGTCCACGGCGCCTTCGAAAACCCAATCCGCCGTCATTTCCAAGTATTTGACCGCAGTCGAAACCGGGAACCAGAAGCTGTTGAAAAGCATTCTGCACCCCTCGATTAAACTCGACAGCTCCGCGTTCGACTCGATGAATAATATCAAGTCTTTTATCGACGAATACGACGGATTTATCAAGCATGTAGACCTGAAAATCGTCAAATCCGGCTCCCCGGACAAGAAGCTCGGACAAGCCTTCAAGCTGAGCGGTTATTTGCTCTCGGCCTCGCCCGAGATTTTCACTCTGTCGAACTACAGCGTCACCGTCTATTTGCTTAACGACAAGGGCAATCCGAAATTCGTCACCGAGAAATCCCCGAAGAACGTTCAGATCAAAGATCTGGATACCGTTCCGGACAAAACGTGGGCCAAGGTGGAAAAGCTGCTGACGGATAAATACGGCGAGGACTATTTCGAGCTGCTTGCCGGCGAGGCCGAAGCCGAGGAAGAAGAGAGCGGCTTGTATTATACGGCCAAAGAGCTGATCGGCGATGCGCTGCTCGAATATGAAGATCTGAAATTCGCCAACGGCGTCTTCACGAACAGCGGCAGCCATTTCTCGCAGATCGTGCTTTCGGATACCGGCGCGACTACCGTGACGTTCAAGTTCGAGAACACGGGAACGGCCGATCTGATCGTCGTCGCGAGCGGCTCCGGAGAAGACGAAGTGAAGGTGAAAGCCAAGTCGACGAAGACGATTGCGTTCGAAGCCGATCCGGCGGATTCGCACTTGTTCATTATCCGGTTCGACAAAGATTACGACACGAAGAACACCAGCGGCAAAATCGCGTTTAAGCTCTCGGATATGAAAGTATATACCGAATAGCGGATCGTCTGTCCGCATTGCAAAGGGGCCGTATCCCGAGTCGCCCGACTTGGGATGCGGCCCCTTGCTGCAGCAGCGTTACAGCATCAGCTCGAGCCATTGCTCCTTCGTGACCGGACCTACGTAGAAGGGAAGGTCGATACCGTCCAGCAGGGCGCCGACGGCTTCCGCCTCGTAGCGGACGCCGACGAACTTGGCGGCCAGCTCGGCGCTGTCGCCGCGGCCGAAGAAGTCGCCGTAGAGCGCGGCTCCGGTGATGACGCCGTTCTCGACCTGCAGCCGCACGTCGAACGTGCCTGCGCCCTCGATTCGTTTCGTCTGACGCACGTTAAACGCCGGCGAGCGGCCGTAATTCCACTCCCAGCTCCGGTAGCGCTCGTCCGCCAGCTTGCGCACGTTGGCCCAATCCTGCTCGCTCAGCTCGCAGCGCGGAATGTCCGCTTCCCCTTCGAACAGGGAGACGAGCAGCTTCTCGCGGAATTGCTCGACCGTCATCGGCTCCCGAAGAAACTCCGATATGTTGGCGACCCGGCTGCGAATCGACTTGGTCGCCTTGGAGACGTATTTCTCGGCGTTCGCCTTCAGCGCGGACACGACGTTCTCGATCTCCGAGTCGAACAGCAGCGTGCCGTGACTGAACATTTTCCCCTTCGTCGAGAACTGCGCGTTGCCGGAAATCTTCCGTTCCCCGACCTGCAGATCGTTTCTCCCCGTCAGCTCCGCCTCGACGCCCAGCTTGCGCAAGGCGCGCACGACCGGCTCGGTAAACTTCTTGAAATTATGAAACGACTGGCCGTCGTCCTTCATGATGAAGCTGAAGTTCAGATTGCCCAGGTCATGATAGACGGCTCCCCCGCCGGACAGCCTGCGCACGACGTGAATACCGTTCTGCTCCACGTACTCCGCGTTGATCTCTTCCACCGTGTTCTGGTTTTTGCCGATAATGATCGACGGCTCGTTGATGTAGAAAAGCAGGTAGTCGTCCGTATCCGGCAGCGAGCGCAAAATATATTCTTCCAGCGCCAGGTTCAGCGTCGGATCGGTGATGTCGTTGTTGCTGATAAATTTCATCGCGTGTCCCTCCGTTAGGCGGATTATGCTTGCCCTTCCATTGTACCTCCGAGATCCGGGCCTGTCACATTAAGCCGTATTTGGCCGACAGCTCCGACAGCAGCTTGCGGATAAGCGCGACCAGTTCCTCCGGCCCTTCCACGGTCGCTTCGCCGCCCAAGCCGAGAAAAAACTTGGCGAAATACGGAAGCTCGCTCTCCGGAACGCGCTGATCCAGCCGTCCGCTTCCATCCTCGCGCACCGCGATGAACGGAACATGCGACAGCTCCCCTTGGCAGCGCTGCACGCCCTCGCGGCTCAACTCGGCGACGATGCGGACATCGATCCGCCCCTCGCGTCCGAATTCCTCCCAGTTGCCGAGGTGAACATGGCGGTGATCAAGCGGTTCGATCCCGGTCTCGTCGAAGGCGGCCGACTGGATCCGGTCGCAGCGGAACAGACGGAATCCCCGGCGCAGGAAGCAGTAAGCCGGGCAGTACCAGAAACCGTTGCTCGCATAGATGCCGACCGGCTGGATGCTGCGCTCCGAATCCTCCTGCTGGCTCCCGTACCGGATCGTCACCACCCGCTGCCGCACAGCGGCCTCCAGCAGGAGGCCGAGACAGTCGACCTTCTGCTGCCGGTCGCGGGCGTGGAAGTCGACCCGGTTTTTCATCTCGTCGATGCGGTCCCTGACGTCTCCCGGCATGTAGTAGTAGAACTTCTGAAGCGCCGAAGACGATTCGGCCTCGAAAGGAAGCGACAGGTAGTGGCGCAGCGCATGGCTGGCGAAGAACATGGCGACCGCCTCGTCCACGCCGAACGCGATCGGGGGGAGAATCCGCTCCTTCAGCACCTGATAGCCGCCGTGCGGGCCGACTTCGGAGTAGAGCGGGACGCCGAGCTCGCTCAGCTCTTGCAAATCTCTCAGAATCGTTCTGGACGACACGTTAAACTCGGCGGCCAGTTCCTTGACCGTAAATTTGCGCATCCGGTTCACGGTCATCATCAGTTCCATCAGACGCTTCGATTTCGACATCGGTTGTCCTCCATTTTCTGCGGCTGTAATCATGACAGGGATTGTCACTATTATAAGCTATAGTAGGAAGCGGGACCAACTTGGCCCCCGCAGCCCACTTACGAAACGGAGAGATCGAAGATGAACGAGCTTAAAGAAATGAAGCATTTGCTGTTCGAGGAACTGGAGTTGATCGTCAGGACGTCTTCCAATCTGTTCGCCAAAATCAAGGCCGAGCATTGGTCGTACAGACCGGCGGCCAATATGAGAAGTTTGCTTGAGCTTGCGCAGCATCTGGCGGGAGTGCCTTCCGTGGACTTGCTGATTTTGCAGGAGAGTACCCAGGAGGAAGTCAGGCAGCTGGAAAGCCGCATCGAGGCGGACGGCGAAGATTCGGACAAGCTTGCGGCCTGGATGGGGTCGGGGACGGCGGATTTGAAGCGGTATATGGACAGTCTGTCGGACGAGGATTTTCTGCGGAAAAAAACGAAGCCGTTCTATCTGGAGCACGGATTGGCGCAGGCCAAGTGGCTGATCGAGATTGTCACGCATGCCCAGCACCATCGCGGGCAGATGTTCAACTACTTGAAGGTGCTGGGGTACGAGATCAGCATGTTCGATCTGTACTAGGGCGGGTTTGCATACCACGCCCTAGACGGAGTAGGCGCTTCTCATTTTGTCCAGGCCGTGGCTGGCCAGCTCGAGCGCCGAGCGTCCGCCGACATCCTTCAGGAACAGCTCCAGCGACAGGAAGCCCCGATAGCCGAGCTGATGAAGCCGCCGCGCGAATTCCCCGGAGGGAGCGATTCCGTCGCCGGGAAACAGACGGTCGTCGTCGCTGATCGTCTCCCGCGGAGGCTGTTCGGGATAATCGTTCGCGTGCACGATGCCGATCCGTTCTCCCGACAGGAAGTCGAGATCGGCGAGCGAGCTGCCGCCCGTATACATGTGGAACGGATCGAGCAGAAGCGTCGCGTCCGGAACGCGGCTCTGCATCGCGACGTAGGCCGCTTCGCTCAGCCGGGACAGCTTGGGGGCGCGGCCCCAGAATTCCAGCACCGGGGCGACGCCGCAGTTCCGGCACTGCTCGGCCAAGGCGGCGAAGCGGACGGCGATATCGTCCAGCGAAGCGCCGGCGACGTCGCCGAACGGAGGCGCGGCGAACGACGGGCAGCCCAGCTCGGCCAGCAGCGACAGCTCCTCGTCGGTCTGCGCGGCGGCGCGTTGGCGAACGCCTTCGTCCTCGTCGGCCCACGGAATGAACGAGATCGCGTTGGCGATCTCGATGCCGGCGTCGGCCGCTTCGCGGCGCAGCTCGGCCGTCGAACCTCCGCCTGCGACGTATTGCTGCAGGTCCTTCATCCAGATTTCGATACCGTCATAGCCCGTCTGGGCTGCGACGCGGATTTGCTCCCGGATTCCGAGCTGATACGGGAACAGGGTGGACGCATTAAGCGCCGCGCGAAAAGGAAACATCGGCTGCACGCTCCTTCTGATTTAGAAATCTCCGAAAAACACGCGATTGGACGGGTACGAGGCTTCCTCATCGCTCGCCGGCGCAAGGTCCTCGTACTGAGGCTTGTAGTACTTGGCCCGGTAGTCGGTGGCGGTGATCGCTTTCGTCGCTTTGAACACCCGGCAGAAATAATTTTCGTCCGCGAATCCGACCTCGAAGGCGATCTCCTTAACGCTCTTCTGTCCGTAGAGCAGCAGCTGGCAGGCGCGGTCGATCTTCTTGCGCACGATCGTTTCCTTCGGCGTCATGCCCAGATGGCGGGAGAACGACCGGGACAGATGCTCCGGCGTCCAGCCGACGCGTCTGGCCAATTGCTCCACGGACAGCGGGGAGGACAGATGGCCGTCGATCACGTTCAGCGCCTTCGAGAGCTGGGGAGGCAGCCGATTCGTGTCGGGCGGTTCGTCCGCGGCCAAGGCGTCGATCTCCGACAGCAGGGAGAGCAGGAGCAGACTTCCCCGATCCTGCAGCTTCTCCGGCTTCGAATGGGCGATGACGTTAATCTGCTTCATCAGCGAGAAGAGCAGTTCGCCCTGATACGGAATGACCGACGGAGCTTCCGGCTGCAGCACGGTGAGCAGGTCGTCGGGGAGCGCCTTCAGCCAGAAATGGATGAACAGATGTCTCGTCGGCTTGTGCGGATCGTAGCGATAGCTGTGCACTTCTCCGGGCCGAGTCAGAACGAAGCAGGGCTTGTTCAGGGAAAATTCCCGATCCCCGACCCGGTAGACCGTCGAAGTTCCCTCCGGAAAATAAAGCACCTCGTAATCGGGAATTTCCCGCTCTTCCAGTCCCGTTCCCTGCTTCTTCACGAAGTCGCCCAGCACGCGAATGGACGGAAGGTTCAGCGCGGCGCGAAGTCCGCCCGTCGGCTTGCCTATGTCGGGCGCCGGGGGTTCGATTGCGGCTGTCTCTGTCATGTGCGGACACCTCCCCTCCGGCCTTATGGCCGCGTCTACCCGGCGTTCTTGCGGTTCAAGTCCAGCTTGGACAGGTTGCTGTAACTGATCGCCAGACTGTCCAGCGGATCGCGGCGGGACGCGTCCTGCTCGACGATCAGCCATTCCGTTCCGACCTCGGCCGCCGCGTCCGCGATGGCGCGGAAGTCGAGAACGCCTTCTCCGATCTCCGCGAAGAAGCGCTCCTCTCCGGCTTCCATGTCCTTGATGTGCAGCAGCGGGCAGCGCCCCTTCAGCTTGCGCAGGAAGGCGGCCGGATCTTCTCCGCCCTTGGCGACCCAGTACGTGTCCAACTCCAGCTTAACGAGTTCGGGATCGGTTTCCCTCAGGATGAGATCGAGCACATACTCTCCGTCGTAACGTTCGAATTCCCAGTCGTGATTATGGTAGAGGAAGGTCGTTCCCGCGTCCCGGCACAGCTTGCCGATCCGGTTGAATCGTTCGGCTTTGCGCAGCGCGTCTTCCTTGGATTCGAACTTCATCGAGACGGCGACGTATCGTCCTCCCACTTCATGAAGATACTCGATAAGCTTGCCGAAGTCGACGTCAAGGTTGTCGAACGAGGCGTGGGCGCCGACGACTTGCAGGTTCAAGCGGGCCAGAAGCTCCTTCTGCTCGGAGACGGTCATCCCCTCGGGCGGCGGGCCGAGCTCGATGCCTTCGAAGCCGATCGCGGAGAGCTTCTCCAACGTTCCGGCGTAATCCCGGCTTAACGCATCCCGTACGGTGTAGGGTTGGACGGCAATCGGAAATCTGTTCACGGACAACAGCTCCTCTATGGAAAAATGGCAGACTCTTGCGGTTGGTCAGGCTTTTAGACGTCGAGACGGTTGTACTTCAGTCCGAGCGGCAGCGGCTCGGGGCGTTCGACGGTCGAAGCGACGGCGATGTGCCGCTCTTCCCGCGACGATTCGAAAATGCCGAGCGAGACGTCGAGCACATGGCGGGCCAAAGCGCCGCTCGCGCGGTGGCTTCGGCCGCCGCGAATGGCATACGCCATGTCGGCCAGTCCGATGCCGCGGGTGTCTTCCGTGAAGCCGTGGGCGATCGGGAATTCCTTCGTCTCGCCGCTCGGGAATTGCACGGCGACGCGTCCGCCGAAGAAGTTCGGATCGTTCGCAATCAGGTTGCCCTCCGTGCCGAAAATCTCCAGCCGCGGCAGATAGCCGAAGCTCTCTTTGGCGGCTTGCAGGCTGCCGACCGCTCCGCCGGCGAAGTCCAGCACGGCGGAGACGTTCGTCGGCGCTTCGATCGGCACCGTCTCTCCGTACGCCGCCGACTTCGGGTTCCGCACCGTCATCTCGCGGTGCAGCTGCTGCGCCGTTCCGGACACTCTGCGCACCGGACCGAGCAGGAACACCATTGCGGTCAAATAATAGGGCGCCATATCCATGATCGGATCTCCGCCCAGCTTGAGGAAATTGCGGAAGTTGGGATGCAGCCCGTTCCAGGCGTTGCCCATGACGATTGTGCCGTTCGCGGAATACGGCGTGCCGATCCAGCCGTCGTCGATCAGCTTCCGGCAGGTTTGCAGTCCGCCGCCGAGGAACGTATCGGGCGCGCAGCCGACGAGCAAGCCTTGCTTCTCGGCCAGTTCCAGCACTTCGTTCGCATCTTCTCGGGTCAGCGCGAACGGCTTCTCCGTATAGACGTGCTTGCCGGCCTGCAAGGCGGCCAGATTGATCGGCGCATGGGCGACCGGTGCGGTCAGGTTCAGCACGAGCTCGATGTCGGGATCGGCCAGCAGCCGCTCCACGGTCCAGGCGTTCGGAACGCCGAATTGCTCCGCACGCTTCGCCGCAAGCTCGGGCACTTGATCCGCAACCGCTTTCACTTCGACGATGTCGTCGAACGTTTCCGTTAAGTTTTTCAGGTAGATACCGCTGATCTGTCCCGTTCCTATGACTCCTACGACCACTTTGCGCAAGGGAATCCTCCTCTACGGAATAGCCTATCTCGCTCTCATTATTGCTCAGCGCGCCGAAACTCTCAATAGAGAAAGCAGGCGTCGAACTGGACAAATCTGATATTTTTTTCGCGAAGCGACGACGCGCTTAGGGACTGGGGCTGCGGCAACGGTTGAGCGGACGGCTTGGCGCGGGGCTTGCAGATGATGCTCTCGGGGAAATCTGTTACACTGGTCTCAACGACTTTCGTCATGAAGGAGAACGGATGAAAAATCTGCTGATTACCGGATACCGCGCCCACGAGCTGGGCATTTTCGACCAGAAGCACAAAGGCATTCCCTATATTCGCCGCGCGATCGAGGCGAGATTAATCCCGCTGCTCGAGGACGGGCTGGAATGGATCATTACCCCCGGCCAGTACGGCGTCGACTTATGGGCCTGCGAGACGGCGCTGGAGCTGAAGGAGCAATACCCCCATCTGAAAATTTCGATTCTGACCGCCTTCGCCGGACAGGAGGAGAAGTGGAAGGAGGACAAGCAGGAATATTATCGCGGCATCGTCCGGCGCGTCGATTATTTCGGCTCGGTCAGCAAGCAGCCGTTCACCGGGGCTTGGCAGTTTCAAGCGCGGGACGACTTGCTGCTCCGCAAGACGGACGGGATTTTGCTCGTCTACGACGACGACGCGGGAGAAGGGAGCCCCAAGTTCATGAAGATGAAGGCGCTGCGGAAAAACGCGGAGGAAGGCTACGGATACATCGCGATCGGGGCGGAGGAGATTCAGAATGTCGCGAACGAGCAGGCTTACGGCGATTTCGGCTATGACGACGAGTTTCGTCAAAACTAGCGATTGTCAAAACGGAAATTATGAATTATAGTATAGAAAACGTTTTCTGTATTCGGCGAAACCAGCTCGTAGAGAGAAGCATTCTATGGAGGCGCACTGCGACGAAGAAGGGGAACGTTCTTTTTTTGCAGACTTTAGAAAACGTTTTCTACGATGTTGATTATTGAGCGGGAAAAGGAGGAAAAGAAGCGTTCGGATCGTTGCGCGCAGGTCTCATTCTATCGTTTGGAGGAGGATTCAACCGTGAAGAGGAGCATTCGGAAACGACTTCTTGTATGGGCTATGATCGGATCACTGCTGTTGGCGCTTTATCCTTTTTGGTCTGTTTCCGCGGTGGCGGGAACAGAGGACGAAGCTCAGGGAGGAGCTTCGTCCAGCGTAACGGAAACGGTATATTTGCTCGGCAACGACAGTGTGCTGAAGCCGTCCGCTGCGGGCGCGCTGCAAATCGTCGAGGAGAACGGGATGAAAACGCTGGCCGGGGAGGACGGGCAGCCGATTCAACTTCGGGGAATGAGCACTCACGGGCTGCAGTGGTTCCCGGAGATTATTAACGACAACGCGTTCGCCGCGCTGGCGGGGGATTGGGAATCCAACGTCATCCGGCTTGCGATGTACGTCGGCGAGAACGGCTATGCGTCTAACCCCGCCGTCATCAAGCAGAGAGTCATCGACGGCATCGAATATGCGATCGCCAACGATCTCTACGTCATCGTCGACTGGCATGTACACGACCCCGGCGACCCGAATGCCGAAGTGTATGCGGGGGCGATGGACTTTTTTACGGAAATATCCGGTTTGTACCCGAACAACGAGCACATCATTTACGAATTGGCTAACGAGCCGAGCGGCAATGCGCCTGGCGTGACGAACGACGCTGCGGGCTGGCGGAAAATCAAAGATTACGCGGAGCCGATCGTCGGCATGCTGCGGGCGAACGGCAACGACAACGTGATTATCGTGGGCAGTCCGAACTGGAGCCAGCGTCCCGACCTGGCGGCCGACGACCCGATCGAAGATCCGAATACGGGGGAGACGGACCCTAATACGGTATATACGGTCCATTTCTATACCGGCACGCACATGCCGGCCGACGACAGCGCCAGCAGGGAGAACGTCATGAGCAACGCCCGTTATGCGCTGGAGAACGGCGTCGCGATTTTCGCCACGGAGTGGGGGACGAGCGAGGCGAGCGGCAACAATGGTCCCTACCTGGCCGAGGCCGACGTCTGGCTGAACTTCCTGAACGAGCACAATGTCAGCTGGGTGAACTGGTCGCTCACGAACAAGAACGAGACTTCCGCGGCGTTCACGCCGTTCGAACTCGGCAAGAGCGAGGCGACGAATCTGAATCCCGGCGACGACAAGCTGTGGTCGATTCCGGAGCTGAGCGTATCGGGTGAATACGTCAGGGCGAGAATCAAGGGCATCCCTTACGAGCCGATCGACAGAACTCCGCGCGAGGAATTCTCGACGGTCGTCTGGGACTTCGACGACGGAACCGCGCAAGGTTTTGACTTGAACGGGGAAAGTCCTGTGAAGAGCGTTGACGTCGCCGTCGAGAACGGCCGTTTAAAGCTGTCCGGTATGGAAGCGAGCAGCGACGTTTCGGAAACCAACTACTGGGGCAACGTACGGTTGTCCGCGAACGGTTCAGCCGCTCGTCCGGACATTCTGGGCGCGCAGCGGCTGACGCTGGACGTCTTCGCCCCCGCTCCGACGACAGTAGCGATTGCCGCGATTCCGCAGAGCGCTTCTCACAGTTGGCTGAATCCGACTCGCGCGGTTGCGGCGAATCCGGCCGACTTCGAAGAGCAGGACGACGGAACCTATAAAGCGACGATTACGATTACAAAAGACGACGCGCCCAACCTCGGGGTTATCGGCGAAGACGGCGCGGACAGCGTCATGACCAACCTCATTCTGATTATCGGCGCGGAAGACGCGGAGTGGGTTGCCTTGGACAACGTGACCGTGTCCGGGGTGCGGGAGATCGTCGAGCAGCCGGTCGTGCACGATCCGTTGGGGACGCCGACGCTTCCGTCCACGTTCGAGGATTCGACCCGTCAAGGCTGGGCCTGGGACGGCGGCTCGGGAGTGAAGAGCGCGCTGACGATCCAGCCTGCGAACGGATCGAAGGCGATCGGCTGGGAAGTCGCTTATCCGGAAGTGAAGCCCTCCGACGGGTGGGCGTCCGCGCCGCGCATCGTGCTGGGCGGGATCAACGCCACTCGGGACGCGAACCGGTACTTGCTGTTCGATTTTTATTTGCAGCCGGTTCGGGCGTCCGAAGGCACGTTGTCCATCAATCTGGCTTTCGCCCCGCCGGCTAGCCTAGGCTACTGGGCTCAGGCGGCGGAGAACTATGATATCGCGCTGAACGCTTTGTCCTCGCAGGTCAGAACGTCCGACGGACTCTACCGCTATCAGGTCAGCTTCGATCTGACGAAGATCGCGGACAATAAAGTGATCGCCGCGGATACCGTGCTTCGCGACATTACGATCGTCGTGGCGGATGGCGCAAGCGATTACGCTGGCACGATGTATATGGACAATGTCAGGTTTGCCGAATCCGCGACCGTACCTGGAGGAGGGAACGGCGGCAGCGGCGGAGGCGGTGGCAGCGGAGAAAGCGGTGGAGGAGGAACCTCGGATACCGTCGAGGAAGGCGCCGTGCTCGTACGGGAGCCGAAAGCCGACGCTTCGGGCAGCATCGCCGTATCGCTTGGGGCCGGTGAATCGAGAGTGCTTCTGCCTGCGGACGCGGCGGCGCTGGCGGATACCAAATCGCTTGCGGTGACCGGCAATAGCGGCTCCCTCGACATTCCGGGAGACGCGCTGCGTAGTCTGTTGGCGCTCGTATCCGACGAGGAGCGCAAAGAGTCGAAGCTGTCGATTACGCTTAGACCGATGGAAGCGTCGGAGGCATCCGCCCTGGCGAAGAAAGCCGACGAAGCCAGCGAGGCCGGGCTGCGTTTGGCGGGATCGATTCTGGAGCTGGAACTGGCGCTTATCACCAAGGACGGCAAGACAGTGAAGCCGGAAAGCTTCGATCCTCCCGTTCAGCTGAGGATAAAGGCAAACGACGGGGCGAACCGCGACTTGGCGGGAGTGTACCTGATCGCGGACGACGGGAAGATCGTCTACTTGGGCGGTCAGTGGGTTAACGGCGAGTTGTCGGCTGCGCTTCGTCACTTCAGCAAATATGCCGTGCTGGAGTACGACCGCTCGTACGCCGACGTTCCGGCCGGCTTCTGGGCTGCGGACGCGATCCGGAAGCTGTCTGCCAAACATCTTGTGGAGGGCGTCGAGGCCGACCGCTTCTCTCCGAACGACAAGGTGACGAGAGCCGAATTCGCAGCCATGCTTGCGAATGCGCTCGGTCTTAAAGCCGAGGGAGGCGCTGCGTTCGAAGACGTCGATCCGGGCGAGGATTACGCCGATGCGGTTGCGGCGGCCAGCCAAGCCGGTATCGTGCAAGGACGGGACGGCGACCGGTTCGTTCCGAACGCCCCGGTCACGCGCGAGGAGATGGCGGTAATGATCGTTCGCGCTTACGAGGCGAAGTCCGGTAAGAAGGCGCCGGACGCTTCGACCGGATCGACCGGGTTCGCGGACGAACGGTCGATCTCCGGATGGGCGAGCGATGCGGTCGCGGCCGCTCGTGTGCTCGGTCTCGTGCAAGGCAAAGGCTCGGGACGGTTTGAGCCGCAGCATCTCACGACGCGTGCGGAGAGCGCGCAAGTCGTCTGGCGTCTGCTGGAAGCGACGAAATAAAGATAGGGGCTGTTCCGACGACCGCGAGCTTCGTGGCCGGGGGGATGGCCCCCTTCTTCGTCTGACCGCAGCTCCGCCACCGCACCGTTGCACGCTCTAAGCCGACACCGTCTGGTTGCAGTTCCGAAATCCTGGATTGGCTCGCTCTAAGCCGACGCTATCTGGTTGTAGTTCCGAAATCCTGGATTGGCTCGCTCTAAGCCGACGTCATCTGGTTGCAGTTCCGCTATCGCACCGTTGCACGCTCTAAGCCGATGCCGTCTGGTTGCAGTTCCGCCACCGCACCTTCGCACGCTCTAAGCCGACGTCGTCTGGTTGCAGCTCCGCCATCGCACCGTTGCACGCTCTAAGCCGACGCCGTCTGGTTGCAGCTCCGCCATTGCACCGTTGCACGCTCTAAGCCGATGCAGCCGGGTTGCAGTTCCGAAATCCTGGATTGGCTCGCTCTAAGCCGACGCTATCTGGTTGCAGTTCCGCCACCGCACCGTTGCACGCTCTAAGCCGATGCAGCCGGGTTGCAGTTCCGAAATCCTGGATTGGCTCGCTCTAAGCCGACGTCATCTGGTTGCAGTTCCGCCATCGCATCGCTCGCACGCTCTAAGCCGGTGCAGCCGGGTTGTAGTTTCGAAATCCTGGATTGGCTCGCTCTAAGCCGACGCCGTTTGGTCGCAGCTCCGCCATCGCACCGTTGCACGCACTAAGCCGATGCAGCCGGGTTGCAGTTCCGAAATCCTGGATTGGCTCGCTCTAAGCCGACGTCATCTGCTTGCAGTTCCGCCACCGCACCTTCGCACGCTCTAAGCCGATGCAGCCGGGTTGCAGTTCCGAAATCCTGGATTGGCCCGCTCTAAGCCGACGTCATCTGGTTGCAGTTCCGCCATCGCACCGTTGCACGCTCTAAGCCGATGCAGCCGGGTTGCAGTTCCGAAATCCTGGATTGGCCCGCTCTAAGCCGACGCTATCTGGTTGCAGTTCCGCCATCTTTGGTATGCCCAATGTGAATTGCAGATGCCGCGGGATTTATCGCTCTCTGCCTCTTTGCCCGTATCCTATCCACTTAGCTTTTCTGCGCTACATTCTGAATCTGTACGTAGTACCTTTTCCTCTCTTTTGCCGATATCCCGTTCAGTCAGTTTCAGCGCCGCATTCTGAGTCTGTACGTAGTACCTTTTCCGCTCCTTTGCCGGTATCCCATTCAGTCAGTTTCTGCGCTGCATTCTGAATGTGCACATAGTGTCTTTTCCCAGCATCCCATCCACTCAGCTTTTCAGCGCCGCATTCAGAATCTGTACGTAGTACCTTTTCCGCTCTTTTGCCGATATCCCGTTCAGTCAGTTTCAGCGCCGCATTCTGAATCTGTACATAGTACCTTTTCCTCTCCTTCGCCGGTATCCCGTTCAGTCAGGTTGTTCGTACGCATCCTGTGAGATCGGACATGTCCTATCCTCCATTTATCTTTATCCCGACGGCTCAGAAACCTGATGATTTAGCGTTTAGCGACAAGCTATCCCGATTAATCGGGATCATCCTTACGGCTGCGAATTAGCGTTCAGCAGCTTCTGTTGCCGTGAGGCTCGGGCCAGTCCGCCAGACTGGGAACGGCTGCAAGACTTCGCGGGCTTCGGATGAGTGATTGTAGAAGAGTGGATCAATCTACCAGATACCGGATATTACTCCCAACTGACTCAAAGGGATATCGGCAAAAGGGGAGGTAGCATAAGGCAGCGGGAGCGAGAGCTGACCGGAAGGGATAGTGACAAAGGATACGAAAAAGCGCTAGGACAGGTATGGCGTGAACTGACTCAAAGGGATAGCGGCAAAAGGGGAGGCAGCATAAGGCAGCGGGAGCGAGAACTGACCGGAAGGGATAGCGACAAAAGAAGCGAAAAAGCGCTAGGACAGGTATGACGTGAACTGACTAGAGGGGATATCGGCAAAGGGGGAGCATTGACAACGTCATCGCTGATCTTTATATTGGTATTTAATGAATATCTAATTAGATGAATATTAAATTTATAAAAGGAGATCGCAATATGCAACTCGACAAAGTCGTTGCCTACCACAAAGCGCTAGCCGATCCCACGAGAATCCGCATGCTGATTTTGCTTGCGGGCGGAGAACGGAACGGGCAGACGTTGGCGGAGAAGCTGTCTGTGACGCCCGCGACGATTACGCATCACGCCGCGAAGCTGCGGGAGGCGAGCCTGATCAATGAACGCCGCGACAAAAACACGATTTATTTCTCGCTGAACGATTGCTTTCTGAAGGGCAACGCCGAAGCCGCACTGCGCCTCATCTATCGGGGGGCGGACGGAACGGAAGGAGAAGAGAACATGGAAGAAGAGCTGGAGAGAACGCGGTCATCGGTCATTCGGCATTTTTTCACGAAGGAAGGCCGCTTGAAGCATGTGCCGGCGCAGCTTAAGAAAAAGCTGATCGTCCTGGAGCATATCGTCTCGCACTTGGAGAGCGGAAGGAAGTACGCCGAGAAGGAAATCAACGAATTCATCAAGCAATATCACGAGGATTTCGCGACGATGCGCCGGGAATTCATCATGCACCAGTTCATGTACCGGGAAGACGGCGTATATGAGCTGAACCCGCCCGAGATGTGGGCTAAGTGGCATCGCCTGTCGTGAACGCGAGGGATGCTCGGCAATAAGACCAACCGGTTAACCCAAGCCGACGATTAAGCTATACTGGGGTAAACCCGGATCGACGGGGACAGGAAGAAGGTCGGGATATGCCGTTCTACATCATCGCTTTTCTCGTCGTCGCAGCCGATCAGTTAACGAAAGCTTGGGTAAGAGTGCATCTTGAGGTGGGAGAAACGCTGATCCTGTGGGGCAGAGAGTGGACCCGCTTTGAAAATAGCGGAATGGCCGGAAGCCTGCTGCAAGGCTACGGGAGATTGTTCGGAGTTATCGCTGTTTTGTTCGTGTTGGGCGTGCTGATCTATCGGAAAAAAGGAGAAGCGCAAGGCATTACGATGGACGTCGCGCTCGGTTTTCTCGTAGGGGGAGCGGTCGGTAACGGCGTCGATCGTCTGCTGTTCGGTCAGGTGACGGATTTTATCGTCCGATCGGGCGGCATCTTGAACGTCGCGGATCATGCTATAGAGGTTGGCGCGGCATTGACGGTGCTCACTATGGTCGCACGTTGGGTACGGAGCAAAATAACCGAGAAGGGATAAGTTTGTCGAAAAGAAGGGATCCGCTCGTCCAAACGCTTGCGCTTTTTCTCGAATAGGATAAATCATCATGAGAAGAAACGGGGGGGCGGATATGGCGGATTCATGCAATCGTCAAGCGATTGGCGCTTGTTCGGACGCGGGCGGATTAAATACGACGGCGAGCGGAGCGGCTTCTCACGCCGAGGGATTTTCGACGTTCGCGATCGGGAACTCTTCCCATGCGGAAGGGAGCACAAGCGTCGCTGTCGGCTCGGCATCGCATACGGAAGGTTATCTTTCTCAAGCATTAAGCGATACGGCGCATGCGGAAGGGTACGGTACGATCGCATCGGGCGTGGCGTCGCATTCGGAGGGGTACGCCAACGAAGCAAGAGGCATTGCGGCGCATTCCGAAGGAGCGTTGGGACGGGCGTTCGGGGATTATTCGCACGTAGAGGGCACGAATACGCTGGCGGAAGGGACAAACTCCCATGCGGAAGGCTCCGGAACGTCGGCAGTCGGCAGTCAAGCCCACGCCGAAGGCGAGAATACGTCGGCGGAAGGTTTGGCGTCGCACGCTGAGGGGATTGGCACGACGGCGAGCGGCGATGCGTCGCATGCAGAAGGAACGAGCACGATCGCCAGCGGCAATTTTTCGCACGCAGAAGGGCAACTGTCGGTGGCCAGCGGCAATTCGTCACATGCTGAGGGGTTAGTCACGAGGGCAAGCGGCATTGGGGCGCATGCGGAGGGGAATGGCACGACGGCGAGCGGCGATGTGTCGCATGCGGAGGGGAGTGAAACGATCGCCAGCGCATTTGCCTCGCATGCAGAGGGGGATGTTACGACAGCGAGCGGTATTGCGTCGCATGCAGAGGGGACCGGCACGACGGCGAGCGGCGTGACGGCACATTCGGAGGGACGGACTACGATCGCCAGCGCCCTTGCGTCGCATGCAGAAGGAACGAGCACGATCGCCAGCGGCAATTTTTCGCACGCAGAAGGGCAACTGTCGGTGGCCAGCGGCAATTCGTCACATGCTGAGGGGTTAGTCACGAGGGCAAGCGGCATTGGGGCGCATGCGGAGGGGAATGGCACGACGGCAAGCGGCGATGTGTCGCATGCGGAGGGGGCGGGAACGCTAGCAAGCGGTGAAGGGGCCCATGCCGAGGGGATTGATTCAGAGTCAATCAGAATCGCGTCGCATGCGGAAGGGTTTAACACGATGGCCAGCGGAGATGCAGCGCATGCGGAAGGGACCGGCACGATAGCAAGCGCCTTTGCAGCGCATGCGGAAGGGAACGGAACAATCGCCAGCGGCGAGCATTCGCATGCCGAAGGATTAGCGACCGATACGAATAACTTTGCTGGAGCGCACATTATAGGGCGCTTCGGGTCGGCGACGGAAGAATACTCTTGGTTTCTGGCGAACGGCAATGTGGTTACGCCTGACTTGGCTGCCCGGATTTCCGGGCCGGGCGAACAAGGCGTGACCCAGAACGGCTGGCTGGCCGCTCCGGCCGATTATGCGGAAATGTTCGAGACGGCGGACGGGGAGCCGATCGATGTCGGTTACTTCGTGACGCTGGAAGAAGATAAAATTCGCAAAGCGACTTCCTCCGACGATTACGTGCTCGGAATAACGAGCGCAACACCAGCCTTTGTTGCCAACGCCGAAGAATTGAAGTGGCGGGGCAAGTATTTGAAAGACGAGTGGGGCAGAGCGATCCGCCAGGAAGTCTTCTACGAGGCGGAAGCGGCAACCAACGGGATGCTGGTCCGCCCCGCCAGAACAGAGCTTGAGAAAGTGGTCAATCCGCAATTCGATCCTGCTCGCGTATACGTTCCGCGCTCCGATCGGCCCGAATGGGTGGCCGTCGGTCTGGTCGGCCAACTGCGCGTTCGGGACGACGGAAGCTGCCGTTCGAACGGGTATTGTTGCCCGAACGACGAGGGAACGGCAACGGCGTCCTCTTCCGGCTTCAGAGTGTTGAAGCGAACGGGAGCCAACCAGATTCTCGTCATGCTCGGAGTCGCTGTCAAATTCCGTTAAAATGACCATTCAACGCCGTCAAAGGGAGAACATGCCCTCGGCGTTTTTTTTTTGCAACTGACCAATCCGCAAGTACGAGCAAAGGAAACGCCCGATAGAGACCCCGATGGAGAGGCTTTGGCTAAGTGAACGAAGGGCGATGTTCTAAACAACAATCGCTTATCGTCTCCCCAATCCCGCTCAAACGGAGATTGGTGCTCCAAGGAATCCGATATCGGCACACGGGCGAGGCCATGATGAAAATCTGACTGGTGGCCAGGCATTTGAATCTGTCTCTGAAACATGGGGAGGCCGAGGCTGTGAAGAGCGCGATCCATTCGTTAAAATGAGCCCGATCCAGGATCTAGAGCCCGGTCGGGCTCTCTGCGGGAACTTCGCGTAAGGGAGGATTTCGGTTTCCGGGAGGAGAATGGTTAGCGTAGTTTGCGGCGATAGGAGCGTAATACAATGGCGAAACTCGTATTTTTCATCGGCGGGGCGGGAGCGGGGAAGACGACGGTGGCGAAAAAGCTGGCGGCCAGGCGGCGGGCGGTGTTGTTGGACATGGACACGCTGCTGAGACCGGCGGCGGAGGCGCTCATGACGCAGGCCGGGCTGGACCCGAGCGATCGGGATTCGGCCGAATACAAGCGGCTGTGCCGGGATCTGGGCTACCGGATCACGATGGATACCGCGCTGGAGAACGTGGAGTTGGGCAACGACGTCTACGTGATAGGTCCCTTTACGAAGGAGACGGAAGATCCGGAATGGATCGGCGCGGAGTTGGCGAAACTCGGAGCGGCGGCAGCCGCTGTCGAGGTGAAGGTTGTCGTCGTCCATCTGGCCGACCTGGCCGTCTATCGGGAGCGTATTGAACGCCGGGCGACGGAGCTGGACCGATGGAAGCTGGAGCACTGGGCCGATTTCAGCCGCTCGCTGGCGAAGAGAGCGCCGAGGTGGCCGCTCCCCGAAGGCAGCGTGCTGGATTACGACAATACGGCTCTTCTTGACAAAGAGGGGCTGGCCCGGCTGGAGGCGTTTATTTACGGAGATTAAAAAACGATCTTAAGCGTTCGGACCTGTTTCGCTCCGCTCGTCCAAACACTCGCGATTTTCCTCGAATACGATGAATTATTATGAGGAAACGAGGTGTGGATATGGCGGATTCTTGCAATCGTCAAGCCATTGGCTCATGTTCGGATGCGGGTGGGCTGAATACGACGGCGATAGGGGCGGCTTCTCATGCCGAAGGATTTTCGACGGTTGCGGTCGGGAACTCTTCGCATGCGGAAGGGAGCACGAGCATCGCTATTGGCTCGGCATCGCATGCGGAAGGGTTCATCACCCAGGCTTTAAGCGATACGGCTCATGCGGAAGGGTATGGAACGATTGCATCCGGAGTAGCCTCGCATGCGGAAGGATATGCCAATGAAGCAAGGGGCATTGCGGCACATTCGGAGGGAGCACTGGGAAGAGCGTTCGGAGATTATTCGCACGTCGAGGGCATGAATACGCTGGCAGAAGGGACAAACTCCCATGCGGAAGGGGCCGGAACGTCGGCGCTCGGCAATCAAGCCCATACGGAAGGCACGAATACGACGGCGGAAGGCGATTCTTCGCATGCGGAAGGCGGTAATACGACGGCGAGCGGTCATGCGTCGCATGCGGAGGGAACTGGAACGACGGCAAGCGGTGATTCGTCGCATGCGGAGGGATCGGGCACGACGGCGAGTGGTAATGGATCGCATGCGGAGGGGGCTAGTACGACGGCAAGCGGCGAGGCGGCGCATGCGGAGGGTTTTAGCACTACGGCGAGTGGAGAGGCGGCACATGCGGAGGGATTTGGCACGCAGGCAAGTGTTCGAGGGTCGCATGCGGAGGGGCTTGGCACTTCAGCAAGCGGCGAGGCGGCACATGCGGAGGGGGAAGGTGCGGTGGCAAGCGGCGGGCGGTCGCATGCGGAAGGGCTAAGAACGAGGGCCAGCGGGCGTAGCTCGCATGCGGAGGGGAGTGAGACGACGGCAAGCGGTGAAGCATCACATGCGGAAGGAGAACGTTCGACCGCGAGTGGAGATTTATCGCATGCGGAGGGGGATGACACGTCAGCAAGCGGCGAATCATCGCATGCGGAGGGATGGAGCACGGAAGCGAGCGGTATTTCGTCGCATGCGGAGGGAGGGCGAACGATAGCAAGCGGAGATTACTCCCATGCGGAAGGACTGGAGACCGACACAAATCTCTTTGAAGGTGCGCATATTATGGGACGCTTCGGTTCGGCGACGGAAGAATACTCGTGGTTTCTGGCGGACGGCGATGCGATTACGCCTGATCTGGCGGCCCGAATTTCCGGACCGGGGGAACAAGGCGTGACCCAGAACGGCTGGCTGGCCGCTCCGGCCGATTACGCGGAGATGTTCGAGACGTTCGACGGGGCTCCGATCGATGTCGGTTATTTCGTTACGCTGGAAGGAAACAAAATCCGGAAAGCGACTTCATCCGACGACTACGTACTCGGAATTACGAGCGCAACGCCCGCTTTCGTCGCTAACGCCGAGGAATTGAAGTGGCGCAGCAAGTACTTGAAGGACGAGTGGGGCAGACTGATCAAGCAGGAAGTACAATACGAGGCGGAAATAACTATGGACGGAATGCTGGTTCGTCCCGCCCGGACGGAACTGAGGAAAGTGGTCAATCCGGATTTCGATCCTGACCGCATCTACGTTCCGCGCTCCGAGCGGCCCGAATGGGCGGCCGTCGGTCTGGTCGGCCAACTGCGCGTCCGGGATGACGGAAGCTGTCATCCGAATGGCTATTGTCGTCCTAATGACGAGGGAATTGCAACGACATCTCCCTCGGGTTGCAGAGTGCTGATGCGAACGGGTGTAAACCAGATTCTCGTTATGCTCGGCGTCTCATCCAAGTTTCTATAGAATAGACATCCCGCAAAAGGGGCTGTCCATAAGTAAGGGACGTACAAGATTATCGATGAAAAAGAAGGCATCTGGCACTCCTTCATCGATAATCGTTCGGTACGGTTCTGTATACTTATGGGACAGCTCCTAAGTCTTTTATACGCCTTGTCGACAGGCGCCTCCGTCTGGAAACATTTATTTTCGGAAAAAAAACCAGTCTTAAGTCTTATTTGAAACTCGACCTTAACAAATTGAGTATATAATAGTATAGGTATAGTATTTCTAGTAAGGAGGACCGCTTGGACATCGACCCACAACCCAAGATCGTTTCGGATAGGAGCCGGCTATGTTTCAAAACTTGATCGACACTTTAATGCAATTTGGCATCTGGGGATTATTTATACACTCTTTCGCCGACGCGATCTTTTTTCCGATTCCCGCCTTTTTCCTTCAAGTGCCCCTAAGCTTGATCCATCCCTCCAACGCGTTGTGGCTGGCGACGGCCGGCTATGTGGCGTGTTTGCTCGGGACCCCTTTCGGTTACTTGGTCGGCAAGCTGCTGGGCCAATCGGTCTTGCATAAATTTCTGAAGAAATCCTGGATCGACAGTGCGACGCGGATGTTTCAGAAGAGCGGGGAAGCCGCCATTCTGATCGGTTCTTTCACTCCGATTCCGTTCAAGGTGTTCACGATCTTGTCCGGGTGCTTGAACTATCCGCTGTGGAGACTGATGGTATACGCCGCATTCGGGCGCGCAGTCAAGTTCTACGCCGTCGGCTTGTTGTTCTATAGCTACGGTCGGGCCGCCGAAGGCATGGTGAAGGATATTTCCCTCTATATCGCCGCGATTGCCATTCCGCTCGTCGTTATTTTCCTCCTGATCAAGAAGAAAATCGCCAAGAAAAAAGCCTCCCAAGACCAATCCCAAGCCGTTCAAAGCGAATCGGACTAACGGATAACGGGTAAGATGTAGGGGAACGGGGGGATGACGAATGCCGACGGCCGATGAAGAACGGATCACGCTGCACGGGTTCAACAACTTGACGAAGACGCTCAGCTTCAATATGTACGATATTTGTTATACGAAAACGAAGGAAGAACGCGAAGCGTATATCGCGTATATCGACGAACAGTACAATTCGGATCGGCTGACTCATATTCTGAGCACCGTCTCCGACATGATCGGGGCGCACGTGCTGAACACGGCCAAGCAGGATTACGTGCCCCAGGGAGCAAGCGTAACCTTGCTCGTCTCCGAAGGGCCGATCGTGGAAGTGCCGGCCGCTTCGTACGAGGAATCGCCCGGCCCGCTGCCGGGCAACGTCGTCATGCAGCTGGACAAGAGCCACGTCACCGTGCACACGTACCCGGAGTACCATCCGAGCGAAGGCATCAGCACGTTCCGCGCGGACATCGACGTCTCGACATGCGGAGAGATATCCCCTCTTAAGGCGTTAAACTATTTGATCAGCTCGTTTGACACCGACATCATGACGATCGACTATCGCGTCAGAGGGTTTACGAGGGACATTCACGGCCATAAGCTGTTCATCGACCATAGCATTAACTCCATCCAAAATTACATTCCCGAAGAAATCGTGCGGCAATACGATATGATCGACGTTAACGTGTACCAGGAGCATATTTTCCATACGAAGTGCAAGCTGCGCGAATTCGATCTGAACAATTATTTGTTCGGCTACGGCAAGGACCAGTTGAGCACGCGGGAGCAAGAGGCGATCACAAGGCAGCTGAAGGCGGAGATGGACGAGATCTTTTACGGAAAAAACAGGACTTGAACCGCCTCGGTGTTGTAGAATAGACGGGATACGATCATGGGGGCGAGCAAAATGGACGACAGTCGCGCGAATCCGGCCGCTGAAGGCCAAGACGGGGATGCCGGGAAGAAGCTGAGCCAGGCCGAAGCGATCAAGCGCATTCTGGAGCGCAAGAAGCAGGGACGCCAAGGCGCAGGCGGGAAGGGCGGCTTCTCTACGGAGACGAAGAAGATGAAGACGCAAATTCACAAGGTGCAAAACAACCAGAAGCGGCGTACGGGCGTCTGATCGCCCCAAGCAAGCCGTTTCGACACAGAAGGCTTTGTCTCCCGCGGGATCGCGGAGGAGACAAAGCCTTCTTTCGACGAGTCGGAGAGTATAAAATCCGCTATCCTCCAAAGGACGCAGAAGGCGTTATTGCCTCGATGCTGCGCCCGGAGAGGGCGGCGTCGCTTAGAAGTTAAAGTTGTCCGGGTCCGATCCGACCCGCTGGTTGCGGTTAAGGGCGTCGATAGCCGCGACGTCTTCCGCGCTGAGTTCGAAATCGAACAAGTCCGCGTTGCCGACAATACGCGCCGGTTGAACCGACTTCGGAATCGTGACGATGCCGCTCTGCAGATTCCAGCGCAGCACGATCTGCGCGGCGGTTTTGCCGTACTTGGCGGCGAGCGCCTCGATGGCCGGATCCTTCAGCACGAGCCCTTGCGCCAGCGGAGACCAGGCTTCGATCTGAATGCCCTTGGATTGGGCGAATTCTCGGAGTCCTACCTGCGTCAAATACGGGTGCAGCTCCACTTGGTCGACCGCCGGAACGATTTCCGCTTCGGCGAGCAAGTCCTCGAGATGGTGGACGTGGAAGTTGCTGACGCCGATCGCCCGGACTTTGCCCGACTTGTAAATATGCTCGAGCGCTTTCCACGTGTCTTTGTACTTGCCTTTGACCGGCCAATGGATCAGATAGAGGTCCAGATAGTCGAGGCCCAGCTTCTTCAGGCTGAGGTCGAACGCGTCCAGCGTCGACTGGTAGCCTTGATCGGAATTCCACACTTTGGAGGTGACGAACAGTTCTTCGCGAGGCACCGAGTATTCGCGGATCGCTTCCGCGATCGCTTGTCCGACGCCTTCCTCGTTCCGATAGATCGCTGCCGTATCGATGCTGCGATAACCGTGCTTGATGGCCGTTTTTACCGAATCGACGACTTCGTTTCCTTCCTGGACTTTGAATACGCCCAATCCGAACCACGGCATGCGTACGCCGTTGTTCAGCGCTACCGAGTCTTGCAGATGAGAAGCGGTTTGGCTCATGATCAATCTCCTCCAATTCGTATGGGAATAGATTATATTTCTAGTATACGCAAGCGGCCGCATAAATTCAAAAACGACGGGATTCGAGCCGGTTCGTTGCGGTCGTTGAAGCTCTTCGCTTAGGCGCCCGGCACCGATGAGTATCCGATTTTCCGAGCGGAATTTCGCATGGATAGCAATGCCCGCTTGTCCGCCGGACCGCTCCGAGGGTATAATGAATGTGTGACTTAACCGTTTTACGAATAAATTAGTCCAGTGAATGAAATAATTGGCGGATGCGGCGTCGGCGCGAAAACTCGTTCCGGCTTATCTCTCCCTGACAGATATCCGCCGCAGGGCAGGAGGAACGGAAGTCGTGCACGTTAAAGGAAATTTGCAATTGATGAAAGAGATCAACACGGCGATGATCATGAATCTGCTTCACCGGGAAGGGCGCATGACCCGGGCGGAGCTGGCGAAGATCACCAAGCTGAGCGCGACGACGGTATCCGCGCTGATCGAAGAGCTGATCGGGAAAAACTTCGTCGAAGAGATCGGGGAGAAGCCGTCCGCCGGAGCGGGGAGGAAAGCGATCACGCTGCAAATCAACAAAGACGGCGGTTACGTGATCGGCATTTCTTTCGGCAACCGGTATTTGATTTGCGCCGTGCTGAACCTGCACGGTCAACTGATCTCCGAGTACAAGACGAAGATCGCGTTCGGCAACGATTCGCTGGCGGAGCAGATTCATTCCGCGCTGCGGGAGTGCATGGCTCAAGCCGAGTCGGTTCGCTCCGAGCGGATCAAGGGAATCGGCATCTCGACGCCCGGCATTATCGACGAGCAGGAAGGCACCGTTCTGTTCTCGAGCTTGCTGAGGCTGACCAATTTCAACTTGAGAAGACAGGTGGCGGCTTTCTTCCCGGACGTGCCGATCAAGATCGTTAACGATTCCAACGCCGCCGCCTTCGCGGAGCATTACTCCGGAGCGGGGAAGGACAAGAGCAGTCTTGTCTACTTCACGATTAACGAAGGCATCGGCGCGGGAATCATCCTGAACGGCCAGATTCATTCGGGCTACCGGGGCTCGGCCGGAGAAATCGGACATATTCCGGTGGACTCCCAAGGGGAGATCTGCAATTGCGGTCAGCGCGGCTGCGTGGAGACCGTATTGACCAGTCCTTTTATCTTGAAAAGGTGCCAGGACGCGGCCAGAGAGCTGGGCGTCGCCGTTCCTGCCGATTTCGAGGAGGCGCTTGCCCGGTACGATGACGGAGAAGCGTGGCTGGAGCCGATTTTCGACCGGATCCTCGACGTATCGCGGCTGATGATCGCGAGCGCCGTCAACTTCATGAGTCCCGAGGCCGTCATTATCGAAGGCTGGATGAACCGCTCCGCGAAATTTTCCGACAAGCTCTCGGACGCCTTGGAGAAGTTCCCTTTTCCGTTCCCGTTCACCCGGGATCGGGTACTGCAAGCTTCGTTCGGAGACAAAGGGGCTCTGTACGGCTCCGCGACGATCATGCTGCAAAAAATATTCAGCGCATCCGTTCTGGACTAATTGGAGGTCATACACATGAGCAACAAAGTTTACGCAGGCATCGATTTGGGCGGCACGAAAATTCTCGCGCTTCTGCTGGACGAGCAGGGAGACGTCGTCTGTCGCTCGGAAACGGCTACGCAGCCGCACGAAGGGCCGGAAGCCGTCATCGGCCGGATGGTCGGACTGATTAGAGACAGCCTGACTTCCGAGCAGGAGCTTGCGAGCATCGGCGTCGCGACGGCAGGCACGTTAAACGCGAAAGAAGGCATCGTCGCGTACGCGGCGAACCTGGGCTGGAACGATATTCCCTTGGGCAAGCGGCTGGAGGAACAGTTCGGCGTGCCCGTCAGCCTGGAGAACGACGCCAACGCGGCAGCCTACGGCGAGTGGGCGGCAGGCGCGGGAAAAGGCACGCAAAACTGCGTGTACGTGACCGTGTCGACGGGAATCGGAGCGGGCATCGTCAGCTCGGGCCGCCTCATTCGCGGCAGAGACAACAGCGCGGGCGAACTGGGTCATATTACCGTCGACATGAACGGTCCCCGCTGCACCTGCGGCAACGCAGGCTGCCTGGAGCTGTACGCCTCCGGAACGGCAATTGCGAGAAACGCCGGGAAGCTGGCCGCCGAATATCCCGAGAAAGCCGCGGCGCTGCTCGGCAAAGCCGGCGGCGCGGCGCTGACCTCTCGCCATGTCGCGGAAGCCGCAGCCGAAGGCGACGAGTTGTCCCTGCGCGTGCTGAGAGAAGCCGGTTTGGCGCTGGGCAACGGCATGGTCACCATCATCCACGTCATGAATCCGGAAGTGGTGGTCATCGGAGGAGGCGCTGCGAATATCGGCGCCGCGCTGTTCGATCCGATGCACGAAGCGATCGCCGAGCGCGGCATCTCCTCGATGGCGGCGGGCGTCCGCTTCGTCGGTCCGACGTTGGGCAAGGAAGCCGGAGCGATCGGGGCGGCACTGCTCGTTGGGCAATAGGAAGCGCCGATGGGACTGTCTCATAAGTAAAGGCGTACAAGATGATCGATGAAAAAGAAGAAGCATTTATCTCCTGGAGACTGCCTCATACGTTCCTGAAATTACCCTGTCACGGGTTTACCATTCAAATTTCAGGATCGTATAGCATCGGAAGGAGATAGATGCCCATTAACATCCATCCATCGATAATCGTTCTGTACGCCTCAGTTTACTTATGGGACAGCCCCATGCGGGCCTTCGCGCGAACAAGCGGAAGGAGGAGGCGGGCAGGATGGCAGTTCCGAACAACGCGGAAGTTCCGAAAGAGAAGTTCCCGATGGCCAAGCAGTACCCGATCTACGTCGCGGACACGGTCGGCGTCAACTCCCTCTACCAGAAGATGCATTGGCACGACGTGCTCGAGATCAATCTGATCAAGTCCGGCACCGGGCATTACATCATTAACGGTCAGAAGTTCGAATTCGGTCAAGGCGACATTCTGTTGATCAACTCGAACGATCTTCATTGCGCCTACGAGACCGAAGGGCTCGTCATGCTGGTCGTCACCTTCGATCCCGCATGGCTGCACGGTCATCTGCGCTACGATCCGGACATTTTGTCCCCGTTTAAGGAGATGGGCCTTCGCTTCGCGAACTTGCTGGAACGGAAGCATCCGTCCTTGGACGGCTTGCGCCGAACGTTGCTCGATCTGCAGGAGGAGCACGTGGGCGGTCGCCCCTCGCACGTCTCGATGGTGTATTCGCATCTTCTTCGTTTTCTCGCGCAGGTCAATCGCGATTTCCGGATGGACGATCTCCGCAAACCCGGGAAGAAGATGAACCCCGAGCAATTGCAGAAAGTGCGCAAGGTCATCCATGCGATGGAGCGGCATTTCTCTCACCCTTGGACGTTGGATGAACTCGCGTCTCTCGTCTACTTGAGCCCCTCTCGTTTCAGCGATATTTTCCGCCGTGCGGCGGGCATCTCTCCCCTGGAATATTTGATTCGCATCCGTCTCGAACACGCGGTCGCGCTGCTCGATACGACCGATCTGAAGATTACGGAGATCGCGATGGAATGCGGCTTCCGGACGCTGTCCAACTTTAATCGTCTGTTCAAGCAGCACCTCGGTTCTTCCCCCAGAACGACCAAAAACAGAATGTTCAATTAACAGTAGGATTGAGTCGGTTTTCAGGCGTATAGGCGGAGAATCCGCCTTTTTTTGCTTTTAAAATACAAGAAGAAAGCAGGCAATCGGATCGGAATCGCCGCTTGAACGGCAACGATGCGATCTATCGAGGAACGGGGGATTCAGATGGACATATCGGGCAGAAGAAAAAACGAAACCGCTTACGCGAAGCCCGGTCCGGCGAGAAGATTTCTGAAGCAGTGGGACATTCAACTGATGGCGCTCCCGGCGATGCTGTTCGTGTTCGTCTTCAGCTACATCCCGATGTACGGCGTGCTGACCGCTTTTCAGGATTACAGCTTGTTCAGAGGATTTCTGGGCAGTCCATGGGTCGGATTCAAACATTTCGAGGCGTTCTTCCACGCCCCGGTGTTCTGGGACGTTATGCGCAACACGCTCGTCATCAGCTCGCTTAAGCTGCTGATCGGGTTTCCGGCGCCGATCCTGCTCGCTCTGATGTTAAACGAGGTGCGCAGCCGGATATTCAAGCGAACGGTCCAGACGATCAGCTATTTGCCGCATTTCTTGTCTTGGGTCATCGTGGCGGGTTTCGTCTCCTCGCTGCTGTCCACGGACAATGGCAGCCTGAACCTGCTGCTGCAGAAGCTGAACTGGATCGAGGAGCCGATCAATTTCCTGTCGATGCCGGAATACTTCTGGTCCATTCTCGTCGCCACGGGCGTGTGGAAGGAAATCGGCTTCGCCTCGATCGTCTATCTGGCGGCCATCGCGGGAGTCGATCCGCATCTGTACGAAGCGGCTTCGATCGACGGCGCGGGCAAGCCGAGGCAGATGTTCTCGATCACGCTGCCGTCCATCGTTCCGGTCGTCGTCGTGTTTCTGATTCTCGCGATCGGCAATCTGCTGAACGCCGGCTTCGAAGACATTTTGCTGCTCGCGAGCAACCCGATTCTCCGGGACGTCAGCGACGTCATAGACACCTACGTGTACCGGATCGGAATCGAGAACTCGCGCTACTCCTACGCGACGGCAGCGGGATTGTTCAAAGCGGTCATCAGCGTCGGATTGCTCGCCGGGGCCAATTATTGGGCCAGAAGATCCGGCAACAGCCTGTGGTAATCGCGGCGGCCAGGAAGGGGAGGAATTGCACATGAAGCTGTCAACCGGCGATCGGGTTTTCGTCGCCGCCATCTATATCGCGCTTGCCATCGTAGGATTTACCGCTTTCTATCCGTTCTGGAACGCGGCGGTCGTCTCCTTCAATTCGGGGGCGGATACGCTGAAGGGCGGAATTACTTTCTGGCCTCGGGCGTTCACGCTCGAAAATTACCGGGTCGTGTTCGAGGACGCGCGCCTGATAGACGGGTTCGTCATCTCTATCTTGCGAACGCTCGTCGGGACGGCCTGCTCGATTGCCGCGACGGCGGTATTCGCTTACGGCATGACGAAGAAGGAGCTCATCGGACGCAAGGCGTACATGGTGGCGTGCATCGTCACGATGTACTTCAGCGGCGGGCTCATTCCCAGCTACCTGCTCATCCGCGAGCTCGGCCTGATGAATTCGTTCTGGGTCATGGTCGTGCCGGGACTGATCAGCGTGTGGAATATGATCGTGTTCCGGACCTTTTTCGCGGGCTTGCCCGCGGGGCTGGAGGAGTCCGCGAAAATCGACGGATGCTCGAATTGGGGCATTCTCGTCCGCATCGTTCTGCCGCTGTCCGGCCCCGTCCTGGCGACACTGTCGCTGTTCACGGCCGTCTATCACTGGAACGACTGGTTCGCCCCGAGCATCTATATCACGAACGCGGACCTGCTGCCGATTCAGACGAAGCTCCAGCAGATTCTCAATTCGAACATCATGCATGAGCAGCTGGCGCAGATGGACAGTTCGGCAAGCAGCCATATGGGCCGAATGCGCTCGGTAACGACGAAGTCTCTGTCGATGGCCACGATGATGGTGGCTACGGTTCCGATTCTCTGCGTCTATCCGTTCGTGCAGAAATACTTCGTGAAAGGCGTCCTGATCGGTTCGTTGAAGGAATGACCAGGGGTTCAAAAGCTTGCGCTTTTAACCATAGATAATCATTCGAAGGGAGTCATGGCCATGGCATTTCGGAAGAGAGCATTGCATCTGGCGCTCGCGGCGGCGTTGACGGGAACGGCAGCATTGACGGGCTGCGCGAAGAACGAGGGATCTTCTTCGTCCCCGTCCCCGGGAAGTTCCGCCCCGCCGGCAAGTTCGGCCTCGGAGGAGGCGGGCGCGGGGTTCGCGTTGGGCGAGCAGCCGCTCGAATTTTCGTTCTACGGACATTACGACTGGTACACGATGCCGCCCTGGGGCGAGGACTTGGCGACGAAATGGATCAAGGAGAACAAGAAGGTTAACGTCGTTCCGGTCAGCTCGGGCGGCAACGCGAAGCAGAAGATGAGCACGATGATCGTCTCCGGGGAACTGCCCGACGTGATCTGGATGGAGCGGGGGGCGGACGTGGAGAAGCTTCGTTCCGAAGGCATGCTCGTGCCGTTCGACGATTACCTGGATAAATATCCGAATTTGAAAAAGTGGGCGGGCGAATCCACGCTCGACATGCTGCGTTCGCCCGACGGCAAGATCTATCAGTTTCCGAACTGGTACACGACGCAGCCGAACGGCAATTCGGGCTACTTGGTCAACAAGAAAATCTACGAGGAGCTCGGCTCGCCAAGTCTGGAGACGACGGACGACTTGTACGCGTACTTGCGGCAGGTGAAGGAGAGCTACCCGGACGTCGTGCCGTTCGAAGTCGGCCAGGGAGCGGAAGGCATCGACATTCTGACGTCGGCGTTCGCGGAAAACCGTCCGTATCTGTACAGCAGCCTGCACATGTTGGCGGTGCCGTCCGGCGACCGGCTGACGTCCGTGTTTGCCGATCCGGTGTTCCGCGAGACGCTGCAATTGGCGAACAAGCTGTACCGGGAGAAGCTGATGACGCAGGACGCCTTCACGCAGAAGCTGGAGCAGGTCGAGCAGAAGGTCGTGACGGGCAAGATCGCCGTCTATGCCGCTTCCAGTCCGACGGAATTCGGCTCCAAAGGCAACGCGGCTCTGTCGTCTGAGGACCCGAGCGCGGGCTACATCATCGTATGGCCGATTCACAAGGCGGGGTTGGACCGCAACAAAATCTTCCCCGGCGACTACAAGCAGCTGGGATGGAACGTCAGCGTCATTACGAAGGCGGCGAAGGACCCCGAAGCGATCTTCGCTTTCCTGGACTGGTTCACGGGCCCGGAAGGGCAGCGCACGATCATGTGGGGACCGGAGGGCTTGTATTGGGAAGGGACGGACGACGAGGAAGCGCCGCTGTTCACCGACAAGTTCACGAGCGATCCGCAAGGACGCGACGAGCTGATGAACTCGACGGTCAACTTCCAATGGAACGGCAATACCGTGTACGTGGACCGCTCGAAAACGAAGTTCGAATCGACGCTTCCGCCGGAAAAACGCAACTGGGAAACGCGCTGGCAGACGGAAATCACGTGGAAGACGCAATACAACACGACGGAGTTCGTGAATCTCGCTCCCGCCGGAGATTCCGACGAAGGCATCATCTCGCAGAGCGTCATCGAGATCTATGAAAAGGCGAAAGCCAAAGCGGTCATCGGAGCCAAGTCGGAAGACGAAGTGCTGGCCGTTCTCGATCAGGCGGAGAAGGACGCTCAGAAAGCCGGCTACGATCGCTTGCTGGAGTACAAAACGAACAAGTGGCGCGATAATTTGAAAATGCTTAACCCTTAAGCGGATTAAAATACGAACAGACATAGGAGAGAACCTACTTGGCTTATTATTTGGGCATAGACGGAGGAGGCAGCAAAACGTTGGCCGTCGTCGCCGACGCGGAAGGACGGATCGTCGGGCGCGGCCGCAGCGGCTGCGGCAATCATCAGCTCGACGCCGCGCTGGCCGAGCGGAATATCGCGGAAGCCGCGGCAGACGCTATGCGCGAGGCGGGACTGAGCCTTGCGGATATTCGCTTCGCGACGTTCGGCCTGGCCGGAGCGGACCGCGAAGCGGACTACCGCGTCCTGCGTCCGATGATTGCGCGGCTCGGCTTTGAGCGCCACACGATCGTCTGCGATACGGTCATCGGCTTGCGGGCCGGCACGAGACAGCCGGACGGCGTCGTGCTTGTCTGCGGCAGCGGGACGAACTGCTACGGGATCAACGGCCGCGGCGAGGAGTTTCAGGTCGGCGGCTTCGGCTACGCCTTCGGAGACTTCGGCGGAGGCAGCGAATTGGCCGTGGAAGTGTTCCGCTCGGTCATTCGCTCCTGGGAAGGCCGGGAGAGCGCCACGCTGCTGACGGACGCGACGATCCGGGAGCTGGGCTACGGCTCCGTGGACGCCATGTTTCACGGGTTTCTGGACGAGGGGCGGGAGATTCCGCACCGGTTGGCCAAGCTGCTCTTCGAGGTCGCGGAGAAGGATCGGGTCGCCCGTGTCATCTTGGAGAGACAGGGAGCCGAGCTGGGCAAGGCGGCGGGCGCGGTCATTCGGAAGCTCGGCATGGAAGATGCCCGCTTCGATCTCGTCTTGATCGGCAGCATCCTTACCCGGGGCGACAACCGGTACGTCGTTCCTTCCATTGAGCGGGAGATTCGGGCGATCGCGGAACGCTGCACGTTGCGGACGCTGGAGACGGAGCCGGTCGCGGGAGCGATACTGCTGGCGTTGGAGCGTTCAGGTGCGGTCGTCTCTGATCGCGTCTACGACAATCTGAATCGGTCGCTGGCCGTTAGAGAGGAGAAGCCTGCATGAGCGCGAAGCTGAAGGTCGCCGTCATCGGCGGCGGATCGTCGTATACGCCCGAATTGATCGAAGGCTTCATCGCCAACTACGAGACGCTCCCCGTCTCGGAGATCGCGCTCGTCGACATTCCGGAAGGCCGGCGCAAGCTGGATATCGTCGGCAGCCTCGCGCAGCGGATGATCGCCAAATCCGGCCTGCCGATCGAAGTCAAGCCGACGCTCGACCGGCGTTCGGCCTTGGACGGGGCGGCGTACGTCTCGACGCAGATGCGGGTGGGACAATTGGACGCCCGCGCGCGGGACGAGGCCATCCCCTTGAAGTACGGGATGATCGGCCAGGAGACGACCGGCCCCGGGGGCATGATGAAGGGACTGCGCACGATTCCCGTGCTGCTCGACATTTGCGGGGAGATGGAGGAGTTGTGCCCCGAAGCATGGCTGCTGAACTTCACCAACCCGGCCGGCATGGTGACGGAAGCGATCCATAAGCATTCCCGCATTCGTTCGATTGGGCTGTGCAACTCTCCGATCGCGGCGTACAAGTGGCTGTCGTCCCTGTATTCCGTCCCGGCCGAGCGGATCTATTGCGAATTCGTCGGCCTGAACCATCTGCATTGGATCAGCCGGATCGAAGTCGACGGCCGGCCCAAGCTCTCCGAACTGCTGGACGAAAGCGCGGGATACACGGCCAAGAACGCCTCCCCGTACGCGTGGAACTCGGCTCTCGTTCGTTCTCTCGGCGCGATTCCGTCCTACTACTTGAAATATGTCTACTTGCAGCGGGAGATGCTGGCGGAGCAGCAGGCGGCCGCCCTTCGGGGCGAGACGCGCGCGGAGACGGTCAAACGGCTCGAAGACGAGCTGTTCCGGATTTACGAGAATCCCGATCTGGCCGAGAAGCCGAAGCAGCTTGAGCAGAGGGGAGGGGCTTATTACTCGGAGGCAGCCGTTAATCTGATGAACTCCCTTTACAACGGAAGCGGGGATGTTCAGACGCTCAACGTGCGCAACGGCGGCATTCTGGATTTTCTCCCCGACGATGCGTGCATCGAGACGAATTGCCGCGTCGGCAAGCAGGGACCCGAGCCTCTGCCTGTGACGGCGGTTCCGCCCGCGGTCAGAGGGCTGATCGCCGCGGTGAAAACTTACGAAGGGCTGGCGATCGAAGCGGCGGTGACGGGAGACAAGGAGACGGCTTTGCTGGCGCTGGCGCATCACCCCCTCGTCCCTTCCGCCAACGATGCGGAGCGGCTGCTGGAAGAGATGCTGCAAGCGAACAGGGCGTATTTGCCGAAGTTTTTCCCTGAATGAGGATAACGAGGGGAGCGTTTCGCCGTTCCCCTTACGAGATGGTGAGAGTCGTATCCGATTCGTTGTTTCCCTCACGCGACGCGGACGGCTCATCCGCTTCTTCGTTCCCTTGACGCGACTCGGGAGGCGCTTCTGCACCGTCGTCCTTTTTAGGTGATGCGGGAAGCGTATCCATTTCATCATTGAAGTAGAAACGTAAGCGTTGACAGTGGATGGCTTACCCCGTACTATATAATTAGTCCAGTGGACTAATTAATTAAGCGATATTCAAAGGAGAGGTCTGACATGGAGATCAGAAAGACGTTGGGCACGGTTCTAACTCTGGCACTTATCCTTGTTCTTGCGGCTTGCGGAGGCGGCGGCAAAGAGAAACAGACGGCTTCGGGCGGCGATACCCCAAGCTCCTCGAACGCTTCTCCGGCATCTCCGGATGCCTCGCCGGTCACGCCGGCGGAATCTTCGGACGCGCAGCTGGAAGGAGATTTCGAAATTCAATACTTCGTCGGAGGATACGGGGACGCTTGGTGGAAAGACGTCATCGCCCAATTCCAGGAGCTCCATCCGAACTTGAAGATCAAGCAGTCCGCGGGACCGAAAATCAACGAGCAGATGAAGCCGAGATGGATTCAAGGAAGCCCTCCGGACGTCGTGTATATTGACGGCGCGGGTTCGAATCCGAGGCAGATGATCGAGGACGATCAGCTTCTCGATCTGTCCGATTGGATCGGCCAAGCGACGAATGTCGACGGGGAGAAAATTTTGGACGTCATGATCGCGCAGCCGGAGCAATACGGCGGCAAGACGTACAATATCCCGCTCGTGTTCGGCTCCTACGGGACGTTCTACGATAAGGCGCTGTTCGCGAAGAACGGCTGGGAGGCTCCGTCGACCTACGAGGAATTCCTGACGCTTAGCGAGAAGATCAAAGCCGCGGGCATCAGCCCTTACATCCATACGGGCGTCTATCCCGACTACATTCTCGGAGGTTTCCTCTATCCGGCGATTATCTCGGCCAACGGGGACGACGGACAGATTTTGCAAGACATGGGCGACATGAAGGAGGGCGTCTTTGCCAGCGAGCCCGTCATGAAGGCGCTCAACCAGCTTGCCGAGACCGGTTCCAAAGGCTTCATCGACCAAGGAGCGCCGGCGCTGAACCATACCGATTCGCAAATGCTGTTCCTGCAGCGCAAAGCCGCGATGATCCCGAACGGTCTGTGGCTGGAGAGCGAGATGAAGAACGATGCGCCGGCCGATTTTGAATACGGTTTCGTCCCTTCGGTGACGCAATCCGCGGGGGGCAAATACGTCGCTCTTCCTTACACGAGCACGATGGCCGTGGCGAAGAAAGCGAAAAATCCGGAAGCGGCCAAAGCGTTCATCCAGTTTATTTTCACGAAGCAAGCTTCCTTGAACTGGGCCGAGAAGACGGGGGCCCTCATGAACGTGAAGGTCGATCTCGAATCGTCCAGCGCCGGGGAGACGGCGAAGAACGCCATGAAATATTACAGCAGCGACAACACGCTCGTAGCGCCGGTCGTCGTCTTCAACGCCGACGTGTTCAAAGTGATGTGCGACGCGACGGTAGCGCTGTCGGTCAACAAGATTACGCCGGAGCAATGGGCGGAGCGCGTCGAGGCCGCTGCTGCCAAAGCGAGAAAATAAAGCCGTCCGGCTGAAAGAAGCCGAAGGAAGATCAACCGCCAATAAGCCGATCGCAGGACGGTCGCGCTTGTTGGCGTTCGGTCTTCCGCAGCGTACCGGAAAGGAGAATAAGCCGATGTCCCGTCAATTGCAGAGAAAGCTGTTCATCGCGGCGTTTCTCGTTCCTACTTTTTTGTTTTTCAGCGTGTTCGTGCTGTACCCGGTCGCCAAGGGAGCCCATATTTCCCTGTTCGATTGGTCCGGGAGCTCGGAGCATATGACTTACGTCGGCTTGGACAATTTCAAGGAGATCGTCCGCGATCCCATCGTGTGGAAGGCGATCGGCAACGATTACTTCCTCGTGCTCGGCAAAACGATCGGCATCGTCCTGCTGGCCACCTTCTTCGCGGTAGCGGTTACCCGATTGCGCATTCGGGGAGCTTCCTTTTTTCGCATCGCCTTCTTTATTCCGAACATCATCTCCATCGTGGTAATCGGCGTGCTGTGGAGATTCGTCTACAACCCGAGCATCGGCTTTCTCAATTCGTTCCTGTCGCTGTTCGCGGCCGAGCCGGTGAACCGTCCTTGGCTGGGAGAAGAGGGGACTGCGCTGTGGTCGATTCTGTGGCCTTCGATCTGGGCGGGAATCGGGTTTTATTTCCTGCTGCTGGTCGCGGCGATCATGGGCATTCCCGCCTCGTTGTACGAAGCCGCGGAGATCGACGGGGCCAAGCAAGGACGCCAATTTTGGACGATTACCCTTCCTCTCGTCTGGGAACAGGTCAAAGTGAGCGTCCTTCACATCGTCATGACGACGCTGAACGGGTCGTTCGTGATGGTGCTGCTCATGACGGAAGGGGGACCCGACAATTCGACGCAGGTGCTCGGCTCGTATTTGTACCAGATGGGCTTCCGGCAATTCCATATGGGATACGCCGCCGCGCTCGGGGTAGTCATCCTGATCGTGTCCTTGCTCACGACGCTTGTCCTGCAGCGCCTGCTGCGGCGGGATACGGTCGAATACTCATAATAAGGAGGCATCCCCATGCTGAATCAACCTTCCAGAGCGCTTAAGGCGGTTGCCTTCCTGATTCTGTCCGTATGGGCCGCCGCCGTGCTGTATCCGCTGCTCTGGACGTTCCTGAGCGCGTTGAAGGACAATCCGCAATTTCTGACGAACAAGCCGTGGGCGCTCCCGGAGACGCCGCTGTTGTGGAAGCATTTCACCTACGTTTGGCAGACGTACAACTTCGGGAGTTACTTCATGAACTCGGTGCTCGTTACCGTCGTCAGCTCGATCGCGGCGATCGTTCTGTCGGCTTCGACCGCCTACGTCTTCTCCCGGTTCGAATTTCGCGGAAGCCGCCTGCTGTACGTCGCGTACTTGTCCGCGATGATGATTCCGCTCATTTTGGGATTGATCCCGCTCTTCTTCTTATTGGACGATTTCGGATTGATCAACAAGCTGGGCGGACTGGCGATTGTCTATACCGCATGGGCGATTCCTTTCGGGGTTTTCGTTCTGGGCGGCTTCTTCAAGTCGCTGCCCAAGGAATTGGAGGAGGCTGCATACATAGACGGGGCGGGTTACTTCCGGACTTTCTTCCAGATCATGCTGCCGATGGCCAAGTCCGGCCTCGTGACGGTGACGATCGTGAACGCGCTGAATAACTGGAACGAGTATATTATGGGAACGGTGTTCATCAATGATCCAACCCAATATACGCTGCCGGTCGGCATCGCGATCATGCAGGCCGAGATGCAGTACCGCACGGAATGGGGGCCGCTGTTCGCGGGCTTGCTGATCTCCATGGCCCCCGTGCTGCTCATGTACATGTTTTTCCAGCGGCAGATCGTCTCGGGCCTGACGGCCGGCGCAATCAAGTAAGGCAGGCCGGCTGCCGGAAGGGGCTGTCTCATAAGTAAGGGCGTACAAGATTGTCGATGAAAAGAAGGTGGGCATCTATCTCCCGGAGACTGCCTCATACGGTCCTGAAATCACCTCTTAACGGGTTTACCGTTCCCATTTCAGGATCACGCTTTTGGGGCCCCCGCAAAGTAATCGGAATAAGCTTCGAAGCTTAACGTCACTTTGTGGGGTATCTTGCATCGGAGGGAGATAGATGCCCATGAACATCCATCCATCGATAATCGTTCTGTACGCCTCAGTTTACTTATGAGACAGCCCCACTTTTGCGCCGGTCAGGCAAAAAATAAGAAGTTTGTAGGAAGCTTGCGAAGCTGGCCGTCGGACGGATTGTTGATGACGCGCCCGTTCCAGACGAGAGACGTCGAGCCGCCGCCGTCGAGGTTGTAGCCGTTAATCGCCCCGAAGCGCTTCAGCAAAATTTGCATCTCCGCCAGCGTTGCGCCCGAGCTGCCTTTCTCGTTGTAGCCGTCGACGACGAGGAACAGCAGCTGGTCGTCCTTGTAATTGGCGATGACCGTGCGCGGGGCCCGTTTCGGGCTTGTCTGCCACTTGGCCGGAATTTCCGCGGACCGCCCGTTCTGCAGCAGAATCGGCACGAAAGAAGCGCCGAACTTCGGGCTCTTCGCGTCGAGCTGCGACTTGTTCGAGAATTTGCCGCCGATCAGCTTGTTGCTCTCGTTCATGCCGACGAAGAACAGGTCCTTGTACGTCGGCTGGAACCCGCCTACGTATTCGCCGTCGACGATCGTCGTTCCAAGCGGATACCGCTTGCCGCCGCCGTCCGCGAAGCCGCCGCCGTTGATCCCGATGGCGGCTTTGTACCGTTTGACCGCCTCGAGCGTCGTTTCCGCCCCGCCTTGAACGTCCTTGCCGAGCACGAGCTTCATGGCGTCTTCCTTCTTCAGCTTGATTTTCAGCGCGTAGCCGTTGAAGTGCTGGGTGTTCAAGGGGAACAATTGCGCCGTCAGCTTGTCCGAATTCATCGTGGAGGCCGGCTTGCCAAGCTTGCTCGTAATGCGCTTGTCGTAGATTTGGTAAGGCCGCGCGGCTTGCTTGGAGGCGACTTCGGCAATCTGGTTCATGTCGGCGTTCGTCTTGTTGTACAGCGCGATCTGCTTCTTGATCGATTGGCCGGTGCCTTGGGCCAGAAGCTCGGCCTGACTCAAGCCGTCCATTACCGGGGCGGTGTTCGCGCTCAGATCGGACGATTGCGCTTCATGCGCCGGGTAAGCCGAGTCGGACAGCGCAAGCTCGACGTTGGAGACGAGCAGCCAGGCCAGCAGACCGAGAAAAGGAGCGGTCGCCAGGAGCAGCGTCCGGTTCATCGATCGGATGGAGGCGCTGCTCATTTCAGCACGTCCAAACTCTTTTTCAGCTCGTTAAGCTGCTTTTTCACTTCCGCGAGCTGCGTGTACAGCTTGTTGCTGTTGTCGGTTTTCGTATCGGCGTTGTCCTTGGCGAAGGTGAGCAGTTCATTTAACGTCTGCACCTGGCCGTCCAACTGCGCCATTTGCTCCTGAAAATCGGTTTTCAGCTCTGCGATCCGACTCTCGTAATCTTGCTGCATCGCCGCGATCTGCGCGGCGGTCTGCCGTTCCAGATTCGCGGACACCTGCTGCTGAATCCGGTCGGAATACCATTTCGTTCCGTAGACGCCCCCGGCGATCAGGGCCAGCCACAATAGGACGAAGAAGAACGCGGCGCCCTTGCGCCTGCGCCTGGACGATCTCTCTCTGTAAGTGTCGGCAGGTACGGTCTGGTTTGTCTCCACTCCCAAATCTCTCATCTCTCTTTTTCTTGCACCTCTCTTGTTGTCTATCGATATCCGCAGACTTCAGAATAGTTTGTCGAATTATGAACGCAGAACAAGCCGTAAAGTTGCACCCGTCTTGGGATTGTAACATACTTTCGAACGGAAGATGCCGTTCGGGACGGAATAGGTTCTTACCAATAAGTTCCGGCCGGAACTCAGTCCTTCCCGCCCCGCGGGGCTCGCCGAAAGCCGAAGACCTTTACGTGCACGAGCCATTTGCTGACCCAGTACGACGCGATATACAGCACGATGAAGACGACGAGAAGCGGGCGGAACAGCAGCCAGCAGGCGACCCAGAGGAGAAGAATTTGCCAGGGCTTCATTCTCTTGAGGAAGTTCGGGAGCAGCAGGATCCGGTAAAACCAGTACGATTTCTGCAGCGTCTCCAAATATTCGTCGCGCGTTTGCTGGTTGTCGGGATCCAGGCGAACCGCGGCGCTCATTCGCTCCAGCGCCTGCTTATAGTCGCTTCTCTGATCGGCCGCCCAGCCGGTGTAGAGCAGCACTTGCACGTTCTCCGGCTCTTCTCTCAACGCGGTTCTCTCCGCTTCCATGGATGCGTTGTACTCTCCGGACAGCGCGGCCGCGTACGAATAAACCGCGTAGCTCTCGGCGGAATGGTCCAAAGCGACGGCTTGCAGAAGCAGGTCCCTGGCTTCAGTTACGTTTTTCGACATCAGCAGGTATTGGGCCTTTAAACGATAGATATAGCCATCTTCCGGAAATAACCGCAGCATCTCCTCGGCGGTTCGCTTGAACGGCTCCCAATTTTCTCGCTCGTAATAGACGAACAGCCGGGTTTTCCACGCCAGCTCCAATTCGGGATCCCGCGCAAGCGCCTCTCCGCTCCAATGGAGCGCCTTGTCCATGTCGAGAAATCGGTATACGTAGGCCAGCCAAGCAAGCGCCTCGGCATCGTCCGGATCCTGCCGGATCCATTCCTCCGCTTCGCTCAGGGCGTCCTTATACCGCTCCCAAGAGAGTAACTGCAAGATTTTATGCAAATACGGATGGCGGACTTGAAGGTGTTCCACCGGCGATTCCTCCTCAACGCAGCCTATGCTCTTTCATATAATCCAGCACGACTTGATAGTCTTTGTTCGAGTCGCTGAAGGTGGCGTAGTTTTTGGCCGTTTGAAACCACTCCAGCGTGGAAGGCTTTCTTTGTTTCAAGCTTTGCGAGAGATCGTCGTTCGTGATCGGTTGGATGCTGCCGGATTGCAGCGATCTCCGAAGAGCCGATTGCGTTGCCTCGTCCACGAGCCGGTTCAAGTCCGCCCCCGAGAAAAGGTTCGTCTGCGACGAAAGCTTGCGGAAGTCGAGCTCCTGCTGCGGTTTTCCCGACGTTTTCAGCCGGAGGATCGTTTCCCGTTCCGCTGCGCCGGGAGGGGCGACGAAAGCCAATTGGTTGAACCGTCCGGGCCGCCGCAGGGCCGTGTCCAAGTACCAGGGCGTATTCGTTGCCCCGATGACAAATACCTCTTGATTAAAGGAGTGCAATCCGTCGAGCTCGATCAGCAGTTGGTTAACGAGCATGCGTTCATGATGCTGGCGCATCTGGTGGCGGCTGCCCCCCAGCGCGTCCAACTCGTCGATAAACAGCACGCAAGGCTTCTCCGCGCGCGCCTTCTCGAACAGATCGTGCAGGTTGTGCTCGCTCTCTCCGATATACATCGATAGAATCGCCTGCAATTCGAGATGGATGAAGTTCGCTTTGATCTCCCCGGCGACCGCCCGGGCGAGGAACGTTTTGCCGCAGCCGGGCGGACCGTAGAGTAGCAGGCTTCCGCCGGCTTGCATGCCGAACGCCTGGAACATCTCGGGCTGCTGAAGGGGAAGAATGAAGTTCATGCGTATCGTCTGCTTCACTTCCTCCAAACCGCCGACGTCTGCGAACGTCGTGACGGGCTGCTCCGTCTCCACGAGCGATTGCTTGTCTTTGTCGAAATGGATAACCTTGAGTTTGGGACGTTCTTTGTTCTTTTTCTCGTCGTCGAAAATGGTGATCGCTCCCATCAATAGAATGCATTTTACACCTATTCGTCAAAATGGGACAAAAATCCTTTTGTATAATGTATCAGGAAACGCAGGTTCGGAATGAACGTCTCGCAGCATTCCAGGCGGGCGCTTGATGAAAGGAAGCGAAACCGATAGACTCGTTGTAGGATGTCGAATCGGAGCGCGATCGACGGGAAGGAGGACGCCGCCGTGATTGTCATAGGATTGACCGGGTGGGGAGACCACGACCCGCTGTACCCCCCGGGGACGCCGGCGAAGGACAAGCTTAAAGGGTATGCCAGGCATTTCGCCATCGTGGAGATGGACAGCGCCTTCTACGCGGTGCAGCCTCCGGACAGGATGGCGCGCTACGCCGAGGAGACGCCGGAGGGCTTCGGCTTCGTCGTCAAAGCCTACCAGGGCATGACAGGCCATCTGCGAGGCAAGCCCTATTACGAGAACGACAACGACATGTACGGCGCGCTGCGGGACAGCTTGACTCCGCTTCGGGAAGCTGGCAAGCTGACGGCGGCGCTGTTCCAATATCCTCCCTGGTTCGATTGCATGAAAGAGAACGTTCGCTTGCTGCGCGAGACGAAGAAGAGGATGGAAGGTTTTCCGTGCGCGCTCGAGTTCAGGCATCAGAGCTGGTTCGTGCCGGAGATGAGGGAGAGGACGCTTGCGTTCATGCGTGACGAGGGCTGGATTCACAGCGTCTGCGACGAACCGCAGGCCGGCGTCGGCTCGATCCCGATCGTTCCGGTGGCGACCAGCCCGGATTACACGCTCGTCCGCCTGCACGGCCGGAACGTCGGGGGCTGGAACCAGAGCGGCAACGCCAATTGGCGGGAAGTCCGCTACCTGTACGATTACAATGAGAGCGAATTGGACGAGTGGACCGCGATCGTTCGGCGCCTGGCGGAGCAAAGCCGGACGGTGGGCGTCATTTTCAACAACAATTCGGGCGGGCATGCGGCGGGCAACGCCAAGCAGCTGATGCGCATGCTGGGACAGCCCGTATACGAGCTTCCGGTCGTTCGCGAGCCGGAGCAACTTGATTTGTTCAACTTATAGAGACGAAGGGATTGGCGAACATGCTTAGATTCGGCATTATCGGAACGAACTGGATTACGGACGACTTCATCGACGCGGCGAAGAGGAACGACGATATCGCGCTGACGGCGGTATTCTCCCGAACGGAGGACAAGGGCCGCGCGTTCGCGGACAAGCACGGCATTCCGCACGTCTATACGGATCTGGAGCGGTTCGCGTTGTCAGACGAGTTCGACGCCGTCTATATCGCGAGCCCGAATGCCGCCCATGCCGATCAAGCGATTGTGTGCATGAGCCAAGGCAAGCACGTGCTGTGCGAGAAGCCGCTCGCCTCCAACGCGCGCGAGGTGCGCCGAGTGGTCGAGGCGGCCAAAGCAAGCGGCGTGCTGCTGATGGAGGCGATGAAGTCGACGTTCACGCCGACGTTCCGGGCGGTGCGGGACAATCTGCATAAGATCGGGACGGTGCGCCGCTATTCCGGCAGCTACTGCCAATATTCGTCGCGCTACGATCTGTACAAGCGGGGAGAGCTGCCGAACGCGTTTAATCCGGCATTGTCGAACGGCGCGCTCATGGACCTCGGCGTCTATTGCATCTACCCGCTCGTCGTGCTGTTCGGAGCGCCGGAGCGGATACAGGCGAGCGCCTTCAAGCTGGCATCCGGCGCGGACGGGGCGGGCAGCCTGCTGCTCGGCTACGAGGGGATGGACGCGGTCGTGCACTACTCGAAGATCGTCGACTCCTACAACAGCGCCGAGATCCAAGGAGAGAACGGAACGATCGTATTCGATAAAATCAGCCGTCCGGACACGGCGCACCTCCGTTATCGCGACGGATCGGTCGAGGAGCTGACGCAGCCTCAGGAGGACAACGCGATGTACTACGAGGTGCGGGAATTCGCCGATCTGATCGCGGCCGGGAAGCTCGAGTCCGACGCGAACTCTTACGACAACTCGATCAAGGTCATGGAGCTGATGGACGAAGCCCGCAGGCAAATGGGGCTCGTCTACCCGGCGGACAAGGAGTAACGCGTGTCGGTCGTCAACAGGCTTCGTGCTTTTAACTTTCTGTACTTCGCCATGTTCGCGCTGTTCCTGTCGTTCCTTCCCGTCTATGCCGCGAAGGTCGGCATATCGGGAACGCACATCGGGTTCGTGCTCGGCGTGGGCAGCTTCGTCAGCATCGTCTCCCAGCCGCTGTGGGGAATGGTCAGCGACAGGACGAAGACGATCAAGAAGCTGCTGCTGCTTCTGCTGCTCGTGTCCATCCTGTGCGGCACGCTGCTGTTCCAAGCGGATCGCGTATGGAGCCTGCTCTTGCTGGTCGTGCTGATGAACGTCTTCTTCCTGCCGACCGATCCGCTCGTCGAGAGCCTGAACTTCCAGACGTCGGCGCGGGAGCGGGTCGGCTACGGCTCGGTCCGCATGTTCGGAGCGCTTGGCTATGCCTGCGTCTCGTTGACGGCAGGGTATGCGCTGAACTCGTGGGGAATGGGCAGCCTGTCATGGATCTTCCTCGGCGTCGGCTGCGCGGCGCTGCTCCAGGCGTTCGGGCTGGCGGACGTGCAGGCTTCGGCGTCTCGCGCGTCCTTTCGCCGTCTGGGACAATTTTTCTCCCAGCGGGAGACGCTGCTGTTTTTCCTGATCGTGCTGATCGTGGCGGTGCCGCACAAGATGAACGATACGTTCATCGGGCTCTACGTGGAACAGTTGGGCGGGGACGTGCGGCTGACGGGAATGTCGTGGTTCGTCATGACGATCGTGGAGACGGTGATGTTCGCGTTCGTCTCCCGGATCATCAAGCCCGGCAAGGAAACGGCCTGGATGACGGCCGCGGCGGGCATGTACGCGCTGCGATTCGCGCTCAGCTCGATGGTCGGCAGCGCCTACGGGCTTGTCGCTTTGCAGGTTTTTCAAGGATTGACGTTCGTCATTTTCTACGTCGGCGCTTTGCAGTATTTGTACCGGATCGTGCCGGAGCAGTGGAAGTCGACCGGACAGACGGCGATGACGGTGACCTTCTTCGGCCTATCGGGCATCGTCGGCTCGACAGCCGGAGGCTGGGTGTTCGACGAGTTCGGCGGAGCCGCGCTGTATCGGGGAATGGCGGCCATGGCGCTGCTCGGACTGCTGCTCGGCGTCTATCTGGTCAAGAGACCGTCGGCAAATCTATCTCGGCGAGGGGAATAATCGTGGAAAATAAACAAATCGGAGTCATCGTGGAGCAAGGGCCGCGGGATTGGGCGATCGTGCAGCAGAGGAACGGTTCGGCGGTCATCGGGCTGTCCGGGAAGTGGCGCACGGACGAGCCGGCGCGCGAGGCGCAGGCGTACGCCCGGGTCGTTCGCGAAGAAAGCGCGGAGACGGTCGTCGATTGGACGAAGGCGGAGATGACGGACGACCGCGGCTGGCGCGTCGTCTTGGACAACGTTCCGTCCGGCGGCCTGTACCGGATCGAGACGTGTTTGCGGATCGACGGCAATCCCGCGCTGGAGTGGGCCGTTCGCGGCGACATGATCCACCACGTCGGCGTCGGCGATCTGTGGATTATCGCAGGGCAGAGCAATGCGGCCGGCTACGGCAAAGGCCCGATCAACGATCCGCCGGAGCTCGGCATCCATCTGCTGCGCAACAGCGGCAGGTGGGACCTCGCCAGCCATCCTTTTAACGAGTCGACAAATACGCTTCATATCGAAAATCGGGAGACGGCGAACCCGGGGCATTCTCCTTTTCTCGCTTTTGCGAAGCTGTTGAAAAGAGAGACGGGTTATCCGATCGGCCTCGTGCAGACGGCGCTCGGCGGGTCGCCGCTGAGGGCGTGGAATCCCGGGGAGGACGGGACGCTCTACCGCAACATGCTGAACATCGTGCGCTCCGCGGGCGGTTCCGCGAGAGGCGTCGTCTGGTATCAAGGGTGCAGCGACTGTTATCCGGGAGATTCCGAGTCTTACGGGGAACGCTTCCGGAAGATGGTCGAGCAATGGCGGGCCGATCTCGGCGATTCGGAGCTTCCGTTCGCTACCGTGCAATTGAATCGGTACACGGGCAGCGATACGACGGAGGAGGACGACCGGGGGTGGGGGCTCGTGCGCGAGCATCAGCGCGTCGCCGCTCGCGATATCCCCGGCGTGACGGTCGTCCCGGCGATCGATAGTCCGCTCTCCGACGAGATTCACAACAGTCCGGCCGGCAATCTGTTGATCGGAGAGCGCATGGCCCGGGCCGTGCTCGCATCCGTCTACGGCAAGGACGTTCACTTCCGAGCCCCGGAGATCGCCGGCGCGCGCTACGATGCGTCCTCGGAGGATGACGGAACGCCCGTCGTCGAGCTGACGTACGACCATGTCGGCGGCTACCTGCTGACAATAGGACCTAATCAGCCTGTGTTCACGATAGAGGACGAGGCAGGACGGGCGGAGATCGCAGCCTGGTCGATCTCCGCCCGCAGCGCGATCCGGATTGCGCTGAAGCGTCCGCTTCAGGGCCGGGCGTTCATCCATGCCGGCTTCGAAAGAAATCCGGCCGCCTACTATCCGCTCGACAGCTTGACGTATATGCCACCGCTCTCTTTTTATCGTTTTCCGATCGGGTAATCAACAGGCGGGTCCGGCACGGAGCAAGGTCTCCGACGCCCGTCCCGCCTGCTCCTCCCAGCCAGTCTCCCGCTTTCGCGCATGACCGTTCGCCACCTTCGTTCGCAATTCTTCTCTCTCCATCAAACCAATGTAAATAGAATGTAAAATTATCATCCTAATGTTAAATTTTTCAATATCAATAGGATTGCACCTGCCCGCGACGAACTACAAAAGGGAAGAAGCGCATCGATCGACAGAGACACGCGCGCTTCGACATTCGGATAGCGGAGGTCGTTCGGACAGATGATTGAATTCAAGCGGGTAAGCAAGGTGTATCCCGGGGGCACGGTAGGCTTGAGCAAAATCGACCTGACGATCGGGAAGGGCGAGTTCGTCGTCATCGTCGGCTTGTCCGGCGCGGGCAAGTCGACGCTGCTGCGTTCGGTCAACCGCCTGCACGAGATTACGTCGGGAGAGATTTTCATAGACGGGCAGTCGATCACCGCGGCGAGAGGGAAGCAGCTCCGAATGATGAGGCGGAGCATCGGCATGATCTTCCAGAGCTTCAACCTCGTCAAGCGGTCGACGGTGCTGCGCAACGCGCTGGCCGGCCGGGTCGGCTACCATTCGACGCTGCGCACGATGCTGGGCTTGTTCCCGAAGGAGGACATGGAGCTGGCGTTCGACGCGCTGCGGAGGGTCAACATGCTGGACAAAGCGTATCAGCGCGCCGACCAGCTGTCCGGAGGCCAGCAGCAGCGCGTGTCGATCGCCAGGGCGCTGGCCCAGCAGCCCAAAATCATTCTCGCGGACGAGCCGGTCGCCTCGCTCGATCCGCTGACGACGCGCCAGGTCATGGACGACTTGCGCCGCATCAACCGGGAGACGGGCATTACGACGGTCGTCAACCTGCATTACGTCGATCTGGCCCGGGAATACGCGACGCGGATTGTCGGAGTGCGCGCGGGCGAGATCGTGTTCGACGGCGCCGCGGCCCAAGCGACGGACGAAGCGTTCGCGGACATCTACGGCCGCCCGGTGTCGGAAGAGGAACGGTTGGGAGGCAGAGCCGTTGAAGCCGTCTAGACCGCAGGCCCTTCCGCCTAAGCCGCCGACCGGCATGAAGTCCTGGCTGACGGCGGCGCTGCTGCTCGCCATCCTGTGGCTGTGCGCCCGGGAGACGGAGGCCTCCTTAAGCGAGCTCGCGCGCGGTATTCCGGAGATGGGCAAGTTTTTCGCCAAAATGGTTCCGCCGGATTGGGCCTACTTCCGCGTCGTCTGGAAGCCGATGATCGAGACGGTGCAGATGGCGATACTCGGAACGACGTTCGGGGCGCTGCTGGCGCTGCCGGTCTCTTTCCTGGCCGCGAGCAATGTGACTAAGCTTAGATTGCTGCGCGCGCCTGCCAAATTCGCGCTTAACCTGTCGCGCACGATTCCCGATCTGCTGTTCGCCGCCTTGTTCGCGGCCGTCTTCGGCTACGGTCCGCTTGCAGGCACGCTGGCGCTCACCTTTTTCTCGTTCGGGATTTTGTCCAAATGGGCGTACGAGGCGATCGAGACGGTCGACGACGGACCGATGGAAGCGATGACCGCGGTCGGCGCGAACAAGCTTCAGTGGATTCATTACGGCGTCGTCTCCCAGGTCGTGGGCCAGTTCGTCGGCTTTGCGCTGTACATGTTCGAGATCAACATTCGCGCCGCGGCCATTCTCGGCTTCGTCGGAGCGGGCGGCATCGGCATCTACTTGAACCGGACGCTCGGAATGTTCCGCTACGACCAGACGCTGCTCATTATTTTGTTCACGCTCGCGATCGTCGTCGCCATCGATGCCGCCAGCTCCAGAATCAGGGGGAAACTCGCATGAACTATCCTCATCCATCGGCAGCGCCCAAGCCGCCCAAGCCGTTCTACGCTCGCCCGCGCACGTGGCTCTGGCTTGCGATTGCGGCGGCTGTCTACGGCTGGGCGTTCAGCGGCATTCCGTTCTCCGGAATCAAAGAAACCGCCTGGCAGATTACGAAGGCGGTCGTCGCGGGCTTGTTCCATCCTGATTGGAACTACGTGTATTTGGCGGAGGGTGAGGACTTGCTTCGCGGACTGGGCGAGACGCTGGCGATCGCCGTGCTCGGAACGGCAATCTCGGTCGTGCTCACGATCCCGTTCGCTCTGTGGGCGGCGCGCAATCTGGTCAAGCTGCGGCTGCTCTCCGGCGCATCCGCTTTTACGCTCAGCCTCATCCGTACGTTCCCGGACATCATTATGGCGATCATTTTCATTAAGGCCGTCGGCCCCGGCGCGTTCGCGGGCGTGCTGACGGTCGGACTCAATTCCGTCGGCATGCTGGGCAAGCTGAACGCAGAGGCGTTGGAGGAGCTGGACATGGGGCCTTCGGAAGCGCTGAAGGCGTGCGGAGCGACCCGGCTGCAGACGATCTGGCATGCCATCGTGCCGCAGGCGATTCCGTTCTATCTGTCGTTCGCGCTGTTCCGGCTGGAGATCAACGTTCGGTCGGCCGCCATTCTAGGCGCGGTGGGGGCGGGCGGCATCGGAACGCCGCTCATCTTCGCTCTGGAGGGCCGGAGCTGGAGCCGCGTCGGCATCATTCTGCTCGGCATCATCGTGCTCGTCACCGCGATCGACTGGATCTCCGGCAAGCTGAGGAAGAGATTGGTGGAAGGCAAGAGCTGATCGGCCGCGGGCGGCAAAAGGCCCGGAAGGTCCGAAGTCCTCTGCGGGCTTTGAGCCGTCCGGGCCGTCCGTCTTATTGCAGCGCTTGAGCGTAATCGCGCACGGAATCGAACTTGCTGTCGTCGCTCTTGGCATAGCCTTGGTGCGAGTAGATTTCGAAGATGATTTGCCTGCTCTCCTCGTTCTGGCCGAGGCTGATGAAGGCATCCTGGATTTTGGCAATCCATTCTTTATTCATATCGGAGCGAACCGAGATCGTGTCGTTCGGAATCGGAATCGTGAAGTGCAGGGCGGCTGTCTTCTCGAAAATGTCCGGAACGTCGCCTTTGACGACGTTGCGCGCGTCCTGGAAGATCGCCGCCGCGTCCGCGTCGCCGTTCAGCACCGCGAGCACGCCTTTGTCATGGCCTTTTACTTCGATGCTCTTCACGTCCGTGTTCGGGTCGACGCCGGCTCTTTTCAACTCGACGGCAGGGTACACGTATCCGGCCGAGGAGGTGACGCTTTGCCAGGCGATCGTCTTGCCCTTCAGGTCTGCCAGCGTCTTGATGTCGGAGCCGGCCTTGACGATAAACATCGACTTGTAGCTGTCGACCAGCTCGGTCGTAGGCGTTCCGTCCGCATCGTTGACGCCGAAGCGCTGCGCCTGCAAAATAACTTCGGCCGCGTCCATCCCTTTCGCTTGCACGTATGTGTTCGGAGGCAGGAAGCCGACGTCGACCTTCTTGGACTGCATCGCCTCGATGATCGTGTTGTAGTCGGTCGACACGCTGACTTTAACCGGAATGCCGAGGGCGTCTCCCAGCAGTTTCTCCAGCGGCTTCGCTTTCGCTTCCAGCGTCTCCGCGTTCTGCGACGGCACGAATTGCACCGTCAGCTCGCTCGGAACGTATCCCGTATGTTCCGGACTCGGGCTCGGGCTGGGAGAGGCTTGCTCGCTTGCCGGGGCCGAGCTTTCGGCGCCGGCGGACGGCGAGGCGCCGGACTCCGCGTTGTTGTTGCTTCCGCACCCGGCGATGACGAGCAGAATGAGGGAAGCGGCAATCAGAAAACGAACTTTCGACAATCGGTTAAGCATGATTTCTTTGTCCTCCTCTATCTATTTTGGAAATAATGGGGAATACAAGCCTAAATCTATCACCCAATTATTCGTTTAATTGTCTCATTTGGTTAAAATTTCATTTGCGATTGTAAATTTTCGTTTAACGGACAGGAGAGAACCGCGATGACTACCTCCGCAACAGATACGTTAACTTTGCTCTATACAAGCGATGTCCACGGCCATATGCTGCCGCTCCGCTACGCCGACAACTCGCCCGCGGAATACGGGCTGCTGAAGCTGGCTTCCATCGTCAAGCAGGTGCGCAAGGAACGGCGCAACGCGCTCTTCCTCGACAACGGCGATCTGCTGCAGGGCACGCCGTTCGCCTACTATCATGCCTGCCTGGATCGCGAGACGCCGCACCCGATCGTGGCGGTCATGAACGCGCTGGAGCTGGATGCGTTCATCCCGGGCAACCACGAGTTCAATTACGGGCTGCCGTTCGTCGAACGGGCCAGAGCCGAATCCGCCTACCCGTGGCTGTCGGCCAACCTGCTGCGGGAAGGAACGGAAGAGCCTTATTTCGGGTGCCCCTACCGTCTGTTCGAGTTGGAGGGCGGGGCGAGAATCGCGCTGCTAGGGCTGACGACGCCGTACATTCCGAACTGGGAGCAGCCGGCCAATATCGCCGGAATCGCGTTCGAATCGGCGGTCGAAGCTGCGAAGCGGTGGGTGCCTCGGCTGAAGGAAAGGGAGCGGGCGGACATCGTGATCGTCTCGTATCACGGGGGCTTCGAACGGGAGCTGGACACGGGAGAAGAGGCCGAGGAGCAGACGGGAGAAAACGAGGGATGGCGGCTGTGCCAAGAGGTCGAAGGCATCGACGTGCTGCTGACCGGTCACCAGCACAGACGAATCGCAGGGGCTGTCGTCGGAGGGACTTACGTCGTGCAGCCGGGCTATCAGGGCAGCTGCCTGGCGCAGCTGGAGCTGGGGCTGGAACGGGACGATACGGGACGCTGGAAGCTGGCCGCGATCGAATCGAGGCTGCGGGAGGCGAGCGAAGCGGAAGCGGATCGGGAGCTGGAGGGGCGGCTGAGCGACAGCGAAGCGCGGGTGCAGAACTGGCTGGACCGGCCGCTGTGCGAGGTGCAAGGAGATATGAGGATCGCCGATCCGATGGCGGCCCGTCTGCGGGAGCATCCGCTGATCGAGCTGGTTAACCGCATTCAGATGGAGGCGGCCGGAGCGGATATCTCCTGTACGTCGCTGTTCGACGACCTGTCGCCGGGCTTCGGGCCGCGAGTGTCGATGAGAGAGGTGACGGCGAACTATCCGTTTCCGAACACGCTGAAGGTGCTTCGCCTGAGCGGAAGGGATATCCGCGAAGCGTTGGAGAAGACGGCTTCCTACTTCACGCTGGACGAGCAAGGCGGGATCGCGGTCTCTTCGTCGTTCCTCCATCCGAAGCCGCAGCCTTACAATTACGATATGTGGGAGGGCATCGAATACGAGATCGACGTCTCCCGTCCGGTCGGCAGCCGCATTCGGGCGCTTGCCCGCAATGGGGGTCCGCTGGACCCGGAAGGGGAGTACGACGTCGTGATGAACCACTACCGCGCTTCGGGGGGCGGCGACTACCGGATGTTCCGGGGGAAACCGGTCGTGCGCGAGGTGACGGTTGACATGACCGAGACGATTGCCGAATACTTAACGAAGGCGGGTGTCGTTCGCGCCCGCGCGGACGGCAACTGGAAGGTTTACAACTGAGAAAGGCGGTGCCGCCGATGGCGGATACCCATGTCTACACGAAAAGAGAGGAAATCGCGAACGCGATCACGCACGGCATCGGAACGCTGCTCAGCATCGCCGGGCTCGTGCTGCTGATCGTATTCGCGAGTCTGGAAGGGACGGCCTGGCACGTCGTCAGCTTTACGATCTACGGCGTGACGATGCTCCTGCTGTATACGGCCTCGACGCTCGTTCACGCCTTCCCTCCGGGCAAAGTCAAGGATCTGTTCGAGACGTTCGACCATTCGTGCATTTATCTGTTCATCGCGGGGACGTACACGCCGTTATTGCTCGTCACGCTCCGCAGTCCGCTCGGCTGGTCGCTGTTCGGAGTCGTGTGGGGACTGGCGATCGCAGGCGTCGTGTTCAAAGCCTTTTTTACGAAAAAATTTCTGGTGCTGTCCACGCTGTTCTACGTCCTGATGGGATGGCTGATCGTCTTCGCCTGGAAGCCGTTGAACGCGCTGCTCGTGCCCGAAGGGCTCAAGCTGCTGGTCATCGGCGGGCTGCTCTATACGATCGGTTCGATTTTCTACGTATGGCGCGGCTTCCCCTATCATCATGCAGTATGGCATCTGTTCGTCGTGGCCGGCTCCGTGTTCCATTTCTTCGCGATTCTGCTCTACGTATTGTGAACGGGTTAGTCCTCTTGCAGCAGGCCAAGTCTCTGCGCCGCGATAACGGCCTGCGTCCGCGAGGACACGCCGAGCTTGCCGTAGATGCGGGAGGAATACACCTTGACGGAGCCTTCCGACAGGGACATCTTCTCCGCAATCCGTTTGTTGGACTCGCCTTGGCGAATCAGGTCCAGCAGACGGATTTCCGTACGCGTCAGCGGCTCGACGAGACCGGGCTGCGCCGCGGCCGCGACCTCATCCCGCGCCTCCTTGTCCGGAAACCGGGATAGAAGCCCGTTTACGTACTCTGCCAATGCCGTCTCCCCGGCGCTGCGGTCTTCGTGGCCAAGGAACGCCAAATATTTCCGCAGCAGCTTCTCCGTCCGCTCGCCCCCCTCCAGGAAGGTTCTGCAATACGCGTTGGCTTCACCGATCGTCAGAGCTTCCTCCAACGCTTTCATCGACTGCGCGCGCTGTCCCATTCGATCGAGCAGGTCCGCTTGCAGCAGGCCGATTTCCGCGAGCCCCATCAGACTCCCTTCGCGTGCCGCTTGAGGTTTCATCAGCTCCAGCAGACGAAGCGCCTCGCGTTCCTTGCGCTGCGCCGACAGCAGATGGCACAGCGTCAAATAATCGTATTCGCGATGATACGCCGGCCTGTCCTTGGGTCCGATCCGAAGCTTGGACACTTCTTTCTTCGCCAGGTTCGTCGAGCCTTCCCGCAGGAAGAGGCGCGCTCTGGCCGAAGCCAGATAGCCTGTCCAGATTCCGTCGGCCTGATCGGCGACGAAGGCCGTCGCTTCATCCAACGTCTCGTGAGCGAGATCGTGTTGGCCGGCCGACCAATACAGATTGGCTTGGGTAATCCGGCAAGGCACGAATAGGCCCGGCACGAAGTTATGGCGCGAAGCCCGTTCGATTCTGCGCAGCAGCTCCGCGCTTTCCTCGAAGCGGTCCCACTCGTAGAACCCCTCCGCCAATGCCTGCAGCACGTACAGGCTGATCAGGGAATCTCCCCAGCCGTGGCGCTCGAGCGCGCCGACGAACAATCGCCCGATCTGCTCCATCTGGCCGGAGAGCACGCCCTTCAAGCCGAAAGCGGTTCGCCGGGCGAACGGCTCCGACAGGTTGTAATTGAAGTTGAAGAACCAAGGATTGTGCGGCAGAAACTCGTCCAGAATGCCTTCGGAGAACGAGAACCATTGCTCGAACTCCCCGAACATGAACAGCAGGTTCGATTTGACGAACAGCAAGCCGCTTTGCAGCTGTTGACGGGCTTCCCCGGCATCCATCGAACGGGCTTGCGCCTCCAGCGTCTCCAGTCCCTGGACGGCGGATTCGCGCTGGCCGGTCACGACGTACAGGAAGGCGCGCAGCAGCGCCATTTCCACAGACAGCTCCGTCTCCGGAGGAAAGCCGTCGAACCACCTGAGCAAGGTCGGGAATTCGCCGCGCTTGAGCACGCTGGGCGCATGGCGGGTCAGATAGCTTTCGGCGAGCCCGTAATCTTCCGCCGCCAGAGCGCAGTCGATCGCTTCGTCCAGCAAGCCGCGGGAAGCGAAGCTTTTGCCGGCGGCAAGGTTGGCGCTTCTCCATAGCGCGGGATCGGACTCCTTGACGCGATTGCGCAGAAAGTCCGCGAACAGGTGGTGGTAACGAAACCAGACGTCGTAGTCGTCCAGCGAGACGAGGAACAGATTCCGCGCCTTAAGCCGTTCCAGCATGCTTTTGCCGTCCGAGCGCCCGGTGACGGCGTCGCATGACTTGGCGTCCAGCCTCCGCAGCACAGACGTGGCATACAGAAAATGCCGAATATCCGCCGGCAGCCCGGAGACGACTTCGTGGAACAAGTAGTCCGCCACATGGCGATGATGCCCTTTGAACCGTTCGATGAACGTTTCCCTGTCCGAAGCCTCCCGCAAGGAGATGGAGGCGAGCTGCAGCCCCGTGATCCAGCCTTCCGTTCGCTCGTGCAGCTTGCGGACATGGCGCGGTTCCAGGTCGGAAGAGGCTTCGAGGCAGAAGTTGGCCGATTCTTCCGCCGTGAACAGCAGTTGTGAGGCGTCGATCAGAGCAAGCTCGTCCCGCGCGATCCAGCGGGCTATCGAGAAGGGCGGTTCCGCGCGGCTGGAGAGCACGAGATGGAGCCCGAAGGGCTTGTGTTCGATGAAATAGGCGACGCTCTCGTGAACCCGCGGCTCCGTAATCGCGTGATAATCGTCGAGAACGAGCACGGTCGGCCGGCTTAAAAAGCGAAGCTGGTTGATGAACGCGTCGAGAAAAGTGCTCGTCGATACGCTCGGAAACGTACGGACGAGCTGTTCGTATTCCCGGCGGCCGGAAGGGGCGACATGGGGAGAGAGCGCCTCCGCCGCATACCTCCAGAAGCGGACGGGATCGCTGTCCGTCTCTTCGAGCGATACCCAGGAGGCGTCGCGGCCGGTCGAGCTGAGCCACTGACCGAGCAGCGTCGTTTTGCCGAACCCGGCGGGTGCGCTGACCAAGGTCAGCCTGCCGTGAATACCTTGTTCCAGGCGTTCTATGAGTCTGCTTCGTTCGACCAGGCTTTTCCTGGCGACCGGAAGATGGGTTTTCGAATAGAGCAGCACCGATTCCGTCGATCGTATCATGATATCCCCGCGCTTCCTGACGAGTCACTATCGTTTTTTTCTATTATAACCTCTCTACCATCGATAGATCGACTATAACTGCTTGGCATCGGCCTGCGGTCCATTCTAAGCATTCATTAAGGTTCTCGCTATACAATGGTTGGCGAGACGACAGGCAGCGATGCCTGCGACCGGAGGGGCGAACCGATGAGAATTCTCGTGGTGGAGGACGACCGTCCGCTGCGCGACGCTGTGGCGACGGTGCTTAAAGAGGAGTCGTACCAGGTCGACGAGGCGGATAACGGGCCTGACGGCTTGTATTTGGCGCAGCAGCGCGTCCATGATCTGATCGTGCTTGATATTATGATTCCCGGCATGAGCGGGCTGGAGGTGCTTTCCGAATTGAGAGCGCAGGGAATTGCGATTCCGGTGCTGCTGCTGACGGCGCGAGACGGCGTGGCGGACCGCGTCTGCGGGCTGGATTCCGGCGCCGACGATTATTTGGTTAAGCCTTTTGCGACGCTTGAACTGCTTGCCCGCATTCGGGTGCTGCTGCGCCAGCTGTCGCTGGGCGCTCCGGACGGAGAGCTGCATTACGGGCAGCTGTCGCTGAAATGCCAGGCCAAGGACGCCTATACACAAGGACAAGCGTTGAAGCTTACGTTGAAGGAGTACGAATTAATGGAATATTTCATGCTTAACCGGGAGCAGATTTTGACGAAGGAGCAGCTTCTCGACCGGGTGTGGGGCATCGACTCCGACGCGGGGCTGGGCGTCGTAGACGTCTATGTGCACTACTTGCGGAAGAAGCTGGCGCCGTCCGGATTCGATCGCTATATCCAAAATGTGCGCGGAGTCGGCTATCTGTTGAAGGAGAAGAGATGATGTTCAAACGAATCCGCACCCAACTGACGATTCGGAATGCGGCCGTGCTGTCCGTTATTTTGATCGGCTTGAATATTACCGTGTACATAGTGATGAAAGAGATGCTGTTCGCTCAAGTCGATCGGGCGATCCAGAATGTCAGCTCCAATATGACCGTAACCTCGGTGTCGCCTCTGCTGTCCACCTCGATGGGGATACCGATCGATAAATCGGTCACGTTCCGGGTCGCGCAGATGGACAGGCCCGTTATCCAATTGCTCTGGACGGACGACAACCAGCCCGTGCCGTTGGCGGGGAGGAACGGATTTACCGAGGAGCAGCTCGAACGGTTCAAGCCGGGGAAGTATGACGAGCCCTATACGGTGAAGGCGGGAAATCAATATTTCCGGGTGCTGAACATCGGCGATCTGAGCCTGGCGATAGCCAGCGGCACCGACGGCACCGCCTACACGATTGCGACGCAGCAGATGCTCACCAACGTATCCGCCGAAATCGGCATGTTGCGCCGGCTGCGGCTCATTCTGCTGCTCGGAGGCGCGGCAGGACTCATGATCGCGGTCGGGGCGGGGTTCTATCTGGCGAACCGCGCTCTTATTCCGATTCGTCTGTCGATGGAGAAGCAGAGGCAATTCGTTTCCGATGCATCCCACGAGTTAAGGACTCCGTTGTCCGTCATCCAGGCCCACGCGGAGCTTCTGCTGCGGCATCCCGATCATACGATCGAGCAGGACAGCAAGCATGTGTCGACCGTGCTGCAGGAGTCCAGGCGCATGAGCAAGCTGGTCGGAGGTCTGCTGACGCTCGCGCGGTCGGATTCCGATCAACTGGATCTGGAGCGCAAGCCGGTTCAACTGGACCGGATCGTCCAGGAGAGCGTGAACAAGATGACGATGCTCGCGGAGATCAAGGATATTATTTTGAATGCCGAGATCGATGCCTCGATTCCGATGATCGCGGACGAGGAGCGTCTGCATCAGCTGCTCGCGACGCTGCTGGACAACGCGATCAAGTATACGCCGGAAGGAGGCGTCGTGCGCGTCGTCTGTCGAAGGATGACGCATACCGCTCGCCTCGAGATCGAAGATACGGGCATCGGCATCTCGCCGGAGGATTTGCCCCATGTTTTCGATCGCTTCTACCGCGGCGACAAAGCCCGGGCAAGGCGGGAAGGCGGCACGGGTCTGGGGCTGGCGATCGCGAGCTGGATCGTGGAGCGGCACGGGGGCAAAATCAAAGTCGACAGCAAGCTGTCCGTCGGCACTCTCGTGAGCGTGACGCTGCCTTTGTAAGAGGTTAATCTATGAAACTAGCCTTGCGCTTCGAGATGGCGCAGGGCTTTTTTGTGCAACTGACCTATTCGCATACACCAGCAAATGAAACGCCCGCAGGAGAGGCTTTTGCAAGATGAACGGAGGACGATGTTCTAAAGAATCGGTTAACGTCTTCCGATCGGCGCTCGAACGGAGGGGGATGTTCTAAAGAATCGGTTAACGTCTCCCAAATAGCGCTTGAACGGAGGGAGATGTTCTAAAAAATCGGTTAACGTCTCCCGATTGGCGCTCAAACGGAGGGAGATGTTCTATAAAATCGCACATTGGCACACAGGTGAGGCAGTGACGAAAAAGATTCTTTACTCCAAAAGAGCCTGGCGAGTGGATATGAGTCAGTTGGTCAGCCACCATTTTTTTCGCTTCTTCGCAGCCGGGGTTGACGAGGCGGGCCTTCGCGAAGCGATTCGGGATATCGACTGTTCCGATACCGTCCAGCGGCTCTAACCGATTTTTAAGAAAACGAAAGCATACTGGCCAAGGGCGTGTATGCAAACCCGCTCAGAGGCAGCTAACACCGCTTTTTCACTCCCTGCTGCGTCACTTTTGCTTGACGTACCCCCGGTACGCCTTCACAAAAGTTTCTTGCATGGAACGAAAATTCGGCCATATCTGCGATCCTCCGAGTATGCATACACGTCCTAGCAACGATCAATCGATGAAGGGTGAGAGAAATGAAGAGACGATGGAACGGAAGGAACGGCGCAGCAATCGGGGCGCTGACGTTGATGGTGACGTTATCGGCGTGCGCGCCGTCGGACGGCAAAGGATCGGTCGGCAAGCTGGACAGGGAGGATAAAGGGACGCTGAAGGTGGCGTATTTCAACGAAGATGCGTTCTTCATGCAGTACGGCAACGCTTTTCAGGCGATGTTCCCGAATATCGAGCTCGAGGTCGTCTCTACGGAGTCCGCATTTAACGCGGAAGATCCGGTCGCGGAGATGGAGAAGATTCTCGCTGAGCAGCAGCCCGACGCGATGTATTTGTCTGAGGAGCAATACGCGGCGTTGGCGGGGAAAGGGGCGTTGTACGATCTCGACGCCGTCGTGAAGCAGGACGAATTCGATCTGGACGGCTTCCTGCCCTCCGTTGTCGAGCTGCTGAAAGCGCGCGGAGGCGGCAAGCTCTACGGGCTGAGTCCGAGCTTCGTCAGCCAGGCGCTTTACTACAACAAAACGTTGTTCGACCAGAATGGAATCCCATATCCGACGGACGGAATGAGCTGGGACGAATTGATACAGTTGGCTGCGCGGTTCCCCGCGAAGAAGGAAGGAGACGACGCGTTGGCCGGGTTGGCGCCTTCGATGTCGGCCGGCGACTCGTTTGGCTTGATTCGCTCGATCGGCGAGGCCAAAGGTCTTCTCTACGCGGACTCCGAATCCGGGACGGTATCGATCGCTTCTCCGGAGTGGAAGATGATCTTCCAGGCGGTGATCGACGGGTATAAATCCGGCAGCATCGCGATGCCTTCCGACGGCCCCGGCAGCGGCGGAATGGTCGCGATGAGAAGCACCGGCGGCAGCAGAATGACGGTCAGCTTCGGCGGCGATTCGATCAGCTTCTTGTCCGGCAAAGCGGCGATGACGATCGACGGACCGATGATGATGAGCATGTTGGACGTAGCGTCTTCAGGCGCTGTTCGAATGGAGCAGTCGGGGACGAGCGAGGATTCCGGCGGCATGAAGCCTTTCGGTATGGCGCAGCAGATCGACTGGGACGTCGTGACGATTCCGGTCGATCCATCCCAGCCGGACGTCGCCGCAGGGATGGGGCTGGACGGCGTCTTCTCCATCAATGCGTCTTCGGAGAACATTCCCGCGGCGTGGGAATTTCTGAAATACGTCAACGGAGAGCAATTGGCCAAAACCGGGATGAAATCGTCCCCTGCGCTTTCGGCCAGAACGGCGTTCAAGAAAGAAGGAAACGGGAAAAACGTGGATGCCTTCTATGCGCTGAAAGCCGATACCCGTTCCATGCTTCAAACGCTGCCGAACGGTTTCGCGGAATCGTTCTCGAAGCTCGCGGCGGAGCAGATCAAGAAGGTCGTCGACGGAGCCGCATCGCTCGACGACGCGCTGCAGACGCTGCAGACGCAAGGACAGGACCAACTGACGAAAGCGCAAGCCGATGCGGAGTGACGGGGGCGGCGCCGCAGGGATGGCGGAAGCCTCGAAGCCGGAGCCGATCGCGGCGCCTTGCCTTGAAGCGCGGGACGTTCGCAAATCGTTCCTTGCGGGCGGCCGGCAAGTCGAGGTGCTGAAAGGCATTGAGATGTCGGTGGAGTGCGGCAAGTTAACGATGCTGCGGGGGCGTTCCGGCTCCGGAAAAACGACGTTGTTGAACCTGCTTGGCGGTCTCGACCGGCCGACCGAAGGCGAAGTCGTGTTCCGGGAGCGTTCCTTGTCCCGCTGGAGCGATAGGCAGCTGACTGTCGTTCGTCGCAAGGAGATCGGATTTATCTTTCAATCGTTCGCGTTATTGCCGCTGTTGACGGTAAGGGAGAACGTGGAGCTGAGCATGCGAATGGCGAAGCTTCCGCGGTCGGAATGGCCGGGAAGGGCGGCGGAATGTCTTGAACTCGTCGGACTCGCGAAGCGGTCGGGCCATCGTCCGTCCGAGCTGTCCGGAGGCGAGCAGCAGCGTGCGGCGATCGCGAAAGCGATCGCTCATAAGCCGCGCGTCCTGTTGGCGGACGAGCCGACCGCGGAGCTCGATTCGGTGATGGCCGCCCGCATCATCGCTCTCTTCCGCGACATTGCGGATCGGGAAGGCATGGCGATCTGCATGACGACGCACGATTCTACACTATGGGGGGCGGCGGATGTTGTCTATCAAATGGTCGACGGCCGGATTGTTCCGGACTAAAGCTGGACGTACGGTCGTCCAATCGCTTGCCTGGACGGCAATGATCGCACTGTTGGCCGGGTGCTCCTTGCTCCCCCGGGAGGAGGAGCCGGAGAAGCTGCCCGAGATCCGCACGCCGAAAATTTCGCAAAAGCCGGAATATCCGGTCAAGCGCGGGGTTCTGGAGCAGACGGCGAGCGGAAGCGGCAAACTGATGTCGGACCGCGAGGAGAACCTGATGTTCACGGTCGACAACCGCCGAATTATCGACGTTAGGGTGAAAGCGGGAGATCGGGTCAAGAAGGGCCAAGTGTTGGCCGAACTGGATTCGGGGGAGCTCGAGAGCCAGATCGTTCGCAAAGAGATTGACATAGAGAAGGCGGAATTGGACATGAAAGCCGCGCTTCGGGAGTCGACGGACGACCAGGATATCTTGCTGCGCAAGAGGCAGCTCGAATACGAGCTGATGAAGCACGAGCTGGCCAAGTTAAGGGAGCAAATGGCCGAATCGCGGCTGCTCGCCCCTTACGACGGCACGATCGTCAGCTTTACGGCGGAGAAGGGGGATTTCGCCAAAGCCTACGAGAAAATCGGGCGAATCGCCGATCTGAGCTCTCTCGTCGTAGCTGTGCGTTTTAATAGCGGCGATCTTAAAAATATCGCTCCGGGCATGAACGCGAAGGTGTCGCTGAACGCGGCCGGGGATGTGCAGGGAACGGTGCGGAGGCTGCCGGCGAGCACGGATCCCAAGGACGAAGATACGCTGGATGCGTACGCGTTGGTCGATGTCGGCAAGCTCCCTGCGGCAGCGCAGCACGGCAATCCCCTGACTGTCGCCGTGACCGTCGAGAGAAGGGAGAATGCGCTGTACATTCCCCCGGCGGCGCTGCGGAAACAGAATAGCCGCAATTACGTGCTCGTATCTAACCCGGACGGAAGCAAAGGCGAGGTGGACGTGGAGATCGGCATGCAGACCTCGACGGCCGTCGAAATCATCAAAGGGCTCGAGGAAGGCCAGAAGGTCGTGGGAAAATAATGCGGATTCTCGTCTACCTGTTTCTGAAAATGTGGCAGAATCGCTGGTTCACGATCAGCACTCTGCTCGGTCTTACGGTGGCCGCGGCGTTCGCGATGAGCATTCCGATGTATGCCGACGGCACGTTGAAGCGGGTGGTCGCCAAGTCGCTTGCGGAGAAGACGAAAGGGCTGCCGGCCGGCTCCTTGTATATGAAGTTTCAGTCCGGCGCCGCCAAGATGACCGATCTGGAAGGGCTCGCCGAAGCGGACCGGTGGATCCGGGAGGAGCTGCCCGTTCGCATCGGATTTCCGACGGAGGCTTTCTCGAGCCGAATCGGCTTGCCGCCCTCCACCGTGCGGAAGGTTCAGGAAGCCTCGGGAGCAAGCCCTGCCCAGCTTGCCCGAATGGAGCTGGCGGCGCAGAGCGGAATCGAGGAGAAAGTCGAACTCAAGGAAGGGCGCATGCCGCAGGACGGCATGGCGGACGGACACGTCGAAGCGCTCGTCCTGGACGAGACGTTAAGCCGCTACGGCTGGAAGGTCGGCGATACGCTGGCCTACGATGTCAAAGACGCCGACGGCAAGACGAAGCGGCTGTCTGTTCGGCTTACCGGGGCGTATCAATTGAAGGACGAGACGGACTTGGGCTGGGCCATCGACGGCAAAGAGAAACTGGCCGAGACGCTGCTCGTAACCCGCGGGACGATGACGGGAGCTTTGCTCGATGAGCAGCGGCTCGCCCTCGATGCGGCGGGCTGGTTCTACGCCTTCGATCTCAGCGAGATCCGCATTGGCGATCTGTCCTCATTAATCGGGCAATTGAGCCGATTGGAGATCGAGCTGCACCGGATGCTCGAGAATACGAAAGTGAACCTGTCGTTTATCGACATGCTTCATGAGTTCAACCGGCAGAGCGTCTTGCTGCAGGCGATGCTGTTCGCGCTGGCGGCTCCGGTGCTGGCGATGGTGCTCTATTACATCACGCTGAACGCGAAGCAAGCTTTGGACCGGCAGAAGGGGGATATCTCGGTGCTCCAAAGCCGGGGAGCCAGCCCGCGGCAGAACGTCGCTCTCTATGCGATCGAAGCCGCGATACTCGGCTGCGTCGCGCTCCTGGCCGGTCTCGTCCTCGCCTGGTTCATGGCCAAGACGATCGGCTCCTCCAGCGGGTTTCTCTCGTTCGTAGGCCGCAAGTCGATTCCGGTCGGCTGGAACGAAGCTGCGTGGCTGTTCGGCGGTACGTCGACTTTGCTCGCGGTCGTCGCCACGGCGCTGCCGATTCGCGCGTACGCCGGCACGTCCGTCGTCGAGCACGCCCGGAGCCGGGCGGGCTCGAACCGCCCGCCGCTCTGGCAGCGATGGTACGCGGATGTTGCGCTTCTGGCGATCTGCGCGGCCGGATGGTACTTGCTGGACGTTGGCCGGATTCCTCTTGCCGGCGGCGCGGGCGACGAGGCGGGTGTTCAGCCGGTTCTGTTCGTTCTGCCGGCGTTGTTCCTGTTCGCGGCGGGGCTGCTGTGCCTGAGGCTGTTTCCGCTGATGCTGCGCGTCTGGAACGCCGTAATGAATAACCGGGTGCCGGTCACGATGTACTTGACGCTGACGCAGCTGTCGCGATCGGCGGCGGCCTTTTACCCGCTGATGATCCTGATGATCCTGACAATCGGCCTTGGCGTATACAACGCTTCGGCGGCAAGGACGATGGACGTTAACGCGAACGATCGGGCGTTATACCAATACGGAAGCGACGTCGTATTGAAGACGGCGTGGGAAGGAATTCAAGACGAGAACGACGCGAACAAAATCTATTACAACGAGCCCTCGTTCCAGGCTTATCGAAATCTGGAGGGCGTGGAGGCGGCCGCTCGGGTTCTGTCGGCGACCGGCAAAGCCACTGTCGGCGGCAAGACGGCCGGCAACGTCCGGCTCATCGGCATCGACAACGCGGATTTTGCCGGCACGGCTTGGTTCCGGGACGATCTGCTTCCGATTCATCCTTATGTCTATCTCGATGCGCTCGGTCAGACGGAGCAAGCGGCGCTTGTCTCGACGGCTTTCGCCGAGCGATACGGTTTGCAGCCGGGCGATCCGATTCGCGTCGGCATCGGTTACGGCAACAAACCGTTGGATTTGGTCGTCGTCGCAATCGTCCCTTATTGGCCGAGTCTGTATCCCGACGAATCGCCCTTCCTGGTGGCCAATCTGGATTACATTTATCAGCAGACCGAGAAAATGCCTTACGACGTCTGGCTGAACATGGAGGACGGGGCAAAGCTCGCTCCGGCGCTCGAGACGCTGGCCGAGCGGGGCATTGCGGTCGTGCAAGCCGACGACGTGCGCGGGGAACTGATCGATCGGCGCAACCATCCCGCGCAGGGCGGCGTATTCGGCATTCTAAGCCTGGGTTTTCTCATCTCATTATTGGTCTCGCTGCTGGGCTATCTGATCTTTTGGTTTTTCGCTCTGTCCAGACGCGCGGTACAGCTTGGCATCTTGCGGGCGATGGGACTGTCGCGCGTTCAACTGACCGGCATGCTGCTGCTTGAGCAGTTGTTCACGACAGGCTTGTCCGTTGCCGCCGGGCTAGGGCTCGGCACGGTTGCGAGCCGGCTGTTCTTGCCCTTCCTCCAAGGAGGCGAGGCTGGGAGGCAAGTGCCGCCGTTTCGAATCGTCTTCGATTCGGACGATACGATGAAGCTGTACGCGGCGACCGGAATCATGCTGGCGGCAGGCGCCTGCTTGCTTGTTCTGCAGCTGCGGAGATTGCGAATTGCGCAAGCCGTCAAGCTGGGCGAGGAGAGGTGAGGTGAGGATGCCGCGAAAAAGGAGGCAGAGCGATGATCCATTGCGAAGGTTTGGTCAAAATTTATAAAACCGACGACGTCGAAGTCGTCGCGCTTCAAGGCTTGAATCTGACCGTCGAGGACGGCGAGATGATGGCGATCATCGGCAACAGCGGGAGCGGCAAGTCCACCTTGCTGAATATACTGGGGGGCTTGGACCGTCCTTCGGCCGGCCAAGCCATCGTAGGACCGTGGAATCTGCTGAAAATGACGCCGGAGCAGTTGATCGAATACAAGCGCGGGACCGTCGGATTTATTTGGCAAAACAACGGGAGAAACCTGGTTCCCTATCTCTCGGCTTTACGCAACGTCGAGCTGCCGATGCTGATCCGGGGCAAAGCCGATCGCGCCTACGCCAAGCAATTGCTGGCCGCGGTCGGACTCGAGCATCGGATGGGCAGCCGTCTTGCGCAGCTGAGCGGAGGGGAGCAGCAGCGGGTCGCGATCGCGATCGCGTTGGCCAACCGGCCGTCGCTCGTGTTGGCCGACGAGCCGACGGGCTCGGTAGACAGCGCCACCGGCGAAAGGGTGCTCGGGATCTTCCGGAACCTTAACCGGGAATTCGGGGTCACGATCGTCATCGTCACCCACGATCTGTCCGTCGCGGATAAGGTCGACCGCGTCGTGGCCATTCGGGACGGCATGACGAGCACGGAGTGGGTGAAGCGGGAGGGGCAGCAGGCGGAGGGGAGCGAAGAGAACGAAGTCTCGGGAGATCCTCGCGCGTTCGGGGAACGCCACGAGGAATTCGTCGTGGTCGACCGGCTCGGACGGCTGCAAATTCCGAAGAGCTATCTAGACGCAATGGGCGTCGAAGGGAAAGCGGTGCTGGAATTCGACGGAAGGAGGGTGATCCTCGGTCCGCCAGGCTCGTCAGCCGATGTCGACGGGCAGATCGGAGGAGGATGGAAGGATGGAACGGAAACGAGCTGAAGTGGCCGATTTGTATTCGCAGCATGCTCCGTATCTGAATAAATTCATGCTGCGACTGACCCGTAATCGGGAGGAAGCGGCCGATCTGGTGCAGGAGGTATTCGTGAAATTGTGTTTGCAGGAACGGCTGCCCGAACACGCGAAGGAATGGATGGCCTTAACCGGATACCGGCTGTTCGTGGACCAATGGCGACGCCGTAAGCGTACCGTCGGGCTGCGATTCGAGGCAGCGTCGCGCGCGGATTTCATCGCTCCCGAGCAAGCGGCGCTCGACCGGGAGTTCGAGAGCGCCGTGCAGAGGCTGCTCCTGAGGTTCAAGCGCCGGAAACGGACGGCCTTATACATGCGCTTATACGAACACGCGGGCAGCGGAGAAATCTCCAAGCGGCTCGATTATCCGGAAAACACCGTCAAGTCGGATATTCGCCGGGGCAGAAAGCAATTGTCCGAATGGTTGCGCGAGGATACGGATTCATGGCGAACGAATGTTCGAAATAAAACTTCTCAATCGGTCGGATTTCGTCCATAATAGGACGAGAGTGTTCTAGGGCGTGTACGCAAACCCCGCTCAGAGGCATCTATCACCGCCTGCTGCGTCACTTTTGCTTGACGTACCTCCGGTACGCCTTCACAAAAGTTCCTTGCATGGAACGAAAATTCGGCAACATCTGCTATCCTCGGAGGTTGCATACACGCCCTAGTATTCGACCGGAGGAGGGATGAAATGGCAACGAAAAAAGATAAAAATGCGCCGGAGGCGCCGCGGCTGCTCGAGCCGTTCAGGATGATCGACATGACGGTGCGGGATTACGAGATGGAGGACAAAATGCCGTTCGAGACGTGCCGGTTCGTTCCCGGGACGGTCGCGAACCAGTCGGCGGACAAGGTGCTGTTCGACTGCGTCGTCTTCGATCACGTCGTCTTCGACAACGTCGTATTGGAGAGGGCCGAATTCGTCGACGTCGTCTTCGACCATTGCGACTTGTCCAACGTCGTGTTCCGGGACGCCGTGCTGCACCGGGTGGAGTTCAAGCATTGCAAGATGCTCGGTCTGGATCTGAGCACGACGACGATGCGCAATGTGAAGTTCGAGGAATGCAACGGACAATATTCCGTCTATCGATTCGCGGACATGAAGTACGTGTCGTTTCAGGACGGCAACTTCGACAAGGCCGACTTCTACGAAGCGCAGCTGGGCAAGGCGGAATTCGCGCGTTGCGATCTCGATCAGGCGCAGTTCGTCGGCGCCAAGCTGTCCGGCATCGACCTCAGCAGCTGCGAATTCCAGACGATCGGGGCGACGCTGGAGGATTTGCAGGGCTGCGTATTGCGAACCGACCAGCTGTCCGGCGTGGCTCACTTGCTCGGCATCGTGATCAAGAACGATTAACGCGGCGGATGAACGCCTACCCTCGGCTTTGAATAGGATAATACCTATTCAAAGCTTTTTTTTCATGAGGGAGAGAACGATGATGAAGAACAAGGGCAGAATTGCGGCATTGCTGCTGGCCGCGGCGCTGGTCGCGCTGACGGTGTCGGCCTGCGGCAAGGACGGCAAGAAGTCGGAAACGAAGACGGTCAAGTTTTCCGAGGTCATTCGCTCCATTTTCTATGCGCCTCACTATGTAGCCATGTCTCAGGGATTTTTCGAGGACGAGGGGCTTAACGTCGACATGAACACCGCGCAAGGCTCGGATAAGGGAGCGGCCGCGTTGATCGCGGGCACGGCGGACATCTCCCTGGTCGGACCGGAGACGACGATCTACATTTTCAACCAGAAGGGCGACAAGACGCTGAAAGTATTCCACCAGCTGACGGCCAAGGACGGTTCATTCCTGCTGTCGCGGGAAAAGCTGGATGACTTCAAGTGGAGCGACCTGAACGGGAAAACGATTCTCGGCTGGCGGCCGGGCAGCGCCCCGCAGATGGTCATGAACTCCACGCTGATCCAAGAGGGGACCGAGGGCGCCAACGTGATTACGAATATCGCGTCTCCGGCGCTGGCGGGGGCGTTCACGAGCGGCCAGGGGGATTTCATCCAGCTGTTCGAGCCGGTCGCCTCCACGCTCGTTCAGGAAGGGAAGGCGCACTACGTCGCCTCGCTCGGCGAAGCGTTCGGCGATTTCCCGGAGACGTCCTACGTCGCGACCTCGGACTACATCAAGAACAATCCGGACGTGATCCAGAGCTTCGTCAACGCGGTCGCCAAGGGCGCGGAATGGCTGAACACGGCTTCGGACGACGAGATCGCAGAGGCGCTGTCGCCGTTTTTCGAAGGGACGTCCAAGGAGCTGATTTTGCAGTCGGTCAACCGTTATAAGGATCAAGGCACTTGGCCGACCCATCCGGAGCTGACGCAGGAGCAATTCGACACGCTGCAGAACGTGCTGGTGGAGAACGGCGTGCTTAAAGACGCGGAGCGGGTCGCGAACATGAACGATATCGTCGACATGAGCTTCGTGCACAAACTCGGGAAAACGGAATGATGAGGCTATGGCGCACATCGAGCTGAACGACGTCGGACTGAGCTATTTTACTCCGAAGCAGGAGACCGAAGCGCTGCGCGATGTCAACCTGTCGATCGGCCGGGGAGAGTTCATCAGCATCGTCGGGCCGAGCGGCTGCGGCAAGAGCACGCTGCTCTCCCTCGTCTCCGGCATGCTGGCGCCGACGAAGGGGAACGTGCGCATCGACGGGGAGGCGGTGTCCGGCCCTTCGCGCAAAGTCGGATACATGCTGCAGCACGACCACCTGTTCGAATGGCGGAACGTGCTGAACAATTTGCTCGTCGGCGCGGAAATCCGCCGGATGGACCGGGAGCGGGCGAAGCGCAAGGCGCTGGAGCTTCTGGAGCGCTACGGGTTGGGAGGCTTTGCTTCGCATGGGCCGGGCCAGCTCTCCGGGGGAATGCGCCAGCGGGTCGCGCTGATCCGCACGCTCGTGGCGGAGCCGGACATTCTGCTGCTCGACGAGCCGTTCTCCGCGCTCGACTACCAGACACGACTGAAGCTGTCCGACGAGGTGTATCGGATTATCAAGGAGCAGGGGAAGACGGCCGTGCTCGTCACGCACGACCTGTCCGAGGCGATCAGCATGGCCGACCGGGTGATGGTCATGTCGAAGCGGCCGAGCACGATCTCGGCGGTGCACGAGATCCGCTTCGAGGAAGGCGAAGGCTTGTCGCCGTGGCAGAAGAGGCAGGCGAGCGGATACAACGGCATGTTTAACGCGATCTGGAAGGAGCTGGAGGAGCATGTCGTCTCCGCTGTATGAACGCTACCTGCGCCTCCAGAAGCGCCGGCAGCGGCTGGTGTTGTTATCGCGCTTGGCGGTGCTCGTCGCGTTCCTCGGCATATGGGAGTTCGCGGCCCGCTGGGGCTGGATCGATCCGATGCTGACGAGCCGGCCGTCCTTGCTTGCATCTTCTTTTCGCGAGCTGGCATTCGAAGGCAATCTGCTGAGGCACACCTGGATAACCGGCTGGGAGACGCTCGTCGGCATCGTGATCTCGATGGCGCTCGGCACGGGCATCGCCGTCGGATTCTGGTGGTCGACGTTCGCCTCCAAGGTGCTGGAGCCTTACGTCGTCGTGCTGAACGCGCTGCCCAAGGTGGCGCTCGGCCCGATCTTCTACATCTGGCTGGGCGACCGGTATTCGATCTACGGCATGGCGGTGGCGATCTCGATCATCGTGACGATCATTATGGTGGAGAGCGGGTTTAGGGAGATCAGCAAGACGAAGCTGAAGCTGATGGAATCGTTCGGGGCAACGCGCGGGCAGATGCTGCGGATGGTGCTGCTTCCGGCCAGCATTCCGTATTTCATCGCGACGCTGAAGGTCAACGTCGGGCTGACTTTGGTCGGCGTCGTCATGGGCGAGTTTCTGTCTTCGAAGGCGGGGCTCGGCTATCTGATCATCTACGGCGGGCAGGTGTTCCAGATGACGCTCGTCATGGTCAGCATCGCCATGCTGGCGCTGCTCTCCGCGCTTCTGTACGGCGCGGTCAACGTCCTGGAGCTTCTCGCGCGCAGGCGTTATCACCATGAGGGATGAGCGGGGGCGTCGTGGTCTTCCTTCTCGGCTAGGCGATGTTGACAATCCATAGAGCAGTCGACTCCTTCCGGACCGGGAGCGGTCCAAAAAAATCAGCGCCCTCGCGGCTGCCCTTACGGCGGCACTGCGTGCGGCGCTGTTCTGCTTTCTTGTTCATGACGACTTGCGTTTGCGGCTTCCTGTGCCAGCGGATGCGGTTAAGCTCGGGATCGATCCGCCCGGCCTGCTCGGCTTCGCGCTTGCGCTTCTTGATCTGCGACTTGCTCATAGCTTCATTCCTCCTGTTTGTTCATAGTATGATCATAACGGATCGGCAACCTCTACCGCAACTAGTAGTCGGGTTGGAGCAGCCGAATGAGCAGGTGGAGTCGCTGTAACCGTGCTGAGTCGGGTTGGAGCAGCGAATGAGCCAGTAGAGTCGCTGTAACCGCGCAGAGTCGGGTTGGAGCAGCCGAATGAGCAGGTGGAGTCGCTGTAACCGTGCTGAGTCGGGTTGGAGCAGCGACTGCTCTACTAGGCAAGCGCGCCATACACTGCCGAGTTGTCAGAAAACTCTTTACATCAGGGTCTATTTACCTAGATAATCAAATTGAAACCGGAGCGGCCGCGAGCCGACGAAGGAGAGAACGCATTGAATTCTCAAATTTCGAACCCATCGATTGAATCGCATGAAATAGACGCCGTCATCGAGCGGCAGAAGCAATATTTCCGGACAGGGGAGACGAGATCCGTCCCCTTCCGCAGGGAGCAGCTGATCAAGCTGCGGGAAGCGGTGCTGAGATTCGAGCCGCAGCTGCTCGCCGCGCTGAAAGAGGACTTGAACAAGTCCGAGCAGGAAGCGTACACGACCGAGATCGGCATCGTGCTGTCCGAAATCCGCACTGCGCTGCGTTACGTCCGGCGCTGGTCGAAGCCGGAGAGAGCGCGCACTCCAATGACTCATTTCGGGGCGAGCAGCCGAATCGTTCCGGAGCCTTACGGGACAACGCTCATTATAGGTCCTTGGAATTATCCGGTAAACTTGATGCTCGTGCCGGTCGTATCGGCGATCGCCGCCGGCAACACGATCGTCATGAAGCCGTCGGAGATGGCGCCCGCCACCTCCCGCGCGTTGGCGGCGCTCGTGCGCGAGACGTTCCGTCCCGAATACGTCACGCTGATCGAAGGAGAAGCGTCCGTCAGCACGGAGCTGCTGAAGCGCCCGTTCGATCACATTTTTTTCACCGGGAGCCCGCAGGTCGGACGCATCGTCATGGAAGCCGCCGCGAAGCAGCTCATCCCCGTCACACTGGAGCTCGGAGGCAAGAGCCCGTGCATCGTCCACAAGGATGCCCGCCTCTCCCTCGCAGCCAAGCGGGTCGTATACGGCAAGCTGACCAATGCCGGGCAGACTTGCGTCGCGCCGGACTACTTGCTCGTGCACAGAGAGGCGAAGGCGGCGCTGCTTAAGGAGATCGAGAGCGTCGTCGAAACCTTTTACGGCCAAGATCCGATTCGCGATCCGGATTACGGACGAATCGTGAACGAGAGGCATTACCGCAGGCTGCTCGGATACTTGGCCGACGGCCGAATTGCTTACGGAGGCCAGACCGACGACGCAAGCTTGAAAATCGCCCCGACGCTGCTGGAAGACGTATCGCCGAATTCGAAAGTGATGCGCGAGGAGATCTTCGGTCCCATTCTTCCGATACTCGAATACGAGTCTACCGAGGAACTGCTTTCGATCGTGCGGCAAAATCCGAAGCCCCTGGCCCTGTACGTATTTTCGGAAAATAAGCAGTTCCAGCAGGACATCATCCGCGAGGTGCCGTTCGGCGGAGGATGCGTCAACGATACGCTCATGCATCTGGGCACGCCGTATTTGCCTTTCGGGGGCGTAGGCACGAGCGGCATCGGCAGCTATCACGGCGAACACGGCTTCAGGACTTTCTCCCACTACAAGAGCGTGCTGAAGCAGACAAGCCGCTTCGACTTCCCATTCCGTTATCCGAAAGCCAAAAACGGATTAAACATCATACGCAAGCTGCTTCGATAATACGACGAGAGGAAGATCCTTCTGACGCCCGATTATGCGACGTATAAGCAAGCGTTCGCGAATGTCCCGATGCCGTTCGCTTATTTGGACCGGGATTTGCTGGATCTCAACATTCGCCATATCGCCGCCGCGGCCGGGAGCAAGAAGATCCGGATCGCCAGCAAGTCGATTCGTTCCGTGGAGGCGCTTCGCTACATTTTAGGATCGGACGACCGGTTCCAAGGCTTGATGTGTTACTCGGCGGCGGAAGCTTATTTTCTGGCGGGAAAAGGGTTCGACGATCTGCTGCTCGGTTATCCGACGTGGGAGGCATCGGGTATCGGACGCTTGGTTGATCTGATCGGCGAAGGGCGCCGAATCGTCTTTATGACGGATTGTCTCGAACATGTCGAGCGAATCGAACAGATTGCCCGGGCGCGCGGAGTGCGCGTGCCGCTGTGCCTCGATATCGACATGTCGTCCGATTATCCGGGACTGCGCTTCGGCGTATGGCGCTCCCCTCTGAGCGGATGGGATAACGTGCGCCCGGTCGCGGAGCGGATCGTCCGGTCCGAATGGGTGCGGCTCGAAGGCATTATGGGTTACGAGGCCCAGATCGCTGGAGTCGGGGACAGCGCTCCCGGCGCCGCGCTTAAGAACGGCCTGATACGCTTGATGAAAAAACGCTCGATCCGCGAGGTGGCGGAACGCAGAAGGGAAATCGTGGAGAAGCTTCGCGCGATGAACGCGGCCCCCGCGCTCGTGAACGCGGGAGGCACCGGGAGCTTGGCCAGCTCCCGCGAGGAAGAGGTCGTGACGGAGCTGACGGCGGGCTCGGGATTTTATTCGCCGGGGCTGTTCGATTATTACCGCGATTTCCGCTATGCTCCGGCCGCCGGATTCGCCGTCGAGGTCGTCCGGAAGCCGCGCGCGGACATCGTCACCTGCATGGGGGGAGGATACGTCGCTTCCGGGGCGGCGGAGAGGACGAAGCTCCCGAGACCTTTTTTGCCGGAAGGACTGGAATTGCTGCCGCTGGAAGGAGCGGGGGAAGTGCAGACGCCGCTTCTTCGCAAGGGGAACCCGGAGACGGAGCTCGCGCTCGGCGATCCCGTGTTTTTCCGTCATGCGAAGGCGGGGGAGCTGTGCGAAAGATTCGATTCCTTGTACGTCGTCTCCGATGGAGCCGTCGTCGACCGGTTTGCGACCTACAGGGGCATGGGGGAAAACTTCTTATGATGAAGAGCGGACGCAAGTGGAGGAATTGGTCAGGAATCGTAAGCGCGACGCCGCGGACGGTTCTGTATCCTCTGCATATCGAGGAAGTCGTGGACGCCGTCAAGCTGTGCCGCGACGAAGGGAGAACGCTGCGCGTGCTCGGCTCGGGACACTCGTTCACGGCGGTCGCCGCGTCGGACGACGTCTTCGTCTCGCTGGACCGGATGCAGGGCATACTGCATGTGGACAGGGAAGCCTGCACGGCAACGGTATGGGCCGGCACGAAGCTGCGCATGCTCGGAGAGCTGCTGCATTCGGAAGGACTGGCGCAGGAGAACCTCGGGGATATCGACGTCCAGTCGATCGCGGGCGCGATCAGCACCGGCACGCACGGAACCGGGCTGGCGTTCGGGAACATTTCTACGCAGGTGGTCGGCCTGACGGTCGTGACAGGTACCGGCGAAGTGCTGGACGTGACGGAGAAGTCGCATCCCGAGCTGTTCAAGGCTTTGCAGATTTCTCTCGGCGCTCTCGGCGTGATCGTCCAGGTGACGCTGCGGCTGCGGCCCTCGTACAGGTTGAAATACGAGAGCGCCCGCGTGCCGCTGTCCGACTGCCTGGGGCGATTGGACGAGTTGGCCCGCGAGCACCGGAACTTCGAATTTTACTGGTTTCCGTACGCGGAGCCGTGCCAGCTTAAAATGATGAACGAGACGGAGGAGCCGGCCACTCCGGACAAAATATCCGGATACCTGAGCGATGTCGTGCTGGAAAACGTCGTGTTCGGCGCTCTGTCGGGACTGTGCCGCTGGGTGCCGCGCATGAGCGCGCCGGTAAGCCGGGTGTGCGCCGCCGCCGTGCCTACCGGAAGCAAAGTCGAGCACAGCCATCGCGTTTATGCGACGAAGCGGCTTGTCCGTTTTAACGAAATGGAGTACAATCTACCGATCGAGGCGATGGAGTCCGTCATCCGGGAGATGAGGGAACAGATGGAACGCGCGAACTATCGCGTCCACTTTCCGATCGAATGCCGCTTCGCCAAGGGAGATCAGATCTGGCTGAGTCCTGCCTACGCGAGGGATTCCGCCTATATCGCCGTACATATGTATCGGGGGATGCCTCACGAGCGTTATTTTGCGGATATGGAGCGGATTTTCCTGAAGTATGGCGGACGACCCCACTGGGGCAAGCTGCATTCCTTGAAGGCCGCGGAGCTGCGGAACGCCTATCCGATGTGGGATAAGTTTCTGAAGCAGCGAAGCGAGCGCGATCCGGAGGGCATCTTTTTGACCCCTTATCTGCGGAACTTGTTCGGAATCGAAGTCGAGAAATAGTTGAAATGCGTGTTCAAAAAGTTCCAAGAAGGAGTGTCCGGATCATGCCTCATCTGCTGTTCCGGGGCGTAACGCCGGAGCAAGTCCGCGCGATCAGCGCGCCGCTTGTCGCGGAGCTGGCTTCCGTGTGCCGGTGCCCCGAAGATTATATTATGTTGGAGTGTTTGCATACGACGGCTTTGTTCGGAGGGGAGATCGTTCCTTCCTATCCGTTCGTCGAGGTCGCCTGGTTCGACCGGGGAGCCGAAGTGCGGGACCTTGCCGCGGCTTGCATCGACCGTCACGTTCGTTCGCAGGGGGTGCCCGAGCTGGAGATCGCCTTCCGCAATTACGAACGGGAGAGCTACTACGCTAATGGGGAAAGGCTTGGCGAACCGGCGGAGGAACCGGCCAAGCGGGACGCGGAAGCGCTGCTGGAGGAGAACAAACGGCTTAAGGACGAACTGCACAAAGCGAGAAAAGCGATTCAGTCGAAGTCTGGCGTCTCGGGCTCGAGCATGTCAAGCAAGCTCTATGATGCGTTAAGAGAGTAGACCGCGATAGTGAGGTTGGAAGATGGCTGCCAATCTGAAATTTCGCTCCGACGGGACGTTCACGATCGTGCAGTTCACCGATCTGCACTGGACGGACGGGGGCAAGAAGGATTCGCTTACCCGTTCCTTGATGGAGAGGGTGCTGGAGGAAGAGCGTCCGGATCTGGTCGTGCTGACCGGGGACGTGATCGACAGCCTGCGCTGCACCGATCCGGTTCGATCGTATCGCGACGCGCTGTCCGTCGTCGAACGAAGCGGAATTCCGTGGGCAGCGATCTTCGGCAACCATGACTGCGAAGGGAACGTGTCTCGGAAAACGCTGATGCGCGTGCAATTGGAATTGGACGGCACGATTGCGGAACCGGGGCCGGACGACGTTACCGGAGTCGGCAATTTTGCCGCGACGATAGAGGATGCGGAGGGGCGCGCGGGAGCGGCGCTCTATTTTGTCGATAGCGGAGCCTACTCCGAGCTTCCGGGCGTGGCCGGGTACGACTGGATTCGTGCGGATCAGATCGCTTGGTACCGGGAGCGGTCGGAAGCGCTGCGGAAGGGGAACGGGGGCGAGCCGGTCCCGTCGTTGTTGTTCCAGCATATTCCGCTTCCGGAATATCGCGACGTATGGAACTCGCGCATCTGCTTCGGCCATCGCTATGAAAAGGTACACGCTCCGCGGATCAACTCGGGGCTATTCGCCGCGCTGGTCGAGACGGGAGGGGTGACGGGCGTATTTTGCGGACACGACCATATCAACGACTACCTCGGCGAACTGCACGGCATCAAGCTGGTTTACGGCAGAGCGACAGGCTACAACACCTACGGCAGGTGGTTTTACCGTCGCGGCGCGCGAATCATCCGCCTTCGCAGCGGAGATCCGGGCTTCGAGACATGGCTGCGGCTGGCGAACGGCAGGAAAGTCGTTTCTCCTCGCCGCCATTGGCCGAATTGGTTTTCACGCGCGTAAGTCCGCTAGCCCCCGAATTCTCGCCGATACTCGAAAGAATCGATTAACGCGCCTCGCTAGCCCTCGAATCGCCACCCGATACTCGAAAGAATCGATTAACGCGCCTCGCTAGCCCTCGAATCGCCACCCGATACTCGAAAGAATCGATTAACTCGCCTCGCTAGCCCCCGAATTCTCACCCGATGCTCGAAAGAATCGATTAACGCGCCCCGCCAACCGCCGATTCCTCGCCCGATGATCGACAGAATCGATTAACGCGCCCGGCTAACCCCCGAATTCTCGCCCGATGCTCGAAAGAATCGATTAACGCGCCCCGCTAGCCCCCGAATTCTCGCCGATACTCGAAAGAATCGATTAACGTGCCCGGCTAACCCCCGATTTCCCGCCCGATGATCGACAGAATCGATTAACGCGCCCCGCCAACCGCCGATTCCTGACCCGATACTCGAAAGAATCGATTAACGCGCCCCGCCAACCGCCGATTTCTCGCCCGATACTCGACAGAATCGATTAACTCGCCTCGCTAGCCCCCGAATTCTCGCCCGATGCTCGACAGAATCGATTAACGCGCCCCGCTAGCCCCCGAATTCTCACCCGATACTCGAAAGAATCGATTAACGCGCCCCGCTAGCCCCCGAATTCTCGCCCGATACTCGAAAGAATCGATTAACGCGCCCCGCTAGCCCTCGAATCGCCACCCGATACTCGAAAGAATCGATTAACGCGCCTCGCTAGGCCCCGATTTCCCGCCCGATACTCGAAAGAATCGATTAACGCGCCCCGCCAACCGCCGATTCCTCGCCCGATGATCGACAGAATCGATTAACGCGCCCCGCTAGCCCCCGAATTCTCGCCGGATGCTCGACAGAATCGATTAACGACGTTTAGCCAGGCTGCTGGAGGGGAGATGGGAGCGCCAACCGACGGACAAGTTGTTACCTTCCGTATCTAAAATCCTAAATTTTTTCTCATAAAAGAAACAAAATGTATCTCATCTGCGTTATATCCTATACCGCCGCAACCTGATCGTCCTTAGCTAAGCGGGCGGTGGATAAGAGGAGGTAGCGGGATGAGAAAAATCGTAGCGGGATTGATCGCGCTGCTGATGGCGTTCGGCGTTCCATTGGCCGCTTGGGGAGCCCCGAACCTGTCGACGGAGCAGAAGTTCGATGAGCTTAGGCAGAAGAACATCTTTACCGGTTTTGCCGACGGAAGCTCGCGGCTGTACGATCCGATGTCGCGGGAGCAGCTGGCCGCGGTGCTGTACCGCCTGCTGGAGCTGCCGGCCGGGCGCTCGACGCCGAGCTACAACGACGTCTGGAAGACGCGCTGGTCGTTCCAGGAGATCGAGGCGGTCACGCGGGCGGGTCTGATGAACGGAACGAAGGCCAGAACGTTCTCGCCGACCAGCAACGTGACGGTCGAGCAGTTGGCCGCCATTCTGGTCAGGAGCTACGGCTTGAGCGGATCGGGATCGACTCCGATTGCCGGACGCGTCTCCGCTTGGGCGAGAGGAGCGGTCAGCCTGGCGCTGGACCGCAAGCTGATTCCGCAGCTCAGCGACTACACGGTGGACGCGACGCGGGGGTTGCTCGTGGAAGCGGCCTACGAGATCTACGAGGAGATGCACGTCAAACCGCTGTACGTGCGCTCCGTCGAGCAATTGACGAATCAATCGATCAAAATCCAGCTGTTCCAATGGGCGGACCCGAACGACCAATCGATCGACCGCGGCAGATTCGTCGTCAAGGACGTATACGGCAATACGCGCAACGTGCTGCAGACGTCGGTCGCTCAGGATGGGATGTCCATCGTGCTGTGGACGGACCGGCAGCTCGGAGGCGTGCTGCATACGGTCACGATCGACGGCGCGACATGGAGCTATATGTCCGCGCAGGAGGACACAACGAAGCCGCAGCTTGTGACGCAGCCGGTCAAAACGGCTCACAGGACGTATGAGCTGACATTCTCCGAACCGGTGGAGCAAAACTCGGCGACGAATGCGGCCAACTATCGGCTGAACGGAGGACTTCGCATCACGGGCGTCAAGCTGTCCGACGACAAGCGCAAAGTCACGTTCACGACTTCGGAGCAGACGGACGGACGCAACTATCAGTTGACGGTAAGCAACGTTAGAGACCTTGCGGGCAACGTGATGGATACACGCAGCGATCTGTACCTGACAGGAAGCAACGACAGCACAAAGCCGAAAGTGGCGGAAGTGAAAATCGACGTTACGACGGCGCTCATCTTAGTGAAATTCAGCGAGAAAATCGATCCGCGGCACGCGGCGCTGACGCAGCACTATTCGATAGACAAAGGGCTGAACGTCATTCAGGCGACGCTGGACGGAGACGGAAGGACCGTTATCCTGAAGACGACGCCGCAGCGGGACGCCACGTACTATACGCTGACGGTGAGCGGCATTCCCGATCTGGCGGGCAACGTGATGGATACGTCGACGAACTGGAGGTTCGGCGGCGTGGCCAATCCGGTCGAGCAAGCGAGCCTGCAAAGCGCGGTCGCGATCAACAAAAATACGGTGGAGCTGACGTTCAACCGCCCGCTGTCCGACGCGGACGCCGGCGGCGTCAAGCTCGGAAGCATGACGGACAACGGGGCGGCGATGTCCATGACCGACTGGAGCGCGTTCGTGCAGCGGAAGCCGGGCAGCGACAGGGCGGTTACGATCCAGTACCGGACGAAGTCCTCCGGCAATCCCGACCTGTTCCGCTCCGGGCACGTCTACACCGCCCGCGTGTCGGGCATAGCCGGGCTGAATGCGGCAGGCGGAGCGGACACGGCCGTATTCGCCGGCACGGTCGTCGACAACGCGATTCCGTTCGTCGCGCAGGCGACCGCACTGGACCGCAACACGGTTAAAGTGGTGTTCAGCGAGCCGGTCAAAAACGTGAAAGCCTCCGCATTCCACATTCGCGAGATAGACGGGCGGGGGAGAGACATCGATATCGATTACGTCGATCAGGGAGATCCGGGCAAGATCGTGACGGAAGCGGTGCTGAAGCTGGATGACGAGCTGCGGGCCAACCGTCGATACGAGCTGATTTTCCGGGCGAATTCGGTTACGGACGCGGCCGGCTGGAACGGGTGGAAGACGAAGGAAGGCGACAAGGAATTCGCGGTGCGGTTCAATACTTGACGAGGTTGCGTATACCCAAACCCGGCCGGCGGAGTTACAATGGTCAAGTAGTCGAGCGAGCAGCCTGGAGCCGCGATCATAGGCTCCGAGGGGCAACAATGGCACGGAGGGACAGGGAATGTACGCAGCAATCGGATACTTGATCGTCGTTAATCTGATCGCATTCGGTTTAATGGGGCACGACAAAGGCCGCGCCAAGAAGGGCGGGCGGAGAGTACCGGAGCAAACGCTGTTTCTGTGGGCCGCCATCGGCGGTTCCATAGGCGCGATTGCGGGGATGAGGACGTGGCGGCATAAGACGAAGCACGCTTCGTTCACGATCGGCATGCCGGTCATTTTGATCGTGCAGCTCGTTCTCGCTTATTGGTATTTGAACTGACGATTCCATCCGCAACGAAACGAAGGGCTGATCTCCGATCGTCGTCTGATGACGATCTGGAGACCAGCCCTTTATTCACGAGAACGCCGAAGGCGCTTAACGCATCGTCTGGAGAAGTTTCCCGAGCAGCGTGGCGACGTCGTCCCATCTTTCTTCCGGAGCCCGTATGCCGATAATTTGACGTTCCTGGGTCATCTCAATGCCGTCGAACACGCGATGCCCGGTAAGATCGATGCCATAGGCGTAGTCGGACGTATCGTCTTCGGTTCGGGATTGGCGAATAAGATTATCCGGAATCTTCAGGCCGGTCTTGGCGGCGAACTCGTCGAGCTTGACGAATAAGCCCTGCATGGCCAGACTTTCGAAGTTTTTCTCGTCGGTCACGTACACTTCGTCTTTCTCGGTAATGAGCATGAGCACGCTTTTCTGCTGCAGCGCCATGTCCTGCTGGCTCTGGATTTCCGGAGGATTGTACACGAGAGAAGTCTTGATCCGCTGCCACTCGGGAACAAGCTTCAGCAAGTTCTGCTCCAGCAGCTCGGCGTCCGCAAAATAGAAATTGCCGAATACGCTTACCGACAGATTGGCGGGAGGCGTGTTGGCGGCTTCCCTTCTCTTGTCGATGCCTTCCTTGATCATATAACCCCCGACCAGCACGATAAGAAGGCCGATGATGACATGAACTTTGTAATAGTAGAAAAAATGGCCGACTTTGGTTTGTTTCTCTACAGTGACGGATTTCTCGGACTCGATGCCGATGATGAGATTGTACGCTTGGTTGATCTCGGCCAACTTCAACGTCTCTCCGTCGTCTTCTCCGGCTTCCGAACGGGTTTTCTCGGCCCGCGCGCGTTTCAATAAAATAAAATAACGATTTTCCACCTGCTCGCGCGTTGCGTCTTCCGGAAGCCCGAGCAATTCGTAAGCCTTCTTCATTTGTTCGTCCAATTCGGTCACTCCAGTCCGCCTTGCGTTCTGCCTGCCTACTTAAGAATGATACACGAAGAGCGGAAGCTCGCGCAAACTTACCACGTTTTCAAGACGGCCACCGCTTCGCCTTCTGAGGCGGAAGCGGGTTTGACTTCCTGCTCCTTGGCGGGAGCTTTGTCTTCGGCGGGAGCGGCGACGTCCGCTCCGACGCTGGCGTCCATCTTGCTCGTACCGTGGAAAATGCCGCCGGACTCGATGGAGAGCTCCAAAGCCGACAGATTCCCGTGGAGCTTCCCGGTAGATTTGATCGTCAACTTGGCGCCGGCGGATACGTTGCCGATCACTTGGCCGGCGATGACGACGTTGCGCGCCTTGATATTGGACTGGGAGACGCCGTTCTCGCCGATCGTGACGTCTCCGGCGCATTCGATGTCCCCCTCCATCCGTCCTTCGACGCGCAGGCCGGCTTCCGACTTGATCTTGCCTTCGAAGGATGTGCCTTCTCCGATCAGCGTGTCGGTCATATTTGGATCGATCTTCGATTTTTTGCTTTTAAACATGGTCATTGGCTCCTTCTCGTTGCTTTAAGATAAGGCTCGGGATCGACGTGCTCGCCTTTTACGATTACCTCGTAATGAAGATGCGGACCGGTGCTTCGTCCCGTGGAGCCGAGCTCCCCAATAATATCGCCTTTGCGGACTTTGGAACCGACGCTTGCGATAATTTTGCTCATATGGGAATAGTGCGTCTGAACGCCGTTGGAATGGTTGATCAGCACGTTGAGGCCGTGCGAGCTGCTCCGTCCGGCTTCGACTACGGTACCGTCCGCGGCCGAGTAGATCGGGTCTCCGGTGGTGCCCCCGATGTCGATGCCTGCATGGTAGGTCGCCCTGCGCGTGAACGGATCTTTGCGGATGCCGAACGTCGACGTGACCCGCCTCGAATCGGTCGGCCAAATCGTAGGCGTGACGGCCAACAGCTGCAGCTGCTTGACTACCGCCTCCTTCGTCAGTTCGAGCTGAGGCACCATCGTCTCGATCTGCTCGTCGAGAGATTCGAAGTTCTCGCGGGTCTGGTCGACGAGACGCGCCATCTCGGACTCGCTGACCGGCAGCTCTTCGCCGCCCGTTCCCCCGTCCATGGCGAACTGTTCGGCGTCGTCCTCGGCGCCGGACGCCTTGCGGGATTGGGAGGAGGGGCCTGCGTCGATGCCCACCATTTCTTTTAATTGGGACTCCAGATCGTCGATGTCCTTCATCCGCGTGACCATCGACTTCGCTTGCTCGGACAGATCGGCCAGATCGGTCTGGAGCTCGCTGATATGTACGTTCTTGTTTTCCAGCGTCTTCTCGTAATCTTCCGTCGCCACGGCCAATTCCTGCTTAAGCTGCCCGATCTGGTCGACATTGTTCCGATAAAGCAAAAACGCGGTAACGCAGAAGACGATAAGGGCCAAGACGAACCCCGTCGCCGCCGCGAGCGCCGCCGCAGAGAGATGGAACCGTTTCACCGTGCTGTTCGCATCCGGAATCACCATGAAGGTGAATTTCCTATTCCTCCATTTCATGACTTTCCTCCTGCTTTTTTAAACGTCAGCTTTTCCACCATTGTCTGAAGGTAATTCGACCCATTTGTCGTATAATCCTTTTTTACTTAAAAAAATGATCGGAATCAATAGTGGAAAAGGAGGAATTTGTCGCAACAAGGCGAATCTTATACTTTAAAAAAGTTCGTATCGACGAGTTTCAGGACTGGGAGGACTATAATGATTAAGCTAGCAGGAATAGATATTGGCAATGACAGCGTCAAGCTTGTTGTGAGCGATTCTAACGATCCTGTCGTCATACCGAATATCGTATCGCCCGGTTATGAGAGACATATTCTTCAGGAAGAGGATTCTCCGCTCAAGGCGCTTGACGTCATGGTCTACAGTCCCAAGCTGAAAAAGAAGGGGCAGCGCTACTTCGTCGGCTTGCTCGCTTCCGAAGACCAGGACAACGCCGAACTGGAGGAGACTGACAATAAGGCGACGAGCGATCAGTCGCTGATCGTCGCTCTGACCGCGCTTGCCTACGCCAGCGTAACGAACGTGGCGCATTCGCTTATCCCCGGCCAGACGATCGACCAGGTCGAATACGTCATCGGAACGGGATTGCCTGTACGTACATACGCGCGCTTCCACCAGACTTTCGAAGAGCGGCTGGTAGGGGAGCACGAAGTGACGTTCCTGTCCACGCCGAAGCTGAGAGGCCGCACGGTGAGGGTCAACATCCGCAGAGCCATCGTGTCGATCGAGGGAGCGGCGGCCCTGTTCCATATGGCGACGCACGAGAACCTGCAGGTCAGAGACGAAGAGCTGTACTACGGCTGCATCGGCATATGCGAGATGGGCGCGCTGACGACGGATTTCCCGGTCGTCAAGCGGATGAGCATCGACAACCAGTTCAGCACCGGCGAGCAGCTAGGGCTTGCTTCCTATTTGGATTCGATCATTCGCGACGTGGAAGACCAGTACGGCTACCGGTTCCCGAGCCGCACGAAGCTGATCCAGCGCATTCGCAAGCATGAATTCCTGATTCAACGGGTAGGCGAAGGGCAGGCGGACATCCGCCCGATCGTCGACAACTATTTCAGCCGCGCCGCCCAGAAGATCGTCGATCTGATCCGCAAGCGGTGGAAGAAGTATCCGGACATTCAATGCTTCTACGTGCTCGGCGGCGGCGCCGCCGCGCTGCGTCCGTACATTCTGGACGCGGCCGAGAACATGCGCCTGCGCTTCGTGGACAACAGCGAGCTGCAGAACGTATACGGCTACCTGAAGCTGGCGAAGAACAAGACGTCGCAGCAGGAAGCCATCTAACGCAACGACGGAACGCAAAGGGGCAGTCGCGGGTAGGCGAATCTACCGCCGCGACTGCCCCTTTATTGCTAATATCCGGACTATCGGTTTCTTCTGCCGAGGAAATCCCGGTAAATGCCCGGAGTCGAGTCCGGGATCAGGAACGCGCCGACCGCCTTCTCGTAAAATTCCGCCGGCCCTACGCCGCCTATGATCGCGTAGACGTAGCCGGCCTCCCGCATGCTGTGGAGGCTCTTGAGCAGCAGCGCCTTGCCGATGCCCTTGCCTTGCTCCGAGTCGAGCACGCGGGTCGGGCCGAAGAAGTTCGGCGCCGTCGCTTCGTAGCAGGCGAAGCCGAGAATGTCCGCGCCGCGCGTTGCCAGGTAACAAGTAACGGGCAGCCGGGCGAAGCACACGTCGGCTTCTCCGGAAGCGCTGACGGTGGAATGCTTGGCTATCCACTCGACGACGCGATGCTTGTCCGGGGCCAGGGCGCGGTGGATGCGAATGCCTTCTTCCTGCTCCAGGCGAGCGAGCAGCTCCTCATGGGGAGGCAGGTTCAGCAGGTTGACGAGCATGTCTGCCATAGTCGATCACTCCTTCGTATCAATTCGTCAGCACGGTTACGGTCGGCTTGCCGAACGCTTCGGTCTTGCCTTGAAGCACGCCGGCGACGGCGTCGAACGCTTGATCGGTATATTCGTAAGCGGCCAGAGACCAGACGTTCGGACTCAGCGACTGCAGATCGTAAGGGTTGCGCAACGCCACTGCGACGACGGGCGCGTTCAGCGCCGCGAGCCGATTGACCAGCTCCAGTTGACCCTGGTACAGATGACCGTTGTACGTGCCGACGACGATGCAGCTCGCTTCTCCGGCGCGCTCTACGATCGCCTTGATTTCGTCCTCCGTCGGGTTCGAAGGCGTCGCCTCGCCCCGACCTCCGAGCTTCTCCGCCATATAGAGGGGGAAGATCAACGGATCGTCGGCAAGGTTGGACACCTGCGTCGCGCGGAAGACCGGGCAGCCCAGGAAATAAGGACGGTCGCCGAGAGCGGGGAAGCGGCCTCCGGGAACCCGGATCGGCGTCAGCGTGCGCTCCAGCAAGTCGAGATTTTCGCGGCGATGGGCTTCGCTGCCGACGATGGACATGTCCGGAGCAGGACGGTTCAAGTAATCGTCCTTGAGCGCCGCAATTCGCTGCAGAGACCGCTCCCATTCCTCGCGGTCGATCTCTCCCGCCTCCAGCGCCTGCCCGATGGCCTCGGCGGAGGCCGAAGCCAGATCGGCCGTGTGGGAGACCAGCACGAGGTCCGATCCGGCTTTGATCGCCTCCACCGTTCCTTTAACCGTGCCGACGGTATGCTGGATCGCTTTCATCTCCAGGCAATCGGTCATGATCAAGCCCTGGAAACCCATTGCCTCGCGGAGCAGTCCGGTCAATATTTTGCGCGACAGCGTCGCCGGCTTGCCGGGGTCCACTTGCGGGAACACGATGTGGGAGGTCATGATCGCGGGAATGCCCGCCTCGACAGCGGCCTGGAAAGGAGCGAGCTCGACGCTGCGCAGCTCGTCCATCGTCTTGTCGACGACGGGAAGCGCCAGATGGGAGTCCACGCTCGTGTCTCCGTGTCCCGGGAAGTGTTTGCCGCAGCTGAGCGTGCCGCTGTCGTCCAGCCCGCGCATCATCGGCAGCGCGTAGCGGATGACCGTCTCCGGCTGCTCTCCGTAGCTGCGAACGCCGATGACCGGGTTGGCGTCGTTGGAGTTCACGTCCAGCACAGGAGCGAGGTTGAAGTTGACGCCGAGCGCTCTCAGCTCCAGTCCGGTCATTTTGCCCGCGTTGTAGGCGTTGGCCGGGTCGCCGGTGGCGGCGATCGCCATCGCTCCCGGAACCCGGGTGGCGTCGTCGGACAGTCGGGAGACGGCTCCGCCTTCCTGGTCGATCGCGATGAACGCGGGTTTGCCCGTTTCCTGCAAGACCAGCCGCTGAATATCGTCGCACAGCTCCCGCAGCTGCTCCTTATCCGTAATATTCCACTTGAACAAGACGACGTTGCCTATTTTCCACTTCTTCACGAGCTCTATGAATTTATCGTCCAGCTTGGGGCCGTCGAATCCGGCCATCATCCGCTGGCCGACCTGATAGGCGAGAGATGAGTTCGCATCCATGTCGAGTTCCTCCAGTTATGTCGTTCTGCTTCGTCCGCCGCGGATCGCTGCCTTGAGCCTGCCGTCGTGCCGCTCCAGAAGGCTGGTCGCCTCCTCGGCGTCGACGCCGGCTTCAAGCATCAGAATGGCGGTCTTGACGTGCAGATCCGCTTTCTTCAACGTCTCTTCGGCTTCCGCTTCGGAGACGCCGGTTACTTGCCGGACGATGCGAATGGAGCGGTCGTACAGCTTGCTGTTGCTGGCTTTCAGATCGACCATCAGATTGTTGTACACTTTGCCGAGCTTGATCATCGTGCCGGTCGTCAGCATGTTCAGCACCAGCTTCTGCGCGGTGCCGCTCTTCAGCCGGGTGGAGCCGGAGATGACCTCCGGTCCGACGACCGGGGCGATGCAGATGTCGCACAGCTCGCTCAGCCGGGAGTTGTCGTTGGTCACGATGCCGATCGTTGCCGCTCCGGCTTCGCGCGCCTTGCGAACGGCTCCGAGCACGTAGGGGGTGGAGCCGCTGGCGGTGATGCCGATCAAGACGTCGCCCGCTCCGATACCCTTGTCCACGATCAGCTGGGCGCCGCTCTCCGCATCGTCCTCGCAGCCTTCCACGGCCGTTCTCAGGGCGATGTCGCCGCCGGCGATGTAGGCTTGAACCATGGCGGGATCGGTTCCGTACGTAGGCGGGCATTCGCTGGCGTCCAGCACGCCGAGCCTTCCGGAGGAGCCGGCTCCGACGTAGAACATCCTTCCTCCGCTCTTCAACGATTTAACGATCATATCCACCGCGTCGGCGATCGTGTCGACTTCCTGGCGCACCGACAAGGGGACGCGCTGGTCCTCGTCGTTCATCAGGAGCAGCATATCACGGGTGCTGGCCTCGTCTATCGAAGCGGTAGCCGGATTGTTCATTTCCGTTGTCAATTGAGAGAAGTATGAAGTCATAAGTCATCCATCCTTTTCTGGACGCGATAGAGGTTTGATTCTGTCGAACGCTCTGCGTATAATTTAAGAATAATTTTCATGTTTATTTAATTTTAGGAAGCGGGTGCAAGCTGTGACCAATATAGAGATCCGCGTGCGCAACATTTACAACGACTTAAGCAATTCGGAGAAGAAAGCGGCGGATTATTTTCTTGCCGACGTCGAAAGAATTTTTCATCAACCGATCGCCCAACTGGCGGAAAGCGCCGGCGTCAGCCAGGTCGCCTGGGTCCGCCTGGCCAAGGCGCTCGGCTTCGACGGCCTGAAGGGCATGAAGAGAAGTCTGTTCAGCGAGCTTAACAGCGGCGGTGGCGACGACGAAGAGAAGAGCCGCTACATTTTCACCGATATTAAAGACTATTCCGGACTGTCCGACGTGTTCATGGCGATCAAGAACAGCAGCGTGCAATCGATCGAGGACACCGTCAATCTGCTTAACGCCGACGTGGTGGAAGCGGTCGTGCAGCGGCTGATCGAAGCGCGCTCCGTCAAGCTGTTCGGCGTAGGCGCTTCCGCGCTTGTCGCAGAGGATTTCTACAACAAGCTGCTGCGCATCGGCAGCAACGTCTGCTTCAGCCATGACGGGCACATTCAGCTCACTTACGCGGCCAATACCCGGGAAGGGGACGTCTGCTTCTTCATCAGCCACTCCGGCATGACGAAGGAAGTGAACGAAGCGTTCGACATCGCCTCCAAAACCGCCGGAGCCACGATGGTGTCCCTGACCAAGCTGGGCAAAAATCCGCTGGCTTCCCGCGCCGATTACGAGCTCTACACGTCGTCTCCGGAGATCAACCACCGGAGCGGCGCGATGAGCAGCCGCATCTCCCAGCTCATCGTCATCGACGTGCTGTTCACCGCGCTGGCGAACCGCAACTACGACAACGTCATTCACAGTCTCATCCTGAGCTCCGAATCGTGCCGGTCGTACCGTAAAATCTAGCCGGATCAGCCTTTGACCGATCCGACCGTCAAGCCGGCGACGAAGAAGCGCTGCAGCATCGGATAGAGAATGATGATCGGCAGCGTCGACGTAATGATGACCGCCGATTTGATCGACATGGCGATCGTGCTCTTGTCCGCCGCTCCGGCGCCGTCTCCGACCATCGTCGTTCCGTTGACGATGTTGCGCAGGAACAGCATGACCGGGTACTGATCGGTATTCAGATAGATCAAGCCGTTAAACCAGTCGTTCCAGAAGAAGACGGCGGTGTACAGCCCGATCGTGGCGAGCGCCGGCGTGGACAGAGGCAGGATGACCCGCCGCAAAATGCCGAAGTAGCTCAAGCCGTCGATAATGGCGGCTTCTTCTATTTCCGAAGGGATCGCCCGGAAGAAGTTGATCAGGATGATCAAGTTGAACTGGTTGAGCGCGAACGGGAGCAGCATCGCCCATACCGTGCCGGTCAGATGAAGATTGGAGATCAGCAGGTAGGTCGGGATGAGCCCGCCCGAGAAAAACATCGAGAACACGATCAGCATCATGACGAGCTTGTGCCCGAACAGAAACCGCTTGGACATCGCGTACGCGAACAAGGCGCTCATGAACAGCGAGATCAACGTGCCCGCGGCGGTATAGAAAATGGTGTTGCCGTAAGCCTTGAAGAAGTTCGGATACGTGAAAATCTGCTCGTAAGCCGCGAAATTCAGGCCGACGGGAAACAACGATACTTTATTGTTGATGATCGCTTCCGGGCTGGACAAGGACAGGGCCAGCATGTAGACGAACGGAATGAAGCAGATCAAGACGACGACGATCATGAACGCGTAGATGAGCACGTCGGCGAAAGTCAAAGGACGAAATTTGCGCTGTGTATGCATAAGTTGCCGCTCCTTCCCGGATTAGTAGATGCTTTCGCCGGACATTTTTTTACTGAACCAGTTCGTGGTCGACACGAGAATGACGCCGATAATTCCGCTGAACAGCCCGATCGCCGTCGCGTACGAATAGTTCTGGTTGGTCAGGCCGGTACGGTAGACGAGCGTATCGATAATATCGCTGACCATGGCGTTGGAAGGCGTGTACATGAGCAGCACCTTCTCGAAGCCGAGGCTGAGCAGCGAACCTACGTTCAGAATGAGCATGACCATAATCGTGGACATGATGGATGGAATCGTCACGTAGATGACTTTCTGGAACCGCGTCGCTCCGTCGATGTCCGCCGCCTCGAACAGCTCCCGGTTGACGCCGGTAATGGCGGCCAGATAGATGATGGCGGTCCAGCCCGTGAATTGCCACGTTTCCGTAAAAATATAGAGCGGCCGGAAAAATTGCGGCTCGTTGACGAAATAGATCGGGTCCATGCCGAACAGGCTGCCCAATACCCGGTTAAGCAGACCGGAGCTCGGGGACAGCAGCTCTCCCAAAATCGCGATGACGACGACGGTGGAGATGAATCTCGGCATGTAGCTCACGGTCTGCACGAATTTGCGGAACCGCTTCGAGCGGACCTCGTACAGCAGCAAGGCGAAGATGATCGGGATCGGGAAATTGATCAGAATGTTCCCGAACGACAAAATAAGCGTGTTGTTGAACGCGCGCCAGAAGGACGGGTCTTGCAGGAAGCGCTCGAAGTAGGCGAATCCGACCCATTCGGTGCCGTAAGGCCCCATGCCCGGCCGATAGCGCCGGAAAGCGAGCACGTTGCCGATCAGCGGCGCATATTTGAAGAGCAGGAAATGGCATAAGGGCAGCAACATCATGACGTAGAGCTGCCAATAACGGCGGAAGTGACGCCACTTCGGATTAGGGGAGACGTAAGTTCCGCTCGGAGTTTTCGAGAGAATTGTCGTATCTGTCATTTCTTCACCTTCTTCGCATGGATGAGGGACGTTAGCGGCGTATGTTCGTAAGAGCAAAGACCTGCCGCGGAAATGTCGGTCAACCCGTGACTCCCTTTTTCCTGGCAGGTCTTTATTCAAGTGGCGCTTCAGAAATATCGGAATCTTTGCCTTATTTCAAGTTGTCGTTGTACAGCTGGGCGAAGCGTTCGATCTGAAGACCTTTCATTTCCTTGACGTACTGATCCCAGTCTTTGTCCAAGCTCTTCTTGCCCGTCAGGAACGCGTCTGCCCAAATCTCGAAGGTGTCGGCCAGCGGCGTCTGCAGGGATGCGGCTTCCTCGGCCACCATGTCGTCGAACAGCGGCGTCGGAGGGATCGCTTGGATCGCGTCCGGCATTGCGGCGACGACGGCGTTGATCTGGCCGTAGTTCTCGTCGTACTTGGTCATTTCCTGAGCGTTGATCCATACGAGCTGCGTCACGTCGGAGCCTGCGCCGTATTTCAACTGCATTTCTTTGTAGATGCCGTTAGGCGAGTTGACGATATCGTCGGCGTATTTGATTTTGTCGCCATCCATCGTGTACGTCGTGCCTTCCGCGCCGAGACCCCAGATTTTCGCGCCTTCCTCGGAGAAGAACATTTCGTCGATCGTTCTGACGAGACGCTCGAAGTCCGGACGGTCCGCCGTCTTTTTCGGGAAGAGAATACCCGAGCCCGTGCTGCTCTTCGGCTGGTGATGCGCTCCTGCCGGTCCGGCAAGAGGAGGGAACATTTGCAGCTTGAAGCCGGCTTCGGTAGCCGCGCTTGCGACGCCGCCGATCTGATCGTAATAAGCGTAGGTTGCGAACGATTTGCCGGTGGCCATCTTCTGCGACCATTTGTCGCCGTCGATCGGCTCCGCCATCTCCGGATCGAGCAAGCCTTCCGCGTACAATTTGGAGAAGAACGCCATGTACTCTTTGTATTGGTCGCTGATCGCGCCCGGGAAGTACGTCTGATTCGCGTAATCCCAGCTCAGCGTGTTCGTGCCGGATGCGCCGTTCTTGCCGACGCTGACGCCGAAGGAAGGCATCGTCATGCGGTACAGAACGCGAGGGCCGGCGAGAATCGTCAGCGGGTAGGAATCCGGATTTTCTTCTTTGAACTTCTTGAGCACCGTGTACAGGTCGTCGAACGTTTTCGGAGCTTGCAGCGAATATTTCTCCAGCAAGTCCTCTCTCAGGATAAGGCCGCCGTCGTAGAACGGCTTGTCGTACAGCGAAGGCAGATAGTAGCGTTTGCCGTCTTTCAGGTTCAGGCTCGCGACTTGGTCTTCCAGGCCGAACGACTTGACGCGTTCGTTGAAGTTAGGCGTCCAGTCGGAGTAATCGCTGATCGGAACGAGCGCGCCGTTCAGCGCCAGAGAGGCGTTCTCGCCCTTCGTGGACTGGTACAGGATGACGTCCGGCGCGTTGTTGCCGGTGTTCAGGGCCAGAGATACTTTCGTCTGATAATCCGCGATAGGGATGACTTCGAATTTGATGTCGGCGTTGAAGCGTTTCTGTACTTCCTGAACCGTCAGCCAGTCTTCCTTGAACGGCAGCGTCGCGTTGTCCGAGTAGAAGACTGAGAACTTGATCGGGTCTTCCGACTGGGCCGGCGTCGACGCGTCCGGGCTTTGGCTCGCGCTGGCCGGCGGAGACGAAGCCGAAGGCTGCGCGTTCTCTTTTTTGGAGCTGCACGCGGCTAATGAAGACGCTGCCAAACTGAAGGCGAGAATGAGGAGAGCGCTTTTTTTCTTGAACATACTTGCATGACCTCCCGGTTTTTTGAATGAACTGACAAGTGATGGTGAAGCGCTTGAGCGAATAGTAACATACTTTTATTTCAATGGTCAACGGTTTATTTGGAAACTTTATTTCAAAAAATGAAAGGGCTTTCCGATTGGGGGCGGACGTTGTCGAATTGTAATAACGACGGGGCGCGCCCGGAACGAATTTCGTTGTCGGAAATACCCGGATCGCGACGTTCACCATGGTAAAATAAAGTATTTCCGCGAACTTCAGCATTTCCCATGCTGAAACTTTTTATTGCTTAATTCTGTGCAAATTTCGGGGCGACGATACGAGAGTGGGAAAGGGCGGCATTACTCGAAAGAATCGTACAACGGGTGGTTGAGCGCGGTGAAATGGAGGACGTTACTCGAAAGAATCGTATAACGGGTGGTTGAGCGCGGTGAAATGGAGGACGTTACTCGAAAGAATCGTATAACGGGTGGTTGAGAGGGGAGAAACAGAGCTCAGGCCTATAAGCCCGCCCGGCGTGCTCCCTCGGGTCCGGGCCAGGCCCAGACCCGTCGCCACAGGTTGTTGGCAAACCTCACACCAAAAAGGTTCCCGCCTTCCTCGATGAGGACAGGGGGAACCTTTATTCACATTTAAGCAAACAGCTTCTTGCCGTCGATCCAGGTCGATTGAATGTCCAGATCGTCGTTCAGCAGCAGGAAGTCCGCCTGCTTGCCGGCTTCGAGCGTGCCGATCGAATCGGCCAGGCCGAGCTGGCGGGCCGGATTGGCGCTGGCCATCAGGCTGGCTTCTTCCAGAGAGACGCCGATTTCCCGAACGAGGAAGCGCACGGCGGAAATCATCGTCAGCGTGCTTCCGGCCAGGCTGTCGTTCTCCTTCAGCCGGGCGACGCCGCATTTCATGTGGACGGGAAGCCCGCCGAGATCGTAATCGCCGTCCGGCATGCCCGCGGCGGCCATCGCGTCGGTGACGAGAATGACGTTATGCACGCCCTTGGCGCGCGTAATAAGCTTGACGCCGGCCGGGTGAACGTGATGACCGTCGGCGATGACTTCGGCGGTAATGCGGTCGTCCGTCAGCACCGCGCCGACGGTGCCCGGATTGCGGTGATGCAGCGGCGTCATCGCGTTAAACGTGTGGACGGCGTGGCGCAGACCGCGGTCGGCCGCGGCGATGATCTGGTCGTAGGTCGCATCGGTATGGCCGCAGCTGGGGACAATACCGTTGGCGGCCAGCTTCTCGATATAATCGAGCGAGCCCTCGATCTCCGGCGCAAGCGTCTGCAGCTTAACGACGCCGGGGAAGCGGGCGACCCATTCCTCCAGCCACTCCGGCTGCGGAGGAAGAATGTAGGCGGGGTTCTGCGCGCCTTTCCATTTGACGTTGACGAACGGACCTTCCAGATGCACGCCGACCAGCTTGGCGTACGGCATCGGCTTGGACATGTAATCGGCCGCCAGCGCGATGACGGCGGTCAATTCTTCCCGCGGAGCCGTCAGCGTCGTCGCCAGCATGCTCGTCGTTCCGTTGGACGCGTGGAACTTCGTAATTTCGCGAATGCCTTCTTCGTCGGCATCCATGAAGTCGTGATTCGCTCCTCCGTGCACGTGAACGTCGACGAAGCCGGGAATGAGCCATGCTCCCCCCGCATCGATCCGTTCGACGCCTTCGGCTTGTCCGGCCAAGTCGGCGACGCTGCCGATCGCCGCGATCTTGTCCTCTTTAATATGAACGTATCCGCGCTCGATCGTTCCCGCCGGGGCTGCGACCCGGGCGTTGACGACGACGAATTCCCGGCTCGGCCCGCTCATGCCAGTTTACCTGCGGCTGCGGAATCGAGCAGCACGATAAGATTCGGATGGGTTTGCAGCAGAGAGGCCGGAACGTCCGTCGTAATCGGTCCTTGCAGCGCTTCGCGGATAATATCGGCTTTGTCCGCTCCCTTGACGACGAGCAAAATTTTCTTCGCCTTCAGAATCGTGCCGACGCCCATCGTCAGCGCCTGCTTCGGCACGTCGTCGATCGAGTCGAAGAAGCGGGCGTTCGCTTCGCGCGTCTTCTCGGCCAGCTCCACGATATGCGTGCCTTTAATCAAGGCATGAGCAGGCTCGTTAAAGCCGATATGGCCGTTATGGCCAAGGCCGAGCAGCTGCAGGTCGATCTGGCCGGAGAGCTCGATCGCTTCGTCGTAGCGGCGGCATTCGGCTTCCAGATCGGCGGCGTTGCCGTCCGGAATGTGGCGCTGCGATTCCGGCAAGTCAATATGCGAGAACAGATTCGCGTTCATATACGAATGATAGCTCTCCGGATGATCGATCGGCAGGTTGACGTATTCGTCCAGATTAAACGTGGTCACGTTGCGGAAGCTGACCATCCCTCTCTCGTAATCCCGCACGATCTCCTTGTAGATCCCGACCGGAGTTCCGCCGGTCGCCAGACCGAGCACCGCTCTCGGAATTGTCTGGATTTGTCCGACGATAATGTTGGCCGCCGCCTCGTTAAGCTTCGCGTCGCTGTCGAAAGTAATGATGTTCATTTCGATTTTCTCTCCTCTTTGCCCGTTAAGTAGTGTTCTACCGTCAGATAAGACTGTCTCAGCCTGGGGACGTACAGCTCGAAGTGCTCGCTGACCAGCCCCGTGAACAGCACGTCGATGACGTGCAGCGTCGCCATGCGCGATGCCATGTCCCCGCGGCGCATGCCGACTTCCGCGGAGGAAGTGAACAGCTTGATGCGGGCTTGCTCCGCCAGCGTATTCGCGCCAAATCGGGTAATGGACAGCGTCGTAGCCCCCCGCTCGGCGGCGCATCGGAGCGAATGAATCGTCTCCGGCGTCTCTCCCGAATACGAGATGCCGATGGCGACGTCGCCAGCCGTCAGGGATGAGGCGGACGTGAGCTGAAGATGGGGATCGGAGAAGGCGGCTGCGGCCTTGCCGATCTGGATCAGCTTATGATAGAAATCCTGAGCTACGATGCCCGAAGTCGCCGAGCCGTACAGATCGATGCGCGCCGCGCTGTGCAGCGCTTCGATCGCCAGCCGCAGCTGTCCCAGATCGAGCACCTGGGTCGTATCGGTAATCGACCTCAGATGGTTCGCCGTAATGGCCGATACGATCTCCGGAAGCGGATTGCCCGCCACGATATCCTGGTATCGGGTCGAGGTGGACGTCATCTGGACGAGCTCGGTCGCCAGCCGCTGCTTGAAGTCCGGAAAGTTGTGCGAATGGAACGTTTTGCAAAACCGCGAAATCGTCGAAGGGCTGCTTCCCGAACGCGCCGCCAGCTCCGTAATCGTCATCTGGACGGCTTCGTGGGGATGCTGGAGCAGGAAGTCGGCCAACGCCCGTTCTTTCTGATGCAGGCTGTCCCATCTTTCTTGAATCGCATGTAGTATGCTCATGGCGGTTCCTTCCGACTATATAAGTCGAACCAGCGAACGGAGAGTCCATTGGATTTCCGACAGGACGGTTTTGCCCGAAGCGCATAGATTCAACTACATAGAAATAAATTTCTTATAAAACGATAATATCAAGAAAACCATTTTCATGATTATTCTACTTCATAACCCGAGTTCGCGCAATCGGCTATTGGTCCCTTCGGTCGAAACTCGTGGATAGGGGTTAAAATTACTTTTTTCGTGGGTAATCTTATTCTTTTAAGAGAGAATCTTACATTTGCCGATCATTTCGAACTATATTAAGTAGAGAAATTGACTCCGATTAGGTCTGTGATATAGTGGGTTTAGCATTGAAAATAATGGAAAAGCATTCGGGGCGTTCCGCAACGAGGGGAGAGAACAATCGATGGCAAGCGAGGAGACGGCTGACGGAGATATCATCCGCGCCGAGGGCATTAAGCGCGTGTTCGGCAGAGGCTCGGGAGCGGTCACGGTGCTGAAGGACGTGGATATCCGGCTGTCGCCGGGAAGGCTGGTCGCTCTCAAGGGAAGATCCGGCTCGGGGAAAACGACGCTGATCAACCTGCTGAGCGCGTTGGATCAGCCGACGGAAGGCAAAATCACGTTCGACGGACGGATGCTGACGTCGATGTCGGGCAAGGAACGGGACGAGGTCAGGCGCAAGGAGATGGGGCTGATTTTCCAATCGTTCGCTCTGATTCCGTTAATGTCGGCTTACGAGAACGTAGAGTTCGTGCTGCGCGTCGCCGGTTATCCGGCGCAGGAACGCAAGCAGGCCGCCGTCCAGGCGCTCGAGCGCGTCGGACTGAAGCAGCGGATGCACCATCGTCCGTTCGAGCTGTCGGGAGGAGAGCAGCAGAGAACGGCGATCGCCCGCGCCATCGCGCACAAGCCGAAGCTGATTTTGGCGGACGAGCCTACGGCGGAGCTGGACAGCCGGACCGGCTTGCAAATTATCAAAGTATTCAGGGATCTCGTGGAGCATAGCGGTGTGACGATCGCCTTGACGACGCACGATCCGGCCATCATGGAAATCGTAGACCAAGTATACGAACTGGAGGATGGACAAATTGTCTCGCACTCTTAAAAAAATGATTGCTTTTGGAATCGCTTTCGCGATCGTCGGCGCCCTGTCCGGCTGCTCGCTGCTGCCCCGGGAGGAAGAGGAGCTTAAGCCGCCCCTCGTCAAGCCGCGGCAGGAAAACTATTCGACGGTTACCGCGGAGAAAGGCACGATCGTCAAGGCGATCTCCGGCAGCGGCACATTCGAATCCGTCTCGACAAGCATCGCTCAGTTCGCGGGACAAGGGGGCAGAATCGACGAAATCCTGGTCAAGTCCGGCGATCAGGTGAAGAAGGGCGATCTGCTCGTGCAATTGATCGTGGACGGGCTTGACATCCAGCTCAAGGAGCAGCAGCTGGCGCTGGAGAAAGCGAAGTACGGGTTCCGGCAAGCGCGCGACTCCGACGAGCAGGCGTTCAAGATCGCCGGCTTGCAGGTCGAGATCGAGCAGTTGAAGTACGACCGGCTGGCCAAGCAGTTCAACTCCAAGCAGCTGTCCGCCGAGATCGACGGCCAGGTCGTGTTCGCCGAATCGCTCGTCGAAGGCGACTACGTCGAAGCGTATCAGACGCTCGTCACGATCGCCGATCCGTCGAGCCTGCGCCTCTCGCTGCGCGTCGACAACGCGAACGACTTGCGAGAAGTGCAGGTCGGCGTGCCCGCGGAAGTTACCCTGAAGGGCGAGAAGATCGTCGGCACGGTGACGCAGACGCCTTCGTCAGCCCCGGAGACGACGAATCAGCAGCTGGCCGAGAAATACGCCAGAACGTTATACATCGAATTGCCGAGCTTGCCGAAGGAAGCCAAAATCGGCTCGATCGCGGACGTGAAGATCATCACGCAGCAGCGGGAGGGCATCGTGAAAATTCCGCGAAGCGGCCTGCGCTCGTACTTGGGACGCAACTTCGTGCGCGTGCTGGAGGATGGCGAACGGCTGCGCGAGGTCGACGTCGAGCCCGGCCTGGTCGGCTCCACGGAAGTGGAGATCGTCAAGGGGCTCGAAGAAGGCCAGATCGTCGTGCTGCAATAACAGGTTCGCATTCGGGTCGCGAGGGAGGTTGCGCTTTTGGCTTTGTTCATCATGATCATCCGTAAAATGATCAACAACAAATGGCTCGTATCGAGCTTGTTTTTCGGCATTCTCATGACCGTGGCGCTTGTCGGCACGATGCCGATCTATTCCGAAGCGATTTTGAGCCGCATGCTCGTCAAGGATCTGGAGACGTTTCAGACCGAGAGGGGAACCTATCCCGGACAGCACTGGTCGCTGGTCGGATTCTACAACGAAGATCAGGAGAGACGGCAGTCGGTAATCGAAACGTTGGACCGGTACATGGAGCAGACCGCCGGCCCGGCCTTCGGCATTCCGGTGAAGGAGCTGGTGAAGGAGCGGCGAAGCAAGTCGGTGCAGCTCGTTCCGGTGCAGGAGCCGGATAAGAAAAACGCGCCTACGACGACGATCCGCGCCTACAGCGACTTCGAGAAGCACATCAAAGTCGTGGACGGCCGGCTGCCCGCCAAGCAGCCAGTGGACGGCGTTTACGAAGTGATGCTCACAGAGCAGGCGCTGATCCGGTTCGGGCTCGTGCTCGATCAGGAAATGCTGCTGAGAGACAACAGCATCCAGGGCACGATCAAGATCAAGCCCGTCGGCATGTTCACGAAGCTGGAGTATGACGATCCGTACTTCCGGAATACGAGCCTGAGCGATCTGGGGGCCGCGTTCGTCGCCGACGCCGAGCTGTTCGAGAACGAGTTTATTCGTGCGGGCAGAGTGCCGGTCAGCGCCAGCGGCTGGTATTTCGTGCTGGATTACACGAAGATGGAGCTTCGCAACGTGAACGACTTCATCGCGACGGACAAGGCGATCCGAGCCGAAGCGCAATCGAGATCGGCCGCGTTCCAGTCCGAGTTCTCCGCTCCGACGATTCCCACGATCGAGAAATATTTCGAGCGCTCGAAGCAGCTCGGCAAGCTGATGTGGTCCCTGAACGTGCCGGTGCTGATCATGCTCGGCTTCTATATGTTCATGGTGTCCAATCTGATCATCGATCGCCAGAAGAACGAGATCGCCGTCCTGCGAAGCCGGGGGGCGGCCAGATGGCAGGTGGTCGCGTCGTTCGCGATCGAAGGGGCGCTGCTCTGCGGCGCGGCTTGGCTGATCGGTCCGTTCATCGGCTTATGGCTGACGAAGGTGCTGGGCGCGTCCAACGGATTCCTGGAATTCGTGCAGCGGTCCCGAATGACGGTTCGCTTGAACGAGCAGGCGTTCCTGTACGGAGGCATCGCCGCCGCGGCTGCGTTCCTGATGATGCTCGTGCCCGTACTGCTCGCCACGCGGGTCTCGATCGTCGGCCACAAGCAGCAGCTGGCGAGAATGCAGAAGACGCCGTTCTGGCACAAGGCGTTTCTGGACGTGCTGGCGCTCGCGGCCGCTTTCTACGGACTGTACACGTTCCGCAACCGGCTGAAGGACTTGCAGAGCCTCGGCCTCGGCGCGGACGATCTGAATCTCGACCCCTTGCAGTTCGTCATGCCGGCCCTGTTCGTCGTCGGCGCGGGGCTGCTGCTGCTAAGGCTGTACCCGCTTATGCTGAAGTTCATTTACTGGGCCGGGCGCAAGTGGTGGCCTCCGTCCCTGTACGCTACGCTCATTCAGGTCGGGAGGTCGAGCAGCCAGTACCAGTTTCTGATGATTTTCCTGATCATGACGATCGCGATCGGAGTGTTCAGCGCGGGAGCGGCCCGCACGATCAATATCAATACGGAAGAGCGCATTCGATACGCCAACGGGGCGGACATCGTCCTGCAGTCCCAGTGGCCCAACGACAAACCGCCCCCGGCGGCTCCGGGAGGCCCTCCGGCGGCGGAGCCGGCCGTGACGAACAAGCCCGTTCATTATTTGGAGCCCTCGTTCGATCCGTTCCGGAAGCTGGACGGCGTCGAAGAAGCGGCCAAGGTGTTCGTAAAAGAGGACGCGGCCTTCTCGGCCGGAGACCAGACGGGGAGAGTCCGGCTGATCGGCATCGACACCGACGACTTCGGGCGAACGGCTTGGTTTCCCGACCATCTGCTCGATTATCCGCTCTACGAATATTTGAATTTGATCGCGTCGGACCCTCGGGGCGTGCTCATTTCCAAAACGATGGCGGACCAACGGGGACTGAAAAAGGGCGATACGATCAATATCGGGTGGGAGAACGTCAACTACCAGCCGTTCATCGTCTTCGGCATCGTCGATTATTTTCCGACGTTTAATCCGAATCCGCCTCTGGGGACCGTTACGTCTGCCGACAAAAGCGGGCTTAATTCCGCCCCGATGCTCGTCGTCGGCAATTTGAACCGCATCCAATTCCTGCTCGCGCTGGAGCCTTACCGGGTGTGGCTGAAGCTGAAGCCGGACGTGTCGACGAACGAGCTGTACGAGAGCATCGCGGAGCAGAAAATACCGCTGACGAGCATCGTCAATACGAAGGAAGAGCTGATCAAGGCGAAGAACGATCCGTTCCTGCTGGCCTTGAACGGGATTTTGACGCTGGGCTTCATCATTTCCATTATGATCAGCTTCGTCGGGTTTCTGCTGTATTGGATCCTGTCGCTCAAAGGCCGGACGCTGCAAAACGGAATCATGCGCGCGATCGGCGTGTCGCTGCGTCAGCTTATCGGAATGCTGGCTCTGGAGCAGCTGCTGACGTCGGGCGCGGCGGTGCTGATCGGCATTCTGATCGGGAACTTGGCCAGCACGCTGTACGTGCCGAACTTCCAAATTGCGTTCAATCCGGGAAGCCTCGTGCCGCCGTTCAAGGTGATTTTCGAATCGATCGACTTCATGAGGCTGTATTCCGTCGTAGGCGCCATGCTGGCGATCGGGCTCGGCATTCTGTCTTACATGCTCTCCCGTATCCGGGTCCATCAAGCGCTCAAGCTGGGGGAGGACTGACCGATGATTACTTGCGAAGGTTTGGTCAAAATCTACAAAGCCGCCGATCTCGAAGTGTTCGCCCTGCAAGGCTTGGACTTGCAGATTGAAGCCGGCGAGCTGATGGCGATTATCGGCAACAGCGGCAGCGGCAAGTCGACGCTGATGAATATGCTCGGCGGACTGGACCGGCCGACGGCCGGCAAGCTGGAGATCGACGGCAAGAACATGCTGAAGATGAGCGAGCGGGATCTCGTGCGCTACAAGCGGGAAAGCGTCGGCTTCGTCTGGCAGAACAACGCCCGCAATCTGATTCCGTACTTGACCGCGCTGGAGAACGTGGAGCTTCCGATTCTGCTCAAGGGCAGGCGCAAGCGGCTCCGCGCGCTGGAGCTGCTCGAGGCGGTCGGGCTGACCCACCGCAAGAACAACAAGCTGCATCAGCTGTCCGGGGGGGAGCAGCAGCGGGTGGCGATCGCCATCGCGCTGGCCAACCATCCGAAGCTGCTGCTCGCCGACGAGCCGACCGGCTCGGTCGATTCGAAGATGGCCGACCAGATTCTCGATCTGTTCCGCGAGCTCAACCGGACGATCGGCATTACCGTCGTCATCGTCACGCACGACCCGCTGCTCGCGAGGAAGGTCGACCGGGTCGTCGCGATCCGCGACGGCAAAATTTCCTCGGAAATGCTTCGGCGCAAATCCTACGCGGAAGAGCTGGCCGAGCTTGAGCTGGGCATCGCCCAGTCGGAGGAGGACTCCCACGTCGAGTACGCGATTCTGGACAAGGCGGGCCGCCTTCAGGTGCCGGCCGCCTACCTGGAATCGATCGGAGTCAAGGATTCGAACAAAATCAAGCTGGAGCTGGCCGACGGCAAAATTATGCTGACCTCGCCGGAAGCGCCCGCCGCCAAACCGGAGGACGAGCCGGAAGGAAATCGCGGATAACCAAGCCGCCCGGGGGTACGTCAAGCAAAAGTGACGCAGCAGGGGAGATGCCCCTGAGCGGGTTTGCATACACGTCCTAGCGCCCGGATCGGGAGAATCGAGCGTCGCGTAGCCGATGGCCCGGCTCCCTGCTCCGCCCTTCGCATAAGTTGAACGAGAGAAGGACTCGGAAGGGAGGGTTCGGACTCGTGCGCAAGCGAGGGAAGCTGTCCAGGTGCGTCAGACGGCGAAAGCGATGCTGCAAGTGCTGCCGCTGCGTCAAGCGCCGCCGATCGGCGAACAGAACGAAGCGCGGAGGAACGCGCGCCGGCCGCCGTTCGCGAAACCGCAGGCGGGGCGCGGCCGAGGTTCGCGTCCGACCCGTAAGCGTGTTTCCGGCCGTTACGCGGCATTTTCACGTATTGCCCGCGGATTTGGACTTCCGCGCAGAGGTTGCGATTCCGGCGACCGCTTTCGTGAACGACGACGGAGCTCCGTCGACCGAGCTGCCGATTGCCGGAGAGCAGGGGTACTACAACCTGTACGTCAACGGCGTTATGCAGCAGGGCAAGCTGTACCGCGTGGTTCCGGGCGCCGTCTCGATCGTCGCGACGGGGCAGACGTTGAAGGCGGGAACGGCGATCGTGCTGGAGACGGTGAGATTTCGCGCGGAGGCAGGGTGAAATGGGGGGATGTCGGCAGGATTAGCCCTTGCAACGGCAGGTTTCGGACATAAGCTATAAGGACTTCCGGTACGAACCGGGAAGTCCAGTCCGACCCAGCCGGGGAAAGGGGGAGAATGCCATGCCTCTTACGATATTCAATATCGCGATCACGGTCGAAGCCGAAGCGGAGACGACGGCCAATCCCGCAGTTTCGAAATACTTCTATGTTGTGCCTGCTCCCGTTACGGTCACGAACGCGGCTCCGCTCGCGCTGGCGGCCACAAGCTTCTTTACGGACGCGGGGGTAGCAGCCACCGCTTTCGAGGCGGTCGCCGCGGACAACGGCTACAGAACGGTGTACATTAACGGCGTGCCGCAAATGGACGGCTTGATCACTCTTTCGACGTCGACGTTGACGTTGACTCCGGAAGACGGAGAGTCGATCGATTTGGACGAGAATACGCCGATCGTGCTGGAAATCGTCAACCTCGATCCGGAGACGACGGTGACGATCACGACGTAATTCGCCAGACGGGGCTGTCCCCACAAGTGGGGTCGTACAAGATTATCGATGAAGTGCAAAGTGCATCTATCTCCTGGAGACTGCCTCATACGGTCCTAAAATTACCCTGTTACGGGTTTACCATTTCAAATTTTAGGATCGTATAGCATCGGAAGGAGATAGATGCACGTACAGCACCATCCATCGATAATCACTTCGTATGACCTTGCTTTCTTATGGGACAGCCCCGTTTCGCATCGCTTCCGAAAGTGGTAAGCTGTCAACGATAAGAGATTCGAGCTTGCCATGGAGCGGAAGGAGCAATCGGGCGTGATGTCTTATTCGCCTTTACCTATAGATGATGCGCTGCCGGAACTACAGCGGGCGCTCGCCGAACGGAACAATGCTGTGCTGATCGCCGAACCGGGAGCGGGGAAGACGACGCGGGTGCCGCTCGCCCTGCTCGGAGAAAGCTGGCTGCAAGGCCGCAAAATCGTCATGCTGGAGCCTCGCAGGCTCGCGGCCAGAAGCTCGGCCGCCTATATGGCGCGGGCGCTGGGGGAGCCAGTCGGCGGGACGGTCGGCTATCGGGTGAAAATGGACACGAAGGTCGGCGAGGGCACGCGGATTGAAGTCGTGACGGAAGGCGTGCTGACCCGGATGCTTCAGTCGGACCCTGCGCTGGAAGGCGTAGGGCTCGTTATTTTCGACGAGTATCACGAGAGAAGCCTGCAGGCGGACTTGGGCCTGGCGCTCAGCCTGCAATCGCAGGCGCTGCTGCGGGAAGACCTGAAGCTGCTCGTCATGAGCGCGACGCTCGAAGCGGAGCCGGTGTCGGAGCTGCTCGGAGATGCGCCGATCGTGCGCAGCGCCGGACGGAGCTTCCCGGTGGACACCGTGTACCGGCCGAGGCCGGCCGGAGAGAAAGCGGAAGAAGCGGTCGCCCGGGCGGCGCTCGATGCGCTGCGCGCGCACGAAGGGGACGTGCTGGCGTTTCTGCCGGGCGTCGGGGAAATCCGGACGGCGGAAGCGCTGCTGAGGGAGAGGCTGCGCGGCTCGGCGCTGGGCGCTCGCGTGCTGCCTCTGCACGGAAGCCTGTCGCCGGAGGAGCAGGACAGGGCGCTTGCTCCGCTTCCCGAGGGGGAGCGGAAAATCGTGCTGGCGACTTCCGTGGCGGAGACAAGCTTGACGGTGGAGGGCGTAACGGTCGTTATCGACAGCGGGCTGATGCGCGTGTCCCGATTTTCGCCGCGCACGGGCATGTCGAGGCTGGACACCGTTACGGTGTCCGCGGCATCCGCGGACCAACGCAGGGGGCGCGCGGGGAGACTTCGCCCGGGGACGTGCTACCGGTTGTGGAGCGCCGAGCAGCAGTCGGCCTTGCCGCCCCGCAGCTTGCCTGAAATTGCGGAGGCGGATCTGGCGCCGCTGCTGCTGGAGCTGGGCGTATGGGGAGTCGGCGACCCGGGGGAGCTAAGCTGGCTGGACGCGCCTCCCGCGCCGGCCGTACAGCAAGCCCGCGAGCTGTTGGTCCAATTGGGGGCGTTGGAGGCGGACGGCGGGAAGGTTACGGTGCACGGCCGCAAAATGGCCGAGCTGGGCAAGCATCCCCGAATCGCCCACATGCTGCTTCGCGCGCAGCCGCTTGGACTGGGCGGGCTGGCGTGCGAAATGGCCGTCGTGCTCGGAGAGCGCGATCTGCTGCGGTATTCCGGCGGACAAGCGCCGACGGCGGATTTGCGGGCCAGAATCGAGGCGCTGCGCGGCTACGGAGCGTACGCCGCGGACGAGGGAGCGCGGAGACGGCTGGCGGAGGAGGCTCGGAGATTGCGGCGGGAGCTGGGAGCAGGGGCGTCTGATGAAGGCGCAGAGCGGGCGGACGATTGCGGTCTGCTGCTCGCCTTTGCGTACCCCGACCGCATCGGTCGCCGGAGGGACAGCGGCAAGTACCTGCTCAGCGGCGGACGCGGCGCGCAGTTCGCTCCGGGGCAAGCGCTGGCGCTGGAGCCGTGGATCGTCGTCGCCGACGTCGACGACGCGGGGGCGGACAGTCGCATCCGGCTTGCCGCTCCGGTGTCGGCGGATCGCCTCGCCGCGAACGCGCCGGAGGCGTTCGCCGTCGAATCGGACGTCTTCTGGGACGCCGAGGCCAAGGCGGTTCGCGGGCGTGAACGCCGGAAGCTGGGCGCGATCGTGCTGGAAGAGAAGCCGATCGGCAAGCTGTCGGAGGAGAAACGGCTGCAAGCGCTGTTGGAGGGGATACGCTCTGAAGGGCTGGAGATGCTGCCGTGGACGAAGGCGGCTCGCCAGTTCCAGGAGCGGGCGTCGTTCGCGCGCCGTCACGACGATTCATGGCCGGATCTGTCCGACGAGGCGCTGCTGGCGACGCTGGAGGATTGGCTGGCGGGCTACGCCGAAGGGATGAAAAGCCGGAGCGATCTGCAGCGGCTGAACGTGAAGGAGCTGTTGGAGGCGATGCTGCCGTGGGAGCGTCGGCGCCGCCTGGACGAGGAAGCGCCGACGCATTGGACGGTGCCAAGCGGCTCGCGCATTCCGATCGACTACGGCGATCCCGACGCGCCGTTCGTGGCGGTGCGGCTGCAGGAACTGTTCGGTCTGCCGGAGACGCCGCGCATCGCGGGCGGACGCGTGCCGCTGACGCTTCATCTGCTGTCGCCGGCGCAGCGGCCCGTCCAGGTGACGCGGGATTTGGCGAGCTTCTGGAGCAACGCTTATTTCGAGGTGCGTAAAGACTTGAAGGGGCGCTACCCGAAGCACTACTGGCCGGACAACCCGCTCGAAGCGGAAGCGACCCGGCGCGTCCGGCCCCGGCAGTAGCGAATGGGGCTTCCTCGAACGTTTCCGTTTTTCGTCCAACGTAACTCCGCGTTCAACGCGAAGAGAGCAGCGAAGGCCGCACGCCGATCGCTGCTCTCTCTTTTTCTCCGCGTCAGTTTTTCTTCCGTCTCGGCTCATGTTTCATCAAAAACTGCATTAAAATGCCATGTCGATATGATATGATGGATAAAGCGGAAAAAACTCGAACGCTGGCGAACGGGAGCGGGGGTGGCGTAATGACGGACAAGGAAGAAGACCGTACGGAAGAGGCGGTCATTCGGCTGGACAACCGGTTGGACGAGCTGGAGCGCTTGCATGCGTTTTTCGAGGAGATTGGCGTGCGCTCGAATTGGCCCGACCGCTTGAAATTCGACATGACGCTCAGCTGCGAGGAACTGCTGACCAACACGATCAATTACGGATTCCCGCAAGGCGGGCGGCATGTCATTACGCTGTCCGTGCAATCGCTTCCGGCCGTCGTCGAGATCAGGCTGGAGGACGAGGGAGTGCCTTTTAACCCGCTGGAGTTCAAGGAACCGGACCTGTCGCTGGACCTGGAAGAGCGGACGGTCGGGGGACTGGGCATTTTCTTCGCGAAAAGGCTGATGAACGAGTTCATCTACGAGCGCACGGATACGGGCAATCTAGTCATTCTTCGCAAAACGATCTGACATCGCGGACCGGCTTTCGCCACAGGAGAACGGTTCGGTTCAACGCATTCGGGAGGAGATTATCCATGATTATCGTAACGACGCAGCGCGAAGGCGCGGCCATTATGAGCATAGAGGGTCGGTTGGACGGCCAGCACGCGCAGACGGCGGAAGCTTCTTTCCTCGCTTTGACCGCGGAGGGCAACACCCGTTTCGTATTTGATTTCTCGGCCATGCAATACATAAGCAGCGCGGGGCTGCGCGTCGTGCTCGTGGCGGCGAAAAAGGTCAGAAGCATGCAAGGTAAGCTCATCTGCGCCAGCATGAATGAACAAGTGCGCGACGTGTTCGAGATGTCGGGCTTCCTGAGCATTCTGGAAACGGCGGATTCGACGGAAGAGGCGCTTGAACGATTAAAAGCTTAAGCCGCGCGCTTGCCGCGAACCGGCGAAAGTAGGGGAACGCATGGATGGACAATGGGTAGCCGCGGGAGCCGGTGCGCTTGTCGGGGCGGCGGCCGGAGCGGGAGCGCTGTATGCGGTGCTGCGGATGCGTTTTCGCCGAATGAAAGCGCTGCTGGAGATCAGCATGCAGCTCAATTCGACGCTGAAGCGCAGGGAACAGATGGAACTCATTATGAATACGGCCAAGCAGGTGCTTCCGGTGGAAGCGGCTTCGGTGCTGCTCGTCGACCCCGAGACGGACGAGCTGTTTTTCGAGCTCGCCCAGGGAGAGAAGGGCGCGGAGGTTCGCGAGATCCGGCTGAAGCCCGGCGAAGGCATTGCCGGGCGCGTGGCGCAGAGCGGGCAGAGCCTTGTCGTCAACGATACGAAGAACGATCCGCGCTGGTCCAATCGGGTCGCGGAGCGAACCGGGTTCGAAACCCGCAATTTGCTGACGGTGCCGATCGTCAACCGCGACAAGGTCGAGGGCGTGCTGCAGGTCATCAATAAGAAGGGCGGCAAGTTCACGACCCGCGACCGGCTGCTGCTCGAACAGGTAGCCCGTCCGATGGCGGTCTCCTTGGAGAACGCGAGGCTGTACGCCAAGGTCGAGGAGTCGCTCGCGGAGCTGCAGTCGACGACGGCGATCAAGGAGCGGCTGGAGAGCGAGCTGCAGGTGGCGGGCACGATCCAGATGAGCTTCCTGCCCCGGACGATGCCTTCGGCGTACGAGCCTTACGACGTCTGCGCGCTGCTCAAGTCGGCCAAGGAAGTCGGGGGAGACTTCTATAATTTCTTCAAGATCGACGACGACCATCTGTTCTTCGCGCTTGGCGACGTTTCGGACAAGGGCATTCCGGCTGCGCTGTTCATGGCGGTCACGCTGACGCTGCTGAAGGGGAAAATGGGCCCGGGCCTGTCGCCCGGCGAGCTGCTGACGATGGTCAACGACGAGCTGGCGCGCGACAATCCGCTCGTATTCGCGACGATCGTCTGCGGCGTGTATACGTGCTCCACTGGCGAACTGGTCATGAGCGAAGGCGGCCACTGTACGCCGTACGTCGTGCGCGCCAGCGGCGCGATCGAGCCGGTGAAGCTGAGAAAGAGTCTGCCGCTCGCCGCGATGGAGGACGCCGTCTACCACGACGGGCGCCTGTCGCTGGAGCCGGGAGACCGGCTGCTGCTGTACACCGACGGCATTACGGAGGCAGAGAACGCGGCGCAGGAGCAGTATTCGTCCGAGCGGCTGCGGGAGTTTCTCGAGATGACGCCGGGCATGTCCAGCGCCGAGACGATCGACGCGCTGCTTATGCATGTTTTCATGTTCGCGGACGGGGCGCCGCAGTCGGACGACATTGCGGTGCTGACTTTGATGCGTCGTTAGGCGGCGGGACGATGATGTGATGAAGGGCGGATAGGCGTGCCGGACGAGCTTAAAGTGGTGCGCGGGGCTGGTGGCCGGCGGATAAGCGCGTGGGGCGAGCTTAATGTGCCGCGCCCAAGGGTGAGTGTGATGGCGAGGGAGGAACTAGGTGGAAGTGGCACAAGTTGAACCGTTTCTGAATGCGCAAGATCATTTGGCCGCCGAGCTGGCATGGCTGGACGCGGGGCTGCTGATGCTGCTGGAGCTGGGCGGGGGCAATCCGTTCGCGCAGCCGCTGATCGGCCCGAGGGGGCTCGTCGTCACCGCGGAGGAACTGATGGAGCCGGAGCCGGGCGAAACGGAAGCGCCGCCGGAAGCGTGGCTGCGTTACGTTCACGATCGCCGGGCGCACGAGAGGGAGATCGCGCTTGCCGCCGAGGCTTCCCTACGCGCCGGCGTGGAGCTGCCGCTGTCGCTGCTGTGCGCAAGGCTTCGCCTTACCGTGTGGGAGCGACGCCTCGTCGTGCTCTGCCTTGCCGCGGAAACGAGCCGGAAATACGAGAAATGGTATGCGTACTTCAACGATGACATTACGTGCAAGGCGCCGACGCCGGATTTCGCGTATCGTTTTCTTTGCGATTCGGAAGATGAGGTTTCCGAGGCCAGGGCGCTGCTAAGAGGCGGCGGAAGGGTGCGGGACCTGCTGCTCGAACCGGAAGAGCCGTACGGAGGCGGGGGCGGACAGGTTCGGCCGAAGCTGAAGACGGCGCTGCGCCTGGACGAGCGGACAATCAGCTATTTGCTGCGCTCGGAGACGCTCGACGGCCGCCTGAGAGGCATCGTCGAAGCGTACGAGCCGCGGGCGCTCGAAGAGCTCCCCGCGCTGCTTCCAGACGATCCGGTCATGCGTTCGCTGCAAGGTCTGGCGGACGGAGGCGCGTCGGCGAGGGGCCAGGCGCCGTTCGTGCATCTGTCCGGTCCGTCCGGCGGAGGCAAGCGCCTGCGCTTCGTTCATCTGGCTGCGGCGCGAGGGCAGCGACTGCTCGTCGTACGTCTTCGCAGTTTGCCGGAGGAGGCCGACCGGGCGGAAGCGGCCATGGCGAGAATCGTCCGCGAAGCGGTGCTGACCGGAGCGGGAATCGTCTTCCGGGAGGAGCACGCGATCGCCGGAACGGCGGTTGCGCATCTCGAAGCGCTGGCAGCGGCTTTGAACCGCTATGTTCGCTATGCGGCGATGCCTCTGATCGGCTGGACGTCGCATATTCGTCGCCAGCCTTCGGAGCTGCCGGTTCCGGAGGAGGCGGGCTGGATTTACGGCGAAGCCGGCATTCCGCCGGCTTCCGTCCGGGAGGCGTTCTGGCAGGCGGAGGCGATGGACGCCATCGGCGGCTACGTCCCTTCGACGTGGCGGGAGCTGGCGGACAAGTACCGGTTCACTCCCGGCCAGATCGGCAGCGCCTGGCGGCAGGCGTTGGCGCTCGCCGCAAGCCGCGGAGCCGGGCTGCCGGAACGGGACGAGATCGAGGCGGCTTGCCGCGGGCAGTTCCGGCATCGGCTGGCGCAGCTCGCCGACCGGATCGCGCCGGCGAGATCGTGGGAAGACCTCGTGCTCGCGGACGAGCCGTACTCGCTCATCCGCGAAGCCTGCGACCGCTTCCTGCATCGCGAGACCGTGTACGAGCGGTGGGGATTCGGGCGCAAGCTGCCGTACGGCAAAGGACTCAGCCTGCTGTTCGCCGGCCCGCCCGGCACCGGAAAGACGATGGCCGCCGAAATCATCGCCGGAGAGCTGGGCCTGGAGCTGTACCGGATCGACCTGTCGAGAATCGTCAGCAAATATATCGGCGAGACGGAGCAGCGGCTCAGCGAGCTGTTCGCGGAGGCGGAGAACAGCGGAGCGATTTTGTTCTTCGACGAGGGGGACGCCCTGTTCGGCAAACGGACGGAGGTCAAGGACGCGCACGACAAATACGCCAACCTGGAAGCGGCCTATTTGCTGCAGCGGATCGAAGCGTACGACGGAGTGTCGATTCTGGCGACCAACCTGCTTCAGAACATGGACGAGGCGCTGATCCGGAGGATGAGCTTCGTCGTGAAGTTTCCTTTTCCCGACGCAGCCGAGCGGGAGCGCATTTTCCGCGTTCATCTTCCGTCCGCGGCCCCGGTGTCGCCCGATGTCGATCTGGCGTTTCTGGCCGCGCGGCTGGAGGTGTCCGGGGGCTATATCAAGAACATCGCGCTGGCTGCCGCATTCCTTGCGGCGGGCTCCGGAAAGCCGATCGGAATGGAGCATTTCATCCGCGCGGCGAGGCAGGAACTGCAGAAAATGGGGAAAATTCTCGTGAAAGAAAGTTTCTCCCCGTATTTAGACGAAGAAAACGTAACATTTGGATAGTCACCCCGTCGTTTTACCGCTATAATAAAGTCGAAATGTAGAATTTTTTAGAAATTTTTCAGATTTTGTGCGGGGAAGGAGGAGCCTGTATCGGAGGTTATACTGTTGTCGCCGACGTCGGCTTAAGCTTGCTCAAGCTGCTGCGCGAACAATTGTCTCCGGACCCTGTCCCTCGGCCCGACCTGATCGGAATGGCTTCCCCCGTCGATAAGGGAGACTTGGCGTTGACGCTCTACCTGTGCAGCATCAGGGAGAACGGAGAAGCCAGGCGCAACGAGATGCTGCCGCAAGGAGGCGTGCTTCGTTATCCCCCGCTTGCGGTCGACTTGCACTACATGCTGACGGCCCATTCCGCCGCCGATCTGCATACGCGGATTCTGGACGAGCATCGGATACTCGGCAAAGCGATGCAGGTGCTGTACGACAATTCGGTGCTGCGCAGCCCGTATCTGGAAGGGACGCTGCTGGAGAACGGGGAAGAGCTGCGGATCACGCCCGAAAACTTGAGCACGGATCAACTGACGCAGCTCTGGCAGTTCGGGGACAATCCGTACAAGCTCTCGCTCGCGTACCGCGTCGGACCCGTGCTGCTCGAATCGAACCGCGTCAAGCCGGGCTCCCGCGTTCTGGAGCGCCGCATCACGCTGCGCGACAAGGGAGGCTGACGCAGTTGGACAGAGCCGAGAGAACGTTCGTTACCCGCTGCTCGCTGGCGGTGAAGCCGTTCGATATTTGGACCGGAACGACGCCGTCTCCTTCCTCGCTGATCGTATCGCTGGAAGGGATCGACCGCAAGCCGATTCGGAGTTCGGACGGAAGTTACGTATTTCTGGACGTGCCGGGCGAGCGCTGCACGCTGCGGATCGCGTCGGCCGCTTACCGGGAAGTGCGGGAAGAGGTCGTCTTGCCGGCGAACGGAGGAACTCCTCCGATTGTAACGGTGAGCCTTCATCCCGGGCGCGCTTATGTGCCTCCCGCCGCCGGCACCGGAGCGATCGCGGAACTTCGCGACGCGAACGGCCAGCCGATTGCGGGCGCAGAGATTTTGGCCTACATAGACGACGAAACGGCCGTTCGCGGCCGCTTGGCGGAAGAACGGAGCGGAGGCGACGGACTTCGGCTGAAAATCGCGCCCGGACACGGGCGGTTGGCGCCCGGGGACGCGTTCGTGCTGAGGGACAGGGACGGTTCGGAGCTGGAATGGAACCGGATGGTCGATTGGACGGACCACCCCGCCGTCATCCTGTTGGAGCGGCCCATAAGGGGCGCGTGGAGTCGGGGAACCCGGCTGTTGCCGGCCGTTCGCGCAACGAGCGACGACGCCGGTACGGCGATTCTCCCGTTTCGGGGGCTGCTGCCGGCCGCATGCCGGATTCATGCCGAGATCGCGGCGGACGGCAAGAGATGGCAGACGGTATGGCAAGCGGAAGGCGGCAAAGTATCGCGCCTGCCCGCGTTTACCGTCGGCTCTAATTGAAGGGCGTGGCGTTGATTGGACGAAGTGCCGCCAGGCAAGACGTTTCCGGTTGACGATAAGATAAACCCATTTTGAGAGAGGAGGAACTGGTTTTCCCCTTACGAGCAGCTAGATTTCAGACTTACATACATACGTAGCGGGGAGAAACCGGGGATCATGGCAGAGTATTTGTCGCCTGGGGTATACGTGGAGGAATTCGAGAGCGGCTCCAAGCCGCTCGACGGCGTAAGCACGAGCACCGCCGGTTTCATTGGCCTCGCGCAGCGGGGAGCGGTCGAAGGATTGCCGCTGCTCATTGCGAGTCCGGCCGATTTTCAGCGCAATTTCGGTTCTTACTTGTCCGAAAGCGCATTCGGAAGCTATCGCTATTTGGCTTATGCGGTAGATCAGTTTTTCACCAACGGAGGTTCCCGTTGTTACGTTATGCGCGTAGCGCCTTCTGACGCTCAGGTTGCGACGAACACAGGTTCCGTCTCGGAGAAGCTGAGCATCACGACGAAAAACCCGGGAGCCTGGGGCAACCTGGTGAAAGTCGTCATTACGGACGCCAGCAAAGCGAAGACGCAAATCTATGAAGTGACGGATCGGCGCTACCGCGTCAAGAACGCCGGCGGATTTTACGCAGGCGACGTCGTCGCCTACAATGCAGGCGGCGAGACGCAGTACAACCGCGTCGTAAGCGTGCAAGGCAACGTGATCGAATTGGCCGACGAGCTGTCCGGCGACGTTGTGGACGACGCTTTGCTGCCTACGAAAATTTTATCGACTTGCGAGTTTTCGCTGCACGTCATCTATAACGACGAAGTGGAAAGTTTCGAGAAAGTCAGCCTCAATCCGGAAGCTCCGACGTTCGTCGAGAAAGTTGCCGGACGTTCGAATCTCGTAAACGTACGGGCATTGGCTCTGTCGACCGACGCGACGCCTCCGTTCGAGACGGTATCCGGCGCGGGCGCGACGGGCAAGGTCGAATTCGTGCTGGCCGGCGGAAGCGACGGCTCGGTTGACGGCATCTCCGCCGCCGACTTCATCGGAGAAGACCGCGGTCCTGGACGCCGTACGGGCATCCAAGCGTTCATCGACAACGACGTCGTCAGCATCATGGCGATTCCGGGCGTAACCGACGCCAACGTGCAGCTGTCCCTCGTCGCACACTGCGAAAACCTGGGCAGCCGCTTCGCGATTCTCGACATTCCGCGCGAGAAAACGAAGGTAGCGGACGTCATGACGCACCGCAACCTGTTCGACTCCAGCTACTGCGCGCTTTACAATCCGTGGCTGTCGGTATTCGATCCGCTCGACAAACGGAACATCTTCGTTCCTCCGTCCGGCACGATCGCGGGCATCTACTCCCGTTCCGACACGACGCGCGGTGTGCAGAAGGCTCCGGCGAACGAAGTGCTGCGCGGCGTAGTCGGCCTGGACGTGCAATACAACAAAGGCGAGCAGGATATCCTCAACCCTGCCGGCGTGAACCTGATCCGTTCCTTTACGGGCCAAGGCATCCGCGTATGGGGCGCCCGCACGGCATCCTCCAATACGCTGTGGAAATACGTCAACGTTCGTCGTCTGTTCATTTTCCTCGAGGAATCGATCAAGGGCGGCACCAACTGGGTCGTGTTCGAGCCGAACAACGAGCAGCTGTGGGCTCGCGTTCAGCGGACGATCGACGCGTTCCTGACGCGGATCTGGCGCGACGGCGCATTGATGGGCAGCAGCGCTTCCGAAGCGTTCTACATCGATATCGGCCGCAGCACGATGACGCAGGACGACATCGACAACGGACGGCTGATCTGCGTGATCGGCGTCGCTCCGGTGAAGCCTGCCGAGTTCGTCGTCTTCCGCATTACGCAGAAAACCGGCTCCGAGTAAGCCGCCGGCCTAGTCCGGAAAGAACGATAAATTGAGGAATCACCCAATATGAACGGAAGGGGATAGAGGATATCCATGCCAGGAGAACGCAATGATCCGTACCGCAATTTTAGATTCCGTGTGGAGATCGAAGGATTGGAGCAAGCCGGTTTCAGCGAAGTCGCCGGGTTCGACGCTTCTTTCGACGTCGTGCAATACCGCGAGGGGAACGAGGTCATTACGCCCCGCAAGCTGCCGGGCCTTGCCCGCTACGGCAACATTTCGCTGAGATGGGGCGCTACCGAGTCGATGGAGCTCTACGAATGGATTCAGGAGTGCATCAACGGCACGGTGGAGCGCAAGACGGTGACGATTATCGCCATCGACGAAGAAGGCGGCGACGTCGCCACGTGGCAGGTCATCGAAGCTTGGCCGGTTCGCTACACGGCTCCTTCCTTTAACGGATCGGGCGCGGAAGTGGCGATCGAGCTGCTCGAGCTCGCTCACGAGGGTATGACTCGTACCGCTTAATAGTGTGGAAATAAGGCGAGAGAGGCGGCTTTCCTTCGCATGGGAGGAGAGCCGGGAGCGGAACGTTTCGTAAAATGAGAGTCCCGCGGCGCGCGGCGGTCCCGGATCGGGCCGCCGCGCGGACGGGCAGTCCGGTCGGGAACCCCGTTGCGGCAATAACGAACGGAATAGCGTTTACCGACAAGGGAGGCCCTCTCTCTTGTTTTGCTTTTTTAAGGGACCGATAGACGAAGCAAGGAGTGAAAGCGACGATGGCGTTTCAGACGGAATACGAGTTCGAGCTCCCGCGCGGCTATGTGGACGACAGCGGCACCTTGCACAAGCGGGGAGTCATGCGGCTTGCGACCGCGGCGGACGAAATTTTGCCGATGAGAGATCCTCGCGTGCAGCAGAACCAGAGCTACCTGACGATTATTTTGCTGGCTCGCGTCATTACCCGGCTCGGGGACGTGAAGCACGTCGATACGAAAACGATAGAGAAGCTGTTTACCGCCGATCTGGCCTACCTGCAAAACCTGTACAGGCAGATCAACGATTTGGAATCGCCGAAGCTGCACACCGCATGCCCGAAATGCGATCACGAGTACGAGGTGGAAGTCGATTTTTTATCCGTAACGGAGGGCCTCTCGTAGCTTATTCTCCTGAAAGAATCTACGAGGAAGTCGGCTTCATCGCCTATTATTTTCACTGGCCCCACGATGAGATCATGAACATGGAGCATAGGGAACGCCGCAGATGGTGCGACGAAATCTCGAAAATCAACCGCAAGCTCAACGACGAGACCGATAAGCAAAACGTGTTCGACGTATTCGGAAAGAGGTGACGACGGAACGTGTCCGCGGCTGCAATGCATCATAAGGTGAACGGGGCGTTTCGCTTCGCCGTCGAGTTGGACGGAATGCTCGTCGCCGGTTTTTCCGAAGCGCACGGCTTGGAATCGCAAATTGAATATGAGGAAATCCGAGAGGGCGGCGTTAACGGGTACGTTCACCGGCTGCCCAAGGGCGTGCGGAATTCGACGATTATGCTCAAGCGGGGATTGTCTTCCTCGCAGGAGCTGTGGAATTGGTACGCGCAGGCGTCGCAAGGGACGGTAACCCGCAAAAGCGGCTCTATCATTTTATACAAGCAGGACGGGGCCGAGCTTTGCCGGTGGAATTTTTTCGACGCGTATCCGGTCAAATGGAGCGGTCCCGGTCTGATTGCTTCCTCCAGCGAGGTGGCGATCGAGACGATCGAACTGGTACATAACGGAGTAAAAGCGATATTCAGAGCATAAAGGCTGCGGGAGACGCGTAGAGAGGAGGGGGCAGCATGAGGATCGGCGCAAGTCGGCGAAATGCGGGAACGGTGCCTGCAAAGGCAGCGCTGGCAGGAGCCGGGCCCGCGCACGCACGGTTCGCCGGCGAGATCGCGGGCAAGTACGGTCCGATTCGCCCCGGCGTCCGAAGCGGACAACCTCTCGTTTTTCGGGTCTCTTCGCAGGAGAAGGGCAAATCTGCAGGCAAGGGCCGGGAGCGGACGCCGTTCCGCCCTCCCGAGCGCTCCAGCGTTGCCGGGCCGGTAACTCCCGCAAGGGAAAAGCCGGAGATTCGGTACCGCGACATCGTTCGGGACCGGCCCGGTCCGGCAGGGAAAGATCGCGTCATCGAGCGGGAAAAGGTGGTCGAGCGGCAGAAGCTGGTCGAACGCGAAAAAGTGGTGGAACGCGAGAAAATCGTGGAGCGCAGCACGGTCGTCGTTCGGGAAGCGGTACGCGTCGTCGTGGAGCAGCGGCGGATCAGGGAAACGGCCCTTTCGACGGACTTGAACGGACGTTCGGAGGAGGCGGCCGAGGCTGTGCGGGAGTCGAGCGCTTCGGTCAGGGGCGCGAATAAGTCTCGCAAGAGTAACAAGCGTATGCCCGAGAACAAGCAAGCTGCTTCTGCCGAAGAAGAAGCTCGTACTCTCGGGATCGACGATGAAGACGGAGGCAGCTTCGGGAATGAGTTGTCCGAAGCTCCCCGGCGCGAGGCGTCCCCCGCAGCGAGAACTTCCTTGGCCGAGACGCTGGCGCAGCGCACTTCATGGCCTATGAGCGCGAAGGCGAACGCGGCCTTTCGAAGGGATCGCGACCAGGCGCCTGCGGCTAAAATTCCGCTTCGGGCGAAAGCATCCAGCGCCCCGGGCAAACGGAAGAAAGCTGCCGATCGTGGGAAGGCGAAGGAGTCGGCCGGGAGTTCGCAAGTAAAGAAGCCTCAAGCGGTATATGCTCAGCTTCTGTTCTTGAATCCCAAGCTGCGTGTCGACGGCGGGAAACGTTCTGGCGATGGAGGAGCGAATCCTTCTGGAGCGGACGTTCGCGCGAGCCGGAGGGAGACGCCGTCGCCGGGAGAAGCGGCGCCGCAGACGGAACGTCCAAGCGGCAGCGCGGCGGCGCACGGGAATGCGGAGCCGAGTTCGGCGCGTCAGACCGAAGCGCAGCGGGAGAGCGAACGATTCGGCGGCTCGGCGTCTTCTCGTCGGGAGCTGTCGGCGGATGTGCCGCGTTTGACCGAAACCCGGGATGCCGGGGGGCGGTTGGAGAGCGGTGAGAGAGTAGGCGAGGATGCGGTTGGCGCTTCTCGTGACGCTGGGAAGCGACGGTCGGATAAAGCTGCTCGGCGGCAAGCTCGGCAGGAGCAGACTTCGCAAGTCGACGATACTCCTTCCAGCCTATCGGTTGAAGGGAGTTCGACCAGCGCTGACGGCGGCGTTGTTTCCGATGAGGAGCAGGAGCATGCGAGATCTTGGAGCCGTCGTGCGTTACGTCTTTCTCACGCGCTGAGGCCGGGCACAACTCGCTTTGAGGAATCTTCATCGTCGGGTGTTGCCAAGGAGGCAAGCTCGCTAGGGCGAATGGACGATTCGCAAGCTGAGCTGGGAGAGAGATTGGCTCAGCCGAAAGTTGCGCTTGGCGTGCGATCGTGGTCGCTGCGCAGACCGGGGGCAGATTCTCCGCTGCCTCTCGTTTATCGGAGTATGACCGAACGGGAACGGCCGATTGCGGCGAAGAGAACGATCGGCTTGGGCATGAAAACCGCAGCAACTCAAGCGGCAAGCGCAGGTTCAGCGGCAAGCGAATCGGTTCGAGAAAGTCGCCGGCTGCCGCAGGCGGAGACCAAGCTGGGACTGGCGACAGGTTCTCTGAAGCTGGCGCATCGATTAACCCGGAGTTCGACCGGCGGCGCAGCCGGTCGGAACGCTTCATCCGCGTCGGGCGAGGTGGGGCAACAGGGCTTGTCCAGAGCGAATGGCGCCGGTACAACGGGGGCGAGTCTCGCTGCCGATCGCGGACCGCAAGTCTCGGGTGACCTTACAGGCAAACCGGGGCGCGATTCCGCAGGCAACTTCCAAACTCCGACGATCCACGCGAATGCTCGTGTTTCGGGAGAGACCGGCTTGGCTGGAGAGGGTGGACGCGTCTCCGGTGATGGAACCCGAACGCCTACGGTCCATGCGAATGCTCGTGTTTCGGGAACGTCTGATCGAGCTGACGACAGGGGACAAGGCGCCGGCGATGGAGCCCGAACGCCTAAGATTCACGCGAAAGCTCGGGTTTCCGGGGCGTCTGATCGAGTGGGCGATAGGGGACAAGGCTCTGGAGACGGGGCTAGAGCGCCTACTGTTCACGCGAAAGCTCAGGTTTCGGGAGCGTCTGATCGAGTGGGCGATAGGGGACAAGGCTCCGGAGACGGGACTAGAGCGCCTACTGTTCACGCGAATGCTCAGGTTTCGGGAACTGCTGATCGAGCGGGCGACAGGGGACAAGGCTCCGGTGATGGAGTCCGATCTAACGAGGGCGGGTACCAAGCCGGCCTTCGAGCGACTCCGGTTCATGCTAACATCCGCGGAACGAGAGTATCGAGTCGTATAAGCGATAAAGCCGGCTTGAGAAATCCAGGTCTCGTTAATGCGGGACTGTCGGGAGCGCGAGGCAGGAGCGACCAAGGAAAACTCGTTTTACTTGCTCGCAGAGACAGGATGAAAGAAGGAGGCGCGGAAGGCCGGAGATCCGCATTGAATCGTTCCGGTACGCTTGAATCAAGCGGCATGCCGGGACAGCAGCGCAATCTCCTGATTCCGACAGACGGCCCCGACAGACTTGCCGTGAATCGGCAGTCCGGCAGGCCGTTGTCTCCGGCAGCGCAAGCCGAATCGCAAATAGAGGCAAGAACCTCCATTCAGTTGAGACGCGGTCCCCCGCCAGAGAACGGTCCGAATGTGTTTGCGAATCCGCGATTGCCAGCGGTTCGGAGGGGGGAGATGGGGGCAGACGCTATGCGGCCCATTTCGGAGAGTATCCGATCGCAGGGCGCTAACGGAGAGGTTTCTGCCGGATGGCAGAGAGACCGCTCGCCGATGGTTCAAAGAGGAAGGCGGGTCCCGCTCAGTACCGTGATGTCGACCGGCAGGATGGCCCGGGCGACGTTGCCGAAAACGCCGGCGACGCATCCGATGCGACAATCGCTTCGGGAACCGTTGCTGCCGAACCAACAAGATTCGTCCGCGCAGCTAGATCGGAGCGACGCTCCTCGTCTGTCGTTAGCGCACGCCGCGCTGCCGGGGGCCAGGGAAAGACGCGATGCGGCTGTCCCGGGCAACGCTGCAGATTCCTCCGTCCATACGCACGAACCGGACACACCTTTGGAATTTCGCCGCAATGCGACGGTAACCGCGGCGGCGAACCAGGCTCGGAATGCCGCGCCCGAACCGGCCGCGGAGATTAGCGAGGAAGCGCTGCAGAAGGCGATCAGCGCATTGCCGCAGCTTCATCCGGATCAGCTTGCGGATCAGGTGTACAAATCGCTGATGAAGCGGATGAAAATGGAGCAGCGTCTTCACGGATTTTAGCCCCGCGAATAAGCGCGCCCGGCGGGCTTACCGGCCCGGCCGCAAGCCGCGGCCCAGTGCCGAGCAAGAGACGAAGACGTAGAAGGGAGCCGATCACAAGATGGCGCTCAGCAAGGCGAAGATCATTATCATCAAGAGCAACGGCCAGGAGTCGGTCGACGTGTTGTTTAACCCGAACGAGTATGTGCTGCAGTCGGGCAACCAGTTCGCGTGGCAGACGATTCCGGGGCTGCAGTCCCCGATTGCCCAGTTCGTCAGCGGGGAAGCGACGACGTTGACGATGGATCTGTTCTTCGACACGTATGAGAAGGGTGTCGACGTCCGTACGCACACGGCCAAAATCTCCGGCCTCCTGAACGTCGACCGCGACCTGCACGCGCCGCCGCATTGCCGGTTCGTCTGGGGCTCGCTAGATTTCAAGGGCGTGGCGGAGAAGGTGCAGCAGCGGTTTACGATGTTTCTCGACTCGGGCGTTCCGGTGCGGGCGACGCTGAACGTGACGTTCCGCGCCGTGCAGTCGATGACCGAGCAGTACCAGAACGTTCCCCGTCAGAGCGCGGACCGCACGAAGCAGAAAATGCTGAAGCAGGACGAGCAGCTCTGGATGCTGGCGGCCGAAGAGTACGAGGACCCGAGCCATTGGCGGGCGATCGCGGAGGCGAACGGCATTGACAATCCGCGCAGGCTGCCGTACGGACGGAAGCTGATTATACCTAGGCTGGAGTGAAAGCGCCGTGGCGAAAATCAAATTCGACAGCACGACCTACGAGTTGGCCGATCTGGAACGAAAATATCGCAATTTTTTCGCTCCCGCATTCGATATTCAGGTGGACGGGCAGAGCTTCACGCTGAAGCAGATCGCCGTATCCATGCTGAAGGTGGAGACGTCGATCGCCGCCAAGTCGGACAGCTTCCAGTTCCGCATCGAGAACGCCTATGATGCCGTGGCACGCCAGTTCAAGTGGATCGGTTCGCTCATCGACGTGGGCAAGACGATTACGATCGAGATGGGCTACACCGACAAGCTGGAGACGGTGTTCGACGGCATCATTACGGGGATATCGGTAGATTACCCCTCGGAGGGACAGCCCTCCATCGTCGTTCAGGGCATGGACCGTTCCTTCTTCATGATGCGCAGCGCCAAGTCCAATCTGTGGCTGAACAAAAAAATCAGCGACGTTGTCAAGGAGATCGGCGGAAAATACAGCTTCCAGCTTCAAGTGGACGATACGATGACTCCGAAGCCGACGATCGAGCAGTTCAAGACGAGCGATTTTCATTTTCTGAAAAAGTTGGCCTCCGAGATCAACCACTTTTTCTTCGTTATCGAACAGAAGCTTTACTTCAAGAAGCCTTCGCCCTCCGCGAGCCCCGTCGTTACGCTGATGTACGGCAAAAACCTGAGAAGCTATTCCGCCAACGTGGACATCTCCGATCAGGTCGGCCAGTTCATCGTGCGAGGTTCCGATCCGAAGACGCGCGAGCCTTTCCAGGCGACGTCCCAATCGGTGAACAAATACGGCACGAACGGAAGAACCGGCAAGGACATCATGTCCGCTCTGTCGAGCCAGTCCGTGGAAATCGTCTACAGCGACGCGACCGCCCAGGCGGAGGCGCAGACATTGGCCAACGCGCTGCTGAACGAAAGGGCGATGCATCTCGTGAACGGCGAAGGAGAGTGCATCGGCCTTCCGGAAATGCGCGCGGGCCGCAACATCAAGCTGGAAGGGCTAGGTCCCAAATTCAACCAGACGCTGCTGCTCTCGTCTGTCACCCACGTTATCAGCAACCGGGGCTACATGACCCAATTCAGAACGGAAGGGAATGCATTTTGATGGCTCCCATGGACGATTTTTTTTCTGGCCGGTCCGATGCGGACGGAGGCGGAAGCGCCAACTTCGTTCACGGGGTCATGGTCGCTACCGTGACGAACAACCAGGACCCGGACGGCCTCAACCGCGTCAAGCTGAAGTTCCCGCTGCGGGAAAATTCCCACGAGACCGATTGGGCCCCTCTCGCCTCGCTGATGTCGGGGAGCGGTAAAGGAACGCTGTTCGTTCCCGAGGTTGGGGATGAGGTGCTCGTCGCCTTCCATCTCGGCAATCTGAACCAGCCGTTCGTCATCGGATCGCTGTGGAATACGTCGAATAAGCCGCCGGCCAAGGACGAGAAAAACAATCTGCGCAAAATCCATTCGAGAGACGGGCACGAGCTCATTTTCGACGATACGGAGTCGAAGGGGAAGATTACGCTCAAGACGAAGCAGGGGCTGAAGCTCGAAATCGATGAAGGCGCCGACAAGGTGACGCTTGCGACGAAGAACGCCGCCCAGACCGTCATCCTCGAAGGCAGCTCCGCCGGTACGATAACGGTGAAAAACGGCACGAACAAAATCACCATCGACAACAAGGGAGACATCAAAGTCGAGTCGACCAAGGAGATCACGGTCAAGAGCACGCAGATCAACCTGCAGGCAACCGCCGCGATGACGATAAAGGCGGGAGGCAAGCTCGACCTGATGTCCGACGGGATCGTCACGATCAAAGGCGCGATGGTGAAAATCAACTGATTCGGACGAATGCGAAGGGGGACAAGCGATGAGCGCATCTTTTCTCGGGAGAGGCTGGAAGTTCCCGATCGAGGTGGACGCCACGACGGGACGGTTTCTGCTGGCGGAAGGGGAGGACGATATCGCGGAGGCGATTCGCATCATCCTGATGACCTCCAGGGGAGAGCGCGTCATGCGTCCCGACTTCGGCTGCGGGCTTCGCGACTTCGCGTTCGGCACGACCGACGAGACGACGCTGCGGCTGCTGGAGACCGACATTACGCAGGCGATTACGGTATGGGAGCCGCGGGTGACGGACGTGGAAGTGACGGCCAAGCTCGATCCGTCCCATCCCGGCAAGCTGTCGATCGGCATCTCGTACGTCGTTCGATCCACGAACAATCTTTTTAACCAGGTATATCCCTTCTATCTCGAAGAAGGCACGAAATAAACGGGAGCGACGAATCGGATGAAATCAGAGCTGTGGCAAAACGGGCAAGCCCGCGCCCCTGCGATCGACGGAAGGGATTTGAACGCTCTCGTCGAGCGAATGAAGGCGATGGTTCCCCATTATACGCCGGAATGGCGCTTCTCGCCGGAAGATCCCGATGCGGGTACTGCGCTGTTCTATCTGGCCGCGGAGATGCTGGGAGAGAATATCAAACGGCTGAATCGCGTTCCGCTGAACAACTTCATCGCTTTTCTGGACTTGCTGCAGGTGCAGCTCCAGCCGGCTCGGCCCGCGCGCGCGAACGTCGTATTTTCGCTGAACGAGGGAGTCAGGGAGTCGGTTTACGTTCCGGGCGGAACGCTGCTGACGGCGGCTGCGGAAGATGAAGGGGAAGAGCTTCCGTTCGAGACCGAGAGCGCGCTGCTGGTCAGCCCGGCCAAGCTGATGGAACTGTACAACGTTCATCCGGGGCGGGATCGCATCGTGCTGGCGGGGGACGATTACAGCGACCGGACGGAAGCGGGTACGGCCGCGGAATTTTCTCTGTTTTCGACCTCGGGAGACAATCTTCAGGACCACGTTTTCTACGTTCGGCACGACGAGCTGCTGCGGCTCGATCATCCCGCCAGGCTCACGCTCAAGTGGCATAACGCCGAGCGCAGATATGTCGAGGAGGAGCTGGCGTCCCTGTTCGCGAGGACGGATTGGCTGGAATGGAGCTATTCGAGCGGCGAAGAATGGATTCCGTTCGAGGAGGCGTCGGCGGAAGGCAGAGAAGTGACGCTGCGGAAAAAAACGAGAGGCCCCGTGATTGAAGCGGAAATCGGCGGAGTGACGGGACGCTGGATTCGCTGTCGCATCAAGCCGCTTGCGGACGGTTCCGACGGGCCGCCGATATTGCGCGTTCTGCCGGATATGGACAGGCTGACGCTGAGGGCGTCGCACGATCTGACGGAGGACCCCGAGGCGATTCCGGCAGGGGAGCTGTATTTTAACGACGTGGAATTGGATAAAGCCGGCTTCTATCCGTTCGGGGAGCATTCGATTCCGTATTCGGTGTTTTATGCCTCCTGCGGGGAGGCGTTCAGCAAAAGGGGCAGCAAGCTGCGGATGACGTTCCGCGCGCGCAACGTTCCGAACGAGCTCCGCGTCGGCCCGGACCCGGAAATTCGCTGGAAGATGGTGATGAGAACGGCGGATTTCGAGACGAAGCCTCCTCCGCGTCTCTATATTCGCAGAGTGCTGTGGGAGTATTGGAACGGCGACAACTGGATGAGGCTGCCGGAAAGCGGTCCGTTCGAGGAGATGTTCGCCAGTCTGCCGGAGGAAGAGCAGAAGGATTTCACGCTCGAGTTCCCATGTCCGGAGGACATGGCCGAGACGCTCGTCAACGGACGGGAGGACCTCTGGATTCGCGCGAGGGTGGCGGCGACCGATACGCCGACCGCTCCGATCGTCGAGTATATGAGCCCTCGTCTGGAGGCGCTGGCTTTCTCCTACGCCTATCCTTCCACTGCCGAGCTAAGCCCGGATTGGGCTTACACGCTGAACAACGCCGTGCTGACGGATGTTACGGCCACGACGAGACAGGGAGGCGACGTCTTCAAGGCGTTCCTGCCGATTCCGTGCCCGGCGCCCGCCGTCTATTTCGGCTTTGACGTTCCCCCCGTGCGGGGACCGATCCGCATGCAATTCGCGCTGGGCAGCAAGCCCGAGGCGGACGAGCGGCTTCCTTGGATCGAATGGGAAGCTTACGTTCGCAAAGGCGGGGAATGGGGTTGGGAAGCGCTGAAAACGGTGGACGATACGCAGAGCTTCACGCAATCGGGCTTGCTGCAGTTCGTCGGGCCGGCGTCGCTTGCTCCGGCTTCGATGTTCGGCAAGACGAGGGCTTGGCTGAGGGCGGTGAACCGCGACGGCAAATACGGCGAGGATGAGGCTGATCTGCCGAGCGTCAAAGCGATCCATCGCAACTCCGCGAAAGCGGTGCAGCTGCGCACGATCGCAGGAGAATATCCCGAGCCCGGCAAGGGAGGCTTCGTGCTGTCGCAGACTCCGGTCGTCGGCCAGGAAGTATGGGTCGACGAGACGGGCACGATCGGAGAGCATGAGCTGGCGCGGTTGAGCGAAGCCGATCCGGACAAGTACGAGGTGTTTCGCGACAGCGAAGGCAGCGTGCAGAGGCTGTGGGTGCGCTGGGACGAGGTTCGCTCGCTTAACGGTTCTGCTCCGCACGATCGGCATTATACGATTCAGTCGGCGACCGGCGTGCTTCGCTTCGGCGACGGAACGCGCGGCATGGAGCCTCCGCTGAGAGGCGGGGACAAGATTCGCGTTACGTATCGGGTAACGAGCGGGGCGCGCGGCAATGTCGGGCCGGCGCAAGTGACGGGGCTGATGCAGTCGATCGCTTTCGTGCAAGGCGTGTCCAATCCTCAGCCCGCAACCGGCGGAGGAGACGCGGAGCCGCTCGAGGGCGCGCTGTGCAGAGGACCGCAGCAGCTCAAGCACCGCGGACGGGCGATCTCCCCTTCCGATGCGGAATGGCTCGTCAGAGAGATCGAGCCCGGCATCACGAAGGTGAAGTGCTTGCCGAACCGCAACGCGAGACTGGAGAACAGCCCGGGTTCGTTCGTCGTCGTCGCTCTTCCTTCCGGTGGAGCGGTCGGCAGGGACAATTTTGCCGAGACGAAGCGCAAGCTGGAGACGGAGCTGCGCCGGAGAACCGCGAATCTGGTCGGGGAAGCCGGCAAACTAACCGTTATCGCTCCGGCTTTCATTGAGATTTCGGTGTTCGCGACGATCGTTGCCGACGCGCCGGACATTCTCGTGCCGGTCGAGACGGCCTGTCTGGAGGCGCTGAACCGGTTCCTCGATCCGTTGACCGGACAGGCGGACGGGAAGGGCTGGGACATCGGCGAGCCGATTCACGCCTCCGCTTTCTACGGCTTGCTGCAATCGGTCAAAGGCGTGCAGAGGGTGGAGCAGCTCTACCTCGGCGTCGTGCGCACGGAGAACGGCAAATCGACGGAAATGCTGCCGGACGACATTCGCCGCGTGCCGCATGGCATTATCTCCTGCGGCGGCGGCCACCGGCTTATCATGACTGTGAAGTAGAACCGGCTGAGTTCAAGATTCGACGTCGAGTATGCTTCAATGGGATACTTCGTGATCAAAATCGGACTTTTTGAACGACCGGTTAAAATGAAAGTTCAAAAAGTTCGGTTTTCAGCACCAAGAAGGTTGAAAGAAGCTTAGGAAGTGAGGAACGGAGTGTAGGAGAACCTACATGAGTACCGGAAGGTCCGGCTGAATTCAAGATTCGACGTCGAGTATGCTTCAATGGGATACTTCGTGATCAAAATCGGACTTTTTGAACGACCTCTAACAGCCGAAAGGAGGGAAGCCGATGCTTCCAAGAATCCCGCTCGACGACCGCGCATTCGAGAACATCGTGCAGGAAGCCCGCCGCAGCATTCCGCGGCGGCTGCCGGAGTGGACGGACGAGAACGCGCACGATCCCGGCATCACGTTCCTGGAGCTGTTCGCATGGCTCAGCGAAATGCAGCAGTACTACTTGAGCCGCGTGCCGGAGCGCAACGTCCGCAAGTTTCTGGACTTGCTCGGCGTCGCTCCGAGGGAGGCCGAGCAAGCGCAAGCGGACGTTACGTTCGGCAACGTGCGCGAGCCGGTCGTGCTTCCCGTCGGCACGAAGCTGCAGGCCGAGGATCAGGTTTTCGAGACGATGGAACCCGTCAAGCTGCTGCCTCTATCCATCGAGCGCATCGTCACCCGCACGGAGAAGGAAGCGAGCGACAGATCCGCCTCCAACGAGAGAGGCAACGTCGCCTTCTACGCGTTCGGCCGCGAAGCCGAGGCGGGGAGCCGGCTGTACATCGCGTTCGACCGCGAGCTTGAAGCGGGAGAGTCGCTCTCGCTGTACGTCAAGCTGGCGGACGGCGAGGAGACGAAGGCGGACGGAATCGTCCCGTCCGCCCGCGTCGCCTGGAAGTCGTACGGCTGGAGCGAGGAGCACGGCAATTCCTGGCTGCCGCTGGAGCTGGTGGAGGACGGCACGCTTCATCTGACGAGCAGCGGGCGGATTGCCTTCCGCGTCGCCTCGCCGATGCGGCCTGTCATCGTCCACCCGGCTGCGGACCGTCCGCGCTACTGGATTTGTTGCGTACTGGAGGAGGACGGCTACGAGCTGCCGCCGCGAATCGACCAAGTGCTGCTGAATACGGCCCGGCTGCGACAGCGGGATACGAAGAGCGAGCAGATGGCGTTCGACGGCAGAGGGCTCCCGAATCAGGCGATCGAAGCGGACAGTCTGCTCGCGCGGTACGGCAAGCTGAGAGTGCAGGTGCGGCAGACCGACGGCCGCTGGAAGGAATGGCGGGAGGTGCCGAACTTCGAAGAGGCCGGCGCAGAGAGCGAAGTGTACGTCGTCGAGCGAACGGCCGGAGGAGGTTCGATGGTCCGATTCGGAGACGGGGAGCGCGGAGCGATTCCCGGCCAGGGCGTCGGCAACATCCGTCGCATTCACTGCTCGGAAGATTTCGCCGAGCTGCGCTGGATCGGGCGGAGCAACGGCCTGCCGCATCAGAAGCTACGGCTGTACGACTTGCCCGTGAAGCGCCAGGACGGACTTCGCATCCAGGTCGGCGTGCCGGAGGGCAAGGACGGACGGCTCGTCTGGGAAGATTGGGAGCCGGTGGACAGCTTCGATCGCTCAGGTCCGCTCGACCGGCACTATACGTTCGATCCGTCTACGGGAGAGCTGGCGTTCGGCAACGACGAGCACGGGGCGATTCCGGCCTATGCAGCCGATCCAAACCTGTGCGTTACGGTATGCGAATTTGGCGGCGGAGAGCGCGGCAACATCAAGCCGGGGCTGCTGAACCGCTGGCTGCTGGAGGAGCAGGACGAGCTGCTGCTGACGGCGGACAATCTTGGCTACGGCTTCGGCGGAGCGGAGGCCGAGACGCTGGAGGAGTGCGTGGAGCGCGCCAGAGCGCAATGGCAAGTTCCTTATTGCGCCGTAACGAGCGAGGATTACACGATGATCGCGATGAGCACGCCGGGACTGAAGCTGTCGAGGGTGCACGTCATTCCCAACTACGCACCCGGAAGGGGCCAACAGGCCGACGGAGCGGTCACCGTAGTCGTCGTGCCTCAGGGGATCGGCGATACCCCGATGCCGAGCGCGGGTTTCCTGGCGACGGTGGCGAAGCATCTGGACGACAGAAGGCTGATCACGACGGAAGTCCACGTCGTGGCTCCGGATTATGTGAAGGTGACGGTGCATGCGGTCGTCGTCGTGGAGCCTCATTTTATGGAAGAGGGTCACCGGATCGTCGCCGCCCTTAACCGGTTGCTGGCGCCGCACGACAAACCGGGCGGCGTTCAGGGCTGGCCGTTCGGCAGGACGGTGCACAAGGGCGACATCTACGGCGCGATCAGCCGGGTCAAGGGCGTCGCGTACGTGCAGGACCTGTGGCTGGACGCGGAAGGGAAAGCCGTTCGGAAAAGCGCGGGCGGAGATCTGGAGCTGCCGGAAACCGCGATCGCGTACTCGGGAGAGCACCGCATCGAACTGATCAGCAGCTCGCAGCTATGACAATCGGGAAGACGAAGGAGGGACGGACATGCAGGGCGGGACGACGTACTTCTCGCTGAATCGGCCGGAGCATTGGGCCCGCCGCGGAGTCGGACGCAATCTGGAGCTGGACGAAGAGGTCGCTATCAAGCGAGGGGAGAAATACGGGGTTCTCGAGACAGTGCATCTGTCTCAGCTTGAAGGCGTCGGCGACGTGACCGCCTTCGCCGTTCACTCCCAGGGCCGATTGGTGTTCCTGAACGCCGAGGGAGACTTATGGACGTACGACAGGGGCAGCCGGCATCATGAGCGCCTGTTCGTGCCCGGGCATCATCTGTTTACGGCATCGGCCAACTTGGCGATTACGGGAGACACGCTGTTCGTCGCAGATGCGGCGGGCGAGCCGTCGATCTCGGCGTTCGACATGGCCAACGGCCAGCTTCGCTTCCGCAGATCGGGGCGCGAGCTGGACGGCATTCCGTTCCACCCGCTGGCGCTGGCCTCGGACGAGCATGGTTTGTACGTCCTGACGACGCGTCTGCCCGTCGACGATCCGAATGCGACCGACGCGCTCGGGTTCAGGCAGCTCGCGCTGATCAGGATGACGATGTCGGGTGTGGTGACGGACGTCTACGCGAACGAGAAGTTTACGGCGAGACTCCCGGCGGAGACGGATCGCTGGCGCGGAACGCAGTTTATTTCCGTGACGCCGCAAGGGGACGCCTTCGTTCTGGAGACGTTGACCTGCGCTCTGTATATTCTCTCGAGCTCGGGGGGAGAACGCAGGCTGGAGCGCTTCCTGATGCCTCCGCAATATTTTGCCGGACTGAGCGTCGATTCCCGCAACATGATCTACATCGGGGATTCGCGTGAGATCGGGGAAGACGGGGAGGACGACCGTTTTATCGTGCGCTTCAGCGGCAACGGGGAGCATCAGGACCGAATCTCCGGATTCCGGGGCAAAGCCGGAGCCATCGTCATCGACGGCCGCGACCGGATGTACGTATGGAACGGGGAAGAGAGCACGGTAACGGTGCTCGAGCTGCAGCCGCAGACGATGGGCTGGGAAGGCAGTTCGATTCCGGAAGCGATGTGGCTGTCCAAGGCGTTCGACAGCGCCGAAGCGGAGACGGTGTGGCACAAGTTCGCGATCGACGCCGACATTCCCGACGGCACGCAAATCCGGGTATCGTACTACAGCTCGGATTCGGAGTTTCTGCCGATTCAGGGCACCGTCTGGAAGGTGGACGATTGGATCGCCGACGAGGAGCATTCGTTCCGCGACAAGCTTGCGGGAATGGCCCCTCACTGGTCCGCTCCGATCGTCAACCCGTCCGACGCTCTGTTCTTCGGCGCCCAGGGCAGATACCTGTGGCTGAAGATCGAGTGGATCGGGAGCGATCGGCAGACGCCGCTGCTGCGCCGCCTTCGCGTATATTTTCCTCGGGAGACGCTGCTGTCCTACTTGCCTGCGGTGTATCAGGAAGAGGAGAGCAGCCGGGACTTCCTGGAGCGGTACCTGTCGCTGCTTGGCACGCTGTACGACAGCGTGGAGGAGAAGATCGACGGCATGGCCGCCTACTTCGACAGCGAACGGGCGCAGGGAGGGCAGCTTCGCTGGCTCGCATCCTGGCTCGGGCTGGACAGCGACGAGCATTGGCGCGACGACAAAGTGCGCGCGCTCATTCGCGCCGCGCCGGAGTTGTATCGCTACAGAGGGACGAGGCGGGGCACCGCGAAGCTCGTCGAGACGTTCACCGGCCGTCCGCCAGTCATCGTCGAGCCGTTCCAATACAAGGCGATGAGGGATAACGCCGATCTGAGGCGGCTGCTGGACGGGCTTTACGGGGACAATCCGTACACGTTCACGGTGCTGCTGGATCAGGCGCAAGCCCCGTCGGAGAAGGAGCGCGTGCTGCTCCGCGGCCTCATCGAGGAGCATAAGCCGGCTTACACGGAAGTGCGGATGGTCTGGCTGGAGCCCTGGATGTATCTCGATCTGCATACGTATCTCGGCGTGAATACGGTACTGGCCGAGCCTTCGCTGTTCACGCTCGGACCGGACAGAAGCATGCCGAACGATACGCTTATCGTAGATCAGCATATGGACGGCAGGATGGACGCGCACACGAGGCTGGGAATGGATTCGGAGTTGGAATGACGACTCATTTTAAGGGGGAGTTCCGGTGAAAAAGGCGAGGATGTTTCCATTTGAGAGGAACCGGTATTTTTACGGAAAGCTGCTGACCGTGCGGGATTTCGAATCGGAGCAGAAATACTTCAACGACAAGAGAAGATTGCTTAACCGGCTTCTCTTCGGCAGCGGCGTCGTGGCCGGCATGCAGGTCGTTCCGGTGGACGACAAGACGATTACCGTGGAGATGGGCGTCGCGCTCGACTACCTTGGCCGCGAGATCGTCGTATCCGCCCCCGTGACTCTGAAGCTGTCGATGATCGACGGCTTCACCAACAACGAGTACAAGAAGAATGTCTATCTCTACGTCGCTTACGACGAAAAAGGCCGGGAGCCCGTCCACTCGGTCGGCAACTCCTCGGTTCGCGGCGAGGAGATGAGCGAGTACAACCGGTTCCTGGAAAGCTATCGGCTGTACGTGAAGGAAGAAGCGCCGTCGCCTCATTCTTTCGAGCATGACGGCCTGCTGGAAGACATCGTGACGATCTATCAGGACAAGGACGTCCGCGTAACCCAGAGAATGCCGAAGTTCGCCAATCCGGGCGAAGTCGTCGACGTTACTCTCGTCGTGGAAAAAACGCTGCAAGCCCCGCGCGTCTCCCTCTCCTTGGCCTACGAAGCGGACGGCTTCGACGCTCTCGGCAAAGACGGCAACATCGTCAAGTTTCTTGAGCCGGGCGACAAGCAGGATACGGAATATCGTCTAAACTACAGCGTGAAGGTCCAGGATCGCGCGGGAACGACCGGCAGCCTGACGCTGAACGCAGGTTCCGTCGAACTGCTGCTCGGAGACAATCGCGTGCCTATCGATCATACCGTCCGTCATTCGGTCGACATCATCGACCAACCCGTCGAAGAGCGCATTTTGAAAGTATGGTACGAACGTTCCCTGGATCAAGCGGTGGAGGGCTACGCCGACCAAGATGTGTGCCTGGCCAAGATCGGGCTGCTGCAGCTTGGGCCGACTTATATGATCGAGCAGGTGGAACGGGTACCCTTCGGCGAATATATTCCTAACGCATCTCTTGCCAATCGGCTTTCCCGCAGCGGAAGAGCTTCGACTCTGCATCGCTTCTACGCAGAGGCGCGCGCATACGATCTGGAATACGGCAGCAAGCCGGAGCTGGACGTCGTGTACCATCCCGAGCGGAACGCGTTCGATTTCAAACTGGGTATCCCTCAGCCTCAGACGATCCAGGACGAAATGGCTACCGGACTCGTGGAGGTGCCTCTCGATTCGCAAGCTAGGCAGGGACCGAGATTTTTCTCGCGCGGCAAGCGGAATTACGTGACCGACGAAATCGTGCACGGTCTGGGAGAAGGCCAAGTGACGGTCGTCGTCGGGCTTGAGGAAATTCCGGATTCGCAGGCTCCGGTCGGATCGGGAGGTTCGAAGGTCTATTTCGGCGCGACGGACGTATTTAAAGATACGGAGTACGAAGCGGAACTTCCGAACATCAGCTTCGGCACGCTGATTTACCCGGACAAAGGCAGTTTCCGGATCGGCATGAAGCTGGCCGGCGCCGCCACTGGCACATCGCTGCGTATCCGTTGGTGGGCGTTCAAGAAGCTGCCGGAAGGCTCGGGATATCCGGCCGCCGATCTGCGCAAGGCGGTCGATGAAGCGGCTGCGGGAATCGACAGCGTCTAAAGAATTCGCATCAAGTCAGCCGCCATCGCGATTGGACCGTAAGGGCGAGTGGGATAGGAGGCTTGATTATGAGCAAAATTTTGCTTTTCCTTGGTTTGACTTGGCTGTTCGGCAATCCGTTCGTTGCGATTATCGTGCTGTTGATCGTCATCTATGTGTTGGAGAGGCGGTTTATCGGCTTGTCTCCCAGCCTGGTCAAGCCGCTGCGCAGGCGCGGCTCGATCTCCAAATGGAGAAGGCAGCTGGAGATGAGTCCGCACGACGTGTCGGCCAAATCCGAGCTGGCCAGATTGCTGATCGAGAGCGGGAAACACGCGCAGGCCAGGGACATTCTGCAGGGCATCGGGGAGCAGATGGAGCATTCGGCCGAGTATTGGAGCGATCTCGGAACTTGCGAGCTTGCGCTGGGGCGAGTGGAGGAAGGCGAGCAGGCGATGAAGCGGGCGCTGGCCATCAGCCCGAAGGTCAAGTACGGACAGCCGTATCTGAGGCTGGCTGAGGCGCTGGCCAAGTCCGATCCCGATCGGGCGATCGCTTATTTGCAGCAATTCAAGGACGTCAATTCTTCTTCGTGCGAGGCTTATTACCGGCTGGGAACGATTTACGACGGCCTGGGCAAGTCGGCAGAAGCCGCCGAAGCGTTCAAGGAGTGCCGCCAACTGTACCGAACCCTGCCCAAGTATATGAAGCGGCACGAACGCAAGTGGGCTCTTCGCGCCTCTTTGCGCAGCCGTTCGTGACGCTCAGAACATGACAAGGGGCTTGCCGGCGCAAGCGGATCGAATCCCCGCGCAGATAAGCCCCTTAGATCGTTGTCCGATCAGGAATGGATGATTACTCGGCTTCCGCTTCCGATTCGGAAGCTTCGCTCTCGTGCGCGGCGACTTGGGCCAGCGCGGGCTCGTCCGCTTCGGCTTCCGCAACGGCTTGGTCTTCGGAAGCTTCCTCCGCGACCGCTTCTTCCGCTTCGGCGACTACCGCTTCTTCTTCCGCTTCCGCGGAAACTTCCTCGGATGCTTCTTCGGCCGCTTCCTCAGACGCTTCGGCAACCGCTTCTTCCTGCTCGGCGCTTGCTTCCGCTTCCTCGACAGCCTCGGCTACGGCTTCTTCGGCAACCGCCTCTTCGGCGACTTCCTCTGCAACCGCTTCAACTTCCGCTTCCTGTCCTTCTACCGCTACTACTTCTTCTGCATCCATCGATACTACCTCCCGGACTCCGTAATGTGGGGGACAATCCCCTACAATCCACGTTATATCGAAAGTAAAAAAGTGGCAACGGTGTTATTTTGTTGGTTAATGACCGGATTCCTCGAAAGCGGGAGCAGTCGAGCCGATCCGCCGAATAACGTCAGATGTTCCTATGGAAGTCGAATGGGAAACGTGGCGGATAGGTGCGTTTAAAATCGCGCCTTTCATGACGAATTTCTCCGGCTTCGCAAAATAACGACGTTAACCCTCTTATGACGATGGAAAAAATCAGATTGATATAAATCATGAGACCTAGGTCGGGTGGATGGCGGGGATTGGCGTTCTGGTGGTCCGTTAAATGAAAGGGGGTTGTCCCATAAGTAAAAAGAGACGTACCGAACAATTACCGATGAATGGTTGTTTATGGGCATCTATCTCCTTCCGCTGCTATACGATCCTGAAATGGGAACGGTAAACCCGTTAAGAGGTGATTTCAGGACCGTATGAGGCAGTCTCCAGGAGATAGATACCCACTTTTTTCATCGATAATTTTGTACGTCCTTACTTATGGGACAGACCCCTTCCTAACATAGACAAATTGTCTAGGATCACTGCTGCAACTGATGCACGCTGAGCCGCACCGGAACGTCTTTATTATACGTGAAGATATAAAGAGCGTCGTTCCAGAGGTAGGTCATTTCGTACTTGCTGCCGCCGAGCGACTGCTTGATGCCTTTAAGCTTCTCGTCTTCCATCACTTTTGCAAGCCGCTCCAGCACCGTCTTGTTCCAAGTGTTGATTTCGGTGACGGCGTAGGCTTCCGGATTGTCTTCGTCCGCCTTCAGCTTAAATGAGAACTGGTGGGCGGCGTAACTGAAATCAAGCGGCTCCGGAGGAAGGTCCGGCAGAATCTCCGCTTCCGATTCAGCCGGGGACGGAGGCAGCACTTTAACGATTCTCGTCTTTGCCGCTGCCAAGACGATAGGGGACGAGGAACGGTTGCTTGTTCCTCCGGCGATCGAACTGGAGACATTCGCGACTGAATTGCCGCCCTTAGCGTTCGAACCCGTGCCGGCGCCAGTGTTTCCACCGGCGTTCGAATCCGCACCGCCACCGCTTGAGTCGCTGCCGTTCGAATTCGAACCAGCACCACTGTCACCGTTCGCATCTCCACCGCCGTTAGCATTCGAACCCGCGCCGTCTCCGCTGCTCGTATCGCCTCCGCTATTGCCATTGCTGCCCTCTCCAGAGGTGCTTCCACCATCGGAGCCTGTCGTCGTCCCTCCCGCGGAGCTTGAGCCGTCAGAGCCCGTCGTCGAACCGCCCGCGGCGGCATCCGAGCCTGCTCCGCCGCTAGCGGCAGGGGCTTCACCCGCGCCCGATCCGCCCGCGTCGCCTGTACCCGAGCCATCCCCGGTCGATCCGCCGCCATTGTCGCCACCGCCATCGCTCTCCTCCGCAGGGGAGTCGATCGGAGGCTCCTCCTCAACGAACGGCTCGAGCTCCTCGGGCACAATCTCGCCCGCAGCAGGAGCGTCGGGCGCACCCAACAACTCCTGAAGCTTCGGAAGCGAGAGGCCGAGGAAGCCTTGGACGTGAATCTCCCCGCCCTTGAAGTAGCCGGTGTAGACGGCCGCTCCGTCCGCGTCGAGCAGTGTGCCGACGCCCTCGTACTGGTCGCCCTTGAACTTGCCGGCGTACTGCGCGATGCCGTCCGGTCCGAACGCTTTGCCGTCCCCGTCGCGCAGGCCGCCGACGAAGCCGCCGTCGTACAGGACGATGCCCTGCTCGTTCATCAGCTTGCCCGTGCCGTGGTACTTGCCGAGCAGGAACGCGCCCTCGTACTTGGCAACGCCGGAAGGGAAATACTCCTTGCCGGCGCCGGACAGGACGCCCGCGAGGAATTGTCCCTCGTAGTGCAAGGAGCCGTCGGGGCGATACAGCTTGCCCGCGCCCTCGTACTTGCCGGCGTTAAACGCGCCTTCGTAGACGAGCTTGCCGCTCTCGTCGTAGAGTTTGCCGGCGCCCTGGTACTCGCCGCCCGCGAAAGCGCCTGCATACAGCGGCTGGTCCGGCGCGGAGTACAGCGTTCCTTTGCCTTCGTATTTGCCCGCCGCGAAGCCGCCGTCGTACAGGATCGAGCCGTCCGTCTTGAACAGCGTTCCCTTGCCTTCGTACAGATCGGCCGCGAATTGGCCGCGGTAGAGGAGCGCGCCGCTTGCGTCGTACAGCTCCCCTTTGCCTGACTTCAGCCCTTGGCTGAAGTCTCCGATATAAAGCAGCGTTCCGTCCGGAGCGAACAGCTTGCCCGCGCCCGAAAATTGTCCGTTGTCGAGAGGGCCCTGGTACACCAGGTTGCCGTTCTCGTCGACGATTTTGGCAAGACCGGTAAAGCCTTGCGCCATCGCGGACGACGCTTCGATCTTCGGCGTTCTGGCGAACCACTTGTCGACAAACTTCGGCGGCTTGATGAAGCCGAAATAGACGATGACCAAAGAGAGCAGGATGATAATGACGAACAGCTTCTTGGCTATGTAGAAAGTTCCGACTTTCCAATAGTTCTCCAGCGAACGGAGCTTGCCGCCCATAATGCTCCGCATCCACTTGACGAGCCAGCGGACGATCAGCTTGGGGAGCCTGCCTGCGCGCTTGAGCGGCATGATGATCTTGCGTTTGATCGGCTGGATGAACGGCTTTAATATCATCTCTATCATATTAAGGCACCTGTATCGTTACTTGTCCGGGATTGACGATCTGAATGACTCCGCCGAAGTTGCACATGCATTTGGAGGAATTGTTCAAGGCGGGCATGTTGGCGACGAGCACCGTAGGGGAGCCGGGGGCCCAGGGAGCGGCGACGGCGGGCGTGCACGGCATGGGTGTCAGAACGCCCAGAGCCGCGGCCGTTGCGGACGCGACGGCGGGATTGGCCATCGAGTTGCACATGCCGAAAGGCGCTATGTTGACGAAAGGCTTATTGTCCATAATGTTGGCGATCGGCATCGCCGTCGTCGTTCGGTTGACCGGAAGCACGTTCAGCATGCCCGGCGCCAGACCGAACGAACATTGCAGAACGGCCCCCCCGCATACGAGCTGACCCATTGAACCATCCTCCATCGGCGGTTAACGCCAATCTTTTCTATCAATTTCCATACTACAATATTACTTGAAAAATGTCATTTTATATAGGAAAAAGGATGTAAATTGTCGTTGTTTATAGTACGATGGAAATAATAGGCTAGGTGACGGGACAAGGCATCGAGCGCATGCCAACCAAGGAAAGAGACGGTATAACGATATGAGAAAACTTGCGTTATTGTCGCTTGTCGTCGCATTGACGTTGACGGGACTGTCCGTCTATCGGATTCAGCAGGAAGGCGGACTGCAGAAGGGACCTTGGTCTCGGCAATATCCGCTGGAAAATCTATCGAGGGCCGCGGAGGCGACCGGGGATTCGCTCGTCGTCATCGGACAGTCGAAGCAGGAGATCGTGCGTCTGTCCCCGGAAGGCAAGCTGGAGACGTCCGCGAAGCACGAGGGCATCGGCAGAGATTCCCGTCAGGACTTTACGGAGGCGACGGTCGACGGAGAGGGCCGGCCGATCGTGCTCGATACGGTGCTGGATTCCTACGGGCTCATCGTTCAGAGCGAGCGAATCGTCCGTTACGACGCGAAGGGCAATTCCCCGGAAACGCTCTATGAATGGAAGGGCAACGGCACGAGCAAGCGCGTCGGCCAAATTCAAGGCTTGCAGGTGAAGGGAGACAGCCTGTATTTCTTCCTGTCCGCACCGGAGAAGGTGTCTCTGATGCAGCTCCCGTTAGGGGGAGGACAGCCTCAGGAACGATTTTCGTTTACTCTGCCCAAAGACAGGTTCTTGTCCGAGATCGAAGGAACGGAACCGGGTCGAATTTACTATACGACGAAGCGCGGCAGCATCTTCCGCGTGGCGGCGGACGGGTCGAGCAACATTCTGTATCCGCTCGCAAGCATGGATCGCACCCGCAAAAATTTCCCCGAAAGGCTGTCGATCGCGCCGGACGGCAGTCTGATGTTCGTCGACCGCCTGCTGAACGCCGTGACGGTCATGCCTTCGGGCGGAGCCGATTTGAAGGTGCTGCTCGACGGGCCGTCGATCGTGCAGTCGGTTCCTGATGCGGAAAGCCACGAGATCATGGACGTCGTTCCGAAAACCGACGGCGGGTACGCCGTCGTGCTCAACGATCGCATTTTGCTGTACGACAAGCAGAATCGGCTGGCGGAAGTGTTGACGAAAGCCGGCTACTCCGGCGGGGTGCTCGCCTCGGGATGGATACGGTGGGGAGCTGCGGCGGCCGGCATCGCGCTGCTGATTCTCTCGCTGTGGCTCGTCTATGTCCATCTGATGAATCGCCGGGTATCCCTTTTTCTCAAGCAAGGGGTCGTTATCGTTCCGATTATCGTTGTCGGCATGGTGCTGCTGTCGAATTCCATCTATAACGGCTTCTCTTCCCGAATGGAAGAGGAGATGCAGCGCGAGCTGTCGCTTCTCGCCCGCAACGGGCAGCAGTTGATCGACGGCGACCGTCTGGAGAAGCTGCGCTCCCCGGCGGATTACCGCAACGGCGAATACGAATTCATCCGGGAGAAAATGGACTTCCTCTTCGCGGGCGAGCAGGACATCGAGCGGCAGGGGCTGTACAGCACGCTGTACAAGTACGACGAAGGCCAGCTGTACATCATCATGGACGACGACGACGGAGTGAACATGTTCAAGCCGTTCGAGATGAACGAAGAGAATGAATCCGTCCGCCTCGAAGGCATCATCCGCACCGGGCAGTGGGAAGACGCGAACGGCAAGTGGCTGTACGCGATCGGTCCCGTGTACAACAGCAATCAGGAGGTCGTCGGCATCTACGAGACCGGACGCGATCTGAGCGTTCTCTATCAAGCCAATCAGAAAATCTATCAAAACATTTTGCAAAATATCGCGATTATTACCGGCGTGCTGCTGGTCATCATTTTGGCGGGAACGTTCTTCATGCTGTCGACGGTGCGCAAGCTGCGCAAAAGCGTCATGGCGATGGCCGACGGCAACTGGGACGTCGAAGTGAACGTCAAGAGCCGCGACGAGGTCGGCGATCTCGGCGAGCAGTTCAACCGCATGGCCAGATACATCCGGCAGTATATTTCGGACATTACGAGCTTCTCCGAAGTGTCCTACCGGTTCGTTCCGCAGCAGATTTTCAAGTCGCTCGGCAAGAAAGGCATTCTCGATATTCGCCTGGGCGATCAGGTGCAGCAGGAAATGTCGGTGATGGTCGCCAACCTTCGCGATTTCCGCAAGCTGTCGCAGACGCTGACGCCGAAGGAAAACTTCAACTTCATGAACGCGTTCCTGCGCCGCTTCGGGCCGCTCGTGCGGCGGGAGGACGGGCTTGTCAGCAAATATCTCGGAGCGGGCTTCATGGCGCTGTTCCCGGGCTACGCGGAGGAGGCGCTCAGAGCGGCGATCGCGATTCGCCAGGAGCTGGACGATTACAACGCCAGCAGGCGCCAATCCGGCTACGCGCCGATCGACATCGGCATCGCGATTCATCGCGGGCCGCTCATGATGGGCATTATCGGCGAAGAGAGACGCTGGGAAGGCAACGTCATCTCGGACGACGTGCATTTGACCGCCACGCTGGAGAAAATGTCCGAGGAACTGGGCGCTTCCGTGCTCGTGACCCGGGATTTGTTCGAGCAGCTGCGCGAGCCGGAACGGTTCCGCCATCGCTCGCTTGGACGCATTACGCCTGAAGGACAGGACCAGGCGATCGAGCTGATCGACGTGTTCGAGGGAGATTCGGAGCCGGTCAGATTGGCGAAGGAACGTACGAAGGCGCTGTTCGAGCGCGGGCTCATGCTGTGCCAGGAAGGCCGATTCTACGATGCCCGTGAGACGTTCGTCGAGGTCATCAAGCAGAACCGGATGGACAAGGCGGCCAAGCTGTATTTCTATCTCTGCGACGAGTACTTCCAGAAGGGCACTTCTTCCGGCTGGAACGGAACGCTGGCAGTCTAGCGCGGAGAGGGGGCGGCGGGAATGATTACACGGACATACGAAATACATCTGCTGGATTCGGCGGCGCGGGCCCGAAGCGTCGTGGAGTTCTTTTTCTCCGAGTTTTCGTTCGACGATACGAGATACACGCCCGGCGAGGAGGAGCAGCTCAAAACTTTGCCTTACCGGGCGCTTGCCGGGCAGGCTGTCGTCTGGTATGCGACCAATGAACGGGACGAAATTATCGGCGTCAGCTGCGTGGCCGAGAACGATCAGAAGACGGGCGGCTACAGCTGGGATTACGTCGTCGTGCACCGCGAATACCGCGGATGGGGAATCGCGGGAGCGCTGCTGGAACGAATGCTCGAATTTTTGCGCCGGGCGTCAGCCCGTTATTTGATGACATATACGTGCAGCCTTCCGGAGTACAAGACGATTCGCAGACTGTTCGAGAGGAACGGGTTTACGTTGATCGGCCAGTGTCCGGACTACTACTTCGACGGGGAAGACCGGCTCATCTACTGGCTTCGGATTACATAAGAGAGTTGAGTATCGTATGATTGCACAACAATGGATTCGCCGATTGGGGATTATGACGGAGGACCGGCACAAGCTCGCGCTGATGGTGCCGGTCTTCCTGCTGTGCGGCATTGCCGAGATGCTGAACTACAACGGGTTCATGACGCTGTTCAATCAACGCTTCGGCAGCGTGTATCTTCCTTATATCTATGTCGCGGAAGCGGTCGTTCTGCCGCTCGAAGCGTGGTTCATGACCTGGCTTGCCGGCAGAATGACGAAGCCGGGATTGATGCGGACGATGTTCTCGCTGATGATCGGCATCGTGGCGTTTAACGCGATCGTGCTGCTGGGACTGAGAGCGGCCGGCATCGATTTCCGGTTTTACTACCCGTTTCTGTTTCTGACGTCCAACTTCGTCGTTCGGCAGCAGACGATCTTGCTGTGGAGTCTTGCCGTCGATTTGTGCCCGACTCAGCAGGCGAAACGGCTGATGCCGTTCTTCGTGGCGGCGGCTACGCTGGGCGGCGTCGTCGCCGGGGTGATCACGCAGGTGGCGAGCCCGCTGCTCGGTCCGGACATCGTCTATGTGCTGGGGCCGCTGTTCCTGTTGGCCGCTTTGTACAACTATCGCAAAGCGATCGCGGATTATCTCGTGCCGCTGGCGCTCCGATCGGCGGGAGGTCTTGACAGCCAGCAGATGACGCTGTCGTCGATGGACTACTTCAAGCGAACGTTGAAGTCTCCGTTTCTGCTCAGCGTTCTCGGCATGATGACGATTATGCCGGCGCTGTATTTTCTGATGGAGTTCGTGTTTCTGAATACGGCCCACGCCGCCTATCCGAACGAGGCCGACTTCGGCAAAATGTTCGGCGTCGTCACGACAGTGCTGTTCGCGCTGGCGTTTCTGCTGCAGCTCGTGTCGGGACGGTTGATGGCGTGGCTCGGAGCGAGCGGCATGCTGGCGGGCATTTCGGCCGTCTACGTGCTGGCGTTCGCGGCCGCCTGGAGTCTGATCGGCTCTCCCGCGGCGATGCTCGCGGTGTCCGGGGGCTACATGCTGACGTATTTGCTGATCTACTATTCGGCCGAGCCTTCCTATCAGCTGTTCTACAAAATGCTGCCTTTGCAGCAGCGTGACGGCTTCCGCTACGTGGCGCAGGGCGTCGCTACGTTCGCTGGCATTTTGCTCGGAGCGGGGCTGCAGTTTCTGCATACGGGCTTCGGCTGGGGGTTCGCGGAGCTGGCGGCGCTCGGCTTGGCCGGGGCCGGAGCGATGTTCGTCCTGGCCTGGATCGTTCGACAGCTCTATATGAAGGAACTGGTCCGCAGCTTGCAGACGGCGAGCTTCTCGGAGGACAAGGAGCTGGCGGAGAGCTACAAGGAGTTTTTCCGCAACTCGCGCACGATGGGCGCCGTGCTGGCGATGCTCGGGAACGGCGGCGAAGAAGCGAGAGAGGTCGCGCTGAACCTGCTCGGGCGGAGCAAGGATTCCCGGTACATGCCGGAAATTCTCGCCCGAATCGATGACGAGAGCCCGCGGGTGAAAATCGCCGCGCTGAAGGCGCTCGACCTGTCCGGTGCGGGCTTGGAAGAGATGGCCAAGGTTGCTTCGCTGCTGGAGGACCCGGAACCGGACGTCCGTCTGGAAGTCGTGCGCAAGCTGGCGCTGATGAAGCATATGCCTTCTCAGGCATTTTTCTTCTTGCGGATGAAGCTGCTTGATCGGTCGCCGATGGTCGTGGCCGAAGCGGTCAAGGCGATGTACTTGTTAGAGAGCGCGCAAAGCTACGAAGCCTGCTACGAAGTGATCGAGCGAATCCTGAAGGAAGGCGGGGAGTCTTCGATCCATGTCTGCCGGGTTGTGGCGGAGCTGCGTCTGGACCGCTTCGCAGAGGAAGTAAAGGAGCTGCTGGAGGATCCGCATCCCGCGGTCAGGGTGGCGGCTGTGGCTTGCCTTGGCGTTTTGAAACGGACGGAGGTCGTTGACGGCCTGCTCACGAAGCTGCCGGCTGCGGATCAGGAGCTGTACCGCGTTACGGTGCAGGCGTTGATCGAGATGGGCGACGGCATTGTCGATACGCTGAAGGGAGCGCTGCCGGACGCCGCGCCGAAAAGTTGGAGCGCCTGCATCACGGCTCTGGCAAAGCTGCTGCCGGACGAGGAGGTTCGCGGCTGGCTGGCCGAGCAGGGCGCGGACAAGTTGGCCGACCATGCGCAGTCGGCGCTGTTGTCCGAGGCATACGCCGTGCTGGGACGAGCGGATTTGGCGGAGCTGGCTGCGCTCAGGCAGCGAGATTTGGAGCGGACGATTCACGAAGGCGTCTGGGCCATTCTGGAGCGGCTGACGGATGAGCAGGTTGTCGCCGCCGTGAAGAAGGCTTTGGCGGACGAGGATGAGGAAATTCGCAGCGGAGGCTTGGAGGTGCTCGCCGAAGGAATCGGCGGCGTGCGCAAGCTGTCGCAGAGGTTGGCGGCGAGCTGGCAGGCAGACGCGGAACGTTCGGCCAGTATGACCGCGGAAGCGGCAGCTGCGGCGGTCGAGCTGTCGGCGGAGTCGTCCGACGACTGGTGGCGGGAGATGGCCGGAGAATGGCGGCGAGGGGAGGAAGGAACGGCGATGAAGGAAGAGCAGGGCGCGCTTGGCAGATTAAACAAGGTCGTATTCCTGAAGAAGGTCCCGTTCTTCGCCGACCTGTCGCTGGAGGAACTGGGCCTGATCGCGGGCGCGGCGACGGAGATGACGTTCGCGGACGGCAGTTATTTGCTGCATAGGGGAGAAAAGAACTCGGCGATGTACGTCGTCATCGAAGGCAACGTCGAGTTGACGAGCGTATCCGCCGCAGGCTGGGAAGGCACGCTCGGCGTGCTCGGGGCCGGAGAGGTATGCGGCGCGACGTCGGCTCTTGACGAGTCGCCTTCGTCGGTGACGGGGCAGGCGTTTTTCGGCGATGTTCGCGTGCTGGTGCTTCAGCGTGAGGATGTGACGCGGCTTGTTCGCCTGTATCCGGAGATCGGAATCGGGCTGCTGCGGGCTTCGCTGGCGAGAATCCGGCTGCTGGAAGAGATGATGATGAAGATTGATTCTTGAGCCTGTCCGACGAGCATGCATGGATTGTGCTTGTTCCAAGCGACTTCTCTTATCGAGACCGTTATAATATTACTTCAATGCTTCGCGCATGTCGGACAGCTTCTCTTCCAAATTATCAATGCGCCGATTGGTGGAATGCTGCCATTCGCGGACTTCCCGACGGAATTCGCGGGAATCCTTTGATAGGTCACGAATGTGATGTTTAATTCCAGATGTATCTCCGATCAGCAGCTTGTTATTCAAGTCCTGTTCTTCACGAAAAGAGTCTAATTTGCTTTCAACGCGACTGGCATCTTGACGAGCATTTTCAATTTGGGATTCTACATGATTGAGTTTCAACAGAATTGATTCCAGCAGTTCGCGATCGGTCATTTGGATTTCCCCTTCTCAAGTTTGGTTAAAAGGTCTCGAGTCTTCTGGATGAAGCTAAAACAATCATTTTTAGAGTTGTGACAATGCTCCCACATGTCATCAAAATAAATTTGTCCGCCTTGACCCTTACTGTAACAAAAGGTTTGTGCTTCTTTATAGATATTGATAGCTTTGCGACATTGTAGTATTTTATCTTCTGACGAAACGAGTTGTCGAACAAGGTTCACTTCGTCATAGATTGCATTGTTATAATCGCTGACCTGCTCTTTAAACATTTGTGAAAATTCAAATGCCAACTTTTGCTCGACGGGTGTTCTATGGTACTTGGGGTTTGTACTTTGTTTTTCGCGTTGTAAAGCAGCCTTCAAGCCAAGTTCGATAAGCTCTGGAATATCAATATCAGCGATGGGTTGTCCATCTATTCTAACCCATGTTCCATTTGAATTCCTAACAAATTTGCTCATCTTTTATGTCAGACTCCTTCCCCCATTGTAACCACCAGGCATTGGGATAGTATCCATTACTTACAGACAACACCATTTTACACTGAAAATCCTAAATTGACGATCGTGAAAGCTACTCTACGAGTGACATTTCTATTTCAATTTAGATACAGCTGCCGGAATAGAGGCCGGGTTGACATCGCCTGGCCGTTCCCGTATATTGGTCGGCAAAGCCCGGCAACGCTTAGCGGGCGCGTATGAGAAATCGGAGGAAAGACAGGATGAGCGGAGCGGGAAGAAATCGGACGCGCGGCGGGCAGAAGCCGGCCGGCGGCCAGGAAAAACACGGACGGCGGGAGCGCGGAGCTTCGGGAGCCGGACGGGGCAGCGGGGCGGGGCGAGCGGGGACGGTCGGCCGAAGCGGCGGAGCGCCGCTCAAGCGGACGGACGTTGGAGGCCGAGGCGGTGGAGTGTCAAAGCGGACGGACGGTGAAGGACGCAGAGGCGAACGGGCGCCGCAGGCCGGGAGCTACGGACGAGGCGAGCCAGCAGCGAGGGGCGAAGGCTATGGTCGCGGGGATCGCGCGGCCAGAGCGGCAAGTCCAGGGCGTGATGAGCGTGTGTCGAAGGCCGTAAGTCAGGGGAGCAGGTCCGGCCGCAACCTGAGGGCGGAGACGGGGGCGGGCATCGGAGTTGGCGATCGGGCAGCACGTACGGCTGAGCGCAATTCCGGCGCAAGGCGCACAGGAGCGGCTGCCGCACCGGGAGCCGCCGTGCGCGGCGGTGGGCAGCAGGCTTTGCTCGGCATGGGACGTATCAAAGGCGAGTGGATGGACATTCGGCTGCCGGACGCTTTGGCGGGCGCGCCGCTCGCGGTCGTCGCGAAGCATTTGCCGCTGCCGCCCAAGTTGTTCTCCAAGCTGGTGCAGAACCGGGGCTGTCTGCTGCAGGGAACCAACCTGCGGCTGCATCTGTTTCCGCGTGAACAGCGGGATTATCCGTCGGATTGGATGGAGCTCAACATCCTGTACGAGGACGAGTTCACACTTGTCGTCAACAAGCCGGCGGGCCTCGAGGTACATCCGAGCGAGAAAGGGCAGCGTAAGACGCTCGCCCATGCGGTCGCCGCGTATTACGAGATGACGGGGCAGGATTTGCGCGTACGCCACGTGCACCGCATCGACAAGGATACGACGGGGCCGGTGCTGTACGCCAAAAACGAATTCGCCCAGTATCAGTATGATAAAGGGATGCGCGAGAAAACGATCGGGCGCGTCTATGTGGCGCTAGCCGAAGGAGGAGTGGAAGGGAACAAAGGCAAGATCGACAAGCCGATCGGCCAGGACCGCCACCACTCCACGCGCCGTCGTGTCAGCGAGACGGGCGATCCTGCGGTGACCCACTACGAGGTCGTCGAGCGATTCGTGGATCATACGCTCGTGCGTCTGCATCTGGAGACGGGGCGCACGCATCAGATTCGCGTCCATCTGTCGTCGATCAACCATCCGCTGGCCGGTGACGGACTGTACGGCGGCAAGCGGACCGTTATTTCCCGACAGGCGCTGCACGGCGAGCGGCTCATCTGGCAGCATCCGTGGACGGGTGATAAGCAGCAGGTGAGCGCTCCGCTTCCGGACGACTTCCGGGAAGCGTTGGACAAGCTCCGAGGCGCGAAACGATAAGCCTCTCTCAAAAAGATGCGGATAACCCATTTACGTAGATGAACATAAGTCCGGTGAGGATTTTCACAGGAACCGGTTGTTCGAAAAAATCGAGTAACGACTCCCCGACGGCGCCTAAACGGGGGGCAATGTTCGAAAAAATCGAGTAACGACTCTCCAACGGCACCCAAATGGATGGCATTGTTCGAAAGAATCGACTAACTCCTCCCCAATAGCGCCAAAACGGAGGGCAATGCTCGAAAAAATCGAGTAACGTCTCCCCAATGGCGGCGAAACGGAGGGCAATGCTCGAAAAAATCGAGTAACGACTCCCAAATGGTGCTCAAACGGAGGGCAATGTTCGAAAAAATCGAGTAACGACTCCCAAATGGCGCTCAAACGGAGGGCAATGTTCGAAAAAATCGAGTAACGACTCCCAAATGGCGCTCAAACGGGGGGCAATGTTCGAAAAAATCGAGTAACGACTCCCAAATGGCGCTCAAACGGGGGGCAATGTTCGAAAAAATCGAGCAACGTCATCCCAATGCTGCCCGGCCAACCGGCCAGCTGCAAAGAAACAAGCATCGCAACCCGCCGGAAACGGCGAATCGCGATGCTTGTTTTTTTACTTCCGGAGGCAGAGAGCCTCCGTCATCAAATACGACAGAGCGGCTTCCGCGCCGCAATTGATGTTCGGGCCGTACGGGGTAAGGCCGTCGCAGCAGCTTCCGTCCTCGGGATCGGCGACGGGAACGCGCAGGTCGTTGGCGCCGTAGAACCAGTCCCGGCACAGGTCGCGCAGCGCGGCGTAGCTGCAGCGCTGTCGCCCTCCGAGAGCGAAGCCCTCCTCCAGCGCGGAACGGCCCAACACCGCGGGCCGGATCCCGCCGCGGTCCGCTGGCGAATCGCCGGCTCCGTGGCCGCGCGCGCTGCCGACGAGCCGGCTGTTCTCATGCTCGGCCAGGCGATCCGCCACCGTCGCTTCCCGCAGCGCCAGCGCCAGCTTGAACATCTCGAGCGGCTGCTGGTCCCAGCGGCTGACCGCGTCCGAATCGTTGGTGCACCAGCCCTCGTTGCCGATCGGCCGCAGCCAGCCTTCCTCGGCGGTCATCGCCTCGACGAGAAACAGGAGGCTTTCCGTGCCGACCCGGTACGTCTCCGGCCGCCGCGTGAACCGGTACGTGCGGAGCATCGCCCACGGCAGCACGCCGTTGCTGTAGGTCATCGCCGGCTCGAACCAGCGCCAGGAGGCGACGGAGAAGTCGCGGTACGCCCGGCACAGCACCGCCTCCAGCCGCGTCAGATGGTGCTGGAGCTCGCTCTTGACGTCGAGCGGCAGGTCGATCGCGCCTTCCTGCGACGCCTGGAGCACATGGGCGCACGACGCCATCGCGAACGCCTGCCCGCGCAGGGAGTCGATCCCGCCGAACGTGGGCAGCGTGCGCTCGAAGATCGTCCGGGCCGTCTCCCGGCGGGGGCCGGACAGCCGGATCCAGGCGTCGGCGCAAGCCCAGATCGAGCGTCCCTGGCAATCGTGGGAAGTTTCCTCCGGCTCCAGCGTCCGGTCATAGGCGAAGTTGTTCAGGAACCAGCCGTTGTCCTCTTGCGCCCACAGCATGAACGCCAGATAGACGTCGGCCAGCCGTTCCAATTCCCGCGCGTTTTCCTCCCCGATCGTCTTTTCCCCGAACGACAGCCATTCCGTCGCCGTCCACAGCGCTCTCGCGTTGTCGTCGGTCGTGTAGCCTTCCCGCCTCCGGGGAACGCGGCCCAGGGCGTGTTCGAGCAGTCCGGTGTCGTCCGTCAGGCGGCGCAGGTGGGCGAAGGAAGGAAGCGGCGCCTGGCGGAACGCGAACGCCCTTTGGCTCGTCGAACTAGACGACATCGGCGATTTTGTCCCTCTGCTCCGTCATGATGCGCTGGAATAGCCGCAAATGCTGCGCCCCCACATGCGGCCAATGCATGCTTCGCCCGATTTCCGAGATCTGGCGCTCCCAGTTCGCCAGCATGCCCGGATAAGTAAATACTTCGATCAGCTTGGCGCTCCAAGCGTCCGCGTCCCCGAAAGGAAGCAGCATCTCCTCCCGGCCCTGCACCAGATCGCGGGCGTAGACGTAAGGCGTCGACAGGATCGGCCGGCCCAGCCCGGCCGCGTAAGCGAGCGTGCCGCTCGTAATCTGGCTCATGCCGGGATAGGGCGTAACGTACAGATCGCAAGCGGAGATGAGCGACACAAGTTCGTCTTCCGGCAAGTAGCGGTCGATCCATTGGACGTGATGCTCCAATCCGAGATGCCGGATCAGCGTCTTCAGCTCTTCGCGGTAAGCCTCCCCCTCGTGTTTGCGCACCTCCGGATGCGTCTGCCCGGCGATTACGTAGAGCAGCTCGGGAACGGCTTGCACGGCTGTCGCCATGGAGCGGAGAATCAGTTCGATGCCTTTGCCGCGGCCGAGCAGGCCGAACGTAAACAGCACCTTGCGATTATCCCAGCCGGCTTCCCTGCGCACCTTCGCGCGGTCGGCATTGTTCGGAACCGGGGTTCCGTGCGGGATGAACGTCATTTTGTCGAGAGGAATGCCGAAGTTGTCCTGCAGATAGCCGAGTCCTTTGCGGTTCATGACGAGCAGATGATCGCTCCAGCGGGCGATCTCCCGTTGCACTGGAGCATAGGGCTCGACGGGCTGCTCGAATACGGTATGGAAAGTCGTGACGACAGGCTTCTTCAGCCGGCGCAGAAACTCCAGCAGATGGGAGCCGGCCTCCCCTCCGAAAATGCCGAACTCGTGCTGCAAGGAGACGATGTCCACGGAGCTTTGATTGATCAACTCCGCGGCCCTGACGTAATCGTCGACCTCCTGCTTGATGATCGGAAGCATCCACGTTTCGCGGTAATCGTCCTGTTCGTCCGGATTGCACATCGTGAGGACGGGGTCCGGTGAACGGGAACCTTTGGCATGGAAAATGGCTTCTCTCAGATGGTGGGTGTAAGTGGCCAGGCCGCATTTTTTGGGAACGTAAGTGCTGACGTAGGCGATCTGGGGCGGACGTGGGTTCATCGGCGTTGCACCTCCAAATTGCGATTGCATACCGCTTCGTGCAAAATGTGCGGACCGGCCTGCATGGCCGTCCCGAAAATGCATTCGTTGAGCTGGGCGCCGGCGCGGATTTTGCAGCGATCCCACAGGATGGAATTGGCCAGCCGGACTTGTTTGCCGATACGGCTTCCCTTGCCTACGACCGCGTATGGCCCGATAATCGCCCGGTCGCCGATCGTGACGTCGTCCCCGATCATGACGGGGGGGATGAACAGGACGCCTTGGCCGACGCGGACATTGTCTCCGAGCCAGATGCTCTTATCCTCCATTTCTTTGCCGTCGATGCGCAGCGGGAAGCGGCGGTCGAGCAGGTCCCAATGGAGCTGGCGATAGCGCTCCTTGGTACCCATGTCCATCCAGTACCCTCCGATGGGATGGCCGTATACCCCGCTGCCGTTGTCGATCAACAGGGGGAACGTTTCTTTCTCTATCGATACGACTTTGCCCGCGGGCACGAAGTCGAGCGCTCTCCGCTCCATAATGTATATGCCGGCATTAATCCGATTTGACGGTGCTTCTTCTTTTTTCGGTTTTTCGGTAAACCGGACGATCCGCCCGCCGTCCGTCTGTTCGACGACGCCGTAGTGGGAAGGATCCTCCACCTCGGTCAGACAGATCGTCACCGCTCCTCCGTGCTCCTCATGGTAGCGTAAAGCCGCCGTCAGATTGACCTGATGAATAATGTCCGCGTTAACGACGACAAAACGGTCGCTCAGCAGACGCTCCGCGTTTTTAATCGCACCGGCCGTTCCCAACAGCTCTTTTTCCACCGAATAATCGATGCGGACCCCGTATTTGGAGCCGTCTCCCAAATAGCTCTCGATGAGCTCCCGGTAATGCTTTACGGCGATTACGAATTCATTCACGCCCTGCTCTTTGTAGTGCAGGAGAAGATGCTCGAGCCATGGCCGGTTTCCGACAAGTGCCATAGGCTTCGGAAGATGTTCCGTCAAGGGGCGAAGCCTGGTTCCCAAACCTCCGGCGAGAAGTAAAGCTTTCATGATAGGATCAACCTCCGTTGAATTGATGAGTTCCCCCCGCAGGGTCAACTGTCAACCTATTAACGCAATCGCCGCGTCCTCAATCACCTCCCTGAGAAAATAGAAAGACGCCCCCGATTCGCATCAAGCGCAGGGAGGCGTCCATATCCGTTGGAAAGACGATTATCGTGATTAGAGAAAGTAAAGTTGCCGCATTAGAAAGAAAGATTCACCCCGTCGGCCGGACGGATGGAATGAAGGGAGTTGACCTAGTGCTACAGCCTACTTTACCTGAAAAAGGCACTTCCTGCAACTATTATCCAGATTGCTTGTCCGACCGAGGCGGCGCCGAACGCGTCTAGATTCTTCCGCGCCGGCCGGTGAACAAGGAGACGATGAACAGGATCAGGAAGATAAAAAACAGGATTTTGGCGATTCCCGCCGCCGCGCTGACGATTCCTCCGAAACCGAAAACGGCGGCCACGATCGCGACCATCAAGAAAACAAATGTCCAATACAGCATAGGGAATTCCTCCTTTGTTCGCGCGGCTGCAGCTTGCTGGAGACGCCGCTCCGCGCTTGGCGTTAATGCTTGGTTACCCCGCCGGGACGGGGCTGAATCCGGGGCTTGTTGTTTCGGATAGCCGGCGAGCGGGTTAACGAACGGTAGCACCTGCTGCAGATGAAGGAGGAATCGGATATGGACAGCAACGATATATTGGCGTGGAGCGCGGCGCTCGCGGCGCTGGCGTTCATCGTTCTGTGCGGCTTTCTGATCTCGCTGCTCAGAACGGCGAGGGAGTCTCTCATTACCGCCCAGTCGGCTTTTAAGGAAGTGAAGGAAACGGTGGAGGAGTTGCAAGACGAGGTGAGCAGGCTGGCGGTCAGCGTCAACGACGTGGCTTCGGACGTCAAGCTCAAGCTGCGGTCGACCGATCCTCTCTTCCGGGCGGTCCAGGACGTCGGGGCGATGCTGGGCGAGCTGACCGGGACGGCTCGCGAGGCGACTCGAAGCCTGTCGAACGCCGTCCGCAAACAAGCCGCGACGTCCGAAGATGAGGCGGGGACGGTTCCGAATTGGCTGCGGTGGGCGGCCATCGGCTCCCGAATCGTCACCCGTCTAAGGAAGGACAAGGAGTTCGGCGTCAAAAGGCCTTATTCGCAAGCGAAGGAGGGGCTCTGATGTGGATCTCATGGCTGTTGCTGCTGTCTTCTCTTCTGAATGGAGGGCCGGCGCCCTCCTCCGCGGCCCCCGCGGCGGTCGTTCATCCTCAGCCCGTCGTCCCCCGGTGGGAGCTGGACGGCGTCGCGCTGGGAGATGACGAATGGAAGGTCGCGGCCGCGTGGGGCCGGCCGGGAGCGATCGGGGAAGACGAATGGCATCGGGAGTGCGCGATCTGGAGCTACGACGACGGCAGGAATGTCGGGCTGTGCGAGGGCGCGGTGTCGTTCGTTCAGGTGACCGCGAACGCCGGACGCGCGAACTTGAACGGGCGGGAGCTGCTTCTGGAAGACGCCGATCTGCGCCAAGCTCTGGGCCAACCCGAGTTCGAAGCGGAGGACGGCTGGGGAGTCTTGAACGGCGACGAGGCGATCAAAGTGTTCGTCGACGACCGGGGCGAGCTCGTATCGCTGGATCTGTTCGGCGCGGAATGCTGACAATCGTTAACAAACTGTTTGTTTCAATAGATAGACAGCGGTTTATATCAAGAGTAGACCACGGTGGAAGAAAAAAGGAGGAGAGCAAAATGAAAGCCTATGCTAAACTTGTAAACAACGGGCTGGAAGCGTTCGAAGTGGTGAACGATCTGCATCGTCAAGGATACGAGGAAGAGGACATCTACGTGCTCACCCACGACAGCGGCCGCACGAATCGTCTGGCCGACGCGGCCTCCGCCAATACGGTCGGCATCGCGGAAGAAGGAATGTTCGATACGATGGCGAATTTATTTCGCAACCGAGGCGATGCCCTTCGCAGCAAGATCGAATCGATGGGATTCAACTCGTTCGAAGCGAGCATGTACGAATCCGAATTGGATAAAGGCAAGGTGCTGGTAATGGCTCGCCAATAACCCGGGAGCAAGCGGGAATAAGGAATGAGGGCGGAATTCCGCCGCTCATTCCTTATTCGCGTTTGTTGTTTGGGGAAGGTTCCAAATCGAATGGGTTACCAAGGAGCGGAGAAGATGACGGGGAAAATGACCGTGTTAATCGTAGACGACAATGCCATGAACGTGCTCGTCATCGAGGAAATGCTCAAACGGGAAGGGTACAAGCGGCTTCGCACCGCCCACTCGGCGGCGGAGATGTTCCGCTTGCTCGCGGGAGAAGAGGACGGAAGCTTGCCGGGAATGCCGCAAGTTGACCTGATTCTGCTCGATCTGATGATGCCGGAGATGGACGGGATCGAGGCTTGCCGCCGCTTGCAGGCGGACGCCCGGTACAAGGACATCCCGGTTATTATGGTGACGGCAGTCGGCGACTCCGTGAAGCTGGCGGAGGCGCTCGACGCCGGCGCGAGCGATTTCGTTACGAAGCCGATCAACAAGATCGAGCTGTTCGCCAGAATTCGCTCGGCGCTGAAGCTGAAGCGGGAATTGGACTGGCACAAGGAGCGCGACTACCGGCTTCGGCAGGAGCTGCAGCTCGCCCGCCAAGTGCAGGAGTCTGTGCTGCCGGACGAGGTGGAAGATTCCCGTATCCGTATCCGGGCCTATTATCAGGCTTCAGAGGAGCTTGCCGGGGATCTGTACGCCTGGCATCGGATCGACGACAGCCGCTGGGGAGTCGCGGTCATCGACGCGATGGGGCACGGCATTTCCTCTTCGCTGGTCAGCATGTTCATCGCTTCGATTTTGAAGGAGTCGATGAGGACGTTATGGTCGCCGGAGCGCGTATTCAAGGAGCTTAACCGGCGGCTGATGGGTCTGCAGTGGGAGAACGAACTCGTCCATTACTATTGCACAGGCATCTACGCGACGATCGATCTGGAAGTCGGCAAGCTGAATTACATCAACGCGGGGCATCCGCCCGGGTTCGTGTATCGTTCCGGAGGCGGGCATCCGGACAAGCTTCCCGTAAGCTGTCCCCCGCTGGGCCTGTTCGACAAGCTGGATCTGACGCCCAGAACGCTGGCGCTGTCACCCGGAGACGCCGTGTATTTGTTCACCGACGGCATCCTCGGTTCGTTCGAAGGAGAGGACGAGGATCGGCTCGGACAGTTGGCCGCTTTCCTGCGCCGCTTCGAAGGCGAGGCGGAGCTTGAGCGGCTCGTTCGGCGCGAATCGCTCGACGAGAGGTCCGACGATCGCTGCCTCGTCAAGATTGAACTGAGTCCGAGGAGAGTCCATTCATGAAAATCAAAACGAAATTAGGCATCGGTTACACATTGCTTCTGCTGTTGTTTGCCGGAATCACCTTATTCGGGTATTCGCAGCTTACCCGGATGAACAGCTCGCTGGAGCTTTTTTACGACAACCGATTCGAGAAAGTCAAAATCGCGCTGGCGGTGCGCGGCGAAGTGAACGCCTCCGGCCGCATTATGAACGATATGATGATCGGCGACCAGGACCCGTCCCAAGGGGTGGCGGACATCGCCAGAAGGCTCGGGGACGCCGAGCGGCAATACCGCATCCTGGAAAACATGCAGCTCGGAGCGGGAGAACTCGACTTGATCGGCAAGATCGAGCAGCTCACCGAACAGTACGGGGTCTCGGTCAGGCAGTTTATCGCCTACGTCAACGAGGGCAGGATCGAAGAAGCGAAGCAGCTGTATGCCGACAAGCTGCGCGGCGAACAGCGCGACGTCATCGATCTGATGGACGAGCTCGTGTCCGTTCAGGAAATTTCCTTGCGGGAGGAAATGGCGGATTCCAAGACGACGTACGATTGGTCGGTACGGATGGTCGCCGCGTTGACGGCGATCGGACTGCTGCTGGGACTGGCTATCGTAATGTGGGTGTTTCCGAGCATTAACCGGGGACTGAACCTGCTCGGACGAATGGCGGATCGGTTCTCCAGAGGGCGGCTGCGCAGCTTCGCCCGCATCGAAGTCCAGAGCAAGGACGAGCTGGGCGAGCTGGCTTTTCTGTTCAAGCGAATCGCCTTGGATTTGCAGGAGAAGAACGAGCGCGAGGCCCGGTTGGCGGAAGTTCAGAAGAGGCAGGCCAGAATCAACGCCCAACTGGCCCGGGTGACGGAGCTGCTGCAGGAGGGCTCCGATGCGAAGAGCGTCGCCCAGTCCTTCGTCGCCGAATTCGCCCCTGTGCTCGGCGCCTCCCACGGCTTGATCTACTTGTCCGAGTCTTCCGCGGACGACTCTCGTCTGGAGCTGGCGGGAACTTACGCGACGGCGACGGGAGACGGCGGGGAAGGCGCCGCCGTTCCGACGGCGATACGCTCCGGAGAAGGGCTGGCCGGGCAATGCTTCCGGGACGCCAGGCCGATCGCGGTCGATCAGGTGCCGAGCGGTTATTTCAAGATCGGTTCCGGACTCGGGGAGATCGAGCCGGGAAGCCTGATCGTGTATCCGGTCGTATACGACGATGCGGTCATCGGAGTCGTCGAGCTGGCATCCTTCACGTCCTTCACTCCCGAGAGCCGTGAGCTTCTGGAAGCGCTGTGCGAGAAGCTGGGCACGATTCTGAACAATATCCGTTCCCGTCGCCGCGTGGAGGAACTGCTGAGGGAATCGCAGGCGATGACCGAAGAGCTGCAGGTTCAATCCGAGGAGCTGGTATGCCAGCAGGAGGAATTGCGGGAGACGAACGACAAGCTGGAGAAGCGCCAGAGCGACTTGAAGAAATCGGAGCAGCGGCTGCAGCAGCAGCAGGAAGAGCTGGAGCACGCCAACCGGGAGCTGACGCTCAAGACGGTTGCGCTGGAGCAGCATGTAGAGCGCATGGAGCTGCAGAACAAGCAGATCGCGCAGGCGAACGCCGAGCTGGAACGCCAAGCTCTGCAGCTTGCGCTGACGACGAAATACAGGTCGGAGTTTCTGGCGAACATGTCGCACGAGCTGAGAACCCCGCTGAACAGCCTGCTCATTCTGTCGGAGTTCCTGACGGAAAACCGTGAAGGCAACTTGACGGAGAAGCAGCAGGAGTACATGAAGACGATTCATCTGTCGGGCACCGACCTACTGAAGATGATCGACGAAATTTTGGACTTGTCGAAGATGGACGCGGGCAAGATGGAGGTTCAGCCGGAATGGATGGTTCTGGACGATCTGTGGGCATTCCTGGAGCACCAGCACCGGCCGCTCGCCGACGCCAAGCGGCTGTCGTTCGGTTTTGCCCGCGAGGGCGAAGTTCCGGAGTCGATCCGGACGGACGGCTACAGGCTGAAGCAGATTATGCGCAACCTGCTGTCCAATGCGATCAAATTCACGGAAGCGGGGTCGGTGTCGCTAACGCTGCGCAGACCTCATCCGCGCGAGCTGGACCCGGCCAGAATGGACGAGGGGGCGGCATACGTTGCGCTGTCGGTAGCGGACACGGGCATCGGAATAGCGGAGGACAAGAGCGAGTTGATCTTCGAGGCGTTCCGCCAAGCGGACGGGACGACGAGCCGCAAATACGGAGGCACGGGACTGGGACTGACGATCAGCCGGGAGCTCGCCCATCTGCTCGGAGGCTGGATTCATCTGGAGAGCGAACCCGGCAAGGGCAGCTCGTTCACGCTCGTCGTTCCCGAAACCTATTCGGGGCCGACGGGCGCAGCCCAATCGGCGAACGGCGGCGCTGAATACGCCGCTTCGCATCCGGCTGACGCCGCGGCCGAATTAACGGCGGTCGCGGCGGAGCAGCCGGACGGCCCCGAACCGGCGGGCAGGCCCGAGGACGACCGGGGGTCCCTGGAGCCGGAAGACAAAGTGCTGCTGATCGTCGAGGATGACGTCAACTTCGCCAAGGTGCTGCTTGAGATGGCACGCTCGCGAGGCTTCAAGGCGATCGTCGAGCTGCAGGGGGACGAAGGGCTGGAAGCGGCGAAGGCGATCAAGCCCGACGCGATTCTGCTCGACATCCAGCTTCCGGTGACGGACGGCTGGTCCGTCCTGAGCGCGCTGAAGAACGATCCGGCGACGCGCCACATTCCGGTGCACGTCATCTCCGTGACCGAGCAGTCCACGCACGGATTGCGCATGGGCGCGATCGACCATCTCCGGAAGCCCGCTACGAGGGAGCAGTTGGAGAAAGTGTTCGTGAGCATCCGCGAGGTGCTCGACCGGATGCCCAAGCGCCTGCTGCTGATCGAGCGGGACGAGGAGACGCGACGTAGCCTGACCGAGCTCATCGTTCACGACGACGTAGCCGTTACCGCCGTAGGCGATGCGGATGACGCTTGGGAGAGGCTCCAGGAAGAGACGTTCGACTGCATCGTGATGGATTCCGGTCTTCCAGACGGAACGGGCGTCGAGCTGCTGAGGAAGATGCAGCAATCCGCCGAGCTGCTGAAAATTCCGGTGATCGTTCATTCGGACAGTGAAGACGATGAACGGACACTGAGGAAAATGAGGTATTTCGCCGATTCGATCGTGCTGAAGAACGTCAGATCTCCGGAGCGTCTGCTGGAGGAGACGGCGCTGTTCCTGCATCGGGTCGAAGCCGACTTGCCGGAGGACAAGCGCAAGCTGCTCGGCAAGCTGAACCGGGGCGAGGATGCGTTCGAGGGCAAGACGATTTTGCTGGTCGACGACGACGTGCGCAACGTGTTCGCCCTGTCCGGGGTGCTGGAGCATCGCGGCATGAAGGTGCTGACCGCGGAGAATGGAATCGAAGCACTGGGCAAGCTGGAGACGGAGCCGGCCATCGACCTGGTGCTCACGGACATTATGATGCCCGAGATGGACGGGTACGAGACGATGAGACGCATCCGCCAAAATCCGGAGTGGAGCAATCTGCCCGTCATCGCGCTCACGGCCAAGGCGATGAAGGACGACCGCAACAAATGCATCGAAGCGGGAGCGTCCGACTACATCACGAAGCCGGTGAACACGGACCAGTTGCTATCCTTGATGAGAGTGTGGCTGCACCGATGACGGAACGGGATAATCGGAACGACCGGAACGGCCAGGACGACGAGCTGGAGAGAATAGAGACCGCCCTGCTGCTGGAAGGCATCTATCAGAGGTACGGCTACGATTTTCGCAATTATGCGCATCCGTCCATCTACCGTCGCATCCGGCATCGGCTCAAGCTGGAAGGGCTGCCCGACATCTCCTCGCTGCTTGGCAGCGTTCTGCGCGACCCGGACGCCTTCCGTCGGCTGCTGAGCGATCTTGTCATTCCCGTGACGGAGCTGTTCCGGGATCCGGAGATGTTTCTGGCCTTTCGCAGAGACGTCGCCCCGGTGCTGCGGCGGCTTCCGTTCGTCCGTATCTGGCATGCGGGCTGCTCGACCGGAGAAGAAGTATACTCTTTGGCCGTCTTGCTGCACGAGGAAGGGCTGCTCGACAAGACGCGAATCTACGCGACGGACATTAACGAGGACGCTTTGCAGAGAGCGCGGGACGGCATGATTCCGATCGACCGGATGAAGCAGTATACGAGAAATTACCAAGCGGCCGGAGGGAAGCGGGATTTTTCCGCTTATTACGCCTCCAATCACGGCATCGTAATGCTCAAGCCTTTTCTACGGGAGAAAATCGTATTCGCCCGCCACAATCTGGTGACGGACAGCTCCTTTAACGAGTTTCATGTCGTCTTCTGCCGCAACGTCATGATTTACTTCAATCCGCAGCTGACGAATCAGGTGCATGGATTGTTTTACGAGAGCTTGGCCCCCGGAGGATTTCTCGTGCTGGGAGGCAAGGAGTCGCTCGCGTTTACGCCGATGGCGGAACGTTACGAGACGTGGAACGATACGCATCGGATCTACCGCAAGCTGCTGTGAGCCGTTCGCCGGTTCAAAGCGCGCCGCTCAGGGTATACCAATGATGAAGTCAAAATCCGACTTGAACGGAGGGATACTTATGACGGTTAACGTAGGAATATTCGGTCAGGAGGATCGGGTGCTGGAAGGGATTCGGATGCTTCGGGAGGCCGGAGCCGAGCCGGCGGACGTCCGCGTCGTCGTCGGCAACCGGGAGAACGCCCCGCTGCTTGCGTCCAGTCCCGACGTGAACCTGGAGGAACTGTACGAAATCCAGGCGACCCGGCGCCGCGATTACGACGAAGAGTGGGTGGCCGGCGTCGCTCCGCTATCCGCCTATCCCGCGGGCAACTTGACGGTAGGAAACGCGGCCCCCGGAGTCGTGGTAGCGGCGAGCGACGTCGGCGGCAACGACGGAACCGAGGACGTGCTGGCGGCAATCGGAATTCCGGAGCGTTATTGCGGATCATGCGCCGAAGCGATCGACAGCGGCGGATATTTGCTCGTCGTTGACGATTCGCGAGAGATCGGTGCGCGCCGCATTCTCGATCAGGCGGGCGCGACAACGCCGGACTGACGGGTCGTCGCGTAGATAGCGACGAGAGACTTGCGCACAAGCGTTGACGATACACGGACGGACTGGACGACGAATAGACTCGGATCACGAACAGACATAGACGGCCTGGCAGCCCCTTGGCGATTTACCGCGATACGCGGAGCGCCAAGGGGCTGCTTGGCGAAGAGCCGGATCACACGGAGGCGGCGACGGCGCGATCCGGACGGACGATGCGCCCGATCGGGTTCGGCAAGCCGAGAATACGGTCGCGTATGATTTCCGCTCCCATGCAGCTGTAGATCGTCCCGTTTCCTCCGTATCCCAGGCAATAATGCTGACCGGGGCGTTCGGGATCTTCGCCGAGCCAGGGCAGTCCGTCCGCCGATTCCCCGAACGTCGCATTCCACTCCCAGCGAATTTCCGGAGAATAGCCGGGAAACAACTGACGAAGCTCGGACAGCAATCGCATCGAGTGCGCGCGCAGCTCTTGCTCCGAGAGCAGGGGCTGGCGAACGTTTTCGTCCAATCCTCCGATAATGATCCGGTTGTCCCCCGTCGTTCTGGCATACAAATAAGGTCTGTCCGTCTCCCAGATCAACATCCGCTCGTTCCATTCCGCCAGAGACGGAAGCGGGTTCGTCACGATCGCGTAAGAGCGTTTGAGCCTGGCTTTCACCCAGCGTCCGCCGGCCGTTTCCGGCGCATACCCGACGGCGTACACAACATGCTCCGCTTCGATCGAGCCGTTGTCGGTCCGCACGACATAGCCGCGCTCCGCCGGCCGAACATCGAGCATTTTCGTATGCTCATACGGCCGCAAGCCTTGTTTGACCGCTTCTTCGGCCAGCGCGTGCACGAAGAGGTACGGATTAAGCTCCGCGTCGCCGCGAGTGACGATCGCTGCCGCTTTACGGAACGGAAAGTGCGCCGCGATCCGCTCTTCGTCCCACCACTCGGCATCGAAGCCATTCCGGGACAACGTCTCGTATTCCTCGCGAAGGGCGTCCGCATCGCCGTCCTTGGACGCATAATAGAGACTGCTGCGCCGTTTGAACCCGACGTCTCGGGGCAGCTTCTCCGCGATATCGGCGATTTTCTCCGCGGCATGCTTGCAGGCCCGATAGAACCGCACGGCGTCCGCTTCTCCCAGCGTCCGCGCAAACTCGCTCAGCATCGTATCGTTGGAATACTGAAGCAGGCCGGTATTGGCGGACGTGCTTCCGGAAGCGATGCGCTGCTGCTCGATCAGCGCCGTCTCGATGCCGCCGGCGGCCAGGACGTAACCGCAGAGCACCCCGGACATTCCGCCGCCGATGACGACGACCCTTGCGTTGATGTCGCCGCGCAATTCGGGATAGCTGACAGGTTGGGCCAACGAATTCGGCCAGTACAAAGACCCGAAATACAAGGACATAACGATTCTCCTCCGATCCAGATTAGGTTTCCGCATCCGTTAACCGTTATTCGGCCTGTTTCAATCTTGGCGAATACGGGTTATAACAGGATTGGAGAGTTATTTTTACGAGAAGCGAGGGGAAATTGTACATGCCAATGGAGAAACTTTCGCTCCGAACGGAGCATACGGAAGACCGGACGATCGTACACATCGGGGGCGAATTCGACCTGGAGGCCGCAAGCCGCATGCGCGCGGCTCTGAACTCGTTGATCGAGCAAGCGGACAGAAGGATTACCCTGGATATCCAACAGTTGAAATACATCGACAGCACCGGCATCGGGATTTTGATTTCCCTGGCCAAGGCGCTTCACGCGCGCAACGTATCGTTCGACGTCGTACATATTCCTTCCCATATCCGCAAGCTGTTCGATATGACGGGAATAACTCCATTTCTGATGAAGCCGGAATCGTCGATATGAGTACGAAGAGAGGAATGAGGATAGATTCCATGGTAAACGAAAGAGTCGTTACGTTAAGCATTCCCGCGCTGCCCGAGTACGTGGACCTGGTTCGTCTGACCCTGTACGGAATCGCGACCAAGCTCAAGTTCACGTTCGAGGAAATCGAAGACATGAAGGTTGCGGTATCCGAGGCGTGCAACAATGCGGTTCTGCATGCATACGGGGACCTGAGCGGGAACATCGAAGTGACGTTCCAGACGTTAGGCGAAGAGTTGGTCATTACGGTCAAGGACTTCGGCAAAAGCTTCGTCGTCGACGAGAGCAAGGAAGCGCCTGTAATGCACGGCAAAGAAATCGACGAGATCCAGTCGGGCGGATTGGGGCTATATCTGATGCAGGCGCTGATGGACCGCGTGGAAGTCAAGCAGGACGGCGGAACCGCGGTTACGTTATCTAAGAAAAGGCTGGCCTCCGAAGAGACTGCATGAGCGTATCCCATTCCGAGCGTCTGCCCGACGACGCGATTGCGATACTGCTGGAGTATCAGCGAACGTTATGCGCCGAATTGGCCGAGAAGCTGATCAGGCATTACGAGCCGATGGTCAAAGTGGCGGCGAACAAGATGTCGCGGAATCGGCCGGATCTGTTCGACGATCTGTTTCAGGTCGGCCAGATGTCCCTGTTCCGGCTGCTGAAGCAGTTCGATCCGAACCTCGGCATGCCGTTCGAGCCTTACGCGATGAAGAGCATGATCGGCCATATGAAAAACTACCTGCGGGACAAATCCTGGTACATCCAAGTGCCGAGAAGGATCAAGGAGATGAGCTTGGTCGTTCAAAATACGATCGACGAGATGACGACCGAGCTGGAGCGGTCTCCGAACGTAGAGGAGATCGCGGAGCGGCTCGGCATCGGAGTCGAAGAGACGCTGGAGATTTTGGCCGGGAGGGACTTATACCATTACGTATCGCTCGACACGCCGACGACGGACGACGACAACGCGGCCGTCCTTGGGGATCTGATCGGGTCCCCCTCCGACGACTATGAAGCGCTGGAGCGGAAGCTCGATCTCCGGGAGGCGATGGAGCATCTTCAGCCGGAGGAGCGGACGGTGCTGGACCTCGTATTCGAAGCCGGACTGTCCCAGCGAACGATCGCGGACAAGCTCGGCGTATCGCAGATGAGCATCTCCCGAATTCAGAAGCGGGCCATCGACAAGCTGAAGCCGTTCGTCCGGAAGCTGGAGTAAAGCAGGGGCGAAAAAGGAGCTGCGGGGCCCGTTTCATCCTCTCCCGAACGGTGTAATTAGCCGTAACGGAAGCTTTAATCCTTCCGTAGAAGGAGAGGGTGAACATGACTGTCAAATATCAAATCGCATTTTCCGAGAGCGACGTGTTCGTACTGGAGAAGGGCGGAGAGTTCCACCTGACGATCTGTTCCCGCGTGAATCCGCTCGGCTTCGGCAATCAGCTGGCGGTATACTCCAAGTTCGGGGAGGCCGTGGACGCGGCGGAGAAGTTCTGCAAGCTGTACGAGCTGACCCGGCAATACGGCTATCACTTGAAAGGCTCCAGCTTTTTGAAGGAAGACTGCGAACCGTTGTTCGTCCCGGCGCTGCTGGAGGACGATACGACCGTCGATACGTTGCGGGCCGCGCTCGAGGCCGACAAAGTCCCGCATGAGGCAAGCGGCTGACGTTCTTGATTTCATCGCATGAGCAATCAAAGCAATCTGCAGGAGTTGTCCCATCCAGTATGGGGCAGCTCTTTTATTTTCAATCTCAAAAGTGGCTTGGCAACGAAAAATGACGGCGAAGGGATTCGTTTCCCTTACGCCGCCATTCCTTCATTTTATCGGTTCTGGATAGGGTCGTTCACGAGTCCGTCCTCTTCGAGCTCGCTTTCGGTTTTCATTTGCTTCATTTCCTTGCCCATTTTCTGCATGTCCTTGAAGTCCTGGACCATGGATCCGTTGCGGACGCTGTCGACCGTTTTGGCGCCCTGTTCTTGAATCTCTTCCTTGACCTCGGTCAAGATGGAACGGGTTTTGTCCGCGATATCGGCCGTTTTCCGTCCGACCTGCTGGGCCAGCTCCAGCGTTTTGCCGCCGGCGTCGGCGACAAACTGCTTCGTTCGGTCCTGCACGGACGAGTAACGGTCCCGGATATCCTTGCGCAGCTCCTTGCCGGATTTGGGAGCGAGCAGCAGCGCGGCCGCCGCCCCGATCATGCCCCCGATCACGACTCCTTTAATCGCTTGTTTCGTTTCCGCCATAGCGTATTCCTCCTTGATTAGGGATGATACGGTGCCTGATTTGAATTACCCGATTTGGACAAAATGAATCGCGCTCTTTCCAGAGAGCGACGGTTCGTCTACAATAGGGACAGGAAAAAACTGTCGTAAAAATCGAAAGCGAGGACGGAAATGGACTATCATGAGACTGCCCGATCCGCTCCGGTGCAATGGGGCAGGGCATCCTCCCATCACCGCGAGGATCGGCGGTGGACGCCGTTAGACCTTATATTGGTCGTGCTTCTTACCGCGATTTCAGCGATTATGACTTTTACCGATCTGGGTAACCGCACCGCGCCCCAGACGTTCTGGATGCCGGGCAAGGCGGGGGATTATTTCACCGTCGATTTCGGCGAAGCTAGGAAGGTCGACAGGCTTAACCTGTACGAGGGACCCGGGGCCAAAGGCGAGACGAATATCGAATGGTCGTTGGACGGGCAAAAATGGGAATCCTATGCGAAAGTCGAGCATAAGACGAATCGCGTATTTACGTGGAAGTCGGAAGACAAGTCGGTCGAGGCGCGTTATATGAAGTTTACGACCGTTCGTACCGGCTATCGTCTGTACGAAGCGGCATTCTTCACGAAGGGCGTCGAATCCATTCCGATTCCGGTCATGAACATCGAGTCCGGAAGCGGCAATTCGGCGGGCTCGGAAGGCGGCGGCCAAGAGGTGTTCGACGAGCAGCAATGGGCGCCTTATCGGTACGATTATCGCAACAGCATGTATTTCGACGAAATTTACCACGGTCGCACGGCTTACGAATTCATCGAGGTGATGGAGCCGTACGAGAACACGCACCCGCCGCTGGGCAAAATCATTCTCGAAGTCGGCGTTCGCATGTTCGATATGACTCCTTACGGCTGGCGTTTCATGGCCGGCATCGTCGGCACGCTGATGGTGCCGCTCTTCTACGCCGTTGCCAAAGGAATGTTCGGACGGACGAGATACGCGGCGCTGGCGGCTCTGCTGCTTGTGCTCGAAGGTTTCCATCTCGTGCATTCCCGTTCGGCCAACGTGGACATTTCGGGCGTGACGTTTACGATTCTGATGTTTTACGGCATGCACCGGTTCGGAGAGACGAAGTGGCAGAACGGCGGCTTTAAGCGGGCGCTCGGCTATCTCGCGCTTAGCGGGTTGTTCTTCGGCGCGGCCGCGGCGGTCAAGTGGAACTATCTGTACGGGGGAGCGGGACTGGCGATTTTGCTGGCGTTCGCGCTCGTCCGCCGCTGGCGGGAAGGACGGATGGCCGGCGACTTCGATACCGCGCGGCGCATCGTGCTGACGCTGATGGCTTGCGTCATTTTCTACGTGGCGGTTCCGGTTGGAGTCTATTCGGCGACGTACGCGCCGTTCATCAAGGCGACGAAGGCGGACGACAGCTACAAGGACTTGTGGCAGTTCCAGAAAAATATGTACGACTATCACAAAGGCGTCAAGGAAGATCATCCTTACGCTTCGAAATGGTATACTTGGCCGCTCATGCTCCGACCGGTCTGGTACTACGGCGGCAAGGATCTCGACAAAGGCGAGGCCCAGAGCATCGCGGCGATTGGCAATCCGCTCATCTGGTGGGGGGGACTGGCGGCGCTGCTTGCGTCATGGTGGCTCGGCTTCAGGCGAAGAGATCGTATCGTGCTGACGCTGACGGTCGCTTACTTAAGCTTTTACGTCCCGTGGATGATCGCGCCTCGAAGCATTACGTTCCTGTATCATTACTTCCCGATGGTGCCGCTGTTGATTTTGTCCATCGTCTGGATGCTCCGTTGGTTCGAGGAACGCAGCTACAACGGGCGCAGAGTGACGCTTGCGTTCGGAATCGCGGCGGCGGGGCTGTTCGTCTGGTTCTACCCGGTCTATACCGGAATAACGATCAGCCGGGAATGGATGAACGTGATGATCCGCTGGCTTCCAAGCTGGGGCTTCTAAATCCGCTTTTGATCACGAAGATTGAAGGGAGATTAAATCGTGCAGAAAGGCTGTTTTCTTTCCGTTGTCGTTCCGATGTACAACGAGGAAGAAGTGATCGAGGTTACGTACCGCCGTCTGAAGACGGTGCTGGACAAACTGGGGGAGACGTACGAGATCGTGTTCGTGAACGACGGAAGCCGCGATCGGACGGCGGACATCGTACGCTCCTTGTGCGCCGAAGACCGCCGCGTCAAGCTGGTGGAATTCTCGCGCAACTTCGGCCATCAGATCGCAGTGACGGCCGGGATGGATCATGCGTCCGGCAGAACGGTCGTGCTGATCGACGCCGACTTGCAGGACCCTCCCGAGCTGATCGCCGACATGGTCGCCAAGTGGCGCGAAGGCTACGATGTCGTCTACGGCAAGCGGATTGAGAGGAAAGGGGAGTCGTGGTTCAAGAAATTGACGGCGGCGGCTTTCTATAGGCTGCTGCGTTCGATGACTTCCGTGAACATTCCCGTGGACACGGGCGACTTCCGCCTGATGGACCGCAAGGTAAGCGATGCGTTGACTTCGATGCGCGAGCGCAGCCGCTTCATTCGCGGTCTTGTCAGCTGGGCGGGATTTAAGCAGACTTCGGTAGACTACGTACGGGACGAGCGGTTCGCGGGAGAGACGAAGTATCCGCTGCGCAAAATGATCCGGCTGTCGCTGGACGCGATGACCTCGTTCTCCACGAGGCCGCTCAAGATCGCCAGCGTGCTCGGCTTCGTGCTGTCGGCCGTAGGTTTCGTTTATCTGTTCGTCGTGCTGTACCAGCGCTTGTTCACCGACACGACGACGCAGGGCTGGACTTCGATGATCGCGATCAGCCTTCTGTTTCACGGCATTACGCTATCGCTGCTTGGCGTGCTGGGAGAATATATCGGCCGGACCTACGAGGAATCGAAAGGGCGTCCGCTGTATCTGGTAGCCGAGGCGGTGAATTTCGGGGAAGAAACGGAAATTTCTCGGGAGAGGGAGGCCGCTGGAACGATTCGTTAAGCGAGCGCCAAATTCGACCGGAGAGGGCATACTTATAAATAGGGACGACCGAAATCCAGACGGCGACGTCTGGTTTTTTGTCTGCGCCAGGCATAGACATCGAAAGGATGAACAGTCGTCATGAGTACGAATTTGATACCGGCGGACGTTGCGCTGTTGATTATGAATAGAGGCGGCAAGCCGGAAAACGTTCATAGAGGAAGGATAGCAGTCGTATCGGCGAAGGACGGTAAGATGCTGCAAGCGTGCGGAGACGCGGAAGAGTCCGTCTATGTTCGTTCGACAGCCAAGCCGATTCAGGCGATCGCGTCGCTGCTTGACGGAACGGCCCAAACCTACGGCTTCGAGGAGCGCCATTTGGCGCTGCTCGCGGCATCGCACCGGGGAAGCCGCGAGCAGATGGAAGTGCTGGAGGAGATCGTTGCGCGAACGGGGCTGGACGAGGAATTGCTTGCCATCCAGCCTACGTTGCCGGTAGGGCGGCGGTCGAGAGACGAATATGTCGCTGCCGGAGGCAAACCCCGCAAGCTGTTTCATACGTGCGCAGGCAAGCATCTGGGCGTGTTGGCTTGGAGCAAGCTGAAGGGGTGGCCGCTTGAAGGCTACATCCGCCCGGGTCATCCGGCGCAACAGGAAATCATTCGCCGCATCAAGCTATGGGCGGAAGTGGAAAGCGAGCAGGAGACGATCGGCAAAGACGGCTGCGGCTTTCCCGTCGCCGCGCTGCCGCTGCGCTCGCTTGCCCTGGCTTACGGACGGCTCGCTTCTCCCGAGCTTGCCGCGAATCGCGGCGCGGCCGAAGCGGCGGGACGGATGGCTGCGGCGATGAACGCTTATCCCGAGCTCGTCGAAGGTCGTTACCGGCTGGCCAGCCTGCTGCTAGAAGATCCGAACATCGTCGCTAAGAGCGGTGCGCACGGCGTATTCGCGTTTGGGCTTCGGCGCGAGCGGATCGGTGTAGCCTTGGCGGTAACCGACGGTACGGAGGTGGCCTGGCCGCACATCGTCAAAGCTGTGCTCAAGCGGATTGGCGGCGCTTCGGACGAAACGTTGCTTAAGCTGGATCGGACGTTCCCCGACGAGTTCCTCAACGATGCGAAGGAAGTCGCGGGAAGATGGGAGCCTGTATTCGCCTGGTAACTTCCCGGCTCATTGACTCGGTCCCCTCGCGGACTCACTTGTCCCATGCCGACTTATCTGTACCGCCCTTCGCTCGCTTTATTTCTTCTTCAACGCATCGCCGACGGCAGATCTGTACTCCGTCGGCGATTGCGCGTACCAGCGTCGGAATTGCTTGGAGAAGTACAGAGCATCCTGAAAGCCGACCGACGAAGCGATTTGCTCCACCGTGAGCTCCGGTCGCTCGCGAAGCAGCCTCCTCCCCTGATCAACGCGCAGCTTCGTCAGGAAAGTCGCCGGAGAAACGCCGGCGTGCTGCTTGAACATGCGGGACAAATACGCGCGATTGTAGCCCAGCGCCTCGGCCATCCCTTCGATGGTGATCGGTTCCGCGTATTGCGTGGACAAGTAGCCGATGACTTGGCGGGCTAATTCTTCGCTATGCGTGCCTGGGCGAGGAAGGGCCGGCGCGGAATCCCCGGAAGCTTCGCGAAGACTGGCCAGCAGCAGATGCAGATGGCCCGATGCGGCGAGAGACGCGGAACCGCTTCGTTCCCTGAACGCTTCGAAGATCGCGCGGCACCTCTCTCCCGGAGTTTTATTTTCTCCCGTATGCGTCCAAGGCCGTTCCGGATCGAAGCCCGCATCTCTTACGAGCGCCTCCGCTCCCGAACCGGAGAAAGCAACCCAGCGATACCTCCACGGGTTCATCTCATCCGATACATAATGAAACAATTTGCCCGGGTAGATGAGGAAGCTGTCCCCCGGCCCAAGCGCGAGCTCGACGTCTCCCATGCGAAACACCCCCCGACCGGACAGCACGTGATGAAGCAAATAATAATCGACCACCTTGGGCCCGATACGGTGCTGCGTGTTCGTCTGGCTGTCTCCGGCGAATAGAACGGTCAACTCCCCCTTCCGAAATCCGAAGGGATTGGACGCGACGCGGTAGGTCGCTTGCTTGGCCATCGTAACGCTTCCTTTCTTCCCGTGACTTCTCTTGCCTCGAACTCCTCGTGATTTCCCTGTGGCTTCTCTTCCTCAGGCCTCGAACCCCTCGTGACTTCCCCGTAACTCTTCCCAATCTTATCTGATTATACCATGACAATTTTAATCTTCCTTTCCCGAAAGTCACATTTCTCCATATGATGAGCATTTCATGCCATTTCGGATTTCTCCGGATTATCGCTATAATAAGATCAAACGAAGAACTAATCGGAGGAGAGATGGATTCCTTATGGCACAGCTTACGGAGTTGAAAAAGCGGTTCGTAGAGCAATTCGGCGGGGATGCTTCAATCATAACGGCGTTTCAGGCGCCTGGACGGGTTAATCTGATCGGCGAGCATACCGACTACAACGGAGGAGCCGTTTTTCCGGCGGCGCTCACGTTCGGCACGACGCTGCTGATCGCTCCGCGCGAGGATCGCAGGCTTGGTTTCGCGTCGACGAATTTCCCGGCGGAAAAGGAAGTTTCTCTGGATGAAGTCGCGTTTAACGAGGAAGACGATTGGGCGAATTATCCGAAGGGCATCGTGTGGGAGCTGAAGCAGCGCGGTATCGAACTGAGCCGCGGATATAATTTTCTGTATCACGGCGAAATTCCGAACGGATCGGGACTATCCTCCTCCGCTTCCATCGAAGTCGTAACGGCGTACGCCCTGCTGATTCTCGAAGGCAAGCCGACGGACACGGTGCAGATCGCGCTCTGGTCGCAGCATGCGGAGAACGAATTTATCGGCGTCAAATGCGGCATCATGGATCAATTCGCGGTGGCCAACGGCCGCAAGGACCATGCCATTCATCTCGATTGCGACACGCTTAAATACGAACTGGTGCCCTTCCGCTCCGGCGATTATAAGCTGGTCATCGGCAATACGAACAAACGCCGCGGGCTGGTCGATTCCAAGTACAACGAGCGTCGCTCGCAGTGCGAGCAAGCGGTTGTGGATCTTCGCGCCGCTTTCCCGGAGCTGACGCTGCTCGGTCAGCTGACTCTGCAGCAATTCGAGGACAACGCTCATCTGATCGCGGACGAAACGGTTCGCCGTCGGGCGCGCCACGTCGTGGAAGAGATCGACCGCGTCGGTCGTTCCATCGAAGTGCTGAACAAGGATGACTTGGCCGCTTTCGGCCAATTGATGAACGCTTCGCACGATTCGCTGCGCGATCTGTACGAAGTGACGGGAGAGGAACTCGACGCGATGGTCGATGCGGCCCGTTCGGTGCCCGGCGTGCTCGGTTCGCGCATGACGGGAGCCGGGTTCGGCGGATGCACAGTATCGCTCGTACACCAGGATTCCGTGGAACGCTTTATTTCCGAAGTGGGCGAGAAATACGAAGCCGCTACCGGTCTTAAGCCGGCGTTCTACGTGTGCGATATCGGTGACGGAGTCGGAGAACTGAAAGGGGAGGCGTAAGCGATGGCGGTATTGGTTACGGGAGGCGCGGGCTACATCGGCTCGCATGCGGTTGCGGCATTGTTGGAAAAGGGAGAACAGGTCGTCGTCGTCGACAATCTGTATCAAGGCCATAGGGACGCGGTGCTGGGCGGCAAGTTCTATGAAGGGGACCTGCGCGACAGCGAATTCCTGGCGAAGGTGTTTCAAGAGAACGACATTGACGGCGTTATCCATTTCGCGGCGAATTCCCTCGTCGGCGAGAGCATGAAGGACCCGGGCAAGTACTATCACAACAACGTGTACGGAACGCTGTGCCTGCTCGAGCAGATGCAGAAAGCGGGCGTATCCCGCATCGTGTTCTCTTCTACTGCGGCCACTTACGGAGAGCCGGAACGCGTGCCGATCGACGAGTACGACCGGACCGTGCCGACGAACGCATACGGGGAGACCAAGCTGTCGATGGAGAAAATGATCCGCTGGTTCGACGTTGCCCACGGCATCAAGTTCGTATCGCTGCGCTACTTCAACGCGGCGGGTGCGCACGAGTCGGGCAAAATCGGCGAAGACCACAATCCGGAATCGCATCTCGTGCCGCTCGTGCTCCAAGTCGCGCTGGGACAGCGCGAGTTCATCTCGGTGTTCGGCGACGACTATGCGACCGAAGACGGCACCTGCATTCGCGACTATATCCACGTCAGCGACCTTGCGGACGCTCATATTTTAGCGCTGGAACGGCTTCGGCAAGGCGGAGAGAGCGCGATCTACAACTTGGGCAGCGGCAACGGCTACTCGGTTAAGCAAGTCATCGACGTATCGCGCGAAGTGACGGGCCATCCGATTCCGGCGAAGATCGAAGCTCGCAGAGCCGGAGACCCGGCGGTGCTGATCGCGTCTTCGAATCGCGCGCGTCAAGAGCTGGGCTGGTCGCCGAAACGCGACAAGCTCGAAGCCATCGTCAAGAGCGCTTGGGAGTGGCACCGCGTGAACCCGAACGGCTACAAAAAGTAACAAGGGGAGGATTATCGCATGAACGGATCGACAACGACCCCTGAACCGGCGGAAGAGCGTGAATTGGCGGGAGCGATTCAGAAGCTGACGGCGTTCGCTCTTCATCAAGGACTGATCGACTCGCTCGACGTGGACGACGCTCGCAATCGTCTGCTCGATTTGTACGGCGTGAAGGAGCCGGCGGAAGGAGAACTGCCATCTGCGGAAGAGCTGCCGGACAGCCCGGTTCCTCTGCTCGAGCCGCTTCTTGATGCAGCTGCCGCACAAGGACTCGTACCCGACGATACGCTGACCTATAGAGATCTATTCGACGCCCGCATTATGGGGCTGTTCATGCCGCGGCCTTCGGAAACGAATCGTCGTTTCCGCGAGCTGACGGCGGAGGGCGGCGTCGCCCGCGCGACGGACTGGTTCTACAAGCTGAACATCGATTCCAACTACATTCGCATGGACCGGATCAAGAAGAACGGATATTGGAAGCATCGCACTCCGGACGGCGAGCTCGAAATTACGGTAAACCTCTCGAAGCCCGAGAAGGATCCGCGGGAAATTGCGTTGCTCAAGTCTCTGCCGCAATCCCACTATCCGAAATGTTTGCTGTGCAAAGAGAACGTCGGTTACGCGGGACGGCCGGACCATCCGGCCAGACAAAATTTGCGCATTCTGCCATTAACGCTGCAGGGTGAAGATTGGTTCTTCCAGTACTCGCCATACGTGTACTACAACGAACACAGCATCGTCTTCTGCGGCGAGCACATCCCGATGAAAATCTCGCCGGCGACTTTCAGCCGTTTGCTGGATTTCGTCGAGCAGTTCCCGCACTACTTTATCGGCTCCAATGCCGACTTGCCGATCGTAGGCGGCTCGATTTTGAATCACGACCATTTCCAGGCAGGCCGTCACGTCTTCCCTATGGAGACGGCTCCTGTGACGGAATGGCGCGAATATGGCAAGCATCCCGAAGTTTCTCTCGGAATCGTGCAATGGCCGATGTCCGTTCTCCGCTTGCGGTCCAGCAATCGCCAGGCGATGTTGGACGCCGCATCCGCAATTCTCGCGGATTGGCGCGGTTACAGCGACCCCGCCGCGGATATATTCTCTTTCAGCGAGAAAGACGGCGCGCGCGTCGAGCATAACACGATCACTCCGATCGCGCGGTTTAAGGACAACGGCGCGTACGAGCTCGACCTCGTGCTTCGCAACAACCGTACAAGCGACGAACATCCGGACGGCATTTTCCATCCGCATAAAGAGCTGCATCACATTAAAAAAGAAAACATCGGCCTCATCGAGGTCATGGGGTTGGCAGTGCTTCCGGGCCGCTTGCAAGACGAATTGAGCCGAATCTCTGATATTTTGACGGGAAAAATGCCTTACGACGAGGCTGCGATTGCCGATGCCGACCACCCTTTGAACAAACATGCCGATTGGATTTCGACGCTGGTCGACCGGTACGGAACGGACGGCTCCGAACAAGCAGTGAGCCTTCTCCTTCAAGCCGACGTCGGTGACATATTTTACTCGGTGCTTCAAGACGCGGGCGTGTACAAGTCGGACGAAGAGGGCCGGGCCGCCTTCGAAAGATTCCTGGCAAGATTCGTAAAGGCGTAATTCACGCTAATTCTGAATAAGCCGCTGCGAGATGCCAAACAAAGATAGCGAGATTGAAAAAAACAAAACTTACAACGGTTGGACTGGGGGAAATCCCGGTCCGGCCGTTTTTGTTTATGCCGCTGCTGCCCGGACCTTACGCTCGCGAAGCATGCCGTATTCGTTTAACGTGTAAATCGTCGTGCAGGAGGCAAGCATCAGGCTGGAAAGCGTCTCGATAAAATGATGAGAGTAGTTGCTTCGGAACCGGTACTCGTAATA
>NZ_PVYW01000013.1 GCF_003001675.1 Cohnella sp. SGD-V74 | reverse complement strand
TTGGGAGCAAGCTCCCTCCTAACTCCGCTCGACTTGCATGTATTAGGCACGCCGCCAGCGTTCGTCCTGAGCCAGGATCAAACTCTCCATGAAAGTTGATTAGCTCATTCACTGCTGGTATTGCTTGTTGTTTCTTACGCTCAATGTTCAGTTTTCAAGGTGCAATCGGTGTTTCTTTTTTGTCTACCGCGCTAACGGCGACTTTTATAATGTATCACATCCGAATATTCGATGCAAGCACTTTTTTCAAAAACTTTTTACGAGTTACTTTGCTAAATTTCATGATCGTAAGACGGGGACGCAGAGAAGCGGATCACAGGTAACAGCGAGTATTTCGCTCAGGTGTACCCAAATAATTTAATCAATAGATGGGAAAGAGATTATCAGACACTCAAAATGATGCTTACCCATCCGTAACGGGCGAGCATAACTCTCGGATATGGAGAGTGACGATCTGCTCAATGGTCTCCGATGTATAGAGCTCCGGGCGAAGCATTGCCATTATCGTCAAACCTTCAATAAGCGCGGCCAATCTTAGCGTTTCGAGTTGAATATCCACCACAGAGGGAAGGAGCTGCGCCTGAGCTAGAATTTCAAGGGCGGCTTTAGTCAGGTGATGAAGTCCGTCCGTGAGCTCGTCTTTTTTAGCCTGCAATGCCACACTTCTGAGGGAGCGGATAGCGAAGATCCACCAGACGCCGACGGCCGTTCGTTTTTCCGCATTCATAGGGAGCAGTTGCAACATAATTTCCTTCGCAGCCTTTATCGGAATATGACTTATCACCAGCCCCTCTGCCGCTCTGGCAGCTCCTCTTGTCAGATAGTAATCGACAATAAACAGCAACAATTCATCCTGCGTTGAAAAATAATGCCGCAATGCTCCGGGCGACAAGCCTGCCGCCGCGGCGACAGCACGGATAGACGCATGTTCGATCCCCTTTTCTTCAATAATGTTCCATGCTGATTCCGCGATTAGTTTTCTTTTTTGTTCGTGGTCCACGATTTTCGGCACCGATAAATACCCCTTGCCTTAAATAACACGGTGTACTAAAATAAATAATACAGCGTGTTATTTCGTTTTGTATTCAGTTATAGCGTGTCGTGATGATCACGTCAACAATATTGAGCCTGTCATAAATGGCGGGAGGGGATTCGGTGCAGGAGCAAATTGATGGGCTTTTTTGTTTTCGTACCACTTGTTATAGTTGCAAACGAACATTTTATGTCACCGAAGGGACTCAAGCTTACGACCAAATGAAACGAAATCGCAAAGGATTGCATTGCTGCGAAGATTGCAAAAACAGAATCGAGCTTGAAGCGCGACTGGAGCTCGGAAGACGACTGTTATACGGAAAATATTAATATTGCCCCCGATTCCACATTCTCCACTCTGGCGATATCATGTCGTTCAATTGACCCTTCTCAGCGTAAAAAATATAAGAGGCCGGCGCGTTGCCGACCTCTCCCGATTCGTTACTGCGAGACAACGATATTATCGAACACCGCAAGAGTATTGGCGTATACGCGCGCTCCGATCTTGCCGCTGCCGTGCGTACCGTCGATCGCGCTCAGAATGAGCGTATCGTTCTGGTACACCTTGATCTCGTCGCCGCTTAGTTCTACTCGGTACGTGTAGAACGTCTCCGCCGCAACGCTCGGATTGGCGAAGCCGAGCGACGTCTTCACGCCTCCATCCACGACGAGCAGTTCCATCTTGCGTCCGGAGCGATCATTGTTCTTGAGCAGCAGGATGTAGTGATTGTCTTCATCCGTATAGCGGAATACAAGCCCGGCATCCTTGTTGCCTCCGGAATTGTTCGTGACGTTCACGTCCGCCTGGAATGTGTAGTCCGTCCAGTCAGAGCTGCCGGCGATCGAATAGCTGTTGAGGCTGGAAGCCTGGCCGCGATACTGCCCGCCCATCACCGTCCAGCTGCCGCTCGTCGGCGTCCATCCGTTCGCGTTCCCGTCATCGAAGTCATCCTCGAACAGCGAATCGAATACGCTCGGGCCGCTCTGTACGGCGCTTGAGACCGCGTTCGACGTCGTGTCGGTCGTCATGACGTAATAGGAGTGAACGCCTTGCGTCAGCTTCGTCGAATACGTGTACGCCTTGCCGTCGGCGTAGTTCGTGTCGCCCGGATCGGCCGGAGTCATATGGCGGATGACGCCGTCGATGATCAGCTCCACCACGTGGGGCGCTTCGTTATCGGCATCGGTGTACGTCGCGCTGAACGTAAACGTCGTATCCGCGTTGCCCGCAGCCGTATTCACGCTAACTCCCGACAGCGTCGGCGCGCTGCCGCTGGCGACGTTCGTCGCCTTGATCTCGTCGATCCATAATTCACCGTAAGCGCCGGTCGATTGACGGAGCCAGATCGAGATCTTCGTGCTGGACTTGTCGATGGCCGGCGTGAGCGCGTTCAAGTCCCATTGGTAATCGGTCCAGGTGTTCGGCACGCTGATCCAGCCTCCGGACAGATTGTATCCTCGCGTGCTGTCTTGAATGTCGACCTTCATCTGCAGATTCGCGTAACCCGGATTCTTCATCGTAAAATTCACGTAGCGGTAGCCCGACAGATCCCAGGAGTTATGCCAAGGCTGGAACTTGGCCCAAGACGTGTTCGATGCAGGCGTCTGCATAAACTTGCCGACCGTTCGGCCGTCTTCGGCCGCCTTCTCGAACGAACCTGTTCCGCCTGCCTGGTTGTACCAGTTTGCCCACGGCGGTTTGCTTCCTGTAACGCCCCATAGTCCGTTGCCTCCGAAGTCGTCGTACAGAGACAAATGCGCAGGGTCCGGCAGCGGAGGCGCCACGTTGTAGTGCGTCGAGCTGTACGTGGCGTTGCCGTTCGCGTCAATGCCGCGGACGTCGATGCGGCGGCTGGCGTACGGGAGCGCCGAGCTTTCATCGATCGTGGCGCTGTATACGCCGCGGGTTACGGACATCGGGTTATATACACCGCTGCGCAAATACTCGATATCGCTAATGCCGCTGACCGGTCCGACGAACAAGGTAACGTTGCCGCGCACGTAGTCCCCGATGACCGGCGACAGCGTCGGCAGCTCGGCCGGAACGGGGCCCTCAGCGGAACCTCCATCCGTCGCGCTAAGCGCCATGATCGAGTAGAGCAAGCCGACCTGGATGCTGACGCTGAACTCGTTGTACCGCCATTGATTAACGTCGTCATTGTACAGCGGCCGATCCTCGTACCACGGGCTCACGCTCTTCTTGTTCAGCGTATCCTTGAGATTCGGTCCGCTGAGCATCGCGCCGGGGAATACGGCGCCCATGCTGCCTGCCGTATTCGCTTCTTCGTCAAGCCGGGTATGCGGATAATCGACGAAATCCGTGCCGATGCCCGACACCCAGCTGATGTTCCACGGATTGGCGCCGAAGATCCAGTATATGCCCTTTTGCGCGGCGCGCAGGACGGCAGGATCCCCGAACAGCTCGTAGTACCTAAGCATATCTCCGAGATAGGATGCGTGCGGTTCGTTCACGCCGAATTCCTTGAACTGGTTCAGCACGCCGTATGGCGTATCGTCGGCAAGCGACAGGAACATGTCTGCCTGATGCTTCAGCAGGCCGTGAATATGCGTCTGCGTCGCCGGATCCGCTGCCGGATAGAATTCCGCGAGCGCCATCGGCCGCATATCCCAGTAGTTCGTGGAGTACAAGTCGGCGTTAGTCAGCACGTTGACCTCGTTCGTAGCGGCCGTATGATAGGCCGGATCGCCCGTCAGCAAGTACAATTGAACGTCGGCGAGCAGCTTCGAGTTCGGAATGCCGCCCCGGGTGCCGTACGAGCCGACCGGCCCGCCCGGGTTCGCTACGACGTAATTGTAGAACGTAACGGCCGCCGCTTCGCTCTCGTCGGCGAAGTCTTCGAGCGCCGCGACAAGGCCGAAGGCGATATCGCCTTCGGCAACAGCCGTATGGATCGCGCGGGCGGTCGCGGCCAGCGTAGCCGCCGCCTTGGCCGATCCGCCGACGCTGAGGTTGCTGATAGCGCGATCGTCGGCCGTATTCGGAACGTTATCGGTCGTCTTCGCCGGATGGACGAACCCGCCGTTGTTCTTGATGTCATACAATTCGCCGCCGAATTGATCGGCGAACTTGATCAAGTATTCGCTGCCGAAGATCGCTTCGTCAACGAGGTCGGGAATACTGTTGTTGTCATTGTCATACTTCACTTCGGGCTTGTCCGCATGGCGAATGTAGGCAAGCGCGATTTCCGTGCCGACCCACTGGTTGCCGGCGTATTGGCCGTAGTCGCCGGCGTCGTACCAGCCGCCTGTCAAGTCGTAGTGCACGGTGCCGTCGATCGACTTGGCGTCGTCGAGATGGCCCGCGGGATGGAACAGCTTGGGCGAAGGCGCGATGCTGCTGTAGCCCGGCGGATAGACGTCGGCGGTCGCGACGCCGGAGCGCAGCAAGCGATAGAAGCCGGTCATCTCGTCCTTGTAGCCGTCCCATACGTTGGTCTGGATCTGGAACGGGTACGACGACACGCCGTTCGTCGTCACCTTGTAGTCGGTGCCGGATGCCGTCAAGGCAGTGAACTCGACCGTATACACATGCTTGTTCCAGAAGTAGCCGTCATACGTCATGTTCCCGGAGGCGACGGCGCCTGCGGAAGTCGTGATGACATAGGATGTGTCCGACAACGGCAGCGTCGCCGTCACCTTCGCCCCCTTGTAATCGGAAGCGCTGTATCCGGCCTGACTGACGACAACGTCCACAACCTGTTCCGAATAAGAGACGGACGCCGTCTGGACGGCCGTCGCGACTTCGCTCGTCCTGGCGTCGGTCGTGCGGAAGTAGTACGTATGGCTGCCCACCGGCAGCTTCGTCATGTACGTATACGACTTGCCGTCCGTATACGTCGTGTCGGCATGATCGGCTTCTCTCATGTCGATCGCCGTGTCGTCGATGACGACTTGCATGGCGTAAGGCGGATCATTGTCGACATCCGTATAGTTGGCCTGGAAGGTGAACATCGTGTTCTGATTGGCGATGGCGGAATTTGTGACGACGTCCGTGGACAACGTAGGCGCCGTGCCTCCCGTGCCCGTCGTCACGACCAGGTCGTCGAGCAGCATCTCGCCGTACGCGCCGCCGGTCTGCTGCAGCCATACCTCGAACTTGGCCGTCTTCTTGTTGATCGCGGGAACGATCGCGTCCAGATCGAACGAGTAGTCGGTCCACGTCGTCGGCACGGATACCCATCCGCTCGTTAGCATGTGGCTTTTGGCGCCGTCGTGGAGATTGATCCGGACTCTCGCGTTCGGGTAGCCCGGATTTTTCATCGACACGTTCACGTACCGATAACCGCGCAGGTCGACGGACTCGTTCCAAGGCTGGAACTTGGCCCACGACGAAGCCGACGCGGGCGTCTGAGCGAACTTGCCGACCGTCCGGGAGTCAACGGTCGCCTTCTCGTAAGTGCCGGAGCCGCCGGCTTGGTTAAACCAGTTCATCCAGTTCTGCTTGAATACGCCGCCTCCGTTAAAGTCGTCGTACACAATCGGATTGGACGGACCCGGCAGCGGCTTAACGGCGGCGGCAGTCGGGTTAGGCGATGCGATGATACCGTTCAGAAGCACAAGCAAGCCGAGACAGCAGACGAGCGCTTTTTTGCCTAACATTACTTCATTCCTCCTTTGATAGATGAAAATGGGCCTTTCAATAATAGATTGTAGAGGCGCGCGAGAACGGCAGATAGGATGTAAAGTCTTCATTTTGTGATGCATTTCTTCATGTGGGCAAAGGAGAATATCCCGCATCGTTGGCGCGAATAAGATGTGCTATACTGCAGAGCAAAGGACAGAGGATACATCACATTTTCGAGTCATTACATCCTTTCGTTCGCCAAGCGATTTCTCTAAAATAATAATGATAGATAAGCGGCGTGGCACTCAGCGGAAACGCAAGGGGGGCGAACGGTGAAAATCTTGGTAGTGGACGACGAGCCGAACGTAAGCAACGGCATCAGGGATTTTTTGCTCGACTCCGACCTTGGCGCGACTCATGTCGAGACGGCTTTGAACGGATTCGAGGCGATCGATTATTTGCGCATGGACACGTTCGATCTGGTGCTGACCGATATCCAGATGGGGCGGATGAGCGGCATCGAATTAATGGAGACGATCCGCATGGAGCAGCCCGAGCTGCCTTTCGTCGTGATCTCGGCCCACGAGAAATTCGACTTCGCCGCCAAGTCGCTGCGGCTCGGCGCCCACGATTACTTGGTGAAGCCGGTAGAGCGGGACGACCTGCTGCGGGTCGTCAACCAGGTGCTGCAGCAGAAGAAGGAACATGGCAAGCAGTCGCTCGCCCGAATCGAACGGGCGAATAAGATGAATGTCAACGAAATGCTCCTGGAGCTGGTGACCGACCGGAACCTGACCAGGCAGGATTACGAACTGCTGGCCTCCGAGTTGGGCGACCGGTTTCGGGGCCGCTGCTTCGGCGTGCTCGCCTTGCGTCTGAATTTGCGGAACGGAGGCTTCAGCAACAAGGAGATTTCGCTGCCGGACCGAAGGCTGTTGAAATACGCATCCTTCAATATCATGGAAGAGAGCTTGACCGAGTGGCACGGACTGACGTTCAACGGGTACGGCAACGAATTGATCGCGATCATTCAGCTTCCGGATCGGGAAGTTGACGGCCGGCCCTACCCGCTGAAGTCGCAATTGCAATTGATCGGCCATATGATCCATATGAACCTGAAGCAATATTTGAATGTGGACGCGACAGTCGGCATGAGCACGCTGCATCCGGACGTGTTCATGCTGCCCAAGCTGATGGAGGAAGCCAATACGGCGGCCGAGTGGAAGAACCTGCATCCGAATCACAAAGTGCTCTATTACGAGGATGCGATCCTTTACGAGAATATGGGCGTAGTAGAATGGATCGGCCATGTGGACCGGTACGTGCAGCTGCTGAAATCGAAGCTCGAAGACGGAAGCCCCGTCGATACGCGCGCCGTCGTGCATCCGCTGTCCGAGCTGGCGGACACCGAAGAGCTGTTCAACAGCCATTTCGGCATGCTGGCGTACCGGATCTATGCATTGCTGCTCGAGTTCGGGCACTCCGGAGGCGTCTCGTTGCACCGCTTCGATCCGGACCAGTACTTCCGCGGCTTATCGGCCGTCGAGAAGCCGCGTCGTCTGGACGGCTACATCCAGGAGGTCGTTCAGGCGATGCGGACGATGGTACGGGACCGTGAGCGGACGATTATCGCGCGCATCGTCGGCTACATTCGCGAGCATTACCGCAATCCGGCGCTGAAAATTCAGGATATCGCCGACGAGGTGCATTTCAGCACGACGTATTTAAGCTATCTGTTCAAGCGGGAAATGAAGAAAAACGTCTGGGACTTCGTCACCGAGCTGCGGATCGATGCCGCCAAGCAGCTGCTTGCCACGACGGACAAGAAACGCTACGAGATTTCTTATGAGATCGGCTACGAGTCTCCGGAGCATTTCGGCCGGATGTTCAAGCGGTACGCGGGCGTCAGCCCGGCGGAATATCGCAAGGATCATGGGAGGGGAGCGGGCTGAAGCTCAGAGTCAAGGTCACCCTTGCGTTCGCGTTGTTCATCGTCGGCCCGTTCCTGATCGTCGGCTGGATCTCGGCTTACAAAGGCTCGGAATCGATGAGCAACGAAGTCGGCCGCACGACGTTGCAGCTTGTGAAGCAAAATCATGTCACGATGGAAAAAACGCTGTCGTCGGTGAACGAACGAATGATTACGCTGCTGGACAACCACTTTTTCAGCGACATCGACCAGTACGAATTCTGGACCCGCATCGAGACGCTCGGAGAAATTACGGAGGCAGACGCGATTTTGGAGCGCTGGGCTTCGGGGGGGACCGAGATTACGCTGTACATGGCGAACAAGGCGGGGAAGAGCACGCCTTTCGATCTGACCGCCAAAACCAAAGGGTTCAAATACTTCGACGAGAAGCGCGACGGCGCGCTCGAATGGGCAGAACAGACGAGACGCGAAGGCGGAGCGGCGACGTTGCGGCTGACGGCGCAGGAAGAAGACCGAACGACGGTCAGTCTGATGCGGAGCATTATGAACCCGAAGTCGTACGACGAGACGATCGGCTTCCTGATCGTGTCGAAGCTGGAGGTGCTGCTGAACCGCGATCTCGTCGCCGTACAATTGCCGAAGCATGCCAGCAGCTTCCTGTATAACGGAAGCAGCGAGCTGCTGTTGAAGAGCGGAGAGGGGCAGCTCGACGAGAAGAAGCTGGCCGACGTCGTGAAGGGCAAGACAGACGGCTATTACTACACTCGCGAAGGCGGCCAGAAATGGCTGTACGCCTATTCTAGTCTATCCTTATTCGATACGAGGCTGATTTACAAAATTCCGTTCGAATCGATGACGGCCGGTCAATCTGAATTTCAATGGATCCTCATGGGCGCGTCCGCCGTCTATATGGCGTTCGTTCTGTTCTTCGTCCTGTATTTGCTGCGGATGATCGTGAAGCCTCTCGTGAAGCTCGTCTCGCTGACGAAGATCTACGAGCCGGGCAAGAAGCTCGACTGGGACGACGATCACCTGCGTACAGACGAATTCGGCATTCTGTACGGCGCGTTCAAGAAAATGACGACCCGGCTGGATCATTCGATCGAGGAATCTTACGGCATGCAGATCAAGCAAAAAGAAGTCGAGCTCTCCACGCTGCATTCCCAGATTACGCCTCATCTGCTGTACAACACGCTCGATTCGATCTATTGGTACGCGCTCTCAAGCGGCAACACGGATGTCGGCGACATGGTCAAGGACTTGTCCAAGCTGCTGCGCATCGGCCTGAGCAAGGGGAAGACCGTCATCACGATCGGCGAAGAGCTTGAGCATGTGCAGGCGTATAGCCGGCTCCAGAAGAAACGTTACCCGAACACGCTCGAGATTCATTGGGACGTCGACGAGACGCTGCTCTCGTTCACGTCGCCCAAGGTGATCCTTCAGCCGCTCGTCGAGAACGCGATCTTCCACGGCGTCAGCGGAATGGACGGCGAGGGAGAAATCTGGGTGCGGATCGCCAGAGGCGATGGGGAGATTCTCATGACCGTCGAGGACAACGGATTCCTGCCCGTCGACATGAATCGGCTGGAAAGCATTCTTGCGGGAGAGACGAACGACAAAGGATACGGCATTCGCAACGTTCATCAACGGATACGGCTGCATTTCGGCGAGGCGTACGGCCTCCGATACGAGCCCCGCGATGGAGGCGGTTTGAAGGTGATCATCAATATGCCTCTGCATCCGTCCGTGTCATAAGCATATCAAGTTGCTCTGAAGATAATCGATCATAAAGGTGCAAGGTGTATATACCTCCCTACGATGCGATACGCTCCCGAAATCTGAATGGGGAAACCCGTGATAAGGTGATTTCGAGAGCGTATGAGGCAGTCTCCAGGAGGTATATACACCTTCTTTATTTATCGATCATCCTAAGCAACCTGCTTATGGGACAACTCCTTTTTACCACGATACCAACCTCACGCCGCCTCTCTTTCTCCGGCAGCCACCTTTTTTCGGAACTCATTTTACATCACATTCATGCCGGAATATATCCTCGTCACCTGCCTGTGCCCCCCTATATACTGAGTTCACAGAAAGGAAGTGGACTCACGTGAGGGCGTATTTGCTTGCATTGTGGAAATACCGGGTGCTGACGTTCATGATGTTTCCCGCGCTGCTGATTGTCGTATTGAACAACTACTTGCCGATGTTCGGCGTGTTCATCGCCTTCAAGAACATCAACTATACCGACGGAATATGGGGCAGCCCCTGGATCGGTTTTAAGAATTTCGAATTTCTGTTCTCCTCTCAATCGATCTGGCGGATTACCCGCAACACGGTGCTGTACAGCCTGACTTTCATGGTCATCAACCTGGTGTTGTCCGTAGGGATTGCCGTCGCGATCAGCGAGCTGCGCGGAAGGCTGCTGGCCAAGGGCTACCAGACGCTGATCATCATGCCTTATTTCCTGTCGATGGTCGTCGTCAGCTACCTGGTATACGCCTTCCTCAACCCCGATCGCGGATTCGTGAACGTCCTGCTGGAAACCTTCGGGGCGGATAGAGTCTTCTGGTACTCGGAGACGGAATATTGGCCGTACATTCTGACGTTGGTTAACGCCTGGAAGGGCGTCGGCATCGGAGCGGTCATCTACATCGCGGCCATTGCCGGCATCGACCCGGAATATTACGAGGCGGCGGTCATCGACGGCGCATCCAAGTGGCGGCAGACGATTCACATTACGCTGCCCTCGATCCAGCCGATCATCATCATCATGACGATCTTGTCGATGGGCCACGTATTCAACTCCGACTTCGGCCTTTTCTATCAGGTGCCGATGGATGCGGGAGCGCTGTATCCCGTTACCGACACGGTCGATACCTACGTCTACCGGGTGCTGATGGAGCTTAACGACATCGGCATGTCGTCCGCCGCGGCGCTCGTGCAGTCCGTTCTCGGATTCATTCTGGTGCTGGCGACAAATGCGACGGTCCGTAAAATCAATCGCGAGCAAGCGCTATTCTAGGGCAGGTATGCATACGCGCCCTGGGGCGCAGTCTGGAGAGAATGACGATGATCAAAGTGAGAAACAAACGAGACAATTCAATAGGTCCGGTGGCGAACGCCGCGTTGAACGCATGGTTTATCCTGTTGTCGCTCGCCTGCGTGCTGCCGATCTTGCTGGTCGTCATCGTATCGGTGTCGCACAACGATTCGCTGCTGAACCGGGGCTACAGCTTCTTCCCGGAGAAATTAAGCGGCATCGCTTACGAGAGCTTATTCAAGGATTACGGCACGATCGTGGGCGCATACGGCGTCAGCATCGGCATCACGGTAGCGGGCACGCTGCTCAGCGTCCTGCTGATGGCGTTGTACGCGTACCCGATCTCCCGCGGGGATTACCCGCTCCGCAGCTTCTTCACCTTCGTCCTCTTCTTCACGATGTTGTTCAGCGGAGGGGTCGTCAGCAAATATATCGTGTTCACGCAAGCGATCGGCCTGCTCGATTCGTATATGGCGCTCATTCTGCCGCTGCTGATCGTGCCGTTTAACGTCTTCATCATGCGCACGTTCTTCCAGACGACGATCCATCCCGCGCTGATCGAGTCGAGTCGGATCGACGGCGCAGGGGAGTGGCTGATCTTCTTCCGCATCGTGCTTCCGCTGTCGCTTCCCGTCATGGCGACGATGGCATTGTTCGGCACGATCGCCTACTGGAACGACTGGTTCAACTCGCTTCTGTTCATCCGCAGCGAGGAGAAGTACCCGCTTCAGTTCCTGATGATGCGAGTGCTCAACGACGTCCAGTACTTGCGCAACAACGTTCAGTTAGCGGCGCAAAATCCGGAGATGATGAGCCAACTGCCCAACGAATCGCTGCAGATGGCGATGGCGGTCGTCGGCATCGGGCCGATCCTGCTCGTGTATCCGTTCTTCCAGAAGTATTTCGTCAAAGGCTTGACGGTCGGCGCCATCAAGGGCTGATACCGACAATCGCGATAGGACCAGCCTGCGGGCTATGCGCCCTCAGCTGAACTATATATATTAATTATAGGAGGGTTATACGCAATGATTCGAAGAGGTACGGGAAAAAGAAGCATGGGGCTTGGAATGGCCGGTCTGCTCGCGTTAACGCTGCTTCTGCAAGCGTGCGCGTCCGGCGGCAATAGCGGCAAGACGGAAGCATCCCCAACAACGACGCCGTCGGCTTCGGCATCCGAGTCGGCTTCGACTTCGGCGGAGCCTAGCGCATCGGAGGAAACGAAGCTCGACCCTTACGAGGTGACCATCGTCTACTTCGGCAAGCCGCAGCAGGACGACGCTCTCGTCGAAGAGAAGCTGAATGAATTTTTCACCGAGAAAATCAACGCCACCGTGAAGCTGCAACCGATCGCCTCCAGCGAATACAAAAACCGCACAGAGCTGATGATGAACGCCGGCGAGAAGATGGACCTCGTGTTCACGGCATCCTGGTTGAACTACTTCGGCAATGTGACCAAGGGCGCATTCCTCGAGCTGGACGACCTGTTGGAGAAGTACGGGCAGGGCATCAAGCAGGAGCTGCATCCGCTGTATCTGGAAGCTCCGCGTATGAACGGCAAGCTGTACGCGATCCCGACAAACAAGGAAATTACCCAGGGCAAGGCGATCACGTATCGCAAGGATTTCGTCGAGAAGTATAACATTCCGATCGACACGATCAACTCGATGGCCGATCTGGAGCCGTGGTTCGAGAAGGTGAAGGCGGACAGTCCCGAGATCACCAACTTCTTTCTGGCCGGCGGCAGCGGCAACTTCACGAGCGGCTTCCTCATGTACGAAGGACAGTCGAACTGGCGTCCGATCGGTCCGGTTCCGGCGAAGACGCCAATGTTCCTGCTCGACTACAAGGCAACGGACATGAAGGTCAAGTCGGTGCTCGATCCGGAGATCGTGGATTTGAACAAAAAAGAGCTCGAGCTGTACCGCAAATATTATGAAAAAGGCTATATCAACTCGGATTCGGGTACGAGCACGACGGCAATCGACGATTATCGCAAGCAGGGGAAAATCTGGACGCAGACGACGACGTGGAAGCCGGGTTCGGACATCGAGCTGCAGCTCGCGGACAACAACCAATTCGAATACGTGTCGCACGTCGTGGAAGAGCCGATCGTAACGACCGATCTGGCGGCAGGCTCCATGTTCTCGATCTCGCGGACGTCCAAAAATCCGGAGCGCGCGATGATGGTGCTGAATTATCTGCATACCGATCCGTACGTGATCAACCTGTTCGTCAACGGCATCGAAGGCAAGCACTACACGAAGGTCGGCGACAATCGCATCGAGCCGATCGCCGATTCCGGCTACTCGCCGGGCATCTTCTGGGTCGTCGGCAACCAGTTGAAAAACTATCTCAAGCCAGGGCAGCCGGACGATCTGTACGAGAACTGGAAGAAGTTCAACGACGAAGCGAAGCAGTTCCCTCTCATGGGCTTCGTGTTCGACGATACGAATGTGAAGAACGAGATTACGCAGATGACGGCAGTCGTTAACGAGTACAAGGTCATCTTCACCGGCGCGGTCAAAAATCCGTCCAAGGAACTCGACCAACGCAACGCCAAGCTGAAAGACGCGGGCATCGAGAAGGTGCAGGCGGAGCTGCAAGCGCAGATCGACGCCTGGTTAGCGGCCAACAAGAAGTAACCAACAGCGGCAATAGGGACAGGGGCTGGCCCATAAGTAGGGACGTACCAGATTATCGATGAAAAAAAGGAAGGGCATCTATCTATAGCATCGGAAGGAGATAGATGCACCGTACATTAATCATTGATAATCGTTCGGTACGGCTCCGTTACTTATGGGCCAGCCCCTTCCTGCAATGAAGAGGGAGGCGTCTTATGAGACCGCAAAATTTAATCTACACATTCGTTAGCTATGCCTCGCATTACGATACGGACTGGGGACGCGGAACGGCGACGGACGGCGTGGAGCTGACGGCGCGAATCGCCCACAAATACGGTATTCCGGTCACCTGGATCGTGAACGGCGGCTCGGTTCCCGTGCTGGAGGAGCGGATTCGGGAGTGGCACGACCGATACGGGGACGATGTCATCCTGCAATGTCCGCTATTCATCGAGGACACCGGCGCGAATAAGGCTAGGCTCAAGGCGAAGCTCGAGCAGGATTGGGCCGTCGTAGAAAAGGCGTTTCCCTGGGTAACGACGAAAGTGGCGGGACGAGGCAAAATTTACAATGAAACGATCGAAGTATTGGAGGAGCTCGGCTTCCAGGGTATGTGGGGCTACTGTTGGGAGCAAGTATGGTGGGACGGCATTACGCACCAGGGCATCCCCTGGGGCTCCTGGTATGTGGACAGCAGCCGCTACAAGGCGCCGCATCCTGGCAAAGGGAATATCGTCGCTTGCGAATGGACGGCCCGCGATTTGAATCTGACCTATCATTCGAGCAATCCGTGCATCTACTCCACCGATCCGAACGATGTGCTGCGAGCGGGGCTGTGCGACGAAGACAACATCGAGTATTGGAAAAACCTGTTTCACGATTACCTCGACAATACGGCTCACAACGATCAAGTGTACTTCTTGCAGCATCAGGAAGCGCACGAGATGGAATTTACCGACCGGTTCTCGGTCTTTCCCGCCTCTCACGTCGAAGCCTGCGAAGGCATGCTGGATCGGTTCTTCGACTACATTACGGATTATCCGATCACGCTGACAACGCTGCCCAAGGCGGTCGAACTGTACCATCGGACGAACGAAGTGACGGCGCCTGTCTATATGCTCACCCGGGATACGCAGATCCGTCCAGCCGTTAACGATTATACGATGACGCTCGGCGGGGTCGGCGCGGGGCCGTGGCCGACGACGCTGCTCTACTACGACCATGAATGCCAATTGGCGTTCGTCGAAGGAGAGTGCACGCCGCGCATGCTGCGCAGCTACATCGGCAAGGGAGAGATGAGCGATACGTTCGACGAGTCCGTTCCCCGCGTATTCGTCACCCGGCATGTCCGTACGGCGGATACGATCGAGGTCGAGTTCGAGATCGGGCATTGGCGGCCGATCCCTTTCGCATTGGCTTATTGGGATGATCTGAAGGACTTCGAGGTTGAATGGTGCTCGCATGGCGCGACAGCGAAGCCGGAGCCGATCGGGGGGCAAGTCGCCATGATTCGGCTAACGCTGACCGGCGAACCGCGCGTAGTCGGACTGCGCTTGCGGCGTAAAGAAGGGGGAGCGCCATGATTCGGCTGTTCGACCAGCATCGGATTCGTCAGGTGACGGAGCTTGAGGGACTGTGGGATTTCGCCCCCGTCTCATCGCTGGATGAGGTGCCGGAACAATATCCGTACCGGCTGACGGTTCCGGGCTGCTGGGAGAGCCACCCGAATTTCATTCGATATCGGGGGCAGGGCGTGTATCGAACGATGGTGACGATGGCGGAACGAAGCTCGCTTCGCCTTGTTTTCAAGGGTGTCAGCCATACGGCGGACGTCTATTGGGACGGTTGGCTTATGACGAGCCATTACAACGCCTATACGCCGTTCGATACGATCGTCAGAGACGTCGAGCCGGGGGAATACGAGCTTCGCGTTCATGTCGACAATACGTTCGGCGAGCATTCCGGGCTGCACGTACCGAACGATTATCGCACGTACGGGGGCATCATCCGGCCAGTCGTCGTGGAACGCGTGCCCGACTTCTGGATCGAAAGGATGGCGTTCACGCCAAAGTGCGGATGGGAAGCCGAGATCGCGGTTTGGGTCCGGAATTCGTCGGATCGGACGGCGGTCGCGGCGGTTCGCGGCAAGTTGGCGGGCGAAGAATTCGATTTCGGCCCGTTAACCGTCCAGGCGGGAGAGACGGCTATAGTTGCGCGGACGTTCGAATTTCCGAACGCGGAGCCGTGGTCGCACGAGCATCCGAAGCTTTATGCTTTAGAGCTGCGTTTGTATGACGGCGATGTCGAGGACGGGGGAGGGGAGCCGCTGGACGATCTGATCGAGCGAGTCGGCTTCCGCACGGTAAGGATCGAGGGAGACCGTCTGTTGGTGAACGACAGAGAGGTCGTCCTGCGCGGGTTTAACCGGCACGAAGACCATGCGAGCGTCGGCGCGGCCCTTCCGCTGCAGCTGATGACGCAGGATATCGATTGGTTGGAGCGCATGGGCGCGAACTGCGTCCGTACGTCGCACTATCCGAACGACGAGCGATTCCTGGATCTATGCGACGAGCGCGGCCTGTACGTATGGGAGGAGAGCCACGCGCGATCGCTGACGCTGGAGCAAATGAGTCACCCGTTGTTCGCGTCGCAATCCGCGGACTGCATCCGCGACATGGTCGAACAGCATATCAATCATCCTTCCATCATTATCTGGGGATTGTTGAACGAATGCGCAAGCGATACGGCGGAGGGCCGAACACATTTCGAAGCCCAGTTCCGACAATTGCGGAGTCTCGACGGCAGCCGACCGTTGACCTACGCTTCGTGCCATGTGTTCAAGGACAGATGTCTGGACCTGGCTGACATCGTCTCGTTTAATCTATACCCGGGCTGGTACAACCCGGAGAGCGTCGAGGAGTTCTATCGCCTCCTCCGACCTTGGGTGGACGCGAGCGGCGGGGCGGGCAAGCCGTTTCTAGTCAGCGAGTTCGGCGCGGAGGCGCCCTACGGTTACCGCGATCCCGGTGAGGCGAAGTGGAGCGAGGAATATCAGGCGCGGCTCATCGGAGAATCGTTGGACTTCTATCTCGGACAGCGCGAAATATGCGGGGCGCTCATCTGGCAGTTCAGCGACAACCGGGTGGACGAGGAGTTCGGTTCGTTCGCCTCCCGGGCGGGCAATCGCAACAACAAGGGCGTACTGGACGCCTACCGAAGACCGAAGCTCGCGGTCGAAGCCGTGAGGACGAGATTCATGGCATCGACGGCGCAGGAGAGAGGAAGATCGCATACCCATGGCTAATCACGAAATTGTCATGCAACGCGCCGTCCCCGTACACGACGCAGCCGACGTTATCGTAGTCGGAGGAGGACCAGCGGGAACGGCGGCCGCCATCGGCGCCGCGCGCTGCGGGCGGAAGACCGTTCTGCTGGAGCATACCGGACAGCTTGGCGGAATGGGCACGCTGGGCAACGTCAGCGTCTTCATGGGCGTAGGGAACGTAACGGGCATTTATCGCGAGATCATTTCCGAATTTCTGCCGAATTCTCTGCCAGGCTCGCATCACGAGTCGGCTATTGCGCCGCAGTATTCGCCGTTCGAACTGCGCCATTATTTGAATGGGAAGCTTGAAAAAGAAGGCGTGCAAGTCTATTACCACGTCAGCTTCGTCTCGGCCATCATGGAGCAGAGCCGCGTCACCGGGGTCATCGCCAATACGAGGGAAGGTCTGCGGGCATTCGAAGGCCGCGTTGTCATTGATTGTACGGGAGATGCGAGAGTCGCCGTCGATGCCGGCGTACCGACACGGTCAGGACGCGATGAGGATGGATTGACGCAGCCGATGACGCTCATGTTCATGATGCAGGATACCGGTAAGCCGGTACGGCAATACTTGCCCGAGGATTGCGACCGCTACGAGAAGGTCGAACAATTGCCGCAAGGCCGCAATCTGCACTGGAGCATGATGGACAACGGAACGCTTCTCGTCAATATGACGCGCGTCAAAGGCAACGGAGCGAGAATCGAGGATATTAACTATGCCGAGAAGGAAGCGCTGAGGCAGGTATTCTCCGTAGTCAACTACTTGCAGCGCACGAGCCATCCGAATCATATCCTGTCCCATGTTGCCGGCCAGGTCGGCGTTCGGGAGACGAATCAAATTATTGGCCGATACACGCTGACGGAGGAGGACTTGACGAGCGGGCGCCGATTCGCCGATGTCGTCGCTCAGACCAATTACGAGATCGACATTCACAGCCCTACCGGAGACGCGAACACGGATGAACGGAAGCTGGACGGCTATGACATCCCTTACCGCTGCATGCTTCCGGCGGATGTGAATGGACTAATCGTTGCCGGCAGAAGCATCTCCGCCACGCATGTAGCCATGTCCTCCATGCGCGTGCAAGCAACGTGTTACGCGCTTGGCCAAGCCGCGGGCATTGCCGCCGCGATTGCGATCGAAACGGATGTACCGCCGGCCGATATTTCCATTGCGCAGCTTCATTCACTAATGGCACGACAAGGAGTCCTATTCGCGCGCTAATAACGGATATTGTCCTGGCCTGTGAATGTTTGCGTCCCCGCCGAGGAGGGAAATTGTTCGTCCCTCCTTGGTGAATGGGGAAGAATTATCCCGAATTCGGAGCGTTCTGATGGAACGATTGAACGTCCGGATGTACCGCCAGCTTGTCGACGAACTGCACGAGCATGCCTGCATTGGCTACTTTAACGGTAAGATGAATTTTGACGCAAGGCTCCCCTTTATCGGGTCCGAACGATTGTTCTTCCTTATTGACCGTCATATCTACAATAATAATTCCGTTCTCTTCGATTACGCGCACCACTTCGTTAACGCGGCCTGCCCGGCAGCCGATCTTCATTTCCATTTTCAATTTGCGCTTGACGCTGAACACCCGTTTCTCCCACCGATTAAGCAGGAACAAGCAGAAGAGGACAACGAAGGTCGTGAGCAAGGAGACGAAGTAGAATCCCGCTCCGACGCTTAGGCCGATCGCGGCCACAACCCACAGAGAAGCAGCCGTGGTCAGTCCGGAGATCGTGAATCCGTTGCGCATGATCGCGCCTGCTCCCAGGAAGCCGATTCCGCTGATGACCTGAGCCGCGAGACGCGCAGGGTCCATCCTGACGTTCAATTCATCCGCGAATTGGGAGAAGCCGTAGATGGACAGCAGCATGATCGCAGTCGCGCCGACGCACACCAGAATATGGGTTCGGAAGCCGGCAGCCCGGTTGCTCCATTCCCGCTCCAGTCCGACCAGTCCTCCGGCTATTACGGACAGCACGATCCTCAACGACAATTCCCAATAGGAAATCGCCCATACCCCTTGCCCCATCAACGTTCGCCTCCGATTCATTAAGACAAAGACACCGATTCTGCTCCATCCCTCTGCCAGGGCATGGAACCGAATGCGGCGTCTCCTCATCTCAAGCCGATATCTGATATTTACTTATGAATTATTTCGTAGAGAACACTTCGACAATATGCCATTGGCGATTCAGTCCAAGGTTGACGATCTGGCCGTTCACCGAAATCATCGGACGGGTCGGATGCTGTCTGTCCGTAAATACGATTTCTCCGATGCGTCCATCGTTGAGCTTAACGAATACGCCGTTGTGAAATTGCGTCGTCCTCTCGATAAAAGTTTGCACATACAGAGGATCCAGCTTGCCGAACGATCCGGCATGCAATTCTTCGAGAACGAGATACGGGGATTCCGCCTTGCGATAATTCCGGTTGGAGGTCATCGCATGGTACATGTCGGCGATCGCGACGATTTTGGCGTACGGGTGAATTTTCTCCCCTTTGACCTTCATCGGGTAGCCGCTGCCGTCGATCCGTTCATGATGCTGCAGCGCCGCGAGCCATATGCCCTGATTGAAGGAAGCGATGCCTTCCAGCAGCTTGAATCCGTATACGGTGTGCTGTCTCATCTCCTGAATCTCTTCCGAAGTCAACCTGGACGGCTTGTTGAAGATCGCGGCATCGACTTTCACGTTGCCGATATCGTGGAGCAAGCCGGCCATCGCGATCGGCAGCCAATCTTTCTCCGGGAACTTGTTCCACTTGGCAAGCTGATAGGAAGTCATCGCGCACAGGACGCTGTTGCGAACGAGCACGTCCGGCTCGCCCGCTGTCGGAGGAGTCACGAAAGTCAACACGTTATACTCATCCATATGCCCGATCAATGCGGTTAATCCATTGCGCAGCTCGAGCACCGGAATCTTCTGACCGGAATTGACCATGGAGATCGTGCGATGCAGCAGCTTCTCCATCATCAGAAATTCCTGCTGCAAATGGGTGAGCTTGGTCTCTACAGCCGCCGCGACCTCGTTGGGCTTGTCTTCCGCGGAGGATTCCTCAAGCCCGTGGCGAATGATATCCACGCTGGGAATGAGGAAGGCTTGAAGGATTTCCATATCCCTCTCCGACAAGACGCGCCCTTCCTGCAGAAGCACGCTTCCCAGAGCGGTCTGGACGTCGCCGCCCAGACGATCGCCTGTCTGTACCTGTGTAATCGGAATGATCGGCATGCCGCATCTCCTTCTCCAACGTTTCCTGCCAAGCAAAAACGCCTTTGCCGTCCTCTAGACGCAAGTCACCGCGAACAAGAAGACAGCCGGTTAGCTGTCTCCTTCTTCGTTTTCGGTTTCTTCGGAATCGGTATCGTCCTCGCTTCTCGGCGCCCGAGCTACGGTAGCTACGGAATCCTCGTCGCGAATATTGATCAACTTGACGCCTTGCGTAATTCGGCCCATCGTATTGATGCCCGACATGCTCGTGCGGATCAGCGTTCCCGAAGAAGTCATGATCATCAAGTCTTCTTCGTCGTGAACGACCTTCAAGCCGACGATCTCTCCGTTTTTGTCCGTCACGTTCAACGTTTTGATGCCTTTGCCGCCGCGGGTTTGAATGCGGTATTCCGTCATCGGCGTCCGCTTGCCGTAGCCTTTGGCCGTTACGATCAGCACGTCCCGATCCGGCTCGACGACGTCCATGTCGATGACTTTATCCCCTTCGTCCAGTTGAATGCCCTTCACGCCCGTAGCGGAGCGTCCCATGGCGCGAACGTCTTCCTCGGAGAAGCGAATGGACATGCCGTGGCTCGTCCCCATCACGATCTCGCGGGAGCCGTCCGTCAGCTTGACGCCGATCAGATCGTCGTCCTCGCGCAAGGAAATCGCGATCAGGCCGACTCTGCGAATGTTCGCGTAGTCGTCGAGAGGCGTCTTCTTGACGATCCCGTTCCGGGTGGCGAAGAAGAGGAATTGATTCGGCTCGAACGCTTCGACCGGAATGACCGCGTTGATCGTCTCTCCCTGTTCGATCTGAATCAGGTTGATGATCGGCGTTCCTTTGGCCGTGCGGCTCAAATCCGGAATTTCATAGGCTTTCATCCGGAAGACGCGGCCTTTGTTCGTGAAGAACAGCAAGTAGTGGTGGGTGTTGGAGATGAACAGATTTTCGATGAAATCCTCATCCTTGGTGCCCATTCCCGTAATGCCTCTTCCTCCGCGCTTCTGGCTGCGATAGGTGGAGACCGGAAGCCGCTTGATATAGCCCGCGTGGGTCATCGTCACGACGACATCGTCGCGAGGAATGAGATCCTCGTCGAGAATTTCCTCGTCGCTTATCGTGATCTCCGTACGGCGCTCGTCGCCGTACTTCACCTTGATCTCTTCGAGCTCTTCGTGAATGATGTCGTTCACGAGCTGCTGGTCGGCGAGAATCGCCTTGTACTCGGCGATCTTCGCGAGCAGTTCCGCGTACTCCTGCTCGATCTTCTCCCGTTCCAATCCGGTCAGACGCTGCAGACGCATCTCCAGAATCGCCTGCGCCTGATCGTGCGACAGTCCGAACCGCGACATCAAGCCTTCACGAGCTTCTTCCGTCGTCTGGGAAGCTCGAATCAGGGCAATGACTTCGTCGAGATGATCGAGCGCGATGCGCAGTCCTTCCAGAATATGAGCTCTTGCTTCCGCCTTCTTCAGATCGTACTCCGTACGCCGGCGGATAACTTCCACTTGGTGCTGAATATAGTTGTGAAGCACGTCCTTCAGGTTAAGCACCTTCGGCTCGTTGTTGACGAGCGCGAGCATGTTCACCCCGAAGCTCGTCTGCATCTGGGTCTGCTTGTACAGGTTGTTAAGCACGACCGTCGGCGTAACGTCGCGGCGCAGCTCGATGACGATCCGCATGCCGTTGCGGTCGGATTCGTCGCGCAGGTCGGTAATGCCGTCAATCTTCTTCTCGCGCACGAGTTCGGCGATCTTCTCGACGAGCCGCGCCTTGTTCACTTGATACGGAATCTCGTGAACGAGAATGCGAGCTTTGCCGTTGTTCTCCTCGATCGTCGCCCGGGCCCGCATCGTAACCGAGCCGCGGCCGGTCGCATAGGCCTGACGAATGCCGACGCGGCCGAGAATCAAGCCGGCCGTCGGGAAGTCCGGACCTTTGACATACTCCATCAAATCGTACGGCGTCAGCTCCGGATCGCGAAGCAGCGCTTGCGTACCCTCGATCACTTCCTTGAGGTTGTGAGGAGGAATATTCGTCGCCATACCGACGGCGATGCCGGTCGTACCGTTCACAAGCAGGTTCGGGAACCTGGCCGGCAGCACAACGGGTTCTACCTCTTCTCCGTCGTAATTCGGACGATAATCGATTGTTTCCTTGTTGATATCGCGAAGCATCTCCATCGCAATCTTGGACAGTCGGGCCTCCGTATACCGCATCGCTGCGGCGAAGTCACCGTCAATCGATCCGAAGTTGCCGTGACCGTCAACCAACATATAGCGAAGGGAGAAGTCTTGCGCTTGACGAACCATCGCCTCATAGATCGAAGCATCGCCGTGAGGGTGATACTTACCGATGACTTCGCCGACGATTCTCGCCGATTTCTTATACGGCTTGTCCGGCGACATCCCCAGCTCGGACATGGCGTACAGAATCCGCCTTTGAACCGGCTTTAAACCGTCGCGAACATCCGGGAGCGCCCGGCTGACGATGATACTCATCGCGTAATCCATGAACGATTCCCGCATCTCGGCCCCGATATCGCGGTCGCGAAGCTGGGAGCGTTGTTCTTCCGACATGAAGATCCTCCTTAACAAATATACAAGCAGAACGCGCTTGCGAATCTATACACCGCAAGGCGTATACCGTCATAGATTAGTAAATATGCAATGACTCCATTATACCATATCGCCGTAGGGAAAGGTTGGATGAACCCGCATGTCGATCCAGCGCGTCCGCAGCAAAAGGGCCAAGACGAACGTCCTGCTTGCCGATCCCGAGCTTAGAACTTACATTCCCGCTACCGAAGGCTTCGACCGTCGAAACGTGGAACGAATGTTGGAGAAATACGAAATGATCTATGTCAAACCGGTGGACGGTACGTTCGGTCGAGGCGTCATCCGGATCGAGAAGCCGGCTTCATCCTCTGTCTATCGGTTTCAATCCGGCGAGACCCGTTACGAGTTTCCGACGTTCAACGAGTTGTACCGCAAACTGATGGCCGTGAAGAAACCGAAACCCTACTTAAGCCAACAAGGCATCCATCTTCTGAGATACCAAGAGAGAAGATTCGATCTCCGCGTCATGGTGCAGAAGAATCCTCAATCCGCCTGGGAAACGACGGGCATGATCGGGCGGGTCGCCCATCCGCGCAAAATCGTGACGAATTACCATGCCGGCGGCACTCCGAAACCGGTCGAAACGCTAATGTCGGCTCATCTGAAGCCCGGACAGTGGCCGTCGTTCGAAGCCCGGCTGCGCAGGCTCGGAGTCACGGTCGCGGCAGCGCTCGAACGAAAGTTCCCGAGGTTGAAGGAGATCGGCATCGATGTCGCCATAGACGAGGATCTTCAGCTATGGATTCTTGAAGTGAATACGCTGCCGGACCCGTTCCTGTTCAAACGTCTTCCCGACAAATCCGTCTTCCGCAAGATGTACGCCTACGCGGTCGCTTACGGACGATTCAGGCCCCGCAGACGCAAAGCGTAGCCCGCAGGGGGTATCTCCCGCGAGAGATACCCCCTGTCGACTTGCCCTTATACGTCCAAGTTCTTAACGTACCGGGCGTATTGCTGGATGAACTCGCGGCGAGGTTCGACGTTATCGCCCATCAACGTATCGAACATGAGGTCGGCTTTAATCGCGTCTTCGATGCGCACCTGCAGCATCGTCCGGCTGGACGGATCCATCGTCGTCTCCCACAACTGCTCGGCATTCATCTCTCCCAAGCCTTTGTACCGCTGAATATTCAACTTCGTGCCTTCGCCGAACTCGGCGATGATCTCGTCCCGCTGCTTCTCGTTCATCGCGTAGCGAACCGTCTTGTTCCGCTCGATCTTGAACAGAGGCGGCTGAGCGATGTATACGTAACCCTCTTCGATCAGCTTGCGCATGTAGCGATAGAAGAACGTCAGAATCAAAGTGCGAATATGCGCCCCGTCGACGTCGGCGTCGGTCATGATAATGATCTTGTGATACCGTGCTTTCGTAATATCGAAATCGTCGCTGATCCCCGTGCCGAGCGCCGTAATCATCGCCCGAATCTCCAGGTTGGACAAAATCTTGTCCAGACGCGCTTTTTCTACGTTCAATATTTTTCCCCGCAGAGGCAGGATCGCCTGGAAATGACGATCGCGGCCTTGCTTGGCCGATCCGCCCGCGGAGTCCCCTTCGACGATGTACAGCTCGGAGATCGAGGCATCCTTGGAGGAGCAATCCGCCAGCTTGCCCGGCAGCGAGCTGACTTCGAGCGCGCTCTTGCGCCGCGTCAATTCGCGCGCCTTGCGCGCCGCTTCCCGCGCTCTGGCCGCCTGCAAACCCTTGTCCATGATCTTGCGGGCTACGGAAGGGTTCTCGTCCAGAAATTGCAGCAGCTTCTCGCTGAACAGAGATTCCACGATGCCGCGCACTTCGCTGTTGCCTAGCTTCGTCTTCGTCTGTCCCTCGAACTGAGGCTCGGGAATCTTCACGGAGATGATCGCCGTCAAGCCTTCCCGCACGTCGTCGCCCGACAGATTGGACTCGCTCTCCTTCACGAAGCCCATCTTCCGCGCATAGTCGTTAATAATCCGGGTCAGAGCGCTCTTGAAGCCGGACTCGTGCGTTCCGCCTTCATGCGTATTGATATTGTTGGCGAAGGAATACAGATTCTCGGAATAACCGTCGTTATACTGCATCGCGACTTCGCATTGAATATGATCTTTGGCGCCTTCCACGTAAATCGGCTGTTCGTGCAGCGGCTCGCGGGTTTTGTTCAAATACTTGACGAACTCCACGATACCCCCGTCGTAGTGGAACGAATCGTTCATGCCGGTGCGCTCGTCGGTAAGCGTAATCTGGATGCCTTTGTTGAGGAACGCCAGCTCGCGAATCCGGCCGACGAGAGTCTCGTAATCGTAGATCGTCGTCTCGGTGAAAATTTCCGGATCGGGCTTGAACCGCGTCTGGGTTCCCGTCTCTTCCGTTTCCCCGATGACTTTCAGATCGTATTGCGGAGCGCCGCGGCGATATTCCTGCTGATGGATGCGCCCGTCGCGCTTAACCGTAACGATAACCTGCTCCGACAGCGCGTTCACGACGGAGACGCCGACGCCGTGCAGACCGCCGGACACTTTATAGCCTTCGCCGCCGAATTTGCCGCCTGCGTGCAGGACGGTCATAACGACTTCGAGCGTAGACTTCTGAAGCTTTGCATTCAAACCGACCGGGATGCCCCGGCCGTTGTCGATAACGGTTATGCTGTTGTCTTCGTGTATAATGACGTCGATCCGCGTGCAATAACCGGCCAACGCTTCGTCAATACTGTTATCGACGACCTCCCATACGAGATGGTGCAGCCCCTTGCCGCTGGTCGAACCGATGTACATCCCTGGGCGCTTGCGGACCGCTTCCAGCCCTTCAAGCACCTGAATCTGACTCTCGTCGTAAGTATTCTGTTGATTAACGGACAAACCTTCCACCGCCTTCTTTACGTAACAGCTACCCTTCCAAAATTCGCGCCCTCTTCTTCAAAGTGGACGTAGAGATCGGAGAGTAATAAACCTTATGCTCCGTGACGACGATCGACTTGGGATCTTCTTCTCCGATCGTTTCGACTTCCTTGTTCTTCTGCGCGTGCAGAACGAACTGCCGCGACAGCTTCGAGGATTGCTCGATTGAAATATCGAAGATCGCGATGAGCTGCGATGTTCGGATAATTTTTTCCCCGCCAAGATGGATGTACACGAAGTTCCTCCTTAACGCTAGCGCAGCAATTGGCCGTCTCTCACGTGAAAAATGGATGCGTCCTTCAACCGGCTCATGTTGACGCTCTCCAATCCGGTTGTCGTGATGAAGGTCTGTACGCGGCTCTGGAACGTCTCGATGAGCTGCGTCTGCCGGGTCTGATCCAACTCGGACAGCACGTCGTCGAGCAGCAAGAGCGGGTACTCCCCGATCTCTTCGTGCATTAATTCCAATTCGGCCAGCTTGAGCGACAGCGCCGCCGTTCGCTGCTGCCCTTGGGAACCGAAGGACTGTACGTCCTTGCCGTTAATGGCGAAGGCCAGATCGTCGCGGTGCGGACCGGCCAACGTCGTGCCTCGCCTGAATTCCTGTTCCTTGCTCTGTGTTAACTTTATCATAAATTGCCCGAATAAAGAAGATTGATCTTGGTTATCCATGCCGTCCGCCGTTCCGAACGAAGGTTTGTATTCCACCGTCAGATGTTCGTTTCCTCCGGTAATTCCGGCATGAATCTTTTCCGCCCATCTTTGCAGCTGTACAATAAAGTTTTTCCTTTTTTGCATCATTTTAACACCTGTCTGAGCCAACTGTTCATTCCATACGTCGAGCAGCTCGGGCGAAGCTCGGCGGATGTCGGTCGACTTCAAATAGTTGTTGCGCTGCTGCAAAATTTTCTGGTACTGCTGCATGTCGTACAAATAACCGGGATGCACCTGGCCGATCTCCATGTCCATGAACCGGCGGCGCACTCCCGGTGCTCCTTTGACGATATCCAGATCTTCCGGGGCGAACAGCACGACGTTAAGCGTCCCGACGAAGGTGCTCAGCTTGCGCTGCTCCAAACCGTTGATTTTCGCTTTTTTCCCTTGCGCGGACAGCTGCAGCTCCAGGCTGACATTGCCCATACGCCGGCTCATCTCGGCCCGAATGATCGCGGAACCGCTGTTCCAGCCGATCAGCTCCTTGTCCTTGGAAGTGCGATGGGATTTCGTGAGCGACAGCACGTGGATCGCTTCCAGCAGGTTCGTCTTTCCTTGGGCGTTCGGTCCGATGAAGATATTGACGCCGCCCTCCGTCTTCAGCTTGACGGAATCATAATTGCGGTAGCCTTGCAGCTCCATCGCGTTCAACTGCATTCGACATTCACTCTCCAACTGGCTCGAAGGAGCCGGACCGCCTTACCGGGTTCCGATCTTGAACGATCCGAACCCTTCGACCTCGACGGTGTCCCCGACTCTCAGCTTGCGTCCTCTGCGGTTGTCGGGCTCCCCGTTCACGAGAACGCGCTTTTCCTGCAGAAAAAATTTCACTTCTCCGCCGGTTCCGATGCAATCCGCCAGCTTGAGAAATTGTCCGAGCGTAATGTATTCGGTCGATATTCCGATGCTTTTCATCCGTTTCGCCTCAATTCGTCGTCCGGTAAGGGAGGATGAGGTGCAGGCTGTTCTCGTGATCACTTGGCCGGATAATGATCGGGCTCATCGAGCCGTTAAAGCCGATGAACAGCTCTTCGCTGTCGATGACCTTGAGAACGTCGAGCATATATTTGGAGTTGAAAGCGATTTTGAGCGGTTCCCCGCGCATCTCGCTGACGCTTAATTGTTCCGTTACTTTCCCGAGCTCGGAAGAGCTGGACGAAATTTCGATTCCGCCGTTATCCGTCGTGACGAGGCGGACGATGTTCGTTTTCTCCTCTCTGGAGAGCAGGTACGCACGGTCGATCGAATCGCTGAGCTGCTTCGTGTTCAGGACGAGTTCTGTTTTGAAGTTTTGCGGAATAATCTTGGAAGTATCGGGATAAGTTCCGTCGAGCATTCTCGAATAGAACAGAACGTTGCCCAATTTGAACAACACTTGGTTCTCGGCGACGACGATGTCGACCATGACGTTCTGATCCGGCACGATTTTGGAAAGCTCGTTCAACGTTTTGCCGGAGATGACGATGTTGGAGAAACGCACGTCTCCCGAATCCACGTTCGCTTGACGGCTGGCCAGCCGGTGACGGTCTGTCGCGACGAATTTGTAGAGGCCGCCGTGCAAGTTCCAGAGAACGCCTGTCAAAATCGGAGTCGATTCGTTCGTCGTTACTGCGAACACCGTCTGACGAATCATATCGCGCAGCAGATCGCCGGGAATCGATACGACTTGTTCTTCCATCAGGGAAGGAAGCACCGGGAATTCTTCGGGATCAAGGCCGACAAGCTGAATTTCCGTCGCTCCGGACGTAATCATCGTCTGGAAACGTTCGCCGACTTCGATGTGAACTTCTTCATGAGGAAGCTTCTTGACGATTTCCACGAAAAATTTGGCAGTGAGGACAACGCTTCCCGTTTTAACGACGGTTGCGATCGTTTTCTCTGCCGTTTCCAGCGGAATGAAGCTTTGGATGGAAATATCCGTATCGCTTGCGGTCAACGTAATGCCGGAGAAGCCGGCGTCTATCTTAATGCCGCTCAGAATCGGAATGGTCGCTCTGGACGCAACGGCTTTGGATACGTGTTGAATCGCTTCGTTCAATTCGTTGCGCAATATCGTGAATTTCATGGATCCACCTCGTCGGTTTTGTATATTGTAGCATGTTTTAAATATTAAAGTCGTAGTAGGCACACTGAATATGTGGATAAGCGCGAAAAAGCTCGAAAACAACGCCTATCCACATGTGGATTTGTTGTGCATAGGCGTTGAACGGATTCGTCAGGTCAAATTTTTAATTTTCTCGGTCAAGCTGTTGATAATTTTGTACAAGTCCTGGTCGACCTTGATCAGCTGCGAAATCTTCTCGTGGGCGTGAATGACGGTCGTATGGTCCCGGCCCCCGAACGCGTCCCCGATCTTCGGAAGCGAGTAGTCGGTCAGCTCGCGGGACAGGTACATGGCGATCTGCCGCGGGAAGGCAACGGCTTTCGTCCGTTTGCGCGCCTTGAAATCCTCCAGCTTAAGCCCGTAGTAGTCGCCGACCCGCTGCTGAATATCCTGCATCGTGATGAGCCGGTTGCGGCCCGTCGGCAAAATGTCCTTCAGCGCTTCGGCCGCCAGGTGGGCGGAGATGTCCTGATTCGTGAGCGAGGAATAGGCGACGATGCGGATCAGAGCGCCTTCCAGCTCGCGGATGTTGGAATCGATCATGTTGGCGATGTACATCATCGCTTCGTTCGGGATATCGAGGTTTTCCGCCTTCGCTTTCTTGCGGAGAATCGCGATCCGCGTCTCCAGGTCGGGCGGCTGAATGTCGGTGATCAATCCCCATTCGAACCTGGAACGAAGCCGTTCTTCGAGCGTCGGAATCTCCTTGGGCGGGCGGTCGCTCGAGATGACGATCTGCTTATGCTCCTCGTGAAGCGCGTTAAAGGTGTGGAAAAACTCCTCCTGCGTTCCTTCCTTGCCGGCAAGAAACTGGATATCGTCGATGAGCAGCACGTCGATGTTGCGATATTTGTTGCGGAAGCTCTCGCCCCGGTTGTCGCGAATCGCGTTGATGAACTCGTTCGTGAATTTCTCGGAGGATAGATACAAAACCTTCATATGAGGGTTATGTTCCAATATATAATGGCCGATCGCATGCATAAGATGGGTTTTGCCGAGTCCGACGCCTCCGTACATGAAAAAAGGGTTGTACGATTTGGCCGGCAGCTCCGCGACGGCCAGCGAGGCGGCGTGCGCAAAGCGGTTGGCGGCTCCGATAACGAACGTATCGAACGTATATTTCGGATTGAGCATGTGCATCATCGGCTCTTCGAGCGCGGGCTCGCGCGTCACCGAAATTTGCGGCGCCGGTTCGGCGGGCTCGACCGGTCGGACTTCTTCAATGGAAAACTTGACTTCGACCGGTCTGCCGATATAGTCGGAGATCGTTGAAGAGACAAGCTTCGTATAACGCGTTTCCAACCACTCCACGGCAAAGGTCGTCGGCGCGGTCACGAGAACGACGCTGTCGCTGATGAAAGCGGCCTTCGTCGACTTGAACCAAGTATCGAAGCTGGGCTTGCTGAGCTTCGTTTGGATGACCGACAACACCTGCTGCCAGATTTCGTTGTTGGGGTTGTCCACGACAAATTCTCTCCTTTAACTCCTCGCAAGGACAAAAAATAAGCGGAGAACGTGTAGTCGAACGCTTTTCGACCAGTTATCCACATTATTCCCTGAATTATTAAGAGGGTTATCCACGGATGTGGGGATTTGTTCACAAAGTTATGCACAGGGTGTTAGTAATTCGAGGGTAAATTTTCCGAATCCACGGGTAAAGACATGACTAATCATAGCAGACAAAGCCTATAAATTCAACGAAATTCCCCCTGTTATCCACAATTTCAATAACTTGTGGATGAAAACTGTGCACAGCACAAGATATTGTTGATAAAATGTGAGACGATCCGACAAGGTTGTGTAAAGTTCGTTTCTTTCCTCTGGATTGTGCACATGTGCATAAGTTTTAAGGGGGAAAATGGGGTATCCACAACCGGATTTTTGGTTTTTCGAATCGTGAAAACGCCCTTGAACATCCACGCAAGCCTGTCGGCTTCTCCGTGTGCTGTTCAAGGGCGTCTTAGCGACGAAAGTCAGGGGTCAGTCATCGTAGAGATCATCGTCATCGTCGTCGTAGTCATCATCATCGTCGTAATCCACAGACAAGATTTTGCCGGTATGGGCATGGACGTCGACCTCGGCTTCTCCGCGCTTCGTTTTTAGCTCGATCTCGTAGTGAAGGACGCCGTCGTCTTTATCCAGCTTCGATCTGATGACGGTGCCGTCGACGCGTTCCGCAGCGATTCGGGCCGCTTGCTCGCGGCTAATGTCTGGTTTGCCTGCGGAAGGGGAAGGTGAAATGGATGGAGAGGCTGATGCGGATGGGGAAGCGGAAGGAGTTCCGCCGGAAATTCGGCGGTCGTCGTCCCAATCGTTGTCATCGCGGTCGTCCCGTTCCATTTTTAAGGTTTTGCCTGTGTAGGCATCGATATGCACATCGTAATCGTATTCCTTGCGATCCTTCCGAACGTCCACATCGTAATAAACGATTCCGCGCTCTTTTTCCAGCTCGGCGCTGTACGCTTGACCTCCCGCAGCTTGCGCCGCCAATTGCTTCGCTTTGTCGGCTCCGATCCGTCCGTCGGCGCTGACCGCCGCGAATCCGGTCGTTGCGGCGCCCGCGCCGATCGCGACGACGGACAAGAGCGCGGCAGACAGAACGATCTTTTTCGTATTGCTTTTCTTCATGCTCATTCTCCTCTCTGTACGTATCCAACACGTATAGAGTAAGCCATGAAGATGAGAGGAACGGGATAAGAACATTAGAAAACGATGAGAACGAAATAAAAAGAAAGGGGAAGCGACTACGAATCGTCGTCGCTTCCCTTGTCGTCCTCGTCGTCCCAGATTACCGACATGATCGCCCCGGATACGGCGTTCACCTGCACGTCGGCATCCCGTCCGCCTTCGACGTCGACCTCGACGAGATAATAAGCGTTCCCCGCGGCAGCTCCTTTAAGCTCGACGTCTTCGGCCGTTCCCCGCACATGTGCGGCGGCGATTTTTCTGGCCCGCTCGGCTCCGATAAATACGGGCGTCTTGCTGTCGCCCCCGTCGGGGGAGGCGGTTGGAAAAGATGGCGTCGGCGAAGGGGAAGGAGAGGGGGACACCGACGGTTCTGGAGTTGGCGACGGAGTCGGAGAGGGCTCGGGTACGTTCCCGGAGCCGCCGATTCTCTCCAAATAAACGATTTCGCCGCTGCCGGCGTCGGCTTTGACCTGGTAGAGCCCTTGGTCCGTCTCCAGCAGCATGACGTACTGGTCGTCGGCTTTGACAAGATCTTTGACCGTGCCGGGATAACGGGACAGCACCGCTTCTTGCAGCGCTTCGCGGGAGATCGTCTCCTGCTGCCCGGCCCACGGCTTCCACAGCGCGGCGACGATGCCGATTCCGGCAGCCAGCACGACGATATAACCGGCAAGCCGGAGCGTTCTTTGGTTCATGGTTTGCGCCACCTCCGTTAAGTCACCCCAATCATACGACAGGCAGATGAGAAAACGATGAGAGCCTGAGGAAAATCCGCGGCCGGGATCGCGCAGCATTCATTCGGCAGCCGGGAGCCGAATCGTCGCCGTCGTGCCTGCCCCCTCCAAGCTGTCCAGTTCGACGCTTGCCCCGATTGCTTCGGCGATTTCCTTTGCCAGCGACAAGCCGAGGCCGAATCCGCCGCTTTGCCGGCTTCTCGCTTGATCGACGCGGTAGAATCGGTCGAACACTTTCGGCAGCTCGTCCTTCGAAATGCCGACGCCCCGGTCGGCAATGCGAATCCATGCCGTTCCGACGTCAGCGCCCGTCATGACCGCAATCGGCTCCTCGCTATACTTCCGGGCGTTGTCCATAAAGATGAAGAGAAGCTGCCGAAGCAGGCTCTTGTCGCATACAACGCTGACGGGAGCTTCGGCTTCCACGTGAACGTCGCGGCGGTACGCTTTGCGGAAAGCGTCGGCTGCATCGACCGCCAGCTCCCCGAGCTCCAGCGCCTCCGGATTCACGTTCCAATGACTCCGGCTTCCGGCGAGCAGGAGCAGTTGCTCCGTCATCTCTCTCATGCGGATCGCTTCCGAATGGATCGCTTCGACGGATTCGGCGAACAAGTCCGGACGCTCCAAGCCTTTGCGCTTCAGCAGATTCGCATAGCTCTCTATGACGGTGAGAGGCGTTTTCAGTTCGTGGGAAGCATTGGAGGCGAATTGTTCCTGCTTCTCGAAGTTGCTCTCCAGCAGTTCGATCATCCGGTTAAACGTCCGTCCCATCTCTGCCAGCTCGTCTTGGGCGTCGTCGCTTAGCTCGAGCCTTTTAAACCGTCCGCTCTCTCGAATTTCCTTCATCGTGTTCGTCATGTTCGCGACCGGCTGAGTGATCAGCTTGCCGAGCAATCTTCCAGACACGACGACGGGAATGAGCGCAAGCGCGGTCACGGCGATGAGCACGATGCGCAGCACGCGCATGTTGTCCGTCGTCTCCCGCAAACTGAGGATAAGCTGGACGTTGACGACCGAGCCATCGCTCCAGATGACCGGAAGGGAGATTAAGGCGTACTTTTCCCCCGCGTATTCGATAACCTGTTTCATTTTCACCGGACTATAGATGGCTTCCCGCTTGCTCAGCTCCGATTGGGACGGAGAGGTGACGGGAGGATAGTCAGCCCGACCGTCCGGAGTTGCGATTCTGAGCATGCCGTCGGCCGGCACGTAGGCCCGCAGCAGATCGCGGACGGGTATGTTGTCGGCGTTCAGCCGGATGCCTTCGGCGATCGCCGTCGCTTCCGTCTCGGCCTTGCCGATCTCGCTGCTTAGCGACATCCGGTCGAACAGAAAGTAGATGCTCACGTTCATCAGAATGAGCAGGACGGCGAACACCAGGGAAGAGTAGAGGTGAATTCTGTTCTTCAGTCTCATGGCGTATCCTTGAGCGCGTAGCCGACGCCCCGAACGGTGCGGATCAATTCGGGCTCCCGGCCGTGATCGATCTTCTTCCGGACATATCGGATGTAGACGTCGACCACGTTCGTCTCTCCGTAATAGTCGAAGCCCCATACCGCTTCCAGAATCTGCTCGCGGCTGAGCACCTGGCGCTTGTTTCTGAGCAGAAAGACGAGCAGATCGAATTCGCGCGGCGTCAGCTCGATCGGATCGCCGCCGCGCAACACTTCCCTTGTTTTCTCGTTGAGCTTAAGATCCGAAGCCGTCAGCCAATCGCTCTCCGGCGAATCTGCGGAAGCCTGGGCGGGACGCTGTCTGAGCGATGCGCGAATGCGGGCCAGCAGCTCTTCGATCTGAAACGGCTTGGTGACGTAATCGTTCGCTCCGTAATCCAGTCCGGACACTTTGTCTTCGACGGAGCCTTTGGCGGTCAGAAGAATGACCGGGGTTTGCGCATCCTGGGCGCGAATCCGCCGAAGCAGCTCGATTCCGCTCATGCCTGGAAGCATGATATCGAGCAGGACGAGATCCCACTTTTCTCCGCGATAAGCTTCCAGGGCATCGATGCCGTTGCCGTATCTGGATACCCGGTAGCCCTCGATCTCCAGTTCGATTTCCAGCAGCCTAGATATTTTTTCTTCATCTTCAACGACTAAAATTTTCGTTTCCATCCCGGGCCTCCTTAGGCCGACTTTTAATTATCATATCATGATCCTAAACGATTATGCCGCGCTTCTCGGTACGAACGAAAAGCTCCCATGTTCGCGAGGCAATAGAAGGAAATTGGACATTCGTTGACATTTTAGGTTGGCCGTGGTTTAATAGATGGACGTGAGTTTTTAGGTAAGGGGGTTTGATCCATGGGTCCTACATTTAAGCCGAATGTAAGCAAGCGCAAAAAAGTGCACGGGTTCCGCAGCCGCATGAGCACCAAGAACGGCCGCAAGGTTCTGAAAGCTCGTCGCCAAAAAGGTCGCAAAGTATTGACGGCATAGTTAATGAAAGACCACTCGAGGTGGTCTTTTTTTCTACATTTGCAGCAGATGGAGCGGTAAATTATGCATAGGAAGCTGCGGCTGCGGAAACGGGAAGATTTCAATACGGTATATCGGTACGGGAAATCATTCGCCAATTCGCAGTTCGTCGTGTACTGGCGCAAGCGAACTCCGACGGGAACTTTCCGAATGGGCGTATCCGCGAGCAGCAAGCTGGGCGGAGCGGTCGTGCGCAACCGGCTGAGAAGGATGGTTAAGGAGATCGTTCGTCTGAATGCGGCCAAGCTGCAGGAGGATATCGATCTCGTGCTGATCGTACGCAAGCCGGCGCTGTCCATGGCTTACAAGGAGATGGAAGGAAGCATTCTCCACGTGCTGCGGAAGGCGGGGCTGCTCAAGGGGGCCAAGCCGTTCAGCGGCGGGGGCAGGCAGCCGTATTCGCAAGGGAAGCGCGGGAATAAATCTAATGAAGGCAAAGGCAAATAAAAGCGGGGGACGCGGGCAAGCCTCAGCTTTTCTTTGTCTTCTTTAATATGGTATAGTGGAACTGAATAGTTTCGGCCATGATTCTCCGTCCAAAGGACGCCGAAGGCGTTTTTGCTGGGACTGGCTGTTATCGGATTCAGCATAGTTGAACATTTTACGGCATGCCGGCGATGAAGAGGGGAGTTTTCAGTTTTGTTGCGAAATCGCAAATGGTGGATCGTTCTCGGCGCAATCGCGCTGATGACGCTGCTCGCGGGCTGTGCGCCTGCGACACAGGCAATTACTACTGAGCAAATGGCCGACAGCGGCTCTTGGTGGACAAGGAATGTCGTGTACTGGTTCTCGCTGATGCTCGACACGTTCGCGGATTGGTTCGGCGGCGAATACGGACTTTCGATTTTATTGCTTACCATTATAGTAAGGACGATCATCCTTCCTCTAATGATAAAACAGTATAAGAACACGAAAGCCATGCAAGCCCTCCAGCCGGAGATGCAGAAGATCCGCGAGAAGTTCAAGGAAGATCCGCGCAAGCAGCAAGAAGAGATGATGAAGCTGTATCAGACCAATCAGGTCAATCCGCTCGCCGGATGTTTACCGCTCATCGTGCAGATGCCGATCTTTATCGCGCTTTACAACTCGATTTATCAGAATGTCGAAATAAGCAGTCACTCGTTCATCGGATTCCAGCTCGGAACGTCGCCAAGCCAAGGAGAATGGTATTACTACATTATCCCGACGATCGCCGCGATCACAACGTTGATTCAATCGGTGATGATGTCCCAACAGCAGACGATGGCCGGACCGATGAAGGGGCTTATGTACATCTTCCCGGTTCTGATCTTCGTCATGGCGATCAACTTCCCGGTTGCGCTGCCGCTGTACTGGATTTACAGCAACATCTACACGATCGTTCAAAACTATTTCATGTACGGCAAGCCTAAGAAAAAAGAAGAACCAGCTCCCGAACCAACACCAAAGAAAGGCAAAGGTAAAGGTAAGGAGGCGCGCGCAAAATGAAAAAGCTCCTGGCATCTGGGAAAACGATAGAAGATGCGGTTCGCAGCGGTCTGGCCCAATTGGGCGTGAAGGAAGACCGGGTGAATGTCAAAGTATTGGAGCAGCCGAGCAAAGGGCTGTTCGGGCTCATCGGAGCCAAAGAGGCGAAAGTGGAGTTGGAGTTGCTGCCGGACGGCGTGGAGGAAGCTATTGCTTTTCTCCGCGAAGTATCGGGAGCGATGGAACTGACCGTTTCCGTTGAACGTGTAGATGAGAATGATGCAGTACGGATTAACATTACGGGTTCGGACTTGGGCATTCTGATCGGTCGTCGTGGACAAACTTTGGATTCTCTTCAATACTTGACGAACATCGTGGCTAATCGCCACTCGGACCGTCATCTTCGCATCGTGCTCGATGCCGAGCAATTTCGCGAGCGTCGCCGCCAGACGTTGGAGGCTCTGTCCGAGCGAATGGCGATGAAGGTCGTCCGAACGCGCAAAGAAGTCGTGCTTGAACCGATGACTTCGCAAGAGCGTAAAATTATCCACTCACGATTGCAATCGAATCCGAACGTCAAGACTTACAGTCAAGGAGACGAACCGAATCGTCGCATCGTGATCGCATTAAAGCAATAGCTGGCGTCCGCGCAATGGCTTCCGCAACGTTGGGGGGTCATTGCGTTTTTTAACGGAAAGAGGGATTGGCATGAATGAGGATACGGTTGCCGCGATCGCGACGGCGCTCGGAGAGGGCAGCATTGCCGTCGTCAGGGTAAGCGGACCGGAGGCTGTCGAGACGGTGGCTAAGCTGTTCAAGTCGAAGCAGGACTTGCGCGAAGCCGATACGCATACCGTTCAATACGGCTGGATCGTGGATCCGCAGTCCGATAGACGCATAGATGAAGTATTGGTAACGATCATGAAAGGCCCGCGCTCCTTCACGGCGGAAGATGTCGTGGAGATCAGCACGCACGGCGGTATCGTCGCTGTGAAATCCGTGCTGGAGCTGGTGCTGAGGCACGGGGTTAGATTGGCGGAACCCGGCGAGTTCACCAAGCGCGCATTCTTGAACGGAAGAATCGACTTGGCGCAGGCGGAAGCGGTTATCGACCTGATTCGTTCCAAATCGGATCGCGCCTTTCAGGTGGCAAGAAGACAGGCGGAAGGTTCGGTGTCGAAGAAGATCGTTCCGCTGCGTCAGCAGTTGATTGAGCTGATTGCGCACGTCGAAGTGAACATCGATTATCCGGAGCACGATGTGGAAGACGTTACCGCAGAGCTGATTCGTTCGAATTGTCGCTCCGTGCTGGCCGAAGTGAACGAGCTGCTGCAGCGATCTAATGAAGGAAAAATTTTGCGCGAAGGGATCGTGACGGCGATTGTCGGCCGTCCGAATGCGGGCAAGTCTTCGCTGCTGAACGCGTTGGCCCGGGAAAACAAAGCGATCGTCACGGACATTCCGGGCACGACCCGGGATATCGTGGAAGAGACGGTGTCGCTGTCGGGGATACCGTTGAGGCTGCTCGATACGGCGGGCATTCGCGAGACCGAGGATCTCGTCGAACAGATCGGCGTCGAACGATCGCATGACGCTCTGAACGATGCGGATTTGATCTTGCTGGTGCTGAACAGGCACGAAGAGCTGCATGACGACGAACGGAAGCTGCTGCAGCAGCTTAAAGATCGCTCGACGATTGTGGTCGTGAACAAGATCGATCTTCCCGCGCAACTGGAGATGGAAGAGATTGAGCGCGATTATCCGTCCGAGCGCATCGTATACTTGTCCGCGAAGGAAGGGCAAGGAATCGAGCAGTTGGAGAAGGCGGTATCGGGGTTATTTTTCAGCGGGGCCGTCGAGTCGGGCGATATTACGTATGTGAGCAACGCCAGACATATCGCACTGCTCCATCAGACCCGACAATCGCTGGAGGATGCGATTCAAGCGACGTACGAAGGCGTACCGATCGATCTGATCCAGATCGATATTACCGCCTCATGGGAATCGCTTGGACAGATTCTCGGGGATGCGGCCGGAGATTCGTTGCTGGACCAAATTTTCTCCCAATTTTGTTTAGGAAAATAACATATGCTAAGGAAAGCAAGGAGGGTTGGATATGACTTATCATGCCGGAGATTATGATGTTATCGTCATCGGTGCGGGACATGCGGGCTGCGAAGCCGCATTGGCCGCGGCTCGGATGGGCAGCGAGACGCTGCTGCTGACGATCAATCTGGATATGGTCGCTTTCATGCCGTGTAATCCTTCCGTGGGCGGGCCGGCGAAAGGCCACGTCGTGCGCGAGATCGACGCGCTGGGCGGAGAGATGGGACGAAATATCGATAAGACCTTTATTCAGATGAGAATGCTCAATACGGGGAAAGGCCCGGCGGTTCATGCGCTCAGGGCGCAAGCCGACAAATTCCTGTACCAGCACATGATGAAGGAGACGATCGAGAATCAGCCGAACTTGACCTTGCGTCAGGGTTTGGCGGAGGATCTGATCGTGGAAGACGGCGTGTGCAAAGGAGTCATTACGAAGACGGGCGCCCAATACGGAGCGAAAGCCGTCGTGCTGACGACCGGAACGTATTTGCGCGGCAAAGTCATTCTTGGGGAATTGATGTACGAGAGCGGACCGAACAATCAGCAGCCTGCGGTGAAGCTGTCCGAGTCGCTGAAGAATCTCGGACTCCAATTGGCAAGATTCAAGACGGGTACGCCTCCAAGGGTGCACAAGGATTCGATCGACTTCGACAAAACCGAGATTCAGCCTGGCGACAGCAAGCCGAAATATTTTTCTTACGAGACGGAATATATGGCGCACGCCGATCAGCAGCTCCCGTGCTGGCTGACCTATACGTCGGAGGAAACGCATCAGATCATCAACGACAATCTGCATCGCGCGCCGATGTTCTCGGGATTGATCGAAGGTACGGGGCCGCGTTACTGCCCGTCAATCGAAGATAAGATCGTTCGTTTCGCCGACAAGCCGAAGCATCAGATTTTCCTGGAGCCGGAAGGTCGCAACACGAAGGAATACTACGTTCAAGGATTGTCGACGAGCATGCCGGAGGACGTTCAACTGCGCATCCTGCGCTCGATTCCGGGCTTGGAGAAAGTCGAAATGATGAGAACCGGCTACGCGATCGAGTATGACGCGGTCATTCCGACTCAGCTGTGGCCGTCGCTTGAAACGAAAATCGTGCAAGGGCTGTTCACGGCCGGCCAGATTAACGGAACGTCAGGCTACGAGGAAGCGGCAGGTCAAGGGATTATGGCGGGCATTAATGCCGCTCGCAAAGTTCAGGGCGCCGACCCGGTCATCATTGATCGCTCGAAGGGCTATATCGGCGTTATGATCGACGATCTCGTCACGAAGGGGACGAATGAACCGTATCGTCTGCTTACGTCCCGTGCGGAATATCGCTTGCTGCTTCGCCACGACAACGCCGACCTGCGGCTCACTCCGCTTGGACGCGAGATCGGGTTGATCTCGGAACAACGCTACGCGAAGTTTCTGGAGAAGAAGGAGCGGGTGGAAGCGGAGATTGTCCGTCTGAAGGAAACGAAGTTCCGCCCCGACGAAGCGGTGCAAGCCATGCTGGCCGAAGTCGGTTCCGCGCCGATCAACAACTCCGTTGACGGTCTGACGCTGCTGCGTCGTCCGGAGGTAACCTATGCGCATCTGGAGAAGCTTGCTCCGCCGTCGTTCGAATTGCCGGAAGACGTGAAGGAACAAGTGGAAATTCAGGTGAAGTATACCGGCTATATCGAGAAGCAGCAGTTGCAAGTCGAACGAATGGAGAAAATGGAGAAAAAACGCATTCCGGATAATATCGATTACGATTCGATTCATGGACTTGCGACCGAAGCGAAACAGAAGTTGGGCAAGATTCGTCCGCTATCGCTCGGTCAAGCTTCGCGAATCTCGGGCGTAACTCCTGCAGACCTGTCGATTCTGCTCGTTCATCTCGAACATTACAATCGCGTCACGGCGGCTGCGCACGGTTCATGAGGGACGACGTACAGCAGTTGTTCGCAGACCGGCTTCACCCGCTCGGCATCGAATTGACGGATCGGCAGCTGGAACAATTCGAAGTTTATTATCGTTTGCTTGTCGAGTGGAACGAAAAAATGAATTTAACGGGAATTACCGAGCGGGAAGCGGTGTATGAGAAGCACTTCTACGACTCGTTGACGTTGGCCGGGGCGGTATCGTTCGGCAAACAGGGATCGCTGGCGGATATCGGTTCGGGCGCCGGATTTCCATCCATTCCGCTGGCGATCGCATTCCCTCATCTGAGGGTGACGATTGTCGACGCGTTGGCCAAGCGGATTAAGTTTTTGGAGGAAGTGACTGCCCAGCTTCATTTAACGCAAGTAGCTTGCCTGCACGCCAGAGCGGAGGATGCGGCCAGGAAGCAGGAGCATCGCGACGGCTACGACATCGTAACGGCTCGCGCGGTTGCCCGTCTTGCCGTATTGAACGAATTTTGTTTGCCATTCGTTCGTCCAGGCGGACTATTCGTTGCAATGAAGGGGACGGACATATCGACAGAGCTGGAGGAAGCTCGCTTCAGTTTATCCAAGCTAGCCGGCCGCCTCGTTGACGTAAAGCGTCTGACGCTGCCTACGGAAGGCGCGGAAAGACATCTGATCGTATGCGAGAAAAAGTCGCCAACACCTCCGGCATATCCGCGCAAAGCCGGCATTCCGCTAAAGACGCCTCTATTAAAAACATAAACAACTGGACTAAATGTTCCACGTGAAACATTATCGCCCGCACAATGAACGGGGAATGTTTCACGTGGAACATTTTTACGTTTACTCGAATGCCGTACACATGATATTCTTATAGAGTAGATAAGGGTCGGTTAGCGCTGCGCCGGCGATATGTACATAGAATGAGGGTTTGCCGAGCGTGCGCGGCGTGAAAGTTTTTTCATAGGCAGGAAAATGGGGCTGGAATAGCGAATAGATTATGGTAACAGATCAATGTGCCGCAGATGTGCCGTCAGGCGTGAATGGCGGCGCTTTTTCGTCGCTAAGGACACGTGACTCATCCGCCCTATCTTACTTAATGTGGTGATCCGAGAGAAATGAAAGAGCAATTTTCACGGTTGCTGGGTTTGTCAGACCGCAGCGCTCAAGAAGAAGTCAAACAAATATCCGTTCACGATATCGTACCAAGCCCTTATCAGCCTCGTTCGGTGTTCGATGACGAACGGATCGATGAGCTGTGCCAAACGATCAAGACGCATGGGGTTATTCAGCCGATCGTCGTTCGGGTACGCGATGGAAAACACGAGATCATTGCCGGAGAACGACGCTGGCGTGCGGTTACGAAGCTGGGCATGGATACAATTCCGGCTATCGTCCGGGAAATCAACGATTCCCAAGCCGCTTCCGTTGCCTTGATCGAAAACTTGCAGCGCGAGGGGCTGACGTCTCTTGAAGAGGCGATCGCTTATCAGAAGCTGATCGACCTTCATAACCTGACGCAGGAAAGCTTGGCTCAACGGCTGGGCAAGAGCCAGTCAACGATCGCCAACAAAATCCGTCTGCTGCAGTTGGGAGAGACGGTTCGCCAGGCATTGCTGGAACGGAAAATTACCGAACGTCACGGCAGGGCGCTGCTGTCTCTGCCGGATGAAGAGGCGCAGAACAAGCTGCTGAAGGAAATTATCGAGAAAGACTTGAACGTTAAGCAGACCGAGACCCGTGTGGCGTTTTATTTGGAAGCGACGAAGCCTAAGCGGTCGAAGCGCTTCTCTTTCTCCAAAGACGTTCGACTCGCCGTAAATACGATTCGTCAATCCGTAGACATGGTTAACGGATCGGGGATTCCGATTAAAGCGGACGAGAAGGATTGCGAGGATCATTACGAAATCATCATCCGGATTCCTAAACGTTAGTACGACGCGGATGCCCATGCTCCCGGTTCGGTACGAGCGGCTGCAAGCCTTTCGTGTCCGGATCGTTCCGATCCGATCTCTCTTGTTGAGAAGGCATGCGGTTCGGAATAGCGGAATGCTCGCGCTTGAACGGATTAGCGGCGAGCATTACAAGGGCATCCGTCTTTTTATTTGAGTCCATCTGCGGTGTCGACAAAGGTAAAGCGGCTATGCCGTTTATGTTTGGACGGTCATTAATATCGAGGTGAAACAGGTTGTCTAAAATAATTGCGATTGCCAATCAGAAGGGCGGGGTTGGCAAGACGACGACTTCGGTGAATCTGGGCGCATGCCTGGCTTCTCTCGGAAAGAAAGTGTTGATCGTGGATATCGATCCGCAGGGCAATACGACCAGCGGCATCGGAATCAATAAGGCCGACGTGAGCTATTGCATCTACGATGTGCTGATTAACGAGGTGCATCCGAAGCAGGCTATCGCCGATACGGACATTCCCGATCTGAAGATCATACCGGCGACGATTCAGTTGGCCGGCGCGGAGATCGAGCTCGTTCCGACGATGTCACGGGAAATTCGTCTTAAGAAGGCGCTGGCCATGGTGAAAAGCGACTTCGATTATATTCTGATCGATTGTCCTCCGTCGCTGGGTATTCTGACGATCAATTCCTTGACCGCGGCGGACTCCGTATTGATTCCGATTCAATGCGAGTATTACGCCCTCGAGGGGTTAAGTCAGCTGCTCAACTCGATTCGTCTGGTGCAGAAACATCTGAATACGTCGCTTCAGATCGAGGGCGTCTTGCTGACGATGTTCGATGCGCGCACGAATCTCGGAATCCAAGTGATTGAAGAGGTCAAAAAGTACTTTCAACAGAAGGTCTACCAAACGGTTATTCCCCGGAATGTCAGACTGAGCGAAGCGCCGTCGCACGGACAATCGATCATTACTTACGATCCGAAGTCCAAAGGCGCGGAAGTGTATCTCGAGTTGGCAAAGGAAGTGATCTCCTATGAGCAAGCGGCTAGGTAAAGGGCTGGATGCGTTAATTACCTCTCTGTCGATCAAGGAAGACGATAAAATCGTTGAAATTCCGTTGTCCCAGCTTAGGGCCAATCCGTATCAGCCGCGCAAGACGTTCGAAGAAGACGCGATCAAGGATTTGGCGGAATCGATCCGCGAGCATGGAGTCATTCAGCCGATCGTCATCCGGCAGGCGCTGAAAGGCTATGAGATTATCGCGGGGGAGAGAAGATTCAGAGCCTCCCAACTGCTCGGCAACGCGACGATTCCGGCGGTCGTTCGTGCTTACAACGATCAACAGGTGATGGAGATCGCGCTGATCGAGAACGTTCAGCGAGAGGATTTGAACTCCATCGAGGTTGCGGTTGCGTACCAGGCGATCATGAATCAGTTTAATCTGACGCAAGAGGAATTGTCCTTGAAGGTGGGTAAATCCCGTTCCCATATCGCGAATTTCCTGCGGTTGCTCTCGCTGCCCGAAGAAATCAAAGATTATGTTTCACGTGGAACATTGTCCATGGGTCATGCAAGGGCGCTTGCGGGAATTAAAGACGAAAATCTGAAGCGCCAGTTGGCGAAGCAGACGGTTACGGCGGAATGGAGCGTGCGCGAACTGGAAGAGGCGGTTCAGAACGCCGACTCCAAGAAAGCGAACGTGAAGCCGAAAACAAAGGTTAAGAAGCGCGATCCTTATATTGAAGGAATCGAAGAGACGCTGCGCGAGAAGTTCCAGACGACCGTTCGAATCAAACCGAACAAAGACAAAGGTCGGATCGAGCTGTCGTACTTCGGCAAAAACGATTTGGAGCGCTTGCTGGAGTTGTTGAAGGCTCTGGCCTAATAGTTGGGAGACGAGAGTAGCATACCCAAGTTGTAATCTTCCTACGGAAGGATTAAACTAAGGTGTGCTATTGTTGTGTAAGGACGGTGAATGCGATGAATGATCCGAAATCGATTATCTACTTGGACAACGCGGCGACAAGCTGGCCCAAGCCTCCAGGAGTCGTCGAAGCGATCGAACGGAACGTGCGGGAGAACGCGGCGAATCCGGGCAGAGGAAGTCATGAGATGGCCGTTAAAGCGAGCAGGGTGTTGTTCGACGCGCGCAAGCGGCTGGCCAGATTGTTCGGGATCGGCAATCCGAACGACATCGCCTTTGCATTAAATACGACCCATGCGCTGAATTTGGCGATCCAGGGATTGCTTAAACCGGGCGATCACGTAATTGCTACGTCGCTCGAGCATAATTCGGTCAGACGTCCGATCGAGGCGATGAAGCGAAGGTTCGGCATCGAAGCGACCTTCATCGCGGCGGACGAGCAGGGCAACTTGAACGTGAAGGACGTGGAAGCGGCCATTACGCCGAGGACGAGGCTGATCGCCGCGTCGCACAGCTCGAACCTTCTCGGATCGATCGCTCCGATCGCAGATCTCGGAGAGCTGGCACGGAGGCGGGGCGCTAGGTTTCTCGTGGATGCCGCCCAGAGCGCCGGAGTGCTGTCTATCGACGTCGAGGCGATGGGGATCGATCTTCTGGCTTTCCCGGGACACAAGGGCTTGTTAGGCCCGCAAGGGACGGGAGGGCTGTACATTCATCCCGACCTCGATCTGGAACCGCTGATGCACGGCGGAACGGGGAGCAAGTCGGAAGCTCCGGAGCAGCCTACGGTACGTCCCGACCGCTATGAAGCCGGGACGCAGAATACGCCGGGAATCGCGGGACTCTCGGAGGGCGTGCAATTCGTACTGCGGGAAACGACGAAGGCCATTCACGATAAGGAAAGACAACTGACTTTTGAACTGATGGAGGGTCTGCTCGGGATTGAGGGAGTTCGCATTCTGGGGCCGCAAATCGGTGTCGAGAGGACTGCAATCGTATCCTTTACAATAGAAGGAATCGATCCGTCGGAGATGGCGTTCCTGCTCGATCGTCAGTTCGGCATCGCGGTCAGAGCGGGCTTTCACTGCACGCCGCTCGGTCACGAGACGGCAGGGACTTACGAGACGGGAGCCGTGCGCGCGAGTCCCGGATATTTTACGGACAAATCGGATATCGTATCCATGATTGACGCCGTCAGAGAAATCGTCGGCACAATGGGAAGAAGAAACTGAGGTTAACGCCATGTTGGGGGAATAAGCACGAATGGAAGGTTGGAACGATCAAGTCGCCGTCATTGTCGCCGGCGCCGCAGGAGCGCTGTTGTTGGTCTCATTCGTCTGGCTTGGCGTTTTGTCGAGCAAGCTGAGCAAACTCAAGAAGGCGCACAGCCGTTTAATAGGGGATACGGGCGTATCCAACATGGAAGAAGTGATGGGCGTCATTCATGGAAGAATGTCCGAATTGGAACGCAAGCAAAGCGATCAGGATCAGACGATGGGACAGCACGAAAGACGCCTCGCGTCGCTGAAGGGACGAATCGGCGTCCATCGGTTTAATGCATTCTCGGATTCGGGAAGCGATCTGAGCTTCTCGGTGGCCTTTATTAACGAAGCGCAGGACGGCGTCGTCATTACCGGAATTCACGGTCGCGAACAGACCTTCCTGTACGCCAAACCGATCGATAAGGGGCAATCCGCATATATGTTGACGCCGGAAGAGAAGACAGCGATCAGTCTGGCCATGCAGAAGGAATGACCGGATTGCCGCGGGTTTTCCGCACGGCGTTCAATAGGCTTTGCGCGATGATCTCCGACATCTTAACGACCAGATTTAATCTGGTGTTCTGGAGAACGAAGTATTCCATGAAACCTCCGACGTTCACGATCCCCGTCATATGGATGTCTCCGACGGGCGGCAATTCCTTGTTCACTCCGGCTCCGGGTCTGACCGGACCCGAGCCGATCTGAATGCATCCGACGCTGGCAACTTGTCCAAGACAGGCGTCTACGGCGATGACGAACGGCTGACGCGAGTTTCTCATAATTTTCAATAGCGTCTCGCCAAGGTTCATCGCATGAACCGGTTCATCAAGCGTTCCGTACAGATCGAACAAGGGACTGTATTCGCGAGCGAGCGCGGTGCCGACGAGAGGCCCCAGAGAGTCTCCCGTAGAGCGATCGGTTCCGACGCAGACGATCACGATCCGGCGATCGGGAGACAGATCGTCCAAGTAATACTCGAGCTGGTGGGACAACCTTTGCAATACGGTTGGATCGTTAAAAGGAATCTTTAAAGAGAGCGCCGCCGATTCCGGTGCGGGGCTCGAGCGTTTCTCCCAAGCGCCGTTCATTCGTCTGATTCGCCTCCTACCCTAGTATGTTACTAGTATATGGACGAACAGACGCATTTATACTTGGACGCAGGAGGTTTGCATGATGAACTCTCTCTTGATCGCATTCGACTCCACGCAGCAAGCGTTGCGGGCCGAGATGCTGCTCGAATACGCGGATATAGAAATCGATATTTGTCCCACGCCCAAGGAGATTACGGCAGGCTGCGCGTTATCCATTGCTTTTCCCGCCTCCGATCTGACGGAAGTGAAGCGGATCATCGCTTCGGAAAACGTAGAGATACGAGGATTGTTCGAGAGGACGACGGACGGGTACGAACAGATTCATTGAGAGAAGGAGATAGAACGATGAATCCTTTCTTCGCAACGGGGCAGACAATGGCCCAAGAGAATCTATGGCAGCAGTTTGTTCGGGAAATGAACGACTTTGTGCAGAATACGGAAATGTGGAAAGACGTATCAATGATCTTGCTGCGCGTCGTATTGATCTATGTGGTCAGCCGCCTTGCTCTCATTGTTCTCAATCGTATTATCGACCAAGCGACGAGCGAGAAGAAATCCAGGAGGCTGAAGCTTCGAACGAGGCGCGTACAGACGCTGGGGCGTTTGCTGAAGAACACGGCCTCTTATCTCATCAACTTTATAACGATTCTTCTCATATTGGGAGAATTCCATATTCAGATCGCTCCTTTGCTTGCCGGCGCGGGAGTTATCGGTCTGGCGATCGGATTCGGCGCCCAGAGCTTGGTCAAAGATATCATTACCGGCTTTTTCATTATTTTCGAGGATCAATTTGCAGTCGGGGATGAAATTCAGACAGGTTCGTATAAGGGGACGGTCGAACTGATCGGATTGCGCGCGACGCGCATTCGCAGCTGGACAGGCGAGGTTCACATTATTCCGAACGGCTCGATTAACCAGGTGACGAATTTCTCCGTCAATCCGCAGCTTGCCGTCGTCGACATTACCGTCTCTTCCGATTATACGATCGAGGAGATGATGACTATGATGAGACAGGTTCTGAACCAGATCAACGATACGAACTTGACCTTGTCTCCAGAGGTGTTGGGCATACAAACGCTCGCTCCGAGTCAGATGACGATTCGGATTACGGCCAAATGCAGGCCAAACACCGCCGGAGAGGTTATGCTCCTGATCAACACTGAAGTAAAGAAGGCGCTCGAATCGAAACAGGCGGCAGTCATCGATTGATCGCGACGGCCGGAATGGCCGGGAGCAAGGAAATCGGGGAGGGAACCGGAATGGAAAGAAAAAGCTTCGAGCTCGGCGACGTCGTCATGATGAAGAAGCCGCATCCCTGCGGCGCCAACGAGATGGAGATCATTCGGATGGGCATGGACATTCGGATCAAGTGCGTGAAATGCAAGCATAGCATTCTGCTGCCCCGAGCGAAGTTCGAGAAGAGCTTGAAGAAGGTGCTGCGTTCCGCTGCAGGAGATCCTTCGGAAGAGACGGAGACGTAGATTGCAGATCTTGTCTGCTGGATACACAATCCAGTTGCATGGCGGGACAAAATATGATATGCTTTTTCTTGCTGCGGAGAGGTACCCAAGTGGTCCAAGGGGGTTGACTCGAAATCATCTAGGCGTCGCAAGGCGTGCGTGGGTTCGAATCCCACCCTCTCCGCCATAATCAAAAAATCAGTCGATTCCTGAGAAGGAATCGATTTTTTATTATGGTGAGTGGGATTCGAACGGGCCGTTAAGCGGACATGCCAAAAGGCATGTTCGTAGGCCCCGGCGTGATAGTCGCGGTTTGTTGTGGCGTACGAATAGTACGGGCACAACAGCGACGGAGCGAATCCCACCCTCTCCGCCATAGCCTTCTGTGCGAATGATCGCATGGAAGGCTTTTTTTAGTGCTGCTGCGTAGGCGAGCACACTCCGTTTTCTCTAATCGTATCTCTCCATAAACCATCGAATGCCCCGTTGTACAAGTTGTCGCACGCCAAGCGTCTCTCTCATCTACTACAGTAAAAGGAGGTGAGGGGAATGGCGTTCTCGCTATTTATCAGCTTCAATCAAGACCCAGGAGTCGGACAAGGCTATTATTCGGCGGTTGAACCTCTAGGAACGAGTGGTCTTATTCGGACAATCAATTTTTCAGGAGAGCTGATTCGATTGGTCGTCACTCGCTATGCTGGATTGCCGCCGGTCGAAGTGGATGTTTCTGCGGCCAGCGAGTACAGCTTTGCTGTAGGCAACATTCAGACAATCGGAATTTTGAATCTTGGAGGAGGCATAGCAAGCGGATTTTTGGAAATCTCATTTCCCGGCTAACAGGCAGAAAATATTTCAGTGAAGGGAGGGAATTAGCGATGGCACTCGTAACGGGCGCTTCCTACAACCAAGATCCGGGAGTCGGACGAGGCTACTTTTCATCGTTCGAACCGCTAGGAACAAATGGAACGGTTCAGATCAACAACAGTAATGTCCCTGTTCGTCTCGTGATTACACGATACGGAGGTTTGCCGCCGTTTGAGGTAGACATTCCCGGCAATTCCACTTTTGCGGTAAGCATAAATCACATCCAAACGATTGGCGTTTTGAACATTGGCGGCCTAATTGCATCCGGATCGGTTAACTTATTCATTCCGGAGTAAGCCTCCGGAAGCGGCATGCGGCACAGCGACGAACGATGGCATGTCCTTTATGTTCCGAACACAAAAATATTCGAAATGCATTGGCGGTGTCACACAATGACTCCGTCTTTTTCGTGTTATATAATATAACAAATATCAAAAATTGACTGCCATATATCTAACATAAGGGAGTGGAGATCATGTTCATCGAAGCCAATCCTTACGCTTACCCCTACAACGGGGAACTCAGACCGGACAATACCGCGCTTCTGATTATCGATATGCAGATCGACTTCTGCGGCCCTGGCGGCTACGTTGACCGAATGGGGTACGATCTGTCCCTTACGCGGCGCGCAATCGACCCGATTCGCAGCCTGCTGGAGGTTGCCCGCGCGATTCCGGGATTTACGATCATCCATACGAGGGAAGGGCATCGTCCCGATCTGTCCGATCTGCCGGCCAACAAAAGGTGGCGCAGCAAGCAGATCGGCGCGGAGATCGGATCGGCCGGTCCGGCGGGGCGAATTCTGGTACGCGGGGAACCGGGCTGGCAGATTATCGAAGAGCTCGCCCCGATGGAAGGGGAAGTCATTATCGACAAGCCCGGCAAAGGCAGCTTCTACGCGACCGATCTGGATCTGGTCCTGCGGACGAGAGGGATACAGAATTTGATCCTGACCGGCATTACGACCGACGTGTGCGTTCATACGACGATGCGCGAAGCGAACGACCGGGGATACGAGTGTTTGATTTTGGAGGACTGCACCGGTGCGACCGATCCGGACAACCACTTGGCGGCTTTGAAGATGGTGACGATGCAGGGAGGCGTTTTCGGCAGCGTATCCGATTCGACCCGAACGATTGAAGCTTTGGGTAAACTCGTCGGAAAATGAGACCGGGAAGCCGCATAGACGGCGCGATACCCGGCGTCAAGGAATGGCGGAGGGATGAGAGATGAAACAAACGATAGAAACGCTGTCGATAGAGAGCTTAAGAGTGGCCTATCGGGAGAAAAGAACGACGCCGGAGGAGGTCGTGCGGGAGATCATACGTCTTGCCGAGCGCGACAGCGAAATGAACGTATGGATTACCCCGCCGAGAATGGAGCGGATTCAGCCCTATTTGGACGCATTGGCCGCGATGAATCCAGAACAGGCTCCGCTCTGGGGCATCCCATTCGCAATCAAGGACAACATCGATCTTGCGGGCGTTCCAACGACGGCGGGATGCCCCGACTACCAGTACGTTCCCCGCGAGCATGCGGTCGTGGTGGGCAGGTTGATTCGCGCAGGAGCGATACCCGTAGGCAAAACAAACCTCGACCAGTTCGCCACGGGGCTTGTCGGCGTAAGAAGTCCTTACGGGGAAACCCGTAACGCGATCAGAGAGGAACTGATCAGCGGGGGATCGAGCTCAGGTTCGGCCGTCGCTGTCGCAAGGGGCCATGCGGCCATCTCGTTGGGAACCGACACGGCGGGTTCGGGGCGGGTGCCGGCGGCGCTCAACGGTCTGGTCGGATATAAGCCCAGCCTTGGCGCATGGCCGACCAAAGGCGTCGTGCCGGCTTGTGCAAGCCTGGATTGCGTCTCGGTATTCGCGAACAGCCTGGAAGACGCACTGGAGGTCGACCGCGTTCTCAGAGGCCTGGAACCGACCGATCCGTGGTCCAGAGACTTGTCTCCGCTCGCGCCGGGGCTTCCGGCCAAGCTGGCGCTTCCCGCTGGCGAGCTAAGCTTTTTCGGCCCTTATGCAGACGAATACCGAAGGGCTTGGAAGCGTGCGGTAGAGAAGCTGGAGAGTCTGGGATTGCCGATCGAATACGTGGACACGGGATTGTTCCAGGAGGCGGCGGATTTACTGTATGGAGGACCTTTCGTAGAAGAGAGATGGGCCAGTCTCGGAGGCTTCATCGAGGCGCATCCGGACAGCGTGCTGCCGGTTACGGCGGGAATTCTCCGTCCGTCTGCGGAATCCCCTTACGACGGAGCTTCCGTGTTCAAGGCGATGCACGCCCTGCAAGCGATCAAGCTGGAGTCGAATCGGTTATTGAGCAACGCGGTGCTCGTCATGCCGACATCCGGAGGCACATGGACAAGGGAACAGGTTCGCAACGATCCCGTCCGGACGAATACGCAGATGGGGCTGTACACCAATCACTGCAATCTTCTGGATCTGTGCGGAGCGGCCATTCCATTCGGTGAAGCCGCGGAAGGCGTTCCGTTCGGAATCACGTTGTTCGCTCTATCCTCGCGCGAGAGCTTGGCGATCGGCGCCGCCATGGCTGCGACAAGCGATTCGGCGCTTCCGGAGAAGGCGGCTGCGGCCAATCACACTTTCGTTGCCGTATGCGGGCTGCATATGAGAGGATATCCGCTGGAAAAGCAAATGCTGCAGTTGGGAGCCAAGTTCGTACGGGAGGCGAGGACCGCTCCCAAATACGCGCTTTATCGACTGCCGACCGTTCCTCCTAAGCCAGGGATGGTTAAGCGGGAGGGACAAGGGAGAGCGATCGAATTGGAAGTATGGGAAATGCCCCTTGCGTCCTTCGGCTCGTTTGTCTCCGACATTCCGGGACCGCTCGGCATCGGCAAAGTCGAGCTTGAAGACGGGACAGAGGTGCCTGGCTTCGTGTGCGAGGGATATGCCGCGGCGGGAGCGGAAGACATTACGTCCTTCGGCGGTTGGCGCGCATTAGAGTAGATTAGGATTCAAGGATCGTGCAGGCTTCCTGTTAGCGGGGTCTTCCTCAATGAGGGGGAGCTCATCTGGCGGGAAGCCTTTTTCGCAGGCCCAATCGCAATTAAATTGTAAATTTAATGTTATGTATATGTTATATTTATGATCAACGAACAATAAATTACCTATATTTTTATTCTTAAAGTATAAAGAATGTAACACGTAATTGCGTTATAATCAGAAACATAAATCAAATCCACCTATAAACGTCATATAAACTAACATTAAATTAAGGAGGAAGATGAGATGTCTGTCGACCACGATACGTTTCCTTATCTCCTCAAGACCGAAGGATTGACCAAGCGATTCGGCTCGCTGGTTGCCAACAGGGACATCGACCTGATCGTTCGAGCGGGGGAAGTTCACGCGATACTGGGCGAGAACGGCGCGGGCAAGAGCACGCTGATGAAGATGCTCTACGGCGTATACGAGCCGGACGAAGGCGCGGTATGGATGGACGGAGAGCGGGTCGAGCTCCATCCCCCTACGAAAGCCAGGGCGAGAGGCATCGGAATGGTGTTCCAGGACTTCAGGGTCGTTCCCGCTTTGACGGTGCTGGACAACATCGCGCTGGCGGTCGAGACGGGGTGGCGGTTCAATCGCAAGAAGCTGCGCGAGCGGATCGTCGACATCTCCGCCAAGTACGGATTGCAGGTCGAGCCGGACGCGCAGGTGTGGCAGCTCGACCTCGGGCAGCGGCAGCGTCTGGAGATCGTGAAGGTGCTGCTCGCCCCCGGTACGCGAATTATCATTTTCGACGAGCCGACCAGCGTTCTCGTCCCTCAAGAGGTTGAAGCGTTCCTGAATATGCTCGATCTGCTTCGCCAGGACGGCTACGGCATTCTGCTGATTACGCACAAGATCAACGAGGTGCTGGCCGTTGCAGACCGGGTGAGCGTGCTCAGAAGCGGACAGATGACCTATTCGGCGGCAAAAGAAGACGGCTTGGACGGAGAAACGCTTATCTCCGCGATGATGGGAGACAAGACGCTAAAGCCGGTCGTGAAGCCTGCGAGCCTGTCGGCGGACGAGGAGGAAGCTCTGCGCATCGAGGACGGCCTCATTCACGGAGATCACGGGGAACCCGTGCTGACGGATGTCCGGCTGTCTCTGCCGAAGGGACGCATCGTCGGCGTCGCAGGCATCTCCGGAAGCGGCCAACGGGAGCTGGCGGAAGTGCTGTTCGGATTAAGGAAGCTGGCTTCGGGCAAAGTCTCGATCGGCGGAACGGAGATGAAGGGCGGGCCGAGGGCGTTCATGGATGCGGGAGTCAGCTTCGTCTCCGAAGACCCGATCAAGGAGTCGGTTATCCCGGGCTTCAGTATTTTGGAGCATATGGTGCTGGACGGCATGTCGATGAGAGCGAAGGGACCGGGAATCGACTGGAAAACCATCAAGGAGCAGCTGGAAGGCAGCGAGGAAGCCAAGTTGCTCTCTCTGGCGGAAGGAAGCCGAAGGGCGGATACGCTCTCGGGAGGCAACGTGCAGCGAATGGTGCTGTCGCGGGCGCTTATCCGCAGTCCGGACATTCTGATCATCAGTTATCCGAGCCGAGGGCTCGACATCGGAACGACGCGCACGATTCAGCAGCAGCTGATCGGGCTGGCGGAGCAGGGGACGGCGATTCTGCTGTTCTCCGAGGATCTGGACGAACTGTTCAAGCTGTCCGACGAGTTGGTCGTGCTTAGCGGCAAGCAACTGCTCGGCCCTTACAAGACCGCAGATACGGATGCGACGCAGATTGGCTATCGCATGCTGAGAGGAGAATCCGCGTGAAGACACAAACCGGAACGATCGCGTTGTCCGCGGGGAGATGGCCTTCCTTCGCGCGGTGGAAGAAGCGGGGCGTTCAGACGATGATTTTTGTCGCTCCGTTCGTTGTGTACGGCATTTTCCTGCTCTGTTACGGAGTGAATCCGGTCGACCTGTACGTCTCGATGGTCAAGTCGGCGTTCGGCGATCTATACGGCTTCGGGGAAGTGCTGCTGAAGGCGACTCCGTTCGTGCTGACCGGACTTGCCGCGGCGCTTCCGGCCAAGGCCGGATTGGTAAACGTCGGAGGGGAAGGCCAGCTCGCCATCGGGGCGTTGTTCGCCACCTGGTTTGCCGTATTCTATTTGAACGCCATGCCCGCCTTGCTCGGCATTCCGCTGATGCTGATCGCCGGGGCGCTCGGGGGAGCGGTGTGGGCCGGACTGGTCGCCGTTCTGAAGGTGAAAGGGCGGCTGAACGAGACGATTACGAGCGTACTGCTGAATTACGTCGCCACGTTCACCGTAGGGTTCTTCGTTCACGGCATGCTGAAGGACCCCGATTCGTTCAACTGGCCGTTCTCGCCGGAAATCTCCTCGTCGCTGAGACTTCCGATCGTCAACGGAACGAGGCTGCACATCGGATTCGTCGTCGCTCTCGTGCTGGCGGCTCTCGTCTGGTTCGTGCTGGCGAAGACGAGGCTCGGCTTCCGCATCCGCGTGCTCGGCAGCAATCGGCTGGCAGCGGAGAGGGCCGGATTCAACATCAACAAAATGTACTTCTGGGTACTGATCTCCGCCGGCATGCTGGCGGGCATCGCGGGCATGATCGAGATTGCCGGCATCGAAGGCCGCTTGCGCGCCTCGACCGGGGCCAACTTCGGTTATCTCGGATTCCTCGCCGCGATGATGGCGTGGAATCATCCGCTCAGACTGATCGTTACGGCGTTCCTGCTCGGTATGATCAGCGTCGCCGGCAACACGCTGGAGATCGGCTCGGGGCTTCCGTCCTCTTCCGTTAACATTCTGATGGCGCTCGTCTTGTTCTTCATTCTCGGCGGCAGGAGGTGGAGCCGATGATTCTGGCGGACATTCTCACCGGAGCGATCCGTTCCGGAACGTCGGTTATGCTGGCCAGCCAAGGGGAGCTGGTGTCCGAGAGAGCCGGGGTCATCAACCTCGGAACGGAAGGTTCGATGCTCGGAGGCGCGCTGGGCGGGTTCGCGGTCACGGTATGGACCGGCAATCCGTGGCTGGGCGCGCTGGCGGGAGGCCTGTGCGGACTCCTGATCGCTTCGATCCACGCCTTCCTCGTCCTAAGCTGCGGGGCCAATCAGCTGGCCACCGGTCTTACGATCATGTTCTTCGGCATGGGAGTGACGGCGTTCTTCGGACGGGGGTTCGTCAGCGAGCAGATCGTCGGATTCAATCCGGTGGCTCTTCCGCTGCTGTCGGACATTCCGTTCCTTGGACCGATTCTGTTCAATCACGATCCGCTGACCTATCTGTCGATCCTGCTCGTTCCGCTGCTCTGGTACGTCATTTTCCGGACCCGGATCGGCATTATGCTCCGAACGGCGGGGGAGCGGGAAGAAGTGCTGTTCGCCAGCGGGATCAACCCGAAGCTGGTTCGCTACTTGGCGGTGCTGGCGGGCGGATTCCTGGCAGGCATCGGCGGAGCGCAGCTCTCCATCGCCTATACGCATGCCTGGGTGGAAAACATGACCGCTGGTAGAGGCGTCGTCGCCGTAGCGCTCGTCATATTCGCCTCGTGGAAGCCGGCCAGGGCGATGCTGGGAGCTTATCTGTTCGGGGCGGCGCAGGCGCTTCAGCTTACGGTGCAGCAGCAAGGCTACGCCATTTCTCCATTCTTCCTGTTCATGGTGCCTTATCTGCTCACGCTGTTGGCGCTGCTGATCGTGGAACGCAGGAAATCGAGCCGAACGCCGGAGGCGCTGGGCAAGGTGTTCGCCGGAGAGGGCAGCGGGTAGAGCCGCATTCATCCATCCAGGGCAGTACGAGCAAGCCAAACATAGAGATCAACTCAAAGTGGAGGGAAACCGTATGAAGATGAAAAGAAGAGCAAGCAGTGTCCTGTTGGGAGCGTTGGCGCTCATTATGCTGATTACCGGCTGCAGCCAGCCGGGAAGCAATTCCTCGAGCAGCCCGTCGGGCGGCTCCTCGGAGACGCCCTCGGCAAGCGCGGATGCGTCGATGGGAACGGGAGGCAGCGCGGTAGGGTTTATCTTCGTCGGCACGAAGGACGATTACGGCTACAATCAGGCGGCTTACTTGGGCAGCGTGGCCGTGGAAGAGGCTTATCCGGATCTGAAGGTGCTGCGCGCCGAGAACGTGCCGGAGACGGCGGAGGCGGAGCGGGTCATGGAGCAGATGATCAAGGACGGCGCGAAAATCATTTTCCCGACCTCCTACGGACATCTGGAACCCGCGCTTAACGTGGCCAAGCGCCACCCGGACGTGGTCTTTTTCCACCAAGGGGGTCTGAAGACGTCCACCAATGTCGGCACGTACTTCGGCACGATCTGGGAGCCGGTCTATCTGGCGGGCGTAGCGGCGGGCAAAATGTCCAAAACCGGCAAGCTCGGCTACATCGTCTCCGTCCCGATTCCGCAGGTGCTGCTTAACGTCAACGCGTTCACGCTCGGCGCTCGCTCCGTCAATCCGGACGCCACGACGTCCGTCGTCTTCACGGGAAGCTGGTGCGATCCCGGTCAACAAGCGAATGCGGCGAACTCGCTCATCGATGGCGGCGTAGACGTGCTCAGCCTTCATCAGGACTGCATGAAGACGGTGATCGAGACGGCGGAACGGCGCGGCGTTATGACGGTAGGCTACCACGCGGACGCTTCTTCTCTGGCTCCGAACGGCTGGATTACCGGCTCTCTGTGGAATTGGCCCGAGCTGTTCGTCGAGATGGTGAAGACGGCGCAGGACGGTCAGTTCAAAGGCAGCAAGTTCGACGGCAAATACCGCGGCACGCTTGCCGACAACGTCGTGCAATTGGGATCGTTCGGCGCGAACGTACCGGCCGACGTCGTGCAATACGTGGAAGATCAGAAGAAGGCGCTGCTGGATGGAACGCTGCTTCCGTTCGCAGGACCGGTCAAGGATCAGTCGGGCGGAGTTCGCATCGCGGAAGGCGAGACGCCGACGGTCGAACAGCTCGAAGGCTCCGATTATCTGGTCGAAGGCGTCATCGGCAGCATTCCGAAGTAACGGTTCTATAGAGAGGAGACGGGCAAATGAGCGGATTGGGCGGATTAAACAAAAGTCCGGACGGCGTCGTCATCGGACTGGTGCAGATGCAGCTGCCCGTCGTGGATACCCCCGAGCAGCTTCGGGAGCAAGTCGGCCGCATCGTCGGCCTAACGGCCAAGGCGCGCAATGGGCTGCGGGGGATGGATCTGGTCGTCTTTCCCGAATATTCGCTTCATGGCTTGTCGATGAATACCGATCCGGCGCTCATGTGCCGGATCGACGGGCCGGAGGTCGAGGCGTTCAAGAAGGCTTGCCGGGATAACCGGATCTGGGGCTGCTTCTCGATCATGGAGGCGAATCCGGACGGCTATCCGTACAATACCGGGCTGATCATCGACGATCAAGGCGAAATTCGGCTGAACTATCGCAAGCTGCACCCTTGGGTTCCCGTCGAGCCGTGGGAGCCGGGCAATCTCGGCATTCCGGTATGCGACGGCCCGAATGGAAGCAGGCTGGCGCTTATTATTTGCCATGACGGGATGTTCCCGGAGATGGCGAGGGAATGCGCGTATCTCGGCGCGGACATCATGATCCGCACGGCAGGATACACCGCTCCGATCCGCCACGCATGGCAGGTGACGAACCAGGCCAATGCGTTCTGCAATCTGATGTATACCGTGTCGGTGTGCATGTGCGGAAGCGACGGCACGTTCGATTCGATGGGAGAGGCGATGATCGTCGGCTTCGACGGCGTTCCGCTCGTCGTCGGGGGCGGGCGTCCGGACGAGATCGTCGCCGGAGAGGTTCGTCCGTCGCTCGTGCGCGAAGCGCGCCGCCTCTGGGGCGTGGAGAACAATATCTATCAGTTCGGCCATCGCGGCTACGTGGCGGTGGACGGAGGAGCGGGAGATTGCCCATACACGTATATGGAGGATCTCGTGAACGGACGCTACCGGCTGCCTTGGGAGGACGAGGTCGTCGTTAAGGACGGGAAGTCCGAAGGCTTTCCGAAGCCGACACGCAGCTACGCGGGGAAGGCGGCGGACCGATGACGGAGAAGCGGACGACGGTGAGAACGGCGGACGGCATGGAATGGGGGCTGATGCCCGATCACGTCGAGCTCTATCACCGGGAGATCGTATCGGCCGCGGAGGCCGATGCCCTGGGCGTAAGAGCAAGCTCAGTGCTGTGGGAGAAGATCGGCGTCGGAGGCGCCGTTCTCCCACATTACCATAACGTGGCGGAAATCATTCATATTACGGTAGGCAAAGTTCGTCTGCTCTGCAACGGGGAGTGGAAATCTTACAAGGCGGGGGATACGTTCCACGTGCCGGCCGGAGTCGTTCATTCGGTGGCGAACGACGATACGGCTCCGACGGAGCAGATCAGCATTTTCCTTCCGGTCGAGGATGAGGTTCCCGGTAATCGGTTTTTTGAGACGACGAAGGTGCCGATTCCGTTGGAGCGGCAGTAGAAGGGAGGGATCGCGCGGTGAAAAAGGTGGAGAGGGCGCTGCCGTACGCATACGAGTTCGACCCCGGCCGCACGGCGCTGGTCGTGATCGACATGCAGAACGATTTCTGTTCCCCGGGCGGGTTCGGGGAGATGCTCGGCAACGACATTTCGCCGACTCGCGCGATTATCCCGGCCATTCAGGAATTGCTTCGCGCGGCGAGAGAGGCGAGCCTGATGATCGTGCATACGCGGGAAGGGCATCTGCCGGACCTGTCCGATTGTCCCCCGTCGAAGCTGGAGCGCAGCCGCACGCAGGGCGCGGGCATCGGCGATGAAGGCCCGATGGGGCGGCTGCTCGTTCGGGGAGAGCCGGGCCATGCGATCGTTCCCGAGCTGGCGCCTCTGGAGGGCGAGACGGTTATCGACAAGCCCGGGAAAGGGGCGTTCTATCGGACGGAGCTGGAGAGCCTGCTGGCGGGCAAAGGAATCGAATGGCTGATCGTATGCGGGGTGACGACCCATGTGTGCGTGCATACGACGGTGCGGGAGGCGAACGATCGAGGCTATCGCTGTCTTGTGCCGGAGGACGCGACGGCCGCGTTCGATCCGGCCGATCAGGAGGCGGCGATCCGCATGATCCGTCAGCAGGGCGGCATCTTCGGATGGACGGCGTTATCGGGCGAGATCGTCGAAGCGCTGACGCAATAAGAGGAACGCATGCTTGCGCAAGAGCGGGAGGAGGAGACGGCGGTGAATGGAACGATGACGGAGGAAGGATTTACGGTCGGAGCGCTGTTCGATCTTCCCCAGCTGAAGGAAGCCGTTCTTCTCGGCGGGGGAACGGGACTGGATCGGCCGATCAGCCGGATCAACGTGATGGAGGTGCCCGACGTCGTCGATTGGGTTCGGCCGGGAGAACTGTTGATGACGACGGGGTATCCGTTCAAGCACGATCCGGAGATTCTGGTGACGCTGATCGCTCAGTTGGCGAGCAAGGGCGTCGTCGCGCTGGGCGTGAAGACGAAGCGGTTTTTCGACGAGGTGCCGAAGTCGGCCGTCGAAGCGGCGAACCGGCACGGCTTGCCGCTGATCGAGCTGCCGCCGAGCACGACGTTCTCCGACGTCGTCCGCGAAGTGATGGAGCGGGTGCTCGTCTCGGAATCCAAGGATCTGACCGTGCTGCAAGGCCGCGTTCAACGCCTGTCCCACGTGCTGCTGCACGGGGACGGGCTTCATGCGTATTTGAACCATCTGCAGACGATGATTCGCAATCCGGTCGTTCTGCTTGATCCGCATAACCGGATTGCGGCGTCGTCGGACGCGGAGCCGCTGTGCGAGCGGATCGGGGAGGAAGAGTGGACCAAGTTCCGCACCGAGCAGACGATGGAGACGAGCGTGATTCAGATCGGAGAGCGCAGCGTGCGCGTACACGTCGCGGCCGTGCCGGACGGACAAGTCCGCCCGTACTTGATGTTGATTCTGGAATACGCCGCCGATTACGGGCCGGTGGACACGCTGACGATCAACTGGGCGGGCCGTCTGCTCGGCTTCGAGATCAGTAACCTGCTGGCGCGAAAAAACATCGAGGCGAAGTATTTCGACCAGTTCCTGCAGGACTGGCTGGCGGGCCGAATCGTCTCGACGGACGACTTGCGTCTGCGCGCCGAAGCGTGCGGCTGGCCGCTGGCGGAAGAGGATCGTTATGTCGCGGGCGTCGTGTCGTTCCATGATCGTAAATCGAACGTCAGAGGGCTGCAAGAGCTGGCAAAGCGATTGAACTGGGAGAGCGATTCGCGCAAGTCCGGGGCCAAATGGACGGTTCTCGAAGGGGAGCTGGTCGTCCTGTTCACGATGCGGTCGGACACGAACGGAGCGCCGCCGCTGGCTAAGGATAGCGATCCGGAGCAGGTGTGGAGTTACTTGCGGCCGCTGCTTCAGGAGAAATCCGCTTCCCTGTGCGTGGGCAAGGAAGTCGGCAAGCAGAGCGAAGTGTCGGCAAGCTACCGCGACGCGAAACGCGCCGCCGAAATCAGAAGGGTGTGCGGCTTGCAGGAGGAGACGGTTCGCTACGGGGAACTGGGCGTATATCTGCTGCTCTACCGGCTGCTCGGCACGGAAGAGTTGGAGGAGTATCAGAGGCTGTACCTGCATCCGCTGCTGGAGCTGGATCGCAAGCAGCAGGGCTCGCTGTTGAACACATTGCGCAATTACTTCGAATGCAACTGCAACGCCAAAGAGACGGCGGAGAGAATGTTCGTTCACTACAACACGATCAATTACCGGCTGGAGCGGATCAAGAGCGAGCTGGGACTTCGGCTGGACGATCCGGAGACGAAGCTGCTGCTTCATCTGGCGATCAAGTCCGGCGATATTGCGTAAATAACGAAGAACCCCGTGAGGGGTTCTTCGGGCGACGTTTAGTGAGTTGCTCGAGTTTCGTAACCTACGTTGCTGATTTCAACTCAGCCCTTCGGGGCTTCAGGAAATGCCTCCAACTTCATCTTACAGATAGCTGTCTTTAGCACAACCCCTCGCTTTCCCTACTCCGACAGGAACGCCTCAACTGGTTGTTGCCCGAAATCGTTCAACGGAACCACACCTCTCGTTTACCGTCGCCGAAATATAGAATGTCCCGTTTGTCTCCGCCGTATTCATCCGCCGATCAAATTACCGCTGAAGCTTTACTTTTTTCCACTTGCGGTTATGGTTGCTCGTGTCGGGAAACTTCTCCCCCTTGCGCAGGTGCACATGCTGAGGATCGTTGACTCCCATATGAAAGGCGTTCTCGCCGATTTCCACGTATTCTCCGTCGTTCGGAGCTCGTTGTCCGGGTTCGAACTGCGTCTGCTCGCCCATGCCTTCACCCCCTGTCGTATGGGTTAGTGTAGCGCGAAATTCCTTGCGGTATTCGACTCGTTGTGATAAAGTATTCAGGTATGCTGTAGATTGCATACTCCTTGCTTCCCAGCCGATAGCCAAGCTGTCGGTATGCCAAGTGGGGGGCCATAAGACCTTAAGGAGGTGAACGGAAGATGCGCAACTATGAGTTGATGTACATCATCCGTCCGGACGTGGAACAAGAAACCGTTCAAGCTGTCACGGAGAAATTCCAGGGCATCATCGGGAACGGCGGAGAGATCGCTAAGCACGACTTGATGGGTAAACGTCGTCTTGCTTACGAGATCAACAAGCACCGCGAAGGGACGTATGTGTTGGTTCATTTCAAGGGAACGTCGGAAGTCGTGGCGGAACTTGAGCGCGTTCTGAAGATTACGGACGAAGTTATTCGTCACATGGTCGTCAGAGAACAAACCGCGTAAACCGCACAACCCGGGCGGACAACCGCCGAAGCCTTACAATGCCATGTCAAGTGGAGGGAAACCGCGATGCTGAACCGAGTCATTCTCATAGGACGCCTTACCAGGGATCCTGAACTGCGCTACACGCCCGCAGGCGTAGCCGTAACCCAGTTTACGCTGGCGGTAGACCGTCCGTTCTCCGGCAATCGGGAGGAACGGGAAGCGGATTTTATTCCGGTCGTTACTTGGAGACAGCTTGCCGAGACGTGCGCCAACTACCTTCGCAAAGGCCGTCTGGCCGCAGTGGAAGGCAGGATTCAAGTGCGTAACTACGAGAATAACGAAGGCCGACGCGTCTACGTGACCGAAGTGATCGCCGACAACGTTCGATTCCTGGAATCGCCTAACCGCGAAGGCGGCGGGCAAGGACAAGGAAGAGACGATGCTTACGGCAGCGCTCCGGCTGCAAGCGCGGGAGGCGGATACGGAGGCGGCAGCAGCGGCAATCGCAGCAACGCCGGCGCCGGATCTCGCAGCAGCGGAGGCAACACTAGCGATCCCTTTGCCGATGACGGGCGACCGATAGACATATCGGACGATGATCTGCCATTTTAACTGGAAAGGACGGAGAACAAATGAGCGAACAACAAGCACAACCACAAGCACGTGAAGAGCGCCCAGCGCAAGGTGGCCGCCCAGGCGGCGATCGCGAACAACGCGAGCCTCGCAAGTTCCGCCGCGGCGGACGCAACAAGCGCAAGAAGGTTTGCTACTTCACCGTAAATAAAATCACGCACGTCGACTACAAAGAGTTGGATCTTCTTCGCAAGTTCATCAGCGAGCGCGGCAAAATCTTGCCACGCCGTGTGACGGGCACGAAAGCGAAATACCAACGTATGTTGACGGTTGCGATCAAGCGCGCTCGTCAAATGGCTCTTCTGCCATACACGACGGAGTAATTCGATAAAAGCACCCCTTTAGGGGTGCTTTTTTTTCTCTCATATCAATGAATGGAATTGAATTTTCCGAAGGGCATGTGAGCATAATACAGGTCTTGTGTCTGGGATCAATAAAAAATCCATGCCTGGGCACGGAATTAGGATGAAACTATGGCCTGAAGCTTTGATAAATGCTTTCAAGTAATTTGAATTTGCAGGATATTTTTTCGAAATAGGTGCCTGGCTTGTTGGCTAGAGCATATAGTTTGTGCGCACCGTCGATAATGTCAGACCGATTACTTTTTATGTACTGGTACTCGGCTTCAAGTAATGACTGATACTTCGGATCATGTGCGAACGTTTCAAAATCAACGTAGGTCATTAAGGCCGCAATCTATCACCGGCATTTTGTTGCACGCCGGTATCATGCGTCCGAAGGAAATCGATATACCTGTCCGACAACCGGTAAAAGAGTATTCTTGCAACGTCTTCATCCATGTTTCTCAATTCTCCCCATAAAAAAAGAGCGACTATGCGCTCTTTTTCCCGCGTTTGATGGCCGCGGAGACCAACTTTACCACTCGCCCTTAAATTGGTGGCGAAACACCACTTTACCACTCGCCCTTAAATTGGTGGCGAAACACCATGTGCAATCAGTATAGCATTACTAAAAGGGGAGATCAACCGCTCTCCGTTAGGATTTTAGTATTTCCCTTTCTACATTATCGTATGTAGTTTATCTCGTATTTGTTTGGGGACTTTTTTATTATTAGGAGCACGACGGGAGTGTTGTTAAATCGCGTGCTCGGCCGTTCGTCTCTTCCGGGCGGAGAGTCGGGATGGTCCGACGTACCCGCGTCCTACTGGGCTGCAGGCGCCATCCGTTCCGCTTCCCGAACGATCGAGGAGCTCCGCTACCTCAACGGCGAAGTAGAAACGATCGGCAAATAACCGCCAGTTAACACCTCGTTGACATTCATCTGATAGGGTGGAGAGAAAGGTGGATCGACGAGGAGGAACTCGCATGCCGAGGGAGCCGCAACTTGAGTTTGGACCGGACAAGCGCGTCGCCGCCGTGCGCAAGCCGGAACATCTGCCGGCCGCGCTGGGCGTGGATTGGCCGGTTGTGTTTCTGCTGATTGGCGATTTGTTCACGGCCGAAGATTATGTAGCCCGGGCTGATTCCCCGGGTCATCTCGGAGCTTCGCGCCGCGGTCTCGGTACCGATTATCGTCGGCGGCCTGATCCGGGAGCAGTCGGAGATCGAGACGGCGCTGCGGGCGGGAGCCAGCGCGGTGTCGATGGGTAGCCGCCAGCTATGGGTCCAAGGGGTCCGCGCGCTTTAATCGAACTTTGATCTCAGGTTGACGCTGCAATAACAATCGCCCGTTATAGTAGAAACTAGTAAGAGACAATCGAATAGTCGAGGGTACGAGACGTGGAGAAAACCCCTTTGTTGCGCGGATTAGGAAGAGCCGTATAATGGCGCCGCTTCCTTTTCCATGCGGGAAGGGGTTTTTTGTCGTTCTCTCGTGCCGGTCCAACCAGGATTCTATGAGAGGGAGAGTGCTATGAAGAGAGCAACAAGGCTGTTATCCGTCTGGATCACGATCGCTCTGCTGGGCAGTACGCTGTTCGGCTTGTCGGGATCGACCGCGAACGCGGCAGACGCAGGGCGCAAATCGTTGGAGGTTCGGAAAACGACGCACGCACCGGCCATCGACGGACGGCTGGACGACGCGGTGTGGAGCCTCGATCAGACGATGGACGTTCATGTCGGAGGAGCGCCGGGACAAGCGCCGCGCTTCGGTATGCTGTGGGACAACCAATATTTGTACGTAGGCGTCAGAGTGGTGGACGAAACGCCTGCGAGCGACAAGCCGGGTTACTGGTTCGAGCAGGACAATATCAACCTGTTTTTCGATCCGACGCTGCACCGTTCTGCTCCCTTCGCAGCTGCGGATATGCAGGCCGGCTTCGTGTTTGCGCCGCAGTCGGCGACGCCGAAATTTAATTTCGGAGCGGCGCTGAACAATCATAGCGGCAAAGACGAGAAACGGATTCTGCGCGCGATTCATGCCGACGGCAGCGGCTGGACGCTGGAGACGGCCATTCCGTGGGAGCTGCTGGAGATGGATCCGAATCTGACGAAGGAGCTGGGCTTCGAGATCGGCGCGACGGATCGGTTCGGAGATGATGCGGCACAGGTGACGTCCAGTTACTGGAGCGCCTATCAGTCGTCCTCGTTCTGGAACGATACGAGCGGTTACGGAACGCTGATTCTCAGCGACGATGCTCCGGTCACGGCGCCGGTCGATCCGGTGCTGCTCCTAGAGACGTTCGACGACACCGCGGCCGGAACGCTTCCGTACGGATGGGTGTCGAACGTCAATGCGGGCAGCAGCGAATTTTCCGTCACGCAAGACGTGTACGGAGGCAGAATCACGTTCAGCGGCAGCGCTTCGGGCAAACAGTCTCGCGTCGTAGCGCCTGTGCAATGGGACAACTATGTCGTCGAAGCGGATGTCCGCTTCGAAAGCGTGCTGAATGCGGCCAGATGGGCGTCCATCCTGTTCCGGGCTCCGTCTGAAGGAACGACTCCGTACAACCAAATGGCGATTCGGCAGAACGGCACCTTCGAGCTGGCTTACCGCAAGCCGGACAACGGCTGGGTCGTCATGAAGGACGGCCTGTGGCAGCCGCTCGCCCTGAACGCAGACTATACGATGAAGGTAAGGGTGTTCGGCAACAACGTCAAAGAGTACATCAAGACGAAGGACGCTTCGGATTATACGCTGCTCATGGACATGACCGCGGCGTCGAACTTGGCGGAGCGGGGCAAAGTCGGCTTCCAGGTCGACCAAGCCAAAGTGTCGTTCGATAATCTGAAGGTGACGCGACTGACGGCAGAACGGCTTGACTTGACGGCGCCTTCGACCGTGGAGGCGTTGACGGGACCGATCAGCATCGCCGGCTCGGTGTATTACTCCGACGGGCTGACGGAGCCGCTCGCTCCGGGACAGCTCAAGCTTTATTCGAGCGACGACAGTATCGTGAAAATCATGAACGGACAGCTGTATCCGATTCAGGCGGGCAGCGCGACCGTCAAAGCGGTATTCGCCAATGCGGAGACTTCGTTCCCGATCGTGGTGACGCCTTCGACCAGCGGGGCGCAAGTCGTGACCCTGGCGCACGGGCAAGGTTACTTGCTGGCTGACGAGGGGGTGCCGACGGAGCTGGGAACCATCCAATTTCAGGCGAGCTTCAGCGACTTCTCCGCGGGGACGATCGCGGGCGATCAGTTGACCTGGTCGTCGGACAGCGACGCTCTCGTCTTCGCGGACGGGCGGATGGAAGTGCTGCGCAAGGGCGTGTTCCCGGCAACCGCCAGTAAGGACGGGGCGGAAATCGAACTGCTCGTCGTGGCCAAGGAGCCCCAGGAGTCGGAGTACGTACTGTACGAGGAAAACTTCGACGGATTGACCAACGGAACGCTGCCGCCGGACTGGAGAAGGATCGAAGGAACGACGGCCGCCAACGCCGCGGTGAAAGACGGAGCGTTCGAGATCAATGCCCTCGCAACGCCGGATAATCCGTCGCGCGTGCTGTTGCCGGACTATCTGAAGCTGTTCGGAGATTACAAAGTCGAAGCCGACATGACCCACCTGGCCGCGAACGACGCGGCGAGATGGCATTCCCTGATGTACCGCGTGCAGAACGGCAATTACCCGTACTACCAGATGGCCGTACGGCAGGGGGCGACGTCGACCAACGGCGTAGAGTTCGCGGAGCGGACGCTGGCCAACGCGTGGAACGTCATCGACACGGGATCGCATTCCGAAGCGATCGCTTCCGATAAAATGTATCGCTACACGGTCAAAGCTTACGGCAATCGCGTTCAAGAACTGATTGACGGGCGCGTGATCGTTAACACGGACGCCGCAACCGCCTACAGTAAAGGCGCGATCGGCCTGCAAGTCAACGGAAGCAGGACGAAGGTCGATAACATTCGAGTTACGCTTCAGCAGGAGGCGCTGCCGCCGCTGCCGTCCGAGCGGTTCGCCGTCGTCGCCGAGTCGGAGACGAAGATTTCCATGGCCCCGACGATCGTCGCCGACATCGGCAGCGCCGAGCAACTGGCCGGTTTGACCGGAACGACGCTGCCGGCCACGGTGATCCTTCATGTCGACGATGAGCTCAACTGGACCGACGCCTCCGGACTTCGCCGGATCGGTACGCTGGAATCGGCGCTGGAGCAGATCGGCACGCGGATGATTCCCGCATTCGCCGTCCGCTCCGAGGAAGCGGCCGATCGGCTGGCCGCGTTCGCGCAAGAGAACGAGATCGAGGACGCGTTCGTCGTGTCCGAGAACGGAGAGCTGGTGAAGCGCGTTCGCCAAGCGTATCCGATGATGCGCGGAATCGTCGATTTCAGCGGGACGTTTAATCCGTCGCAGGACAAGCTGCTGGACATTCGCCGCATCACGACGAGCAGCCTGGCCAAAATCGCGATTTTACCGGAGAGCGCCGCTACCGTCGAGAACGTCGACTATTTGCAGCAGCGGGTTATCGTCGTATGGGCGAAGCAATCGGCTTTTCCGGTCGACGGCAAAGTCGCCGCTCACCGGCTGATCACGGCGGGAGTGAACGGGATTGTCTCCGGTTCTCCGGCGACGGCGCTCGAAGCGCTGAAAGTTTACTCGAACGAGACGACGCTGCTGCGCAAGCCGTACGTCATCGGACACCGCGGCATTCCGTCGGAGGCTCCGGAAAACACGATCGAGAGCAACAAGCTGTCCATCCTGTACGGAGCGGACTTCATCGAGAACGATATATTTGTGACGAAGGACGACCGGCTCGTCATTATTCACGATACGGTGCTGCAAAATACGACGAACGGAAGCGGGAACGTCGAGAATTTCACCCTGGCCGAGCTTCGGCAACTGAACGCCAACGTGAGCGGGAGGTTCCCGCAATACGGGGAATTGAAAATTCCGACGCTGGACGAGCAGATCGACCTGGCCAAGGAGCAGGGCATCATGATCTATGCTGAAATCAAGACGTCCAACCCCCGTGCGGTCGAAGTGCTGGTCGATCTGATCAAGGAGAAGGACGCGGAGGATATCCTCAACGTCATGTCGTTCAGCCCGGATCAGCTGAAGCGGTTCGCCGCCCTGATGCCGGAAATGCCCGTGGGCTTGCTGGCCAACGGCTTCGCGACCGAAGGGAACGTAAGCAAAGCGCTCCGGGATACGCAGCGGATCGTTCAGCCGATTCACGCGACCTACAATCCGGGCTACACGAATATGGGCAAGAACTACCTGGAGGCGAGCAAGCACCGCGGCATTATCGTCTCTCCTTGGACGCTTAACAACCTGAACGCCTACGAGACGTTCTTCGCAAACGGCGCCTATGGACTCACGACCGACTATGCCGCGTGGTCCAAAGATTGGGCTTACTCGCTGCAAGCCGATCAGTCGGACTACGAATTGAAGCTGGGCGAGCAAGCGACGTTGACGGCTACGGCCCGCTTGTACGGGCGGACGGAAGCGGAAGGCGCTTCGGGAGCTTATTCCCCGACGACGAAGGCGGTCGCTCCGGCGGTCGTGCTGTTGGACGGCGAGGATGTGCTGAAGGTGGAGGGCAACGTCGTGACGGCGCTGAAGGCGGGCAAGGCGCACGCGCTGCTGCGCTACACGGCTTCGACGAATCCGACGAAATTGTACGATCTGTATACGCAGCCGGTCACCATCGAGGTCAAATCGACCGATGGCAATAATGGCGGCGGGAACAACGGAGGCAATAACGGCGGTAATAACGGCGGAAGTAACGGTGGAAATAATGGAGGCAGTACCGGAGGCAACTCTGGAAACAATGGAACCGGCAGCAATAGCGGCACGGGCACGGGCGAAGGAACAGGAACCAATGCCGTCGCTCTCGAAGCGACGAACGGGACAGCGGATTCGGAGCAGCTCAGGCAAGCGTTCGATCAGGCTTCGACGGTGGTTGTCTCCTCTTCTGCGGGAGCGACGGTAGAAGTCGAAGCAGCCGCTCTCCCCAGCGGAACGGCAGCGAGCGGCAAGACGCTGATCGTCTCCGTCGGCAACGGAGAATACCGGCTTCCGCTGTCGACGCTGCGAATCGAAGAGCTGGCTTCCCAGCTTGGAGTCGAACCCGGCAGCGTTAAGCTCCGCTTCACGATCCGCACGCTGAGCGGCGCAGAGCTGGAAGCGGCTGTCGCCGCGATCGCCAAGGCGGGAGGCAAGCTGGCGTCCGACGTGTTGGAATTCCAGGTTGAGGCGCTTGATGCAAGCGGCAAAGCAATCCCTGCGCCGCTGGGCTCGGCATCCGTCGCCGCGGGCAAGACCGTCGATGCGAAGCGCGCATCCGGCGTCAGGCTGTACCTTCAAGCGCAGAGAATCGGCTTCGCGCCGTCCGCGCTTGCCGACAGGAACGGCCGCTCGACGGCCCAATTCAGGCAAGGCGGGACCGGCATCTACGCGATCGTCGAGCAGGATCGCAGCTTCGGCGATCTGGCCGGACACTGGGCGCGGTCCGATATCGAGCTGCTGACGGGCAAGTTCGTGATCAACGGCGTAAGCGCCGACCGGTTCGACGCCAATCGCAGCATTACCCGCGCGGAATTCGCCGCGCTGCTCGTAAGATCGCTGGGGCTTGTCTCGGATAAGGCGAATTCGGGATTCGGCGACATTCCTTCCGGCGCATGGTACGCGGAAGACGTCAGCGCCGCAGTCGCCGCCGGTCTTGTAACCGGCCGAAGTGACGGAACGTTCCGTCCCGGCCAGCCGATCTCGCGGGGAGAGCAAGCGGCGATGCTGATTCGCGCGCTGGCTTACGCGGGCATCGACGTTCAAGTTCCTGCTGCGGAGCAACAGGGCGTCCTGCAGTCGTTCGGCGATGCAGCCAAGCTCGGCTGGGCGCGCGGCGATGTCGCCGCGGCCGTTAAGGCCGGGCTCATTAACGGAACGCCTGCGGGTCTGCTGCAAGCGGACGGTCAAGCTACGCGCGCCGAGGCGGCCGTTATGCTGAAGCGATTTCTGCTGAAGGCGGGACTGCTGGACTAGGGCGCGTATGCATACACGCCCTAGGAAGATCTTACAGCGGGTTTACACTTCTCTAATGAACGGATAACATTCGCTTGCTACACTGTACCTGAAGTCGAACAACCGAATAACAAGGGTACGAGACGAGGAGAAAACCCTTTATTCACCGGACGCATGACGGCTATCCGTTCATTGGAGCTGTCGTCATGCCCGTCCGAAGAATAAGGGGTTTTTGCGTTTTCTCGAAAGGGGAGCTGCGAGCAAGTTGCCGGACGCAATCAACTATGAAGGGTATTTTTTCGACTTGGACGGCACGGTTTTTCTCGGCGAGACTTTGCTTCCCGGCGTCAAGGACACGATCGCTTCATTGCGGGAAGCGGGCAAGCAGGTGCGGTTTCTGACCAACACGACGATCCGCACGAGAAGAGAATGCCAAGAACGTCTGAACCGGCTTGGGCTGGATGCGCGGCTGGATGAAATCGTGACCGCCGCTTACGCGGCCGCCGTCTACATGCACGAGTTGGAGCCGAAGCCGATCGTCCTGGTCGTGGGCGATCCGGCGTTCTCGTCGGAGCTGGCGGACTATGGGGTACGCATGACGAATCGTCCGGAGAAGGCCACGCACGTGCTCGTCGGCATGGACATGAGCTTCGATTACGGCAAGCTTCACCGCGCGATGAAAGCGGTCCGCGGAGGCGCCGAGCTGATCGCGGCCAATCCCGATCCGAACTGCCCGGTTCCCGGGGACGTCATTCCGGACACCTGGGCGATGGTCAAGGCGATCGAAGCTGCGAGCGGCGTCGCGCCTTCGGCAGTCATCGGCAAGCCCTCGTCCTATTTCGCGGCCAAAGTGCTGGAATGGAGCGGGCTGCCCGCGGAACGCTGCCTGATGATCGGAGATCGTCTGGAGACGGACATCCGGTTCGGCGAGGCGAACGGCATGCGGACGGCTCTCGTGCTGACCGGCGTCGCGACCGCAACGGACGCCCAGCAGTCGACGGTTCGGGCGGATTACGTATGGGGAACGCTTGAACGGCTGGCCGAGCTGATCCGCGCAAGCAAAGAAGAAGCATCGATTTAACGCCGGGTTGACAAACTTCTGCTTTACCGGAAATAAGTGATGATTAAAGTAAAAATGACGAAAACGTCAAAGGAGAGAAAGTACTATGTCGGCAAAGAAATTGATCCAGGGAATCGCGTTCACTACAGCGTTCATGACGTTGGCCGCTTGCGGCAATTCGGCGAACGAGTCTTCGCCTTCCGTTCCTGCGAGCCCGTCCGAGCAAGCAAGTCCGTCCAGCGAACCGGCACAAGCGTCTCCGAGCGAAGAACCGAAGGAAAACGTCGAACTTACTTTCTATTATCCGATCGCGGTAGGCGGACCGCTTACGGCAACGATCGAGGGTATGGCCAAGGAATTTACGCAGCTTCACCCGCATATTACCGTCAAGCCGGTCTATACGGGCAGCTACGCAGACACGACGGTCAAGGCGCAAGCCGGCGTTCAGAGCAAGAATCCGCCCGACGTAGCCGTATTGCTGTCGACGGAGCTGTACAGCCTGCTCGACATGGACGCGATTCTTCCTCTGGATGATTTCATCGCCAAGGAAAGCGGAGATTACCTGTCCGACTTCTATCCGGCATTCATGGCTAACTCGCAAACCGAAGGCCATACGTACAGCATTCCGTTCCAACGGAGCACGATCGTGCTGTATTACAACAAAGAATTGTTCAAGGCGGCCGGACTTGATCCGGAGAAAGCGCCGCAGACGTGGGAAGAAATGCGCGACTACGCCAAGAAGCTGACGAAAGACGGCACGTGGGGCCTCGAAATTCCGGTATCCGGCTTCGCGTACTGGATGTTCCAGACGTTCGCCCTGCAGAACGGCGACAACCTGATGAGCCCGGACGGCAAGAAGGTTATGTTCGATACGCCTGAGAATGTCGAAGCGCTGCAATTCTGGTCCGACCTCGCGATGAAGGACAAGGTCATGCCTCAAGGCGTAACCGAGTGGGGAACGGTGCCGTCCGATTTCATCGAAGGCAAGACGGCGATGATGTACCATACGACCGGCAACCTGTCCAACGTGAAGAACAACGCCAAGTTCGACTTCGGCGTCAGTTTCCTGCCGCAGAACAAGAGCTACGGCAGCCCGACAGGCGGCGGCAACTTCTATATCTTCAAAGGCATCGACGAGAAAAAGCAGGAAGCGGCTTGGGAGTTCATCAAGTTCATGACCGAGACGGAGCGCGCGGCGCAATGGAGCATCGACACCGGCTACGTCGCCGTCAAGAAATCGGCGTACGAGACGGAACGGATGAAGAGCTACGCGGCGGACTTCTCGCCGGCGCTCGTGGCTCGCGATCAACTGGAGTACGCGGCGGCAGAGCTGTCCACGCACAACAACGGCAAAGTGTCGAAGGCGCTCAGCGACCAGCTTCAAGCGGTTCTGACGGGCACGGCCCAGCCGGCCGAAGCGCTTAAGAAAGCGCAGGAAGAAGCGGACAAGGCGCTTGCTCCGTTCAACAAGTAGGTCGAGCGTACGGGACGGAAGTCCCGCCGCCGTCGCGGGATTTGCCGCGCCGCCGCGGCGGGACTTCCGTCGCTCGGCAGCGATCGAATACAGGCTTGGGAGGTTTACCTTTGGGAAGATTGAGGATGCGATGGAAAACGAACGCGTTTGCTTGGTTGCTGCTGCTGCCGTCGCTTGTTTTCCTGTTTCTGTTTACGTTCTATCCGATCGCCAAGACGATCCGCCTCAGCCTCTATGAGGCCGATCTGGCAACGCCCGTCCCCATGTTCGCGGGAGTGGACAACTACGTTCGCATGCTGGGGGACGAGGTGTTCGCGAAGGTGATGGTCAACAACGCGCTGTTCGCGCTGGGCGTCGTTCCGACTTCCATCGCGCTTGCGCTGCTCATGGCGATATTCGCCAATAAAGCGATTCGCGGGACGAGCTTCATGCGCACGGCTTTTTTCTACCCGACACTCATTCCGATGATCGCCGTCGCCAACATCTGGCTGTTCATCTACACGCCGAAGTACGGGCTGCTCGACAGGGCGATGCAGAGCTTGAACGTCGGAGAGATCAACTGGCTCGGCTCTCCCGACTACGTCATGTGGGCGATGATCTTCATGATGATCTGGAAGGAAGCGGGCTATCTGATGATTTTCTATTTGGCCGGCATGCAGAACATTCCTCCGGATCTGTACGAATCCGCGCAGATGGACGGAGTGAGCAGTTGGACGATATTCCGGAAGATCACATTTCCGCTGCTCATGCCGACGACGCTGTTCGTATCGATCATCGCTTTAACGAACGCGTTCAAGCTCGTCGACCATCTTTTCGTCATGACGAAGGGCGGTCCGAACAACGCGAGCAGCTTGCTGCTCTACTACATTTACGAGACGGCGTTCAGTTTCTGGGATCAAGGGATGGCGTCGGCGCTCACTCTCGTGATGATCGTTGTGCTGCTGCTGTTCGCCGCGCTCAACTTTTTCGGTCTGGACAAGAAGATCCATTATCATTGAGGGGAAGACAGGCGATAGAATGAAATTGCGCAATTGGAATATCGGCTTCTGGCTGTTGATCGCCTTGGGGGCGGTCTGGTTCGTGCCGTTCGTCTGGATGCTGGTTACGGCGTTCCGTCCGAAGCAGGAGGCGCTGTCCGCCTCGTTCTCGTTCAACTTTACGTTGGACAACTTCGCGACGGTCTGGTCGGGGGCGCCCTTCGCCCAATATTTCATCAATACGGTCGTCATCGTCGTCGGCATCTTGGCCGTGCAGATTCTGACCGTCACGATGGCCGCTTTCGCGTTCGCGCGGCTTGATTTTGCCTGGAAGAACGTCGTGTTTCTGCTGTTCCTGGCGCAGATCATGATTCCCGCGGACGTGCTCATCTTCCCCAACTATAACGTACTCAGCGAATTATCCCTGCTGGACACGAAGCTCGGCATCATGATTCCTTATTTCGCCTCGGCCTTCGGCATCTTCCTGCTGCGGCAGATGTTCATGACGATTCCGCCGGAGCTCGACGAAGCGGCGCGTGTGGAGGGGTACTCCAGATGGCGGATTTTGTGGAAAATCTACTTTCCGCTGGCGCGGCCGGCGTACATCGCTTTCGGCCTCGTCTCGGTCAGCTATCATTGGAACAACTTCCTCTGGCCGCTCATCGTGACGAACTCCGTCGAGAACCGTCCGCTCACGGTCGGTCTGGCCATCTTCGCGCAATCGTTCGAGACCGGGGCGCAGTGGACCGAGGTCAGCGCGGCGACGCTCATCGTCGTGGCTCCGCTGATGCTGGGATTCCTGTTCTTCCAGCGGCAGTTCATGAACGGCTTCATCCATTCGGGAATTAAATAGCGGCAAGCATGAGCAGGGGGCTGTTCATAAGTAAAAAGAGTCGTACAGAACGATTATCGATGGGTGCAGGGTATAATGGGCATCTATCTCCTTCCGCTGCAAAATACCCCGCAAAGTCTAGCTAAGCTTTGCAGCTTATTCCGATTACTTTGCGGGGACCTACAGGCTATGCTTTACCACATCGCTTCCGGTAGATTACGAGGAAGTTTTGATGGTGTTCGAAGATGCTTCAATATGAACGAATCTCATTCCATTTCGATGCTACATCGAAAAAAATGTTCGTTAAGCTCGCCCGGTGCGCTTATCACTCACCCCCGAGTCCGGCCCAGGCCAATAAGCCCGCCCGACTGGATTCTCTATGCAGCCACGTCCCGTTTCGTAAACAGAGTCCAAGCGATAAGCTGGAAGACGACGTAGTAGGCGACGAGCATCGTAATCGAGAAGCCGAGCGTCATCTCTGGCCGAAGCGGAGAGTTGCCGGGCAGATACTGCGTCAAGTCGATGTTGGCGAACAGCAGATACTTCGACCACTCGTAGCCGCTCAGCAGCATCGTGACCGTGTTGCCGACGAGCATGAACAGCAGCGAGAAGGCGATTGCCATCGAAGAGCTGCGGAACGCGGCGGAGATCATGAACGCGAGAGTCACATACATCAGCAGCGAAATGACGGCGTAGCCGTATTTCTGCAGCGAGTTGACGACCATCGAGCTCTCGTGGACGACGCCGTCCGCTCCTACGTTCAGATGCGGCAGGCTGAGCCCGTCAAAACCTTGCAGCACGGCTCCGGCCCCGAAGGCGAGCGCGAAAGAGAGAAGGAGAAGCAGCAGGGCAAACGTCATCGTCGAGATATATTTGCTCAGCATGATTTTCGAACGGGAGGCCGGACCTACGAGCAGCAGCTTGATCGTACCCCACGTGAATTCGGCGGCGATCATGTCGGCCGCGACAATGACGGTCAGAATCGTGATCAGCATGACGAGCGCGGCGGAGCTGTTGACGTAATCCCAGAGCGACAGAGCATGGGGATTCATGTCGTTGGCCAGGTAGTATTCGTTAATCTTGATTTCCTTCGTCAGGTACTCCTTGTAATCGGAGTCCAGATCTTTATTATCCGCCATCTGCTGCTGATAATGAGCGTTCTGCTGTGTCAAGCCGGCTTTCCAATCGCCCCCGGAGCTCCGGCTCTCGTCCCACTTCATCAATCCGCTCATCAGTCCCAACGCGAGCACGAGGAAGCCGACCATCAGCCACGTGCGGGGACGGCGGTATATTTTCATATTTTCGTTCCGTATCAAATTCCCCAAGCTAGACAACCATCTCACCTCCGGTAATTTCCAAGAACTGATCCTCAAGCGATTGCTGCGTCGCATGAATGCCGTACACGTCCAGTCCCGCCTTCACGAGCAATCTCGCGATATCCGGGATAAGGCTGCGGTCGGCCGTAATCTCGATCCGATCCCCGACCAGGGTGACGCCCTGATGATTAAACGCTCCGGACAGCAGCCGATGGGCGGATTCGATGTCGCTCGATTCCACGACGATTTTGGTCTGCATGGAATTTTTCGCTTCCTGCAGGGAGCGGACGTCGATCAGCTTGCCGCCTTGAATGATCGCCACGCGGTCGCACATCAGCTCCATCTCCGACAGCAGGTGAGAGGAGACGATGACGGCAATGCCCTCCTCCTGCGTCAGCTTGCGCAAATAATCGCGAAGCTCGCGAATGCCCGCCGGATCGAGACCGTTCGTCGGCTCGTCGAGAATGAGCACGGATGGCTTGTGCAGAATCGCTTGCGCGACGCCGAGCCGCTGGCGCATGCCGAGCGAATAGCGCTTCACTTTCTCATGAATGCGGTTTTGCAAGCCGAGCAACTGCACGACTTCGTCGATCCGCTGCTTCGTGACGCCGGAGTGGCGCCGCGCGAAGTGCACGAGATTCTGATACCCCGACAGGAACTTGTACATTTCCGGATTTTCGACGATCGCGCCGATATGGGTCATGGCCTGTTCGAACTGCTTGCGCACGGACACGCCTTTAACAGTAATTTCTCCCTTGGTCATCGAGATCAGGCCGACGATCATGCGGATCGTCGTCGTTTTGCCCGCGCCGTTCGGCCCGAGGAACCCGAATACCTCCCCAGCGGGAATGTCGAACGACAGATCGCTGACGATCGTGCGTCTGCCGATGGTTTTCGTTACGTTCCGAAGCTGTAAAACCGCTTCTTTCATCTTCGTTCAATCCTCCTCAAAGTACTGCGCATGAGTTGAAGTATACCGCGGAGGGGACGTCCGAAAAATGGCCTTGGGATGAGTTCGGCGCCCGTACTTTAGTCGGGGTCGGCACTCGCCGGAAACGCAGGTGAATGTTGGTTCGCGTGGCAGCGATTCAATGGTTTTCATGAAAGTTTAAGGTTTATATGTAACAATCCTTATTCGAGGATCGTATATTAGGGGTCTGGCTGAACAGAGAGAGATAGATCAAATAGACCAAACACAGATAGGAGAAGGAGAGAGGTTGTATGCGCAAGCTGCGTCGTTGGCACAAAATTGTCGCCATTTCGGCCGCGCTGCTGATCGTCCTGGCGGGCATCGGTTACGCGAACCGGGGGGCTTTGTCGGCGCTCGGGTACGATATTTTTCTGTCGGATAAAGTGGAGTCGAGCTTCGCGAATTCTTACCAGCCGTTAACCGACCGGCCGATCGTGGAGGAGCCGGAAGTGGAGAAGCCGTTCAGCATGCTGCTGATGGGCGTGGACGCGAGGGCGAAGGAGCGCGGCCGCTCGGATACGCTGATCTATACGGTTGTGCGCCCCGGAGACGGCAACGTTCTTATGGTGTCTATCCCGCGGGATACGTATGCCGACATTGTAGGCGAGGACAAAATGGATAAAATCACGCACGCCTACGCCTTCGGAGGGCCGGAGATGGCCGTCAACAGCGTCGAGAAGCTGCTGGACGCGAAGATCGACCATTACGCTTCCATTAATTTTCAAGGCTTCGTGCAGGTCGTCGACACGCTCGGAGGCATTCATCTGCCGATCGGCAAAGATATCGTCAACAAAGGCTACGGCCATGAGAAGTTTACGGTCAAGGCGAACAAGGACAGCTACACGGGAGTCGAAGCGTTGAACTACGTCCGGTACCGCGAGGATGCCGGAGGGGACATGGCTCGCGCCGACCGGAATCGCGTTTTCCTGGAGGAGCTTATTCACAAGGCTGCATCGCTGCAGCAATGGAACAAAATCCCGGAAGTGCTGGACATCGTCGGCGACAATTTCCAGACCGACTTGCCGCCTTCCGCGATGAACGATCTGGCCAAGAAATTTCTGCAGACCGGCCATGAAATCCAGAACTATACGCTGAAGGGCGAAGGCAAGCGGATGGGATCGCAAAATCTGTGGTACTTCGTCGTCTACGAAGACGATCTTGCCTCCGTTCGGGAGACGGTTGCGGCATGGCTCGACCCGGAGACGCCGAAAAATCAGCTTACGGTTCCGGGCAAGGAGGACGCGGCGCCAGCCGGCGCTTCTCCAGATCGTTCCCTATAAACGGACAAAAAGCGCGGGGTTCCATGGTAGAGCATCGCCTTGCCGTGGTATAATGAGAATACCGCGCCCGGAATTCGCGGGTCTTTCGTTGCTGCGAAGGAGGAACTTACGAACTTATGAATATCGCGTTTTTTTTGCTGCCCAAGCAAGAAGTGGTAAGCGTCAGCGAAGAGGCGACCTTGCGCCAGACGCTGGAGCGAATGGAGCGTCACCGGTACACAGCCGTTCCCGTCATCAGCGAGAAAGGCGAGTACAAGGCGACGGTTACGGAAGGGGATTTGCTCTGGTACTTGAAGGCGAATCCGGATTTGAGCTTCGATCAGCTTCACCGCGTACGGCTCAGCGAAGTTCCGCTTAGATTGAATAATTTGCCGGTTCGCATCGACGCGAACATGGTCGATCTGATCTCTTTGGCAAAGACGCAAAACTTCGTCCCCGTGGTGGACGACATGAATCACTTCATCGGCATCGTGCGCCGCAGCGACATTATCGACTATACTGCGAAATTGCTGACCGTCGTGCCGGATGAAAAAGGGCTGAAAAGGGAAGCCTAGGACGTGTATGCAAACCCGCTCAGAGGCATCTATCACCGCCTTTTCGCCCCCTGCTGCGTCACTTTTGCTTGACGTACCTCCGGTACGCCTTCACAAAAGTTCCTTGCATGGAACGAAAATTCGGCAACATCTGCTATCCTCGGAGGTTGCATACACGCCCTAGGAAAATATTGGACAATGGCGGAGGAACGATGACTAACAGTCGGGGCAATTCACGCAATCGTACGATTTATCCGATCCTAATCGCGCTTTCCATGCTTGTTATCGCAGGCGGCATATGGGCCGCTTCCTCCCTGTTCGCAGGGGGAAGCGGCTCAGGGCCGTCTGTTTCTCCATTGGCGGGAAGCGAAGGAACGGCCGGGAACGACCCGGCGAAGCCCGCGGACGGCTCGTCTGACCCGGTTGCATCGAAGCCGGCCGCGGTGGAGGAGCCCGAGGCGGAGATCGATGCGCCGACCTCGTCCGAGCTGGAGCAGACGTATGACATCGTCATCGCGGGCGGCCGCGTCATTAATCCCGAGACGAAGCTGGATCGGGAGGGCCTGAACGTCGCCGTGCAGGACGGCAAAATCGCGCTCGTTACCGATCGCAAGCTGAAGGGCAAGCGGGTCATCGACGCGACGGGACTCATCGTAGCGCCTGGTTTTATCGACAATCTATCCTATGATCCGAACCCGGTCGGCGTCTGGAACAAGATCGCCGACGGCGTGACGGCGAATATCGCCATGCACGGCGGAACAGCCAGCCCGGAGAAATGGTACCCGTATTACGAACGCAACAGGACGCCGCTGCATTTCGGGGCTTCGTTCTTCTACACGCAAGCGCGCAACCAGTTCAAGCTGAGCCGCTACGACACGGCCAAGCCGGAGCAGACGCAGAAGCTGGTGGATCAGGCCGAGAAGGCGTTGAACGACGGCGTGCTCGGCATCTCGTTCAGCCTGGAGTACGTTCCCGGTGTGAACGACAAGGAAATATTGCCGCTGATGAAGCTGGCGCAGAAGTATAACGTTCCGGTTTATTTCCACGCCAGATATTCGGATATGGAAGAACCGGGGACGAACATCGACGCTCTGAACGAACTGATCGGCTACGCCCGCGCCTCGGGCGCCGCTGTACATATCGACCATATCAACAGCACCGGCGGCACGTTCTCGATGCAGCAGTCGCTGCAGATGGTAGAGGACGCGATCGCGGAAGGGCTGGATATTACCGCTTGCATCTATCCTTACGATTATTGGGGTACGTACCTGAATTCGGCGAGGTTCGACGAGGGGTGGCAGGAGCGCTTCCGCATTTCCTACGAGGATCTGCAGATCGCAGGGACGGAGGAGCGGCTGACGAAGGAGACGTTCCGCAAATACCAGAAGGAAGGCAAGCTGGCGGTCGCATACGCGATTCCGAAGCAGGACGTCATCGACTCGCTGAAGGCGCCGTACGTCATGATCGGCAGCGACGCCATTCTGGAGCCGGGCTTCAACAACCATCCGCGGGCGTCGGGAACGTTCGCCCGGACGGTCGGGCTCTACGTTCGCGAGCAGCAGGTCATCTCGCTGTCGGATGCGATCGCCAAGATGTCGCTGCTTCCGGCGCAGCGGCTGGAGAAGCAAGCGCCCGCCTTGCAGAAGAAGGGCCGCATCGCCAAAGGGATGGACGCCGACATCGTCGTGTTCGACTACGACACGATCAGCGACCGCTCGACGGTGGCCAAGCCGGAGCTGGTCTCCGCGGGAATCGAGTACGTGCTCGTGAACGGCCAGGTCGCGCTCGACGAGGAAGGGCTTCATAAGGATATCCGCGTCGGCCAGCCGATCAAGAGCGAGTTCGTGCGCGTGAAGTCCAAGGGGCCGACTCTCCTCTGGGGAGAGAGCAAGCTGACGCTGCTGGAATATCGCGGCTCCAACTACGTCGACCTGGAAGCATTGGAAGGGCAAGGCTATTCGGTGGAATGGGACAAGGCCGAACGGACGGCTGCGGTATCGTCGGGAGCGGCTTCCGGGCAGGCAGCCGTACCCGATCCGGCCGTCGGAGAGCTGATCCTGGAGCGGGGCCATCGGCTCGTCTGGGAGGATGGAAGCCGCACAGAGCTGCTGTCCGTCGGAAAGCGGAACTACGTGCCGGTGTCGGCGCTGAAGGACCGCGGCTGGAAGCTGACGAAGGACGGGCAGACGTTTAAGCTGACGACCGCTTAAGACGCCATGCCGAGCGGAAAATATGGAGAACCCGGCTGCGGTCCCCGCGGCCGGGTTCTCTGTCTATTGCTTGCCGAGAGAAGCCGGAGTTATGATATAATGGAATTTGCAGCTTTCCGGGCTTATGCATCTAGGTACAGTCGAAGAGCATAGGAGGAATAGCGATGGAACGAGATTTGGACGTAGCGACTCGAACGCGCATGATCGAATGGCTGAAAACCGAAGTCGTGGACCAAATGTCCCGGTTGTTCAAAGCAATCTGGGATGGAAGCACTTCCCGGGTCGTCGACAGTCTGGCGGGACTGATCGCCAGCTCGTACATTCTGGGCCGGAGGCTCGGCATTCCGTACCGGGATCTGGACAGCGCCATTGCGGACAAGCTAGCCAAACTTAAACAAGAAGGTCACCAGCTTGAGGATCATTACAAGGATCTATCAGAGCTGTCCGAACATATCCGCAAGAGGTGAATCGGTTGAAGATGAGCTGGAAGTCGCTCGCCTGGAGCGCGGCGGCGGTATTATTGTTGCTAACCTTGGTAACGCCATTAAATGCCATTACTTTGTTTCTTGTCATGACGCCCTTCGTCGTTCTATATACGATGTTGGATTTAAGATCGTTCGTTGTGCACCTTGTTCCGATCGGGCTGGCCGTATTCCTGTTGTCGGGCGCGGCCATGGGAACGATGCTGGTGACGCTGGCTCTGTACTTCCTCGTCCCGGCGATCGCCATGGGGCACCTGTACAAGCGGGGAAGCTCGGCCAGATCGGCCGTTACGGCGGGCTTCGTCATCGTTCTGGCTCAGATGCTGCTCGTGTTGGCGCTCTTCTCCGCACTGTCCAATATCGACATGAAAGCGGAATTGACGGCCATGCTGGCGGACAACTTCAAGCAGTTCGAGACGGCCAATCTGTTCGAAGCGGGATGGGCTGCGAATGCGGCGACCCAGTTCGTCGATTATTTCATGGCGATTCTTCCGATGCTGCTGCTCGTATCGTCGTTCCTCGTTGCGATCGTCACGCACGGGTTGTCCCGACTCTCTCTGCGCAGCGTTCCGTTCGACGCCCCGGCGTTGCCCCAGGCCAAGACCTGGAAGCTGCCGAGGAGTATGGTTCTATATTTTGCGATCGCGATCATTGCCATGTATGCCATGTCGGAAGAGTCGAGCGGCTATTGGTGGATCGCCGTATCGAATCTCATTCCGATTCTGGAGCTCGCGTTCACGATCCAGGCGATCGGTTTCGTCTTCTTCTTAACGAGCGTCAAGAAATGGCCGAGGGCGATTTCTCTGCTGCTGTGTTTGCCGATTTTGTTTATACCTCATGCGTTTATCATCGGGCTGTTGGACACGGCGTTTCCTATACGGAAATATTTCGAGAAATAAGGCGTTCGTCGGATGAGCGGGCCTGCAGGGGCCGTCTTCCGATAAACATTAGACGGGAGCGGAGCGGGTATGCCCAAGTTTCTCGTGCAGCGCTGGCACGGCATGCATATTGTCTGGGCGCTGGTGCTTATATTCATGATGACCGTCGCTCTCGCCTGGTATCAGTGGCTGCTCGGGTTGCTGGGCCTGGTGCTGGGCGGGATCGTCGCCGTATACGGTATTCTCGCGGAGAAGGCGTTCCGGCGGGATCTGGACGACTACGTGCTGACGCTCTCTTACCGAATCAAGAGCGTAGGCAACGACGTGATCGGCCATCTTCCCATCGGGATCGCGATCTTCGACGAGGACCATGAGATCCAGTGGCATAACGCCTACATGTCTACGGTGATTGGCAAAGCTTCGATCGTAGGCGAGTCGCTGTTCGCGAGTTTTCCCGTGCTGCAGCCGTCGGGCAAGGATAAGGAGCCGGGTCACGAGATTACGATCGGCGGCCGGGTGTTCGAGCTTCAACTGAAGGCGAGCGAACGGGTGCTGTACGTCGTTGACATTACCGAACGCTCTACGCTGAAGAAGCGGTACGAGGAAGAGAAGCTCGCTCTCGGCATCGTCATGATGGACAATCTCGAAGAAGTGGCGCAGGGCATGGATGAGCAGCAGCGCGCGCTCATGCTGTCCAAGGTGACCGGGGAGATCAACGAATGGGCGTTGAAGTACGGTCTGCTGCTGCGCCGGCTGTCGTCGGATCGGTATATGGTCATTACGAAGCAAGGCACCTTGAAGGCTTTGGAGCAGTCGCGGTTCGAGCTGCTGGACGACGTGCGGGAAATTACGATCGAACAGAAGCTGCCGATGACGCTGAGCATCGGCTTCGCATCCGGTTCGGACGACGTGATCGAGCTCGGGCATCTCGTCCAGGGAAGTCTGGACATCGCGCTCGGCAGAGGCGGCGACCAGGCGGTCGTCAAGTTCGGTCAGCGCCAGAGCTTCTACGGCGGCAAGAGCAACGCGGTGGAGAAGCGGACGAGGGTGCGGGCCCGGGTCATCGCCCACGCGCTTCGCGACCTGATGAAGGAAAGCGACAATATTATCGTCATGGGTCACAAAATGCCGGACATGGACGCGATCGGCGCGGCGATCGGGGTGCTGAAGGCGGCGCAGCTGTACGGCAGAGAGGCCTACATCGTGCTTGAAGGCGTCAACCCTTCGATCCAGCGGATGATGGATATGCTGAAGGAGGACGAGAAGCTGATGAAGCGGTTCGTCTCCCCGGAGCAGGCGCTTAACCTGATCGGCAAGCGTTCGCTCGCCGTCGTCGTGGACACGCATCGGGCGACGATGGTCGCCGAGCCGCGATTGCTTCAGGCGACCGAACGGATCGTCATCGTCGATCATCATCGGCGCAGCGAGGAGTTCATCGACGAGGCAGTGCTCGTCTATATGGAGCCTTACGCTTCGTCGACGTGCGAGCTGGTGACCGAGCTTCTGCAATATATTCACGAACGCGTCGTGCTCGACATGCGCGAGGCGACGGCTCTGCTGGCCGGCATCACCGTCGACACGAAGAGCTTCGCCTTCCGCACGGGCTCGCGCACGTTCGAGGCGGCCTCCTTCCTCCGCCGCAACGGCGCCGATTCGGCGCTGATTCAGCGGATGCTGAAGGAAGACCTGGACGAATACATCCGCAAAGCCGAGCTGATCCGTCATGCGGAGACGTTCCGCAATTGCATCGCGATCGCGGCCGCCGATTCCGGCAAGCAGGTGCCGCAGCTGCTGATCGCGCAGGCGGCGGATACGCTGCTCAACATGACGGGGATCAAGGCGTCCTTCGTCATCGGCACGAGGCCGGACGGGCTCGTCGGGATCAGCGCCCGGTCTCTGGGACAGATCAACGTTCAGATCGTCATGGAACGGCTCGGAGGCGGCGGTCATTTCACGAACGCCGCGGCTCAGCTGCAAGGCTCGATTCCGGAAGTGACGAACAAGCTTAAGCAAGTATTACAAGAACTCGAGAAGGAAGAGGGGTTATTCGAATGAAAGTCATCTTCTTGCAAGACGTGAAAGGCCAAGGCAAGAAAGGCGAGATCAAGGAAGTGTCGGAAGGGTACGCGCGCAATTTCCTGCTGCCTAAAGGGGTCGTTCAGATCGCTACAGAGGGCGCCAAGAAAACGTTGAACCAGCAAGCGGCTTCGGCCCAGAAGAAGAAAGACAACGAGAAGAAGGACGCGCAGGAGCTTGCCGCTCGCCTCGGCGAGATGACCGTCGTCATCAAGGCGAAGGCGGGTGAAGGCGGCCGTCTGTTCGGAGCCATTACGAGCAAGCAAATCTCGGAAGCGCTCGAGAAGCTGAACATCTCGATCGACAAGAGAAAGATCGAGCTGGACGATCCGATTCGGGTGCTGGGCGTTACGAAAGTCGCGGTCAAACTGTATCCTGACGTAAAGGGCACATTAAGCGTACAAGTCGTGGAGGAATGATCCGATGAACGGAAACGTGGAGCAGCCGATGCTGTACGACCGCGTCCCGCCGCAAAATATGGAAGCGGAGCAGGCCGTGCTCGGCGCGATCCTGCTGGAAGCCGAAGCTCTCGTCTCCGCCATGGAACGTCTGAAGTCGGATGATTTCTACAGCGTGGCCCATCAGCGCATCTACGATGCGATGGTGGCTCTGAACGACGACAATCAGCCGATCGACCTCGTTACGTTAGCTTCCCGTCTTCAGGACATGGGGCAGATGGAAGAGGTCGGGGGAATTATTTATTTAACGAAGCTCGCCAACGCGGTTCCAACGGCGGCGAATGTGGAATACTATGCAACGATCGTCGAAGAGAAAGCGATTCTTCGCCGCCTGATCCGCACGGCAACGCAGATCGTCTCCAACGGCTATGCGACCGAGGACGACGTGGGCGTGCTGCTGAACGACGCCGAAGCGCGGATCATGGAGCTTTCCAACCGGCGCACGTCCACCGGGTTCATCAGTATTCGCGATGTGTTGATGGAAGTGTTCGAGCGCGTCGAGTTTCTGTATAACAACCGGGGAGGCGTAACCGGCATTCCTTCCGGTTTCGTCGATCTTGACCGGATGACCGCCGGATTTCAAAAGAACGACTTGATTATCGTCGCCGCCCGTCCATCCGTAGGGAAAACGGCCTTCGCGCTGAATGTCGCGCAGAACGTCGCCGTTCGAGCTTCGGAGACAGTGGCGATCTTCAGTCTCGAGATGTCCGCCGCCCAGCTTGTGCAGCGGATCATCTGCGCCGAATCCAACGTCGATGCCCAGCGGATGAGAACGGGCCATCTGGAAGGCGACGACTGGGAGAAGCTGTCGATGGCGATCGGCTCCTTATCGGAAGCGCAGATCTATATCGACGACACGCCGGGCATTACCGTGTCGGACATCCGGGCCAAGTGCCGGCGTCTGAAGAAGGAGAAAGGCCTCGGCATGATTCTCATCGACTACCTGCAGCTCATTCAGGGCCGCGGCAAAGCCGGAGAGAACCGTCAGCAGGAGGTTTCGGAAATTTCCCGTACGCTGAAGCAGATCGCCCGTGAGCTGGAAGTGCCGGTCATCGCGCTGTCCCAGCTGTCCCGGGGGGTAGAGCAGCGGCAGGACAAACGACCGATGATGTCCGACCTTCGGGAATCGGGCTCGATCGAGCAGGATGCCGACATCGTCGCGTTCTTGTATCGGGACGATTACTACGACAAGGAATCCGAGAAGAAGAACATCATCGAGATCATTATTGCCAAGCAGCGGAACGGCCCGGTCGGAACGGTCGAGCTCGTGTTCCTGAAAAACTTCAACAAATTCGTCAGTCTGGACCGATCGCATGGCGAAGCCTATGCCGGCAGCGCATAATCCTGTTTATTGAAGCTGAATTCCGAACATTCATATGGGCGGTTGCGGCATTGTTCGTTTTTGCGTTGACTTCCCTCGGTACAGTTGATAAACTAATCATGCTGCCTGATCGCGATTGGCGATAGTCGGGCGGCATTATCATGCCGATGTGCGCCAGACGCATTCGGATGGAGGGATTGCATTGTCAACAGTCGTTGTCGTTGGTACGCAATGGGGAGACGAGGGTAAAGGCAAGATTACCGACTATTTGGCCGAGAAGGCCGACGTCGTCGCCCGTTATCAAGGCGGGAATAACGCCGGGCATACTATTCTCATAGATAACAAGAAATACAAGTTAACAATGGTTCCATCCGGAATTTTCAATCAGAACAAGCTCTGCGTCATCGGGAACGGAATGGTCATCAATCCGGCCGCTCTCGTGGAAGAAATTCAGTACATTCAGGACAATGGATTTTCCACCGACAATTTGAAGATCAGCGACCGCGCCCACGTCATTATGCCGTATCACCTGGTGCTTGACGCCTTGGAGGAAGACCGCAAGGCGGACAACAAGATCGGCACGACTCGCAAAGGCATCGGTCCTTGCTATATGGATAAAGCGGCGCGCAACGGCATTCGGATCGCCGATCTGATGGTGCCGGAAGCGTTCGCGGAGAAGGCCCGCGCCATTATCGCGGACAAAAACCAAGTCATCACCCAAATGTACAACGGGGAAGCGCTCGATGCGGACGGCATCATCAACGAGTACCTGGAGTTGGCCGAGAAGCTTCGTCCGTACGTGACCGATACGTCGGTCGTCTTGAACGACGCGATCGACGCCGGGAAGAAAGTGCTGTTCGAAGGCGCGCAAGGCGTCATGCTCGACATCGACCAAGGAACGTATCCGTACGTGACCAGCTCGAACCCTTCGGCAGGCGGCGTGTGCATCGGCTCCGGCGTCGGCCCGTCCAAGATCAGGGAAGTCATCGGCGTGGCCAAAGCGTACACGACTCGCGTCGGAGACGGTCCGTTCCCGACCGAGCTGGACAACGAGATCGGCCAATGGATTCGCGACAAGGGACACGAGTACGGCACCGTAACGGGACGCCCTCGCCGCGTCGGCTGGTTCGACTCGGTTGTCGTCCGCCACGCCCGCCGCGTCAGCGGCATCACCGGACTCAGCCTGAACTCGTTGGACGTGCTGACCGGTCTGGACACGGTGAAGATCTGCACGGCCTACAAGTTCCGCGGCGAGCTGATGGAGCACTATCCGGCCAATCTCAAGCTGCTTGAGGAATGCGAAGCGGTATACGAAGAGCTTCCGGGCTGGCATGAGGATATCTCCGGAGCGAAGCAGATCAGCGATCTGCCGGAGACGACCCAGCGTTTCATCGCGCGCATTACCGAGCTGACGGGCATTCCGATCGCCATCTTCTCGGTCGGCCGCAACCGCGAGCAGACGAACCAGGTCGCTCAAATCTACGGATAATAAGTTAAGCGACCATACACAACAAAAGCCTCAATCCCTGCTTAGCTCAGGGGTTTGAGGCTTTTTTCTGTTCAACCCCGTTATTTGAGTAGCCTCTCCCTCAACGTCATCATGGCAGATCATTACTTTAATCGACATGAATCTACAACAAATACTAGGACTGAAGTGGTGAATTTAACAGATTTAAAATTTTTTTGGAACTAAATGAAGTTCAAAGTGTTTTAGTATATGAAAATAAAAAAAGAAATTTACTGCTGGTCCGGAACGATCATAGCCTCCAACAGAATAGTTTCTACCTATTCGACGGCTCTAGAAAGTCGATGTCATGAACATTGGCCGATTACCGACATGTTCGATCCATCCTACTCGTTTGAGCGCATTCTAATGACCAAATATAATTTGAAAATAATTGAATTATATGAAATAATTTATTATATATACAAAATTATAAATAAAATATTGAAAGGATTGAAGCCCTTACTATGTTTAAGAAAATCTTATTGCCGTTGTTCCTAGCCGTACTAGTCACTGTAGCAGGATATAATATTCCTGCGGGTCACAAAGCATCTGCATCCCCGTTGGAGTTGCAGAAGTTGGCGGTGGTTGAACAGATGAGCGCAGAAGATCAAGCGTCGTACTACTTTCAAAGAGAGTACAATGAAAAGATCGATGCAGTTCTCGCTAAAGTTTTCCCGTTGACACTAACCACGGAAGATGAGAATGGTGTTCATCCGTATCAAACGGTTAACATGGAAGCCCTTGACGAGCAAGCAAGTGCCTACTACGACACCGTTAAAGGTGAGGCAGTATTCACGCTCAACATTCTTGATGAGAATACTCCTGAGATGATTCAAATCAAGCAGGAGCTGAAAAGCCTCCTTGGTGATAAGCTTGTTGTTAAGAAAGCGAAGCACGGTCTCAAGAAGTTGAAGAAGATTAAAGTTGATGTTGCAAACGATATTCCAGGTAATATCAATACGGGGTTGAATGTTTGGGAAGAAAAGATAATTATTGAAGCCGATATCTCCTCTAAGATGCAACAAGAGCTCGTTGACAAATATGGTGATGTATTTGAGTTTAAGCCATATGAAGGTGGAATAGCTGACGAAGAGATAATGTACCGGAGCAGACGTTAATGGCAACAAACACTACAGGCGAATGCAATTCATCTGGAAAAATCCGCACACAGCGGCTGAGAAACTTCTCGTTTTTGACAGTGTTGTAGAGATCAAAGATTAGGCCTGCTCAGTGCTCAGATAGGTGTTCATATTTATAAGGACTTATGAAACGCCAACAAAACCGTCAGGGAACGAATTCAGCTCCCTGATGGTTTTTCTTGCAATTATTATGCTCTTGCTAGTACAAGTGCCTGATGTTTTCTGCATTTCGGATCAACTCTCCTCGTCCCGAGGAACCAAGTCGAAGATTTCCCCCGACTCGAGCACATCGATGAACCGGTCCAGCCATCTGTAATACCGGAGGGCGTGGGCCATTTTTGTCATATCGTACTCGATCAACCCGGCCAGCTTCTCGTTGTCCGGATCCTGCTCGCGCAGCTTCCGCAGCTCCGCCATCGACTTGTTCAGCGCCGACATGTTCACTTCCATCGACTTGCGCCACTTGATGGAGAAGTAATCGACGAAATTTTGATGCCAATCTTCCTCGACCTCGTACAGATCTTTTCTGGAGCCTTTGCCCCAGATCTTGCTGATCATCTTCAGATCGACGAGCGTGCGCATTCCTGTGCTGATGCTCGTCTTGCTGAGCCCCATCTCTTCGCCCATCTCGTCCAGCGTAACGGCCCCGTCGTGGAAATACATCATGCCGTACAAGTGGCCGATCGACGTAGTAACCCCGTATAAGTCCATATTGTTGCCGATCGAATCCACGACTCTCCGGCGCGATTTCTCTATGATTTTAATCTGCTCTTCCGATAGTCCTTCGAAAGTCGCCATGCCTTACAACTCCTATCCCCGACTCTCCATGAGCGGTCGATGATGCCTGACTTCTATTGTAGAAAAGAGTCGATCGTAAGTAAAGAATGCAGTTTGGGAGGATGTTTGAGGAAATGGGAGCATACAGTAAATAAAGTGTGTAAAGTTAAAACTGTACGCACTATACGAAGTTATATCCGTTTTGACCCTTATGAGACCGGACGTCTACACTTGTAAAAGCGGCTGTACGAGAGAAACAGGAGAGAAACAACGGAAAGGGGGATATGCGGTGACGGCGATTATAGAAGTTCAAGCATTAACGAAAGTGTTCGGCAGCGATCCTAAACGGGCGATTCGGCTGCTCGATCAAGGCTGGACCAAGGATCGAATCGCCAAAGAGACGAAGCTCACCGTCGGGGTTAACCGGGTGAGCTTCACGATCGAGCGCGGCGAAATTTTCGTCATTATGGGGTTGTCCGGCAGCGGCAAGTCGACGCTCGTTCGGTTGCTTAACCGTCTGATCGAGCCGACGTCCGGGAAGGTGCTCGTCAACGGGACGGACATCGTTCAGCTCAACGCGGAGCAGCTTCGCGAGATTCGGCGCAAGACGATCGGCATGGTGTTCCAGAAGTTCGCCTTGTTTCCCCACCGCACGGTGCTGGAAAATGCGGAATACGGCCTGGAGATCCAGGGCGTACCCAAGGAGCAGCGGAGGAAGAAGGCGATGGAGACGCTGGAGCTCGTCGGCCTCGGAGGCTGGGAGCAGAAGCGCCCGGACGAGTTGAGCGGAGGGATGCAGCAGCGCGTGGGACTGGCCCGCGGCTTGGCGAACGATCCCGATATCCTGCTCATGGACGAAGCGTTCAGCGCGCTCGACCCGCTCATTCGCAAGGAGATGCAGGATGAGCTGCTGGAGCTTCAAGCTTCGATGAAGAAAACGATTATCTTCATCACGCACGATCTGGACGAGGCGCTGCGCATCGGCGATCGGATCGCGCTCATGAAGGACGGCGCGGTCGTGCAGGTCGGCACGCCGGAACAGATTCTGACCGATCCCGCCAACGAATACGTGGAGCGCTTCGTCGAGGACGTCGACCTGTCCAAGGTGCTGACGGCGTCCCACGTCATGGTGCGCGCCGAGACGATCGCGCCGGATCGCGGCCCGAGAGTGGCCTTGCAGCTGATGCGCGACCGGGGCATCTCGAACCTGTACGTGGTCGACAAGGGCCGTCAGCTGATCGGAGCCGTGACGGCCGAAGCTTCGGCCGAAGCGGTGAAAGCGGGCAAAGGGTTGGAGGATATCCTTGTGCGCGAGGTGACGACGGTCGGACCGGACGTGCATCTGAGCGAATTGTTCGATGCGGTAAGCGTCGCGAAAATTCCGGTCGCCGTCGTCGACGACAGGGGCAGATTGCTGGGCATCATCATTCGCGGAGCGGTGCTCTCCGCCTTGAGCGGCAGCGGCGACCGAACGGGAGCGGGCGGTGATCCGACGTGAGTATGCTTTATTGGCTATCGGCGCTTGATCTGCCGAAAATTCCGATCGGCAAGTGGGTCGAAGCGATCGAGAAATGGCTGGAAGGGAACGCCGGACCGGTGTTCCAGGGCATCAAGGCGTTCATCGGCACGATCGTGAACGGATTGGCGGACGGTTTTAACGCGGTTCCTCCATTGCTGCTGATCGTGCTGTTTACCGGGTTGGCGTATTGGATCGGGCGAACGAGAATCGCGGTATTCACGCTGCTCGGCCTGTATCTCGTCTACAACCTGGGCTATTGGGAGAACACGATGGAGACGCTGGCGCTCGTCTTGACCGCTTCGATCATCTCCATCGTAATCGGGATTCCTCTGGGAATTGCCTGCGCCCGAAGCGATAAGGTACAGAAAGTCGTAACGCCCGTGCTGGACTTCATGCAGACGATGCCGGCGTTCGTCTATCTGCTGCCCGCGGTCGCCTTCTTCTCCCTGGGCGTCGTTCCGGGCGTCATCGCTTCGGTCATCTTCGGCATTCCGCCGACGATCCGTCTGACGAATCTGGGCATACGCCAAGTTCCCGCCGATCTGGTCGAAGCGGCCGACGCCTTCGGCTCGACGCCGCTGCAGAAGCTGTTCAAGCTTCAGCTTCCGATCGCCGCTCCGACGATTATGGCGGGGGTCAACCAGACGATCATGCTGTCGCTGTCGATGGTCGTCATCGCTTCGATGATCGGAGCGCAGGGCGTAGGAGCGGACGTGTACCGCGCCGTGACCCAGGCCAAGACGGGAGTCGGCTTCGAAGCGGGCTTGGCCGTAGTCGTGCTTGCGATCATCCTCGATCGGATCACGCAAAATCTGGTGAAAACTAAACGAAAAGGATTGTGATGAATTTGAAGAAAAGCGTAAATCCGTTGTTGGCAGCCGTACTGGTCTTCGCGCTCGTGCTTGCGGGATGCTCCAAAGAGAGCAACGAGGGCGGAGCGTCGGGTTCCCCGGCGAAAAATAAGGAGATTACGCTGGCCTACGTCGCGTGGGACTCCGAAATCGCCAGTACGAACGTCGTGAAGGCAGTGCTGGAGAGCAAGCTGGGCTACAAGGTCAACATGCTTCAGGTCGACGCCGGTCCGATGTACCTCGGCATCGCGGACGGCAGCGCCGACGCGATGGTGGCGGCTTGGCTGCCGAGCACGCACGGAGAGAACTATTACGAGCCGAACAAGGATAAGTTCGAGGATCTTGGCGTCAACCTCGACGGCACGAAGGTCGGGCTGACCGTTCCTTCCTACATGGACATTTCCTCGATTGAGGATTTGAACGGCGACATCGCCCAATCGCTGAACTATACGATTACGGGCATCGAGCCCGGCGCGGGCATTATGACGGCGACGAGCAAGGCGATCGAGGAATACGCCCTGAAGGATTGGAAGCTGCTGGAGAGCTCGTCCGCGGCGATGGCCAAAGTGCTCCAGGACGCGTACGCCAAGCAAGAGCCGATCGTCGTTACGGGCTGGACGCCTCACTGGATGTTCGCCGAGATGGACCTGAAGTACCTGGAAGATCCGAAGAACGTGTACGGCGGAGACGAGCAGATTCATACGCTCGTGCGGCTGGGCTTGAAGGATGACCAACCGGACGCTTACAAGTTCCTCGACCAGTTCGAGTGGACGCCGGCCGACATGGAAGAGGTCATGGTCGACATCTTCAGCGGAACAAGCGAAGAAGAAGCGGCTCGCAAGTGGGTCGAAGCCAACGAAGACAAAGTGAGCAAATGGATTGAAGGCATCTAAAGCAAATTAGCAAATCCCCCTTATCGTCATTGACCGGAAGGCTTTCGACTAAGCTTTCGGACAATCGGTAAGGGGTTTTTTGTGCGGTTTGCCGGCTCCAAGAGGGCAGCGCTTCGCCAACCGGTTTAGTCTTCAGACCAACTCTTCTCCGTCCGGAGTCCAGGTACAAATACATTCCTCCGACCATGTTGTGATTGTTGGGGAGATCTTACAATTAAATCCAGATGATTCCGCGTCGGAACCATGCGCGAACGGAACGATTATTTGGAGGAGTGGAGAGAGAGTATGAAGTTTTTTACGAATTTTTCGTTGAGGAATCCAGTGGCGATCGTGCTGATGGTCATTCTGGTTACGGTAGGCGGTATCTATTCCACGCTGCAATTCAAGCAGGAACAGCAGCCGGAGATCGCATTCCCGGGCATTCTGGTGTCGGCCGTCTATCCGGGAGCGGCGCCGAACGAGGTGCTGGATCAGGTGACGAGACCGCTGGAGCAAGCGCTGCGGAACGTCGAAGGCGTGAAGAGCGTCGCTTCGGAATCGGCCAACAGCGTAGCGCTGCTGCAGCTCAAATTCAGTTTTAACGACGACATGAAGAAGAAGCAGGAGGAAGTGAAGCAGGCGATCGGGGACGTTCGTCTGCCGGACGACGCGCAGAAGCCCGAAGTGCTCTACTACTCCACGACGAATCAACCGATCATGTATACGACGCTGTCGGCCCCGGAGGGCATGTCCCAGGAGGAACTTGCCAGCTTCGTGAAAAGCTCCGTGATCCCCGACCTGGAAGCGATCGAAGGGGTTAGCGGGGTGCAGACGGCCGGAATGAAGGACGAGGGCGTGTACATCCGTCTGGACGCGGCGAAAATGACGGAGAGAGGCATCGCCTACGAGCAGGTCGTCGGCATGCTGCAAGCGAACAACGTGAGCATTCCGCTCGGCGAAGCGACGCTGGCGGACAACCGTCTTCCCGTCTTCGTGCAGGGCGACCTGCGCACGCTGGAGAGCCTGAAGGATTGGAGTCTCCTGCCCGACGGCAGCGTGAAGCTGACGGACATCGCGCAGATCGAGCAGGGCAAGGAACTGGACGTCATCAGCTTGACGAACGGCAACCCGAGCGTATCGCTGAATATCGTTAAATCGGGCGATGCGAACACCGTGGAAGTGTCCGACAAAGTCCTTAAGGTCTATGAAGATGCCGAGAAGTCCGATCAAGTGCAGTCGCTGATTATGTACAACCGCGCGACGGACGTGAAGGAATCGGTCGATACGCTTGCCCGTGAGGGCGCGCTCGGCGCCTTGTTCGCTTCGCTCCTCATCCTGTTCTTCCTGCGGAATTTCCGGGCGACGCTCATCGCCATCGTATCGATTCCGTTGTCCATGCTGATCGCGATGATCTGCTTGAAGACGTTCACCGACGTGACGCTGAACATTATGACGCTCGGTGGATTGGCGGTAGCGACCGGCCGGGTCGTCGACGACAGCATCGTCGTGATCGAGAACATCGTGCGGCGGATCAGGGGAGAGAAGATCGGCAAGGAGCTGATTCTCTCCGCAACGGCGGAAGTCGGCCGGGCGATTACCTCGTCCACGCTGACGACGGTAGCCGTCTTCGCTCCGCTCGGCTTGCTGCAAGGCATGGTAGGCGGATACTTCCGGCCGTTCGCGTTGACCGTAGGCTTCGCGCTGCTCTCCTCGCTGCTGGTGGCGCTGACCGTCGTTCCGCTGATGGCTTGGGTGCTGATGAGAAACGCCAAGCCGAAGGAAGCACAGGAATCGGCGATGAGCCGCGGGTACAAGAAGGCGCTTCGCTGGTCGCTCGGCCATAAGACGATCGTGCTCGTCGTCTCCCTGCTGCTGTTCGCCGGCAGCCTGGTGCCGATCTTCGCCGGCAAGGTGGGCGTCGTGCTGCTGCCTCAGTCGGACTACAAATATATATTCGCTTCGCTCGAGATGCCTAAAGGGACGACGCTGGCAACGGTGAAGACGGAAGCCGACCGGTTGGACATCCTCATCAGAGAGCATGGGGACGTGGAAAATTCGAACCTGACCGTAGGAGGCGGAATGATCAGCGGCGAGAGCGAGAATAGCGCCGATTGGTTCATCGGGCTGCGCTCGGAGGCCGATCTTGACCGCTTCGTCGAAGAGATCGGCTCGAAAGTGCAGCCGCCCGAAGGGGCGAAGTTCGATCTGATCAAGGACGATATGGGCGGCGGAGGAAGAGTGGCGATCGATGTGACCGGCTCGTCGATCGAATCGGTTCGCGCGGCCACGGAGCAGATTACGGCCGCCGTACAAGCGCTGCCGGGCATAGCCGATGCCGCCAACAATCTGCAGGACGGAACGAAGGGCATCGCGATCGAGGTCAGGCAGCAGGACGCTTCGCGATACGGTCTCTCCGCGGCCCAGGCCTCGATGCTTCTCCGTCCGTTCCTCGCGGAGTCCAAGACCGGCAGGATCTTCGACGGCTCGGCGTCGCGGGATCTGTACGTTTCGCTGAACGGGGCGGCGATCTCTTCCGTACAGGATATCGGCGAATTGAAGCTGAACACGCCGGTCGGCGCCCAGATTCGGGTGAGCGAGATCGCCGACGTCAAGGAAACGCAGCTTCCGAGCGCGCTTCAGCTGAAGAACGGCGCGGAATACGCGACGGTTACGGCGAAGATCACGGACAAGAACGTCAACAAGGTCAATTCCGAATTGGGTCAGGCGCTGGAGAAGCTGCAGCTGCCGGCGGGAGTGACGTACTCCCTGGGCGGCAGCAGCGAAGAGATCGGTCAGATGATGAGCGATATGCTCATGGCGATGCTCGTCGCCGTAGGAATGGTCTATGTCGTGATGGTCATCGCGTTCCGCGAAGGCCGCGCGCCTCTGGCGGTGCTGTTCTCGCTGCCGTTCGCTCTGATCGGGGGACTGTTCGGCGTTCTGGCCAGCGGAGAGCCGCTGTCCGTGTCGAGCATGATCGGCTTCCTGATGCTGATCGGCATTGTCGTTACGAACGCGATCGTCCTGATCGAGCGCGTCCAGCAGCAGATCGAGCACGGGCTAACGATCCGCGAAGCGCTCATCGAAGCGGGAGGCACGAGGCTGCGGCCGATTCTGATGACTGCGATCGCGACGATCTGCGCGCTCATCCCGCTGGCGATCGGAATGGGCGGCGGAAGCATCATCTCGAGCGGCTTAGCGATCGTCGTCATCGGCGGCCTGACGAGCTCGACGCTGCTCACGCTGGTCGTCGTGCCGGTCATGTACGAACTGCTTTATTTCAGACGCTCGCGCAAGCAGCGGGTGACGACCGCTTCCGCGGCGGCTGAAGCAGCTTAATATACGGAGAAGGGCGGTCCCAAATCAGGGGACCGCCCTTTGCCTATGTACCTGGTCCCCGCGAAAAAATAGCGCTCGAAACGGTACTCGCTCCGTACCGCCGTCCCCTCGCTTTTTTGTCGCGACCGCCGGCAATCCGAGTCTCTCTATGAATGTTTGCAAGGAGGTTTGCCCATACTAAAAACTATGAAACTCAAAGCAGGACGTAGGAGGTACGGGAATGTTCAAGTGGATAAGCTGGGCTCTGCGGCTGGTCGCGACCGCTCTGCTGCTCAGCTTCCTATGCATATGGACGACGGGTTATATCGTTAACAGCTATATGGAAACGGTTCTTAAGCAGTTGAATCTGCCGCTGGAAGTACAGCCGCTCGCTCTTTCGGGCGTCTGGGGAACGCTGTGGGGGGCGGAACGCGCTCCGCAGAAGGAAGCGGCCGAATCGCCTCCGCGGGCGTCGCAGCAAGCGCAACGCGAGAGTCCGTCTTCCCCTTCGCCTTCGTCGCAGCCGTCCGTTGGCGGAAACGTCGGCGGCGGAAGCGATACGGACGGAGGAGAGGCGACGGACGAGGCGGTCCCGCCTCCGGAGCCGGCCGGAGCGGAGCCGGATCACGGAGAGGAGAGTCCGCCGGAAGAGGCACTGCCGGTGTTCGGGGACGAATCGTCGATCGGCCAGCTGACCGACGAACAGAGACAGTCGCTCTATGCGCTCGTCGTCTCGAAGCTGAACCCGGAGCAACTGCGGCAATTGTCGAATTCTCTGCAAGACGGGCTGACGGCGGAGGAGTTGGAGGGGCTGCAGGACATGCTGCGGACGTCGTTGACGGACGAGGAGTACATGCAGATGATGAGGCTTCTGCAAGGGGAGCCGGCACTGGAAGAATAGGCTTGGCTCTAGGGCTTAGAGCGCTTACAAAACATATGGCCGCGGGTGTTGTCAACCGGCGGCTATTTCCATTTTTCATAATTCTAATCCGTCCAAACGGTTGATAGAGTCCTAAGACCTATGCTAAAGTGAGGTACAAGCAATTGCCATAACCGGGAAGAAGAACACCGAAAGCAAGGGAAAAGGGGAAGATCATGGCCGATTTCAGGGGAACGGATCGGATCCGGAAAATCCTTGCCGCAGCGCGGCAAACCTTCCGCTTCGTTCGATTCGCGCAGAGGAACGGAAAGACCCGTACGGAGACTAACGCTAGAGAGACTCATCCTATACGCAAATACCGCAAGCCAATCATTATAGCATCAAGCAGCATCGCAGTCGCCATAGCGGCCGCAGTCGTAGGATTCAACTACGTGGAAGCGAACAAGGTGGACTACTACAAGGTTGTAGTCAACGGCGAAGTTGCGGGAGAGATCAGCAACCCGGACATAGTCGAACAACTGATCGCAGCGAAGGCGGAAGAGCTGGAGCACGCCGACACCCCCGCACAGTTGGTACTAAATGACGATCAGGTCACCTACACGGCTGAAAGGGCTTACAAGAAGAAGACCGACGATGAGGCGACGCTGAATCGTCTCCAAGACATGCTTCAAACCCACGCCGTCGGCGTCAAAGTCGTCGTAGACGGAGAAGTGGTCGGCGTCGTTCGCGACGAAGATACCGCCAAGAAGCTGCTGCAGCGGGTGAAGAACAAGTACGTTCCCGCGAGGCTCGTAGCGAAGCAGGGCGATATGGAAGTTCGTTCGCTGTCCGTGAACACCGCGGCGGCGCAAGACGAAGCGGAAGCGGCGGATACGCCCAAGAGAATCGTAACCTCCGTCTCCTTCGTCGAGAAGGTCGAGACGGTCGAATCCGACATCGACCCCGCGCAGCTGTCCGATCCGGAAGAACTGTTCAAGACGTTGACGGAAGGCGAACCGATTCCGCGGACTTATACAGTGAAGAAGGGAGATTGCATCGGCTGCATCGCGCAGAAGCTGAAAATCTCCGAAGAACTGATCTACAAGAACAATACATGGATCAAGAACGACTTCATCAACATCGGCGACGTGCTCGATCTGTCCGAAGAGGAGCCTCCGATTCTGAACGTCAACTCGGAGGAAGAAGTGACGGAGATCGAGGTCATCGAGCCGCCGATCGAATACCAGAAGAGCGATTCGATGAAGCTCGGTCAGCAGAAAGTGCTTAAGGAAGGCACGGAAGGCAGCCAACAGGTCACTTACCGTTTGCTGAAGCGCAACGGTGCGCTGATCGAAGAAGAGCAGATCGACCGCAAAGTGTTGAAAGAGCCGATCCCGACGATCATTCTGAAAGGAACGAAAGTGATCCGGGGTGAAGGCTCAGGCAAATTCATCTGGCCGGTCGCCGGCGCTCGCATCACGAGCTATATGGGCAAGCGATGGGGCAGAAGCCACAACGGCATCGATATGATCGGCAAGAGCAACATTATGGCCGCCGACGAAGGCGTCGTCGAATTCGCGGGCTACAAGTCCGGCGGACTCGGCAACGCAGTCATCATCAACCATCAGAATGGCTTCAAGACCGTCTACGGACATATGAAGAGCGTCAAGGTTAAGAAAGGGCAGATCGTTGAGAAGGGCGACGTCATCGGCATTATGGGCAGCACGGGGCGTTCCACCGGCACTCATCTGCACTTCGAAGTCCATCTGAACGGCAAGCTGAAAAACCCGACCAGTTATCTATAATCATCTTAAGCAGCTCCGTTTGCGGTTCAGATTCCGCGACGGGGCAGTTTTTTTCTGCGGGTGAAAAAAGAAGCTGAAGCTCTCTTTTCCAAGTTGGGGTTAAGTATGACGACAGTTCTCCTAATGTTCCGAAATAACGTTTGTACCTAAGAGATGTTTCATAGCTCTAGTTTTCTCGTGAAGTCGTTGTTTCTTTCCAAATTGAGTTCGAGACCGCGTAGAGGAGAATTCTTAAAAAAGTCCGTCAGACGGGTTTTGGGCGTCGTTAGTCGGTTATATTCTTCCATAGATAGAATGATAGCAGCAGATTTTCCCCGTATGTTAATGATTTGTGGTCCTTCGTCAGCCGCCATTTTAACGATCGCGCTCAACTGATTTCTCGCATCCTGAAGTTCCCATTGCAAATATATTCCCCTCCGATTCTACAAGACTGTCTAGATTATATTACACACAGGGGTTATTCGTAATCTCCTATTACAGCGGATGGCTCCGGACTGTCCGAGGCCGGGATCATGGCTTTGGAGAAGGGAATCTGAACAACCGTTGGCTGAAGGATCAGCCCTGAAATAGAATAAGCGCCGCTACCCTATAGGTATGCGGCGCTCTACTTCTTTTTAGTCGGATAAGGCTCTTTGCGGTCTGTCCGGTTCAATAAGTAGTCTATGCTGGTTTGGTGGAGATCGGCGAGTTTGATCAACGCAGAGGTTGGCAAATCCAATTCTCCAGTCTCATACCTTGAGTAGGTGGTCTGGCTGACTTTCAACAGATCGGCTATTTCTTTCTGTGTCCAGTCTTTATCTTCTCGTAACGCTCTAATTCGTGCAAACATTCAGCATCACCCAAAGCTATCTTAGTGTATGCGGAAATTGCATATTGCTTTTTATGCGTTTTTCGCATAAATTTTAAAGGGAGAAATAACCAGTTGCGGGAGGCTGGCGGAGAATGAAAAGCGTATTGAAAGATCTGTACAACGGAGACCTGTGTCCGGTAGGTCAGATCGTGTCAAAGAATACCGCCTATCGGGAAATTGGACGCAGAATCTCGGAGGAGATGGGGGCGTGGAGGAAGCGGCTGACCGAGGACGAATACAAGCAGTTGGAGAAGCTGATCGAACTGCGCGTACAGACCATTGAAATGGATCTGGCTGCTTCGTTCGAGCATGGATTCAAGCTTGGGGCTTCGTTGATGATTGAGGTGATGTCCGATGACTGTTAAATAGGACTTCAACTAAAGTTGTTGGTGATTGCTCCTTCGGTTGTGTCTACGAACCAACGCGCGTGATATACTAATGTTGAAGGAGTGATTGCAGATGAACGAACTGCTTGACCCCCGAAATGACTTTTTGTTCAAACGCATCTTCGGCAGCGAAGAGAATCGGGATGTTCTGCTCGAATTTCTGAATAAAACCTTCCTGGAAGCCGACAGACCGCCTTTAACAGAAATCATTCTGCTGAATCCTTATACGGAAAAGGACGCTCCTCGAGACAAACAGTCCATATTAGATATTCGGGGCAAAACGGCAGACGGAGAGCTTATTAATGTTGAGATGCAGCTTTTTAACAAGTACGATACCGAAAAGCGGACAATGTTCTACTGGAGCAAGTTATACAGTGGACAGCTTCAAGAGGGCCAGTCTTATAAAAAATTAAAGAAATGCGTAACCATAAATATTCTGAATTATTCGTTTTTACCGAATCGCCAGTATCATAACGTGCCCAAGCTTGACAATCATGCTGCTCCTGTGGAGAGTGGTGGGTTGGTCAACTGGTTGCTCTTCTTGAAGGGGATCGATAAATCCAACTGGGAGGTGCTGACCATGAACGAGCCCGTATTGAAAAAAGCAATGACTACGCTGGAGTTCCTTAGTCAGGACGCCGAAGCCCGTCGATTGTATGAAGACAGACAGAAGTATCTGCACGATGAAGCTTCGATGATTGAGGGGGCGTTAGCTGAGGGTGAAGCTCGTGGAGAGGCGCGAGGTGAGGCACGTGGCGAGAAAAAGAAGGCTATCGAGATGACTAAAGAGCTACTTAAGCGCGGAGTGGATATCTCCATTATAGTGGAAGCGTCCGGATTGTCAGAGGCGGAAATCGTTGTTTTGAAAAAGGAAATCTGAACAGCCGTTGGCTGAAGGATCAGCCGGTGGACTAAAAGAAGCGTCGCAACCCTACTGGTATGCGGCGCTTTATTTCTTGATAGCTGGATAAGGTTCCTTGCGGTCTGTTCGATTCTACAAGTAGTCGTTGCTTCTTAATTCATTCGTCGAGCAGATGCATGAATTGCTGTTTAACCTCTGTGAAAAGTGAAGATTTTAGATGTCCAAATTTTTTAATAACAATTTGATTCGAGAACGTATATACTTTATCCGCACGGACAGCAGACGTAGCGCGCAATAGCCCTTCATCAAGATCAGCGGCAGTTATTTGTATCGTGTATGTCTTGCTGGTCAAATTGGAAGTAATCGCAGCTACAACAAGATCAGATTGTATTTTATTGTAGTTGGTGTTAGACAAGACAAGAACGGGACGCTGTTTGGTTGCAGACAAGTCACTATATGGAAAAGGGATCAGTACAATATCTCCTTGTCTATACATTGTTCCAAACCTCATCGTCCACTGAGTTATTCCAGAATTCCATGCTGGTCAGGCTGGCGTGTTCGAGATTTTTTAATGCTTCGCGTTCTCGTTTTGTGTTCAGGTATCCAATGAAATCGGCAACTTCAATGGCGTCCTGCTCAGGTATATGGTCAATGATGCGCTTCAATTCTTCTCTGTTAATGCTCACAATATCACGTCCTTTCGGAAGAGGTACCTTTATTGTATCACAAAGCATCTCTTTTTCAGAAAGACTGCTGTTGCCCTTTCTGGTGGCAACTAAATTGCTTTACTGACATGCGAAGTTCTCAGAGCAATATGTTGACCCTGCTTACCCGACACACCTCAAGGCAAGTATAGAGAATAAGTACCGAAGTGGAATTGCCGCATTTGCTTCTGTATACTTTTTGTGGAGTACATCATTCGGATTTGAGGGATAGAAATGAAAAGTATTGCAGTGTTTTGCGGCTCCAGCATGGGGGCTTTGCCTTCCTATAGGGAAGGTGCGGTTGAACTGGGAAAGGAACTGGCCCGGCAGGGAATTACGCTCGTCTACGGAGGAGCAAGCGTGGGCATTATGGGGACGGTCGCGGATGCCGTGCTGGAAGCGGGAGGCAATGCGATCGGCGTGCTTCCGAAAATGCTGGAGGACAGGGAGATCGCCCACCGCGGCTTGACGGAGCTCATCGTCGTGAACTCCATGCACGAAAGAAAAACGAAAATGTCCGATCTGGCGGACGGATTTATCGCTTTGCCCGGCGGCCCGGGAACGATGGAAGAGTTTTTCGAGGTTTTCACTTGGGGACAGTTGGGGCTTCACGGGAAGCCTTGCGGCATTTTGAACATCGATCGGTATTTCGACTTGTTGCTGGCGTTTTTCGGGCATATGAACGAGCAGCAGTTTCTTCAGGACAAATATGCATCCATGGTTCTCTCCGATTCCAGCCCAGCGGGCCTGCTGGGCAAGTTCCGCGCTTATCAACCGCCTTCCGTGAAAACGTACATTAAAGAAGGACAAACCTAATAAAGAAGAGGAGTCCGTGAAGCCTAAGAGTTTCACGGGCTTGTTTTATTAGGGCAACGATTGAGACAACAGGCTATCCGATACGGAGAGGACCCGTTCCGCAAGAGAGCGGTTCGAGAATGGGGATGTACATACGCCATTGGGGTCTTGCCCGCATTATGTTAAGATAGGAGAATAGGATTAGCTTCCGAGAACAGGGAGGCGTTGCAGGCTATGTTGGGTAAAATTCTGGTCGTCGACGATGAACGGCCGATTGCGGATATTTTGAAGTTTAATTTGGAGAAGGAAGGCTACGAGGTCGTGTGCGCCTTCGACGGAGAAGCGGCGGTTCGGCTGGCGTTCGAGGAGGAGCCGGATCTGATTCTGCTCGACCTGATGCTGCCGATCAAGGACGGCATGGACGTCTGTCGGGAAGTGCGGACGAGACTGTCCACCCCGATCATCATGCTGACGGCCAAGGACAACGAGATCGACAAGGTGCTCGGGCTGGAGCTCGGCGCCGACGATTACGTGACGAAGCCGTTCGGAACGCGGGAGCTGCTCGCCAGGGTGAAAGCCCACTTGCGCCGGCAGCGCAAGGTGGAGACGCCCCGGTCGGACGAAGAAGCGCAGCAGGAAGCCGAGCGTCAGGGCATCCGGCTGTTCAATTTGTTTATCGATACGGATATGTATGTGGTCTATAAGAACAATCAGCCTCTCGATCTGACCCATCGGGAATTCGAGCTCGTTCATTACTTGGCGAAAAACAGCGGCAAGGTCATGACGCGCGAGCATCTGCTTCAGGCAGTGTGGGGCTTCGAATATTTCGGCGATGTGCGCACGGTGGACGTGACGATTCGCCGTCTTCGGGAGAAGCTCGAGGACGATCCGAGCCGCCCGGAGATCATTCTGACCCGGCGCGGGCTGGGCTACTTGGTGCGTAATCCGAAGATGGCGGGCGGTTATTACGGATGAGAGGCGTTCGCTTTTTCCGCAGCATTCAGATTAAGCTGATTATGATGGTGCTGCTGCTCATTCTGATCGCGGTTCAACTGATCGGGGTGTACTTCATCAGCACGATGAAAACTTCGCTGATCAACTCGTTCTCCAGCAACCTGAACGATCAGGCGAATTTGCTGACGACGATGCTCTCCTCTTCGAATTCGAACAACGAAGCGAGCCTGCAGGCGGGAGCGGAGGGGACGCTGAGCGATCTGGTCAGCAACTTCTTCACCAACAGCGGGGCCGAGGTGCAGGTGCTGGACGCCGGAGGCAAAGTGCTGGCCACCTCCAACAACACTCAATCCTATATCGGGAGAAAAAATACATCCCTGCTTGTCAGCCGGGCGCTTCAGGGCGTCCGGGACAACGAGGAAGAGATCATCGACGAGAACAACGTCCGCAACAAGGTCATCGCCAAGCCGATTTTCAGCGGCGATAAAATCGTCGGAGCGGTCTACATCGTCGCTTCGATGAACGACCTGTACCAGACGATGGAAAATATCAACCGAATCTTCGTCTCGGCGACGCTGATCGCGCTCGGATTGACGGCGGTGCTGGGCGTGCTGCTGGCTGGAACGATTACGTCGCCGATCAAGGCGCTGACCCGCCAAGCGGGGGCGGTGGCGGAAGGGCGATTCAACGAGCGGGTGCCGGTGTTCGGGAGAGACGAGATCGGCCAGCTCAGCGTCGCCTTTAACGAGATGACCGACCGGCTGAGCGACGCGCTGGCGGTAAACGAAGAAGAGAAGGAGAAGCTGGCGTCGATTCTCTCCAACATGAGCGACGGCGTGCTTGCCACCGATGAAGTCGGCAGCGTCATCGTCACCAACCGCCGGGCGCGGGCGATGCTCGGTCTGCGGGAGCCGCGGGACGGGATTACGCTGTCCGAGGCGCTCGGCATCGCGAAAGAACCGATCGCGGAGACGCTGCAGGGACGGGAATCGTCCATGCTGCTGCACCGCGAGACGGACGATGGCACGGAGGACCAGATCTACCGGGTGACGCTGACGCCGATCCGGCGGAGAGACAGAGGCGTAGCCGGAGCAATTGCGGTGCTCCAGGACGTCACCGAGGCGGAGAAGCTCGAGCAGTCGCGGCGGGAGTTCGTCGCGAACGTCTCCCACGAGCTGAGAACGCCGCTGACGACGATCAAGAGCTACGCGGAAGCGCTGGACGACGGGGCTCTGGACGAGCCGCCGCTGGCTGATCGGTTCGTCGGCGTCATTCGCAGCGAGACGGAGCGGATGATCCGGCTCGTTACCGACCTGCTCCATCTGTCCCGGTTCGATTCCCGCCGCAACCAGCTGCTGCGCCAGCACGTCGATCTGCTCGAGATGCTCGAGGAGGTCGTCGACCGGTTCTCTTTCCAACTCCGTCAGAAAGCCATCACCGTATCGGTGAAGGTCGAGGAGACGCGCAAGGTCGCTCTGTTGGATCGAGACGGCATCGACCAAGTGTTGGACAATCTCGTCTCCAATGCGATCAAATATACGTTGGACGGCGGCTCGATCGATATTACGGCCAGAACGAACGAATCGGGACAGCTGGCCATCGCGATCAAGGATACCGGGATCGGCATTCCGAAGAAGGATCTTCCTCGCATCTTCGAGAGGTTCTACCGTGTCGACAAGGCGCGTTCGCGAAATATGGGCGGCACGGGACTGGGGCTGTCGATTGCCCGGGAAATCGTGCGTGCGCACGGCGGCTCAATGACGATCGACTCCGAGATGAACGTCGGTACCGTCGTGACCGTGCTGCTGCCGATCGTGCCGGAAGGAAGTGAGAGCGCATGATCGAGAAGGGCAAATCCGTATTGCTGTTTCTGCTCGTCGTCATGAGCCTGTACCAGAGCTATTTGTTGGCCTACAGCAAGCCCTTCATGGAGGCGAAGGTGAAGACCGAGCTGAACTATGTGAAGACCGAGCCTCTCGGCACGGAGCTGGAGGTCAGAGACCTGATCTTCCCCGAACAGCTTGTCGTTCATCTGGGAGAAGACAGGCACACGGTGTTCTACCCGAGCACCGTTCCGTATTACAATCTGATTTTGGAGAAGCTGCGCAGCCGTGAGTTCAAGAGCTTGCAGCGGGACTCGGTGAACGCGGTCGATTGGGATCAGATTGCCCGGGAAAATCAGGGCGTCGAGCTGCGTTTCGGTCGTGCGATTCCGTTTGAATTGCTGCAGCGGGTGTTCCGGATCGACGGAGATTTCCTGTTCTCCCGGGATTCGATCGACCGGATCTGGGTTTACACGAGCAAGCTAAGAGACGAAGTAAGGACGTATTTCTTCAGCTCGGACGGTCGCAACGTGTACGAAGCGCAGAAGGCGGATTTGACCGTGGGCGACGTCGAAGGCTATGTCGGTTTCGGGCAGTACTGGGACCCCTACGTCATCTATGGTGAAGAGATATACATTCCGGAGAAGCCGATTTCCCGAATGCTGGCCATGGATGTGCCATACGATCGCTATACCGCGGAGCAGATGCAGGACAATCTGTTCTTCGACGCCAGCAGCGTGCGGGCGATCCCGAGCGGTACGTTCTACAACGATGCCAAACGGGCGATGAAGATCGAGCAGGGCGGCACCTGGCTGTCCTACACGGACCCGGTCGCTCCGACCGAAGGCGCCGACGAGCTCGTCGAGAACGTGATCGCCGCGGTCGGCTTCGTGAACCAGCACGGCGGCTGGAACTCCAAGCACGCGCTGGTTCAGGGGACCGACCCGGTCAAAGACAACGCAAATATCCGGTTTCAGCAATATTATCGGGACGTTCCTGTCGTATCGGGACCGGCGATGAATTTCGGCTATATGCAGATGACGCTGCAGCGGGGGCAGGTCACCTCTTACGCCCGTTCGCTGGTTCTGCTCGATCAGGAAGTGTCTAATAAGAAGATCAGGACGCTGCCCGCCGGCAGCGAGCTGCGCTCGATCCTGAAGAGCAGGGAGTCCGTGGGAGGGAAGATCGAGGCGGTATTCCCGGCCTTCCGCCCGGAAATGTTGGAGGACAAAGTCGTCCTCGTCCCGGTATGGGCCGTTCGATTGGCCGGCGGAGAAGTGGCGATCGCGGCAGATTCGACTGCGGCCGCAGCGACGAAGGACAAATAAACCAGGACAAGGCGAGGAAGGAGGACAGGGATGGACTGGAGACGGGCTAAGAGCGTGTTGATCGTATCTTTTCTGCTGCTCAATATCTTACTGGGTTATCAGCTGTGGATCGAATGGCGCGAGAGGCTGAACACGACGGTCAACTGGACGTCCCTTCCTCCGGAGACGATTCAGTTCATGCGGGAAAACAACATTCAAGTGGACGATAACGCCAAAATCCCGACCGAGACCCCGAACATGCGCGAGATCAGCTATACGTTCAAGCAGCGAGCGGAGCACGGTATTTCGAAGCGGAAGGAGATCGTATCCCCTCCGGAGACGCGCATCGTATTCGGCGAAGAGCTGTTTAAGGTATTGGGCGGAGTCATTCCGGAACTCGACAAGTACGCGCTCGACCAGCCCGGGAGCCGGGAGGGCTCCTACTTCGTCTTCAACCGGATGGAGGGCGGCTGGCCGATGTTCGATATCCACCTTACTTTGTTCTACAGCGAACAGAGAATACGCGCGTATACGCAGGACTTGATCGAGATCAAGCCGCTTGCCGGAGCCAAGGATCAGCAGGTGCTTCCGGCCGCCAAGGCTCTGGCCAAGGTGATCGAGAGAAATCTGCCGTCGGGATCGGTGATCAAGGAAGTTCGGCTCGGCTATCACGGGGAAATCTTCGATGAGTTGGAAGAGCAAGTTTCGACGCCGTCTTGGAGGGTTTTGCTGGAAAATGGCGAAGAAGTGTATTATGTGAACGCGATCAGCGCCGAAGTTACGGTGGAGAAAAGCGACGCGCCGGCCAATCCGTAGACGAACGAACCGAGGAGAAACGGCGTCAAGCCGGGGAGAGGAACAGAAAGCGATTATGGGACTTCGATTCACGGTGCTAGCCAGCGGGTCGACAGGTAATGCGACCGTCGTGTCCTCGGATGCGGCGAGCGTGTTGGTCGATGTCGGACTTAGCGGCAAGAAAATAGAAGAGTTGATGAGAGAAAGAGAGTTTTCCGGCCAGGAGCTCGACGCGATCTTCGTGACGCACGAGCATTCCGACCATATCCGGGGCTTGGGGGCTTTCGCGCGCAAGCATAAGCTTCCGATCTACGCCAATGAGAAAACCTGGGGAGCGATGAAGAAGTCGGTGGGCGACATTCCCGAAGAGAACCGGAGAGTTCTCCCGACCGACAGCGTCATGGAGATCGCCGATTTGCGGATCGAATCCTACGCCATCTCCCACGATGCGGCCGAGCCGGTCGGATACTGCTTCCAGGCCGGTGGAGCGAAGCTGAGCCTGGCGACGGATCTTGGCTATGTGAGCGACAAGGTGATGAGGCAGCTGCAGGATTCGGACGTTATGGTGCTCGAATCGAACCATGACGTCAACATGCTCCGCATGGGCCGATATCCGTGGAATACGAAACGGCGCATTCTCGGAGACATGGGCCACCTCTCCAACGAGGCGGCCGGCGAGGCGCTGTGCAGTCTATTGACCGGGAGGCTGAAGAGGGTCTATCTGGCGCATCTCAGCCAGGAGCACAACTTGATGGATTTAGCCAAACTGACCGTGAATACAGTATTAGAGAACAACGGATTTTTCTATCATAAGCATGAATTCGCGCTTTGCGATACATACTACGACCGCCCTACGCCATGGGATATCGTAGGATGAGCGCAGAATTATAATAGAAGCTGCCGGTTCAGCTCGGCCTCCATCTCGGAAGCCTTCTGCCGAATCTCCTCCGGCGTCAGAATGCCTTTGTCGACCAGAAGCTCAATCAGCGTGCTGAGAGCAAGAAGTTGCTTGTAGTTGTCGTGTTTCATCTCGGACACTTGCGAGGCAAGATCGAGGAAACGCCAGCCGAATTCCGCAGTTTTCATTGGATATCCTTCCTTTCTTTACATGTGAAAGATGAGGGGAAATCACTTGCTTGTCCTCATGGATTCTATTACTATTCTAGTCAAAACCTTAAGAAACATTCCTATTAAATTGGGTTTTGCATGATTAGATCGGCCGCGATTAGCTAGAATAGATAAGAGAAAGTTTGCAGCGGAGAGAGGGAGCGGACAGCTTCCCGAGAGAAGGACGGTGCATGGCCATGAGTTTGTTCAATGATGATTTCTATTCTACGCGAGTCAGGCGGCGCTCGCGGTATTGGCCGCGCTCCGGTTCGAGACCGGGAAGATTCCGTCCCGGATCGACGCTAAGGATCGCCTTAATCTCTTCGCTGACCAGCTCCGTCTTCGTAGCTGCGCTGTTCCTGGCATTCGGAAGCGGCAGAGGGAGCCCCGGGTCGGAAGCAAGGCCGGCGATCGTGGATGGGCAGTCGTACGTCGAAACGTCGGAGAGGATTATTTCCGCTTCCGAGAAAGTGAGGCCGGCCGTCGTCAGCATCATCAACTTGACGACCCAGGCGCTGGAGCTTCAGGAGGCCGGGGATTTCGAAGAAGGCGAGCTGCCGTACAATACGAGCATGGGCTCGGGCGTTATTTTCCAGAAGAAGAACGACAAAGCCTACATCATTACGAATGCGCATGTCATACAAGACGCGGGCGAAATTCAGGCCTTAATGGTTAACGGAGACCGGAAAAAAGCGAAGATCGTCGGGAAGGACATCATTACCGATCTGGCGGTGCTGGAAGTGAGCGCGGACGGGGTAGATTCGGTCGTGGAGCTGGGTCATTCGGATAAGCTTCGGGTCGGGGAGATGGTCATCGCGATCGGCAATCCGCTCGGCTTCGGAGATTCCCTCACGCAGGGGATCGTCTCTTCGACGAAACGGATCATTCCGGTGTCGATCAACCAGGACGGCAATTACGATTGGGAGCAGGAAGTCATCCAGACGGACGCTGCGATTAATCAAGGCAACAGCGGCGGAGCTCTGGTCGACTTGAACGGCAGGCTGGTCGGGATCAACAGCATGAAAGTAGCCGACAGAGGAGTCGAAGGCATCGGCTTCGCGATTCCGATCGATCAGGCTCTTCCCGTGCTGAACGCTCTGATGGATAAAGGCAAAGTGTCGCGACCTTACATGGGCGTATACACGATGAATCTGGGCCTGTATTTGGACGGTCTGGAGATGAGAGGCTTGGACGATCCGGAAGAGGAAGAATGGCCGGAGGATGCCGATGAATCGGACGGAGAGGCGCTCGAGCCTGCCGAACCGGTCGTCCCGGACGGAGTGAGCAAGGGCGTGATCGTACTGGAGTCCGTAGGTCCGTCGCTTGACGCGGGGCTGAAGTTCAACGATATTATCGTGGCGCTGGACGGCACGGCGATCGGAAGCACGCTGGATCTTCGCAAATACTTGTATAACTCGAAGAAAATCGGGGAATCGATGAAAGTAACCTATTATCGGGATGGCAAGAAGCAGACGCTGGACGTGAAGCTTGCGGAGAAAGCGAATGAGCAAGAATAGCGCCGACGGGAATACGAAGCAGATGTTGCAGACTGGAAGGGATTAACGGAATGTATTGCGTATGCCGCGAGCATGTGGAATTGGCGATCGATAAATTCGTGGATGAATACGAGGACGCGCCGGATCTGGTGAATTTGCAGACGACGGCGTTCTCGGCCTGGACTCCGCCCCAGCATTGCGAGTGGTGCGGCAATCCGGCGGAAATTTTAATCGTATAGCTCTTGTCCGTCCGACTTTGGTTTTCAGCCGGGTTGGAAGAGACGCTTCTGCTGCTTGTTGGCAGGGGCGTCTTTTTTGATGTATTATACTGCGTGCTTGGTCAGGAGGCGCTTTTGCGCTCGCGCAGCATCCCGTACTCGTTCAACGTGTAGATCGTCGTGCAGGCGCCGAGGATCAGCTTACTGAGCGCTTCTATCTGATTGTGGCTGTTGTTGTTGCGGAAACGATACTCGTAATAGTAGTAAAGCCGGTTCCAGTTGGATACACGTTTACCGTAATACTTGCGAATGAAGGAGCGGGCTTTCCTATACATCATCAGCATGGCTCGCCTTACGATCGGCTGCTGCTGGGCCGAGCGCTTCTCGCGCACCCAGAAATCGAGCATCGGCGTACCCTCCGACTTGTGCATGGCAAGCCGAACCTTGCGCAGCAATCTGTCGGCCGTGCGCTGTTGGATTTGCAGCGTCCGGGCAAGCTTGCGCGCAGAGCAGCGCTGACCCGAAGCGACCCAATAGAGGGTGACCATCCAGTAGCGCAGGGGCAGCTTTGTGCGATGCATCAGCGTATTGGACGTAATGGAGGTTTGCGTCTTGCAGTTGGCGCATTCGTACACATTCCGCGTTTTGATCAAGCAGTACCGCATTTCTCCGCACTTGGTACAAATAAAACCGCGCGGCCAACGAGCGGCGAATAAATAGTCCCGACAGGACTGCTCGTTCGGAAACAATGCCATAAACTTGCGAATGGACGCCATCAAATCTCTCCTCCGCCACAAGGATCAAACATTTGTTCTTATTTTCATCATACCAAACATTCGTTCTCATTTCAACTCAAATTTGCGAATAAATAGGAATTTTCACAATTTTTCTATCGGCGTGACGTCTTTGTATCTCAAAATCGGCTTACCTGAGTGAATGGCAGATAGGAGGGCGCTCGGTGCTTCGCTTCATGACGGCGGTCGGTCGACCACATGATCGGAGGGGGGATGGAGATTATCGTGGACTGGCTGCAGGCACCAAAGCATCATAGATTTCGAGGAGTGGCGATAGGCACGAATGAAGCGAAGATTCGTAGAACAGCTATAGGCACGAATAAGGCGAAGACCCCGTGAGGCGGATTTAGAGGTATGAATGGGTGGAAATTGTAGGCTGGTTACAGGCACTGTTGCATCATAGACTTCGTGTCGGTGATAAGCATGAATGGGGAGTAGGACAGACCTGAAAAGGGTTCAAAGCGGGTGAAGTGCGGCAGCAATAGGTATCTGCAGATGACTCAGGCAGGCTGAAAGTGAGATATGCAGACGGATAAAACCAGTAAAAATATGGAAGAAAATAATGGGGGGAGGGGCTGGAGAAAAAAGAAAAGAGCGGGAACGGTAATTCAAATGGGGATGCGCCGACGATTGAGACAAGACACAAACAGTATTGATAATCGTTCTCAATATGATAAACTGATCACGAAATCGTATTAGCGAAACAACCGTCTGCGGGAGGTACGAAAATGAATTTGCACAGTCATGTAATGGCGTGGAATTATGCGGCTCTCCAGTTAAATAGCGTCGGGAAGTTTGTTGTGCGACCGAGGGAAAAAGTGAGCGGGTATCGGCTGCCCGCGGGGGCGTTTCTATACGTTTCTTGCGGCAGGGCGAAGGTAAGGATCGACGACACGGAGTTTGAAGCGGACAGAGATTTCGTCTGTCATGCCGGCCGGGACTCCATTCTTCATATCGCGCAGGCCTCGCAGATTTTCGAATATTATCTGATCGGATATCAGGCGATCGACGCCGATCCGTGCAGCGGTCAACCGTCTCCGCTGCGCTGGCCCGGAGATCCGTTCAAGGAGCAGTATGGATTTATGCCGCGCACCGCGATACCGCTGCGCCAGAAAGTCGAGCAGATGCACAGGCAATGGCAGCGAGCGGGGACGCTGGAGCAGTTTCACGCCAAAGCGCTGTTTCATCAATTCGTATACGAGGTGCTTGGGGAGCTGTTGGAGGCGGGAAGGGCGGCGGAGACGACGGACCTCGTAAACCTGGCCGTTCGGCATATCGGCGCCCACTACGCCGAGCCGCTGACGCTGGAGTCTCTCGCCTCGACGCTGAACTGTACGGGCAGGCAGCTGCAGCGGCTGTTCAAGGCCAAGCTGCTGATCGGACCGATCGAATACTTGATTCAGCTTCGAATGGATAAAGCGAAGGCGCTGCTCCGACAGACGGACGTCCCGCTTAAGCAGATCGCGGAGGCGGTAGGCTACGAGGACGGCTACCACTTCAGCCGTATGTTCAAGAAGCACGCGGGCGTATCTCCCGGCCTGTACAGAGAGCAGGACCGATCTGCGGCGGGGGAGCGTCGTCGCCATTTCCCATCCCGGCCGTCGCGAAACGCCATTGCCGCCCCGGAGCCGCAGGGCTATAGTAATTTTGGAAGCAGCTTAGGCAAGCATCGGGTGATTCCGCACTTAAGAGGAGAATTGGTTCTGACGCGCAAGCCGATAAGAATCGCCGTTCTCGACTATCAATATATCGACCATCTGGCGGCGCTTGGCGAGGTTCCTGTCGGCAGCGTCATCGGCACGAGCGATAACTCGGCTTTTCCCGCCTATCTGGCGGATCGGCTGAGCGACGTTAAAGTGCTCGGCACGAAGGAGATGCCCGATCTCGAAGCGATTATCGCATCCAAGCCGGACTTGATCATCTGCACGAGGTTCCAGGAGGAGCTGTACGACAGGCTGTCCATGATCGCGCCGACGCTCATGTTCGATCGGAACGAGGATTGGCGCTTCACGCTGCTGAAGATCGGCAGAATCGTCGGCAAGACGAGAGAGGCGAGACGGCTGATCGACCGGTACCGGAAAAAGCTCGAGAAGCTGCAAGCGGCGCTGGCCAGCCATTTGGCAGGCAAGACCGTCGCTCTGGTGCGGCCGCGCGACCGAATCATTCGCTTGCACACGACGGCGCACCGCACGGCGGAGCTGCTGTATCGAGACTTGGGCTTGGCCGCGCCGGGAATGACCGTCGGAGCGGGGAATACGAGCCTCCCGATCTCGCTGGAGACACTGCCGAATTTGCATGCGGACCATCTGTTCGTGCTTGAGGACGATTCGAATCTGCAGTTGGCGGAAGAATTTCGAAGCACGCCGATCTGGCGGGAGCTGGAGGCGGTGCGGGGGAATCGGGTATACACCGCGAATACGACGCTGTGGGTCGGCTACTACGGACCGATCGCCATTGGCCGGGTTCTGGACGAAGTCGCCAAGGCATTGCTCAGACCGGCGACATAATTGAATACGAAGACAACAGGAAGGGGGCGACAACGGATAACGACGACGCCTCCTTTTTTTGTATGAACCGACGGATGCGAGGGGGAGAGCATGGGAGAAGCCAAAGTAAGGTTGATCATCGATTCCGCTCCGCGGGACGGCTCGAATCTGGGGAAGCTGATCGAATTGCACCGCATGGTGGTGGAACAGACGATGCGTCTCAACATCAACGAGTACGTCAGAATCACTTGGGAGCTGGACGGAGCGGAGAGCCGGGAAGCGCCGCCGGGAGAGGCGACGGGATGGCTGCGAAATCAGGGCGGAGCGGGAGATTTGCAGCGGAATCAGAGCAACCCGATGAGCGCGCTTAGCGGCCGACAGAGGCAGATTGCGGACATGTTGTGCGCGCACTATTCGATCAAGAGGATTTCAAGCGAGCTGTTCGTCAGCGTCAACACGGTCAAGAAGCATATTCAGAACATGAAGAGGGCGTTGAAGGTCGAGTCGTCCGGGGCCGATTTTATTTATTTGCTAAATCGATTGATGCAAGGGGGAACGTTGACGGAAACAGAGCTTACTCCAAATGAATAGTCCATATTATCCGATCGGAGAATTTACGGAACCTGTCCGCGTTGCTAATCTATATTTAGGCATATTGATAATGATTATCATTATCAAAATAAAAGGGCGATTTCCGGAGACGACGGGGAAGCCCCGGATAATCGCGAACATGCCTGAGGAGGATGGGAGAACGTGAAAGGATCCGTAACAGAGAAGTCGAGGAACGATCGCTATCTCGAAAGTCAGGCCGCACGGGAATCCAACGCCAGATCTTACCCCAGGAGAATTCCGATCGCCATTCAGGAAGCGGAGGGAGTTTACGTTAAAGACATGGACGGCAGGACGTATTACGACTGTCTTGCCGGAGCCGGGACGCTGGCGCTCGGCCACAACCATCCCGTCGTCCTGGAAGCGGTCCGGGAGATGCTCGACCAGAAGCGGCCGATGCATACGCTGGACTTGACGACCCCGGTCAAGGAGGCCTTCGTGGACGAACTGTTCGCGAGCCTGCCGGAGGAGTTCGCCAAGGATGCGCGCATTCAGTTTTGCGGACCGACGGGAGGGGATGCCGTCGAGGCGGCGATCAAGCTCGTCAAGACGGCGACCGGCCGTCGCAGCATTCTCTCTTTTCAAGGAGGGTATCACGGCTCTACGCACGCGGCGATGAGTTTGAGCGGAACGCTCGGACAGAAGGGGAACGTGCAGGGACTTATTCCCGACGTTCATTTTCTTCCGTACCCGTATTCCTACCGCTGTCCGTTCGGTGTCGGCGGAGAGGAGACGCACCGGATTTCCAGCCGATACGTCGAGCAGCTGTTGAGAGATCCCGAGAGCGGCATCGTGCCGCCTTGCGGAATGATTTTCGAAGCGGTGCAGGGTGAGGGAGGATCGATCCCCGCGCCGGTGGAGTGGATTCGCGAGATGCGGCGGATTACGCAGGAACGGGACATTCCGCTGCTTATCGACGAAGTGCAGACCGGGTTCGGCCGTACCGGCAAAATGTTCGCTTTCGAGCATGCCGGAATCATCCCGGACGTGCTGATTCTGTCCAAGGCGATCGGCGGAAGCCTGCCGCTGTCGGTCGTTGTCTATCGCAGCAAGTTCGACGTCTGGAAGCCGGCGGCGCACATCGGGACGTTCCGCGGCAACCAGTTGGCCATGGCGGCGGGACTGGCGACGCTGCGCTACATTAAGGCGAACGATCTTCCGGGTCATGCGGAGCGAGTGGGCGCTCGTCTGAGAGAGCGCCTGGAGGAGCTGCAAAGCCGCGTCGTCCAGATCGGCGACGTGCGCGGCCGGGGCCTGATGCTCGGCGTAGAGATCGTCGATGCCGGGAAAGAAGCGGATCGGCTGGGGCACAGCCCGGCGAATCCGCAACTGGCCAGCCGCATTCAGCGGGAATGTTTGCGGCGGGGACTTATTCTGGAGGTCGGCGGTCGCCATTCCGCCGTTATGCGTTTTCTGCCTCCGCTGATTGTAACGGAGACGGACATCGACGAGATCGCCCGCATTTTCGGCGAGGCCGTACACGCGGCCTGCGCGGCGGAGTGAACGGGGGAGGAGGCGGGGACTATGCTGCAGACGGAACAAAGGAAGCTGTCGGGAAAGGGGCCGCAGGCGGAACAAAGGAAGCTGCCGGAGAAGGGGCCGCAGACGGAACAAAGGAAGCTGTCCGGAAAAGAGCCGCATACGAGACAGAGAAAGCTGTCGGGGAAGGTGCTGCTGGCGGAACAGAGAGCCTCTGTAAGCGCGAGCGATCTGGCGCAGCGCGCGACCGTGAGGGCGCTGCTGAATTGCTATTTCCGAGAGAACGGAATCGCCGACCCCAGGACGAAAGATTCGGAAAAAATGGGGCTGTCGGAGCCGGGAGATACGTTCGCGGTTTCTCTGGACTTGGACGGCGGGGCAACGACGGTCGAAGGGACGCTCGTATACGTCTCCCGAATTGGGCAGCACGATTATGGAGCCGTATTCGAGGAGATACGGCAGGACGGCTCGCGCCGCGAGCTAGGCTGCGAGAGGCTGATCGCGCTGCTGCTTGAGGACGCAAGCCGGACCGTCCCGCTGGAGCGGCGGGCGGCCAATCTTGCCGCGGTCAGGGAACGCGCCGAGAGCAGCTTGCGGAACATGGGCCGCTACATCGATCGGGCAAGACAGCGGGAGGGCGCGGCGGATGCGCCGCTCGACTTTATCCGGTCGGAGCAATCGCTTCTGTATGGACATCCGTTTCATCCTTATCCGAAAAGCTCGGAGGGCTTCGCCGAGGACGAGCTTGAGCGGTACAGCCCCGAGCTGGGGGCATCGTTCCAGCTCGGTTATGCGGCCGTCCACCGGCGCTATGTCAGCGAGGAGTGGGCGGGGGAGGAGAGGCAAGCTCCTCCGGCCGATGCGGATGAGCGGGCCAGGGAGAGACTGGGGGGCAAGGCGGACGAATATGCGCTGCTTCCGATGCATCCGTGGCAGCTTGCCTTTCTCCTGCGGCAGCCGGAACTTCAGGGGCTGATCGGCCGCTCCGAGATCGTCGACTTGGGCCCGGCGGGCCCGCTCGTCTATCCGACCTCGTCGGTAAGGACGGTATGGAGCCCGGGTACGGGAGACGGCTACAAGCTGCCGCTGCACGTGAGGATCACCAATCTCGTGCGGGACAATACGCCAGAGCAGGCGAGGCGAACGCTCGACGCGGCCAAGATCGTGCGGCGGCTTGACGGCGAATCAGCCGGAGAAGGGTTCGCCATACTGGCCGAGATCGGTTGCAGCCAGGTCTCTTTTGGAACGGGGGAGGCTGCGCAGTGGCCCTCATGCTTCACGGTGATTCACAGACCGCTGCGTCTGCCGAGAGAGACGACGTTCGTGCTGGCCTCCTTGTTGGAGCCCTATCCCGGAGAGACCGTGCCGAAGCTGGTCGGAGCCATCTTGGACGGTTCGGGAGGAACGCTTCCCGATTGGTCCGAGTGGCTGGAACGCTATCTGAGCCTGTCTCTGCTGCCGCTGCTTCGTCTTGCGGCGGAGCAGGGCGTCGGCTTCGAGGCTCATCTGCAAAACTCGCTGCTGACCTTGAAGAACGGCTGGCCCGACCGCTTCTACGTTCGCGATCTCGAAGGGGTCAGCGTCGACCGCCGGAAGGCGGCCGAAGCGGGCTGGATCGGGAGCCTGGTGGACGAGAGCAGTCCGGTGCTGTACGAGGAAGCCGTGGTCTGGCATCGCACGAAATACTATTTTATTGTCAATCATCTCGGCTCGCTTATTCATGCGATTGCCGCCTATGCCCGAGAGGATGAGCGGCGCTATTGGGGCATCGTTAACCGCTTGCTCGGCAGAGAGCGGCAGCAATCGTCGGGCAGGCTGAGCGAGCTGATCGACGATTTGCTCGGCGGCGACACTCTTCCGGCCAAAGCCAATCTTAAGAGCTGCATGGCGGGCCGTGGAGAAACGCCGCTATTCGTACCTATTCCAAACCCCATCAAGGGAGACGCGCATACATGATTGAAAAGTCGGCATTCACCCCCGCGGAAGCGGAAGTTCTCTCGCAAAGTTTCGGCATGCTCACCGGCAGTCCGCCGGATTCGTCCGAACGCATTCCATGTCTCGATCTGCTGGACGAGGCTCGATGCGCGGCTTATCTGGACCGGCTGGCGGAGACGCTGCCGTCGCCTTCCCGCCTGATCGCGGCCTCGCAGTTTGCGAAGAGGTACGCTTTCGTCGCGGCGGTTCCAGCGCTGTATGCCATGACGGCGTACGGCAAGGGGGTGGATCTGGCGATCGAAAGCTGTTCACTGGACGCGTCGCCGGCCCGGATCGGGCAAGTCAGGCTGCTGGCGTCGGACGTCTCGGTCACGACTCCGAGGGCGGGGATGCGTGAGCGATGGCGTGAGGAATTAATAGCGAGGCTGTTCGCCGAACATATCGCGAGAATATGGAGAACCGTATCAAAGGCCGCAAACATTCCCCTGCCTATTTTGTGGGAGAACGCGGCGGTCCGGGTGTATTCGCTGTACGAAAAAAGAATTTCCGGCGAGGCCTGCGCCTGTGCCGATTACGATTATTTGATTCGCGGCGCGCCGGGGAAAGCGTTCGGGGAGCGGACGAATCCGCTGGGGCGGTTTTACGGGGGACGGCGGTCGTCCGCGGTAGAGGCATCTCCGAGAGGTTCCACGTCCGCGGCGTCTTCTTCGGGAAAGTCCGCGACCGCGGCTTCCCAGGGAGCGCCCGGGACCGCGCCGTCTTCGGGAGCGCCGGCCATACGCATTCGGAGAACATGCTGCTTCTACTACCAGGCGGCTCCGGATGCGGAATATTGCGACGCTTGTCCGAAAATTCCCCGGTAGCCTCCGGCCTGCATAGCAATCTATCGGAAAGGAACGTGCCGTCCCGGTGGAAAAGTGGAAACGCAACCTGTTCATTCTGTACGCGGGCCAGTTTCTGGCCATGGCTTCCACGAGCTGCGTCGCTCCGTTCCTGCCGCTTTATTTGCAGGAGATGGGGCTGACCGACCCGGGACAAGTGCGCCTATGGACGGGAATCATCTATGGCTCGAACCTGCTGACGGCATTCCTGTTCGCCCCGATCTGGGGCAGGCTGGCCGACCGTTACGGCCGCAGGCCGATGCTGATTCGCTCAGGGATCGGGATGGCGATCACGATTACGCTCATGAGCTTCGCGGCGGCCCCCGTTCATCTGCTGCTGCTCAGGCTAGTCAACGGGGTGGTGTCGGGCTTCAGCCCTTCCGCCATCGCGCTGGTCGCGACCACTACGCCCAAGGAACATAGCGGGTACGCGCTGGGCGTCCTGCACTCGGGGGCGGTCGCGGGCACGATGATCGGGCCGCTGCTGGGCGGAATCATGGCCGATCGCTTCGGCTTCAGCGCCGTTTTTCTGTATCTGGGCATCAGTATTTTTATCGCATCGTTGATCGTGATCTTCTGGGTTAAAGAGAGCTTCGAGAAAAAAGAAGTCAAGACGAGGACGCCGTTCTTCCAGGACTTCCGGACGATCGTCGGCCGCAAGTCGGTCTCTTCGCTGCTCGTCTCGGCGGCGGCAATCCGCATGGCGATGGTGGGCACGCTGCCCTTCATTCCGCTGTACGTGCAGCAGCTGGCGCCGGGGGCGAACAATCTCGTGCTGCTGGCCGGCATCACCACGGCGGCGATGGGCGTGGGCAACATGATCACGGCGCCGCAGCTCGGCAAGCTGGGAGACCGATTCGGTTCGCGTTACGTTCTGGTCGGAGCGGCGAGCGGGGCGGTTCTGTTCCTGATTCCGCAAGCGTTCGTGCAGGAGCTGTGGCAGCTGATCGCGCTGCGCGCGCTGACCGGAGCTTGTCTGGGCGGCATGATGCCGTCGGTCAACGCTCTCATGCGCCATTATGCCCCGCCGGGGATGGAGAGCAGCGCATACGGCTACTTGAACTGCGCGCTGTTCCTCGGGGGAATGGTCGGATCGGTCGGGATGGGCGCCGTCTCGTCGCAGTTCGGATTGCCGATGATTTTCGTCGGCTCCGCTCTTCTGTTGCTGATGAATAACGTCTGGATGAAATATACCGTTCTGAAACAAGAAACGAACCGAATGGAGCTGAGTGCAGGTGCACACGTTGGACAAAACGGAAGAGACCGAACGGATTCCGGTCTTCCACGCTGAACATTACGCCGAGGTCGAGCAGAGGGTGCTCTGCCAACTGATCGAGGCGGCTTTATACGAAGGGATTGCGCAATATTCTTTCGAGCCGCGGTCCGAGGGCGAACAGAGCGGAACGTATGCGATTCCCGGAATCGATTCGCGCGGCCTGCCCGTCGAATACGCATGCCGCGGCAGGCGCATGCTCAGCTTCGGCCGTCTTCGGGTGGAGCGAGGCTCGGTCGTCCGCAGAGGCGGCGAGGGCGAAACCCCGGCCGCATTGGCCGGATTCGCCGAAGAGGTGCTGGGCCGGGTCCGGAACACCGAGCAGCTCGTCCCGTTCATGGCGGAGCTGGAACGTACGCTGGCGAACGACGCCCAGGCGCAAGCCTATCGAGCCGGGCTTAACGCTCCGGGAGAAGACGCCGATTACGACGAGCTCGAAGCCTGGCTCGACGGGCATCCCTACCATCCGTGCTACAAGTCGCGGATCGGGTTCGGCCTGCGGGAGAACGCCTCGTTCGGACCGGAATTCAGCGCGGAGCTTCGCCCCGTATGGGTGGCGATTTCCCGCGCCCGGAGCCTGCTGGCTCTGTCGGCGGAGGCGGATTACGACTCGTTCCTCCGGCGGGAGCTGGGGGAGGAGACGGTTCGCAGCTTCGCCGTAAAGCTGGAGAGCCAAGGACTGAGCCTTGGGGATTACCTCCTGCTGCCCGTTCATCCGTGGCAGTGGGAGCATGTCGTGCTGCCCGGCTTCCACCGGCAGTTGGCCGACCGGGAGCTTGTCCTGCTCGGAAGCGGTCCGGACAGCTACCGCGCGCAGCAGTCGGTGCGCAGCCTGGCGAACCGTTCGAGCAAGGACAAGGCGTACCTGAAGCTGGCGCTAGGCATCGTGAACACGTCGACCCGAAGGACGCTGGCGAAGCACACGGTGCTGAACGCCCCGCTCGTATCGGATTGGCTGACGGCGCTGGCGAGCAGCGACGAGGTCGCCCGCGAGCTCGACTTCGCGCTGCTGTCGGAGTTCGCCGGCATTTCCTACGATTACGAAAAGCTGCCCCTGACGATGCAGGCATCCGCATACGGAAGCCTGGGCGCGATCTGGAGGCAGAGCGTTCACCCGCACCTGCGGCCCGGAGAGCGGGCGGTTCCGCTGAGCGCGCTGTGCCTGACCGCGGGCGACGGCAGCTTCATCGAGCCGTGGCTGCGCCGGTACGGCCTGGAGGCCTGGACGCGCCGCGTGCTGGAGGTGACGGCGACTCCGCTGATCCACATGCTGTACGCTCACGGAATCGCGATGGAGTCCCATGCCCAGAACCTGATCCTGATCCACCGCGACGGGCTTCCCGTACGGCTGGCTTTGAAGGACTTCCACGACGGGTTGCGTTTCTCCAAGCCGCATCTGACTCGTCCAGAGCTGTGCCCGGAGCTGAATCCCGAGCCGGCCCGCCATCGCGCGCTGAACCGGCATTCGTACATGCAGACCGACGATCTGGAGTCGGTTAAAGATTTTCTGCACAGCGCCTTCTTCTTCGTGTTCGCCGCCGATCTGTGCCTGTTCCTGAACGAGCGGCACGGGCTGAAGGAGGAGACGTTCTGGGAGCTGGCGGCCGGCGTGATCTACGACTATCAGGAGCGGTATCCGGAGCATGCTGCCAACTATGCCCGGTACGACTTGTTCTCGGAGACGATCCGGATCGAGCAGTTGGCGAGAAGACGTCTGTGGAAGGATGCGGAGGTCGATCCCAAAGCGGTTCCGAATCCGCTCCGCCTGTACCGCAAGGAAGGGGGCGGACGAGGATGAGCGAAAAAGGGACGGATCGTTCGGCCCAAGCCCGGCAAGAGCGGGCAGAGGCGCAGGCGGAGAGCCGGGTGATGGAGGATCTGGCGAACGCGCTGCTTGCAGAGGGGATGCTCGACGGGCACGATCGGGTTATCCTCGTCTCCCCGGCCGAATGGCGGGAGTTGATTCGGATCGACGGAGCGCTGGCGGCCGCGGATCGGCTGTTCGGGCCGCATGCGGAGGCCCATGTGTACAGATGGCGGGTGAATAACGGGGATGGGCGGGCGACCGAGCTGGTATTCCCGGTGTTCCCGGCGGTCGTTCAGCCTTACCGGCTCGCCGCGAATGCGGGAGTATACGAGCTGGCGACAGGCAATGAGGGCGAGGAAGCGCTGAGAAAAATCGGGCCGCTGGAGCTGATGACCCGGACGCTGGAGCTGCACGAGGGAAATCAGGAGGTCGACCCGGATTCGGCGAAGCGGCTGCTGGATATGATCGCGCAGACGTTGCAGCAGACGGCGTGGACGCTGGAAAACGAGCTGACCGGAGACGAAATGCCGGGACAGGACGCGCCGTCGTCGCTGCTGGCGCTGGAGCGCAAAGCGGCTTTCCGCGATCGGCCGTTCCATCCCGTCGCGAAGGTCAAGATGGGCCTCGCCGAAGCCGATTATCGCCGGTATTCGCCGGAGTTCGGGAGACGGATCTCGCTGCGATGGATGGCGGTGAGCCGCAAGCATATCGCGGCGGGCGAGGGCGCTCGCGACGCCGAACCCGCGCGGCTGCTGCTGGCGGAAGAGGAAGAGGCGCGCGTACGGGAAGAGATGGAGAAGCGGGGGCTGGCCGCGGACGACTATGTTCCGCTTCCCGTGCACCCGTGGCAGATGACAGGTTTGGCGGAGCATCTGCGGGAGGAGATGGCCGCCGGCGTATGCGTGCCGCTGGCCGCCGAGGCGGGCGTCTATCACGCCACGTCTTCGCTGCGGTCGCTTATGCCCGAGAGCGGGGAAGGGCTTCACGTCAAGCTGCCGCTCGGCCTTCATTCGCTCGGAGGGCTGCGCTATCTGTCGGCGATCAAGCTGATGAACGGAGGGCGCGCGGAGAGGCTGATGAGGTCGGCGCTGGAGAGGGATGCCGAGCTGGGGAGGCGCCTGTTCCTGTGCGACGAGACGGCTTGGTGGGCTTACTTGCCGGAGAGTCGGGACTTGTTCGCCGAGGCGCCGCGGCATCTGTCGGCGATGCTCAGGCAGTATCCGCCTGAACTGGCGGCCGATGAAGGCGTGAGGCTCGTTCCGATGTCCGCCCTGGCGGTATTCGGCTCCTCGGAAGGCGGTCACGTCTTCGACGAATGGCTGCGCTGGCGCGGGGAAGCCGAGAACGAAGCGGCCGTCGTCCGGCTGTTCGGGGAAGCGATGCTTGCTTTCTGCGCCGTCGCCCTGCGTCTGTTCCGTCTGGGCATGATGCCCGAGGTACACGGACAGAACTCCGTGCTGGTCGTGGAGCGCGGGCGGGTGAAAGGGCTGCTGCTCCGCGATCACGACGCGCTGCGCGTGCACGTGCCCTGGCTGTCGGCAAACGGACTTGCCGACCCGGAGTACCAGCTGCGGCCGAACTATCCGAACTCCCTGTACCACGACGATCCCGGCAAGCTGCTTTCCTTTTTCCAGACGCTGGGCATTCAGGTGAACGGCTACGCCGTTCTCGACAGTCTGTCCCGTTATTACGGCATCCCGGAAAAGCGGCTATGGCTGGAGCTTCGCGAGACGTTGGAGCAGGCGGTCGATTCGGCCGGGCTGACGGAAGAAGCGCGACGGACCGCCAGCCGTCATCTGTTCGAGGCGGAGGCTTGGCCGTGGAAGCAACTGATCCGTCCGCTGCTCAAGCCCCGGTCGCGGGTGGCCGGAAGCATGCCTTTCGGAATGGGGCAGGCTCCGAATCCGCTGCGGGTCCATGCCGCGTCGCTAAAACTTTAACTGTCCGAAGGGGGAGACCGTCATGATGAGAATTGAACCGAGGGTGCAGGGCGTCACGCCCGAGCTGCTGGAGCTGTATCGGGAGGTCAGTCCGTCGACGATCGGCCATCTGACCGACTTCGGATTTCTGAAGGGGCTGCGTCCGCTGTTTCGTCCGATCCGGATACTCGGCAACGCCGTGACCGTGCGCATCCCGCATATCGACGCCACCGCGATCCGCCATGCGCTGGAGCTGGCCGAGCCGGGAGACGTGCTCGTCGTGGACATGTCGGGAGACGACCAGCGGGCGTGCTGGGGAGAGTTCCGAACGTATGCGGCGCTTCGCAAGAAGCTGGCGGGAGCGATCGTATCCGGCTGCGTCTCGGACATACGGGCGTTGTCCGCGCTGGGCTTTCCCGTCTATTCGACCGGTGTCAGCGCCTTGACGACGCGTTCGCTGGAGCTGGAGGGAGAGGTGAACGTCCCGATCAGCGTCTGCGGAGCCAGCGTGAATCCCGGCGACCTGATCGTCGGGGACGACGACGGCGTCTTCGCCGTCGATCCGCGTCAGGCCGAATGGTTCGGCCTGGCGGCGCTGGAGAAGCAGCGCAAGGAAGCGAAGAAGAGGCAGGAGCTGGGCTACGGCCATCTGCAAGTGTAGTCGATAGAGCCGAAAGGGGGAAGCGCCCATGATGGACCGATCCGAATTCTCGTCGCGGCTTGCCGCATACATGTACAAACTGGAGGACGTGCAGCGAGTCGCGGCGGACGGAGACCGGCTGCGCCACGATGCGTCCATGCATGGACTGCTGCTGTTCAAGGAAGCGCAAGGAGAAATCTCGATCGGCGGGCAGAGCCGCCCCCTGAGGCGCGGCAAAGCGATTCTGCTTCCGCCCGGCTCCGCCGTCCGTCTGTCCATTCGTCCGCAGGAGCGGCTGGAATATTACGACGTTCGGTTCCGCGCGCTGCAGCCCGCCCAGGACGGGCATTACGTTCCCGCGCAGCTCGATTGTCCGGTGGAGTGCGAGACGGCTTACGTCGCGTTCGACCGGATCGAAGACATGGAGCGCAAGCGTCGAAGCGGCAACGCCTGGGACGATATGAAGGCGAACATTCTGTTCCAGGAGCTCGTGGCGGACTTGTTCCGTGACGCGGGACGGGAGAGGATGGCCGATCTCGGCCAGGCGATCCAGAGGACGCTGGAGTATATGGAGAGGCATTATCCTCTCTACATTACGCGGGAGAAGCTGGCGGATATGGCGGGTGTAAGCGCCGACTACTATTCCAAGGCGTTCAAGAAGCGGCTGAACAAAAGCCCGATCGAATATTTGACCGACATTCGCATCCGACAGGCGAAGCGTCTGCTGGCGCAATCCGGCGAGTCTCTGCGCACGATCGCCCAGAGCGTCGGCTTCAGCGACGAATTTTATTTCAGCCGGAAGTTCAAGGCGGAGATCGGCTGCTCGCCGAAAGCCTACGCCAAACAAATTCGCAAGCCGTCCCGCGGCTGATCGCCGTCAGGCCGATCGCCGCGAGTCGGCGGAAACGAGGTGTCGATATGGGCCAATCCGGCCGTCAACTGCATCTGAATCTGTTTATTTTGAGCACGGGTCATCATGAAGCGTCCTGGCGCCATCCCGAGGCTTTCCCCGAAAGGGCGACGAGTCTCGAATACTATCAGCAATTGGCCAAGACGGCGGAGCGGGGCAAGATGGATTCGGTATTTCTGGCGGAGAAGTACAGGTTGAACAGCATGGTCAAATACCGCGTCATTCCTCAGCTCGAGGCGTTCACGCTGCTGTCGGCCATCGCGGCCGTCACCGAGCGGATCGGCCTGACGGCTACCGCGTCGACGACGTACAACGAGCCGTACCATATCGCGAGGAAGTTCGCGGCGCTCGATCATATCAGCGGCGGACGCGCGGGGTGGAACATCGTCACGTCGACGGGCGACGTGACGGCGCGCAACTTCAGCAAGGAGCGTCATCCCGAGCACCGGGAGCGCTACGAGCAGGGCAAGGAGTTTGTCGAGATCGCGAAGCGGCTGTGGAGGAGTTGGGGCGAAGGGGCGCTTGTGGTGGATCGCGAATCCGGTATGTACGCCGACACCGGCAAAATCCGTCCGGCCGACTTCGCGGGCCGTTTCTATTCGGTGAGCGGCCCGCTCAACATTCCGCGCTCCCCTCAGACGTATCCGGTGCTCGTGCAGGCGGGTTCCTCGGAGGACGGCAAGGAATTCGCCGCGGAGCTGGCGGAGGTCGTCTTCACGGTGCAGAGCGCGATGGGCGGAGCGCAGACGTTCTACAAGGATTTGAAGGGACGCATGGGCAAATACGGCCGATCCGCAGAGCAACTGAAGGTGCTGCCGGGTTTTACGCCGTTCATCGGCGATACGGAGGCGGAGGCCCGCGACCGGATGAGGGAGCTGGACGAGCTGACCGTGACGGAATACGGTCTGAACACGTTGTCGGCGACGCTGCAGACCGATCTGTCCGGCTATCCGCTGGACGGACCGCTGCCTCTGGATCGGCTGCCCAAGGTGGAGGAGATCAGAGGCCAGCAGGCCAGATTCCAGCTGTATGCAGATCTCGCCCGCAGAGAGGGACTGACGATCCGCGAGCTGATCTTCCGCACCGCGGGGGGCAGAGGCCATTTTACGTATGCGGGAACTCCCGTGCAGATCGCCGACGAGATGGAGCGCTGGCTGCGGAGCGAAGCGGCCGACGGCTTTAACCTGATGCCGCCCTTGCTTCCCCGGGGCCTGGACGATTTCGTCGACAAGGTCGTCCCGGAGCTGCAGAACCGCGGCATCTATCGCACAGAATATTCCGGGCGCACGCTGAGAGAGCACCTGGGGCTGCCGTACCCGATACCGGAATAGTCCAAAAAAAAGAACTTAAATTTCCATGTTCACCGCTCGGACTTCTTTTATAATTAATAATGAGAATCAATATCAACAAACTTGCAGCAAGAGGAGGAACGGGAGTGGTCAGATTTGGAAAGCTGCCGCTGATGCTGTTGGCGGCGGTTGTCATGGCATTGTTGTTAGCGGGGTGCGGCGGGAAAGAGAACGAAGGGGCATCGTCCCCACCGGCGCAGACTCAGCAGGCGTCGCAAGCGGCGCCATCGGAAGAGGCGTCCCCGTCCCCGTCCGAGACGGTGGTCGTGGAAGAGGAAGTCAGAGTCATCGAGCACGCGATGGGCAAGACCGAGGTGAAGGGCACGCCCGAGAAGGTCGCCACGCTGTTCCAGGGAGCGACGGACGCCGCCCTGGCGCTGGGCGTCAAGCCAGTAGGCGCGGTCGAAGCCTGGATCGAGCAGCCTTGGTACAACTATATCCGCGACAAGATGGAGGGCGCGGCCAATCTCGGCTCGGAGAATCAGCCGGATCTGGAGCAGCTTATCGCGCTTAAGCCGGACGTCATCGTCGCCTCCAAGACGCGTCACGAGAAAATCTACGAGCAGCTGTCGGCGATCGCTCCTACCGTCATGACGGAGGAAGTGCATATTTGGAAAGATTCGCTCAGCCTGACGGCTGCGGCGTTGAACAAGAAGGACGAGGAAGCCAAGTTCCTGGAGGACTGGAGCGCCAAGGTCGCCGAGTTCAAGGAGAAGATGGGCGACCAGCTGAAGCTGGAGGCGGGCATCGTCGATTTCCGCGTAGACCACGCTCGAATCGTGTTCACCGGCTTCTCGGCGCTCGTGCTCGACGAGCTCGGCATCGCGCGTCCGGCCAGCCAGCAGGGCGAGGACTGGGGCGTGCAGCTCACGTCCAAGGAAAACATTCCGCAGATGGACGCCGATCTGATCTTCGACCAGACGAGCACGTCGCGCGACGACGGAAGGCTCGACCTCAGGAAGGAATGGAGCGAGCATCCGCTGTGGCAAAATCTCCGGGCCGTGAAAAACAATCGCGTGTTCGAGGTGGATACGGCCGTATGGAACAACGGCTCCGGTCCGCTGGCGGCAGTCGAGATGCTGGAAGATCTGTATGAAATCTACGAACTGAAATAAGGCGGGAATGCCGAGGCTGTCGACCGGGTCACTTGTCGGCAGTCTCCTTTCCTGTCTTTCGCGGCATGAAGGAGGTTTCACGTGGTTCCATTGTTGTCCCGAAGCTCTTACAAGACGTTCGGTTTGATCGTAGTCGCCGCGCTGCTGCTGCTCGCTTTCGCGCTGAGCGTGGCCATCGGCTCGACGAAAATCGCGCTTCCCGCGACGGTCGAATCGTTCCTGAGATACGATTCGTCTTCCAACGAGCATGTCATCATCCGCACGACCAGGTTGCCCCGGGCGGTGTACGCGGTGCTGATCGGGGGAAGCTTGGCCGTCGCCGGTGCTCTGATGCAGGCGCTGACGCGCAATCCGCTGGCGTCTCCGGGCATCTTCGGAGTGAACGCCGGCGCGGTGGCCTGCGTCGTGCTGGCGCTTAAGTTTCTACCGGTCTCCTCGATGAGCCAACTGGTATGGTTCGCGTTTATGGGCGCGGCGGTCGCTTCGCTGACGGTTTATTTTCTCGGCTCGCTGGGCAGAGGGGGCATGACGCCGATGAAGGTCTTGCTGGCCGGGGCCGCCATGACGGCGTTGTTCACCTCGATTACCCAGGGCATGCTGGTGCTGAACGAGTCGGGTCTGCAGAGCGTGCTGTTCTGGCTGGCCGGGTCCATCGCCGGCAAGGAGCTTAGCGCTCTCTACCCGGTGATGCCCTACATGCTTGGAGCCGGCGTCGCCGCCCTGGCGATGGCGCACTCGGTCAATCTCATCGCCTCCGGGGAGGAGATGGCCAAGGGGCTGGGACAGCGAACGGCGCTCGTGAAGGCGGCGATCGCGCTTGCCGTCGTCCTGCTGGCCGGCAGCTCCGTCGCGGTGGCCGGGGCCATCGGCTTCGTCGGTCTGGTCATTCCGCACATAGCCCGCTATCTGGTCGGCGTCGACTATCGCTGGGTGCTGCCTTACAGCGCCGCTCTAGGCGGCATTCTGCTGCTGCTGGCGGACATCGCCGCCCGCTTCCTGATCCAGCCCGGCGAAATTCCGCTCGGCGTCATGACGGGGCTGGTCGGCGGTCCGTTCTTCATCTACATCGCCCGCAAAGGGCTGCGCGCGAAAGGAGAAGCCAAATGAGCCGGTCCAACATTGTGCCGCTAAGACCGGGCGGTCAGCCATCTTCCTCCCGCCGGAGAATGCTGTACGTTCTTCCCGCGTTAGCGGGAATCGCGATTCTGGTTTTCTTCGTCAGCATCGGCCTGGGCAGCCGCAATACGGCTCTGCCGGACGTCGTCCGGACGCTGTTCGGCTACGGAACGGCGGAGCAGTCGCTCATCCTTCATACGCTGAGGCTGCCCAGAGCGCTGGTCGCCGTGCTTGCCGGAGCCGCGCTGAGCGTGGCGGGAGCCATTCTTCAGGGAATTATCCGCAATCCGATGGCTTCGCCCGACATCATCGGCATTACCGGGGGAGCGACGTTCGCCGCCGTGGCTTTCATTACATACCTCGGGGGTGCGGTCAGCATCAAATGGCTTCCTGCCGCGGCTTTCGCCGGAGCGGCGTTGATCTCGATCGTGATCTATCTGCTGGCTTGGAACAGAGGGGTGAGCCCGATCAGGCTCGTGCTGATCGGGGTCGGCATCTCGGCGGTGACGGGCTCGCTGACGATGCTGATGATCGTGCTGAGTCCGGTTAACGCGGCCGGCCAAGCGTACGTGTGGATGACGGGGAGCGTCTACGGCTCCTCCTGGGGGGACGTCTACTCCGTGCTGCCCTGGGTGCTCGTGCTGATCCCGCTCGCGCTGTACCTGCACCGGCACCTCAACGTGCAGGAGCTGGGGGACGAGGTGGCGACCGGGCTCGGATCTCCGGTTCAGGCGCATCGGTTCCTGCTGCTCATGGTCAGCGTGGCGCTGGCCGGGGCGGCGGTCGCGGTCGCCGGAGCGGTCGGCTTCGTCGGACTGATCGCGCCCCATATCGCCCGCAAGCTGGTCGGCCCTTCGTTCGACGGCCTCGTGCCGGCTGCCGCGATGGTCGGCGGCTTGATGGTGCTTCTCGCCGATACGATCGGCCGCACCGTCTTCCTGCCGCTGGACGTTCCGGCGGGCGTGTTCACCGCGGCGGTCGGCGCGCCGTACTTTATTTACCTGCTGTATCGCAGCCGGCACTCCGGCTAGCGGCTACAGGCGAGACCGCCGGATCGCCTGATTGATCACCTCGGACAGCACGAGTCCCATCGCAATCGCGCCGGAGATCATGAAGGCCTGCGTTCCCAGCTGCAAGGCGGCGTCGAACTCATTCTCCACCGCGCTGCGCATCGCGTTGTAGGCCAGCCCTCCGGGCACGAGCGGAATGATGCCCGACACGTTGAACACGATAATCGGCATCCGGTACAGCTTGGCCATGATCTGGCTCAGCACGGCCACGCATCCCGCCGCGAGCAGGGTGGCGATCGTCGGATTGATCGCCTGCTGCGTCAGGACGACGTACAGCGCCCAGCCAAGCATGCCGACGATGCCGCATTGGATGAGGGAGCGCTTCGGCACGTTAAAAATCAATCCGAACGCCGCGGAGGCGACGAAGCTCGTCGCGAGCTGTTCAAGTATAGTGATCATCTTGCGCGTCTCCTCCTCTTTAGTTCCATGCGGACAGCATGACCGCAATGCCCGCCCCGATCGCCGAAGCCGTCAGCAGCGCTTCGGCCCCCTTCGACAGCCCCGACACGAGATGGCCGGCCATCAGATCCCGCACGGCGTTCGTAATAAGCAGCCCCGGCACGAGCGGCATGACCGAGCCGATGATCATCAGATCCAGCTCATGGCCGAAGCCCGTGCGGGCGAACAGTATGGACAGCCCGCCAATGACCGTAGCGGACAGAAATTCCGCGAAAAACCGAATCGGCACGAGACGGTGAAGGATCAGCAGCAGGGCGAATCCCGCGCCTCCCGCCAGCATGGCCGGGAAGAAGTCGTGCCAGCCGCCCTTGAACATGATCAGGAAGCAGCCGCTGGCGATCGCGGCCGATACGACCTGCAGCCAATCCGGGTAGACGACCCGCGCCGCCTCGATTTCTTTAAGCCGGGCGATCGCTTCGGACGCGGTCAGGTCCCCGACGCCGATCCGCCGGGAGACGTCGTTCACCAAGGTGACTTTGCTCAGGTCGGTAGAACGGTCCGTGATGCGCACGAAGCGCGTGACGGGATTCGATCCGCCCATGGCGAAGATGATCCCCGTCGGCGTCACGTAGCTCTGCGAATCGGGAAATCCGCCCGCCGCGGCGATCCGGATCATCGTATCCTCGACCCGATGGGTTTCTCCCCCGCTCTGTAGAATGATTTTCCCCGCCAGCAAGCACAATTCCGCGGTCAGTCGATCATGAGATTCCGAATGGCTCGTCAAGGTCTGCTCTCTCCCGTTCTTAATCTATCTCTATTATAGCCGTAACGGGCGGGAGGAGCCGAATCCAGCGATTTTTTTCAGGCGAAGCCGGAAGTAAAAAAATTGAAATTATTTTTCGTCTGCCCGTTGACAGCGTTCAGGGGCGGATGGTAAAGTGACTCATATACTTTTGATGAACGGAAAGGGGGGTTACGAACATGCGCAGCTTTATCCATGATGCACCTAATCCGCTTAACGGCGGAATGAATCAACTGCATGGACGTAACCCTCACGCGAACGGGCACTGACAGACCGGAGAATGGCGGATTTTCCGGACAGATGTGGCGCGGCGCACGGTTACGTTACGTAATCGTGCGCCTTTTTTATCGCATTCGGGGCAATGACGGCAGTCCTAGACAGTCGGCTTCAGCCCCGTTCGCGGCGGGGATGGGCAACCATCCTCAAGGCGTATCGCTTACGGCGGTATGCCTTTTTTGTTCTTCAACGGTTCAAGCGGCTTGGGCGCCTCTGCGGCGGCAAGACGTTCTTATAGAGAAGGGTGTGAACTCCTGGATGTTTATCGTACTTAAGAAATTAAGCTGGTTTTTCAAAATGCACTGGAAAAGATACACGATCGCCATCTTCCTGCTGACGGTCGTCGGCATTATCGACATCATCCCTCCCAAGCTGATCGGCGTAGCCATCGACGGAATCCAGTCCGAGACGCTGACGGCGGCCGGCATGACGGAACTGCTCGTATTCTGGGGCGGACTGACGTTGGCGAGCTACATTCTGAGCTACATCTGGCTGTACCAACTGTTCGGAGGGGCGTTCGTGCTGGAGCGGCTGCTCCGTTCGAGGCTGATGCGGCATTTGATGAAAATGAGTCCGACGTTCTACGAGCGCAACCGGACGGGCGACCTGATGGCGCGGGCGACGAACGATCTCGGGGCGGTGGCGGTAACGGCCGGGTTCGGGATCCTGACGCTGATCGATTCGACCCTGTTCATGCTGACAATTCTCATCGTCATGGCGGCAACGATCAGCTGGAAGCTGACGCTGGCCGCGCTGCTGCCTCTGCCGATCATGGCGCTGCTGATGCAGCACTTCGGCAAGAAGATTCACGACCGGTTCATGCAGGCGCAGGATGCGTTCGGCGGCTTGAACGACCAGGTGCTGGAGTCGGTGTCCGGCGTGCGCGTCATTCGGGCGTTCGTGCAGGAGCAGGCGGACCGGAAGCGGTTCAGCGATTCTACGGACAATGTGTTCGAAAAAAATATTCGCGTCGCCAAGATCGACGCTCTGTTCGAGCCGACGGTCAAAATTTTGGTGGGCGCAAGTTACCTGATCGGCCTGTGCTACGGCGCGGTGCTCGTCTTCCGGGGCGACATTACGCTCGGCGAGATGATCTCGTTCAACATGTTCCTCGGGATGCTGATCTGGCCGATGTTCGCCATCGGCGAGCTGATCAACATCATGCAGCGCGGCAACGCGTCGCTCGACCGGATCAACGAGACTCTCGGCACGAAGCCCGACGTCAAGAGCGCGGAAGATCCGGTGGCGGTCGAGGTGCCGCAGACGATTCGCTTCGATCGGCTGACCTTCCGTTATCCTTCCTCGTCGATCGATAATCTCGTCGATATCTCGTTTACGCTGCGCCGGGGACAGACGCTGGGCGTCGTAGGCCGGACGGGAAGCGGGAAGACGACGCTGCTGAAGCAGCTGCTTCGCGAGTACCCGATGGGAGAAGGCGCGCTGACAATCGGCGGCGCTCCGATCGCCGAGGTGGAGCTGAATCGGGTGCGGAGCTGGATCGGCTACGTCCCGCAGCAGCCGATCTTGTTCAGCAAGTCGATCCGCGAGAACATCTGGTTCGGCACGGAGGATACCTCTGGAGACGAAGAGCGTCTGAACCGGGCGCTGGAGCTGGCGTCGTTCCGCAAGGACGTGGAGTTTCTGCCGGAAGGGTTGGAGACGCTCGTCGGAGAGAAGGGCGTGGCGCTGTCCGGAGGCCAGAAGCAGCGCGTCAGCATTGCGCGGGCGGTTATCGCGGACCCGGAAATTCTCATTCTCGACGACTCGCTGTCGGCAGTGGACGCCAAGACGGAGACGGAAATTCTGGAGGGCATCCGCACCGAGCGCGCGGGCAAGACGACGATCATTACGACGCACAGGCTGACCGCAGTGCAGCATGCGGACTGGATCATCGTGCTCGACGAAGGACGGATCTCGGAGGAAGGCACCCACGAGCAATTGCTGAAGCTCGGCGGATGGTACAAAGAGCAGTACGACCGGCAGCAGCTCGCTGCGGTCGTGGAGAATTAAACACAGAATGCGGGTGAGCAAAACAATGGGCATCAACGGCAAAAGACTGTTTAAATATGCATGGAACTATAAGCGGCCTATTATCGTCGCCCTGGCGCTTCTCCTGCTGGCGGTCGGCGTGGAGCTGGTCGGACCGTTCATCGCCAAGCGGATGATCGATACGAACATCATGGGTATCGAGAAGCCTTGGTACACGGTGCAGCAAGGAGAGAAGTACGCCGTGTCCTACGGGGACGGCTGGTATAAGCGGGAGGACCACTTTGCGGCGGGAGAGGCGAAGGGCGAGGAGGTGCGCATTCTGCAATCGGGCAGAAGCTACTACTTCGTTCCCGCGTCCGGCGTTCCGAATACCGGAAAGCGAGCTTTCGCGGACGGAACGCTGACGATCGGACGGGAGGACGGGAGCGTCCTCAGCTATCCGGCAACGAAGCTCACGAAGGGCGACGTCTATGAGTTTTACAAGCCGGAGTTTCGCAGCATTTTCCTGTTGGCGACGACGTATGTCGGGCTGCTGCTGATCGGCGGCGTGCTGGCCTACTGGCAGCGGCTGCTGCTTCAGGTGTCGGCCAACCGGATCGTGCGCCAGATGCGCAACGACGTGTTCCGGCACATTCAGAGGCTGCCGGTGCAGTACTTCGATAACTTGCCGGCCGGCAAGGTCGTGGCCAGGGTAACGAACGATACAGAAGCGATTCGCGAGCTGTACGTGTCGGTGCTGGCGAATTTCTTCTCGGGAATCATCTATATCGCGGCGATTATCGGAGCGTTGTTCGTGCTGGATGCGAATCTGGCGTTGATCGCGCTGCCGTTCATCCCGATTCTGTACGTCTGGATCGTCATCTACCGCAAGTTCGCGGCAAGGTACAACCACGTCATCCGTTCCCGTCTGAGCGACATCAACGGCATGATCAACGAGTCTATCCAAGGCATGCCGATCATTCAAGCTTTCCGCAAGGAAAAGGAGACGATGGGCGAGTTCCACGAGATGAACGACGAGTATTACAAGTATCAGAACAAGCTGCTCACGCTGAACTCCGTTACCTCGCACAACCTGGTCAATGTGCTGCGCAACGTGCTGTTCATGACGGTCGTCTGGATGTTCGCCGGGGATTGGCTCGGAACGGCCGTTACGGTCGGCGTCCTGTACGCGTTCATCGACTACATGAACCGGATGATGCAGCCGATCGTCGGCATCGTGAACCAGCTGTCCAACCTGGAGGTGGCGCGAGTGTCGGCGGAGCGGGTGTTCACCCTGCTCGACGAGCCGGGAATCGAAGTGTCCGACAGCCGGATGGAGCGGTACAAAGGCCATGTCGTGTTCGAGGACGTGACGTTCGGCTACAAGCCGGGCGAGGACGTGCTGAAGAATATTTCGTTCTCCGCTCGCCAGGGAGAGACGGTCGCCCTCGTCGGGCATACGGGCTCGGGCAAGAGCTCGATTCTGAACCTGCTGTTCCGCTTCTACGACGTGGAGCGGGGACGGATTCTGATCGACGGCACCGACGTGAAGGAGCTGACGAAGCAGCAGCTTCGCCAGCATATGGGCATCGTGCTGCAGGACCCGTTCCTGTTCACGGGAACGATCGCTTCGAACGTCAGCCTGGACGATCCGGCGATCTCCCGCGAGAAGGTCGAGCAGGCGCTTCGCGACGTCGGCGCGTACGACATGTTCATGCAGCTGCCGGGAGGGCTCGACGAGCCGGTTATTGAGAAGGGCAGCACGCTGTCCGCCGGACAGCGGCAGCTCATCTCCTTCGCCCGGGCGCTGGCGTTCGATCCGGCTATCCTCATCCTGGACGAAGCGACGGCCAGCATCGACACCGAGACGGAGGCGATCATCCAGGCGGCGCTCGACGTGCTGAAGCGCGGCCGGACGACGTTCGTCATCGCGCACCGGCTGTCGACGATCCGCGCGGCCGATCAGATTCTTGTGCTCGACCGCGGCAAGATCGTGGAGCGCGGCAACCACGACGAGCTGATGCAGCAGGGCGGCAAGTACTTCGCCATGTACCAGCTTCAACAGGGTGCGGCCGAGGGTGTGGCTTAAACTTCAAGGGGCATCCTGATTCCGCATTGCGGTTACCGGAAGTCTTTGTTTCCCGATTTCGGCGTACCTGAGTGAACAGCAGATAAGGAGCTGGAAGAGATAGCTGGCTTGATTCAGCTAGCCAAAACAGCATGTAAGCACTGCAAGACAAATCTGCGGTTAGACGCTGAGGGATTGACAGATGACTCAGGTAAGGCGAAACAGAGATAGATTGAGGCCAATAGTCAGTTAAAATATGGACGGAGAACAAGCCGGAATGTCGAAAGAAATGACGGCCATTTACGAAAAAAATTCGCCGCCGTTCGGACCAGTGCCCGGATTCCGAAGAGGCCTAATCGGCCATAAGCGATCGGTATCGGTTTTGAACGGCGGGGCCCATTTCTATTCGCTCGAAGCTTTCAAAGGATTAGGGAAACTGTATGTGAACGATGAACGGTTAAAATCGACCGATCCGGCGCGATCAACAAGAGATTCGCCGAATAGCCATAGCCATGGCGTGTAGTACGAATCGGTTAAAACCAATCACGCGATTCGGTCGAAGCACCTGCAACTGCAGGTGCTTTTTTGATCCCCATAGAGCCCGTCCGCCTCCGTCCATCCTTAAAGCCGTCCGCCCGATTCCTTGCAAGCTAGTTCGTTACCGATCGGTCATCGGTTTCTGCCAGGAGATCATGTAGCGGTAATAGAAACGGCGCCGGATAACCGCTCCCGGGAGGATCTCCCGTGCCGCTTGGCGAATTTCGCTCAAAGAATCTTTGGGGGCCGCCACCCGAACGCCCGATTCCTGTACTCCGCCATGAAGCCGATCCATGACGCGGATCGGGAGAACGAGAAGGCCGGAGACGACAAAGTCCATGATCGACTTGTTCGCTGCCAGACCCACTACGAGAAGCTGCCCGCCGGGTGCGAGAACTTGACGCATCTTCGACAGCGCGGCTCTCAGCTCCATATGGTGCAAAGTGGCGACGCAGGTGACGGTAGAATAGCGTTCCTCCGGGGAAGGAACGGGCATGGCCAGGAAGTCTTCGTTAATGAGCGTTGCGTTCGGAGTTGAAGAAAGTCGTTTTTGCGCGCGAGCGAGGGCTGCCGGGTCGGGTTCGATCCCGACTACCTGATGCGCAATAGGCGCGAGGCGTTGGAGCAGCAAGCCTTCGCCGCACCCGATGTCGAGAACCTGTCCGCCACGCGCCTTGGCGTTAGCGACCAATTCTTCGTGAAAGGCGGAATTGTGATTCCAATAGGTTTCCATTACGATCATCACTCCTAGAGTTCGTCGGATTCAGACAGGTTATCGGTTCGGGTATACTCTCAGCCGTGAAGTTGGTTCAAACTATATTGTAGACGTGGCCTCCATGACAAAAGTTGTCATCCGCGTTTACCTCCCGGGGGGAAAGTAATCGGCTTCGCTGCCCCAGAGTGCGCGAGGTCGTTTTTGCTGTGCAGGGATCCCAGGTCAAACCGCAACAGTCAATTTCCATTGTCCATCGGCGGCGAAATCGTTAGTATAAGAGTGAAACGGGAGGGGGCGCGTCGAATGCCGTCGAAATGGCGAGCGTATTTGCTCGGAATGCAGCTGAAGCACAAGCTGATAATCTTTTTCCTGCTTCTGGCCATCATTCCGCTCGGCGTTTTGGGAGCGTTCTCTTATTCCCAATCTTCGCGCATGATTTTGGACAAGGTTTGCCAGACGCTGCTGGAGAGCCTGTCCCAGGTCAACTACAGCATCGATTATTTCGTTCAGGACATCGAGCAGCTGTCCATGTACATCTACGGGAACGAACAGGTGCAGGAGGTTCTCGCCAAGGACGGAAACCGCGGGCCGGAGGAGAAGCACCGGGACGAGAAACGGATACAGGCCATTCTGGAATCGTTCATCGGGTTCAAAAATTGGGATATTCAGATTTACTTGCTGGGAACGAACGGGGACCGGTACTTCACCGGCGAGCTGCTGCCCAGGGAGTATAACGAGTACAACGAAAACTGGGGGTTGTTCCGCATCGCCCGCCTGTCAGGAGGGAATGTCGTCTGGGACACCCACTACGCGATGAAGAAGACGGAGGACTTCGGCGTCGTGCTCAGCGCGGGAAGGCAGATCCGGGACATCAATTCGAACGAGCCGCTCGGCTACGTCGTCATCGACATCGGGGAAGCCGAAGCGGCCGACAAGTACAATAAAGCGCAGCAGATTCCGGGCGGTCAGATGTATCTGTCGGATCGGAACGGATACGTCATCTCCAGCTCCCCTTCCAAGCATCAGGTCGGCGCCAAGCTGACGGAAGCTTTCGCGTCGCGCGTATCCAAGGGAACGAAGGGCTATTTTCGCACGACGGACGCGGAGGGCGAGGCGCAGATGGTCGTCTACGATACGTCCCAGGTGACCGGGTTCAAGCTGATCTCCGTCGTTCCCGTCAGCTCCCTCACGAAGGACGGAGCCGTTATCCGCAATCTGACGCTGCTGATCATGATCGCGGGCATCGTCTTGTCCATCTGGCTGGCGGTCGTACTGTCGGTCAACGTGACGAGGCCGCTCAGGAAGCTGGGAGGCTTGATGCGCCAGGCGGAGACGGGGAATCTGAACGTTACCTTCCCTACCCAGTACGACGACGAGGTCGGCCAGTTGGGCCGGAGCTTTAACAAAATGGTCGCGCAGCTGCACACGTTGATCGAGCAGGACTACCAGAAGCAGATTCGCGTGCAGGAGGCCGAGCTTAAGGCGATACAGGCTCAGTTTAACCCGCATTTTCTGTACAACGTGCTGGATTCGATCAACTGGATGGCGCGCATTCACAAGATCGACGACATCAGCCGGACGGTGCTCTCGCTGGGCGAGCTGCTGCGGTTCAGCATTCGCAAAGGGCAACCCTTCATTACCATAGAGGAGGATATGCAGCAGATCCGCAATTACTTGCTGCTGCAGAAGATGCGCTACCGGGACAAGCTGAACGTCGTCGTCGAGGTCGACGACGAGGTGCTGTCCTACTATACGCTTAAGCTGCTCATTCAGCCGCTCGTCGAGAATGCCATTACGCACGGCTTGGAGATGAAAGAGGGAATGGGGACGCTGCGGATCGAATGCCGCAAGGAGCAGGACAAGGTCGTCTTCACGGTAGCCGACGACGGAGCGGGCATGAGCGAAGATCAGCTAAAGCAGCTGGAATCCGGCAGCGTCTACCATTCGTCGAAATCGGGCAACACGGCGATCGGGCTGGGCAATTTGCGCAAGCGGCTGGACCTGTATTTCGGAGAAGAGGCGGGGCTGAGCCTTCGCAGCGAACCCGGAGCGGGAACGGTCGTCAAAGTCATTATTCCGATAAGAGAGAGCGCGGGTGAGGAACTTGATCAAGCTAATGATCGTTGAGGACGAATGGCTGGTGCGGGAAGGACTGAAGTCCACGATCCCGTGGGAGGAGCTGCAATGCGAGATCGTCGCCGAAGCGGACAGCGGAGGAGCCGCGCTGCCGCTGCTGGAGAAGACGAGGCCGGACGTCATCCTGACGGACATCCGCATGCCCGGCATGGACGGGCTGGAGATGGCGCAGCAGGCGGTTCGGATGCTGCCGGAGGTGGAGATCGTCTTCCTGACGGGATTCGACGAGTTCGCTTACGCTCAGCGGGCGCTCAAAATCGGGTCGGCCGATTACGTCCTGAAGCCGACCAACCCGGACGAGCTGATGCAGGTAATCCGCAGGGTCGGAGACAAGGTGCGCAAGCGCCGCGCCGGCAATCACGTTGAGCGGCTGCTGAGCCAGACCCGGTTCAGGGACAGCGGCACGATCGTCGCGAGCAAGCTGTTCTACGATCTGTTGATGGACAGCGCGGGAGACAAGGAACGGGAGCTGTTCCAGGAGCTTCTCGGGGAGCAGGCGCTGGCGCTCGGCGCATATCGCGTCGCGATCGTGGAGCTCGATCGCCGCGCTCGGGGGGCCGAGGAGAAGAAACGGCTGGCGGCGGTGGAGGATCGGCTGTACGAGACGGAGTTTACGTTTGCCCGCGTGCTGGACAAGCTGGCCGTTCTGCTCGGCGAAGGGGCGCCGCAAGAGGAGTGGACTGCGCTTGCCGCGGAGCTCGGCTCTTCCTTGGGGAGCCGGGACGGTTTGTTGACTGCCTGGAGCGAGCCGCGCCGTTCCCTGGACGAGCTGTCCTCCGCCTACGAGGAAGCGGAGCGAAGGCTAGCCGCGCACACGGGGATCGCTCCGAGTCCGGCGACGCGATTAACGGAGCTGCCGAATATCGAGCGATTGAAATCGGAGCTGCGCGAGACGATCCGGTATATCGAGGAGCACTATCAGGAAGACATCTCGCTGCAGGAGATAGCGGCCTCGATTCCGATGAGCGAGAGCAACTTCAGCCGCCTGTTCAAGAAGCAGACGGGAGTCAGCTTCGTGGAATACTTGACGCAGCTGCGCATGGAGAAGGCCAAGGAGCTGCTGCTGCGCCCCGACGAGAAGGTGTACGAGATCGCGCTGGCGGTCGGCTATCAGGATTCCCGTTATTTCAGCCAAATTTTCCGCAAATATACCGGAGACACGCCATCCGAATACCGAAGCAGGTTCGGCATCGGTTAACTGTCCGACGTCGTTCCGAGTGATAAAATAATCGACCATTATGCAATTTTCTCCCGTTGCCCGCGCCGGCGGCCCCGTCTATACTTCTGGCGAACCGCAACACTGCGAGTAAACGGAGGGAAAATCAAGATGAGATCGATCGGCGTCAAATTGTTCGCCAGCTTCGTCTGCTGCATCGTGTTGGCCGTCGGGGCGGTAGGATTCGCTTCATACGTGATTTCGGCGGACGCGGTGAAGAAGCAGGCCGCGCAGTCCGCGACGACGGCGGTCGGACAGACGGGCGACAAGCTGGAATTGTGGTTTCGATTTTACGAACAGCTGGTCAAGCAGATCGCGGGCGATCCGGATATCGGAAGCCGACTGGCCGCGATGGCAACGAGCGGCGACCATAAGACGAGATTGGAAGCGGGGCAGACGATCTCGGATAAGCTGAACAGCTACACGTACGCCAATCCGGGAATCAGCGCCCTCTATTTGCTTCCGGAGGCGGAGGGCGGACGCTCGATTTCGACCGTGACCTTCAGCTTCACCGAGGAGCAGCGGAATTCGGATTGGTACCGGCACATCTGGGCTTCCGGAAGCCAGACAATCTGGATGCCGGTCGCCGCCGCCGGACAGACCGGAGTCGCGAAGGAGCCGGTATTCACTCTCGCGCGGAAAGTCGATGCGGCCGCGACGGGCGGCCAGAGCATGGTGCTGCTCATCGAGCTGAAGGCGGCGCTGATCGACGACTTGCTCGCCGAGCTGCTGGACAGCGGAGCGGGCCGGGCGCTGCTGGCCGATTCCGAAGAGCGGGTATTCGCGGATACGCAGGAGGATGGACTGGGCGCGCGCTACGAAACGGGAGAGACCGCGGAGACCGTAGCGGCGGAGTACCGCCAAGAGGCGGGCGGATCGGAGCAGCTGGTCGTGCAGCGCCGGATGCCGGGCGTCGGCTGGCAGCTGGTCTCCATGACTCCGGTATCGGTTCTGCTGGAGGCGGTGGACAAGCTGTTTCGCATGACGCTGATCGTCGCGGCGCTGTCGCTCGGACTGGCCGGCGCAGCGGGCTATCTGCTCTCGCGCATGATCAGCAAGCCGATCGTGAAGCTCAGCCGGCTTATGAAGCTGAGCGGCGAAGGAGACTTGACCGGCCGCATGCCGACTGGCCGGAAGGACGAGATCGGCCAGCTCGGAGACGGCTATAACGAAATGATGGACAAACTAAGCGCGCTTGTCGGCCGGACCCGCGGTTCCGCGGACCGCCTGAACGAGCATGCGCTTAGTTTGTCGTTGTCTTCGAAGCAGACCGAATCGTCCGCGCAGGAGATTGCGACCGCCACCGAGCATATCGCCCAGGGCGCGTCGAATCTGGCGGTGGAGGCCGAGCGCGGCATGCTTCAGGCGCAGGGCATCGAAGAGAGCATGCGGCAAGTCGAGGAATCCAGCCAAGCAATGGAACGGTCGGCGGAGGAAGTGTTGTCCGTGAGCGCGCGGGGAACCCAGTATATGCGCGAGCTGGCGGGCAAGACGGGGGAAGCGGAGGCGATCGTTCGTTCCCTGGCCGTGAGAGCGGCGCGCTTCGAAGAGAGCGCGAGCCATATTCGCGGCATTCTCGAGATGCTGGAGAACCTGTCCAAGCAGACGAATATTCTCGCTCTCAACGCGTCGATCGAGTCCGCTCGCTCAACGGGGGAGACGGGAAGGGGCTTCTCGGTCATCGCCGATGAAATCCGCATGCTTGCCCAACACTCGAAAGGTTCGATCGACGAAGCGGGGCGTGTGACCGACGCGGTCGAACGGGAAGCGGGAGAGACCGGCGCTCTGTTGGCCGAAGCGCAGCCGCTATTCCTCGCTCAACTGGAAGCGGCCAAGCAGTCGGAAGCGATATTCGAAGAGGTAAGCCGGCGAATGGACGGGTTCCGAGGGCAGCTTGCCGACATGGCCGCAGTCCGGGCAGAGCTGGCCGAAGCGCAGCGGACGCTGGGCGACGCGATCGGCGAAGTCGGCGCGACTTCGGAGCAATCGTCCGCCTACAGCGAGCAGGTCGCTTCGCTCGGCGCCGAGCAGCTGAAAGTGAGCGCCAATCTGGTGGAGCTGGCGGATCGGCTGACGGAAGTGTCGAAAGATTTGCAGCAATCTCTGGCGGCGATCGCGGCAAAATATTAAACGATCCTGCAATTTTGTCGCATTGAGAGCGCTGCCAGGGGGCTTGTATAGTAGAGCTATCCCAAGCGGGACACGATATTGAGGAGGGGTCCGATATGAGAAAGAAATGGTACGCCGGCGCGGTCGCGACAGCGCTGTCGGTCGGCTTGTTGGCAGGATGCGGCTCTAACGATTCGAAACCGAGCGCAAGCTCCGAGGCGAGCAAAGCGCCCGAATCCGCGAGCAGCGCGAGTTCGGAAGGCGCGGCAAAGCTGAGCGGCAAGGTGACGATCTATTCTCCTAACCAGGCGGAGATCAACAACCCGATTCTGAAAGAGTTCCAGACGCGCACGGGCATCGAGGTCGAGCTGATCTCCGGAGGAACCGGCGAACTGCTCAAACGCGTGCAAGCGGAAGAGAACAATCCGCTGGGCGACGTCTTCTTCGGAGGCGGAGCCGAGTCCCTGGCCGCATACGGCCAATATTTCGAAGTCTACGAGACGACGGAATCGGCGAATATCGGCGATGCCTACAAGGACAGCGCGAATCATTTTACGCCGTTCTCGGCGCTTCCTATGATCATTATGTACAACAAGGACCTCGTGAAAGAGGGCGAGGAGCCGAAAGGCTGGCAGGATCTGCTCGACCCGAAATGGAAGGGCAAGATCGCCTTCGCCGATCCGGCGAAATCAGGTTCCTCCTTCACGCAGATCGTGACGTTCCTGTCGGCGTTCGGACGGGACGACGGCCAAGGCTGGGAGTTCGTGAAGAGCTTCCTGGACAATCTGGACGGCAAAATGCTGAGCGGCTCTTCGATGGTCTACAAGGGCGTGGCCGACAAGGAATTCACGCTCGGCGTCACGCTGGAGGAAGCCGCGCTGCGCAACCTCGAGGGCGGCGCGAACGTTGGCATCATCTATCCGGTGGAAGGCACTTCGGCCGTTCCGGACGGGCTTGCGGTCATCAAGAGCGCCAAGAACATGGAGAACGCGAAGGCGTTCGTCGACTTCGCCGTGAGCAAGGACGTGCAGGATATGCTCCAGAAGGAGTTCAAGCGCCGTCCGGTCAGAACGGACGCCAACGAAACGCAGGGCATTCCGGCTTCCAAGGACATTAAGCTGGTGGATTACGACTTCGACTGGGCTTCCCAGAACAAGGACGAGATCATCAAGAAGTTTACCCGGATCGTAACGGGACAAGACAAATAAAACGCCGGATCGGAAGGCGGCCTGACAGATGATCGAGGTCGGGTTGCCTTCCTTTCTTTATCGAATCGAAAGGACAGATCAACATGCAGAGCGTTACATTCGAACACGTTACGAAATACTTCGGACAGAGCAAAGCGGTGAACGATGCGCACTTCAAAATCGAGGAAGGCGAGTTCTTCACGCTTCTCGGGCCGAGCGGCTGCGGCAAGACGACGCTGCTGCGCACGATTGCCGGGTTCTACAAGCAGGAGGAAGGCAACCTTTACTTCGGGGATCGTCTGATGAACGACGTGCCGACGCACAATCGGGATATCGGGATGGTGTTCCAGAACTATGCGATTTTCCCTCATATGACCGTGTTCGAGAACGTCGCCTATGGTCTGCGGGCTCGCAAGGTAAGCAAGAAGGAGATCGAGGAGCGCGTCATGGAGGCGCTCGAGATGGTCGAGTTGGGCCATCTGCGCGACCGCGCGCCGTCCAATATGAGCGGCGGCCAGCAGCAGCGCATCGCGCTGGCGAGAGCGATCGTCATTCGTCCCAGCCTGCTGCTGATGGATGAGCCGCTGTCCAACCTGGACGCCAAGCTGCGGATCAAGATGCGCTCGGACATCCGCAAGCTTCAGAAGGACCTGAACATTACGACGATCTACGTGACGCATGACCAGGAGGAAGCGCTGGCGGTGTCGGACCGCATCGCCGTCTTGAGCGAAGGGCGCGTGCAGCAGATCGGCCTGCCTCACGAAATATATTCCTACCCGTCCAACCGCTTCGTCGCCAACTTCATCGGAACGTCGAATTTCGTGCGCGGAACGAGCGGCCAGTACAATGCGGCGACCGGATCGGCCAAGATCGGCGTTCAGGGCATGTCGAAGACGATGAAGCTGACTTCGGCATTCGAAGGCGAAGTTCTGATCTCCGTAAGGCCGGAGAACATCGGCGTGTCCGTGCAGCGCGGGCATGAGGAGGAGCTGGCCGGGGAGATCGAGACGGTGACCTTCCTCGGCGAGAAGGTGAGCTACGGCATTCGCCTGGTCGACGGGCAGAAGCTGGAGGCTTCCGTTCATTCGGTGGAGCCGCGCCGGATGCTGCGGGAGAAGATGAGCGTGTTCGTCGATCTGCGCCTGGATCGGGCGGTCATCTTCGACGAGACGGGGAAGGAGGCCGTATACCGTGCAAGCCAAGACGATTCAAGCGCCGGTCTGGAAACGGCTTAGTCTGCAAGTATGGGATTTCTGGGGATGGGTGACTCTGCTCGTCTACGTGTTCCTGGCCTTGTTCATCGTGTACCCGCTGTTCTCGCTGATGGCGACGAGCTTCTACGACGAGAACGGTGTGTTCTCGTTCCAGAACTACATTGATTTCGCAACGTTGAAGTATTTCCGCAACGCGCTCTGGCACAGCTTCGCCGTGTCGGGATTGGCGACTTTCTTCGCGATTCTGATCGGCGTTCCGATGGCTTACGTCACGACGCGTTACAATGTCCGCTTCAAGGGACTCATGCACATTATGATTATTATGTCGCTTGTCTCTCCGCCGTTCATCGGCGCGTATTCGTGGATTCTGATGCTGGGCAACAACGGCTTCATCACGAATTTCCTGCGCGATATCGGCATTCATATCAAGTCGATCTACGGCATGCACGGCATCGTGTTCGTATTCACACTGCAGCTGTATCCCCATATTTACTTGTACGTATCGGGGGCGCTGAAGACGATCGATACGTCTCTGGAGGAAGCCGCGGAAAGCCTTGGCATGTCCGCCTGGAAACGGCTGCGCACCGTGACGCTGCCGTTGATCTTCCCGACGCTGTCGGCCGGAGCGCTCATGGTGTTCATGGCTTCGTTCGCCGACTTCGGTACGCCGATGCTGATCGGGCAAGGGTATAAAACGCTGCCTATTCTGGCTTACGAGCAGTTCATCAGCGAAATGGGCGGCAACGCGGCGATGGCGAGCACGCTCAGCGTTGTGCTGATTCTGTGCACGACGATGATACTGTTCGCGCAGCGGTATATCGTCTCGCGCAAAAACTATGCGATGTCCGGCATGCGCACGCCCAAGGTGAAACAGCTCCGCCCGCTGCCGAAGTTTCTGCTGACGCTGGGAGCGTTGGCTGTCGTCAGCGTCTCCATCATCCCGCAGGCGACGGTGATCGTGACCTCCTTCATCAAGAAAAAAGGGCCGGTATTCCACAAAGGGTTCAGCCTGGACAGCTATCGGGAAATTCTGTTCCGGGTGCCGAAAGCGATCATCAATACGTACACGTACTCGATCCTCTCGATCGTCATCATGGTCGTCGTCGGAATGCTGGTCGCCTATATTCTGGTGCGCCGCAAGTCGAAGCTGACGGCCGCGATGGACAGCATCTTGATGCTACCGTACGTCATGCCGGGAACGGTGCTCGGGATCAGTCTGATCATCGCCTTCAACAAGCCGCCGATCGTTCTGACCGGGACGTGGATCATTCTCGTCATCGCCTATATCGTCAGAAAAATTCCTTATACGATCCGATCCAGCACGGCGATTCTGCATCAGCTCGATCGCAACGTGGAAGAGGCGTCGATCAGCCTTGGCGTGCCGCCGGCGAAGACGTTCTTCAAGACGACGGCCAGGCTGATGGTTCCGGGCGTCGCATCGGGCGCCATTCTGAGCTGGGTCACGACGATCAACGAGCTGAGTTCGACGATCGTGCTCTACTTCGGGGCGACGGCGACGATCTCGGTGACGATCTACAGCGAAGTGTTCACGTCCAACTACGGCACTGGCGCGGCGCTGGCGTCGATCCTGTCGCTGACGACGCTGGTCTCCCTGCTGATCGCCTACTTCGTATCCGGACGCAAGGAAATGAACGTATAATCGTGTGATATACTGGGTTCCATAACGAACGCGCGTTAGGGGAACAGAGATGAAACAGCGATTCAGCCTGCTCGTCGGATTTATGCTAATCGTCGGCTGCGCAGCCGCTTATATGATCGTAACTTCCAGCCAGCGGTCCAGCTCGGAACGCGAGACGGGCGAATCCCGGTCGCTGAGCGTCTGGATCTACAGCGAGGAGCTGGCCGGATTTTTCGACCGGTACGAGGAGGAGCATCCGGGGGTTAACGTCAATCTGAGGGTCTTCCGTTCATGGAGAACGCTGTACGAGGAGCTGCTGACGGCCGTATCCGCCAACGCCGCGCCGCAAGTCGCGGAGATCGGCAGCACGTACGGCGTGATGCAGCTCGTCAACCGCGGGGCGATGCTTCCGGCCGGCGAACGGATCGGCCGCGATCTGCGGGAATTCGTATCGGAACCGTTCTTGGCCGCTTTCTCGAATAAGGGGGAGATGTGGGCGGTTCCGCTCGGCGGGAGCGTTCCCGTCCTCTACGACAATCGGAATCTGTTCGGCGCCGCGCAGTTGGACGAGAAACTGCTGGATTGGACGGCGATCGGGGTCGCCGGAACGGCGCTCACGAAGGATATCGACCAGGACGGACTGACCGATATTTGGGGCCTCGTCGCCGACGCGAATATGGCCTGGCATCACCTGAATATGGCTTACGATTCTTCGCTCGGCGGGCGGAGCGAAGAGCGAATATATGAAAGCTTCGAGCGGTGGAGGGAGTACCTGAACGAGGATCGGATCACCCCTCCGCTGCAGCACCAATTGGCGATGAGCCAATTTATTTACGGGAAAGCCGGCATGCTGCTCGGGACGTCTCGCAAACGGCCCACGTTGGAGAAGTTTATCGGAGGCAAGTTCGAATTCGGCGTGCTTCCGCTTCCGGGGGAACCGGGGCAAGCGGATTTGCTGCCGGAGATCAGCGGGCTTGCCGTGCTGGCTTCCGCCTCGGGGAACGAGGATCTCGCATGGGAATGCGTCGGGTACATGCTGGAAGAGAGCGTGCAGTCCCGGCTCATGCGGGACGCCTCGCTGATTCCGGCGCGCGGCGACGTCGCCGACCGCCTGCTGCGGTCGGGCGAACTGACCGAGAGGGAGAACGCGATTATGCGTCTCAAGGATCGATTCGCCGTGAAGTATCCGACCGTCGACGATGAGGGCATGTGGAACAAGTATACCGGCGATCAGGAATGGCTGGAGTCGTCTCCCGCCGTCTCGCCGGAAGCGTTGGGGAAGAGATTGCGGCATTAGCCGACGGAAGGGGAAATGAAAGGTGAAAATCGAGCATCTGTCGGTGCAGGGATGCAACGAATGGAACGAAGACGCATTGATTGTGAACGAGAAGGGGAGAATTTACGGCGTATTGGACGGAGCGACGTCGCTGGCCAGCGCGGACGGCAGCGAGACGGGAGGATATCTGGCCTCTCGCACGGCGCAACGCGTGTTCGAAGAGGCCGAGGGCTCGGACGCGTCGCTGCGGAGCCTGGTGCTGCAGGCCAACGACCGCATCCGGGCGGAGATGATCGAGCGCGGAGTGGATGCCGACGACAAGCAGGCGGTCTGGGCGGCGGGAATCGTCGTCGTCCGCATCGGGGAGCATCAGATCGAGTACGCGCAGACGGGCGACTGCATGCTGGTGGCCGTCTATAAGGACGGAACGGTGCGCACGGTGACCCACGATCAGGTCGACCACTTCGACGAGAATTCCCGCCGGCTGTGGGAGAAGTACACGCAGGAGGGACTGCCGCCGGAAGAGGTGCGCAGCCGAGTCTATGCGGTCATCCGCCAGAACAGGCTGAAGACGAATACCCCGGAAGGCTACGCCATTCTGAACGGCGATCCGGCTCTGGAGCGCTATGTCGAGCATGGTTATCTCAATCGCATCCAGCTTGCCTCGCTGCTGCTGCTGACCGACGGCCTGTTCCTGCCGCGCAAAGCGGGAGAGCCGGCTCCGACGATGGCCGACATGGCGGCGCTGATCGACGAGAAAGGGTTGGCCGGCTACGTCGACTGGCTGATCGCGAACGAGTACGACGAGTCGCAGCAAGGCAAGTATACGCGATTGAAGGTGGCTGACGACAAGACCGCCGTCAAGATCGATTTGGAATAGGCTGGCGCATAGAAGGACCGTCGAGGGAGACTCGGCGGTCCTTTGTTGTTGGATTTCGGGCGAATTTCTAACGTTTGTTGACTGCGGTCTTATGTTTGTTGTCTGGAAGGGGGCCAACGATTTTATATACAATGACATCAATCGAATGAATGCGTTTACAAATCGATGGAAGCGCGTACAAGAAATGCGCGAACAAATGCAAGGGGTGGCTGACATGGACACGAAGAGCGGGCGAAAACGATTGCGAACGCGCTGGCGCACACAGGACACCGAGCTGACGCTTCTAGCCTTGCCGACGACCGTCTGGTATATCCTGTTCTGTTTCTTGCCGATGTTCGGCCTCGTAATCGCTTTTAAGGATTTCAAGATTCACGGAGGGTTTCTAAGCAACGTCATCAACAGCGAATGGACCGGATTCAAGAACTTCGAATTCCTGTTCAAGTCGAACGACGCTTGGGTCGTGATCCGCAATACGTTGGGCTACAATATGATCTTTATCGTTCTGGGCATTGCGATACCCGTCATCTTGGCGCTGATGATCGGTCAGCTGCACAGCGGCAAGGCCGGCAAAATCTATCAGACGATGATGTTCCTGCCGTACTTCCTGTCCTGGGTCGTCGTGTCCGCCATTGTGTGGTCGTTCCTCAGCTTCGATAAAGGGATCGTTAATCAATTCCTGACCGGCCTGGGCGCGGATCCCGTGAACTGGTATATGGAGCCCAAATATTGGCCTTACTTTCTGATTTTCATGAATGTGTGGAAAGGCTTGGGCTACGGAATGGTCGTCTATCTGGCCACCATCACCGGCATCGACAGCACGTATTACGAGGCGGCCGTCATCGACGGCGCTTCCAAGTGGCAGCAAGCGCGATTCATTACGCTGCCGCTCATGAAGCTGGTTATCGTCATGATGTTCATCCTGGCCGTTGGCCGCATTTTCTACACGGATTTCGGCTTGTTCTTCCAAGTGCCGCGGGATTCCAACTCGTTGTTCACTGTAGCGACGACGATAGACGTTCTCGTGTACAAGCAGCTTAAGACGGCAACGGTCGGCATGGCCTCCGCTTCCGCTTTCGTGCAATCGGTGATGGGCTGCTTGACCATTCTGTTGGCCAACTGGGTCGTTCGCCGCGTCGATCCGGACAGCGCCATGATGTAAGGAGGGAGCGGGAAATGAAAACAGGAACGGGATACGAGACGGGCCTCGACAAATTCAATCGAATCGGCGCCGTCACGAACTGGGGATTCCATCTTATTTTTATCCTATTGGCGCTGTTATGCCTCATCCCCGTCCTTGTGGTGCTGTCCATATCGCTGACCGGAGAGGAGTCCATCCGCAACGATGGCTACAGTCTCTTCCCGAAGGCCTTCTCCGGAGAAGCTTATCAGTACATTGCCCGGCAAGGGCAGATGATCACCCGGGCGCTCGGCGTCTCCGTGCTCGTTACCGCCGTCGGCACCGTGCTGGGCGTCGTACTGACGACTTCGATGGGGTATGTTCTCTCCCGGCCGAACTACAAGCTTAAAGGGCTGCTGACCTGGATCGTATTCATTCCGATGGTGTTCAACGGAGGCCTGGTGTCCAGCTACTATATCAATTCGAATATGCTGGGGCTGAAGGACACGGTGTGGGCGCTGATCCTTCCGCTGGCCGTCTCTTCCTTCAACGTCATCATTTGCAAAACCTTCTTCAGAAGCACGATACCGGACGCGCTGATCGAATCCGCCGAGATCGACGGAGCGGGCCAACTGCGCATCTACTGCTCGATCGTGCTGCCGATTTCGCTTCCGGTGCTGGCCACCATCGGCTTGTTCCTCTGCTTCGCCTATTGGAACGACTGGTTCCAATCGATGCTGTACATCGACAATCAGAACCTGTACTCGCTGCAGGCTCTGCTGAACAGTCTGATGAGCAACGTGGACGCCTTGGCGAGGAACGCCTCCAGCATGGGAATCAGCTATGCGGAGCTTGTCGCGACCATGCCCAAGGAATCCGCCCGCATGGCCGTAGCCATCGTCATCGTGGTACCCGTGGCCATCGCCTATCCGTTCTTCCAGAAATACTTTATTTCCGGTCTGACGATAGGCGCCGTGAAAGGTTAACCCTGCAATAAGCCGGAATTTGTCCGGTTTATGATACCCGCCGCCGGCTGTAGACGGCGGGAAGGAAGAAAGATACCAAAGGGAGGAATTGAGAATGACAAAGACGAAGAAAAAATGGCTGGCCATGGGCGCCGCCGCGGCACTGCTGACAACCGCTCTTGCGGGCTGCGGGAACTCGAATTCCAAATCCGAGCCTAGCAGCTCGCCTTCCAGCGCCGGCACGCAGACGGCGGAAGCAAGCAAACCTGCCGGTTCGGGCGAAGTCCCTACGCTGGTATGGTGGACGATCGGCGGCCAGGTGCCCGCGAACTTCGATAAAGCGATTGCCGCGATGAACGAATACACGGCCGAGAAGATCGGCGTGAAAATCGACATCAAGGTAGCCAGCTGGGGCGACTGGGATACGAAGATCAATACGATTGTGAACACCGGCGAACCTTTCGACATCATGTTCACGAACAACAGCAAATACAGCCAGCAAGTGAACATGGGCGCGTTCGCCGATCTTACCGACCTGGTGCAAAGCGAAACGCCGGATCTCTATAACTTCATTCCTCAGAAAGTATGGGACGGAACGAAAATCGGCGGGAAAATCTATTCCGTGCCGACGTACAAGGACTCCTCCTTGACCCAATACTGGGTGTTCGACGATAAGTACATCCAGAAGTACGGCATCGACACGAGCAGCATCAAGAAGCTGCAGGATCTTGACAAACCCCTTCGCGACATGAAGGCCGGCGAAGGCAAGAGCTTCTACCCGCTGTCGCTCACCCAGGGCGACGGATTTAATGGATTCTTCAACGGCTACGACGATATGACGCTCGGTCTGCCGCCGATCGGCGTCAAAGTCGACGACGCTTCGCGCAAAGCCGTCTCCGTGCTGGAGCAGCCGGACGTCATGAACGATCTCAAGCAGCTGCACCAATGGTACAAGGACGGCATCATCAATCCGGACGCGCCGACCAAGACCGAAGCGGAAAGAGCCCGTCCTTTCTTCGCGGCGCAGGCGTTCCCCGGCGCGGAAGCGAGCTGGCAGATCACCAGCGGCGTCGAGAAATATACGATGTTCCAGATTTTCGGCCCGATCTATACGACGAGCACGATCCAAGGCTCTCTGAACGCCATCTCCGCCAACTCTAAATACAAGAATGAAGCGTTGAAATATTTGCAGCTGGTCAATACGGATTCGAAGCTGCGCAATATGCTGGCTTTCGGCGAGCTGGGAGTGGACTACACCAATGTGGACGGCGAGAAGGTAATCGAGCGCACCTCCGACACGTGGCCGCTGGCCGCTTATACGCAAGGCACGTTCTTCAACCTGGCCGTAACGAAAGGAGCTCCGGTCGATCAGTGGGATCAAGTTCGCAAGCTGAACGATCAAGCGACCTCCTCGACGAATCTGGGCTTTGCGCTGGACATCAGCGAACTGGGCACCGAGGTAGCCAATACGAAAGCGGTATGGGACAAATATCGCTATGAGCTGCTGACCGGCGCTTCCGATCCGGAGAAGATGGTGCCGAGGATCGTTGCGGAGCTGAAGGCCGCCGGCCTGGATAAGCTGATGACCGCCGCCCAAGAGCAGATTGATACGTATTTCAAGTAAGACCTGCATGCAATCAATAGCCGGAAAACCCGAACGGAGATGGCCGTTCGGGTTTTCTGGCACAATATGCGGGATTGCTTTTAAAGATCAAGACGTTATATGGTGGAGCGGTAGGGCGCGACAAAAACCTGTTGCAAAGGAGATGCCGCATGCTTTCCTTCATGAGAATCAAAATCTATCGCGGCAAGTTCGTTGCATATGCGGTATTTGTGGTGTTCATCGGCTTGGCGCTGGGCGCGGTTACGTGCGCGGTGCTGCTGGATCAATGGATAGGCAATTCCCGGAACGATGCCGCCGGAGCGTTCTCCCGGGTGGAGAACGCTCTTCAGTACGATGCCGACCGAATCGAAGCTTTCATGCAGCGGGTATACTCCAACAGCGATCTGGTGTCCGACGTTCGCAGCTTCCTGGGCAATCATGCGGAAGGTTATTTGACGAGCAGGCTGCAGGGCAGCCAGTTCAATCGGCCGCTGGTTTCTTTTCCCGAAGATATCCGATCTTTCCTGGGCAACGGGGGCCGGAGAGACATCACCCAGATCAGCCTGCATACCGAGCAAGAGGGCAACGTCGTGAGCTTCGACAGCAGCGGCAATATGAGCTTCCTGTTTCGTCTGCCCAATACGGACGAGACGTTCCGCGAGACGATACACAAAGGATTCGTCTACCGTAAGAAGCTTTCGGATCCGAATCAAATTTCCCGCCAGTTAGGCGAGCTTCGATTCCTCGTCAGCAGCGAACGGATTTTCCAGACGGTCCAGCATTCCCTTCTGGATGAGGCGGCGGCAATCAGCGGTTCCGGAGACGTCTACGTTATCGCCGGCGGCGACCGCGGCACGGAGGAGTTGGTCCGCCGGGTTGCGGCGGACGGACGCGCGCAAGGCTATCTCGCGACGGGATTGGCGAACCGGGCTTATTTTGTAAAGTTCAAATCCAACGAGTTCGATTATCAGTTCGTCAGCATCGTGGATGCGGCCACGCTGATCCATCGGCAGGGGAACGTGCTGCTCGTCGTATTTCTCATCGTGCTGGCCGCGATGATTAGCGTTCTGCTCCTGATCGTCTACAATCTGCGCGAGGATGCGAACTTCCTGCGGCGGATTATCGTCTCCATCGGACGCGCGAAAACGGCGGATTTCACGCCGGTCAGCCCGGCCCGCTACCGCAGAAACGAATACGGAATGATCGCCCGGGAGCTGGACGATATGATCCATCAACTCGATCGGCATATCCGCACGAATTATCTGCTGAAGCTCAAGCAGCAGGAAACCGAGATGAAGGCGCTCCAGGCTCAAATCAATCCCCACTTTTTATATAATACGCTTGAGGTTATCCGTTCTTCGGCTCTCGTCAACAGCGTGGACTACACTTCCGATGCGATTGCCACCCTGGGCGGACTGTATCGCGATATCGTGAAGAACGACAATATCATCTCGCTTGGCAACGAGCTGGCCCTGCTCCAGAAATACCTGAAAATTATGGAATTCAAATATCCGGGCCGGTTTTATTACCAGTTCAATGTGGAGGAGACGTTGTTTTCGTTGCCGACCGTGAAGTTCTGGATGCAGCCGCTGGCGGAAAACTTCTTCGTGCACGGGTTCAACCCGGAGAGCGAGTTTAATCTGCTCATCGTGAACGGCTGGGAGGAAGAGACCTGCTTCATGCTGGAGATCGTGGACAACGGCAACCGAATTCCCGAGGAGAGATTGGCCGAAATCAGGAGGAAGCTCTCCAGAGGCGACGATAACCCGGTGACCAACATCGGCCTGCGCAACGTGTATACCCGATTGCACTTTTTCTATGGGGCGGGTTTCTCCATGAAGATCGACAACAACGAGGAAGCCGGCGTTAAAATATCCGTAATCCTATCCAAGGAGGCGATTGGGGATGTACAAGCTGCTGATCGTAGATGACGAGCCGCAGATTCTGGAGGGCATGAAGCGGACGTTGGATTGGGAAAAATACGGCTTTGGCCGCATTGAGACGAGCCAGACGTATGAGGGAGCGATATCGAAGGCGGTGGAGCTGCTGCCGGACTTGGCGATCTTCGATGTGTGCATCGGCAAGCAGCGCGGCTACGATGCCATTCACAAGCTCAACGAGCTGCGTCTTCCTTCGAAATATATCATCATGAGCGGATACGGCGAATTCCACTATGCGCTGGAGGCGATCCGCTGCGGCGCCAAGGACTATCTGCTCAAACCGATCGATCGGACGAAGCTGCAGCATCTGGTCGAGAAAATCATCGTGGAAGACCTGAACGGCACGGTGGCAGGAGCGGATCGCGACGATGTGGACACCGACCCGGTGCTCGGCGTGCGCTATGACAGCCTATCCAAGCTGACCAATCGCATCTTGTTGATCGTCAAGGCGGAATATGCGCAGAACTTGAATCTGAAATCGGTTGCGGAGCGATTTCGGATGAACGGAACGTACTTGGGGCAGCTCTTCCTCAAGGAGACGCACAAGAAGTTCTCGGAGTATCTCATGGCGTACCGGATGCTTCGGGCCCGTGAACGCATTATGACCACGGACGAGAAAATCGCGTCCATCGCGCCTTCCGTCGGCTATCCCAATCTGAACTATTTCTATTCTCATTTCCAGGCTTATTTCGGCAGATCGCCTTCGGAATTGCGGAGAAAGGAATAACGCCGCCATGAGACAACGAAGGAACTCGAGCCGCCCCGCCGCATTGTTCGCGCTCGCCCTGCTGCTGACGCTGTCTCTGACCGGCTGCGTCTCGACATCCGGCGATGGCGGGCATGCCGCGACGGGCGGCGATACGGTGAATCTGATCTATTACACGATCGGAGATTCCGACAAAGACCTTCAGATGGTGAACGACAAGATCAACGAGGTGTTGGCCAAGAAAATCGGCGTGACCCTGACTTATGTCAAGGTGGGCTGGCAAGAGTACGAAGAGCGTCTGAATACGCTCGTGTCGGCAGGAACCCCCTTCGACATCGCTTTCGCGGTAGAGTACACGACCTATGCGCAGCGCGGCGCATTTCTCAAGCTGAACGACTATTTGACCAGCGCGGGGAAGGACATGTACGAAGCGGTCGACCCCATCCTCTGGAAGGGCGTGCAGATGGACGACGGCGGCATCTACGGCGTGCCTACCAATAAGGAGTTGGCCGTTCGCGACCATTGGATGTACCCGGAGGCGCTCGTCAGGAAGTACGGGATCGACATCTCCCAATTTACGACGCTGGCTTCCCTGGAGCCGCTGCTGCGGATGATCAAGGAGAAGGAGCCGGATTATCAGCCGATGGAGCTGGACAAGGGCTCGCAAAACTTCTTCGCTCTGGACGGCTACCAATACGTAGCGGAGAAGACGCTTCCGCTCATGGTCCGGGGCCAGGAACTCGATTCTCCGGTCGTGAGCATATTCGAAACCGAGGAAGCCCGGAACGTGCTGGATCTTCTGCGGCGCTATTATGTGGAAGGCTACATCAACGAGGATGCGTCTTTGCGGGAAAGTCCCGGGTTGAAGCGGGGAGATCTCGTATTCTGGAAGGCTGCGGGAGGCGGGCCGCTGTCGGACAATAGCTGGAGCAAGGATCGCGGCTACAAGGTTGTGGCTCACCCTGTAACCCCTGCGTTGATTACGACCGAATCGATGCGGGGAGGGGTCATGGCCGTCAACGCGGATACGAAGCACCCCGTCGAGGCGGTTAAGTTTCTCAATGTGCTGAACACGGACCCCGAGGTGCGGAATCTGTTCAACTTCGGAATCGAGGGCGTGCATTACACGCTTGACAGCAACGGCCAGGTGGTGCCCATCCCGCCGACGGACAACAGCGGCAACCCGATCCCGGACGCTCAGCCCAGCTACGGCGGCGTACAGTATACCCAGGGCAACTGGTTTATTCTGAAGACGATGGGCGGACAGTTCGCGGATCCCTTGGACAAGTGGGAACAGTTCCGCGCCAGCAACAAGGAAGCGGTCTATTCGGGCACGCTGGGTTTTACTCCGGACTTGTCGGGGATGCCCCTTCAAGTGAAGAACATCCAGATGGTGTGGGAGAAGTACTTTCCCGGCCTGATGACGGGCAGTCTGGACGTGGATGACATGCTGCCCAAGTTTAATCAGGAGCTTCGGCAGGCGGGCATCGACGAGGTGCGGGCCGAAGTGCAAAGGCAGCTCGACGCTTGGCGAGCCGCCCGTTAACGGCGCTGATTGACGAGAAAGGCATGGCCTTGAGGACCGCGGGGAAGACCGTTGGTTCGCAAGGTCTTATTTTGTATAATGAAGTCAAATGAAGAGGGGCGCGAGCCCGGAAAAGAGGACGATAATCGGAGATGACGGAGAACACGATCATTCGATTCGAGGGCGTGACGCAAAAATACGACCGGAGCACGGTGCTGAATCGGGTAAGCTTCGAGATCGAGAGGGGCAAGTTCTACACGCTGCTCGGGCCTTCGGGCTGCGGCAAGACGACGATTCTGCGGTTGATCGCAGGCTTCATCCGGCCGACGGAAGGCAATATCTACTTCAACGGCAAGGTGCTCAACGACGTCCCGGCGGACAAGCGTCAAGTGAACACGGTATTCCAGGATTACGCGCTGTTCCCGCATCTGAACGTGTTCGAGAACGTTGCCTTCGGCCTGCGCATCAAGAAGCTGAAGAACGCGGCCGTCTCCGAGAAGGTGAAGGAGGCGCTGCGCTTCGTGAACCTGGAAGGCTATGAGGACCGCGAAATTACGGAGATGTCCGGAGGCCAGCGGCAGCGGGTGGCGATCGCTCGCGCGATCGTGAACGAGCCGGAAATTCTGCTGCTGGACGAGCCGTTGTCGGCGCTCGACCTGAAGCTGCGCACGGAGATGCAGTACGAGCTGCGGGAACTGCAGCGACGGCTGGGCATTACGTTCGTGTTCGTCACGCACGATCAGGAGGAGGCGCTGGCGATGTCGGACGAGATCTTCGTCCTGAACGCAGGGGAGATTCAGCAGAGCGGAACCCCGACGGACATCTACGACGAGCCGATCAACCGGTTCGTGGCCGACTTCATCGGCGAATCCAATATCGTGCCGGGACGCATGATCGAAGATTTCCTCGCGGAATTCGCCGGGAAGCGGTTCGAGTGCGTGGACCAGGGCTTCTCTCCGAACGAGCCGGTGGAGATCATGATTCGTCCCGAGGATCTGGAGATTACGGCGCCGGAGCAGGGCAGCCTGGAAATCAAGGTCGACAGCCAGCTGTTCCGGGGCGTCCACTACGAGATCAGCGGCTACGACAAGGCGGGCAACGAGTGGCTCGTCCATTCGACGAAGAAGGCGGAGGTCGGCAGCAGCATCGGGCTGCGCTTCGATCCGGAAGCGATCCACGTCATGCGCTTCGGCGAGACGGAGGAGGAGTTCGACAAGCGGCTCGAATCGTACTCCGAGCATGCGCAGGCGGATTCCGCGGGTGACGGCCGATGACGAGAACGCGGAATCTCTATCTCATTCCGTACGCGGCGTGGATGCTGCTGTTCGTCGCGACTCCGATCGTGCTCATCGTCTACAATTCGTTTTTCGATGTGGAGGGTCATTTTACGTGGGGCAACTTCGAGAAGTTTCTGACCCCGGTGTACCTTCGTATGACGTTTAATTCGTTCTGGTACGCGTTCCTGATTACGGCGTTCTCGCTGCTGGTCGCGTATCCTACGGCGTATTGGCTGACGCGAGCGAAGCACAAGCAGCTCTGGCTGCTGCTTATCATCGTGCCGAGCTGGATCAATCTGCTGCTGAAAACGTACGCCTTCATCGGCCTGTTCGGCACGTACGGCTTCGTCAACGCGGTGTTCGAGGCGGTCGGCATCGGCACGAGGCAGATTCTGTTCACCGACTTCAGCTTCGTGTTCGTGTCGGTGTACATTTTCATCCCGTTCATGATTCTGCCGATCTATAACGCGCTGGAGGAGATCAATCCGTCGCTCCTGTACGCCGCCAGAGATTTGGGTGCATCGCCGTGGATGGCGTTCCGCCGCGTTGTGTTCCCGCTCACCCTCGAAGGAGTGAAGGCCGGCTGCCAGGCGGTATTCATTCCGGCGCTGTCGCTGTTCATGATCACCCGGCTCATCGCGGGCAACCGCGTCGTGACGCTGGGCACGGCGATCGAGCAGCATTTTCTCGTGACGCAGGATTGGGGCATGGGCTCGGCTATCGCCGTCCTGCTTATTATCGTAATGGCCGTCATCATGCTGATGACCGGCACGCGGGGAGCGAGGAATCCGGTCCGATGAAAATGAAAAACGGAAAGCTCGCCAACGTCTACCTCGTAGCGGTGTTCGTCGTCCTGTACGCGCCGATCTTCTATCTGATGGTTTACTCGTTCAACAGCGCGGGGACGATGCACGGGTTCGAAAGCTTTACGCTGGAATGGTACGAGGAAGTGTTCCAGGATACGCGCTTGCTCATCATCGTGCTGAACACGGTCGTCATCGCTCTGCTGTCGTCCGCGATCTCGACGATTCTCGGCGTCATCGGCGCGCTCGCGATTCAGCGGGTAAGGAAGCTTAGGCAGCGCAACTCGCTGCTGGCGATGAACAACGTGCTGATCGTCAGCCCGGACGTCATCATCGGAGCGTCGTTCCTGATCTTCTTCACGATGCTCGGCATCCAGCTCGGCTTCACGTCCGTGCTGCTGTCGCACATTGCGTTCAGCGTGCCGATCGTCGTGCTCATGGTGCTGCCCAAGCTGCAGGAGATGAGCCCGACGCTGATCGACGCCGCCAAGGATCTCGGCGCGAGCAGTTGGGGCGTGTTGACGAAGGTCATTCTGCCTTTTCTCCGGCCGGGAATCTTCGCGGGCTTCTTCATGGCCTTGACGTATTCGCTGGACGACTTCGCGGTGACGTTCTTCGTGACGGGCAACGGCTATACGACGCTGTCGGTGGAAATCTATTCGCGGGCCCGCCAGGGCATCTCGCCTTCGATTAACGCGCTGTCGACGCTCATCTTCCTGTTCACGATCACGCTTGTGCTGGGGTACTACTTCTTGACGAGGCGGACCAGCCGCAAGCCGGACTGGGGGGTCGTGCAGCCATGAAGCAGCTGGTTCGATTGTTCGCGGCTGTGTTTGCCGCAGCGCTGGGCCTGATGTACTGGACGTCGCACTTGAACTCGTCGCAGGGCTATTCGGGCGCGAATACGATTACGATCTTCAACTGGGGAGATTACATCGATCCCGACCTGATCGCCGAGTTCGAGGAGGAGACGGGACTTAAGGTGATCTATCAGACGTTCGATTCCAACGAAGCGATGATGACGAAGATCGAGCAGGGCGGCACGGCGTACGATATCGCGATTCCGTCGGAGTACGCGATCAGCAAGCTGAAGGAGGAAGGGCTGCTGCTGCCGATCGATCATTCGAAGGTTCCGAACCTGGACAATATCGATGAGCGGTTCCTCGACCTCAGCTTCGATCCGGGAAACGAGTATTCGATTCCGTACTTCTGGGGGACGGTCGGCATCATCTACAACCCGACACTGCTGGACGGGCAATCGTTCGAGAGCTGGGACGATCTGTGGAACCCGGAGCTGCGCAATCGGATTCTGCTCGTGGACGGGGCGCGGGAAGTGATCGGCTTCGGGCTGAACAGTCTGGGCTATTCGCTTAACGATACGAACGAGGAGCATCTCCAGGAGGCCAAGCGCAAGCTCGGGACGCTGACGCCCAACGTCAAGGCGATCGTCGGGGACGAGATCAAGATGCTGCTGGCCGGAGAAGAGGCGGCCGTCGGCGTCGTCTGGTCGGGAGACGCGGCGGAGGTTATGTGGGAGAACGAAAATCTCGACTACGTGATTCCGCAAGAAGGCTCGAACGTGTGGTTCGACAATATGGTCATTCCGACTTCGGCCCGCAATCTGGAGGGGGCGCATCAGTTCATCAATTTCATGCTGGACCCCGAGATCGCAGCTCGGAATGCCGAGTACGTCGGCTACTCGACGCCGAACGCGAAGGCGCTGGAGCTGCTGCCGGAGGATATCTCGCAGGACGAGCGGTTCTATCCGCCTCCGGAGCTGACCGACAAGCTGGAAGTGTACGAGAATCTGGGGAAAAAGATGCTGTCGCACTACAACGAGCTGTTTCTGGAGTTTAAGATGCATAGGAAGTGAACAACGCTGGAGTGGGCTGCCGCGGTCGAAGGACCGGGCGGCCTCTTTCGCATGTTCGGGGAAATGGGGAGGAGGAATGGTTTTCCATGCGGCTGGAAATAGTAAGGTAAAATTGTCCCTTCCGAGGTTGCCGATGGAAAGAATCAGCCAATCCCAATTGGCCGCCATGATCGTCTTGTTCCAGATCGGCAGCTCGCCGTTGTTCCTGCTAGCGAGCGAGGCTGGCGCGGATGCCTGGATCTCCGTCCTGATCGGCATGATCGGGGGGCTGCTGCTTCTGCTTCTGGTGACGCTGCAGCTCTACCGCCGGATGCCGGAGGAAGATCTGTTCGATATGATCGAGCGAACGTTCGGGAAGGTCGCGGGGAGTCTTCTGACGGCGGTCTATATCGTCTATTTCGGATACAAGGCGGTCCGGAACGTCCGGGAGTTCGGGGATCTGATGATTCTCTATCTGCTCCCGTCCACTCCGTTATGGTTCATTTTACTGACCCTCTTGGTCGTAGCCGCCTATGCGGTGTTTCAAGGCATAGAGGTGTTTTCGAGAGTGCTCAGATTTTGCTGCCGATGATCGTGTTCATCTATGTCGCTCTCTTCGTCGCCCTGTGGGGGACGGCGCTGTTCGATGCTCACCGTCTCATGCCCGTGCTGGACGACGGGTTGAAGAAGCCGATCGAATCCGCGTTTCCGGAGTTGATCTCCTTTCCGTTCGGGGAGATGGTGCTGTTCCTGCTCTTCTGGAAATACGCGGACCGAAGAGGCGGGACGACGAGAACGACGGTGCTCTCGTACCTGTTCTCGGGAACGTTCATTGTCGTCACGACGATCTTCATTCTGGGGAGTCTCGGGCCGTTGGCGGAATTCAGCGTCGTTCCTCTGATTCAGATCGTGAGTCTGGTGCAGACCGCGGATTTCATCCAGCGGCTCGATCCCATCGTCGCGTTGCTGCTGTTCGGAGGAGTGTTCATGAAGATGACGTCTTATTACTTGGGCACGACGCTGCTCTTCTCCCGCTTGTTCCGCATCGGCCGGTTCGGGGCGCTGTTTCCCGTCGGAGTGCTGTTGTTCGCAGGGGCCCTGGCGTTCAGAAGCTATATGCAGCATATCTGGTTCGGTTTCGAGAAAAATCTGAAGTACCATTTTCCCATCTTCCAGATCGTGATTCCCGTCTTGCTCTTGTTGGCGGTCATGATCCGATCGCGGTTCGAGAAGAACGGCACGACGCCGTCTTGAACAACCTCTTGAACGACTTTCGCGCAGAGGAGGAACTTCGATGAAGCTGTGGAACGCTCTCTTCCGGAGGAGGAGAGGCCAAGGGAACTCGCAGCAGCGGAAGGCCGCCAAGCAAGACGGTCGCAGCGGCAAAGCCGCATCGCGGGAGAGTGAAGACGCCCTGTCGGAGGACATCGACGAGAATCTGCGGACGATCGTGACGGAGCTGGGCGGAAGCGACGATCTCACGATTCGCAAGATTGGCGTCGACGGGGCGAGCTCGATTGTCGCAGCCTTCATTTATATCGATAATCTGGTCGATTCCGGTACGGTGAACCAGATGCTTCTGCACCCGTTGATGTCGGAGATCGGAGAGAGTAAGTCCGGGAAGTCGCCCGAGGAATGGTACCGGAGGGTCAGGGATCGCGCGCTTGCGGTCGGCCGCGTGCACGAAATGCGTTCGCCGGAAGAAGCGCTTGCCTGCATCCTGGAAGGGCATACGATCGTGTTCCTGCAAGGGAGCGCGGCAGCCTTGGCCGCCGACACTTCGGGAGGCGACAGGCGGGCGGTGGAGGAGCCCGGCTCGCAGACGGTCATTCGCGGTCCCAAGGAGAGCTTCACGGAGTCGATCAAGACGAATCTGTCCTTGCTCCGCAGGCGGATCAAATCGCCTCGATTAAGGGTGGAGCGGAAAACGCTGGGGAGGCTGACGCAGACGCAGATCGCGTTGGTGTATCTTCACGGCATCGCGAAAGCCTCGATCGTTGAGGAGGTGCGGCGGAGAATCGACCGGATCGATACCGACAGCGTTCTGGAGAGCGCGTATGTCGAAGAGTTCATCCAGGACGCGCCGATTACGCCGTTCCCGACGATCGAGAATACGGAGCGGCCCGACGCGGCCGCCGCAGGCATTCTGGAAGGGCAGATCGCGATTATCGTAGACGGCACTCCGTTTGCGCTGCTCGCTCCGGTGACGTTCGTGCGTTTTTTCCAATCGAGCGAGGACTTCTATCAACGGTACGATATCGCTACCTTTCTGCGGTTGATCCGCTACGTCGCGTTTTTCGTGTCCATGCTGCTGCCCGCGATGTTTATTGCGATTACGACGTTCCACCAGGAAATGCTGCCGACTCCGCTGCTGATCAGCTTGGCGGCGCAGCGGGAAGGCGTGCCGTTCCCGGCGATCGTCGAAGCCCTGCTGATGGAAATCACGTTCGAAGTGCTGCGGGAAGCAGGGGTGCGGATGCCCAAGGTCATCGGTCCCGCGATCTCAATCGTCGGAGCTCTCGTGCTCGGGCAATCCGCCGTGCAAGCCGGACTGATCTCCGCGGCGATCGTCATCGTCGTGTCGTTCACCGCGATCGCCAGCTTCGTCATTCCGGCGATCAATATGTCGATCGCGGCCCGGCTGATCCGGTTCGTCATGATGATTCTGGGCGGGACGCTCGGACTGTTCGGAATCATGTCCGGCTTGATGGTGCTGCTCATTCATCTGGCGAGCCTGCGCTCCTTCGGCGTCCCTTATCTGGCTCCGCTGACGCCTTTCGTCTGGACCAACTGGAAGGATACGTTCGTTCGCATGCCTCACTGGGTCATGAAGAAGCGTCCCCCGACGATCGCGGACGGAAGCAATCTTATCCGTCAAGGCGACGATCAGATGCCGAAGCCTCCGGGTCGAAAAACGAAATTATAGGAGATCCCCCATGCCGATCAATGCTGAGAAGATAGGCTCTATACAGGCTGCGGTTTTGATCTCGATGGCCATCACGCCGACGGCCGCCATCGTCATTCCCACTGTATCTATCGGGGCGTCCGGGCAGGACGCCTGGCTGTCGGTGCTTGCGGCATGGCCGCTGGGCATCGGCTTCGCGCTGCTCTACGGCTCGCTCTCGCGAATGAATCCGGGAGTCTCCTTCTTCTCCTGGCTGGATTCCCGGTTAGGTCGGGCGGTAAGCGTCTTGGCGGGCCTGCTGCTGGCGCAATATTATCTGTCCGTCGCTTCGGTTACGATCCGGGAGCTCGTTAATTTCCTGTCCAACCAGCTGCTGCAGAAAACGCCTGTGGCGGTGCTGTCGGCCGTACCGCTCCTGATTGCCGTCTACGCGGCTTCGGAAGGCATCGAGGTCATCGCGCGGGTCAGCATCCTCGTCTGCGCCGGGATGATCGTGTTCCTCGCTCTGGGGATCGCCTTGGAGCTCAATCAGATGCAGCCGAAATTTCTGCTTCCCGTCGGGGACGTTTCGCTTCCGCGCCTCGTCGAGGGCGGGCTTCCGTCCGTAGGATGGCTGTCGGAAGCTTCGCTCCTGTTCATACTTGCCCCTTACCTGAACAAGCCGCGCCGCTCTACGGCTATTGCCATCGCGGGGATCTCTCTGTCGACCCTCCTGCTATTGATTATCGTGTTGGTGGTGCTGCTTCAATTCGGTCCGGAGCTGCCGGGCATTATGGCGTATCCCATGTTCGGAGCGGCGGAAATCATCAAATACGGGAGCTTCGTGGAGCGGGTGGATCTGATCTTCATCTGCGTCTGGGTCGCAACGGTCTACGTCAAGCTGTGTATTTTCCTGTTCGGCACGGTCCACTGCTTCACACATTCCCTCCGGATCAAAGCGGCAAAGCCTTTCCTCTGGACGATCAGCCTGCTCATTTTCTTGCACTCGCTGTTTTCCTGGTCGGATGAAGCGACGTTCCTTCATTATCAGAAATCCGTATCGACGGCCTTCTTGATTACGTGCAACGTGATCGTGCCCGCTCTGCTGTGGCTCGGATTGAAAATAAAGCGCCGCCCGGCGGCTTCGGCAGGGGAATCGCCGTGAGGGCGGGACAACGGTTCGCTTCGTTGCTGCTGTTGATGGCGTGCTTCGGGGCGACCGGATGCTGGGACAGGACGGAGCTGAACGAGCTGGCGATCACTTCGGCGACGGCAATCGATTGGGAGGACGGCAAGTGGAGCGTCTCCTATCAGGTCGTTATCCCGTCCGCGATCTCGAAGGCGATGAGCGTGACGGGAGGCGGAGCGTCGAAGCTGCCGATTATCGTCTATTCGACCCAAGGGAAGACGATCCGCGAGGCGGTCGGGCGCAGCACGCTGGAGAGCCCCCGTCACCTCTTCTTCTCCCATACCCGCGTCGTCGTCATCAGCGATGTTGCCGCCCGGCAGGGGCTGTCTCCGCTGCTGGACGTTTATTTCCGCAATCCCGACTCGCGGGAGACGGTGAGCGTGCTCATCGCGAAGGGCAATGCGCGCAAAATTTTGGAGCAGCTGATGCAGATTCAGATCATTCCGGGCGACGGTATCGAGGAAACTCTGCGCAAGGAATCCGAAGAGTTCTCCGCGCTGCCGAACATCAGAATCTACGATCTGGCGCTGTCGATCGTCAGCCCGTCCAAGAGCGCGATCGTGCCCGAAATTCTGATCTCGGGCAAGGAGGAGGTAAGCTCGGCGGACGCTTTGAGCAAAACCTCGTTGTCCTCCAAGCTGCGGCTGGGCCGATTGGCGGTGCTTAACGGAGACCGGATGGCCGGGTGGATGAGCCGAGAGGAAGCGCTCGGAGTCGCCTTCATCCGCAACCGGATCAAGACGACGACGATTCCCTTCTCCTGCGAGAAGAACAAGCCGAAGATCGACTCGGCATTCAAGCTGGCTAAGTCTTCGACGCGGCTGACGCCGAAGAAGGACGGCGACGGCTTCACGATGAAAATCGAGGTGGAGGGAGAGGGGCAGCTTCTCGAGACGGATTGCACGAGGGATCTGAACGAGCCTTCGGTCGCCCGTCAACTGGAGGACCAACTGGAGGGAGAGATCAAGGAGATGATCGAGACCGCGTGGCAGGCGGCCCGGAAAATGAACATCGACGTCGTCGGATTCGCGGACGCCATCCATCAGAAGTATCCGAAGGAATGGAAGCGGATGAAGAAAGATTGGCCTGCGTCCCTGGCGAAGATTCAAATCGAGCCGTCGGTTCAGGTCACGATCAAGCGGATGGGGCTGACCAACCAGTCGTTCAGAACTTTGACGGAAAAGGATTAGGGGCGGGAGCATGGAAGAGCTGATCATGTACTCTGTCGGGTACGCGGCGCTGCTGGCGCTGGGGTTGCGGGCTCTCCGGCGCGAAGGCAGGAAGATCGACCGGGTAATCTACATCGCGCTGATCGCCTGGTGCGCCTACATGAATATGGCCGGCTTGCTGCATTGGCCGACCGGGTCGGTCGCGGAGTTGAACGGCTGGCTATTCTTTCCGATCGGGCAATGGATATTGGCCCTGTTGGATGGTATGGTATAACTAACGGAGTCAAAGTCAAAGCATGGGGGAGAACGGGAACGGATGCACAACGGGAAAGCCATCATCGGCATCGACATCGGGACGACAAGCACGAAAAGCGTAGTGTTCGGAGAAGGCGGGAAGCAGCTCGGCAGCTTCGCGGTCGAGTATCCGCTGCTGCAGGAGCAGGCGGGCTGGGCCGAGCAGGAGCCGGAGACGATCGTGAACGCCCTTGCGCAGAGCGTACGGGGGGCGCTGGATCAGAGCGGACTAAGCGGAGAGGACGTCTCCGCGGCCGGCTTCAGCTCGGCGATGCATTCGGTGATCGCGGTCGACGACAGCGGGCGGCCGCTCACGAGAAGCATTACCTGGGCGGACGGGCGCAGCGAGCCGCAGGTCCGATCGATCAAGGAGCGGCCGGGCGGGCTCGAGATTTATAGACGGACGGGGACCCCGATCCACCCGATGTCGCCGCTTCCGAAGCTTATGTGGCTGCGGGAGCATCGGCCGGACGTGTGGGCGGACGCCCGCAGGTTCGTATCTATTAAAGAGTACGTCGTTCACCGTCTGTTCGGGGAGTGGGTCGTCGATCCTTCGCTCGCTTCGGCGACCGGATTGCTGCGTCTCGATACGCTGACTTGGGACGACGAGGCACTGAGCGTGGCGGGCTTGGACGCCGGCAGGCTGTCCGAGCTGCGGCCGGTCACGTACCGGCTGGAGGGGCTGGATCGGACGCTGGCGGCGGAGATGGGACTGCGGTCGGAGACGCCGTTCTTCCTCGGCTCCAGCGACGGAGCGCTGGCCAACCTGGGAGTCGGAGCGGTCGGAGCCGGGGATCTGGCGATTACGATCGGCACCAGCGCGGCAGTGAGGATGATGACGGACAAGCCGGCGACGGACGAGAGAATGCGCACGTTCTGCTACAGCGTGGCGGATTCTTCATATGTCGTGGGAGGCGCGACCAATAACGGAGCTATCGTGCTTCAATGGATGAAAAATGGCTTGTTCGGCGGGACCAAGACGACGGAGGAGCTGCTGGAAGAGGCGGCCCGGGTCGGCCCGGGGGCGGACGGCTTGCTGTTCCTCCCCTTCCTGTCGGGAGAGCGGGCTCCGATCTATAACGCGGAGGTGCGCGGCACTTATATCGGCGCCAATCTGGGTCATCGCGGCGAGCATTTCGTCCGCGCCGGGCTGGAGGGCGTTCTGTTCGCGGTGCTGTCGGTTGCGGAAGCGCTGCGGGATTTGGCCGGTCCGGCCTCGGAGGTTCGCGCTTCGGGGGGCTTCGCCAAGTCGCCGCTATGGCTGCAGATGCTGGCCGATATGCTGGGACAAGAGGTCGGCGTTCCCCGCGTGACCGAAGCTTCGGCGTTCGGAGCGGCGATGACGGCTATGCAGGGGCTGGGAGAGCTGACGGATCTAAGCTGCGCCAAGGAATGGGCGCCGATCGCGCAGCGGCTGCAGCCGGACTCCCGGCGGCACGGCATCTATCGGGAGCTGTTCGGGATTTACGAGCGAACGAGGGACGTTCTGCCGGAGCGGTTCGCGGAATTGGCGCAGTTTCAGCGCAAGCTTCGCTAGGCGGACGATAGGAGTGCGGCGGCCACCCTGCGCTCCGCGGGGGAAGTCGAAAAAAACGGTCGGATAGTGATAATAATTCTCATTGTTGGATACAATACTGAGGAGCCCAAACAAAAACGCCTTCGGCGCGGCGTCCCTGAGACGGTGAATGCGTTTTGTCGGAGACGATTCAGATAAGGATAGCGGATGTTATATTTTCTGAGTCATGGAGAAAGGGCTGCCCCGCAACCGATAATCGTTCGATACGACTCGGTAGGGGACAGCCCTTGGGCCCGAAATGCTTCCGGACCGAACCGTTATGTTATGCTCCGTGTGGTCGCACGAATTACATTTTCGGTTCGAACGTTTTGCAATCGGTCTCTTCGGAATGGGACGCTTGTTTGTTCCGGTTGTTCACGACGTAGATCGAAGAAGCGTGACACTCGTTCCCCGGACCCCAGTACTTGCAGGAATTCACTTCGCACAGTACGTCTTTGGCCATGGCTCGCTCACCTCCTCTCAATAGGATGGTCCAAGCGAATGGCTTTATACGTGGGGACCCCCCGCAAACTTTCCTTTTCGGAACGTTGTGCGGGTTTTTTCGCGTGCAATTGAGGCTTGGCGACGAGGTCGGTCCGCAGGAAAAACTTTTCAGAAGATGGCAAACATTGCGAAGGAAAATTTTCCCGAACGTAGAATAGATCAATAGTCGGAAAATGGAGAATTGTGACGGGACGAGAGGACTAGAGAGGCGCTGCCGGACGGGTCGCCGTTAAAGTCACAGGGGAGGCAAGCAGGCATGGCAGTTATCGAGGTCGTCAAATACGACGGACCCGCGGACGTGTTCGCGTGGAGATATCCGAATCAGGAGCTGGGAACGTGGACCCAGCTGATCGTCAACGAGACGCAGGAGGCAATCCTGTTCAAGGGCGGCAGGGCGCTGGACGCGTTCCGGGCGGGCCGCCATACGCTGAGCACGGCTAACATTCCGTTCTTGCAGGAGATTGTTAATCTACCGTTCGGGGGACGGTCTCCGTTCACGGCGGAAGTATGGTACGTCAACAAGATTCATTCGCTGGACGTCAAATGGGGGACGACGACTCCGCTGCAGCTGCAGGATCCGAAGTACCAGATCATCGTCACGGTGCGTTCCTTCGGACAATTCGGCTTGCAGATCGAAGACGCCCGCAAGTTCCTGACGAAGCTGATCGGCACGCTTCCGGTGTTCGACAAGGACGCGATGATCCGCCACTTCCGGGGCGTGCTGATGATGAATATCAAGGAGCTGATTTCTTCCTATCTGATCTTCAAGAAGATCAGCATTCTGGAGATCAGCGCCTATATGTCGGAAATCTCTAAGCATATCGAAGAGCGCATCGGGCCGATCTTCGCCGAGTTCGGCATCCGGATCTTGAATTTCTTCATCGATTCGATCAATATTCCGGACGACGATCCGGCAACGGCCAGATTAAAGGAAGCGTTGGCTAAGAGAGCGGAAATGGACATTCTCGGCTATACGTATCAACAGGAGCGCACGTTCGACACGCTGGAAGGAGCGGCCAGGAACGAGGGCAGCGGCAGCGCGAACGTGATGGGGGCCGGAATGGGACTGGGCATGGGCTTCGGCATCGGAGGCGCCATGGGCAATCAGGTATCGGGCCTGGCCGGTCAGCTGAACGTCGGCGGGGATTATAACAAAGCGTGTCCCAAATGCCGGACGATGAACCGCCAAGACGCCCAGTTCTGCATCTCCTGCGGCCACAACTACGCGGCTGCTCCGACAGGGGCGCCGGAAGTGCAGTGCAGCAATTGCGGCCGCAATTTTCCCGCGAGCGCGAATTTCTGCCTGCACTGCGGAGATCCGAACAATGCCTGCGAGAAATGCGGTACGGACAATCCGCAGGATGCGAGCCGGTGCGTGAAATGCGGTCATTCGCTGAAAGGCAATCCTTGCCGCCAGTGCGGCGAGGAAGTCGATCCGGCAGCCAAGTTCTGCCCGAATTGCGGCACCGGCATGTCGCTGAAATGCGGCAACTGCCAGCATGAGGTGAAGCCGGGACAGAAGTTCTGTCTCGAATGCGGCAATAAGCTGATCGATTAGAGGAGGCTGATCTTAAAGGGATGGATAACATCGGCTTGCAAAAGGAAGAAAGCTCCGGCAAAGGATTCGCCCGCATCGCCACGTTCGTCTATGCGTTCGCGCTGCTTGTTACCGCGGCACTGGTGCTGCTGCTCGGTCTGCCGTACGCCCGGACGTCCCATATTTGGATTACGCTTCCGTCCCTGATGCTGGGAGAGACGTTTCTGTACGGAATCACGCTTCATTACTTGGACAACCGTCCCCGTTCCCGCGGGCTGATCCCGGTGTATATCGCGATGGGCAGTGTCGCGGGGCTCTATTGGATCGGGGCGTTCGTGTTCGCGATGGTTTTCTCCTGGGCGCTGGACGTGTCGACGTTCCATTACGCTCTCGTGCAGTTTATTCTCCTGGGCGCGGCGGCTATCGTGCTCGGGCTTCTGGCGATGTACATGAAAAACGCGGCTCTGCAAGAGAAGGGCTCATGACGATCAGGCACTAGCAGGGTAATCCCGAAGTAACGTAACCAAGAGGTTGAAGAATCTAAGCCGATTGAGTCGGGTTGCAGCGGCAAATGGTGGTAAATTGGGGCTATAAGCTTGCTTTGTCGGGTTACAGCGGCAAACGGTGGTAAATCGGTGCTGTAAGCTTGCTCAGCCGGGTTACAGCGGCAAATGGTGGTAAATGGGTGCTGTAAGCTTGCTCAGTCGGGTTACAGCAGCAAATGGTGGTAAATTGGGGCTGTAAGCTTGCTCAGTCGGGTTACAGTGGCAAACTGTGGTAAAACGAGGCTACAGGCCGGCAGTATCGGGTTAGAACAGTACCGTGGCCAATGTCCCGACCGTCAATCTACTGCGTCGGCTTCGAGCGAAATCGTATTTTACTTCTGGAACGTTCTACTAGTACAAAGATAAAGAGAGGCAACCGACGGATGAAAATCGATAGTCCGAAAATTCACGGTTCGTTAATCATCGTATCCACGATTATTTTCTTCCCGCTGGCGATTCTGTTTATTCTGATCCGTTTTGCGGCGCATGCCAAGGTGAATCACCTGCGCGTCAAGGATTATAAGATCGTCGGACATGCTTTTATGACATTCTACGGCGTGATTCTTGCGATTCTTCTGGCCGTCATGGCCAGCGAATCCGATTTCGGAGCCGGGGATTTCGTACTGATGGCGATCGTGTTCGGGGTCATTCTGGGGGCTCCCGCGCTTATTTTCTATCTGCTGGCGAACAGCCGCAAAAATAAAATGCAAAATCTGTACGGAAGGTACTACCAGTTGACCACGTCGGAGGGTGTGCATACGGTAAGCGCCCTTGCGCAGCTGACGGGCGAAAGCGAATCGAACGTCAAGCAGGATATCAGCTACATGATCGCTACCGGCCGGCTTCCCGGGGCCAGATTAAACCCGGCGACCGGCCAGATCGCGATGGACGGCCGCAGGTCGTCCGGATCGCCGGACGCGGAAGCGGCCGCGGCGACGGAGCGTCCCGCGGGCAGGCCGCCGGTGGCCGTCACCTGCTTCGGCTGCGGAGCGAGCTCGCAGATTGTGCCCGGCGTCCAGGCGGAATGTGAATTTTGCGGCAACGCGCTGAGCGCGTCGGGCCGATGATGTAGACAGGAGCTGCTTCCGAAGCAAGGCGAGTTGCTTGCGGAGCAGCTCTTTGTCGTTGTTTGCCGCGGATGAGAATGCGCAAGAAGGTACATGTGCGGCAGCCCGATGTGGTAGGATAGAAAGGAATGTCGAGAAACGGTTAGCCCGGGTTCGAATCGGAACGGATGAGGTCAGGCTTGCGGCGGATCGAGGGACTAAGAGGATGGAGTGGATCGGGTGACGGATTTTACAGGATTGGGCGTGTCCGAGGGACGCGTGGATATATTGAGGGCAATGGGCATCGCGAAGCCGACGCCGGTGCAGGAGGAGACGATTCCGATCGTCAAGGCCGGGCATGACGTGATCAGCCAGGCGCAGACGGGTACCGGCAAGACGCTGGCGTTCGTGCTGCCGATGCTGGACAAGATCAGAACGGACGTGCCGCAGGTGCAGGGGCTTATTCTGACGCCTACCCGCGAGCTTGCGATTCAGATTACCGGGGAGATCAAGAAGCTGCTGAAGCCGGAGGACGGCATCCAGGTGCTGGCCGTATACGGGGGGCAGGACGTGGAGGCGCAGCTGCATAAGCTCAAGGGCGATATGCATCTAATCGTGGCGACGCCGGGACGGCTGCTCGACCACTTGCGCCGCGAGACAATCTCGCTGGAAGCCGTGAAAATGCTCGTGCTGGACGAAGCCGACCAGATGCTGCATATGGGCTTCCTGAAGGAAGTCGAGGATATTTTGCGTCAGACGCCGTATAAGAAGCAGACGATGCTGTTCTCGGCGACGATGCCGCCGGCGATTCGCGAGATGGCCGGACGCATTCTGCGCAATCCGCAGCATGTGACTGTGAAGGCCGAGCGCGTGACGGTAAAGGATATTCGCCAATGGGTCGTGGAGACGTCGGACCGCAACAAGCAGGAGACGCTCGTGAAGCTGCTGGAGGAGACTCAGCCGTATTTGAGCATCATTTTCTGCCGGACGAAGCGCCGGGCGAATACGCTGAACGTGGCGCTGCAGGAGATGGGCTATGCGTCGGACGAGCTGCACGGGGATCTGTCTCAGGCGAAGCGGGAGCAGGTCATGAAGAGGTTCCGCGACGCCAGGCTGCAGCTGCTGGTCGCAACGGATGTCGCGGCGCGCGGGCTGGACGTCGAGGGCGTCACCCACGTGTTCAACTACGACGTTCCGCTCGACGTGGAGAGCTACATCCACCGGATCGGCCGGACGGGCCGCGCGGGGGAGAAAGGGCTGGCGATTACGCTGATCGCGCCGAAGGATCGCCGGGAGTTCGCGGACATCGAGAACGGCATCCAGATGGCGATGGAACGCAGAAGCCCGGAAGGCGCGCCGCTATCCGGCGGAGGGCTGCAAGGCCCGCGCACCGGCGGCGGCTACGGGCGCCCGGGCGACGAGCGCCGGCCTCGCGGCGGAAGCGCGCGCGGCGGCTCTGGCGCGGGCGGTTCGGCTCGCGGGCGGCAGGAGCAGGGGCAAGGGCAAGGACGCCGCGGCCGCGGTGCGCCTGAAGCGGGAAGAGGAGGCCGTTCGGGCTCCGGCGCTAGCGCGGGCTCTGGGTTTGGATTTGGCTCTGGCGCGGGCGGCGGCTCCCGGGGCGAGCAGCGGTTCGAGCGGGGCGGCGGCGCTTCGGGGCGCGGCTCCGCTCAATCGGCCCGCGGCGGGCGTTCGGCCGAGTCGAGGAGCGGCGGCGGACGTGCGGTTGAGTCGAGGAGCGTTAGCGGACGTGCAGCCGAGTCGAGGAGCGTTAGCGGACGTGCAACCGAGGCAAGGAGCGGTGGCGGTCGCAACGTCGAGCCGAGAAGTGGAGGCGGACGTTCAAGCGAGTCCAGAAGCGGGGGGTTCGCGAGCGGCAGGTCGGCGGGTCCGAAGGCAGGCGCGAAGTCAGGTCTGAAGGCGGGCCCGAGGTCCGGCGGTGGCGGTAAATTCGGTGCAAGCGGGAGCCGTCCGAAGAGCGGACCGGCTGATGGGCGCAGCGGCCGCGGTCCGCGGCGGGGAAGATAGGCGGCGGAGAGGGATAAACGGCCGCGCGGCGCTTGGCGTCGCAGGACGGCGGCGATCATCCGCAAGCGTCTGTCGTTCGCACATCTAGAAGAAGGTCTCTGCTTCGTAAAGAAGCGGGGACCTTTTCAGTATTAAGCAAGTATAAAAGCGGCCCTCCGAGGGATGAGGCGAAGAAGCCCGCCAGGCGGCACTAATGACGGGACCGGGGCCGCGAGTGTCGGATAAGCGATGCGATTATTATTAAATTTGGCTAAAGGCGCAATTCCCCTATTTACCCAGTATATCCCAAGGCTTATACTCAATATGTCGAACTTTTAGACTAAATGTCGTTTAGTGCTTATGTCGCACACTGTTTGAACAAGCAGCATGACTTCATGCGGAGGGAATGGAAGGGTATGAGAATGGGCGTTGCAGGCAGGAAGCTTGCGGTTTTATTTTTGTCTTTGTGCCTCGTACTGAGCGTATTCGGTACCGCTTCGGCGGAGATCGGCTCCGCAGGCGCGGACCAGAAGCCGGTTGGAGCCGACGTTGTAGGCCACTGGTCCGAGAAGGTTATGAAGGAATGGGCGGACAAAGGCTATATCAAAGGATTCAGGGACGGTTCGCTGAAGCCGGATCAAACGGTGACGAGAGCGGAGTTCGCCAGCTTCGTCAACCGCGCTCATGCGTTTTCCGCGGAGGCGAGCATCGCGTTCGCCGATGTATCGGCCACGGCGTGGTATTACGCCGATGTGGCGAAGGGGAAAGCGGCAGGATACATAAACGGTTATCAGGATCAGACTTTTAAGCCGAACAAGACGATCACGCGCGTCGAAGCGGCAATCATGATCTCTCGGCTTGCCAAGCTGGGAACGGCAGCCGGAGGAGCGGCTCTTAAGGACGCTTCCGGGCTGTCCACGCAAAGCAAGGCGGCTGTCGACGCGGTCATCGCTGCCGGTCTGATGAGCGCGCCGGGCGGCAAGTTCCGTCCTTATGACGGTCTGACCCGCGCAGAGGCGGTAACGGTCATCGATCGCGCGGTCGCGAAGTCGGGCGCCAAGCAGCCGGTCTACGCGGCGACCTACGACAAGGCTGGAGATTATGGCTCTAAATCGCAGACGACGACCGTGAAGGGCGCCGTAGCGGTTACCGCAGGCGGAGTCACATTGAACAACATGGTCATTGAAGGAGATTTGCTTCTTGCCGAGAGCATCGGCGAGGGAGACGTCTACCTGAAAAACGTGACGGTCAAAGGCAAGACGACGATCAACGGAGGCGGAAAAAACAGTATTCACCTCCAGGACTCGTTCGTGTTGACCGTCATCGTAAACAAGAAGGACGGCAGCATCCGAATCGTCGCCGAAGGTTCGACGACGGTGGAGGAGATTACGCTGCAATCGGGCGCCAGACTCGTGGAGTCGAATTTGACCGGCAGCGGGTTTGGGGATCTGGTTCTGTCCCAAGCGATCCCGGCGAACGCGAACGTGGAGCTGTCCGGGCGCTTCGAGACGATCGACGTTATCGCGACTTCCCTGAACATTAACCTGGAATCCGGCTCGATCGCCGAGCTGCTGGTCGGTCAGGCGGCCGGCAATACGAATCTGGAGATCGGCAACGGCGCGAACGTCACGTCGTTGATCCTGAACGCTATCGCTCATGTCTCGGGCCAAGGCGTGATCGGCACGGCGACGATTAACGCCAGCGGCGCTACGATCGCCCAGACTCCGGAACGCGTAGTCGTGGCCGGCGGAGTGCAAGCGACGGTGAACGGCCAGACTGCGTCTACGACCAGCTCCGGCTCTGGAAGCGGTTCTGGTTCCGGCTCTGGCTCCGGTTCCGGTTCAGGCGGGGGCGGCACTCCGACGGTTTACGGATTTGCGGGAACGATTATTGACGCTCAAGGCAGTCCGGTCTCGGGCGTGACGATTAAATTCCGCCGCGGCGTGAGCAACGAGACGGGAGATGTCGTTGCAACAGCGTTGACGAACGAGAACGGTTACTACGTGGTGACGATAGCGCCGGGCGTCTACCGCGGAGAGGTTATCAAGGAAGGTTATCTGACGACTTACGTCGTAGGAGTCTCGCTATCGGCGGGAGGCTACAATCCTGGGCAGGATGCTACGATCGTAACGATTCCGAGAGCCGAAGAAATCCGCATTGTGTTGAGTTGGGGAGAGAACCCGCGCGACGAGGATTCCCATCTGTTGGGACCAACGCCGACTGGCGAGGGATTCCATACGTGGTACTCCTACAAGGAGTACAAGTATAACGGAACGCTGTACGCCGATCTAGATATCGACGACGTGAACTCCTACGGCCCGGAGACGACGACGATCCGTCAACGCGTAGACGGGACGTATCAGTTCTATGTTCATCATTACTCTGGAATCAGCACGCTTCGCAAGTCGAACGCTCGCGTAGAAGTGTACGTAGGCTCGGAGACTTCCCCTTCGGCGACTTATGCTATCCCGACAGGCGAAGGCGCCGAGATGTTCTGGAACGTATTCGAAATGACGATCGACGGAGCCAATGTCTCGTTCGTGGAGAAGAACGAGCTGACCAACGCTCCGCCGACGCCGAAATACGGTTCGGGCGTCAGCAGAACGCCTCTGCTGGATGAGATCCATTACGAGAATAACTACGGCGCTGCAGACGTGCTGAGAGTGAGGAATCTTTCTCCAGGAGATGTCGCGTACGCGATTTTGGAAGACGGCATAGAATATTCCTCCAATCCTGTAGCGGCGGGGGCAAGCACGGCGGAGTTCACCGAATTGGACTTCGGCGAGCAGGCCAACGCAATCTCGGTATCCGTCAAGAGCGCGAATAAGGAGAAGAGTTCGACACTCAGAGTGGATATTCCGTCAGAAGCCGGCTATGCGGTTGAGCAAGCGAACAAGTTCGTCGACTTCGAGTTGGATACCGATGTTACCGTTACCGATACCGTCTATCTGAGAACGAGCGGCGCATTGGGATCGCGGACGGACTTCACTATTACGGACGTAAGACCGGTTTCCGTGACCGAAGCGACTTATTTGGAGGTTACGGGAGAGGCTGGAGGCTATTTGAAGCTGAACGCTTACAATACGACAGACGAAGCGCTTGAATTCGAAGTCACGATCGAGGTGAGCGTCAGCGGTCAACATACGGCCCAAAAGAAGATAAAAGTAACGGTTCTGCCGGTCGAGCTCGCGCTGGAGATCGAATTGCTGTTTACGCAGTCGCGACAGCTGGTGCTGCAGGATGAAGACTTGGGGCAGGCGATTACCTACGCGGAAACGGTACTGCAATCACAGGACTCCAACGGAGAGGATTACAGTGCTGCGCTAACCGCGCTAATAGCGGCGTATAGAGCTGCGCTCTGATTAGAGAGCCGCGGGGACGCTAAACAAAATCAAGATTGAACACGACAAAGCCCGGAGCAGGGGGAACCGCTCCGGGCTTTGTTATAATTTAATCCGGCTTAGGCCAACAAACGGGCGATCTGATCGGCCGGTTGAGGCTTATGGAAGATGAAGCCCTGGATTTCATGGCAATTGTTCTCTTGCAGGAACGCCAGTTGTTCGCTCGTCTCGACGCCCTCTGCGATGACGGTCAGGTTCAACCGGCTGGCGATGAGCAGCATGGCCACGATGATGGCTTCGTCCTTGCGGTCCCGAGCGATGCCGCTGACGAAGGAACGATCGATTTTGATCTTGTCGACGGGCAGCAGCTTCAAGTAGTTCAAGGACGAATACTGGGTGCCGAAGTCGTCGATCGAGATCGTGAAGCCCATGTCACGCAGCGTATGCAAGGCGGGCTGCATGTCTTCCTTCATCGCCATGTTCTCGGTAATCTCCAGCTCGATAGATTGCGGATCGAGGCCGTGCTCGCCGACGATCGCTCCGATCCGTTCCGGCAGGTCCTTCTGGGCGAATTGCCGGGCCGACAGGTTGACGGCAATCCGGATCGGCGGAAGTCCGGCGTCCAGCCAAGCGCGGCTCTGGGCGCACACGATCTGCAGCATCCGTTCTCCGATCGGCACGATCAGCCCGGTCTCCTCCGCGATCGGGATGAAGTTGTTCGGAGCGATGATGCCCTTCGTCGGATGCACCCAGCGGATCAGCGCCTCCAGTCCGACGACTTTGCCGGACTCCACTTCGATCTGAGGCTGGTAATAGACCGTGAACTCGTCTTTGGCCAGAGCGACTCGCAAGCTGCTCTTGATCTCCATCGCTTCTTCGGCGTTCGGGTTCAGCGATACGTCGTAAATGCGGAATTGATTTTTGCCCTCGTCTTTGGCGCGATACATGGCGAGGTCCGCGTTGCGGATCAGCGAAGCGCTGTCCTGAGCGTGCAGAGGGAAGAGGGCGACGCCGATGCTGGTCGTCATGAAGTGCTCGGTGTCCCGAATCACGAAGGGGCTCTGGAACAGCTCGCGAACTTGATGCGCAAGCTGGCGAACCTGCTCCATGCTCTCGATGCGAGGAATCATGATCGTGAATTCGTCGCCGCCGATACGCGAGATTTCCACTTCGGGAAAAGGCAGCTCGGCCAGACGCCGTCCAGCCTCCTTGAGCATCATGTCCCCGTGGATATGGCCTAACGAATCGTTGATCATTTTAAAATGGTCGAGATCCAGGTACAGCAAAGCCAGCGTCTCTCCGGCCAGCCTGCCGCTCTCGATTTTATGAACCAGTTGTTCGTTAAAATAGGTCCGGTTGTACAAGCCGGTCACAGCGTCCCGGTAAGCAGCGGCGGTCAGCTCGTCGAAGGTCGATTCCAGCTTCTTGTTGGCGATCTCGAGGTTGTGAGTGCGTTCCTTCACGATCTGCTGCAGACGGGCTTTCTGCGTCATCTGGGCATAGAGGAAATAAATGAGAAGAACCAGCGATCCTAAGCAGACCGTCCGGAAAATCCGGATTTTGGACGCGACGGATTCCAGCCTCTCGCGGTTGGGGACAGCCGCCATCTCCCATTCGCCGTCGCTCAGCTCTATTTTCCGGATAATGGCCGATTCTTCGAACAGATTGGGATCGCCCATCAGGACAAGCGAGTTGCCCCTGACGGAGAAATTGATGCCTTTATCCCCGTTAAACAGATCCGCTTCCTGCAAAATCGGATTAATATCCAGCACGACGGATACGAAGCCCCAGAATTTGCCGTTATGCTCGATCGCTTGCCGCGAGAGCAGACCCAGACCTCCTTGAGTCAGCTCGCGCGGACCGAGAATCGTCATGTCGTCGGTTAGCTTGGTCCGTTCGGCGTTGCGCCGGATTTCCGCATCTTCGCTGTGGAACAAATCCAAGCCCAAGATGTTCTCGTTGCCTGTCAAGGGATGGACGAACCGCGCGATTCCGTTCGGATAGATCGAGAGGTTGCGAATGCCGGGAATCCGGCCAGTGAAGTTGTCGGCGAACGTATGGAAGCGCGAATCGGATAAGGCTCCGGTATGCGTGAGCTCGTTGATGACGAAAGCTTTGATGCCGTTCGTGAGCAGAAGTCTGCTCTGGATGGCGGTGGCCAAGGCGGAAGCGTTGGCGGACAGTTCGTAGGCGGTATCCCGGTTGATTTCCCGGATCAGATTATCGCGATAGGAATCGGTCAAATAATGGACCAAGCTGCCCAAAATCAGCGTTACGCAAGCCAGGGTGAGCCATATTCTCGGCGGCACGGCGGCGAATCGTTCGGTTATGGAGACGGCGTTGAACATGAGCGAGATCACCCCGGATGCGTACGAGTGGGTAGCGATGAACCCAGATTAAGCGATAATTGTTAAGATTGTTTTCGGAAAAGCATGAGCAAGTTATGAGTTTCCCGGAGATTCGGCGCGCGACGCCGCTCTAATCCCGGAGGAAACGATCGGTCCGTCGTTCACGAGCCGGGTGGCGATCAAGCCCATCTGGTGTGGAGTTTCCCGCATTCCGTTCTGAATCCAGTGCAGCACCATGCCGAAGTTGGCGGAGGTCATGTAGGCGACGAGATATTCTCTGGGAATGAGCGATTGGGAACCTTCGGGCAGCAGGTATTCGAGCTTGCCGAACAGATGGGAAGCCATCAGGTTGCGAAATTTCATCGCGTAAGAGAGGTCGCCTCGAGGCCCGAGCATCACCTTGAAAAAATCGGCGTTGCGCCGGATTTCTTCGAATATGCTGACGACTTTCGGATAAGGCTCGGCAACATGGGCGTATTCGCTGAGCTCGCGGGGATCGAGAAGCTTCACGAGGGAGAACACCCGCTCGAACATCTCGTCCATTACCTTGTTCATCATATCCGGCACGTCGCGATAATGTAAATAGAACGTCCCGCGATTCACGTCGGCGCGTTCGGCGATATCCGTTACGGTAACGTGCTCGATTCCTTTTTCCTCGATACTCTCCAACAGAGCCCGGTGCAGAAGCTGCTTCGTGCGAATTTGTCTGCGATCAATCTTATTCATAGGTCGCTGATCCTCCCGGTGACGATTTTTTTCCCACTTGCTGAACAGTCGGAATCGATTGTGTTGAGTAGTTAACAATCGGATTAAATGTGATTATTGTAGGTTCCATGTCGCCTTATTATAATAAACGCATTGCCCGATAATCAACGTTATGTTCATTATTATAGATGGGGAGATGGAGAAGAAATGGGTTTGCTTAAACAGAAAATGACTTGGCTGAGCGTTGTTGTTGTGGTGATCGTGCTGACGGTGTTCGGGGCGGCGATGATGGGATCGGTGGTCGGTACGAAGGCTAAGGACATGCCGGTGGCCCTGGTCGTATTGGACCAGCCGGCAGAGCTTCCCTCAGGGAGCGCGCTTGCGGCGGGAGAGCTGATCAAGGAGAAATTGACCTCGAATGCGGCGTTCCCGATTGCCTGGGAAATCGTCGATTCGGAAGAGAAGGCGCGCGAAGGTCTGGATGAACGCGAATATTACGGAGCTCTGGTGCTTCCGGCGGATTTGAGCCGCGGCCTGCTGTCGCTGGCGTCGCCCGAACCGCAGCCGGCGGAGATCGCGATTCTCGTCAACGAGGGCATGAACATGCAGGCGTCGACGGTCGTGAGGCAGGTTCTGGATCAGGCGATGAGAAGGGTCGGATTGGAGATGTCGACGCAACTGCTCGGGCAGATGGGGCAGCAAACGCAGCAGATTCCGGTAAGCGCGGCGCAGGCGCTGCTGACGCCGATCGTCGTGAAGGAGGAGATCGTTCATCCTTCCGGGGCGAACAATGCGAACGGAAATGCGCCGGCGCTGCTCACGCAGATTATGTGGATCGGCAGTCTGGTGACGGCGATGAGCTTGTTTATGGCGGGGGAGAAGGCGGGAACGGCAGGGAGCGGGAGATGGGCGTCGGTCGGGCTTCAGGCCGCGATCGGCCTGGCGGTGACGGGAATCGCTGCGGGATTCGTCGTCTGGATGGCTTCTTCCTGGTACGGGATGGAGCTGGCGAGCGCGGGAGCGACGTGGACGTTCCTGTGGCTGGTCGCCGCTGCGTTCTTCCTCCTGCAATCGTCCCTGCTGAACTGGATCGGTCTGCCGGCGATGGCGCTGCTCGTGCTGCTGATGTTTTTCTCGATGCCGCTGCTGGGCATGGCTCCGGAATTCTTGTCGGCAACGACGCGCGATTGGATCTATTCCTGGACTCCGCTCCGATTCGCCTCCGGCGGGCTGAGGGAAACGATGTACTTCGGCGGATGGGATGCGGTCGGCTCGAACGGGACGGTGCTGTGGAGCTTGGCGGGCGGATTTCTGGCGCTGCTGCTGGCTTCCGGGATCAAGAAGGCCAAGGCGGCCTCGGAACGGCTATAGACGATTTTACCCCTGGTCCTTGGCGGGCCGGGGGTGTTTTGTCCTGGAGAGGCGGAGGCGCGGGTAGGCAATCGGATATAGTTTTCCGGTCAGAGTTGAATAGATGTTCCCAGTCGGAGGGGTGGGCACATGGACGGAGTTCTGGATGGGATTGGCATTACTGTTTAAAGCGGCATTAAAATGATGCATCCGAGGTCACGGCTTCACCGCTTGCATGCGGGCGGTTAGGTCGGCGGGACAAGCTGTGGACGATTTTCTCCCGGGTCGGAGGACGCTGTTCGATTCCCGATCTTATCCGCTATGTTTAGGGGGAATCACCAACTTCATCGCGAGGAGAGGAATTCGAGTGACGAAAGATCAGGCATGGGCTTGGATGAGCATGAGAACGATTCAAGGCAAGCTTCTTGTGGCGATGGAGTTCCTGCTGATAGCGGCAGCCGCGTTGCTGGTCGTCGCGGAGAAGGCTTCGGCGCACGGTTACGTGTCGTCCCCGGCGAGCCGGGCGGTGCTGTGTACCGCGGGCAAGAACAAGGACTGCGGTCCGGTTATTTACGAGCCTCAGAGCCTCGAAGGCAAGGGAGGTTTTCCGGCATCGGGTCCTGCGGACGGGCAGCTTGCGAGCGCCGGCGTATTTACTTCGCTGGACGCCCAGTCGGATAAACGCTGGACGAAGGTGGAGCTGAAGGGCGGCAAGAATACGTTCTCCTGGCAGTTTACGGCGAATCATTCCACGAAGCAATGGAGGTATTATATTACGAAGAAAGGCTGGGACCCTAACCAGCCGCTCACGAGGGACCAACTGGAGGCCGAGCCGTTCTGCACGGTGGACGGGGGCAACAAGCGGCCGGACATGCAAGTGTCGCACGAGTGCAACGTTCCGGCCGACCGGACGGGGTATCACGTCATTCTGAGCGTATGGGATATTGCGGATACGGCTAACGCCTTCTATCAAGCCATCGACGTGAACTTGGGAACAGGAAGCGGCGGGGAGGGCGAGTCTCCGATCGAGCTTCCGACGGCGCCGAAGAGCGTCATGTGCACGGGGCAAACGAGCGGCTCGCTGACGCTCGGATGGCAAGCGTCCAGCGCGTCCGCCGGAATTAAGGAGTATGAGGTGAGCCGAGACGGCAAAGTCGTCGGGACGACAAAGCAAACGTTGTATACCGACAACGGACTTGGAGCGGGAACGAGCTACTCCTATACGATCGTCGCGGTGGATCTGGCGGGCAACCGCTCGGCGGCCAGCGCCGCATTGATCGCGGCGACGCTTCCGGCTTCGGGCGGAGGGAATGAAGGCGGAGGACAGCCGGGAACGGGAACCGGTACAGGAACGTGGGACAGCTCCAAAGTGTATCTCGGCGGCGACAAGGTGACGTATAACGGCGTCGAATATGTCGCGAGCTGGTGGACGCAAGGGGACAAGCCCGATTCCAGCGATGTCTGGAAAGCTGCTGCAGGCTCGGGCGCGGTCCAGGCATGGAACGAGTCGAAGGCTTATGTCGGTCAGGACAAGGTCGCCTATGAAGGCAAGACGTACCAGGCCAAATGGTGGACGAGAGGAGAAGTTCCGTCCAAAGGCGGCGTGTGGGTTCTCGTTCCTTAATCGCGGGCCGTCAGCCGCGGCCGTGCAGCAATCTTCGAACCGTGTCGTCCAGATGCTTGTCCAGGGTGACGGGATTGTAGTTGGCCCAATAGTCTTTGACCACGTAGCTCTTCCCTTCGCGGACGGCGGGCAGGCTTCTCCAGGTCGGGTGGCGCAGCATCTCCCGTCCTTTGCGGGCATCCTCGCCTTGCTCGGGCAGGGCGAGGAAGATGCGGTCACCCGCGTAGTGGGGAATGTCCTCTACCCGGATTTCCTGCCACTTGGCGTTGCGGTTGCGCTCCATGAGCGACCGGATTCCGGGAGACGGCTCGAAGCCGAGACCTTGGTAGAGCGTATGGCCGAAGTGATGTCCGGCGTAGACGAACAATCCGTCCGCATGGACGATAAACGCGGAAGCCGTCTCTCCTTCGCGGACGGCGTCTTTCAGAAGCCGCTTCGCGCGGCTGGCTCGGGCTTTGTACCGGTCGATCCACTCGTCGGCTTCCTTGGCTCTGTCCAGCAGCTGACCGATCTCCTGAAGCCGGGTGTAGACGTCGGCGTTCCAGTCGATCTCGACAGCCGGCGCTACGGCGGCGAGCTGCCGGGCCAGCTCCGGGGACACGTAGCTGGGATAGAGGATCAGATCCGGCTCCAGCTGCGAGAGCTGGCCGATGTCGAGCGGATCGTCCACGGGGCTGACGTCCGAGCAAGCTTCCGGGAGCGCGGATAACATGGCGCGGTTCGTGCCGATCGGACGAATGCCGAGCGCCAGCAGTTCCCCGAGGTACTGGATGGAGAAGATGCGCGGCGAGCGTCCGCGGCTGTGCGCGAAGCGGGTCGGCGACATCCCGGTCGTCTGCTTGAAGCGGCGGCTGAAGTAGTACTCGTCGCGAAAGCCGACTCTGGCGGCGATGTCGTTGATCCGGGCGGACGAAGTTGTCAGCAGCTTCTTGGCCTGTTCGATTCGCAAGGCATTCAGATAACGGGTCGGCGTCTGCCCCGTCAGCGACTTGAAGAGGCTGCCGTACTGCCAGCGGCTCATGTTGGCTTCCCGCGCGAGCTGACCGATCTCGATCTCCTCCCGGTAAGCGCGGTGAAGGTAGTCGATCGTGCGCTCGATGGCTTGCCGGGCGTTCTCCGCGCCCTGCCGCTCGGCATGCAGCCGTTGGAGCACTTCGTAAAGCATTGTCTGGAATCCGATATGGAGCCGGAAGTCGTCCAATCGGCCATCTTCCCCGCCTCCGCCGTTGCGGTTCAGGTTCCGGGTGCGGGAGGAGGCGAGCAGCTCTGCCAGCTGATCCTCCAATCGGGAGTCGGGCTCAAACACGAGCATCTCGTTGCGGGAGAACAAGCCGCCGGCATCCTGCTGCACGGAGAAGAATGCCAGGAAGTAGGAGAGGGGCGCGGATTCTCCATTGCGCAGGTGCAGAGCCTGGCTCGCGCGCAGCAGGAAGCACTTGCCTCGAGAGGCATGCCGGCGCGAGCCGTCGACCGACACTTCGCCGTTGCCGCCGGCGATGTACAGGAGCGCATGCGTCTCCAGCCAATATGAAGCTTCGCGGTCGTTCTGCGTATCGTGTTCGATCCCGCTCAATGCCAGCAGCGGGGGAGTATGCGATGTATGTTCAAGACGAGACAAGGCGTCCAGCCTCCAGTGAGAATCGTTATCATTTCATAGCCTCATTATAAAGGTTCGCGAAACGGAAAAGAAGCCCGCAACGGAGAGTATCCGTGCGGGCTTCGAGTTTGAATTCGTCACTTGGCGAGCAGGGCGGCCATCTCGTCGAGCAGCCAATCCAGCGTCAGAGGGTCGTTCATCGCCCAGCGGCTGTCGACGACGTAGGCTTTGCCGTTCTTGACGGCGGGCAGGCTCTTCCAGATCGGGCCTTGCAGGAGGTCTTCGGCCGCTTTCTTGCCTTCGTCGGTACTGTTCTGAGCGATGAGGAAGACGCGGTCGCCGGCGTAATCCGGCAGCGCCTCCATGGAGATCGCTTCCCACAGCTCGCTCTGTTTGTCCGAGAATAGCTCCGTCACCTTGGGCGGAATCGCGAAGCCGAACGCATCGTACAGCGTTGGGCCGAGACGCTGCTTGTTGTACACGTAGAACTGCTTGTCGGAGTAAAGGATGAAGGCGGACGCCGTCTCCCCTTCTTCGATGGACGATTGCACGAGCGCGCGTTTCTCGGCGGCTTTCGCCTGGTAGCGGGCGATCCAGTCCGCCGCTGTCTCCGGCTGCCCGATGAGATCCGCCAGCACGCCCAAGCGGGTGAAGGCATCGGCTCCGTATCCGACGACGACCGTCGGAGCGATCTTGGACAGCGCGTCGAGATCCGCCGCTTCGAGGAAGTCGGGAACGATGATCAGGTCGGGTTCGAGGCTTAACGTTTTCTCCAGATTTGGCACGAGGCCGTCGCCTCCGATGTCTTCCACGCCCTGGAGCTGCTCGTCGGTCAACGCCAGCTTCGCGTTAAGGAAGTTCGTTCCGATGATCGGCACGTCCAGCGCCTTCATCTCGGCTGCATAGTAATGCGCGATGATACGCTGCGGAGCGGTCGGAATCTCGACGGTTCTGTCGAGAGCGTCTTTGTAGGTGCGCACCGCCGGCTCTTCGCTGGCTGTCGGGCTCGTCGATTCCGTCGCGACCGGAGACTCGCTCTGGGATGGAGTCGGCGATGAGGAAGGCGACGGAGTGGCTGCGTTATTGCTCGCTCCGCAGGCGGACAGCAGAATTGCCGTCAGCAGCAGGATCAGGAGCGGGACAGCGGATTTTCTAAGAAATAAGGCTGGCATTGGATAAGTCTCCCCTTGTGTTGATAATTATTCTCATTTAGATCGATTTACATCTTACTCCGTTCGGCGGCGGGGCGCAATGGACGTTTTGTCAGTTTTGGATGGACGGAATTTGGGGGACGGGGTGCTGAAGCGGGGAGTGCGGGATGATTCAGGACGAGGCAAGCGAGGGATTCGCGGGGCCGCTTCAGCGTCTTGCGATAATGCGGTAATCCTTGAGGCTGTTGGCGATGTGGCCGATCGCAAAAACGGCGGCGAAAACGAAGAAAAGGACAGAGTGCAGAACGATGGAGGCAGCTAGGAAATACAGGCATGGAAACACGGCCATCGGAACGGGGATTCCAAGTGTTGGAGTTAACAGGCGGCTATAATCCCTGTCGCTGCGGAGGTACTTGAGCCAGCCCCGGCAGTAGAGAAGAAGCGCGGTCAGCATGACGATCAGGGAGATCATCTCATAGCTCTGATGGGTTCGCATCGGATAAAACAATGGAACGGCCATGACGCCGAGTCTTCCGATTGCCTCTGCCGCGTTCAGGAGGAGGCTGGGGTTCGGCCTGGTTGGCGGGTTCGCAGGCGGGAAACGGATGAAAATGAGGTTGGGCAGAACAATCAGCAACGGAATAATGAGACTGGCCGGATGAAGCAAGCAAACTCCTCCTTCAAATCGGAATGGTTGTCTAACCGCTGATGGGTCGCTGCTCCGTCATCATCTCGATAAACCGTTTCACGCCCGCATTGGGCGGAAAATGCTTCATCCGCACGACGCCGAAATCGATCGGAGGCGGGGCCTGCTGCGGCTCCAGGCCGACTTCGAACAAGGAGCCTTCCGCCAGCTGCTGCTTGACGAAATCCCGGACGACGTAAGAAATGCCGAGGCCGGCTTTGGCAAAATCGACTTGGATATGCAGACTGCCGATCTCGTATACCGGGTTGATCGTGACGCCGTACCCGGCCAGGTAGCGATCCAACGTCTGTCTTGAAGACATGTGGGGCGGAAAAACGATAAGAGGATATTCCGCCAGCTGCTGCAGGGTCAGCGTCTTTCCGTCGAGATGGCGGTAACGTTCTCCGGCGACAAAGCAGTCCTGCACGGTAACGACTTGCTCCGATACGAGCAGATCGTCTTCTATCGGAAGGCGCAAGATGCAGAAATCGACGGCCCCTTCTTTCAACCGCTTCAAGCAGCCGTTGGTGGAGCTGTGCTCCAAGTGGACGCGGATGTCGGGATAGGTTTCGTTGAACCGCTGAAGATGGGGGATCAGCACGAACTGAATGACGGAGATGCTGGCGGCGATGCGCACGGCGCCGCTTTTCAGATTCGCCATTTCTTCGAGTTTCTTTTCTCCGGTCAGAATAAGCCCGTAAGCTTGCTCAACGTAGGTGTACAGCATTTCGCCTTCGGGAGTGAGCTTGACCCCTCTGCTCGTGCGGTAAAACAGCGGCGCGCCGAGCGATTCTTCCAGCTGCTTTATCGCATTGCTCGCGCTCGGCTGGGTGAGGTGAAGCAATTGCGAGGCTTTCGAGATATTCCCCTCTCTTGCCGCATAGTAGAACACGCGATAGAGCTCCAGATTGATCATCCGTTATATCCTCCGCTTATGGCTGATACTCTTATTATCTATTTTTCATATAGAATACGACTCTGATATGCTAAATGCAAGATCTGGAAATTAAAATGCGGGGGTCGGCAGCCAATGCTTCAAGCTTCTATGCTGTATGCCCTGATGCTTCGCTGCTCGTTCCGGCAGCAGACCGCCTATCGGGCGAACTCGTTGCTGCTGCTGTGCGGTTCCTTCGTCAAGTTGTTTATTCTGGTCAGCGTGTGGCGGGGGCTCTATGGGGACAACGCGAGTATTAACGGCATTGCGTATGCGGAGGTTCTGCTGTTCGTGATCGTTAACCTGCTCGCAAGCACGCTGACGGCTTCGGCGATCGGGGGGAGAATGGGGGAGAAGGTGAGCAGCGGCGCGATCGGGGTCGATCTGCTGCGTCCCGCCTCTCTGAAGTTCACTCTGATCTCCGAGCAATTGGGGGAAAATGCGTTTCGCCTGCTCTTCAGCACGCTGCCGGCTTGTCTGCTGTACATGGCTCTGCTCGGCTGGCCGTCGTCTTCGATCGGTGCGGCGCAGGCAGCTCTGTTTGCGGTCGGTATAACCGGAGGAATCATCCTGATCTATCAGATTCACTACTTGCTGGGGCTGACGAGCTTCTGGACGGGCAACTCCTACTATATCGACTGGTTCATGAGAGCGTTCATCGAATTGTTCGCCGGCACGTTCGTGCCGCTGTGGTTCTATCCGCAAATTCTGCTGAACATCGGCCAATATCTGCCCTTCCGGCTGATGACATTCGAGCCGATTGCGCTGCTGGTCGGCAACATTCGGGGATGGGAGGCGGCGGGCAGCATTGCGCAGCAGTGGGGCTGGATTGCCGTCCTCTGGCTGGCGGAGCGTTGGGTGTGGCGTAAGGCTCAATCGAAAGTGTTTGTCCAAGGGGGATAGTCCGACGATGCGCAGTTTGCCGCTTTACTGGCGGTTTATCTCGATCAGCGTACGCGCCAAGACGGAATACCGGACGGCGTTCGCCCTTACTTTTCTCGCCAGAGGCATCGTTTGGACCACGGAGTTCGCGCTGATCTGGGTGCTGCTCTATACGTTCAAATCGATCGCGGGATGGACGTCGTACGAGGTTATGTTCCTGTACGCTTTGCAGTTGACGACGTACTCGCTGGCCGCTTTCTTCTGTTTTCATCCTTTTACGAAGCTGTCCTATAAAATTCAGTCCGGGGAATTCGACGAGCTGCTGACCAAGCCGATCAACCCGCTGCTTTATTTGATGTGCAGGGAGTTTTCTGCTTCTTACGTCGCCAATGTGACGTTCGGCATCGCTTTCCTGTCCATATGCATCTATCGGTTGGAGCTGACGCTGGGCGTGAGCGATGTGCTGTTCCTGCTGGCCGTTCTGGCCGGGGGAGCGCTTATTCAAGCTTCCGCCTTCATGTACGGGGCGATTCCGTCGTTCTGGATGGTGAGGAATACGAGCATTATGGAGATGCTGATGTCGGATTTCCGGAGCTTCATTCGATATCCGATCTCGATCTATCCGTCCTCCGTCCAAGTGATCCTTACGCTGCTGGTTCCGTTCGCGTTCATTAACTTTTACCCTGCGCATTATTTTCTCGGCCGCGACGATTCGGATCTGTTCCACCCGCTGCTGGTCTATATGACGCCGCTGGTTGGCGTCGTTCTGTTCGGGGGAGCCTTGCTGCTGTGGAGGGCTGGCGTGCGGCGTTATCATAGTACGGGTTCGTGAGAGGAGGTCGGGGAATGTGATAGAAGCGGAACGGTTGGCGAAGGAGTATAAAATCTACGGTTCCGGTCGGGGCAGAGGATGGGGGGAAGCGATACGGAGTGTGTTCGCGCGGCCGTACGAGGTGAAGGAGGCGGTCAAAGGCGTCAGCTTCTGCATCCGGCCGGGGGAGCTGGTCGGCTTCATCGGCCCGAACGGCGCGGGCAAATCGACGACGATCAAGATGCTGTCCGGGGTGCTTACGCCGACGTCCGGCAAAGTGCGGGTCAACGGCTGCGTTCCCAGCGAGGATCGGCGGCGCAACGGGATGCAGATCGGCGTTGTTTTCGGCCAGCGTTCGCAGCTGTTCTGGGACTTGCCGATGGAGGAAACGTTCCTGCTGTATCGAAGAATGTATCGTATCCCTTCGGCTCAGTTTAGGCGCAATGTGGATTTCATGGTCGAGCTGCTGGAGATGGAGAGCTTCTATCGGACTCCGGTGAGGCAATTGAGTCTGGGGCAGAAAATGCGCGCCAATCTCGCGGCCGCGCTGCTGCACGATCCGGCGGTGCTGTATCTGGATGAGCCTACGATCGGACTGGATGTCGTCGCTAAAGCGAAAATTAGGCGATTCCTACGGGAGCTGAACGAGGAGAAGCGGACGACGGTTATTCTGACGACGCATGATATGGACGATATTGACGAGGTGTGCGAGCGGCTGATGCTGATCGATCGGGGCACGATGATTCACGACGGGCCGCTGGCGGAGTTTAAGAGGATGTACAGCGAAGGGCCGGAGGACGCGGCGGACTTGGAACGGATTATCGGGGCGATCTACAGCAGGTCTTGAGCGGGGCGCGGATGGAGAGTTCGTTAGAAAGGACAAGGAGGGGCATGGCGATGGAGCGGGACACAATCGTTATCGGGATTGATGGAGGCGGAACGAATACAAGGGTTATGGTCTGCGATCTGAAGGGAAGCGAGCTTGCCTATGTCGAGGGGGGCTGCGCTTCCAGATACAAGGACGAGAAGGCGTCCGAGAATGTGCGTGCGGCCATCGGGGAGGCGCTGGCGAAGGCCGGTCGAACCACGGCGGACGCGGTCGGGCTGGTCGCGGGGATCGCGGGCTACGAATCGGCGGAAGACGATGCGTGGATTGCGTCGTTCACGGACTTGCCGGATCTTCGCTGTCCTAAGCTGCACTTGAACGACTCGGACATCGCACATGCAGGCGCGCTGCGGAGCCAGCCGGGCATTATCGTCATCGCGGGAACGGGTACGATGATCATGGGGATTAACGAGAGCGGCAGAAGGGTGCGCAATCTGGACTACCATCATTATGCCTACAGCGCCGCTCGTCATCTCGCTTACGATGCCGTATACGAGGTGCTGGCCGGTAGGGGCGACGGTTCGGACGAGGGGCTGGTGTCCGAGATGCTGCGATACTGGCAGGCGGATGAATTCGAGCAGTTGCAGGAACAGGCGCGCCAGGGCTTTCATCCCGATAAGATGAAGCGGGATCAGCTCTTCGGGCTGTTCGCTCCGCGGGTCACGCTTGCTGCGGAGCAGGGAAGCGGCGTTGCAAGGCGCGTATGCGACCGGGCGGCGGAGCAGCTTCGCTTGGGTGTGGAGCTGGTCGGCTCCAGCTTCGCGGGAGGCGAGGTTGAGGCGGCGCTGATCGGCAGCGTGGCGCGCAGCCCATATATGGTTGGGAGGCTGAGAGCATTGCTGGAAGCGAGCCCTGTCAGACGCTACCGAATCGTCGAGCCGCAATTCCCTCCCGTCGTGGGGGCCGTTCTGCTGGCTTACCGGGAGCTGGGGCTGTCTACGGATGTTCGGATTGCGGGGAGGCAGGTTTGAGGGGGGATAAGATTAGGGCTTGGTCCGTAAAACATCCACCCTCTCCTGCAGTCCATCCGCAACCTCTTTCGGCACTTCCCTGACCTTGATATCCCTTCCCAAGAAAAGCAGCCAACTGGTGATGTCGGCCAACTCATCCGGCTGATGTACATTGATGGAAGTCTTGATAAGAGCCGTAGTTTGATAAGGATTCGTATATGAAATCGTAATTCTTAGTGGATGGTATTTTTTGAACTGGGCAATCGCCTTTGGACCAAGCTCAAGGACAAGGTTGACGGCTTCTTCCTGCATGCTTAGTTGTTCTATGATCTTCTTCTTGCTGCTTCTTTTCTTCCCGGAGTACGGCTTCACATCGGTGAGATTGTCGACCGGAATAATCCGCCTTTTCTCCTCCTCGAGGTCAAAGCCTTCGATTTGCCATGAACTTTTTTCACGATATAAGCGCATTAAGTAGATGGGGTAAATCTTTACTTCCCGCGCCTCTTCGACGGAAACGACCAAGCAGCTGTCCTTAAGAAGAGTTTGGATCAACTGCTCTAACATCGGATGGGGCAGATCCGACAGATCGAGCAGGTCGGGATTGTGGGGGTTCGTTCCTTCGAACAACAGGATTTGATTTAACAGAACAAGGTCGTCTTGCTGGTTTTCCGAGATGAGGCCGAGTATTTTTTCCGCTAGAGAATGGCGACTCTTGAGATAAGGGAGTTGCAGATTTCGTGTGGCCATGAAGGCGATAAAAAGAGCTTTAATCTCATTATCGGTAAAGCGGACAGTGGGCAGAACGGAGTTGTTCATCACAAAATAACCCCCGTCCCTCCCGACTTCGGCGACTAGAGGCATCCCCATCGCTTCGATTTCCCTGATATCTCTAATGGCTGTCGAACGAGAGATGTTGAACTCCCGCATGATCTCGGAGATGGTAAAATGGGCACGATTGTTGATATACCGCATGATGACGTTAATCCGTTCTACTTTCTTCATAGGTCCCTCTAAACAGTATCATATTTTGACATGATTAATGGTTATTATAAACCCATCAAGTGAAAAAACAAACGGCTTGATCCATTTCTAAGAGGAGGAATGAAAATGAATACGATCGTCGGTAAGGAGCAAATTGCAAAAGCAGCATCCCGTCCAATGGGAAGATTAGCCGCTTATTGGACCGTCACCATCCTGCTCGCATTCTCGATTGCCTTAAGCGGGATCGGACAACTGATGCGATATGGGGGGAATGTCGATCTGGTGACCGATATTGGGTTCCCGCTGTATGTCACGACCATTCTAGGCACTTGGAAGTTGCTTGGAGTTCTTGCGATCGTCATGCCGGGGTTCCCTCGGCTTAAGGAGTGGGCTTATAGCGGTCTCTTTTTTCTAATGACAGGTGCGGCCTTATCTCACGCTTTCGCTAACGATTACGGCGATTACGGCTTCCATGTTATTCTTCCGCTGTTCTATGCCGCGCTGGTTATCGCCTCTTGGGCACTGCGTCCGAAAAGCCGCAGACTCTGATGGACCGATAGACTTCTACTACCTTGAAGCACTAATATTAAAAACAAATGACTTGATCTATTCATGAAGAGGAGCTGGAACAATGGCAACGTATACCTTTGAGGAGAAAGACAGCTTTATCGTAATTGGGATCGGAACGGAACTGAAGAGCGATTACACGGATTATGCCGGCATCAACAAGGAGAAGCAGGACTTCTGGCGGGCAGTGGAGCAAGACGGCAGGCTTGACGCTCTGAAAGCTGTCGCTGCGAACGACTACATCTTCGCCGTGAACGAAGCGGTCAATCACAAGATGATGTATTATGCCGGGGTCATGACGGATGCCTCGATCCCGGAAGAGCACAGAGTGATTCAATTCCCCAAGGGACAATACCTCGTCGTTAAAGGCGAAGGGAAGACAGCGGATGAGTTGGGCGGCATGCTTACTGGCATTGCTTTCGGTCAAGCTTTGCCGGCGGCCGATAATTACGCCTATGTCGGCGGTCCCAATGCAACGGTTGAGATGGGGCAGCGAGACGGCCTCGTATACGGGGAAATGTGGATTCCGGTTGTGAATAAATAAACAAGATCATCAGAGGAGGAATGGGGATGCCCGCTATCGTTGACTTTAATCATGTGTCTGCGGCCGGTCTGGAATCTTCGCCGGTAGCAGGAGCGCTTGCCGGCTTGCGTGCGAATGAAGCCCGGTACTTCATGAATAAATACAAGCACGAGTTTACCGTTGTGCCGGCGAGCGAAAGTCAGGAAACACTTGAATATGTGAACAGAGTTTTGAAAGAAGAACGCGGCATTGCCTTTGCGGCCCAGCCCTTGGAGACATCGCGTTTTCAAGTAGAAAATATCAAATGGGCCTTTGTCTTCTATGAGGATGGCCTGGCGATCAACGTCATGTATACGGTCGATGATCCCAAGAAGCGGGCGGTCGGATTCAAGCTGTCTGAGGGGATGGAAGTCCCTAAGGAGCTGGAAGAGAAGAAGTTCAAATTTGCAAGACAGAAGTCCAAGCTGGCTGGGACGATTCGAGGTTCGTTCTTCGTTATTAAAGGAGAATACTGACGCAACCAAGATAATTGTAACCGATGTGGATATTTATTGGCATTCGGAGGAAAAGTAAAGTTAAAACATAGTGTGTGCTTATTTTGTTTACTAATGCGATCGATTAGTCAACGATTTGTTGACTTTTTTGAATCAGCAAGCATATACTGAGACTACTTAACAATAGGAGATGTGTAAAATGAAAACAATCTTCGAGCAAATAGGAGAGAAGATTGCAGGTTGGCTTGAATCACAAGGCGAAACCCAGTCTTTTTTTGCAGAGAGAATGGGTATCTCTAAACAAGTGATGAGTAAGATAGTCAATGGGAAAAAGGCAATTAATATTGATGAAATTGCAAAGATAGCAAATATCATGGGAGTAACGGTGGATGAACTTCTGAGACCAAAGGAAATTCCACAAGTAATTCAAGAACCAATTTTATTTATGGTGGGAAAATTGGAAAATGAAAACACCAAAGAAGGGCTTCAGTTCTTAAATCATGTAATGAATGAAATGATCGAACTAGAAGAAATTCTCCATTCGAAATAAGGAGGCAGTATGAGAGAATTTCCATCTTTAAGTCCAAAGGAATTCGGTGAAATCGAAGCGAAGGTTCGAGCAAAGCTTGGAGAAAAACTGAAAACACACAGGGTATTGAGAGAAGAAGTATTAGAGCTAATCCAACAAGAAGCAACACTGCTTAAATACCCTATTAAAGACAATGAGTTATGTGCTTTTGTCTGCAAGAAGAAAGACAGAGTTTTTGTGTATATAAACACATTCATCCCTAGAGAAAAACAAGTATTTGCAGCAGCCCATGAATTATATCATATTTGGTATGATCAGGATAAACTTAACCAAACAGAGATATTAAACGACCAAGTGTTAGAGAATAAAACCGATGATATTAATGAGTTAAAAGCTAACCTATTTGCAGCCCTATTACTTGTCCCTGCAGAGGTGTTAAACAACGAAATAATATCTCGCGGAATACAAAAAGATTCTTTGAAAATTGAAGACATCGTTAGATTAATGGCTTTGTTTTATGTGCCATTCAAAACTATTGTAAGACGTTTGTTTGAAATTGAATTTATTGATGATAAGAAGATGAGAGAATTCTTGACTGTACCAGACAGGGACCCGCAGGCAGGGGTCATGCTGGTCAGAAAGAGATTGCAGCTAAATGATTCTACACAGGATAGAACAAATGAGGTTTTTTTTGAAAAACTAGTTGAAAATGCAATCTTGGCATATGATAAAGAGATTATCAATGAACGAAAACTTCGGAATATCCTATCACTCGTCAATGAATCTCCTGAAACAATGCAGATTGTTGAATCAGGAGGCGAGGATGAATGGGATAGTATCATGGGGGATTACGACGGGGATGACTGATTGGATCTGGGAAGAAGCGATATTAGATACTGATTTCGCTCTTAAATTAGAGAAAGTCAAAAAGTTTAATGCTATAGAGAAGTACATCCCCCTATTAGTAAAAAAGTTATATATTCATCGTTACGTATACGAAAATGAAATCTTAATGCCGAAAAGAACAAAAGATCAAATCGATAAACTGGTGGAAAGCGATAGGGCTGTTATTGTTGATGCAGAATCCTTACATTACGATGCTTATAAATCGCTAATTTACCAACAGACAATACAGCACTTGGAAAAGGTGGATCCTGAGACAAGAGAAAACGGAAAAAACTGGGGAGAAACGGTCTCGGTAGCCTTCGCTTTCGCAAGTGGAATTCCGTTTATACTTTCGGACGAACGTGAGCTTCAAGAATTGTTAAATAAAGAACTGAATAGTGGGACTGATAAAGATATTTTAGTGATTCGACTTAGAGATTTTATTGAGGCTATGAAGGAAAGAGGTTTATCACGAAAAGAAGCATACGCGATGTGGTGCTTTGCACATCAGGATGAAAGAGACAAAGCAAAGATGGAAAGAGCAAAAAGTGTTTTTCAAAATGACATCTGGTGTCTGTAGATCTAAGTGACTTAGTTTTATTATAGTCGCTTTTTTATTTATCACAAAATATAGGTGAACCGTATCACAAGCAGGGCGAAATCTTCGGTGCAGGGATGAGTAGAGTTTCGCCCTTTATATGTTATGGTGAAGAGTATCATACGCTGTGTGCCGGTTCCGCTTATACCTGGGCGACCTCCTGTCGGGGAGGAGTCGTACGATTTCAAACCAATTCAAAAAAAGAAGATTAATACTGCATGCTGCTATAGCTTGGCTGAAACCAGTTCCACCAATCGGTCTCGCCCAGCGCGGGGCGCGTAACATGATCATGCTCGCGCAGCTTGTAAAATAAAGTTAGCCGGCTTGCGGGGATCTCCAGGAACCTCGCTTCTACAAATGGGCTATCATTTATACAATACCAATATCATGTGTTGTTTGGGTTCACTAAAAAAGGCCGAGGTCTACGAGGAGGGGCAAGTATGAGAGCTATTGTATATAGCGAATATGGATCGCCCGATGTTCTGCATCTGCAGGAGGTAGCAAAGCCGTCGCCCAAGGACAATGAAATATTGGTCAAAATATATGCAACGACGGTAACGGCGGGGGACTGGCGCATGCGCAAGGCCGACCCTTTCGCTGCAAGGCTGTATAACGGTCTCTTGCGTCCGAAAAAAGTAATGGTATTAGGGTTCGAGTTGGCTGGGGAAGTCGAAGCGGCAGGCAAGGACGTGACGCGGTTCCAAACGGGCGACCAAGTATTTGCGATGTGCGGTTTTCGCTTCGGTGCCTATGCCGAGTATAAATGCCTGCCGGAGGATGGAATCGTAGCGATCAAACCGGCCAATATGACCTATGAGGAGGCCGCCGCCGTTCCCGTCGGGGGCATAAGCGCGTTGAATTTTCTAAGGAAAGGATCTATCGCGAGCGGAATGAAGGTTCTTGTGTACGGCGCGTCCGGCAGCGTAGGCACTTATGCCGTGCAGCTTGCCAAATATTTCGGGGCGGACGTCACGGGCGTATGCAGTACCGCGAACCTTGAAATGGTGAGAGCGATCGGAGCCGATCGGGTCATGGATTATACGAAACAGGATGTTACAATAAGCGAAGGCAAGTATGACTTGATCCTGGATGCCGTAGGGAAAAGAATATCGAACATCGCAAAGTCGACATGGAAGAAAGCGCTGCGGTCCAATGGGAGATTGGTGACTGCAGATATGTCTCAGAAGCCGCGAGTTGAAGATCTAAGCTTCCTTAAAGGGCTGATTGAGGCAGGCGCAATCAAGCCGGTCATCGATCGAGGCTATTCATTGGAACAGATTCCCGAGGCCCATAGCTATGTCGAACAAAAACGCAAGAAGGGCAATGTAGTTGTCACCGTAAGATCGAGTGAATGAGGGGCAGGTTCATTGTACGAATAACCCCGCGATTGAATTAAAGGAGATTCATAGGATGATGTCTCTCGCTTCTGACCACATTAAGTTTCCGCAAGGATTCTGGGAAGGTTTAAATCAGTTAGGAATTTCCGCTCCCGACATCGCTCGCAAAGCACGATTGCCGCTCACCGTTATGACCGAGCCTGTCGTGACCGCGGCTCAATATTTCGCTATCTGGCAGGCTTATAACGATTACATTGGCGATACTGCCGGAGCCATCATTAAGCTCGTGAACGCCTTTGCAACGGCTCAATACCCGCCAGCCGCCTTAGCGCCATACCATGCTCGCAACTATCGTGACGCACTGATTCGAATGACGCGGTATAAAAAGCTATGTCCGCCGGAAAACTTGCGTATCTCCGAGAACGGCGAGTTTTGCACAATCGAACTTACGTGGCAGCCTACCGAGCAGTCCGGTCCGCCGATTCTGGTCGGGATTACGCTTGCCTATCTTCTGGAGCTTGGCCGCCGGGGCACAGGTGAACTTTTAACGGCACGGTCGGTCGAATTTTCTCAGCCCATGGGTGACATGCACGATCTTGAAGCTTACTTCGGCTGTCGCATTCGAACCGGTGCGCAAGGCAATCGATTGACGCTGCATCGAAGAGATCTGGATCGTCCATTTGTCTCCTATAATGAAGAGCTGCTAGAGATTTTGACTCCCATTCTGGATCGATCATTGGATGAGCAGCAGTGCAGCGGCTCCATCATCGAGAAGGTCAAATGGATCATGAAGCGCAGCCTCACGGGAGGACGCCTCGACATTCGGACCGTCGCCGGCGAGCTGAGGATGAGCGACCGTACCTTGCAGCGACGGCTTACGGACGAGGGCACAAGCTTCAAACATTTGTTGACGCAATCCCGACACGAGCAGGCGTTAGAATATTTGGCAGACCCTTCGCTCAGCATTAAGGAAGTGGCTTTTCTGCTGGGGTATGAGGATCAGAACTCGTTTTATCGCGCCTTCCGTGTGTGGGCAGGCGATACTCCCTCAAATTGGCGTGCCCGGCACCAAGATACAGGTTGACCCCTCATTCCTAAACCCACTTGGCGCGTTAAACAAGTAATATGGCGCGGCAAACTAGTTATCGCAAAATCCGGACAAGGTAATATGAGGACAAGACTGTGTTGAGCAGAACTACAAATCGGCCTTGTTCGGAGGAATGCATCATGGATATGGGATTAAACAATAAAACGGCTCTAGTTACAGGATCAACGAAAGGGATCGGCAAAGCCATTGCCATTGAGCTCGCTAAAGAAGGCGTTAACGTACTCATTAATGGACGAAATCATGAAGAGGTAGACCGAATCGTAGACGAAATCAAGTCGGCCTTCCCGGCAACCTCTCCTCAAAATGCTGCAGCGGATCTTGTGGATATTCAGCAAAGAGAGGATTTATTCAGAAAATACCCCGATATCGATATTTTGGTTAACAGTATGGGGATCTATGAAATCATGCGGTACGAGGACGTTGACGACGAAGTATGGGAAAGATATTTTCGCACGAATGTGCTTGCCGCAAATGGTTTATCTAAATTTTATCTGCCGAAAATGTTGGAAAAAGGTTACGGCCGCATCCTCTTCATTGCGAGCGAAGAAGCCGTTATGCCCTCAGGACAGATGCCTCAATATTGCATGACCAAATCAATGCTGCTATCGTTGTCGAAAAGCTTATCCAAATTAACAAAAGGAACGGAAGTCACGGTTAATACGATTATGCCGGGACCGACACTCTCGGAAAATGTGCAGCAAATTATTGAGAATATATACGCGAATGAACATATGACGTTCGAGGAAAAAGAGAAAACGTTTATGACGACGAATCTGCCTCAATCGGAGATACAGCGATTTATTAAGCCTGTGGAGATAGGCAGACTGGCTGCATTTATCTGCAGTCCATATGCAGCTGCATTTAAAGGTTCTCCGATTCGCATGGATGGGGGAATGGTGCCGACTATTTATTGAAATTGGTCGGTGATCTCATTAGGAACGGCGCCCGTTTTGGGTGTCGTTTTATTTTTTGCTCAAATAGTTGTTAAATCGCTTAATGGCCCCAATGGGGCTGTCTCTTATCCTTAGGAGACAGTCCCATTTTCGACATCTCGCTGACATGATTCAAGACTATACTGGTAGCAAACAGCGGCGCATGTGTTAAAGTAAGGTTTAAACATAGGGGCTCGCCAGCAAGGAGAAGGCGATGGACAAGATCTTGCTCGTCGAAGACGAAAAGAGCATCTCCAGGGTGCTAAGCGCGTATCTCAAAAAAGCGGGTTACGAGGTCGAGCCTGCCTATGACGGCCATCAGGCCTTGGAATTGTTCGAACAGGAGGAGCCCGCGCTTGTCCTCCTGGATCGCATGCTGCCCGGAATGGACGGGTTATCCGTATTGAGACGAATCAGAGGGCAGAGCGACTGTCCGGTGATTATCCTTTCGGCGCTTAGCGGCGACGAGCACCAGGCAGAGGGATTAAAGGCCGGTGCGGATGAGTATATCTGCAAGCCCTTTGTCGGGGAAGCCGTCGTGGCGCGCGTGCAAGAGGTATTACATCTTCGAAGGCGGGTCTAGCGATGAAGAAGATACTGATTGTGGAAGATGAACTGGCCATCTCCATGGTGTTGAAGGCGTATCTCGTCAAGGCGGGATATATGGTGGAACAAGTTTTCGATGGTGACGAGGCTCTCCGCGTATTCAGACAATGGAAGCCTTCACTCGTGCTTCTGGATGTGCTTCTGCCTAATCAAGATGGATGGTTGATTCTTAACGCGATCAGAGAAAACAGTGCGTGTCCGGTCATTATGCTGACGGCCCTTGACGATATCGAACAACGCTTGAGAGGGCTTCGCGAGGGTGCGGACGACTACTTATGCAAGCCGTTCATCGGCGAGGAAGTGGTGGCGCGCGTACAAGCCGTGTTGCGAAGACAAACTCACGTCGTGACCGAGGATACGGCGATATTCGGCCAACTCAAAATCAACTATGCCGCTCGGGAAGTCGTTCTTAACGGACGGAACGTCATTTTGACACCGCGGGACTTCGATCTGCTCATCTTTTTCTCCCGGCATCCCAACCAAATCTTAAGCCGTGAGCAGCTCATCGAAGAAGTGTGGGGAATGGACTACGACGGCAGCGACAGAGCAGTCGACTTATCCGTAAAGCGGATTCGTCAATTGTTGAGGGACTGGTCTATGGAAGAAGGAGAAGTTGCGACCATCAGAGGATTGGGGTATCAATTCCGTGTCAAATAATCCGCGCAAAAGCTTGCTCTATCACTGGTCCATCCGATATTTCATTACGCTGTCCATTAGTATCGTGGTTGCAAGCGCGGCAATGATTTTCTTGATCTATTGGGATGCGAAGACCAAACAACAAAACGGACTGGAGCAGATGCTGCAGGATATCACGAGCGAAGCGGCTGATCGAGGCGGCATCCTTCCGGAGGGTGCGGAGCTTGGGCGTCTGCTGGATCAATATGCGCACGAGAACGATTTCTGGGATCGATCGTTCGTGTTTGTATTGGATCTGGACGGTCGTGTGACACGGCAATATCCCTCGTATGTTCCAGTCGAAGTCGAGCAATTGGTCGAGCAACTGCCTGATCTGATGAACGGACAGACCGAAATCGCGGAACTGGAATCGGAGCAGACGCCTTATTTGGCAGCGATCGGGCCGATCGGAAATCCGGAGGGGACCACCGGTCATGTGGCGTATCTAGTGCAAAAGCAAACGGTAGTGAAGTCTACGCCGCTGCAGCATCGAATTTTGCGCTTATGCATTGTGTTTACCGCGTTTCTTTTCGGCTGGGGCATTCTGTTCACGCTAACCCGGCGGTTGTTAAGACCGATTCAGGAAGCGGCGAACGCGGCTAAGCAAATCGTTGCGGGCAACTATCAAGTCGCTATTAACGAAAACCATGACGAGAAGGAAGTTTACGAGTTGATGGTTTCTTTTAAGGAAATGGCAGACCGGTTGGAGCATCTGGAGTCGCTTCGCAATCAGCTGTTTCTTGGCGTGACGCATGAACTGAAAACGCCTATCGCGTCGATCAGCGGCTTGGTCCAAGCCGTGAGGGATGAAGTGGTGAGCGATGAAGAGGCGAAGGAATTTCTGGAAATGAGTTTGAAGGAAACGGGTCGGCTTCAGAAAATGGTCGAGGATTTATTGGACTTTAATCGATTCGCCGCAAATACGGTCACCGTGACGCACCAACTCGTGGATCTGCGAGCGGAGCTGAACGAGATGGCCGTGCGCTGGAAGCAGGCGCAAGAGAGCAAGGCGGTCTATCCCGTGGTGGAAACGATGGGCGAAGAGGCCGGTTGGCAAGTGTCGACCGATCCGGTCCGGCTGGAGCAGATCATGGTGAACTTGTTAAACAATGCAAGGGACGCGATGCATCAGGGCGGCGCCATCACGATTCGATTATACTCCGAACCGTCGCAATATCGGATTGAAGTTCAAGATACGGGAGAAGGGATACCGGCCAAGGAGCAGGGGAAGGTGTTTGAGTCGTTTTATCGCGGGGAGAGGAAGCGGGTGCATGTCCATGGGCTTGGCATCGGGCTTCCCTTCAGCAGGCTGATCTCGCATTCGCTCGGCGGCGATCTGATCTTGTCCGACAGCACGCCGGAAGGCACGACCTTCACTTTACTCATACCTGCCCTCACCTCTCAGAAAATATAACATCCGCTATCTTTGTCGAGTAAAAAGAGACGTACCGAACAATTATCGATAGGTGAATGGTAATGGGCATCTATCTCCTTCCATTGCTATACGATCCTGAAATGGGAACGGTAAACCCAGTAAGCGGTGATTTCAGGACGTTTTTTGACACGGTATCAACACAATCGAAGATTATAATGGTTCAAACAATGTAAGAAGCGAAGTGAGGCATACCGGGTTGAATAATCACGATCTTAGCTCTAATCCGATGGCAGTCAAGTCGGCCGCAATCGAATTTTCCGACTTGCGGACCTATCCGCTGATCGGCGAATTAGCGCAAGAGGACTTGGAATTGATCTCTCCTCATCTAAGCAGCCATGAATACTTCGATGGAATGATTCTGTTAAAGCAGGGCCGATCGAGCGAGATCTTTCATATTTTGTTGGCGGGCACGCTGGATGTGTATTTGGAAAAAGATACGAGGGTAAGCGTGGCCAAGCTGGAGCCGGGGCATTTTGTCGGGGAGATGTCCTGTCTGACCGGTAAAGCTGTCAGCGCTACGGTGCAAGCAGTGGGAACTGTGCGGACGGTATCGATGCCGCGTGAAGGGATGCTTCTTCTGATGGATCGAAGCGCTTCTTTCCGTCAGCATATGATCGAAGCGATGGTCGAGCGCATTCGCGATTCCAACGACAGGGTGAACGAGGAGTTTAAGCGAAGTATCGCCGTCATGCGACAACTGGAACTGGAACGGCAGCTCAGCTACGGACCTTTGATCGGCAGCAGCCGATTTATGCATAAGCTGCATGCGCAGATTGATGAACTGGCCAACGGCAATGAACCGCTGTGTATTGTAGGGGAAAAAGGTACAGGCAAATTTCACGTCGCTTACGAGATACATCGGAGGTCTCGCCGTGCAGAGCAGCCGATATTGAGCGTGGACGGGGATCGTTTTCGACTGGATAGTTGGGAAATGAAAGTACAAGCCGCGCGAGAGGGAACTGTCGTACTGGAACATGCGGATTTGCTGCCGGCGGAGCTGCTAAACCGGCTGATTCAGTCGTCCGGGGAGACGAGAATACTGATGACTGCATGCAGTAAGCCGAAAGTGAAGATGCGGGAAGTGGCATTAATTCCTCTGAGGGAGAGGTCGGACGATATTCCGGAGCTGGCTTATGCCTTCTTGGAAGAAGCGGGTTCACCCGATGCGCGGGAAGCCATCTCAAGAGAGGCGCTGCATCTGATCGGCGTATATCCTTATCTCGGGGGCAATATCCAAGAGCTGAAGCGGGTCGTACAAGATGCCTTCATCGTGAGCGGGGGCAGGACGATTCTTAACAAGCATCTGAGATTCGGCGGTACCCGAGAACCAGGGGAGAGACCAAAGGTCGGGGTTGCGCTTGGAAGCGGAGCGTCCAGGGGATCTGCCCATGTCGGCGTCTTGAAGGCGTTGGAACAAGCGGGCATTCCGATCGATATGATTGCCGGGACGAGTGTCGGCGCGTTTATTGGAGCATTGTACGCAGGAGGGCAGCCGATCTCCGCATTCGAGAGAGTATTGCCGACTGTAAAGTGGAGACAGTTGGTCAACATCACGCTGCCGCCGAAAGCGCTGGTCAGCAATCACCCTATGGCACGCTTTGTGGAGAAATATATCGGTCCCGTCGATTTCGGCGATTTGCGGATTCCATTCGCGGCGGTTGCCGCGGACGCTGTCAGCGGAGAGGCTTATTTGTTCAATAAAGGAAGGGTGTCTCACGCCATCTGCGCCTCAACGGCGATTCCCGGGTTTATTAAGCCTTATAGACTGGACAATCGGGTATTCGTCGACGGGGCAGTAGTGAATCCGGTGCCGGTCGCGGTAGCGAAGAGCATGGGAGCTGATCTCGTCATCGCTGTCGATCTGAGCAAACCACAGCTGAACGAACCGAAAAACTTTGTGGCGTCTATTTTGAACACGATTGAAATCATGAGCAAGAAGATTGTAACGGACGAATTGCAATTGGCCGATATTGTCCTCAAGCCGGCAATAACGGTCAATCAGGTTTCGTTCAAAGCTTCCACCTACAATATCGAAATGGGAGAAAAGGCGACCAAAGAAGCGCTTGAATCCATCCGTAGAAAGATTAACGAGCTTTCGTAGATCTATGCATCCACCACTCAGCGCGGGCTGAATAACACTCATGGAAGGTCATCCGACGGCTTCGGCCGTCTATTTGTTTTGGCTAAGCTGCTCGAACCATTCGTCGAGCTTCTCGTCCTCTTCTTTGCGGGTGCCGGACGGCCAATCCGGTTGAACGGGTCGAGTAGGTGATCCATGTGGTTTATGGTACGATAGGAAAAAATAGCGATAACGGCAGGAGCGGATAGGAATGGCAGGCAACGGAAAGCTGCGCAGCGACGTAAAACCGGGGTTGGAAGTGGACATCGTGCTGAAGCAGGATCAGAGAACGGGCAAGCTGACGCGCGGGATCGTGAAGGACCTGCTGACGAACTCGCCCCAACACCCGCACGGGATCAAGGTTCGACTGCAGGACGGCCAAGTAGGCCGCGTTCAGAATATTGTCGGCGGAGGAACGGAGTAATGCAGATCCAGGTAGTCTGCGTCGGCCGGCTAAAGGAGAAGTATTGGACAGCGGCCATTGAGGAGTATGCGAAACGGCTGGGCGCATATGCTCGCTTGGACATTCGCGAGCTGCCGGACGAGAAAACGCCGGACTCGATGAGCCCGGCGGAAGAAGAGCAGGTGCGCGTCCGCGAAGGCGAGCGCATCCTGTCGGCGATCCGCGACGGCGCTCACGTCGTCGCCCTCGCCATCGAGGGCGAGACATGGACGAGCGAGCAGCTGGCCGCCCACCTGGACAAGCAGGCCGTCTATGGCGGCGGCTCCGTCACGTTCGTCATTGGCGGCTCGTTGGGGCTGTCTCCGGCTGTGTTGGCCCGCGCCGACAAGAAGCTGTCGTTCGGGCGAATGACTTACCCTCATCAGATGATGCGGGTGATGTTGTTGGAGCAGGTTTATCGGGGGTTTAAAATTATTCGGGGGGAACCCTACCATAAGTGACGGCGAAATATTGCATTAAGGAGAAAAGTGCTTTGGAAGTCGTAAAGCGTGTTAGGGAAGAAGGCGGGGAGGCATTATCCGTTCAATCCGACGTTACCCAAAAAGATCAAGTCGATAAGATGGTGGAAAAGGCCATTGCGGTTTTCGGCAAGATAGACGTATTAGTCAACAATGCTGCCGGGGGCGTTCGTCAAAGTGCCTTTATGGATGCTAGCGAAGATTTATGGGAAGAAAATTATAGACTGAATATTATTAGCGTCCTCTTGTGTTCGCAAGCGGTGTTAAAGCACATGATTCCAAGACGGCAAGGTAAAATCATCAATATCTCTTCTACTGGTTGAGATTGCGGAATGTATCGCATTTCTTGCATCTGATGCTTCTAATTACATCTTAGGAGAAACCATTAATGTTAGCGGTGGAAGATAATCGAACAACTTAATTCAGCTTCAATATGGACAAAGAATCTGTGAGTAAGCACGTGAAGAATACGAAGATGAGATGCAACGACAAGGAGCCAGGACATTTACCTTAGGGGAATGCCTGGCTCTTTAATATTGAGGTACTTGTATTGCTGTAATCACTGAGACGTAGAATCTTTCATAATTCTTTTATAGTTCTTTCATAGGACAATGTTATGATACGGGGTGGAAAATCATGGAGTGGGTGTGCGTAAGGGAAACCCACGAATTTATTTATACTAGGGGGTAGCAAATGAACGCTATGCTAAAACGATTTATAATCGTTTTTCTTGTGTTTTTGTTGGGGTTTAGTTCTTACCCAGGGTTGCTAGTGAAGGGCGGGATCGTATACGCGGCAGACGACTTTGCAGGAGGAAACGGAACTACGGGCAACCCCTTTCAGATTGAAACGGCAGATCAACTAAACAAGGTAAGGGATTATTTAGACAGTCACTTTATTTTGAATAATGATATTGATATGAGTATGTTCGATGCGGATCATCCTTGGGAGCCGATTGGCAATCAGACAACGCCATTCGCAGGGAGTTTAGACGGCAGAAATTTTAAAATTACCGGTATGGTCATCCATGCCCCTTCTTCTGGTCAGCCTGTGGGGCTATTCGGTGTTGTAGGAGGGACAGGCGGTTTTATACAAAATCTCACTATAAATGCCGTTGAAGTAAGGGGCCTTGATTATGTAGGAATATTGGCTGGCATGAATAGCACGACCATTCATAACGTTGGGGTTACGGGGAGCGTGTACGGTCAAAATTTTGTAGGCGGCCTGGCGGGGGCAAGTGACGATTCAAATATATCGAACAGTTATGCAACCGGCATTGTCAGGGGTACAAATGATGTGGGCGGCTTAAGCGGACGAATGGATAATGGGGTTGTATCCTACAGTTATGCTGCGGTTGATGTTAGCAGCCCGATTGATGTTGGCGGGTTTATTGGTAAGCAAGAGAATACGAATATCTCTTACAGCTATGCAACTGGTAACGTAGCAGGCTGTGAAGATGTTGGCGGTTTCGTTGGCGATAACGGCAACTCACGCATATCCAACAGTTTCGCAACTGGAGCGGTGACCGGAATATGCGAACTTGGATACCAAGGCGATACGATTGGGGGATTGGTAGGGGATAATAGCGATGGAGATATCGAGTTTAGTTATGCGATTGGGCGAGTATCAGGAGGTTCTTCCGTAGGCGGCTTGGTTGGCATTGACGGTGGCGGAAACGTTCACGACAACTTTTATGATAAGGATAAGACGGGGCAAACGGGGGGTAGCGGGCAAGGACTAACTTCTGATGAAATGAAGGACAGTCTGAACTACCCGGGCTGGGACTTTAATACGGTTTGGGACATGCAAGCTCCACACCATGATGGATACCCCTACATAAGGGCAATTCAAGCCTTTGTAACTTATGTCGGGAACGGTACGGATGCGGGGAGTGAACAGTTGAGCAGCCAATCCTACTTGCCTGGATCGTTAGTGGAAGTTCAGGACAAAAGCCACGATTGGACGAGAGCAGGCTATCGATTTAAGGGATGGAATACAGCGGCAGATGGCAGCGGGGATGCTTATAGTGCTCATGATACGATCGTATTGAACAGTAATATTCTTTTATATGCAGATTGGAAACAGCCAGCGGTACCTGCGCTCATGACGCCAATGAACGGTGAATACACGAATAACCGCTTACCGGTGATCAGTGGTTCGGCGGATGAAGGCGTAACGGTGGTCATTCATCTGGATGGAAGCGAAGCGGCAACGGTACCGGCAGCGGAGGATGGGGGCTGGTCATGGACGCCGCCTGGCGGACTTGCGGATGGCTTGCATACGGTAAGTGCCGGCGTTGTGGATTCAACCGGTAATCCGACCAGCTTATCGGCGGAGCATGAGTTTACGGTGGATACGGTGCTTCCTGTCATTATGCTGTTAGGCGATGTATCGATCACCCTCACAACAGGAGCATCCTTCGCTGATCCTGGCGTGACCGTAACAGATGTGGAAGAAGACATCCCGGTTACGATTAGCGGCAGCGTAAACAATCAGGTTCCTGGCACTTATACCTTGCAATATGATGCGACAGACCGTGCGGGGAATGCTGCGGTACCGGTAACGCGTACGGTACGCATCGTTGAGCCCAGCTCAGGCTGGAGCGGGAGCGGCTATCGGCCATCCAACAACGCGAATCTCGCAAAGCTTACCGTTAAGAAGGATGAAGACGAACTCACATTAACGCCAGAGTTCGCGGCGGGCACGACCCATTATGAAGTGAAAACGACGGCGGACGAGGTAACGATCGAAGCGATTCCATCCGATGCGAATGCTGCTGTAACCTTAGATAAGGCCAAGCTTGTTGGAGGAATAACAGTTGCGCTCGATGTGGGAGACAATGAGCTTGAACTCAAAGTTAGAGCGGAGAGCGGCGTCCTCCAGACCTACAACCTGACGATTCATCGTCTGGCATTACCCGTAGAACCAGGAGCGGAAGCTCCCGTCTGTACGTTCCGTGATATTAAGGGTCATTGGGCAGAGAGTTCCATTTGTGAAGCCTTCGAGATAGGGATTGTAGAAGGCCGGTCCGAGACGACTTTCCAACCTCAAGCGAATATTACCCGAGTCGAATTTGTGGCCATGCTGCTACGTACGCTAGGCATCCATTTAGAGTCCGCCGGGAGCAAGCTCCTCTTCACCGATCAGGATCGAATTCCTGCTTGGGCGACCGATGTGATGGGCACGGCAATAGAGAACGGCGTATTGCAGGGTTATCCGGACCGTACACTTCGACCGTTGCACAGGGTAAGCCGATCAGAGATGGTCGTCATGATGGCAAGGGCAATGAAATGGGAGATCGAGCAGGCAGGAACCTCCTTTGCAGATGATGCGGATATTCCGGATTGGGCTAGAGGATACGTCCAAGGCACTGTTCAGAGAAATCTAGTACACGGAAGTGAAGGTAATCGCTTCAGCCCGATGGATCCAGCTACAAGGGCGGAAGCAACGACGTTACTGTTGCGACTGTGGCGCACGCTGGCGGGAACGAAATAAGGAGTCAATGAAGGAGCTGTTCCAAAAATCATGGAAATGACCCATGGGCGGTTCCTTTATTCATTCCAAAAGCCAAACGTTTACTTGGATGGGTACCGCGCAGAACATTTTTCGCCGATAGCCCCGTTAAGCTGAGCCGTATCATAAGTGACGGCGAAAAATTGAGTTGAAGCTTCAATGCTAAATCTATGAAGAAGCGCGTAATGACCCAACTCATGTGGAATCGGTCGTATATGCCGAGACGAGACCTTTATCAGGAATAGTTCTTCATCATTTGATATAAATAATTTCGAAAGTCTTCAACAAAGGTTTTGGGCTCTACAACTTTTAGATGCGTGCCGAAGCTTGCTAATAATTGAAATCCCGTACGATTTTGAGGAACATATAGGGTTGCTAATAAAGATCCAGAATTATGGTCTTCAATACTCTTTCGACCATATCTTTCGATGATTTGATCTTTTATGCTAGGTGATATCCATGCCTTAATCGTGACGAGCTGCGGTAGATAACTTGCTTCTTGTCCTTGCTCTGACCAATCGTCTCTAGGATGAAACGTGCGTTCCTCAATCGTAATATGATCGGTCCGAGATAACTTGAATGTTCGATATTCCTGTCGATGTAAACAGAATCCTTTCAAGTACCAACTCGATTCGCTAAAATGCAGCTCATAGGGCTCGACCATTCTATTCGTTGCAGCCCCGTCTTTATCTGTATACCCAAACGAAACCAGCCTTTTCTTTAAAATGGATTCTTGACATGTCTTTAAGGTTTCGAGCATCTCGGACCGACCTTCCCAATCATAAAACGACAGTTGAATAGAACGATGCAGAGACAATGGACTAACCATTGCCTCTATTTTTTTTATCGTTCTTTCAACTTCTTCAGTAAGGAGGAGTTGTTCCAATCCGCCGAGCGCAGCTAATATATTCTGTAAATCAGAACTGCTTAAAAGGCGTTTATCAACCTTGTATTCATCCATGATGCCGTAGCCGCCTTGGACCCCAGTGACAGCGTAGATCGGGATGTTCGATAAGCTCAATGTTTCCATATCGCGAAGGATCGTTCTTTTGGAAACATTGAATAGTTGTGAGAATTCCGTTGCAGAAACAAGCTCTTTTTTCAGCAAGATCATGATAATCGAAATGAGTCTCTCCACTTTGTCCATAATTGACCTCTTTTTCCTACATGATTAGAGAACGGTGACAATAAGATGTCACCGTTTGTTCATTATACTACATGTATCACAAGAAGGAGGTTTTGATTCCATGTTTAATCCAATCGATTTTCCCAAGCCCATTCTTATTTCAGTCAACAGTGTGGAACTCGAGGTCTTTGAAGCAGGCCGAGAAAACGCAGGAAAACCCATTGTGCTCTGCCACGGCTGGCCTGAACATGCTTTTTCCTGGCGCCATCAGGTGCCCGCCCTTGTCGCAGCAGGCTACCATGTCATCGTCCCGAACCAGCGGGGCTATGGCAACTCATCCCGCCCGACCGAAGTCACAGCCTATGACATCGAACATTTGTCAGGTGATCTTGTCGCACTTCTCGATCACTACGGATACGAAGACGCCACCTTTGTCGGTCATGATTGGGGTGCAATGGTCGTTTGGGGACTGACCCTATTGCATCCAAACCGCGTCAATAAAGTGATCAACCTGAGCTTGCCCTATCAAGAACGCGGGGAAATACCCTGGATCGAGTTCTTGGAACAAATACTGGGCGGCGACTACTATTTTGTCCATTTCAATCGACAGCCAGGTGTCGCGGACGCCGTATTGGAAGAGAATACGTTCCGGTTCCTTCGCAACCTGTACCGCAAGAACGAGCCTCTCAAAGCACCTGAGCCAGGCATGGCGATGATCAATCTTGCCAGGGCAGAAACACCACTGGGCGAGCCCTTAATGAGCGACAGCGAACTGGCTGTTTTCGTCTCCGCCTTCGAAACGTCAGGGTTCACGGGTAGTCTAAATTGGTACAGGAACCTTGACCGCAACTGGCGCTTATTGGCGGACGTGGACCCTGTCATCCAACAGCCCGCCCTCATGATCTATGGCGACCGTGATTTAATCCCGAAGTTTGAAAGACTGCCAGAGTTTGTGCCCAATGTGGAAGTGGTTAATCTGGATTGCGGTCATTGGATTATGGAAGAAAAGCCGGAAGAAACAAACCAAGCGATTTTGAGATGGCTGGAACAGCAGGATGCCACCTAGGGCGACAGTAGGGATGGGCTATTCGTGTTTTCCGATCCCCCGATTTTAGAAAACTTTTCGAATTGCTTTCGAGGGACTTTAGACTCCTCCTTTAGACTAAGGTTGTAAGCGAGAGAACATACAATCTTAAAGGAGCGAGGAAAAATGAAAAAGAAAAACAAATTCATCATGATCGGTGCGGCTGTTGGTGCCATGACGATATTTACGGCGACAGCTTTCGCGTATAGTCCGAATACAGCAGGCTACGATGCATTCAAGGCGGTGCTGAAAGCTAATCATGCCTCAGGGACCGCTATCGAGAGCGCGACGGTCAACGGAAATTTGAGCTTGACGGTTGACGGCCAGACGGTGGTGAAGGCGGACGGCGCGGGGAAAATGGGGGAAGCGGGCAGCAAGCACAACGTTAGCGGTGACCTCGATTTTACGGTCATGGGCGTCGAACGACAAGCCAGCCTGTACAGCAGTGGCGACGACAAGGTCTATCTCGTAGACCGGACGAATGATTTGCATTATCAGGTGATTAACTTGGACGATAAGCATGCCGGCAAACGTCACAAATGGTCGGATGAGGGGAAGTCCCGAGATCGCTCAATGAACAAAGCGGAAGAAGCGCTCCTCGATTTTCTGGTCGGCGACCTGAAGGACAACTTCAGCGTGGAGAACCAGGCGGATGGCTCGAAGACGATTGCGGTCAACATCAGTCGGGAGGACGTTCCTCTTCCGCTGCGTTTACTGATGAACGCGGCATCAGCCGAGGACAAAATAGGGCGTGCACATGCGCCGGAAGCGCATGGGGAGTGGGAGCAGATTAAACGGCTTCCTTTCTTCCAAGGACTTGAGGGGATCGACCTGGAAGCGCAATTGCCGGAGTTGACGGAAGACGTTGCTATTGAACATGTGAGGCTGCAAATGACGGTCGATGTGAATAACGAGGTGCAAGGCGTGCAGGGCGAGCTTGAAGTGAGCGGCAAAGACAAGGCGGGCGTCACTCACCGCGTGGAGCTGAAAGGCGCAGGCAACGTTAGCGACATCAATGCCACGACGCCGGATGCGTATGACCCTACTGGCAAGTCCGTAGAATTGCTCGACGCGGCCATGTTCGACGACGACCGCAGCTAACAGAATCGACCTCGGGGGGGACTGTGCACCATGTTCGAAGTAAACGATCTGACGAAGGTCTACCCCGGCGGTCGCGGCATCCAAGGGCTGAACCTCACCGTGGAAGCTGGTGAGGTTGTTGCCTTGCTGGGGCCGAACGGCGCCGGGAAGACGACGGCACTGCAGGCAATGGCCGGTTGGGTGGGGACAGATCGCGGGGAAGCAAGTTGGAACGGAGCTTCCGTCGCCGACAGGCCCGAGCTGACGAGGCCGTACATGGGGTTGATGATCGGAGAGCCATCTCCGTACCTCTATCTCACGGGATATGACTATTTGAAGTGCTACCATAAGCTATATCCAGGTGTCGACGATGCGCGTATCCGGCAAACGCTGGAGCTCGTGGGCATGGTCAAGTACTGGGACTTGAAGATTAAGAAGTACTCCACCGGCATGAAGCAGCGGATCGAGCTGGCCAGTGTGCTGCTCCATCGGCCCAAGCTGCTGCTGCTTGATGAGCCATTCTCCGGCATGGACATTGAGGGCAGGCGGGAGATCTCGACAATGCTGCGCGGCCTTGTGGCCGACACGGGGGTAAGCGTCATTGTGTCGTCGCATCAAGTGCACGACATTGAGGATTGGATTACGCATGCCTGCATTGTTTATGAGGGGCGGCATGTCCATACGGCGGGCATCGCGCAGATCCGGGAGTCTTTTGCAGGTGTGGAGGACTATTATTTGCATCATCTCGCAGAGGAAAGGAGTGGCGCTACCGTATGATTACGCAGATGAATAACCTCGCTGCGGAGGAGCTGCGCAAGCTGTTCCGCGGAGGCAAGCTGAAGGCACTGCTGCTTCTCTCCTTCATTATTGGCGTTCTCTTCGTTTTTATCGGCGACCGACTTGGATTGGCAGACAACCTGCCGATAACGGCTATCGAGCTGCTGCTCGCGGTCGTGCTTCCTTTCCTCATGGTGGCGCTCGGCAGCAACCTTATGATCGGTGAATTCAAGGGGGCAATCAAGCATGCGCTTAAGCTGCCGATTAGCCGGGAGTTTCTCTTCATGGGGAAATTGTTCGCGGGGTGGGCGGCCGGAGCTTTAATCGTTCTGTGTATGATCGTGCCGACCTTTATTGGAGGCTTCATTCTTCACGGCGCGCCTGCAGCTTCCACGTTTGGAGCAGGTATAGCGGAGCTTGGCGGCGCGGTCTTATTCAGCGGCTTGTTGCTTGTATTGGCGAACAGCGTGTCCTTATGGGTGGGAAGCAGCGCTGTTGGGCTGGTAGTGAGCGTCGTGCTGTGGATGGCGATGAGCGTCGTGGGATTTCTTGAGCCGCAGTTGAATCGGTTTTTCGTAACGAACTATTCGGATTGGCTGCAGCCGCTCCTGTACGGAGGGGATGCCGGGATGACGGTTTCAACGTTGCTATTTATGATAGCCTACTATATCATTGGCACTATATTGGGCTTGCTGGCCTTCCAAAGAAAAGGGCTCTGATATATGTCGATTCGATTGAAGCTTATTTTAACATATTTATTCGGCACTATTCTGACGGCGATTATCGTTGCGATGACTGGAATCGGTATCGTCACAGCGATTCTCTCGTATCTCATAAGCGGGATCGTGAAGGATCAGTCCCCGCATGAAGCCTTCTCTCGGGGCATCGACCTGTTCGTGGATTTGCGCTATGCGGAGCGGTACGCGCCGAAGGAGCTGACGTCCCCCGAGTTCGCGGCCTCTATTGGGGAACGGTTGGAGCCGTTCAAGGGCTTCCTTGTCGTCCGGCAAGGCGAGCACTGGGAAAGCTACGGTGAGCTCAGCGAAGGGGAAGCGTTCTTGAGACAGCTTCGGCAGGATGTGGCCGCTGCTCAGTCGAAAACAGATCGCGTGTTCGTCGTGAGCGCGTGGGAGGAACGCGACTTGCTGTCGGTAGCCTACGATTTCCCAGGAATCGAAGATCCATTGACGTATTACCTGGTGACTGACGTGACGATGGCAGAGTCCAAGAAAAGCGGATTCATGTTTTTCGTGTTGCTTGGCATCGCGATTCTTGTCGGTATCATTCTCGTCCCGCTGATCTGGATTACGACGAGAGATATCGTTAGGCCGCTGCGACAGCTCGAACAGGGCTCCCGGCGAATTGCCGAAGGGGACTTGAACTTCCGTCTGGAATCCAAGGTGCGCAACGAAGTGGGGGGCGTCATCCGCTCGTATGAGAAAATGCGCAGCGAGCTGCAGCGATCAATCGACGTTCAGTTGGCGTTGGAGGAGAATCGCAAAGAGCTGATCTCGAACATTTCGCATGATCTGAAGACGCCGCTGACCTCCATTAAGGGTTATGTGGAGGGGATTCGGGTAGGCATCGCGGATGATCCGGAGAAGCTGAAGAAGTATGTCGACGTGATCTATGCCAAGGCGCTCGATATGGACAGGATGATCGACGATCTGTTCTTATTGTCGAAGCTGGACCTCAAGCAGGAACAGTTCTACCTGGAGTCGGTGCCTCTTGAGTCGTTCTATCGACAGACAATAAGCGAGCTTCAAATGGAGTGCGAGCGCGCTGGTGTACGTCTGACGAGTGAATATGAGGCGGGGCAAGAGGACATTGTGACGATGGATATCCAGAAGATAAAGCGTGTGATGCTAAACCTCGTTGGCAATTCGATAAAATTCATGGATAAGCAAGATCCCCATGTCCATGTGCACTTCGGGCGGCAGTTGGAAAATTGGGTATTCACGGTTACGGATAACGGACCCGGGATGGGCCCGGCCGAACTGGAGCGAATCTTCGATCGTTTCTATCGGGGGGATGCCTTCCGGAATCAGAATGTGGCCGGCTCCGGGCTAGGTCTTGCCATCGTGAAGCAGATTATTGTTAATCATGGCGGAACGATTCAGGCGAGAAGCGAGCCGGGACAATCTATGACGGTGATCGTTAGCATTCCGATGAAACGGGATAGCAAGGAAGCGGGGAGAGCGTGAGATGTCGAAGCGCAAAGTGTTAATCGTTGAGGATGATCGAGCGATCGCCGAGCTGGAGCGGGATTTTCTCGAGGCGAATGGCTACGAGGTTACCCTTCGGGCAGACGGTCGGCAAGCGCTTGAGGAGGCGCTGGAGCAAGAATACGATCTGATCATTCTGGACGTCATGCTGCCGGGCATGGACGGCTTTGATATTTTGCGACGAATTCGGGAGACAAAATTTATTCCGGTACTGATGGTGTCCGCCCGCAAGGAGGATATCGACAAAATCCGGGGCCTCGGCCTAGGGGCGGATGATTATGTAACGAAGCCGTTCAGCCCGACGGAGCTCGTGGCTCGGGTGAAGGCGCATCTCGAACGGTATAATCGATTGACCGGTGTCGCGGCAGGCATCGGCCCTTCGCATGTCCGGAAGTCGCGCGAGCTGAACATTCGCGAGCTTACGATCCAGATCGATGCAAGACGAGTGACGATGCGCGGGGCGGAGGTTACAATGACGACTAAGGAATTCGATCTACTGCTGTTCCTCGCAGAAAACCCGGATCGGGTATATTCCAAGGAGGCGCTGCTGGATAAGGTCTGGGGAATCGATAATTACGGCGATACCGCCACGGTCACGGTCCATGTAGGGAAGATCCGGGACAAAATCCAGAAGGACCCTTCGCAGCATCAGTTTATCGAGACTGTATGGGGCGCGGGATATCGCTTTAAGATGTAAATGGCGATATCTCTGTCGATGTAAACAGAAAATAAGGGCTGCCCGCCTATCGCCAGTCCCTGACACTGAAAGGCCGGCCTGTTGTGCAAGTTATCCTGCATCATCGCTTTCTAACAAGGAATAAAAATCATCGCGGTCTTCATCATCGAATTTGCCGATTGTCCGTACCCTGACAAAAGGAGAATAAATCTGATTTTGTCCACTCTGTGCATGCAAACCCTCCTTTTTTTGTCTACCCTCTCCCATTGACCTGAAGAGAATTTTACGTGAAACTGGATGAATTGGAAAAAGCGAAAATGCCTCTCATTCTCGGAAATTCATTCCTAATTCGAAACTATTAGTGGGGCGCCCCCGTTTTTTCGCACATTCGCGCATTATCTCTTGACAGGATGAGGTTTGGGGATTATGATATCGTGCCGGTCAACTCAATGAGGTAAAACTCCTTTTCTAGGGTATAATACTAGTATAGAAACTTGCGTATTGACTGGTTCTTGAAGAAGGAGATCTTATGACGTTTGAACAATTGCAGTTGATTCCCCCTATTATTAAAGCAATAGCTAAGGAAAATTATTCGCAGCCCACGCCTATTCAAGAGCAGGCAATTCCCCCGGTGCTGGCAGGCCGTGACTTGTTTGGCTGCGCCCAGACAGGGACCGGCAAGACAGCGGCTTTCTTGCTGCCGATCATCCAACTGCTGAGTACACAGCAGGGTCCCCCGAAAGGCAAGCGTGTTATACGCTCACTGATCCTGACGCCTACGCGTGAGTTGGCTATTCAGATTTCCGACAATGCCAAATCTTACGGATGTTACACGAATGTGCGCTGCGGCGTGATCGTGGGTGGTGTCACGCAGAGGGCTCAGGAGCAGTTGTTGGAGAAAGGCACGGACATTCTGATTGCCACGCCGGGACGGTTGATCGACCTGATGAACCAAGGGTTCGTTGACCTGCGTCACGTGCAGATTCTGGTGTTGGACGAAGCCGATCGGATGCTTGATATGGGATTCATTCATGATATGAAGCGAATCATTGCCAAGCTGCCGGCCAAGCGGCAGACGTTATTCTTCTCTGCGACTATGCCGTCTGAGATCACATCTTTGGTTAACACTTTGCTGAAGAATCCGGTGAAAATCGAGATTACTCCTGTTTCCTCAACGGCGGAGCGGATTAAGCAGGTCCTCTATTATGTGGACAAGCCGAATAAACTGTCGCTGTTGATCGATCTGCTGCAGGATAAGTCGATCGCGAGCGCTATCGTGTTCACCCGTACGAAGCACGGCGCGGACCGGTTAGTGCGAGGCTTGACAAAAGCGAAGATTACTGCGCAAGCGATTCATGGCGATAAGTCGCAGAATGCCCGACAAGAGGCGCTGAATAACTTCAAAAGCGGTGCGACACGCTTGCTAGTGGCGACAGACATTGCGGCACGAGGCATCGACATTGAGGAGCTATCCCACGTTATTAACTTTAATTTGCCAAATATAGCGGAGACTTACGTACATCGGATCGGCCGTACTGGGCGTGCGGGCTTAAGCGGGATCGCGATTTCATTCTGCGAGAACGAGGAGATACCTTATCTCAAGGAAATCGAGAAGTTGACGAAGCAGAGAATCCCGGTGATTACCGATCATCCTTACCCGATGACCATTACGAAGCCGGAACCGGCGACTGTCGTGGCGGACCGAGTCAAAGTCAACAGTGCGCCATCCAAGGATGATGCTCGCGGACATAGCGGCGGGGCTGGCCGCCGTCGTAGACGGCGATCCAATGCTGGAAAGTAAGAAGGGAATAATACGATGATCAAAGTTGAACGCTTATCCTTCTCGTTTCCGCAAAAAGAACTATATAACAACATTTCATTTACGTTAGAAGAAGATCAACATTGCGCTTTTATCGGGACAAGCGGCAGCGGGAAAAGTACATTGATTGATATCCTGATGGATCCGGAAAGATATCTTTTCGATGGCAAATTAGAAATGGCCCCCGATTGCACAATTGGATATGTAAGTCAGTTTCCAGAACTAGACAACACCAAAGAAAAAACAGTGTTTGAATATATAGGAGAACGATTTATAAAGATTCAAAATGAAATTCAATCGATTTGCACGGAAATGGAAACTTCATCGGATATAGAGCCGTTATTGGAAAAGTATCAATCCGCTTTGGACGCATTCGATGCAATGGGCGGGGATGATTTTGAAAGCAACATTCATAAGCAGCTAAATCTAGCAAACCTCATGAAGCGAAGAGATCATCAGGTATCCGACCTGAGCGGCGGGGAATTCAAGCTTATTCAAGTGATGAAGGAAATGCTTAATCGTCCCGACTTCATGATTATGGACGAACCGGATGTATTTCTAGACTTCGAAAACCTAAACGCGCTTAAAAAACTGATTAATTCCTACAAAGGAATGCTGCTGGTCGTTACGCACAACCGATATTTATTGAATCATTGCTTTAACAAAATGATACACCTTGAAAATAGGGAGATCCAAGAGTTCGACGGGCGGTATATGGAGTATAACTTCTCCTTACTTCAGACCAAAATCGAGTTGCAAGAACTCGCAGTCGCCGAACAGGAAGAGAGCGAAAGAAACGAGAAAATTATCCATAATCTAAGGGCTATTGCAACTTATAATGCAGATGCCTCTAGAGGTAGAGCGTTAAAAGCTAGAGTTAGTTTTCAAGAGAGGTTGGAAGCGCGTAGAATTAAAGCGCCCTTCGTTGAGATTAAGCAACCGAATATCCGTTTCGATGTGGATAGTGAAATGGAAGACGCCATGGTTATAAAGGTCCATGATTATAGCGTTGCCTTTGACGAGCTGCTTTTGGACAAGGTTAGCTTTGAGATAAAAACGACGGATAAGGTGGCCATTATCGGTCCAAACGGTACCGGAAAAACGACTTTACTTCAGGAAATCTTTAACAATAATCATGAATCAATTGAAGTAAATGCCGACGCTAAAGTGGCTTATTTATCTCAGTTTCAAGGTGAAGTGCTAAATGATTCTAATACAATATTAGAAGAATTCATGGATGCTGGGTTTAGCACCTATGATGAGGTCAGATCGTATCTTTCAAACTATGGCTTTGAAGGAGAAATCGTGAATCAGAAGATAAAATCTTTATCCGGCGGGGAAAAAAACATCCTTCAATTGGCTAAAGTTGCTGCCAGTAGAGCAAACGTATTGCTTCTTGATGAACCGACAAGTCATTTAGACACCTATACACAAATCGCGTTAGAAAAAGCCATTGAAGACTATAAAGGTGCGATTCTCATGATTTCTCATGATTTCTATTCCGTTGTAAACGGGATGGATTATGTTCTAATCATTGAGGATAAGACGATCAGAAAAATGAGTATGCGTAAATTTAGACAGATGATTTATGCCAGTCATTTTGATAAAGACTATTTAGAAACGGAACAAAAGAAAAAAGCGGTTGAAATGAAAATAGAATTGGCTTTAAGGGATACTGATTTCGAACTTGCAAAAGGCTTGGTTGATGATCTGGAAGAGCTGATTAAGCTACTTTAGATTAAAACCTTCTAAAAAGACACTGAGGAACAGAACCCCAGTGTCTTTTAGTTACAGGGAGGTAGTATCTGCGAGGTCGAAACAGTGCTTTAATGAAAGGAGTTGTGCCAAATGAATAAGAATAAAAGTTCAGAAATGAAACGCTCTCCAAAAGCAGAAAACATTCTATCACAGATCAATAGTAAAACTAAGTTAGGCGACTTGCGAAAAATCGCGAAGGACATTAATAAAGATCACGAACTGGCTATGGAGCTTTGGTCAACCGAAGAGTTTCTGCCCAGGCTATTGGCAATCTTAATTATGGACAAAAAACTTCTTTCAGAAGATGTGCTAAATAAGCTTGATAAGGATATGCAGATTCACACCTTTGATGAGCGCAATCACTTAATGGATTGGTTAATGGCTAATCAGCTCACCAAAGACAAGAAGACAATTGCATTGATGGGGTTATGGGAAAATAGCCCTTCTGCTCTTCAAAGGCGAACCTTCTGGTATTATCAGGCGCGATTGAGATGGACGGGACAAACACCGCCTGATAACACAGCAGACTTACTATCTGCAATTGAAGCTAAGATTACGGAGGAAGAACCGGAAGTTCAGTGGGCTATGAATTTCACGGCAGGCTGGATTGGCGTGTATGATCAAAAGAATCGAGCACGTTGTATTAAACTTGGTGAGAAAACGGGTCTTTATAAAGATGAAATGGTATCAAAGGACTGTACTCCCAACTATTTGCCGGAGTTTATTGCGATTGAAGTTAACAAACGAAATAAAAATTAGTTACTCCTGACATCAACTCGACGGAAGTAACCAGGAAAGCTTCTGACGTTCTACAACATGGGCATGGGATCTGTTACGCAAAATCACATTTGTTTGCAGCTCTTCCTCAATGCAAGAGGTAACAAGAAAGGTATTGATGCTCAATTTTCTGTTGATGAAGAAAAATTAGCTTTCCCCATTAGAGAAGGATATGGCGAGAAAGACTATAAGATCAATTATTCTGAACCCCATCCAGATATTATTAAGACACTTGAAACGTATTCCGATTGTATGGAGATGTATCAACAAGGATTACCAGATCAATTGTGAGAAGGATTCAGAGGTGACAGCAACCTACACACTCCAACCGTCATACCAAACCTACATAAAGAAGAACGTCCATCACAGGATTGCTTTCTATGCGCTGAATCCATAAAAAGAAATAATTCAGGTTGCTACTTGAACCTTACGTAACGTAATGATTTATAGTGATGAACATAGCAGCAGGACGAAACAGGGGCCAACGGCCAAAAAAGTCGAACAAAAATTCGAAATCGGAGGAGAAGCAGACATGAGAAAACTCGTATTATTCATGCATGTGTCGCTGGACGGATATGCGTCGGATTTGAATGGAGGACTGGATTGGATTCCGTAAAACGAGGAATTAGAGAAATACGCCGAGGAGGTCGTAGCCGAAGTCGGCTCTCCCGTATACGGACGCACGACGTATCGGATGATGGAGAGCTACTGGCCCACGGTACTGGACAATCCGGATGCGTCGAGGCACGATATGGAGCATGCCAAATGGGTGCAGGATGTTAAGAAGATCGTCATTTCCAGCACGCTGGACAAGGCGGAATGGAACAATACGACACTGATCAAGGACAATATCGCAGAGGAAATTAAGGCGCTCAAGGAGCAGCCTGGTAAAAATCTCGTTATCTTCGGCAGCCCAGGGGCAGCGAAGACGCTGCTTGAGCTCGGCCTGATCGACGAATTCATGCTGACGATTTGTCCGGTCATCCTGGGCCGCGGAAAATCGGTATTCGACGGCGCCAATGAGAAAATCAATCTCAAGCTGCTATCCAGCCGAACGCTCAAGTCGGGCATTATCGCGGCTCGCTATGAGTTGGAGAAATAGTCGCGCCGTACAAGGTTTTCCGCTAACGGGAGACGATAGTTGAACCAAGTTCGTTCAGGCCGCCGATTACTTCGGTGGCCTTCCTTGTATTATTAAGTAGGTTTGATTATGCTCTCTTGTGACAGCGAAAATTGGGGTGCCAAGAAGGGTGAGAGGCCCTTGGAAATGTGAAGAAAGGTGCTTTAGAGATAGGTTTGTCCCTCTAGAGATAGCTTTAGGGGGATTTTTTTAATGGAAAATTAAAACAGTTTTTTTCGAATTTATGATATGCTTATGATACATATGAATTCAATGACGTATCCAAAATTACCGCAAGAATATTTGGAGTGGATGCAGGATGACAAGAGTGATTTGGTTCAGAGGAAAAGCCGGTGTAGGAAAAACATTTCTATCAAGCCAATTTGCTATGAGGGATAAACTGCCCATTTTTCGAAAAGATGATTTCTTTGATACTGTTTTTGGTTATTTTGAGGATAACAATGTATGTCATAGTGTTTCGTACAAGCTAATGCACAAATTGATTGATACAAATATAGAATGTGGAACGGATATAATTGTCGATTGTCCTCTCCACTGTAATGATCAACTTGTTAATTATAGAGATAAATTGAATCGAAAAAATATCGTCTTTAAACCCATTTTAGTCACATGTAGTAATGAAGAGTTGTGGGCAGAGAGGTTCAACCAAAGAAAGCATTCACCAAATCCAAATAACATTATTACAGATTATGAAGAAATGATGAAATATTATGAGAGCAGGGATATTAATTTAATGCCGGTTGAAGGAGAACTTGTTGTTGATAGTAGCAATGATGTCGAGTACATTATTGAGCAGATCAATAAATATGTAATGATTTCTTAAAAGTACTCAAATAAAGTCGGTAAGTTAGATAACAATGCATTCACGCAGCATGCCTCTTTGAGCCCCTTGGTCGCCGAGAGAGAATTCGAAGAAGTGGACTAAGGCAGTTACAGACATCGCTGAGAACCGTACCATAAGTGACGGCGAAAATTTTGTTCTGGAAGCCTTTTAGTTGTGATTACACATTATTAATAGCACTCGTGAAGCCAATTATGAACGAGACAACAAAGGCAAGCACATTGAGAGCCGTCGCGACGATTCCGCATACCAATCCTGCAATTGCCATACCGCGACCTCGCACCTGTACCCGCTTGATTTCTTTAAACGATAAAGACGCGAACACAATCGCAACGATACCGCTGAAGAAGCCAATGATTCCAAGAAATAAGATTCCACCTAATGGCAAAGTAATTAAGGATATTATGCCTAGTACTAAAGAGGCAATTGCTTTGCCGCTCGTCTTCGCCTGAGGCGGAACGTAAGATTGGGTTATCGGAGAAAACCCGTATTGCGGCTCTTTGGGATTGTTATCCAAGGAATATCCTCCTATTAATGAGTCATTATTTCTATTATACTTCTCGTAGTAAAATACTGTAAATCTATCTCGTGAATTAAAAATTTTGTCGAACCGTAGCAATAGCGAATCAGCCCGGACGGCAGGAACTCATCGTCAAAGGGGCGGGAACCAAATCTTGAATGTATGGATATCCTATTTTTCTAAGAGGTGTTAACTAATGGTGTGGAAGAACTACATCAGCTCTATTTCGGATGAGTATTTTTATAAAGATCCAGCAAATGCATTATAGATCTGAAGAATATAGGGATAGATATATGCCATTTGATCATCTCTTGTTTTTTTCCGATGCAGGAAATGGCGACGTATTCGGCTATGCAATAATAAATGGGGTGATTCAAACGAGCAGAATCTATGTTTGGAATCATGAAGATGATAGCCGTTCTTGTGTTGCGCCCTCATTAAAATATTTTATTAAAGGTTGGATTACTGACGAGATTTCTATTTGAATGGCATGAGACTGCCCGTTCAACCGGCACGGAGCTTGCCTCGAAGGGCAATATTTCGAGAGCCGAGGTAGCTGTCATCGTGGAGCGGCTTCTTCAGAAGTCGGACCTGATCGAATAGCAGAATCGAATTGTTCTTAACATAACGCAGGCAATCCTTCCGTGGCGGCACCTGACCGCCGGAGGGTTGCCTGCGTTTTTTTTCGATAGAATCTGTGAAAAATTACAAGACAAAATTTCCGGACGACAGAAACATCGATCCCTGATCGCGGTATATACAATAAGCATTGTATTTGCAGTCGGTGATTTGGGTATATCGAGGAGGTCGATCCGGTTGAGAGGACAGATCAGCGTTCGTTTCGCGGCGATTATCGTTTTGCTGCTCGCATTCCTGCTAGGAGGCTGTTCCGATTTGTTCGGCAAATCGTCTCCGGACCCTTCAGCTTCGGAGACGTCCACAGCTGCTCCTTCTGCGAAACCTTCAACCGCGCCGGATTCGTCGGAGGGCGTGACGGCGTATTTGTCGGCATGGGAGCGGTTTGATTATGCGGGGATGTATGCGCTGCTTTCGCCTTTCGTGAAGAACAATCTGACGGAGGAGCAGTTCGTCAAGCGGTATCAGACGATCTATGATGCGCTTGAGGTGTCCAATCTGGCCGTAACGGCGCTTCCGGCCGAACAACAGACGTCGGACGGAGCGGATACGGAAGGTGCGGCTGTGACGGGGAGCGGTACTGCCGTCAAAAGGTTCGAGTATAGAGTCACTATGGATACAGGGGAAGGACCCATCTCCTTCGACAACCATGGCCGGGTTAGAAAGACGGTGGAGGACGGTGTAACGTCCTGGTCCATCGATTGGAATCCTTCGTATATTTTCCCCGGGATGGAAGAAGGGGATACGGTGCGAATCGAGAAGACTCCGGCGATACGCGGCGAGATTGTCGATCGTAACGGCAATCCGCTGGCGGTTAACGTCGAGGCGGCGCAGCTCGGCATTGTGCCGAACAAGCTCGGGGATTCGGCCGATACGATCAAAGCATCGCTGGCCAAGAAGCTGGGCATGACCGTACAGGAGATCGACCGTAAGCTTGGCGCGGCGTGGGTAAAGCCGAATCTGTTCGTTCCGATTGCCGTAGTGGTCGATGATGCGGTGAGGGAAGAACTCGTCGCGCTTCCGGGAGTTGCTGCTCAGAAGGTGATGGTGCGGCGGTATCCACTCGGCGAAGCGGCGGCTCATCTGATCGGCTATATCGGGGAGATCAATGCCGATGAGCTGAAGAAGCGCGAAGCTCAGGGCTACAAGGTGGGCGATCTGATCGGCAAAACGGGGCTGGAGCTTACGCTCGAGACGCAATTGCGCGGCACTTCAGGTAAAGCGGTTGTTATTGTCGATAGGGCCGGCGTGCGCAAATCCATGATCGCGGGGCAGGCTGCCAATAACGGCGTGACGTACAAGTTGACGATCGATACGGCGTTGCAGCAAGCGATCTATGAGGAAGTAAAGGGCGATGAAGCTTCCGTCGCGGCGATCCAGCCCAAGACCGGCGAAGTGCTGGCGCTGCTCAGCAGCCCGTCGTACGATCCGAACGCTTTCGTACAGGGCGTGTCCAAGGAACAATACCGACAATGGAATGAAGATCCGCGTCTTCCATTCCTGAACCGTTTCTCCCGGACGTATGCGCCAGGCTCATCCTTTAAGGCCATAACGGCAGCGATCGGACTCGACAGCGGCGCGCTTGATCCGGACGAGGCGAAGGAGATTGCCGGATTAACCTGGAAGAAGGACAGTTCCTGGGGCAAGTATTACGTGAAACGGGTGCGCGAGGTGAGCTCGGTCGATCTATTGAAGGCGCTGATCTATTCTGACAATATCTATTTTGCTCAGACGGCGCTGGCAATCGGCAAAAAGCAATTCGTCTCAGGCGCGGCGCGATTCGGAATAGGCGAACCGCTTCCGCTCGCCTATCCGTTCAGCGCTTCGAAGCTTGCCGGTGGCGGAGGCGAGCCGTCCGGCGATATTCAGCTTGCCGACTCCGGCTACGGGCAAGGACAGGTGGAGATGACGACGCTGCATGTCGCCTTCGCCTACTCCGCGCTTGCCAATGGCGGAAATATCGCCTATCCGCAGCTGTCGGAGGCCGATGCGGCTTTTGCGGGAAAGCTGTGGAAGGAGCAAGCGATGTCGGCGGATACGGCGGAACTGATCAAGGACGATCTCGTGAAGGCGGTGGCGAGTCCGGAAGGCAGCGGGCATGGCGCCTATATTGCTGGCGCATCGATCGCCGGCAAGACGGGCACTGCGGAGCTGAAAGCGAGCAAGGGCATAAAAGGGCAGGAAAACGGCTGGTTCGTCGGTTTTGACGCGGGTAACCCGCAGCTGCTGATCTCCATGATGATCGAGAACGTACAAGGTCACGGGGGCAGCCGTTACGTAGCGCCAAAAGTAAAACGAATTTTTGAGCAAAGCAAGCAGTAGTATCCATCGTCTCTTTGAGAAGGAATTTCCGATTAAAAGAAGCCTTTAAGCCACATCCAGTGGTTTAAAGGCTTCTTCCTTATATATGTGCCAAGCCGGAATTGTAAGTTGGTTGCGGGGGCAGGATTTGAACCTGCGGCCTTCGGGTTATGAGCCCGACGAGCTACCGGGCTGCTCCACCCCGCGATAGAATAACAAAAGCATATTGACCTTTAACGTTGGTCAGATTGCCTATATTACAGCAGTTGGTGCTAATATGCAAGCTTTTTGTACACACTTGCATTCCATTCCGGTGAGTTGGCAGCCGGAGAAGTATCCCTAAGGCGAGGGTGGTATAATGACTCTAAAGTGTTAAATCAGAAGGGGATAGCCATGAGCGTAATACGGTTGGAGAACGTCACGAAGAAGTATGAAGAGTCCATGATTTTTCGCGACATTTATTTTCGAGTGATGCAAGGGGAGCGTATCGGTCTAATCGGACGGAACGGCGCCGGCAAGTCGACGGTATTTAAGCTCATCATGGGCAAGGAAGAGCCGACGTCCGGCAGAGTGGACATAGATCCTCAAGTACGAATCGGATATTTCTCGCAATTCTCGGAATTGAGCGGGAGTCTGTCCGTTCAACAAGAACTGGAAGCATGCTTCGAGCAGGTTGCCGTTATTGAACGAGAGCTGCAAGAGATTGGAGATAAGCTGGGTACGGTTGCCGACGATAGCGAGATGGATGCGCTGCTGGCAAGGCAAGCGGAGTTGTTTGAACAGATGGAGCATCTCGATGGCTGGAACGTGTCCGTCGAGATTAATACGGTGCTGATGAAGCTGGGGTTTAATGACAGATCCCGCAACCAACCGATCGATGAGTTGTCCGGAGGGTGGCGTAACCGCGCGGCGTTGGCGAAAATGCTCATCGAGCTGCCCGATGTCGTTCTGCTTGACGAGCCGACGAATTACTTGGATATGGAAGGAATCGTATGGCTGGAGCAGTGGCTGTACCGATTCAAGGGAGCTATGATTCTGGTGTCGCATGACCGTCAATTCATCGACAAGGTCGTCACCCGCACGATTGAGATCGAGAACTATCGTTTTCAGGAATACGAAGGAAATTACACCGATTACGTCCGCAAAAAGAAGATGCGCAAGAAGGAACTGGACCGCCAGTTCGAGTGGGAGGAAGAGTTGCTGCTCATGGAGTCCGAGGCGATCGACAATCGCGCAAGCCGGCGTTCCGGTTCCAAGGATCGTCTCTCGCGTAAGCTGGCGGATAACAAGAAGCGGATAGAGCCGCATCCCGTTAACGTGCTGATTACCGACATCTACGAGAGGCTGCGCTTCCCGGACAAGCTATGCGAAGTGAAGAAGATCGGACAGACGTACGAGGGCAGACAGATCTTCGAGAACGTTAGCTTCGATATTCAGAAGGAAGATCGCTTGGTCATCGTGGGACCGAACGGAAGCGGGAAGTCCACGCTCATTAAGGCGCTTACCGGGCAGGAGAAGCCGGAATCTGGGGAGGTTGTCTGGGAGAAGGGTGTTAACTACGCCTACTTCAACCGGATGTGGGAGGAGCTTGATCCTAAGGATACGGTCAGCCACGCGGTGAATACGTACGGATTGGGACTGGACGCTCCGCGCAAAAAGGTGAACAAATTCCTGGCTATGCTGCAATTCTCCGAGGCGGATTTGAGCAAGGCGATCGGCAATCTGTCCGGCGGGCAGAAAGCTCGGGTAGCGCTGGCCAAGTGTCTTCTCTCAGGCGCGGCCGTTATCATCTTGGACGAGCCGACCAACCATCTGGACCTCACGAGCATACAGGTTATGGAGCAAGCTCTGATCCATTTTCCCGGCGCGGTCATTACGGTCAGCCACGATCGCTTCTTCATCGATAAGATCGGGACCGAGCTGCTGACCTTCGATCCGGTAACGGGAGTGACCAAGCAGAGCTTGTAAGAGAGAATCGCTCTCTCGCTCCGTGCCGACAAGAGATTAAAGCTGGAGCTTTTGCGGGAGCGCAAATTTTCGACAGTAAACAAGCTGAAGCCTTTACGCAGTTGCCAGCTTTCGAAGAAATGAAGAATATGGTTTATCATGCATGCAACGCCGGGACAGATACGCGCTAGGCTGTAAAATGGAGAGACGTCCTTTGCGGAGTCCATACAGGATTTTTCGACAGAGGCGTCGAATTATAAACCCATTGTCTGCGTTCCGTCTTTTACTTCCGGAGGGTTGCCTCATGATTGCTACAACAAAGCTGCATATCCCTCATGAACGCCACGCCTTGGTCGCGCGCACGGAACTGCTGCGACTTCTTGATGAAGGCTTGGAAGCGAAGCTGACGCTCGTATTCGCTCCGTCCGGCTACGGGAAAACGACGGCGTTAAGCGAATGGCGAAACATAGCGGCAAGCCGGTTGCCTGGGTGTCGCTGGGCAAGCAGGACGACGATTGGATCACCTTCTGGAGTATGGTCATCGCTTCGATCCGGAGTCGCGTCGACGGCTCCATCGATAATCGTTCTGTACGCCTCAGTTTACTTATGACAGCCCCTAGAAAGCGCCGCGGCCGCCGCCGCCCCCACCGTCGCCCCCGCCGGAAGTGAATGTGTCTCCGGAATCTCCCGAGGAGCTGGAGCCACCGCCGCTCTGGGCAATCGTCTTATTGAACGAATCGGTCCAAATATCGTGGAGAGTCCACAAATAACTATCGTAATAGGGGGTTTCATAACTCTCGCCAGCCATATTCATGTGACTGATGGCTTCGACCTTCTTCGCCATGCCTAGTGGAATCGCGTAGATGTAATAGTGCTCCCATAAGTGAACGGCCAACGGCTCGCGCGACGCAATCCGGGAATAATCGCGCAAGAAGCGCTTGAACGCCTTCCATTTGGTATATTCAGTCTGTCCGATTTGGCTTCTAAGCTCGCTCTTCGTCCAGAAGAGAATCAAGGGCAACGGGCAAAGCCAGATATAGTGAAAAAGTCCAACAAGCCATATAAGGCCAAAGGCTTGAAGCGCAGCGGCAATGACCATCCAGCCATATCTCTTTTCATTTTTTGGTCGTTTTTCGAAATAATTCAGACGGTTGGCTGTGTGCTGGACATGATCTTGCCACTTCGACCACTGATTCATAAACGCGTTAGCGCGCTTCTTGTTTTCTGCCTGCCTGCGAATATCCGAGAGCGACACTGTGCCCGAACGCCCCACGTCTTCAAAGAACCATCGGATAAGTGCCTTTTCGTGAGGGAGCAGGTCATTGATCTTAGTGTTAATCAATTTGAACGTATAATCGTCCTCTTCCCCCTGGTCAAGCTGCTTGACGACATGCATGGTGACGTACTTTTTGCGCACAAGATCAAGCATCGTGGCCATCAGGTCGCTCGTACTATTGTGTTTTTTCATTAAATAACTCACAATGGCTGGCGTTACGTCACTGGGAAGCTCGCGAGAATACTTGTGTTTCCAGTCCGATTTGTACGCTTTGCCGAATTTCGCATAAATAAGGGCTCCGACCAGCAGGTTAACCATCAAGATAACGAGAGCGATGATGATGTCTTCCACAACGGTGGAATTGTCAGTCTGGTCCTTCCAATTCTGTTCTTCCTCCAGAATGCGGTCGAGCATAGATTCGGTACTGATCTTCGAACTGCCTGGGACATAGGAAGTAGGGAACAAGACCCGTACCTCCAGCAGCTTCTCGGATGGCAGCGGGCTGACCAGATACCGCACGACGCCCGAGTCCGGTCTCTCTATGGCGCCATTCAACGGTCCGTGACCGAACGCCGTGATCTCATCTTGTTTCGCGCCGTCCGGCAATTCGACATTGATCAATACCGATCCTAACGTACTCGGGTTGGTCTCATCGAAAAACTTCCAGTACAATTCGGCGGTGTCCGCGTAGACTTGCACGACGTTGTTGAGGGAATAAGTAAATTTGAAAACTTTCGTTTCGTCTTCGGACTGGCTATGGATTCTATATTGAAGCTTGTCCCCATCGCTCGATAGTTCGATATCAAGAGGGATATCTTGCTGATCTGAAACCTCGAAGGCTTGAAAATGTTCAATTCCGTCCGAACCGGTCGTGTGGAGATCGACGAGAATGCCGTTAAAGGCCCCGTTGAAATGGTAAGTGTCCGTTTCGGTAACGTGCATGTTGCCGTCGCTGTCAATGCGGGCATGAATTTCAACCTCGCCGATTTCGAACGAGCGTTCATCTGCCGCATTCGCAAGTTGAACAGATGTAAGCAGGAAAAGTGAAAAGAGGAGTGCGACGACTCTATGCACCGAGGTCATATGCTTTAATTCCTTCCAGATAGAGAGGTAATGTCGCGCGGAATATAGTCTCATATTCCTATATCGACTGCTGGCGCCCCACTTTGTAGAACAAATTGCATATTCGCCTTATAGTAGGGGAGGACTGCCTGATTAGCCAAGGGCAGCGACGTACACTAAGATTCCGTCCAGGACTCTTTAATACGTTTTTTGCGCTCCAAGAAAGCAGCCACCTTCATCCGGTTGCCGCATGTTTTTTGACTGCACCATCTTCGTGTGCTGTTTTTGCTGTTATCGTAAAAACGAAGTGTGCAGCTCGGATTTTCGCATTTCTTTACAAGCTGTAAGTTGTAATGACTAAAAAAATCTATAGCTGATTCAGCAATGGGTGAAAGGATGTCGGTTGGCTTCACAATGACCAGTTTATTTTCTTCAGTAAATCCATTCTCGGTTTGAAGCAATGTTGTGGTCATGACACGCTTTTCAAGCAATTGGTTAATGGCTCCTAATTCCTTGTCGCTTACGCTATGTCCTGAGCTTGTTTTGTCAATCATCGATGCCAATGTATTTCGCAGGTCTATGGCTGCACCCGCAACCTGATCCCATTCTTCGCTGCCTTTCCATCTTTGAGCGTATTCCTCAACAGTTTCCTTGCTGTGAAGACCCGCGAGAACTAACCAGTCCAGCACATCTGAAATTTCCTTGAACAGGTCTAACGGTTGGCCGTCATGAGCGATTTTCGTATTGATATAATCCAAGACGGCGTGATTTCCAACAAAATAATAACCAGGATCGATTTTTTTGGGCATATTTGGAACTCCATTTCCTTCATGACCTATCTCCATATTACAAAGGTTATTTAAGGAGGGGAAGTGTAATTTTTCTGGGATGCTACCTGCAGTGCGGTTTAACCGGTTCATCGCCTCGTCTCCGTGCATCCTTATTTATTAATATCCAAAAATTATATTTACAGGTTATAACAAAACAAATATAATACTCATATAAACATTTTGGAGGTTAATAAAAGGATGAGAAAAAATACTCAGTATCACACTGCAACGCTTGAAGGTTTGGACATTTTTTATCGTGAAGCCGGGGAGCCAGGCTCTCCTGTCGTTCTGCTGCTGCACGGTTTTCCCACATCAAGTCACATGTATCGCCAGTTGATTCCCGCATTAGCCGACCGATATCACGTCATCGCACCGGATTATCCGGGGTTTGGTTACAGCAGCGCACCGGATCACGACAAGTTTGAATATAGCTTTGACCGTTTCAGTCAGATTATTGAACAGCTCTTGGAACAACTGAACATCACCAAGTTCTTCGTTTACCTTATGGATTATGGCGCTCCGGTTGGATTCAGAATCGCAGCCCGTCATCCCGAGCGTATTCAGGGTCTGATTATACAGAATGGCAATGCTTACGATGAAGGGCTGAAAGATTTCTGGGACCCGATCAAAGCTTACTGGAAAGATCGATCCAATCCGGATAAACGTGAAGCCCTTCGCTGGCTGACCAGCTTCCAGGCAACCCAATGGCAGTATACCCATGGTGTCAAAGACAGCACGCTGATCAGCCCGGACACCTATACATTGGATCAGTCGCTCCTCGACAGACCTGGCAATCAGGAGATTCAGCTTGATATGTTTTTAGACTATGGCACGAACCCTCCGCTTTACCCTGCTTGGCAGCAATACTTCCGTGAGGCTCAACCGCCGACGCTTATACTTTGGGGTAAAGGGGATGAAATTTTCCCGGAAAGCGGCGCACATCCTTACCTAAACGATCTGCCCAATGCGGAGATACACATCTTTGAAGATGCCGGGCATTTCGCGTTGGAGTCCCATGGTTCAGAATTGATCGCCTATATCCGGGAATTTCTGAATCAAAATAAGTAACACGTCTTGGCCTAATTGGAGCGCAGGTAACGCTGCAAATGAAATCAAAGAGTCGCAGTCCCTCAAGGCGAGGAGACTGCGACTCTTCATACAAAGTATTATTTATTCGCGCGGTTCGTGCGCGGTTCATCATGAACGACGGAGTATTCTACGATATTCCCGTAACGATCCGCTTCGATCGTGCAGCAGCTGTTCATCATTTCTTTGACTAGCTCGCGGCCTCGCTGCACTCTGGATTTCGCTCCCGAATAGGAGATATTCAGATGCTCGCTTAACTGCTTCTGCGACATGCCTTGCAGCTCGGACAGCTCAAGCGCCTCCCGGTATTTATCAGGCATCCGCGCCAGGATGTTCATCATCCCTCTGGCAGCCTCCGAGTTACAATCTGCGACAGGTTCTTCCTCGACAATGTTCACGTTATCCGGAAGTGTCTCCGTCTTTTTTTTCTTCCGGAAATGATCCACGATGCTATTTCTTGCGATCTGAAAAATCCATGCTCGCCTCTTCTCCTCATCCTGCAGACGGGCCATCCCTTCATGAGCTTTCATAAAGACCATCTGCACAATGTCTTCGGTATCCGCGTGGTTATTCGTTTTATGCCAAACGAAATTCCGGATTTGCTCGCGGTACTCCTCCCATAATTGCTCTACATTCATCGGCGCGACCCCCTGCTTCACAAAATTTATTTGAAAAAGGTTCCTCTTATTTGCGTCCGTTCCGATTTGACTTCGTCTCCATTAATGTAAATCAAATAACGGAGGGAGTAAAGACGATGAAATACAACTTGCTTGGCCATACGGGAGTGCTGGTATCGGAGATAGGATTGGGAACAATGACATTCGGCGGCGGTGAAAAGTGGGGGGTGTTCGGCGGTCTGGGCGAAAAGGAAGCGGGCAATCTGGTCGATCAAGCGATGGATGCCGGCGTGAATTTTTTCGATACGGCCAACGTATATTCGGACGGACAATCGGAGGAAATTCTCGGCAAGGCTCTGAAGAACAAAAGGCATCAGGCGCTGATCGCGACGAAGGTCAGAGGACGCACGGGATCCGGTCCGAACGAGCTCGGATTATCCCGATTGCATATCATCGCGCAAGTCGAAGCAAGCTTGCAAAGGCTCGGAACGGATTATATCGATCTGTATCAAGTCCATAACCCCGATCAATTAACAGATTGGGAAGAAACGCTTCGCGCTCTCGACGATCTGGTTCGGAGCGGGAAGGTCCGCTACATTGGCAATTCCAATATGACCGGATGGAACATCATGAAAACTCGGGGTCTCTCGCAGCTTCACGGACTTCACGCTTTCAAGAGCAGCCAAGCTTACTACTCTCTCGCCGCGCGCGAGATCGAACGGGAGATCATTCCGGCGCTTCAAGATCAAAATATGGGCTTAATCGTCTGGAGTCCGCTGTCCGGAGGTTTCCTGTCTGGCAAATACACGCGGGATAATCCGGGCAATGACAACGATCGGCATACGAACGTCCCGTTTCCTCCGGTCGACAAGGATAAAGTATTTCCGATTATCGATGTGCTCCAGGATATTGCGGCGGAACGACAGACGACGGTGGCCGCAATCGCTCTTGCTTGGGTGCTGAATCAGAAAGCCGTAACGAGTGTCGTTGTCGGTGCAAAACGGCCCGATCAATTGCAAGATAACCTTGCGGCAAGCGGGATTATTCTTACAAGCGATGAATTGCTCAGACTGGATGAGGTCAGCCGCATACCGATCGAGTACCCTGCATGGCCGTTCTTGGAGAACGATGACTCTATCGTGAGGAAGCAGGCGAACGATAGCTATAATAACCGTCAATGATCGAATTGTTTGGAAAATGTTTAGTGCCGCATTGTTAATCTTCTCCCATGCAACCTATGATTCTAGTGCAGAAGGGAAGAGGTTCATTGAAAGAACGATCGTTGCCTCGTCTGTTGTCCAGAATAAAGCTCCAACTGCTGCTGGCCGTTGTCCTTGCGGTTCCTCCGTTCGCGGTGGCCGGCATGGCGAGCGCGGAGCCGAATTCGGCGGCCACGTTCTCCAGCCCGCTGCTGGCAAGCTGTCAGTATAAAAATCTGATGGGCAGTGCCAGCACAACCGTGTCTTGCCCGGATACGATATCGATCGGCTCCCATGCGGACAACTTTTATGCAGGGGTACTCAAGTTCGACCTGAACGGTTTGGGCGGAACAGTGCTGGAGGCTAATCTGGAGCTGTTCATAACCGATAATCATGCCAATGACGATGGCAGTCCCGAGCTGACGATTCATCAGATTAACGGAAGCTGGACGGAGCCTCCATCGGCGTCAGAGGCTCCGTCTGATTTGCCTTTTACTGGCGAATTGAAGTCACGAAAGTATGCCGTAACGGATGAAGGCGGCCAATGGGTGAAATTCAATATTGCGCCGTTGGTGCGCGACAAGATCGCCAAAGGAGAAGACGAACTCGTTCTCGTACTGTGGAGCTCTGGGACGGAGGCTCCGGGAGATCGTTTCTTCCGATTTACATCGTCCAAGCTGGATATTGTCTACACGACATCGCCCGTCCAACTGCCGAGTCCTCATACACGAATTGCGGCAGGAGACGGCTTTACGCTGTCGCTCCAGGCTGACGGTACGGTCAAGGCTTATGGTTGGATTCAAGATCGCAAAGTCGAAGTGCCGGGCGGCCTGACCGGCGTGCAATCCGTTTATGCGTCCAACAACTGCGGCTATGCCATTAAGGCAGACGGTTCCGTTACGGCCTTGGGCGAAGGCTGCGAAGTTCCCGCCGAAGTTCCGAACGGCAATGTCGTCGGGCTCGTACTCGACGGGTACGCCTCCGCCGCCTTGAAGAATGACGGCACGATCACTACCTGGGGAAACTACGGGTTCCCGGAGGAATGGAAAGCAATCCGTGGCCCGTTCAAGTCCATCTCGGGCGGGTATAACCATGCGGCAGCGCTGACGTGGGATAACGCTGTCATCAGTTGGGGCTCAGCCTCGATGGGGGCGACGTCAGTGCCTGAAGATCTGCCGGAGACGATAGCCATCGCATCGGGAATCAATCATACGCTGGCGCTGCTGCCGGACGGGACAGTCAGATGGTGGGGTCCCTATTACCTGGAGCCGGTGCCAGAAACCCTGTCGGACGTCGCAGCGGTTGATGCGAACGACAACTATTCCGTGGCGCTTAAGAGAGATGGAAGTATCGTCGTATGGGGGGATGGCGACCAACTGCAACCGCCGCCCGGGCTGAATGGCGTCGTAGCTATCGCAGCGGGAAGATCCCATATTATCGCCCTGAAGTCGGACGGCACCCTGGTCGGCTGGGGCAACAATCGGCACGGAGAAACGGTCAATCCGGCACCGTCCGTCGGCGGATTGACATGGTCGCCCGGCAGCGAGATCGGCACGACGAAGGCGACGATCGCCGACGAACATCTGCACGACGCGAGCTACGGCGATCTGGTTCTGAAATATCGGATCGGCGCTGAGGGCAGCATGAGGCATCTTTATGTCGGCGAGGATTCGTCCGATCTCGGCTACGACACGGAGCTTCAGCCGGGCGACGAGCTAGCCGTCTCTTCGGGACAGCACATTTATGTGATGGCAGAGTACGATGAGGAAGGCGACAAGAAAGTAGCCTACTGGTCGGATGTCGTTCTTACAAGAGATCAGGTGAAGCAGGCGCCGGGCAGCAACAATAACACTAACAGCAATAATAATACGGCGGCGTCGAACGGCGGCAAGGAAACTTTATTAGTAGACGTCGTCATCGGCGGAGAGCAAGCGGTCGATACCGCCAAAGTCGAGATTGAGCGAACGAGGCACGCCAACGGAAAAACATCCGACCTCGTCACGTTCGACGAAGCCAAGGCGAACGAGGTCGCCGAGCGGGCCGCAGCGGCTAAGCAGCACGCAGCCAGAATCGTCATTCCCGACGCCAAAGACGAAGTCGGCGAAGTTCGCGTGAACGTGTCGCGCAGCGCGCTGGCGGTGCTTCAGAAGAACGGAATCGATCTGGAAATCTATACGGATAACGCGGTCATTCGCGTGCCGATCGCTTCGCTGGCCGGATTGGACGAAGAGTTCTACTTCCGCCTCGTTCCCATTAGAGAGGCTGCGCTTCGTCAGGAAATCGAGCAGCGCGCCCGGACGGAAGAGGTCGTCAGGAAGATTGCCGGCAACGACGATATCCAGGTCGTAGCCCGTCCGATGACCATCGAGACGAACCTGTCGAGCAGGGCGATTACGTTGACGCTTCCTTTGAGGGATGTCGCGCTGCCGCAAGATCCGCAGGAACGGGCGGCGTATTTGAAGCATATGGGCATCTTTATCGAGCATACGGATGGAGACAAAGAAGTGGTATCCGGCAAGACGGTTACCGGAGCGGACGGCAGGCTTGGCTTGCAATTCGGCGTCAACAAGTTCAGCACGTTCACGATTCTGCATATGGCTGCGTTAACCGACGCCGAGCAGCAGTCCGGGGGGACCCACGCCAAGTATATCGACGGCTATCCGGACGGCACATTCGGACCGGAGCGCAGCGTTACGAGGGCGGAGATGGCAACGCTGCTGGTCAACAGCGGCATTGTACCGGCAAGCTTGGATTCGGCCGGAGCGTCGTTCCCGGATGTTGCGGCTACGCACTGGGCTGTCGCAAATATCGGACGGGCAGAGAAGGCAGGATTGCTTGTCGGCTACTCGGACGGATCCTACCGGGCGAACGCTTCGATTACGCGCGCGGAGATGGCCGCCATCGCTTATCGGTATTTGAAGCCGGACAGCGCGCCTTCCCGCACGTTCTCGGACGTCCCGGCGTCCCACTGGGCAAACGGTATGATCGCAGCTCTATCCGGCTATCTGGATGGCTACCCGGATCAGACTTTTCGTCCGAACGACAAGCTCACCCGCGCCGAAGTGGTAACGATTCTGAATCGAATTCTGAAGCGCGGCCCGCTTAACGGGATCGCGAAGCCGAGCTGGCCGGATGTGGCCCCGTCCTATTGGGCATTCGGAAGCATCGAAGAAGCTTCGACGGATCACGCTTATACGCTTCTCCCTGAAGGCGGAGAAGGGCTGGCAGAGTAATAGGCAACGTTAGTTGATCTTTTCAAAAGAAGGGCCATCCGCTAAGGATGGTCCTTAAACTTGCCGTTACGGACAGCGCGGAGAAGCGTACCATTCATAGCACTCGTGAAGCCAATCACTAACGAGACAACAAAGGCAAGCACATTTAGAGCCGTCGCAGATGATTTTATTGACAAACGACTCCACCCGGAATATGATAAAAATAACAGATCTCGCCACGCATACCTGTAACGGTTGCGCACCAGGGCGAGACAATTTTTTTATACGGAGATATCCGATGGTCCGAATTCCCCACCCATTTAAACCTTCAAAGACAATTGATGAGCAACTGGATATTTTCAAGTCCAGGGGACTCATTGTAGAGGATGAAGCATGGGCCAAAGGGATCTTGAAGCGAGTAAGCTATTATAGGTTTACGGCATACACATTATCGCTAAAGACGGATGATGTGTTTCATGATGGAGTCACATTCAAGCAAATATATAGACTATATGACTTCGACTTAAAGTTCAGGCTGTTATTAATGGAAATTATTGAAGTTATAGAAATATCAATGAGAACTCATATCGCACTAGTATTAGCCGATAAGTATGATGGCATGGGATATAGAGATAGCAGGAATTTTGAAGATGAGACTAAGCATGCCAAGTTTATGGAAGACCTGGATCAATTATTAAAGCAATCAAAGGATGTTTTTGTTAAACATTATTTTTATAAGTACGATGGGGATTTTCCGATATGGGTTGTAAATGAAGTAATGACTTTTGGTGTGCTTTCGAAATTGTTTAAGAATATGAAGCAGCAGGATAAAAATGAGCTAGGAAGGAAATATTATGCTGGAGTTCATGGCGATTATTTGGCAAGTTGGCTTCATGCACTAAGTAATCTCAGAAATGTTTGTGCTCATTATGGTCGTACCTATAATAGGAACTTTCCTATTCCTCCAAAATTATTTGTTCGTGATCATAAAGTAATTCAAGATAACTACAAGGTATATACGATAGTGTTTATTGTTAAGTATATGTTCAACGACAAAACATATTGGAACAGCTGGATAGAGCGACTAAGAACGCTTATAGAAGAGTATACGGAAGTAGACAGTAAACTTATTGGATTCCCTGAGGGTTGGTATCATTTATTGAAGGTGTAGAGTGCTTGCCTAATTAGGTAGCGCTCTTATTTGTTTCATTCACTAATGGAAATTCGCAATTAGAGTGATACTCTGAACCGTATTACAAATAGTAGTAGAGCGGAAAGCTGAGGTGAACTCACTGCTCATAAATACGGGAACATCACGATACCTTTGATAAAAGTTGAAAAAATTGATATCAGATAGTCTATAACTCCTGCACAAACCAAACGTTGCCGCTCGCTTCTATCCACGGAAGTTGAGCGGTAATTTTCTTTTTATCCCGTCGACAAGCTTTGTGAATTGTGTAGTATAATGAAGTAAATTTAGCAAAAATTAGGAGGTTTTGTTGTGCCTCAAGAGGCCCTGAAGCCGATGGGAATCGGCAGAATGATCGATTTAAGCTTTCAATTGTACCGCAAGCATTTTGTGAAATTGATGCTGATCATGCTGATCTGTTATGGCCTGTTTTATTTGCTTCAAGCCATGACTCAGGGGCAGACCGTTCAATCACTGTTCGACGTTAACGAGCTTATGAATTATTCTTCCGAAGGCGCGGAGCCGCTGCTCGCAGAAGAAAGCGTAGGGCTGGTCGCGGCTCTCTTTGGATTGATCTTTCTTTTTCTGACGCCGGTCGTGATCGCTTCGATCGTCCTTCTCGTACACCATGTCATGCAGGGAGAAGAAGTTCCGTCGGCTCTTCAATTGTTGCGGATGTCCTTCAAGAGGTACGGGGGGCTGCTCGGCAGTTCGATCGTATTCGGTTTAATGATGATCGGATTTGGTATTGCGCTTGTGATTGCGGCCATGATTATGAGCGTGGTCGCAGCCGCAACATCGGGGATATTCGGTGCTTTCTGGATGTTTCTCGTGATTATGGGGGCCGTGTTCACCTTTTACTATTTCGGGATACGCTTCATGTATTTTCTTCCGGTTGTCGTATTTAAAGAAGATTCTATTGGAATCGGAAGAAGCTGGGGTTTGACTCGCAAGAGCGTGTGGAGACTGTTCGGACTGTTTTTGATCATGCTACTGCTGATCTATTTGTTTAATTTTGTCGCCGGTCTCATTCTCGGATTCTTGCCGCTGGGCGGTGTTCTCCTTGCGCTGCTGCTGGTCATTGTCAATTTGCTGACGGCGCCGATCCTCTACGTCGTGTATGCGGTCAGCTATTTCGATCTTAAAGTTCGCGATGGAATGGGACTTGAAGAGATGATTAACCGAATCGTGCCGGGTTCTGTACCGCCGCCTCCGTCTCCGGTCGACCAATGATCGACCGGTCCGAGCTGCTTGAAGACAAACAAAGGCTTGGCGAAATTCTGAGCCGGGACGAATTTACGAGATATGCCCATGAACAGAGCTCCAGCCCGAGCAAGGGGGGGGGAGGCGCTGTTGGACTGGGTGATCGACCTGTTTCCTTCCTTTCCGGGGGCAGAGGGCGTGGTGAGCGTCGGATTGTTCCTGGTGCTGGGTGCTGTGCTGGCGGCGCTGTGCTGGGCGATCTATTGGTTTTCCAGGCAGATCGTGTTCCATGGGAACATTCGGCGGTACCAGACCCCCGTCGGGTTATCCGAGATGGCGCTGACGTACGAGCAGTATGCGGCAATGGCGAAGGCCGCGCATGCCGAAGGGAAGATCCGGGAGAGCATTCGCTGTTCGTACCTGTCGCTGTTGTTCTACATGGAGAGAGCAGGCTGGATTCGCATTGAGAAATGGAAAACGGACTGGGATTATCGAGATGAGCTGGAGCGCAGCCGGGCGAGCGCGGTGCCGTACTTCCAGCGGAGCGCGCTGCTGTTCGAACGGGTATGGTACGGGCATGAGCCTGTGGACGAAGACAGCTTCCTGGGCTTTCAACGCGATATCGATGCGTTGATCGCGGAGAGGGAGGCGAGATAGAATGAAGCCGATCAAGCAACTTCTGAATTGGAACAAACACGTGATCGGGCTGGCCGTCTGCGTCATGCTCTTCATTGGGCTGGGATTGATGATCGTAAAACCGCAGCCCGAGCAGATCGCGCCTTACGTCTCGTTCTCCGCGGACGTGAATGGGACGAAGGGCGTCATCGTATTGTTCGAGGAGAAGCAGGCGCCGTTAAAGACGTGGAAGCGTTCGTGGGGCGAGCTGCCCGCAGGCAAAGGACAGGCGCTGCTCGTTGTCGAACCCGACGCTCCACCGGATAACGAATGGGCGAAACTGCTCGAGTGGGTGGAACGGGGGAACGAACTGCTGCTCTTCAGCCGTAATCTAGGCGCGGGAGAAGGATTTCAAACCGAACGCTCGGATGCTTTGTCCGGAACCGCCACCGTGACGCGTCAAGAGGGGAAAGAGACTACCGAATGGATGGCGGAAGTCAGGATCAAGCAGCGAATCATTCCGGAAGACGGCGACACCGAGCTGCTTCGCGATTCAAGCGGAGTCATCGCGGCGAGAAGACCGTACGGCGAAGGGACGATTATCGCGGCAGTCACGCCTGAATGGTTGACGAACGAGAACGTGCTGAAGCATGATCATTTCGAGCTTGTATGGCCTTGGTTGGTCGGCGATGGGAGCCGCATCGTCCTGTGGGTGGACGAGTACCATCATGGCTACATGGATACGCGGGGGTTTCTGGCCGTATATCCGACATGGCTTGTCGCCGCTTGCGCCGGGCTGGCCGTCTCGCTGCTGCTCTGGCTGTGGCAGCGCGGCAAGCGCTTCGGCCCGGTATACACACCGCGGGCCTGGACCGTGCGCCGCGGCGACGAAACGCTGCAGGCGGTCGCCGCGTGGTACGAGCGCCGCCGCTTCAAGGGCGAAGCGCTCGCGCATCAGGCGCGCGCCCTTCGCCGGCTGCTGCTGGCGCGATGGGGGCTGTCCCTTGAAGCTTCGCCGGAAGAGGCGAAGCGGCTGGCAAAAGATCGCTTAAGCGAAGCGCAGGCGGTTAAGCTGGAACGCCGGCTGCGGCACGCGCAGGCTTTGGAACGCGGCGCGGGAGCGGACGGCGCGTTCGTCGAACGGACGCGCGAGTACGGCGAGATGATCGCGTTACTGGAGAAGGAGTGACGATTATGAGCGCAAGCATGGAACGGCTGCTGCACGCGATGGAGCAGCGGCTGTACGGGCAGAAGACGAACATCCGGCTCATGGCCGCGGCGCTGCTGGCCGGAGGACATGTGCTGTTGGAAGGAGTGCCGGGGCTCGGCAAGACGAAGATGGCGCGCACGCTCGCCGCTTTAACGGGGGGCGAGTACCGCCGTATTCAGTTTACGCCGGATCTGATGCCCAGCGATATTACGGGAAGCGTCACCTATCATATGAAGGAAAACGAGTTTCAAACTGTCCGCGGGCCTGTGTTCGCCAACATCGTGTTGGCCGACGAGATCAACCGTTCCGGACCGAAAACACAGGCGGCGCTGCTCGAAGCGATGGAGGAGCGCCAGGTGACGATTAACGGTACGACGCACCGGCTTCCGGAGCCTTTCCTTGTCGTCGCCACGCAGAACCCACTCGAATATGAAGGTACATATCCGCTGCCGGAAGCGCAGCTCGACCGCTTTCTGTTCAAGCTGATTCTGGATTATCCGGGAGAAGAGCAGGAACGGCAAATTCTGAAAGGGCACGTCCCGTTCGCGATGGAGCGCGATCAGGCGATCGTTCCGGCGCTGTCGCTCGATGAGATTCGGGCCGCGCAGGCGCATGCGGCGGAAGTCGTCGTCGAGGATTCGATCATCGACTACATTACGGCGGTCATTCGCAGAACCCGTGAATCCAAGCGGGTGCAGCTCGGAGCGAGCCCGCGCGCCGGCATCGCCGTGCTGATGGTGAGCAAAGCTTGGGCGGCGCTCGAAGGCAGAAACTACGTGACGCCAGACGACGTGAAGCTGGTGGCGCGGCCTGCGCTCCGCCATCGAATGCTGCTGACGCCGCAAGCGGAATTGGAGGGCGGCAGCAGTGACCACATCGTCCAGGAAACGCTCGCGTCTGTTCCGGTTCCTCGGTAGACGGTTCGGCGATGAGTCGATCGTCCCGACTCGCCGCCTCGTCGCAATCGCGGCCATCGGTTCCGTGCTGATCGGAGCCGTCTATGCGCTGGGTTACGGCGCTTATTCGTTCTGGGGATTTTACGCGCTGCTGGCGGTGTTCAGCGTCGTCGATCTGCTTCAGCTGCCCTCGCGGCAGCGGTTCTCCGCAGAGAGGACGATGCCGGAGGAGGCGGACGTGCGCCAATCCTTCAAGGTTCGGCTTTCTCTGCTGAGGGATACGGCGAAGGGCTTTTCTCTGAACGTCGAGCTGGCCGACGACATTCCAATTTTGTTCACGGATTACTGCACGCAACGGGCGGACGAGCAGGATATTCGGATTCCGCAGTTCGTATGGAGAGGACGCCTGGAGGAAAGCACGGTCGGTTTCGAGTACAATACCGCGGGGCAGGAGCGGGGATCTTATACGTTCGGGAGCGTGATGCTTCGCTATTGGGGCGGAGTCGGGCTGTGGAAGAAGCAGACGAGACTGCCGTGCCGAAGCGAAGTTCGGGTCGTGCCCGATCTCTCGCGGGTGCGCGGCGTCTTGGCTGCGGCTCAAGACTCGCTGGTGCTCGACGGCAGCAGGCTGGCAAGACCCCACTTGTCCGGCACGGACTTCGATTCGATCCGCAGCTACGCCCAGGGAGACGATCCGAGGCGGGTGAACTGGCGGGCGACGGCACGCAGCGGGAAACTGATGACGAACATTCTTCGTCCGGAGAAGGGCAAAGTCGTCACGATTGTGCTCGACTGCGGGAGAATGATGGGAGTCGAGCTCGAGCATCAGACGAAGCTGGACCGCACGCTCGAAGCTGCTCTTGTTCTGGCCGCAGTCGCGCTGAAGCAGGGAGATTACGTGGCGCTGCTCGCTTTTTCCGATCGGATCAAGACATACGTTCCTCCGGGGCGAGGGCTTCCGCATCTGCGCCAGTTGACGCTGGCCGCTTACGACCTGAAATCCGATTTCGTCGAACCGGGGTTCGGTGTAGCTTTGTCTCATGTGCTGCGGCAGATCAAGAAACGATCGTTCGTCGTGCTGTTCTCCGATATGGAGAGCTATCTGTACGATCAGGAGCTGCCCGTCTACGCGCGCCGTCTGCGCAGAAGCCATGTGCCGCTTCTCGTCTCCTTGAACGATCCGCTGCTGCACGAGTGGGCGCGAACCGAGCCGGTAAACCATCGAACCGCATATATTCAGAGCCTGGCGCATAAGTTTCGTCTGGACCGCAGCGAATACGTGAGTCAGATGGCCGGCCTCGGCATTCAGGTGATGGATGTGCCGGCCGATCGATTGGCGCTTAGCGCGGTCAATGAATACTTGGATTTGAAAGCTCGGAACGCGCTCTGAGCCAGCCGTAAACGTAATAGAGAGCGAGCAGCAGCAGCGTGCCGCCGGCCGCGGCATACTTGACGCCCAGCGGCAGCTGCGACGGCGTAACGTATCCTTCGATGATGCCCGCGATCACGAACAGCGGAATCGTGCCGAGCAGCAGCTGTACCGATTCTTTAGCGGCCTGAAGGAATTGCCGCTTGCGGGGGTATGCGCCCGGAACGAAAAATCGGTACCCCATATATAAGCCGGCTCCGCCGGCTATGAAGATCGCGGTCAGCTCGATGATGCCGTGAGGGAGGATGTACGCCCAGAAAACATAGCTCTCGCCGGCTTGCATGAAGACGGCCGCGAGGGCTCCGACGATCAAGCCGTTGTAGGCGAGCAAATACACGGTGCCAATCCCCAAGGTAACTCCGCTCACGAAGGCCAGCATGGCGACGCGTATGTTATTGATAAAGATTTCCGTGGAGACAAGCGGACTGTGCAGATCGCCGCGAGGAGCGTTCGTCGCAGCGGGATCGATCGCATTCGCGATATTCGCGGGCAGCACCAGATGCAGGTTGAGCGGATCCGACCATACCGCTGCGAATCCGGCGATCATGCCAAGAAGGAACAGCGCCCCGGCAATGAGGATGAACGGCTGTCTCCGGCGAATCAAGGACGGAAAGTACGTGCCCAAGAAGCGGCCGATGCGGCCGGTGCCTTTGTCGGACTGCTTGTACAGCATGTGGTGCGCTCGGGCGACCAGGTGGTTTAAGTAAGTCGTGGTCGGATCGTTCGGCCACTGCGTTCGCACAGCTGACAAATGAGCCGCCGCCGATTTGTACAGCACGGTCAACCGGTCGATATCGCCCGCGCTAATCGGCCGACGAATATGATTCAATGCGCCGAGCAGCCGCTCGAGTTCGGACCAATCGTCTTTGTATCGCTGAATTCGCTGTGCGGGATCCATCGCTCAGACCTCCTATTTTTTATTATCCTACCATAAATTCCCGGAAACGAGGAGCATAAGAATGAGCTATCCGTTGGAAAAAGAAGTGTCGATCGTAACGCCTGAGCAGGTTCGGCTGGAGTTCCCTACGGCGGGAGTGGGGATGCGGGCCATTGCGCAGTTGATCGATATGCTGATTCTGCTCGCCCTCTACATCGCTCTTGCTTTCGCTTATATATTCGTCGAAAACAGCGATTACGCGATCGCAACGCTGCTCATTATCGGCGCGGTAGGCACGGGGGGTTATTACGTCGGATGCGAATACTTCATGGGCGGGCAGACCGTTGGCAAGCGTGCGGTCAGCATTCGCGTCGTGCAGATGGAAGGCCGGAACGCGGGGCTGCTCGCGGTCGTCATTCGCAATCTGTTCCGACTGATCGATATGCTGCCTGTCGGCTATTTTCTGGGGATGATCGTCGTCATGAGCAGCTCCAGGGACCGCAGAATCGGGGATATGGTGGCGGGAACGATCGTGGTCGTCGAGAAGGAGAAGGAGCGGCTGAAGCTGCGAAAGAAGATCGACAAGCGGATCGACCGGGTGCGAATGTCGCTGCCTCGCCAACAGTTGGATGAAGAAAGCCGCAGGGCGTTCGCGTATTCCGACTGGATGCTGCTCGCTGCCTGGGCAGAGCGGTTGCCATTCATCTCGCCGGAGCGCCTCGCACAACTTGGTCGGCCGATTGCTCAGCATTTCGCAGGCCGAATCGGCGTTGCCAAAGAGATCGCACCCGACGACACGCTGTTCCTGATCTGGCTGTACGAGCAGCTGCGCGGGGATTGGGAGGTGTAGCTGCGATAACTGGCTTGAACCCCGGTTCCGCAATCGGCTTCGTCCGGTACGGGGCGCGTAACAGGATAGCTGGCCCATCGCCCCACACCTGCGGCCTCTCGCAGTTACACGCCGACGTTACAACTCGTGTTTTTCTCAGAAATGCAAATTCACTTTACCTCCAAAAGGTAATTTGCTCACTATGCAGGCGCACAGAATCATGGCCTGCTTCTTTCACTTTCCCGATAGAGAGGATCATGACCGGTACATACCGTTCGTCGTCCAGATCAAATGCGCTAACAATCCGATCGCCTTCAAAGCCTGCCATAGGATTCGTATCATACCCATGCGCGCGAGCTACCAGATCAGCTGCATGGCAAATAAACTGGCATCGATTTTGGCAATCTCGATCTTTAATTCTCTAGGTAGATGAAGAGGTGGTTGAATATTTGCAGGATGTGAGAATGCTGCTCGCGTTAGGCTTTACGATTCAGGAATTAATTCTGCTCGTCAATGAGAGCTCCCCTATAGAGAAGAAAGCGTTGGTGACGGGGAAAATTGAATATATTCAGAAGCTGGAAGCCAAATTGGAAGCATCGAAAATATTCTTAAGGGATGTGTTAGAGGGCAAAGCGAATTTTCAGACCCGATGCAGATCTAAGCATTAACCGTGGTATGCGGATATGATCATGATAAGGTAACGAAACAGAAGAAGACGACAGCCAAGATAAGAGGCTGGTCGTCTTTTTGGCGCTTTAATGTTTCTGTACCCACAAGAGGCGATTCGCCCCTATTTATGAGCAACTCGCCTTGTAGGAGGGGAGGACTACTTCCGGACTTTCGTTGATTTGTTCAATTAATCGTTGGGTCGTGCGCTGGCTGGAGGGAGGCGTCTCGCTTAGAATCAGGGATATAAAGAGAAGAAGATGGTGAGGGAATGAAAAACAGCAAAGCGATAACGGAATCGGTGTGGGTTCGCTTTATCCGGCAATGGGAGTTTCAAGTGATGATCTGGCCGGCGCTCCTGTTCCTTATTATTTTCAGTTACGGTCCGATGTGGGGCGTATTGATCGCCTTCCAGGATTTCAATTTGTTCAAAGGCTTGTTCGAAAGTCCGTGGGTAGGCATGAAGCATTTCACGATGTTCGTCGAGTCGCCCGAATTCTGGGAGATTATGCGCAATACGTTCAGCATCAGCCTGCTGAAGCTGATCATCGGCTTCCCGGCCCCCATCATCCTGGCCCTGCTGCTTAACGAGGTGGGCGGATTGTTCAAGCGGGCGGTGCAGACGATTACTTATATTCCGCATTTCATGTCCTGGGTCGTCATCTCGGGCATGGCTTTCTCGATGCTGGCGGTCGATCAAGGCGCATTGAACAGCCTGCTGCTTGCGATCGGCTTGATCCAGGAGCCGGTCAACTGGCTGTCTACGCCGGATTATTTCTGGGGCGTACTTGTATCGCTTAACGTATGGAAAGAGATCGGCTTCGGCTCGATCGTCTATCTGGCCGCCATCGTAGGCATCGATCCGGCGCAATACGAATCGGCGTCGATCGACGGCGCGAGCCGGTTCAAGCAGATCTTCCTCGTGACGATTCCGAACATTATGCCGATTATGGTCATCTTCCTGATTCTTGCGATCGGCAACATTCTGAACGCGGGTTACGAGGATATCCTGGTCATGACCAAGCAGTTGAACAACGGCATCTTGCTCCCGGTTGCCAATGTCATCGATACGTACGTGTATCAGATGGGCATTCTAAACCAGCGCTACTCGTATTCCGCCGCGGTCGGGCTGTTCAAATCGTTGTTAAGCGTCCTATTGCTTGTCGTAGCCAACAGAGCGGCAAGAAAAATGGGCGACACGAGCTTATGGTAAGCGGCCGGAATCGAAAAACGAGGTGAGACGATGAAACTATCCGCTGGCGACAAAATCATGAAAACCGTCATCTATATTCTACTTTCGATATTGGCTTTCATTACTTTCTATCCGTTCTGGAATTCGTTAGTGCTTTCATTCAATGTCGGATCGGACACGGCGATCGGCGGCATTACGTTCTGGCCGCGGCAATTTACGTTCGAGAACTATGAGATCGTCTTTAAGGAAAAGCATATCTTCCAAGCGTATTTCATTACGATTGTCCGCACGGTAGTCGGCACGGCACTGGCTATGTTCTTTACGTCGATGTTTGCGTACGCGATGTCCAAGAAAGGCATCGTATTTAAGAAGACGTACACGATTCTGGCTGTTTTCACGATGTTTTTCAACGGGGGTCTCATTCCTTACTTTATTGTCGTCTATAACCTGCAGTTGTACGATACGTTCGCGTTTCTCGTGATGCACGGGATGATCAGCGTGTACAATATGATTATTTTCCGTACCTTCTTCATGAGTCTGCCCGACGGGCTCGAGGAATCGGCCAAGATCGACGGCGCGTCGAACTTCGGAATCTTCTTCCGAATCGTGCTGCCGCTGTCGGGACCGGTGATCGCGACGCTGTCGCTGTTCACCGCGGTGTTCCTCTGGAACGACTGGTTCATTCCGGCGATCTTCATCAGCACGCAGGACCTGATCCCGCTGCAGACGCTGCTCGTTCAGATCATCAACGCCGGCACGACGGCTTCGCTGATGAGCAATCTCAACTCGCATGCGGCGAGCATGGTGGCCAATTCGGTCACCGTCAAATCGCTGCAGATGGCGACAATGATGGTCGCGACGCTGCCGATTCTCATGGTCTACCCGTTCCTTCAGAAGTATTTCGTCAAAGGCGTCCTGATCGGCTCTCTGAAAGAATAGGCAGCAGAGCGAAAAACCTTGGTTGTACAGGCGGCTGGCGATGCGCGTCGGTTGGCTTATAACATATCGAATACATGTTCGAGAGGAGAAGACAAATGAAAAGGGTAAACAAATCGTTGTACGGTCTGCTTGCATTAACGCTTGCATTAACGCTTGTCCTGGCCGCATGCTCTAGCAATAACGAAGGAAGCGGAAACGGGGGGCAGGCGTCATCTGCGCCGCCTGCGAGCGAAAGTTCGGCAAGTCCGGCGGAGAGCAAGGCTCCGGAAGGCGACGGAACGCCTCGCGGCAAGGTGAAACCGGTTACCTTCACACAATACGTCCATTACGACTGGTATACGGCCCCGACTTGGGAGGAGCGCCCGCATGGACAGTGGATCACGGAAAATCTGGGCGTCGTCATGGAGCCGATTCAATCGAACGGCGCGGCGGCGAATAAGCTGAACACAATGATCGTCTCCAATCAGCTGCCTGACGCGATCGTGCTGGATCGCGGCAAGGACGTGGATCGTCTGGTCAGTGCGGGCAAGCTCGTCGCGCTCGATCCGTATCTGGAGAAATATCCGGAGTTCGCACAGACGATCGGGGAAGAAACGCTCAACATGCTCCGCAGCGAAGACGGCAAGTTGTATCAAGTTCCGAACTGGTTCATCAACGGAGACCAAGGCAACGGCAATGCGGCCTACTTGATCAATCGTAAAATTCATAAAGAGCTCGGCTCTCCGCAACTGGAAACCTGGTCCCAACTGGAAGACTATCTGAGACAGGTCAAAGAGAAATATCCCGATGTCGTGCCGATTGATTTCGGCGAAGTGCGCGACGGCGAATCGCAACTTTTCGGATTGCTGTACAGCGGCTCGGCGGACGGCCGCACGCCGATGTTCGTCGGCAACGGCGTGCCGCAGGACGACAAGTTCCAGTCGATCTACGAGGACCAGGGTTTCGTCGACACGGCGCTATTCGCAAGCCGCCTGTTCCGCGACGGACTGACTTCGAAAGACGCGTTTACGCAGACGCGCGACCAAGTTCTCGAGAAGCTTAATAACGGTAAGATCGCCGTATTCGGCGCCTTCGACGCCGTTGTCGAAGGCATCGGGCGGGAAGCGAACAACATTCTTCGCGCTGCGGATCCGGAAGCGGGATATGACGTGATCTGGCCGTTCCATCAGGACGGCGTGGACAAAAACAAAGTATATCCGGGCGGCTATAATACGCTGGGCTGGAACGTAAACGTCATTACGACGAACGCCAAAGATCCGGAAGCGATCTTCGCTTACATGAACTGGGCGATCAGCGAGGAAGGGCAACAAATCTTCTTCTTCGGACCTCCGGGACTGTTCTACGACGAAGTGGTCGACGGCGTGCCGGTACCGAACGACGCATACAAAAATCGCGATCCGAAAGCGTACGACGAGCTGAAGATCGGCGAGTTCAACTGGTATGGCAATACGGTGTACGTCGATACGACGAAAGCGAAGCGCGAGCAGCTGCTTCCGGAAGAAGCGCAGGATTGGACGACGATCGCGCAATATACGGTATCGTTCCAGACGACGAGAAACGTAACGGAGTTCTCCAACCTGGATCCGGCTCCGGATAGCGACGAGGGGATTATTCAGCAGCGCTTCAAGGACCATCAGAAGCAAATCATCTCGAAAATCGTCTTCGCTTCGAATGATGCGGCCGTACTGAACATTATCGAAGGAGCAAAGACGGAAGCGGAGAAGCTGCAATATCAGAAGCTGCTGGACTGGAAGACGGCCAAGTGGCAAGATAATCTGAAGATCATGGGATTAAAATAAGAAAGGCATTTGAATCCGGAGAGGATATACTTAACGTATATCCTCTTTAGACATATATCGCAGCTTAAGTTCGACGCTAAGGAGATTAATCATGTACAAAGCGGTCCTGGTAGACGACGAACAATTCGATCTGATAGGCTTGCAGCAGCTCATCCCGTGGGAGGAACTCGGCATCGAAATCGTATTCAGCGCCAACAAACCGCTGGCGGCTCTCGGTTACGTTCAGGACAACGAAGTCGATATTCTCATATCCGACATCCGAATGCCCGTTATGTCGGGACTGGAGCTGACGCGGCTGTGCCTGCAGCGGCAGCCGGAGCTGAAGACGATCTTCATTAGCGGATACCAGGATTTCGAATATGCCAAAGGCGCGCTGCAGCTAAAAGCGGACGGATACATTCTGAAGCCCGTCGACGATGATGAAGTGACGGACCTGCTGCGCAAAGTCGTGGCCGAGCTGGACAATCGGACGCGCAAGACTGCCGGGCCTGATCTGGTGGATTTCGATTTCGTTCGGCAGGACTTTCTGCGTCATTTGCTGGAAGGCACGATCGACGATGCCACCATTCATACTTTCCTGTCTCAATATCCGATCAAGCTGCCGCAAGGGACGGTACACGCCGCCGTGATCGAGATCGACAATGCGAGAAGCATGCAAGGCGGGGCCCGGCAGGCGGACGCGCTCGACCGAGCGTTGGGCAGGATCGAAGCCTTCGCGGCGGAGCACGAGCTGGGTCTGGAGTGCCGGCTGGCGCAGAATCGGATCGCGTTGATCTATGCCGGCGGAGATACAGAACGGCTTGATGCGCGGATGGAGGAGCTGCTGGGGGAAATCCGGAGCAATGAAGTCTATACCGCAACCGCCGCATACGGCACCAGCGCCGCCTCGCTCTCCGAATTGCACGAATCGTTTCGCGAAGCGAAGGAATTGATCGGATGCAAGATGTTTCTCGGCAAGGACAGGCTCATTAAGCCCGGCGCGCTGGAACAGGTCATCGTGAAGGATACGAAGGATGTCAACGCGATACTCGATCAATTGTTCGTGGCGATTAGCTCGTACGGACTTGTGGAGATCTGCGACCGAATCGACGATCTGTTCGACACGGTCAACCGTTATTCGGAGCCGGTCAAAGTGCGTCTATTCTCTATGCAAATTCTCTCCAGGCTCGAAGGCTACTTGAACGGGAACGGCGAATCGCTGCAATCGACATTGTCCGGCTATTCGGAATGGGGCGGCGATAATCTGGCTTATCTGGAGACGATCGAGACGATCGAGGATATGAAATCCTGGCTGCGGCGCACCGCCTTCGAGGTTTCCGAATCACTGTATAGAAGGAAGCAACTTAAGGAGTGGCGGCTGTTTCCCGAGATTCAAGCTTACGTTCGTTCCCGGATGTCGGAGATGATCACGTTGAAGGAAACGGCCACCCATTTCGCTTATTCGCCGAATCACTTCGGTTATTTGTTCAAGGAGCAGGTCGGCATGAGCTTCAACGATTACATCGTGAAGGAGAAGCTGGAACGGGCCAAGGAACTGCTGCAATCCCCTCGGATGAAAATATACGAAATCGCTGAAGCGGTCGGCTACAGCAGCTTGCCGTATTTTAACCGCACCTTCAAGGAAATGTTCGGCATGACGCCGGGAGACTACAGAAAGCAGGGCTGAGACGACGATGAGCGAATTGAGCCAAGCGACCAAGTCGAAGTACGTGCCGATCCGGTACAAGCTTCTCGCATCGTATTTGATTCTCGTGCTTATTCCGGTCATCGTGATCGGCGCTTACGCATACCTGACTTCTTCGAAAGAAATCGAGCAGAACACGAGAGACAACCTGGACGTGGCCGTCCATCAGATTGCGAACAATATGCAGTTTCGCGTGGACGACGTGAGCCGAAGCGCCGAAGCGGTCTATTCGGACCAGACGTTGTCGCGTTACCTCTCGGGTTATTTTCTCGATTGGGAACGCCATCAAATTACGACGCAATACATCTTGCCGCGGCTGGAGGCGGCCTCTCAGCTTCCGAAATCCAAAGTGCGGCTGACCGTCTATCTGAACAATCCGACGATCGGCGAGGTGTACTACCTGGAGACGGAGCAGGTGCTGGAAGCCGGAGAGCGTCAGTACGAAATCAAGCACGCGAGCCGGGTCGAAGGGGAACCGTGGTTTCGGGAGTCGCTGCAGCTTTCTCCGGTCGATTTTCAATGGAGACAGGTGGAGTTGGACAAGAAGTACGGGTATATCTCGTTGCTGAGGCCGCTGATCAATTACGATACGTTCGAGCTAATCGGTCTCATACGCGTGTCGGTCAAGCTGAAGGATCTGTTCGAGGGCACTGCGTTTGGCGAGCTGGGCGACAACTCGCGGCTATTTGTCCTGGACGGCGGCGGGGGGAGGCTGTATCCGGACGAGGCGGCCGAAGGCGAGGAAGAGCGCGGGGAGATCAACGAAACGGACTACATCCGGATCGAGAAGAGCCTCGGCGACATTCCCGCAACGGTAGTCGCGCTTGTTCCGGTCGATTCGATTCGGGAACAGCTGCAGAAGGTGCAGACGTTAACCGTGTTCGTATGCTTGCTCAGCATCGTTGTGCTGACACTGGCCAGCTTGTTTATTTCGAAAATGTTTTCCAAACGGTTCATGAAGCTGATCCATTCGCTGCAGGCTTTCAAGGAGGGCGATTACGGGCGGAGAATCGGATACAAGGGAAGGGACGAATTCGCCGATATCGCGGAGTCGTTCAACGATATGGCGGCGACAACCCAGCAACTGATCGACGAAGTATACGTGAGCAAGCTGGAGAAGAAGGAGGCGGAGCTGCAAATTCTGCACGCTCAGATCAATCCGCACTTCCTGAACAATACGTTCTCGTCCATCAGCCGGATGGCGAAGCTCGGGGAGATCGCCAAGCTGCACGAGATTATCCGGGAGCTGGCGAAGTTCTACCGGCTGACGCTGAATCGCGGAGAGATGCTCATCTCGATCGAGAAGGAAGTCCAGATTATCGAATCGTACCTCAACATCCAGAATATCAAATACGCAAGCCGGATTCTCACGAGCATCGATATCCAACCGGGAACGGAGCGTTACGAGACGGTCAAGTTCGTTCTGCAGCCATTTGTCGAGAACGTGCTGGAGCATGCTTGGTACGATGATGAGATCTCGATCGATATCCGGATCGAGCGCCAGTCCGATACGATCGTCATGACGGTCAGCGACAACGGGCTCGGCATGAAGCAGGAGACGATCAACGCCATTCTGGGGGCGGGAACGGAGAAGATCGGTTACGGCATACGCAACGTCGATGAGCGAATCAAGCTGCATTACGGCAAAGATTACGGAGTCGATATTCAGAGCGTCGTCGGTCAAGGCACGCAAGTGAGGATCGTCCTGCCGGTTATCCCGTTAATATCGGCTGATTCATAACTCGATGCGAAGGAACTGTATCAGGTCTCGGGGAGTTCGCCCCTCCCCATATGGATCGCCCGATGTGCGATCACGATCGGCGAAGACGTGTTAGAACGAGAGCTAGAAGACCGGCGATGATGCCCCATATCGCATTGGTGACAAGCACGCTGACGATGGCTAAGGGGTTCAAGATCGGCCCCTGCAGTTGGCCGCTCAGAATCGGCGATAGAATGGCGCTGAGAACAATGGCCAACAGACCGTAGGCGATGCCGGCGAACATCAGAACGACAATCGGTTGGCGAACGCGAGCGTATACGACTGCCGCGATCCAGACAAGCGTAATGATCGCTGTAGCGGAGAGGCTCGCGACCGGTTGGCCGATTTGCTCCGACAGGCCGGTTATGCTCATGATCGGCCTGATGCATGCGATGACGGCCAGAACGACGATAAGCTTTTTATGCTTTTTTGCTTCTTCTATTCTCCTAACCTCCTTCTACTGCATAATTCATTTTTCCAGTCTAACAGCCTGATGTTGCGAACTTGTTGCGATCGATTACGGATCCTGTGAAATATGAATTCGTTAGGCCATCATGTCCTCTACTGAACTAAAGCCTCCAACTCCGGCTGCAATTTGTTCCGAAGAACGTACAGCATAGCGGCGCCGACCAGGAATGCGACGGCGTCCGCGATGACGAGCGACCAGACCACCCCGTGAAAGCCGTTTATTTGGTTGGCGATATAGAGCACGGGAATCAAGGTAACTCCTTGGATAATCGACATCACAAACGCGGCGGTTCCTTGCGCTGTGGCCTGGAAGATTCCCGTAAACAACGTGGTCATTCCCGTAATGAGCAAGGATAAGAACGTCACATGCAGAATGTAGCTGCCCATCTCGATGAGCTGCGGGTCATTCGTGAACAAACCTGCTCCAAGCAGCTTATGATGCTGACGCTGCCTCACGAGCCGGACTACATCCGTTTCACCAATCGTACGCTGCTCTGCGTGGAATCGACGCCGCTGGAGCCTGAACAGAAATTCCAAGCGGTGCTTACGCTGTTGAACTATGTGTTCTACTTCGTTCTGGACGATTATCAGCATCAGCGTAAGCGTCAAATAGCCCCCACCTTGAGATCAGTGGGAGCTGGCGTAGGCTAAGTATTAAGACTGATGCATTCGGCACGTGTTCGGCAACGATTG